>CAVZMB010000013.1:0-150632 GCA_963776255.1 uncultured Actinomycetota bacterium | reverse complement strand
GAGCAGGACCCGCCGGTTCTCGACGGGGGCATCGGCTGGGGGCATGCCGCCCAGGCTACGTGGGCTCGGCCGGCGCTGCCCCAGGGCGGCGGATCGCGGCTGCCGGCCGCCCGGCGGATGCCGGCAGTGCACAGGAGCGTAAGAATGAACCGCATGAGTTCCCTGCCGTTGCCGCTCCGTGTCGCCGCCGGCCTGGTCGTCACGGCCGTTGAGCAGGCCAAGGAGCTACCGCGGATGTCCGTCGAGCTGCCAGTCACCGCGGTCAGCCAGGTCATGCAGGCGTCGATGCGGCTGCAGCAGGTCGTGACCGAGCTCGCGATCAAGGGCGACCGGGCGCTCAGCATGCTGCGCCGCACGCCCGAGCAGCCCACCTGGGCGCGGTTCGACGAGGACGAAGTGGACGGTGAGGCAGCCACCTTCCGTGCCAGCTTCCGTACCGACCGCGCCGACGACCGTGCCAGCTTCCGTACCACCGACAGGGCCGCCGGCGGGGCCCCACGGGGGCGCCGAGACTGCCGGCGACCGGCGGGCCGCGGCCCGAACCTCCTCGAGCTCGCCGGCGATCGAGCCGGAGCCGGCCGCCGAGCCCACCGTCAACGGCAGCTCCCCCGACGACGCACCTCTTCCCGGCTACGACGAGCTGACCATCGCCCAGCTCCGGGCCCGGCTGCGCCGGATGTCGGTCGAGACGTTGCACGAGCTCTTGATCTGGGAGACCGGCCACCAGAACAGGCCGCCCTTCGTCACGATGCTCACCAACCGGATCGCCTCGGTCTCCGAGGAGTAGGAGCCACCGCCCAGGTGAACCAGCCGGAGACGCCGACCAGCGCCGAGCGCCCGTGGCCGGTGCGCACGGTGGCCCGCAAGATCGCCGACTGGATCGACCGGCTCGGGGCGGTCTGGGTGGAGGGCCAGCTCACCCAGGTCACCGCCCGGCCGGGGACCGGCACGGCTTTCCTGGTGCTGCGTGACCCGGCCGCGGACGTCTCGCTGACCCTGACCTGCCCGGTCGCGCTGGCCCGGGATCCGGCCGTCGCGGAGGGCGGCCGGGTCGTGGTGCACGGCAAGCCGGGGTTCTTCCTCGGCCGCGGCACGCTGAGCCTGCGGGTCGACGAGATCCGCGCCGTCGGCATCGGCGAGCTGTTGGCCCGGATCGAGCGGCTGCGCAAGCTGCTGGCCGCGGAGGGACTGTTCGACCCGGCCCGTAAGCGGCCGCTGCCGTTCCTGCCGGGCGTGATCGGCCTGATCACCGGTCGGGCAGTCGGCCGCCGAGCACGACGTCGTCACCGGCGCCCGGGCCCGCTGGCCCGCGGTCGCGGTTCCGGATCTGCCACACCGCGACCCAGGGCGCGCTGGCCGTCCCGCAGATCATCGACGCGCTGGGCGCGCTCGACCGGGACCCGACGGTGGAGGTGATCGTGCTCGCCCGCGGCGGCGGCAGCGTGGAGGACCTGCTGCCGTTCTCCGACGAGACGCTGTGCCGGGCGGTGGCCGCCTGCCGCACGCCGGTGGTCTCGGCGATCGGGCACGAGCCGGACACCCCGCTTGTCGACCACGTGGCCGACCTGCGCTGCTCGACGCCGACCGAGGCCGGCCGTCGCCTGGTGCCCGACCTCGCCGAGGAGCTGGCCAAGATCACCACACTGCGGGACCGGACCCGTCGGGCGCTGGCGGGCTGGGTGGACCGGGAACGCCGGCTGCTCGACGCGCTGCGGGCCCGTCCGGTGCTGGCCGACCCCGGGCGGGCGCTCGACGAGCGGGGCCGGGACGTCGTCACGCTGCGCGTCGCGGCGCGGCTGGCCGTCGAGCGGAGGGTCGCCGCGACCGGAGCCGAGCTGGAGCACCTCCGGGCGCGGCTGACCAGCCTCGGACCGGCCGCGACGCTGGCTCGCGGATACGCCGTCGTGCAGCGGGTTCCCGAGCAACCCGGCGCGGAGCCGCTGCCGGTGCTGCGGTCGGTGGCCGAGGCCCCGCCGGGAACCCGGCTGCGGGTCCGGGTCGCCGACGGTGCCCTGAGTGCCGTGGTGGATGGTGTGGACCAATGACCGACCCTGTTGCAGGCCGATCTGCCGGCCCGTTTGCAGACATTGACGAGCTGGACTACGAGCAGGCCCGCGACGAGCTGGCCGCCGTGGTCCGCACGCTGGAGACGGGTGGGCTCAGCCTGGACGAGTCGGTCGCGCTCTGGGAGCGTGGCGAGGCGCTGGCCCGGCGCTGCACGGCCCAGCTGGCCGGCGCCCGGCAGCGCGTCGAGGCGGTGCTGCGCAGCGCCGAGGCCGGCACGGCGCAGGACGGCGCCGACCCCGAGCCGGCCGCACCGACCGAACAGGACTGATCAGCGCAGCGCCGTCGGCGGGCTGGCGGATTGCACCGGCAGCACCTGCCCGATCGTCGCCGCGGCCACCGCTACTGGCACGAGCAGCGATAACCAGAGCAGGATGTCCCGAAGACGAGGTTTGGCCGACAGCGAGGTCACGGCACCATCCGCACGCACGGCTCTCGCGCCCGGACGAGCCATGATCGTCCGGTCGCTGCGCACGTCGAGCGATCGCCGGACCGATCGACCGGTCGCCACACCTGACGGACCGGTTGCTGCACCACCCTGGGGAGGCGCAATGACGACATCCGAAGGCGCTGCCAAGGACCCTGACCGACGCCGTGACCCACCGGATCGCAATCTGGCGATGGAGCTGGTGCGGGTCACCGAGGCGGCGGCGATGGCCGCCGGTCGGTGGGTCGGACGCGGGGACAAGAACGGCGGCGACCAGGCCGCGGTGGACGCGATGCGCAAACTGATCGGCGGCGTCACAATGCGCGGCGTGGTCGTGATCGGCGAGGGCGAGAAGGACGAGGCCCCGATGCTGTTCAACGGGGAGCAGGTGGGCAACGGCGAGGGCATGGAGTGGGACGTCGCGGTCGACCCGATCGACGGCACCACCCTGATGAGCAAGGGCATGCCCAACGCGCTTGCGGTGCTCGCCGTCGCAGAGCGCGGCGCGATGTTCGACCCCTCGGCGGTCTTCTACATGGAGAAGCTGGCCGTCGGCCCGGAGGCGGCGAACGTCATCGACATCACCGCGCCGGTGGCCGACAACATCCGCCGAGTGGCCAAGGCAAAGGACATGGACGTCGCCGACGTGACCGTGTGCATCCTGGACCGGCCGCGACACGACGAACTGGTCAAGCAGGTCCGCCGGGTGGGCGCGCGGATCCACTTCATCACCGACGGCGACGTCGCCGGGGCGATCTCGGCGGCGCGCCCCAACACCGGCGTCGACATGCTGTGGGGCATCGGCGGGACGCCGGAGGGAATCATCACCGCGGCCGCGCTCAAGTGCATGGGCGGGGCGATGCAGGGCCGGCTCTGGCCACGCGACACAGAGGAGCGAGCCAAGGCGCGCGACGCCGGGCACGACCTCGACCGGGTGCTGGGCACCGACGACCTGGTGAGCGGCAACAACATCTTCTTCTGCGCCACCGGGATCACCGACGGCGACCTGCTGCGCGGCGTGCGCTACCAGGCCGGCGGGTGCACCACGCAATCAATTGTGATGCGGTCCAAGTCCGGCACGGTGCGGATGATCGACGGCTACCACCGGCTGACCAAGCTGCGCGAGTACTCCGCCGTCGACTTCGACCCGATCGACGACCAGCCGGACGACGCGCCGCCACTGCCCTGATCTCCTCGTTGATCCGTCGTGATTCTGGGCCTGGTGGCAACGGGATCACCTCAAGGGTTCTCGCGGACGGTACGCGGCAAGGAACGCGTCTGTCGCGGCGTCCGCGATGTCCCGCAGCTCCCGGGACGACCAGTCGGTCGGCTCGCCGCGGAACATGACCGTGTCAAGTGGCCTGCCCAGAAGCAGGAACGCGAAGTGCGTCGCGGCTACCTCAGGGTCCTTCGCGATCAGCTCCCCACGCTCGACCAGTCGGGCGAAGGTCCCGGCGAGCTGCCCGATCGTTCGCAGCGGTGCCCCCTCGTGGTACGCCCGAGCCAGATCCGGCAGCCGGCCGGCCTCCCGCACGACGAGCTGACGTCGCCGCAGGAGCTCGGGAGTCATCACCGCCGCGATGTACTTCCGGGCTAGGTCGCGGATGGCGCCAGGGACGTCCTGGGCCTCTTCGACCTCCCGAATGAGCACCAAGAACGGCTCGCTCACGTCCGTCACGGTGCTCATGACCATCTCTCGGAAGAGCGCCTCCTTGTCGCGGAAGTACTTGTAGACGGTCTGCTTCGATGCGGAGGCAGCCGCGGCGATCCCGTCCATCGACGTTCCCGCGTAGCCGTTGGCCAGGAAGAGCTCGGTCGCGGCCGTGAGGATCTCCGCACGCTTGCGGCGGCTTCGTTCCGAGACAACTGCCACGTTTGAGCTCTTTTCCGGAGGGCCGATGATTCGGAGAGTACTGGACGGTCTAGTACTAGCATAGGATGTGTCCCCGGCGTAGGCCGGCTGATGGAAGGGACTCGGCACATGTCAGACACCACACAGCAGCAGGCTTCGGCCCGGCGCCGCGCCGGATCGGCCCGACCGCTGCTACTCGCGGGCGCCCTTGCTGGACCGCTGTACGTCGGCATCGGCGCGGTGGAGGCGCTGGTCCGCGACGGCTTCGACATCAGGGTGCACTCGCTGAGCCTGCTCGCCAACGGCGAGGGCGGGTGGATCCACTCGGCGATGCTTGTCACGACCGGACTGCTGACGATGATCGGTGCCGTCGGTCTAGGGCGATCGTTCGGCGCCGGTCAGCGGCCCCGGGTGGCGGTGGGCGCGCTCGGGGTGTTCGGCCTCGGCGTCGCAGTGGCCGGGCTGCTTCCTGCCGACCCGGCAGAGGGTTTCCCGGTTGGCACCCCGGCCGGGCCGCCGGAGATCATCACGTGGCACGGGCTCGGGCACCTCGTGGCCGGTGGTATCGGGTTCCTCGGCCTGATCGTCGCCTGTCTGGTGTTGGCGCGCTGGTTCCAACGCCGCGGCCACACCGGCTGGGCGATCTTCTCCCTGATCACCGGCGTCTACTACCTCGTCTCGTTCGCCGGCATCGCGTCAGGCGCTGGCAACACGGTCGTCAACCTCGCGTTCACGGTGGCCGTGATCCTCGGCTGGACCTGGGTCACGCTGCTCATGGCGCGAGCCCGCAGGGACGGCGGTCTGCGATGAGGTTCCGTGCGAAGCTGGAGTCGTCCGGCAAGACCACCACCGGCCTCGAAATCGACGAGAACGTCGTCGATGAGCTCGGCGGCGGCAGGCACCCCAAGGTCGTCGCGACCATCAATGGGTTCGAGTTCCGAACATCGATCGCGCGAATGGGCGGCCGCTACCTGCTCGGCGTCAGCGCCGAGCGCCGCCAGGCGGCGGGCGTGTCGGCGGGTGAAGTTCTCGACGTGGACGTCAGGCTCGACACGGCAGCCCGCGAGGTGGACGTCCCCGAGGACCTCGCCGCAGCCCTCGACGCGGATCCAGCGGCCAAGGAGTTCTGGGAAACCCTGTCCTACAGCAAGCAGCAGTGGCACGTCCTGCAGGTGTCCGGCGCGAAGAAGACCGAGACTCGGGCCAGCCGAGTCGCCAGGTCGATCGCCCTCCTCCGGGAGCGCCGAGCCCGCTGACCGTACTGCCGTGATCTCCTCCTGATCACCCGATCAGTATCTGGCGCTGGTCGCACTCTCCCGTTCACGATGCGCAACGGGATCGTCTGACCAAGCGCGCGCCGGACGAGTAAGGGGTGCGACGGATGGGGAAGCTCAATATTCTGGCCCTGGTCGTCGCGGTCGCCTGGGCCGGGTTGCTCGGCGGCGGGGTCGCGACCGGCGCGAGCGCACCATCCGACCCGGACCTGGCAGCGGTGGCGGCGGGCGGCAGCGGGACCGGGCTGGCCGCCGGTCCGCTGGCCCCGGCAGCCGCCGAACCGGCTCCGGCCGCGCCGGCGGCAGCCCCGGTTGTTCAGGCGCCGGCTCCGACCGCGATGGCGGTCGGAGCGCCGTGCCTCGCTGCCGCGCGGGCCTGCGTGAAGCTGTCCACCAACCAGGCCTGGCTGTTGGACAACGGCGTGGTGACCTACGGCCCGACGCCGATCCGGCACGGCATGGCGGGGTGGCGCACGCCACCGGGGACGTTCAAGGTGACATTCAAGAACCGCTACCACCGCAGCCGGCTCTTCGACGGCGCGCCGATGCCGTTCGCGGTGTTCTTCAACGGCGGGATCGCCTTCCACCAGGGCAGTCTCGGCTCGCTGTCACACGGCTGCATCCGGATGGGCAAGGCAGCCGCATCGACGTTCTTCAACACCCTCCAGCGCGGTGACGTCGTCCAGGTGGTCCGCTGACACGGGCTGCGCCCCAGTGTGTGTTACAGATAGCATCCTAGCTTTCTATACTTCTGCCATGGCTTTGAGCATCAAGAGCGACGAGGCGGACCGCCTGGCACGGGAGTTGGCCGCGGAGACGGGCGAGTCCTTGACTGATGCCGTCGTGATCGCCCTTCGCGAACGGCTGGCCCGTCAGCACGCACGTCGAGGTCCAGGTCTGGCCGACCGGATCCGCAGACTCCAGTCCTACGTCGCAAAGCTCCCGGTGCTCGATCAGCGGGCTCCAGAAGAGATCATCGGATATGACGACAGCGGCCTGCCAACATGACCGACCCGGGACCGCGGGCCGTTGTCGTCGACACCTCCGCCGCGGTGGCGATCATCCTGGCCGAGCCCGGCAACGGCGAACTACTCGCGTGCCTGGGTGCTGCAGCCGTCCGCGTGATGTCAGCAGCCACCCACGTGGAGCTCGGCATTGTGATCGAAGCGCGGTCCGGCCCGCTCGGCGCGGACGTCGTCACCCGGTTCATGCGTGACGCTGGGATCGAGATCGTCGACGTCGACGCCGAGATCGCTGACCGCGCGGTCGGCGCCTGGCGCCGCTACGGCAAGGGTCGCCACCCCGCTGCGCTGAACTACGGCGACTGCTTCGTGTACGCCCTCGCGGAGCGCACCGGCTATCCGGTGCTGTGCACGGGTCGCGACTTCTCCGCGACCGACCTCGACGTGCTCCCCTCGGCTCCGGAGCTCCCCCGGCCTCGGTAGTTGCGCACCTTCGCCAGGTTGCCGCAGCGCTCCATCGAGCACCAGCGGCGCCGCCCGGGCCGGGAGGTGTCCACGAACAGCAGCCCGCAGTCCTCGGCCGCACAGATCCGGATCCGGCCGGCCAGCGGACCGCCGAAGAGGTCGATCGCGTCGCGGGCCAGCGTGGACAGCGCCGCGTCGACGGTCGGGGCCACCACGGTGCTCGTCCCGTCCGGACCCAGCGCAGGCACCAGCGGCGGGTGATCGGCCGCCGCGTTGATCGTCGCCCGGTCGGCCGCGGCGATCGGGCGCCCGGCGACGATGCCGCGGGCCGCCGTTGTGATCGCCGCGCGGAGCGCTCGCATCGGCGCCAGGTCCGCCGCCGTCGCGGGCAGCCCGTCCAGCCGCAGGATCAGCGCCAGCCAGCGGCCGAGGTCCGCCGGCGTGTGCACGATCTCCCAGACCGCGTACTCGCCCTCGCCGCCGGTGTGGGTGAAGTCCAGGCAGTCCCGGCCGCTGAGGAACCGTCGGCGCACGGACAGCGGCAGACTCCGCCCTGGTTTGCACGTAACCACTATAACTGGTTACGCTGGCGACATGACTACCGCGACCTACATCAATCCCGAGGAACTGCACGTCAATCCGGCGTTCACCCAGGTAGTGCGGGTTCCGGCGGGTGCGGACACGATCTACGTCGGCGGACAGAACGGCGTCGACGCCACCGGCCGGGTGGTCGGGCCGGACATCGCCAGCCAGACCCGCCAGGCGCTGGCCAACCTGCAGGCCTGCCTCGCAGCGGCCGGAGCGGCGATCACCGACGTCGTGAAGTGGACGATCCTGGTCGTCGAGGGGCAGTCAATCGAGGAGGGCTTCGGAGCGTTCATGGAGGTCTGGGGAAACCGGCCGAACCCACCGGCGATCACTTTCGCGTTCGTCGCCGGCCTCGGCGTGCCGGGCGCGGTGTGCGAGATCGAGGCAGTCGCCGCCGTCGCTGGGTAGTCGCGGCTCAGACCCACGCGCGGTGGGACCGAGCGGCCCAGTACGACTCGGCCGGCTCGGCGAGCATCGCCAGCTCGTCGAACACCGGCGCGGGGAGCCGCACCGAGGACGCCGCGACATTGCTGTCCAGCTGGTCGACGCTGACCGCGCCGGAAAGCACTCGCCAGGCCCACGGTTGGGCCAGCGCGGCGGCCATCGCGAGCTGGTCCACCCCGACGCCCAGCTCGGCGGCCAGCTCAGCCGCCCTGACCGTGCCGGCGCTGCCGTCCGCGCCACCCGGCGCCAGCCGTCCGTTGGCCACCGCCTCCTTGACGATCACCCGGGCACCGGAGGCCGACGCCTCGGCGAGCGCCGGACCCACCGACGGCTCGAGGACGTTCCATGTCGACTGGATCGAGGTGAACAGCGGCTCGCCGTCAACCCGCACCGCCAGCGCGGCCCGGACCGCGTCGGCCTGCCGGGGTCCGGAGGTCGACACCCCCACCCGTACCCCGCCGTCGCGCAGCTCACCCAGCGCGCGGTGCAGCGCAGCGTCGGTCAGCACGCCGGTCTCCAGGGTGGCCGAGTGCACGTGGTACACCCGCAGCCGATCCCGCAGCAGCGCATGACTCTGCGCCCACTGGGCGGTGAACGCGGCCAGCGAGTGGTCCTTCACCTCGTGCACCTCGGCGTCCAGCTTCCAGTCGCCGACGTACCGGTAGCCCCACTTCGACCCGACGACGACGTCATCGACCGACGGCCGTGATTGCAGCCAGCCGGCGAGGAACTCCTCCGCCCGCCCGTAGGACCGCGCCGCGTCGACATAGCGGATGCCGGCGGCGTAGCCGGCGTCCAGCACCTCGAACGTGCGGGCTCGCAGGTCGGCAACCGTGCGGCGGGCACCGAGGTCGGCCGAACGTCCGGAGGTGAGGTAGGCGGGTCGGGCCAGCGCGGCCAGGCCCAGCCCCAACCGGGACGGACCGGAAGGTCTGGACACCGCGGAACCGGCCGTCACGCAGTCGCCGGTCGCGCAACCCGCGCGGGCACCGGCGGCGGCCAGGCCGGCGCGCCGAGCTCGCGGGAGATCGCGCGCGCGGTGGTGCGCAGCGCGTCGGTCGCCGAGGCGTCCAGCGGCCAGTCCCCGGCCGGCACGACCAGCCCGATCGCCCCCACGACCTCGTCGGAGGAGTCCCCGAGCGGCGCCGCGAGCCCGCACTCACCGAGCACCGCCTCCTCGACCTCGGTGGCGATCCCGGTCCGACGCACCACGTCCAGCTGGGCCTCCAGCGCGGCCGGGTCGGTGATCGTCTCACCGGTCATGCTGCGCACCGCACTCCAGTCGAGGTCGGCGCCGTCGAAGGCGAGCAGCGCCTTGCCCAGCGCGCAGGCGTGCGCCGGGATCACTATGCCGACCTCCGGCATCTGCCGGGTGCCGTCCGGCCGCGGCTCGTGCTGCACCACCACGACCTCGCCGAGCAGCAGCACCCCGGTGCGCACCGCGCAGCCGGTGCGCCGGGCCAGGTCCTCCGCCCAGGTGGATACCCGGGAGCGCAGCTCGAGGGTGTCCAGGTAGACGTTGCCCAGCCGCAGCGTGGCCGGCCCGAGCCGGTAGCGCTGCGAGTCCCGTTCCTGCTGCACCATCCCGTGCGCGAGCAGGGTGCGGATGATCCCGTGCACGGTAGAAGGCGCCAGGTCGAGCCGGTGCGCGATCTCGCCGAGGCTCATCCGCCGCCCGCCCTGCAGGACGGTCAGGATGCGCAGCGCGCGGTCCACCGCCTGGATCACCTGACCTGCCCTCCTTCGATGAAGCCGAAGTTCGATGACACCGGAGTTTCGATGAGCCCGAAGTTCGATGACACCGAACGACCTCTTGTGTCCTCGACCACAGCAGCGTACCTTGCGAGACACGTTCGACATAGTCGAATGCTATTCGACAAAGTGCAACAGCCCGAGGAGGGCTCCATGGACGAGCCATCGATGGTTCAAAAGCTCACCGCAGAGGTGATCGGCACCGCGTTCCTGGTCTTCGTCGGCGTCGGGGCGGTTCCCGCGACGCTCATCGTGAACGGGGACTCGCCGTTCACGATGGCCGACCTGGGCATGATCTCCTTCGCGTTCGCCACCGTCGTGGTCGCCGCGATCTACGCGATCGGCCACATCTCCGGCATGCCACATCAACCCGGCCGTCACGCTCGGCCTTGCCGTCACCCGCAAGTTCCCGTGGTCCCAGGTGCCGGCCTACATCGGCGCCCAACTGGTCGGCGCCAGCATCGGCGCCGCGGCGATCATCGGCGTGCTCGGCATGCAGGCCAGCGAGGTCGGGCTCGGCGTCGCCGCGTTCGGCGAGGGCGTCGGCCCAGTACAGGCCTTCACCGCCGAGTTCGTCGGTACGTTCATCCTCGTGTTCACGGTGTTCGGCGTCATCCACCGCAAGGCAGTGGCCGGCTTCGCCGGGCTCGCGATCGGCCTCGTGGTGTTCGCCGCGATCATCCCGGTCGCCCCGGCCACCGGTGCGTCGATCAACCCGGCGCGCACGTTCGGCCCGATGCTCATCCAGCAGATCGCCGGCGGGACCGTGGAGTGGGCCCAGCTACCGATCTACCTACTGGCCGAGTTCGCCGCCGGAGTCGCCGCCGCACTGGTGTTCGTGGTGATCTCGCGGACCCGCGCGGACGCCAACGCACCCGCCGAGACCAACGCGCCCGAGACCGCCGAGAGCGCCGCCCCTGCACCCGCAAACGCCTGAGCGGAGACCGTCATGAAGAAACTGATCAACGACCCGGCCGACGTGGTGTCGGAGGCCCTGCGGGGTATCGCGGCCGCCCATCCGGAACTGCGGGTCGACCACCACCACAAGATCATCTACCGCGGCGACGCACCGGTGTCCGGCAAGGTCGGGCTGATCTCCGGCGGCGGCTCCGGGCACGAGCCGCTGCACGGCGGGTTCGTCGGGCTCGGCATGCTCGACGCCGCGTGCGCCGGTGAGGTGTTCACCTCGCCGGTGCCGGACCAGATGCTGGAGGCCACCAAGAACGTCGACGGCGGCGCCGGCGTGCTGCACATCGTGAAGAACTACACCGGCGACGTGATGAACTTCGAGATGGCCGCCGAGCTCGCCGCGTCCGAGACCGGGGTCGACGTGGTCGCGGTGGTGACCGACGACGACGTCGCCGTGCAGGACAGCCTCTACACCGCGGGTCGCCGCGGGGTGGGCGTCACGGTGCTGCTGGAGAAGATCGTCGGCGCGGCCGCCGAGCAGGGTCGCAGCCTCGCCGAGGTGGCCGACGTGGCGCGGAGGGTCAACGCCAACGGCCGCAGCATGGGCATGGCGCTCACCTCGTGCGCGGTGCCCGCGGCCGGCCAGCCGACCTTCGACCTGCCGGAGAACGAGATCGAGATCGGCATCGGGATCCACGGCGAGCCCGGCCGGCAGCGGGTGCCGCTGGCCCCGGCCCGGGAGGTCGCCGAGCTGCTGCTGGATCCGATCCTCGCGCGACCTCGACTTCACCGGCGGCGACGGCGTGATCGCCTTCGTCAACGGGATGGGCGGCACCCCGCTGATCGAGCTGTACCTGATGTACAACGAGGTCGCGACGATCCTGGACAAGGCCGGCGTGCGGGTGGCCCGCTCGCTGGTCGGCCCGTACATCACCAGCCTGGAGATGGCCGGCTGCTCGGTCACGCTGCTCAAGGCGGACGACGAGCTGCTCGCGGCTGTGGGACGCGCCGGTGCGCACGCCGGCCCTGCGCTGGGGTCTGTGACGCCATGAGCACTGCGGTGGATGTCGACGGGCTGGACCGCTGGATCCGGGAGTTCGCCCGGACGATCGAGGCGAACCAGGATCTGCTGACCCGGCTCGACTCCGCGATCGGCGACGCCGACCACGGAGCGAACATGCATCGCGGGATGGCCGCAGTCGTGGTGGCGCTGGACGGCACATCGCCCGCCAGCGCCGCCGCTCTGCTCAAGCAGGTCGGGATGACGCTGGTGAGCACTGTCGGTGGGGCCAGCGGCCCGTTGTACGGCACCTTCTTCCTACGGATGGCGACCGCGTCCGGCGAGGTGGACTCGCTGGACGGTCCGGCGTTCGCCAAGGCGCTGCGCGCCGGGATCGAGGGTGTGGTCGCCCGCGGCAAGGCCGAGGCCGGGCGACAAGACGATGTTCGACGCGCTGGCGCCGGGCGCCGAGGCGCTGGACACCGCGCTGGCCGCGGGGGTTTCGCTGCCGGACGCGCTGCACGCCGCGGCGGACGCCGCCGCAGCCGGCCGCGACGCGACGATCCCGATGCTCGCCCGCAAGGGTCGGGCCAGCTACCTCGGCGAGCGCAGCGTCGGGCACCAGGATCCCGGCGCGACGTCCTCCGCGCTGCTGCTCGCAGCGGCCGCGACCGCGCTGGCGCAGAGCTGAGGAGCACCCGGTGGATCCCCAAGAGGAGCCGACCGGCCTGGTCGGGCTGGTCGTGGTGTCGCACAGCCGGGTGCTGGCCCGCGCCGCGGTGGCACTCGCCCGCGAGATGCTGCACGGCCGTCGGGTGCGCATCGAGATCGCCGCGGGACTGGACGACACCACGTTCGGCACCGACGCCGGCCAGATCCTCGACGCGGTGCGGGCCGCCGACACCGGCCAGGGCGTCGTCGTGCTGATGGACCTCGGCAGCGCGGTGCTCTCCGCCGAGCTCGCCCTCGAGTTGCTCGACGAGTCGGCCAGGACCCGGGTCGCTGCTCTGCCCGGCCCCGCTGGTCGAGGGTCTGATCGTCGCCGCGGTGGCGGCCGCGGGCGGCGCGGGCCGGGAGGAGGTCGCCGCCGAGGCCACCGCGGCGCTGGCCGGGAAGTCCTCGCACCTGGGCGCCGACACTTCCGCCGGGGCCGCCCAGCTGGCCGGCGACCCGCCCGGACCGGGCGAGCTGGCCGGGGCGTTCACCGTGACGAACCTGCACGGGCTGCACGCCCGGCCGGCGTCCCGGCTGGTCCAGGCGGTGCGCATGCTGGACGCCCGGGTGTCAGCTGCGCAACCGGACCACCGAGTCGGGCTGGGTGCCCGCGTCCAGCCTGTCCAAGGTCGCCACCCTCGGCGCCCTGCGCGGCCACGAGGTCGAGGTCCGGGTCGGCGGGAACCAGGCGCGGGAGGCGCTGGACCACGTCCTGACGCTGGCCGCCCGCGGCTTCGACGAGCCCGCCGACCCGGAGCGGCACCGCGCAACGTGACGTCACTGTGGCTTCGGCTGCGTCAACTGCGGTCAATGCCACCATGACGACACCGGCAGCCGCCGAATCCGGACCGGTGGCGGCATCCCCCGGGGTCGGAATCGGGCCGGCGGCCTCGCTGCGGGGACGCCCGGCTGAACGTCGCGGACGCCCGGGCGGACGACCCGGCGCTGGAGTGGCGACGGCTCAAGGAGTCGATCGCCGCGGTCCGGCGCAACGTGCAGCGGGTCCGGGCCCGCACCGCGCGCGAGATCGGCGAGGCGGACGCGGCGATCTTCGACGCGCACCTGCTGCTGCTCGACGACGCCGACCTGCTCGGCGAGGTGCGCTCCCGGGTGGACGGCGGGCAGGCCGCCGCCCCCGCCTGGGCGGCGGCCGTCGAGCGGGTCGCGCGCCGAGCTGGCCGCGATCCCCGACCCGTACCTGCAGGCCCGGGCGTCCGACGTGACGCGCCGTCGGGGAGGCCGTGCTCCGCGAGCTGCTTGGCCTGCCCGGCCTCGACGGCCTGCCCGGCGGGGTGCTGGTGGCCGGCGATCTCACCCCGGCCGAGGCCGCCGAGCTGGACCGCGTCGCGGGTGGACGCCGTGGTGCTCGCCTTCGGCAGCACCACCGCGCACGCCACGATCCTGCTCCGGGGGCGCGGCGTGCCGGCGGTGGTCGGAGCCGGGCCGGCGGTGCTCCGGATACCGGACGGCACGCTGCTCGCGGTGGACGGGACCCGCGGCGAGGTCGTGGTCGATCCCGCGGCCGCCGTTCAGGCGAGCTTCCGGGCGAGGGCGGCCGAGCTCGACCGCCGGGAGCGGCTCGCCGTGGCCGGCGCGCAAGACGACAGCGCTGACCCGCGACGGCGTCGAGGTGCTGGTCGGCGCGAACGTCGGCTCGCTCGAGGACGCCCGCGCCGCCGCGGCGAGCGGGGCCGACCTCGCCGGGCTGGTCCGCACCGAGTTCCTTTTCCTGGGTCGATCGCGGGCCCCGGACGTCGACGAGCAGGAGGCGGTCTACCGAGAGATCGCCGAGGCGCTCGACGGCCGGCGGATCACGCTGCGCACCCTGGACGTCGGCGGGGACAAGCCGCTCGGTTACCTGCCGATGCCGGCCGAGGCCAACCCGTTCCTCGGGGTGCGCGGGATCCGGCTGTCGCTGGCCCGCCCCGCGCTGCTCGCCGACCAGCTGCTGGCGATCGTCCGGCTGGCGCACGACGTGCCGGTCAGCGTGATGTTCCCGATGGTCAGCAGGCTGGACGAGGTGGTGCAGGCCCGCCAGCTGCTGGACGACGCGATCAAGCGGGTCGGCCGGGGCGAGCCGGCCGGATCTGCAGGTCGGGATCATGGTCGAGGTGCCGGCGACCGCGCTGAAGGCGGCGGCCTTCGCCCCGCACGTGGACTTCCTGAGCATCGGCACCAACGACCTCACCCAGTACGCGCTGGCCGCCGAGCGCGGCAACGGCGCGGTGGCCGGCGTCGGCGACCACTTCGACCCCGGCGTGCTGGCGCTCGTCGACGCGGTCTGCCGCGGTGCCGCCGCCGCCGGACCGTCGAAGCTGGTCGCGGTGTGCGGTGAGCTGGCCGCCGACGAGCGGGCCGCCGGGCTGCTGGTCGGGCTCGGCGTGCGCGAGCTGAGCGTGGCGCCCCGGGCCATCCCGACGATCAAGCAGGCGGTGCGCGGGGTGCACACCGTGGAGGCGGCGGGCACCGCGGCCGCGGCGCTCGCCGCCGAGTCGGCAACCGCCGTCCGCGACCTGCTGCCGCACCCCGACCTCTAGATCAACGGCGCCGTTGTACGGCCCTATTGCACGAAAGTGCCGTTCGTTCGGTAGGCGGTGGTGACGCAGGCCGCGTTGGCGGCGGCCGCCCGGGGTGGTATGCCGGGCACCATGGGCGACAACGGCGGGTTCCGGGTCGAGCGCGACACGATGGGCGAGGTGCAGGTGCCGGCCGACGCGCTCTGGAGCGCCCAGACCCAGCGCGCGGTGGACAACTTCCCGATCTCGCTGCGCGGGCTGGAGCGCGCCCAGATCCGGGCGCTCGGGCTGGTCAAGGCCGCCGCGGCCCGGGTGAACGGGAAGCTCGGCGTGTTGGACGCGGAGCGCGCCGAGGCGATCGCGGCCGCGGCCGACGAGGTCGCGTCCGGTGCGCATGACGAGCAGTTCCCGGTAGACGTGTTCCAGACCGGCTCGGGCACCAGCTCGAACATGAACGCCAACGAGGTGATCGCCAGCGTCGCGGCCCGCGCCACCGGCCTCGACGTGCACCCGATCGACCACGTCAATGCCTCCCAGTCGTCCAACGACGTGTTCCCGACGACCATCCACGTCGCGGCCACCGAGGCCGTGCTGGCCGACGTGGTGCCGGCCCTTGAGCACCTGTCCGCGGTCCTGCGACGGCGCTCGGCGGAGTGGGCCGACGTGGTCAAGGCCGGGCGGACGCACCTGATGGACGCGGTGCCGATCACGCTCGGTCAGGCCGCCGGCGGGTGGGCGACCCAGGTCGAGCACGGCATCGCCCGGCTGCACGCCACCCTGCCCCGGCTCGCCGAGCTGCCGATCGGGGGCACCGCGGTGGGCACCGGGCTGAACGCGCCGCCGGGCTTCGGCGCCGCCGTTGTCGACGAGCTACGGGCGTCGACCGGGCTGGAGGTGCTCGTCGAGGCCGCCGACCACGTCGCCGCCCAGGGCGCGCGCGACGGGCTGGTCGAGGCCTCCGGCGCACTGCGCACGGTGGCGGTGTCCCTCAACAAGATCGCGAACGACCTGCGCTGGATGGGCTCCGGGCCGCGCGCCGGGCTGGCCGAGCTGCGGCTGCCCGACCTGCAGCCGGGCAGCTCGATCATGCCGGGCAAGGTCAACCCGGTGGTCTGCGAGGCGACGATGATGGTGGCCGCGCAGGTGATCGGCAACGACACCGCTGTCGCGTTCGCCGGCGCGCAGGGCAACTTCGAGCTGAACGTGATGATGCCGGTGATGGCGCGCAACCTGCTGGAGTCCGCACGGCTGCTGGCCGCGGTCAGCCGGTTGCTCGCCGACCGGGTGATCGACGGCGCGGAGGCCGACGTGGCCCGGATGCGCGAGTACGCCGAGTCCTCCCCCGCGATCGTCACGCCGCTGAACCGCTACCTCGGCTACGAGGAGGCGGCGGCGGTGGCCAAGCAGTCACTGACCGAGCGCAAGACGATCCGGGATGTCGTGATCGAACGCGGGCACGTGGCCGCCGGCCGGATCACCGCCGAGCAACTGGACGCCGCGCTGGACGTCAGCCGGATGGCCCGCGGCGGCTGAGCCCCTGCCGGCTCCCGTAGCAGTCAGTTGCTACACTTGGTTTGTGAGCGAGCGCATCGCACAACGGGACTTGCGCAACGACGTCGCCGCCATCTTGCGCCGAGTCGCTGACGGCGAGAGCTTTACGGTCACGGTCCGGGGCGTACCGGTCGCCGAGCTCGTGCCGCTCCGTGGCCCGCGCCGCTTCGTCCCGCGACAGCGGGTTGCCGAGGTCCTCAGCAAGTTCCCCGCCGACCGCGAACTGCTCGACGAGCTCCGGGAAATGGACGTGGACGATACGGCCGAGGCGTGAACGGACTGCTGGACACCAGCGTCCTGATCGGGCTCGAAGCCGACCGTGCGCTGCTCGCTCTACCCGACGAGGCGGCGCTGTCCGTGATCACGATCGAGGAGCTGACCCTCGGGTTCAGGATGGCCGAGCAGCGCGGCGCGACCGATCTCGCGCGGCGACGGCAGCGGACACTGGACGCTGTGGTCGCAGAGTTCGATGCCCTGCCGGTAGATCGGCGGATCGCAGCGGAATGCGCCTCGATCCGTGCCGCGGGCCGCAGCCGGAACATCCGGTTCGGCCCGTTCGACTCGCTGATCGCGGCCACTGCCGTCGTCTGTGGCATACCGCTGTACACCCAGGACACTCAGTTCACCGAGATGCCCGGCGTCGACGTGCGCCTCGTCTGAGCCAAGGCGGTCGACGATCCGAAGGAGGCAACACGCATGGACCTCAAGCTGGAGCTGGTGCTGGTCCCGGTGTCCGATGTGGACCGCGCCAAGGCGTTCTACATCGAGCGGGCCGGCTTCGCCCTCGATGTCGACCACCGGGCCGGCGAGGAGTTCCGCGTCGTGCAGCTGACCCCGCCCGGATCGGCGTGCTCGATCTCCATCGGCATGGGGATCACCGACGCCGCGCCGGGCTCCTACCGCGGAACGCACCTGGTGGTCACGGATATCGAGCAGGCGCGCGACGAGCTGGTCGGCCGTGGCGTGGACGTCTCGCCGATCCGCCACATGGGAGCGGACGGCTGGGAGCCCGGCCCGGACCCGGAACACCGGGACTATGGCTCGTTCGCCGACTTCGCCGACCCCGACGGCAACACCTGGGTGCTCCAGGAGGCCAAGCGCGCGGGCTGACCAGGGTAGCCGGCGGTCAGCCGGCTGGCTCCTCGTCCTCGGGCGGGTCGAACTCGCCGTCCTTGGCGCCGAGCACGAATGCGTCCCACTCCGCCGGGGTGAACACCAGCACGTCGCCGGCCTCGCCCTTGGCGCTCTCCCGCATCGCGACGTGGCCGTCGGGCAGCATGGCGATCTCGACGTGGTTCTCCTCGTCGTCGGTCGCGGTGCTGCTGCGCCGCCACACGGCCTTGCTCAGGTCGACGGGGTGAAGCTGGCTCATCTGCGGTCGAACTCCCCTCGATGTGTTCCGGCGACGAACGCGTTCATGTGATTGGCCCCCGCCGCCATGCAAAGTCGCTGGCATGTCGTCGCGTCCCAGTGGGTCTACCACTCCATGATCCTGTTGATCAGCTCCGCCGATTCCTGCCGGGACAGAGCGTCGGTGCGCAGCCGGTCGAACATCCGCAAGTATTCTCTCGTAACTGCCGGCTCCTCCAGGTATGCCGCCGCCTCGTGTTGCTCCAGGTAGACCACCGTCGGGTCGGCGTCGAAAGTAAAGACGGTGAACGGGCCACGCAGGCCGGCGTGGGCGCCGAGCGCGGTTGGTAGCACCTGCAGCGTGATGTTGGGCCAGGTCGCGAGCTTGAGCAAATGATCGAGCTGGACGCGATGTATGGTCGGGCCGCCCACCGGGCGGCGGAGGGCGGCCTCTTCGAGGATTACCCGCAGCTCCATGGGTGGGTCCGCAACGAGCTGGCGCTGCCGCTCCATGCGCAGCGCCACGACGGTCGCCCGTTCCTCCGGAGCGGTTATGAAACCACTGGCGGTGATCGCCGCGGCGTACTCCTCGGTCTGCAGTAGGCCGGGCACGGCCAGCTGCTCGTAGTGCAGCACCGTGGACGCCTCGGTCTCCAACGCCATGAACGTCTCGAACCAGTTCGGCACGGCGGTGCCACGGAACGAGATCCACCAGCTCTTCTCCGCGGACTGCCGGGCCATCTCGATCAGAGGGTCGACGACGTCCGGGTCGTTGACGCCGCAGAAGTCGAGCATGTCGCGGACGTCTCGCCACTGGATCTTGTACCGGCCGGACTCCATGTAGCTGACCTTGGCGTCCGAGCAGCCCAGCGCCTCGGCGACCTGCACGTGGGTGCGGCCGGCCGCCTCGCGGTGCCTGCGCAGCTCGCGGCCGAGCCGGCGTCGGCGCATGGTCGGGTCGGTACGCCGTGACATGCCTCGAATCTTGCCGTGTGCGGTGCGTAGTCAGCAAGACCACTCAAACGGAGTACCTAAGAAATTTAGGATAAGCCGCTAGTCTCAACCTCGCGGTTCGAAACGAATCGTGGTCGGCCGGGCGGCGGTGGCATCCCGATCCGCCGTCGCCCGGCGGGCGCCAGCATCCGAGCACCCGTGGTGGGTGCCCAGCGTCCCGGTGCTCGTCGGAGTGCACGGTGGGCCTGGGGGAATCGGTGGACGATCATGCCGAGGTGCTGCTCCCGACACCGGGATCCTTCGGCGACGTGCTCTCACACTGCGACCCGCAGGTCTGGCGCAGCCTTGCTGGAGACCCATGTCGCCGACCACACGGGTCACTGCGTGGACTGCGGCCTCCCCCGCCATCCGTGCCGGCTGCGCGGCTACGCCCAGCAGGCCGAGCTCGCCTACCGCCGGCGAACTGCCCGCTAGCCGAGGCGTGCGACTGGCGTGTCGGGGTTCCGCGGGACAATCCGAGCCGTGCTGCTCGCCGATGTGGTCGCCGCCTCCGCGGCCGTCGCCGGCACCAGGTCGCGCAAAGCCAAGATCGAGACGCTGGCCGCGGTGCTGCGCCGGGCGGCGCCGGACGAGATCGAGCCGGTCACCGCCTGGCTGGCCGGCGCCGCGCGGCAGGGCCGGATCGGCACCGGGTGGCGGACGCTGTCCAGCGCGGACGCGGCACCGGCCGCCGTCGCGACCCTGACGCCGACGGACGTCGACGCGACGCTCGACGAGCTTGCGGTCACCACGGGCGCCGGCTCGGCGGCGCGTCGCCGCGCGCTGCTTTCCGCGCTTTTCAGCGCGGCCACCGCCGACGAGCAGCGGTTCCTGCGGGCGTTGATCGGCGGCGAGCTGCGGCAGGGCGCGTTGGAGGGCGTCATGCTCGACGCGATCGCGGTCGCGGCCCAAGTGCCCCAGGACGCCGCGCGCCGGGCGTTCATGCTCTCCGGGCGGCTGCCGGCCACCGCGATCGCCGCGCTCACCGGCGGCGAGCCCGCGCTGCGCGCGATCGGGCTGGAGCTCGGGCGGCCGATCCGGCCGATGCTGGCCAGCCCGGCCGACACCCTGGACGACGCGCTGGCCGAGCTCGGCCCCGACGTGCTGGTCGACCACAAGCTGGACGGTGCCCGGGTCCAGCTGCACCGGGACGGCTCCCAGGTCGCGGTGTTCACCCGCAGCCTGCGGGACATCACCGCGGGCGTGCCCGAGCTGGTCGAGCTGGCCCGCGCCCTGCCCGGCCTGCGCATGGTGCTGGACGGCGAGGCGCTGTCGATCGACGACGACGGCCGGCCGCTGCTGTTCCAGGACTCGATGAGCAGCTTCGGCACCGGCACCCAGCGGGCGTACTTCTTCGACTGCCTGCACCTGGACGGCACCGACCTGATCGACGAGCCGCTGGCGACCCGGCTGGACGCGCTCGACCAGGCCGCAGGCGCGTACCGGATGCCCGGCGTGCTCCGCCCCGACCCGGCGGCCGCGGCCGAGCTGCTCGACAGCGCCCTCGAGGAGGGGCACGAGGGCGTCATGGTCAAGTCGCTCGGCGCGCCGTACGCCGCGGGCCGGCGCGGCCGTGCGTGGCTGAAGGTCAAGCCGGTGCACACCCTGGACCTGGTGGTGCTCGGCGCCGAGTGGGGCTACGGACGCCGGACCGGCTACCTGTCCAACATCCACCTCGGCGCCCGGGACCCTTCCGCCGGCGGAGCCGGCAAATCGAGATCCTGCGGGGGAATCCTTCGTCATGGTCGGCAAGACGTTCAAGGGGATGACCGACGAGCTGCTCGCCTGGCAGACCGAGACGTTCCCGACGGTGCAGCGCGGTGAAGAAGGGCACGTCGTCTACCTGCGGCCGGAGCTCGTCGTGGAGATCGAGCTCGACGGGGTGCAGCGCAGTACCCGCTACCCGGGCGGCGTCGCGCTGCGGTTCGCCAGGGTGCTGCGCTACCGGCCGGACAAGACCGCCGACGAGGCCGACACCATCGACACCGTGCGGGAGCTACTAGGCTAAGTACTCCGTGCGGTTCCTTCACGATGATCCGGCCGGCTACGACCTCACCTACGAGGACGTGTTCCTGGTCCCGCAGCGTTCCGCGGTCGGCTCCCGCTTCGACGTCGACCTGAGCACGACCGACGGTTCCGGCGCCACCGTGCCCGTCGTCGCCGCGAACATGACGTCGGTGGCCGGCCGGCGGATGGCCGAGACGCTCGCCCGCCGCGGTGCGCTGACCGTGCTGCCGCAGGACGTCGCCCCGCACGCCGTGGCCGACATCGTGGCCTGGATCAAGTCGCGGGACCTGGTGTGGGACACCCCGCTGGTGCTCACCGCGGAGGACGCGGTCGCCGACGCGCTGAACCTGATGTCCAAGCGGGCGCACGGCGCGGTCGTCGTGGTGGACGCCGACGGCCGCCCGATCGGCACGGTCGGCGAGGCCGCTGTGGACGGGGTGGACCGGTTCACCCGGCTCGGCGAGGTCGCCGACGACCGCGAGGTCGTCAGTCTGCCGATGCGCACTCCGGTCCGCGAGGTGTTCGACGCGCTGCACGGCCGGGCCGCCCGGCTCGCCCTCGGGCTAGACGAGCAGGGCCGGCTGGCCGGGGTGCTGACCGAGCGCGGTGCGCTGCGATCCGAGCTGTACCGCCCCGCGGTGGACACCGCCGGACGGCTGCGGGTGGCGGCGGCGATCGGCGTCAACGACGACCCCGCCACCAAGGCCAAGGCGCTGCTGGAGGCCGGGGTCGACGTGCTCGTGGTGGACACCGCGCACGGTCACCAGGAGAAGATGCTGGACGCGCTGCGGGTGGTCCGCGCGGTCGTCGAGCCGAGCGGCGGGGTGCCGGTGGTGGCCGGCAACGTGGTCACCGCCGAGGGTGCGCGGGATCTGGTGGCGGCGGGGGCCGACATCGTCAAGATCGGCGTGGGCCCGGGCGCGATGTGCACCACCCGGATGATGACCGGGGTCGGCAGGCCGCAGTTCTCCGCGGTGGCCGAGTGCGCGGCCGCGGTTCGTGAGCTGGGCGGGCACGTGTGGGCCGACGGCGGTGTGCGGCACCCGCGCGACGTCGCGCTGGCGCTGGCCGCCGGCGCGTCCGCGGTGATGATCGGCTCGTGGTTCGCCGGCACCTACGAGTCGCCCGGCGACCTGTTGCGGGACGAGGCCGGGCAGCCGTACAAGGAGTCCTACGGGATGGCGTCCAAGCGCGCGGTCACCGCGCGCACCCGCGCCGACCAGCCGTTCGACCGGGCCCGGAAGGCGCTGTTCGAGGAGGGCATCTCCAGCTCGCGGATGCACCTCGACCCGGCAGGCCCCGGCGTCGAGGACCTGCTGGACGTGATCTGCGCCGGGGTGCGCTCGGCCTGCACCTACAGCGGCGCGCGCAACCTCGACGAGCTGCACGAGCGGGCCGTCGTCGGCGTCCAGACCGCGGCCGGATACGCCGAGGGCCTGCCGCTGCGCCGCCTCAATCCCGAATGAGCGGGCTTATTCGGTGTCGGCGGCGTGTCCAGACCCGCAATAAGCCCGCTCATTCGGGATTTGAGCCGGGTGCGGGTGACGACGGGCGGGCTCGTTTCCCTTCGTGCCGCCCTTCGCTATGCGGCGGGGCCCTCCAGCATCTCGGTGACCAGCGCCGCGATCGGCGAGCGCTCCGAGCGGGTCAGCGTGACGTGCGCGAACAGCGGGTGGCCCTTCAGCGTCTCGATCACCGCGGCGACGCCGTCGTGCCGGCCGACCCGCAGGTTGTCCCGCTGCGCGACGTCGTGGGTGAGCACCACCCGCGAGTTGGTGCCGAGCCGGGACAGCACGGTGAGCAGCACGTTGCGCTCCAGCGACTGCGCCTCGTCGACGATCACGAACGAGTCGTGCAGCGACCGCCCGCGGATGTGGGTCAGCGGCAGCACCTCGAGCATCCCGCGGGCCATCACCTCCTCGATCACCTCGGCGGACGACCAGCGCGACGAGCGTGTCGAACACCGCCTGCGCCCAGGGCTGCATCTTGTCGTTCTCGCTGCCCGGCAGGTAGCCGAGCTCCTGCCCGCCGACCGCGTACAGCGGCCGGAACACCACGACCTTGCGGTGCGCGCGGCGCTCCATCACCAGCTCCAGCCCGGCGCACAGCGCCAGCGCCGACTTGCCGGTGCCGGCCCGGCCGCCGAGCGAGACGATGCCGACCTCGTCGTCCATCAGCAGGTCGAGCGCGATCCGCTGCTCCGCGGAGCGGCCGCGCAGCCCGAACGCCTCCCGCTCGCCGCGGACCAGCCGGATCTGCTTGTCCGGCGGTGACCCGGCCGAGCGCCGAGCTGACGGCCCGCCGAGCAGCTTCACGCCCGGTGTGGCAGGGCAGCTCGCGGGCCGCGTCGATGGTCGATCACGTCCGTCCGGAACAGCGTGTCGACCTGAGCTCCGGGACACGTCGAGCTCGGCCATCCCGGTCCAGCCGGACGGCACGATGTCCTGCGCGCGGTACTCGTCGGCGGCCAGCCCGACGGCCGACGCCTTCACCCGCAGCGGCATGTCCTTGGTGACCAGGACGACGTGACCGCCGTGCAGCGTCGATTGCCGAGCGCTCTGACGCCGCTCGGACGCCAGGTTCAGCGCGCAGGCCAGGATCCGGGAGTCGTTGCTGTCAGTGCGGAACCCGGCCGGCAGCACGGCGGGGTCGGTGTGGTTGAGCTCGACGTGCAGGGTGCCGCCGACCGTCGCCGACCGGCACCGGGGCGTCCAGCCGGCCGTGCTGGATCCGCAGGTCGTCCAGGATGCGCAGCGCCTGCCGGGCGAAGTAGCCGAGCTCCGGATGGTGCCGCTTGGCCTCGAGTTCGCAGATCACCACCAGCGGCAGGACGACCTCGTGCTCGTCGAACCGGGTGAGCGCCCACGGGTCGGACAGCAGGACCGAGGTGTCGAGGACGTAGGTGCGTCGGGCGGAACTCGGTCCGGTCAAGGGGCTCTCCCTCACGGGCACGGCACCGCACCCGCAACGCGGTGGGCCGGCCAGCCCCGTTCGAACGTCCGACCGGCGCAGGTGCTGCCGTCGGCACGCCCGCGAGGGCCGGGTGCCGGCCCCCTCGTGAGTTCGCGAGAACCACGACCAGGGCCTCCCCGGGCGGTCCGCAAGGATGCGGCCCGCTACGCCGGACGGTACCTGCGAACCGCCCAGCGGCGTCAACAGAAACGCACCCGAATCAGTGATCTGGCGCACGACAACCAGCGGGATGGACTACCGTCCGTCGTCGCCTAACTACCACTCGTCGCCATTCGTCGCAGAACCAGCGTGATCAACGGCGCCTATGTGCGGCCCTATTGCACGAAAGTGCCTTTCGTTGCGGCGGGTTCGGTCCCGAGCTCCTCGCGGATGGACGCCGGTACCAGCGGCTCGTCGAGCAGCCTGCGGTACCGCACCCACTCCGGCCCGGGGCCGGGGCCGTCGGACAGCCACGACCGCAGCAGCCGGTAGCCCTCGACGTAGGTCGAGGTGTAGGCCCGCCACAGCGGGTGCGCCAGGAAGCGCAACATCTGCCGGGCCCGCGGCTCGGAGATCAGCAGCCAGCGGCACAGGTAGTCCACGACCTCGTCCGGCGACCGTCCCTGGTCGTGCAACAGCAGAGCGGCGTCCTGCCGTACCGGGAGCAGCCGGCTCATCGCGGCCTCGATCCGCTCGGCCAGCTCGCCGTCCATGCGCAGCCGCAGGTCGGCGAGGATACCGGCGGTCCACGGCCCCCAGCCGGGGCCGACGACGGCGGTCAGCCCGAGGTCGGCCATGCCCTCGGCCATCAGGCACTGCGGGGTGTTCACCAAGAAGATCGTGTGCTCGTCCTGCCCGCCACGCAGCACGAGGCCGGCCTCCTTGCGGCAGTGTTCGGTGTGGTGCCCCGGGTAGGACTCGTGCGCGACCAGGTGCGGCAGCTGGGCCATCCGGTGCCCCACGTCGGCGTTGATCGCCACCCGGGAGCGGTAGCCGCCGAGGTAGTAGTTGAACCCGCTCCACGGCTGGTCGGTGACGATCTCGTAGTCGACGGACTCCTGGACGGGTAGCCCGAACTGCGCCGCGGGCCCGGTCCCGCAGCGCGCTGGACAGCGCCTGCACGGCCGGGCCGAGCGCGCGGGTGGGCACCTCGTCGCGCCTGCGCACCTCGGCGAGCCGTTCGGTCAGCGACCCCGGGCCGGGCGGCAGCACCTCGGACAGCGCCCGGTGGGCCTCGCGGTACTGGTCCTGGTCCGCCGGCTCGATGTCGACGTCGAAGTAGGCCTGCACCTCGTCGCGGAACGAGACGGGCTCGCCGGCCAGCGTGCGGCCGGAGCACTCCAGGGCCGCCAGCTGCGCGGCGAGGAAACGCGCCCGCGGCACCGACAGCCCGGCGTCCGGCACCGCAGCGGCCAACTGCCGCGCCTCCGCCGCCAGCACGGCCGGATCCGGGGTCGGTTCGCCCGCAACCTGGTTACGCAGCGTGGGATCGCCGGTATAGGCGTCCACGAACCCCTTGACCAGCCGGTCGAAGCGCAGACCGAGCAGCAGATAGTCCTGGACCAGCCTGTCGGGGTGCATGACGATCACGCTACCGGCCGCGTCTCACTGCATCAGCGTTCGCCCTGGGTGCCCGTGTGGGTGGAAACCATCACCCAAACGAACTAACAACCCCATGTGATGTTGGCCGTTAAGCCGCATGGGATACGAAAAGAGCATCCCTTGGGTGCCTGGCACCTGTCAGCGCGGGCTCCCCGGACGCGCGCTGACATCGTAGTCGGCACACGCCGTGTGTCGCTGAGTAACAGGAGATGACGGCTTTGCTGAAGAAGCTCGGAATCGTCGCAGCGGCCACGACCGCTGCCATCCTCGCGGTGAGCCCACTCGCCTTCGCAGGTGACGACAACGGGGACGACGACAACGGCCACAAGAAGCACGACAAGGACCACAGCAAGATCGAGGACAGCCAGATCTGCAGCGCCGATCAGGCCTACGGCGGCTTGCTGAACGTGTTGAACATCGCCAATGGCAACGTGCTGAGCTGCGACAACGTCAATGTCCAGGTCGCCGTCATCGGCGACAACTCGGTCGACCAGTAAGCCCGGCACTCGACGGGGCAAGGCTGCGGTCTCTCCCTGCACGCCTTACGGCAGGAAACGGACCCGGGAATCCAATCCCCGATTGAGTGAACAACGGCTTCCGCAATCAAGCGTTGAAGAAGTCAGGTGCAGGGGCCGCCGGCCTCCACACCCGGCCAGCGCGAGCTCTTCGGCATGCGCTGCCAACCGGTTCTCGGCACGACTTCGTGCCGCTGAGTCACAGGAGATGAAGATCTTGATCAAGAAGCTTGGAATCGTCGCAGCGGTCACCACCGCCGCCGTGCTCGCAGTCACCCCGCTCGCCTTCGCCGGCGGCCACGGCGACATCGAGGACAGCCAGATCTGCAGCGCCGACCAGGCCTACGGTGGCCTGCTGAACCTGCTGAACATCGCCAACGGCAACGTGCTGAGCTGCGACAACGTCAATGTCCAGGTCGCCGTCATCGGCAACAACGACGCCGACCAGTAAGTCTCTGTCAGCGCTGACAATGCGGGGCCGGATACCGTCCGGCCCCGCATTGTGTTGCGCGGCTGTCCGCGACATCCCGTTCGCCCGTGCCGTTCGCCCGTGCCGTGCGCGGCATCCGGTGCCGCTGATCGACGGCCGACCGCGACCGTCGGCCAGGCACGATCACCCAATCGAGCCGTAACGCCTCCGCGTAACGGCCGTTGAGCAGGATGGATGCGAACTGAATCCGCCAGGTCGGCGCTCACCACCGCCAGCGCTCCCCGGTACGCCCGGCCCGGCTGCCGCGACACATCTGTGTGCCGCTGAGTCACAGGAGATGACACGTTGCTGACGAAGGTTGGAATCATTGCGGCCGCCGCCACGGCCGGCATTCTCGCGCTCAGTCCGCTTGCCTTCGCGGACGACGGTGACGACGTCGTAGATGAGCAGGTGTGCTCGGCAGAGGCGACATCGACCAGCCCGTTCGGAAACATTCCGGAGCCGTTGACCACGCTGCTCAACGGGAACATCGAGAGCTGCAAGGACTTCAGCTTCCCGCTCCCGCGCTAACGGTCCCCGCCTCACCTATTCCGCTCGGTCATAGGAGATGAACGTGCTGAAGAAAGCCGCAATCATCGTCGGCGCCGTGCTCGCCGGACTCATCGCGCTCAGCCCACTGGCATTCGCCGGCAGCGCCGATCTACCGTGCAAGAAGGCCGACCGCGAATACAACGAACCCGTCAACGCCCTGCATATTGGTGAGGGCAACCTCAACCAATGCAACATCGTGAACCTGCCGACGCCGTAGGTGTCAGCTCACGGCCGATAGGGCTACCTCTGCAGAGCGGGGACGGACTACGGTTCGTCCCCGCTTGCTTTTGTTCCGGGAGTCAGGAGCCGAAGCGCCGGTGCCGGGTGCCGTAGTCGCGCAATGCCCGCAGGAAGTCGACCCGGCGGAAGTCCGGCCAGTGGGCCTCGCAGAACCAGAACTCCGAGTGCGCCGACTGCCAGAGCAGGAAGCCGGACAGCCGCTGCTCACCGGAGGTCCTGATGACCAGGTCCGGGTCGGGCTGGCCCGAGGTGTAGAGGTGCTCGGCGATGTGGTCGACATCGAGCACCTCGGCGATCTCCTCGATCGAGGTGCCCGCCTCGGCGTGCCGCAGCAGCAGCTTGCGCACCGCGTCCGCGATCTCCCGCCGTCCGCCGTAGCCGACCGCGACGTTCACCTGCATCCCCTGCCGTGACCCGGTGGCACCGGCCGCGGCGACCAGCCGGCTGGCCGTCTCGGCGGGCAGCAGATCGAGCGCGCCGACCACGCGCAGTCGCCACGGCCGTCCCGGCGCGGCCAGCTCGTCCACCACGTCGCCGATGATCCCCATCAGCAGGGCCAGCTCGTCCTTCGGTCGGGACAGCAGGTTGTCGGTGGACAGCAACCAGAGCGTGACCACCTCGACGCCGGCCTCGCTGCACCAGCCGAGCAGGTCGGCGATCTTCGCCGCACCCATCCGGTGGCCGGCGTCGACCGAGAACCCGGCTTCGCGCGCCCACCTGCGGTTACCGTCCAGGATCAGCCCGACGTGCCGGGGTCGCGCAGCGCCGGCCACCTGCCTGCGGAGGGTGCGCTCGTACGCCCGGTACAGCAGGTTCCGCGGCCCCACGCCGGGTCACCCTACGCCGCCGAGCTGCGGCCGCCCTCGAACGCCGCGGTCTCGGATGACGGGCGTCCTCACGTAGCGTGGACGTCCGTGAGCGGCGCAGGCCCTGTGGAGTCCCCGGCCACCGCCCTCCCCGGGGTGGTCGCGTCGGGACCGCCACTACGGCCACGGCTGCGGGGCTGGATCCACTTCTGGTCGTTCGTGGTGGCAGTGGCGGCCTGCTCGGCGCTGGTCACCGTGGCCGCCACGAAGTCCACCCCGCTGGCGGTGGTGGCGACGGCGGTCTACAGCGTGACGGTGCTCGGCGTGTTCGGGGTCAGCGCGCTGTACCACCGCGTGCAGTGGTCGACGCCGCGCGGTCGGGCGCTGATCCGGCGGCTCGACCACTCGATGATCTTCCTGTTCATCGCCGGCACATACACCCCGATGACCCTGCTCGCGATGCCACCGTGGCCCGGCATTGCGGTGCTGATCGCGGTCTGGGTCGGCGCGCTGGCCGGCGTCACGCTGAAGCTGTGCTGGCCGGACGCGCCGCGCCGGCTGAGCGTGCTGATCTACGTCGGGCTGGGCTGGATCGCCGTCCTCGTGCTGCCCGACCTGCTCGCCGGGGTGGGCGTCGCCGGGCTCGTCCTGCTGCTGGCCGGCGGCGTGCTCTACACGCTCGGGGCGGTCTGCTACGCGCTGCGGCGGCCGGACCCCTGGCCGCGCACGTTCGGCTACCACGAGGTGTTCCACAGCGCGACCGTGCTCGCGGCGGTCTGCCACCACATCGCCGTCTGGTTCGCCGTCCTCGGCTGAGCGCCCCCGCGCAGTGACCCGCGCAGTGACCCGCGCCACTCCCGCAATGAGCGGGCTTAGCAGTGGAACCGTGGATCAGTCGTCGTCTGCGGTGTCGGACGGGTCGCCGGTCGGGCCCTTGGCGCGCAGGTCGTCGACCTTGGCCATCGCCTCGCGGAGCTCATCCAGCCACTCCTCGGCGTGCTCGCCGACGAGCCGGACCGCCCACGCCAGCGCGTCCGACCGGGATCGCGCCACCCCGGCGTCCACCAGCGTGTCCAGCACGACCCGCTCGGGCTGGCGCAGCCTGGTCATCACCGGTACCGACATCGTGGTGAACAGCTCCTCGGTGTCGCCGAGCCGGGCGCCCCAGGCGACCTTGCGGTGGTACCGGTGCTCGGCCTGCTGGGCGATCTCGATCCGCTCGTCCCGGGTGGACTCCCGGAACCGGCTGATCCGCCCGGCGGCCGCCGCGGCGCGCTCGGCACGCCCGCTGTCGGAATCCTCGAAATCACCCTCCAGCGGCGGCAGCTCGCCGACGATCAGGATCTCCTCGCGGTCCACCCGAACCTCGGGCGCCGCCGGTGAACCAGTCGTCGGGTAGCCGACCACGCAGCCAGGCCGGCGCGTCGTCGGCGGACGGCAGGTCGGCCTGCTGCCAGCCGCCGCGCCCGGGGCCGCGGCCCGTGCCGTGCCAACCGCGATGTGCTCGTCCGCGCATGGGAACCTCCGAATACGCCCAGATCGAAAACCCTCAGATCACCGTGATGCTTACAGCATTACACGGCAACACGGACTCGCGCCACCGAGCCACGCACGACGGTCTCAGCGCAGGGCGAGCGTCACCTCCTCGACGGTCGCCACCGGGCGGTCGCAGACGAAGCCGTGGCAGACGTAGGCCGCCGCGCCGCCGTCCAGCAGCGGCCGCCCGGCGAGCAGCGGCACACCCGCGGCGTCCGGCTCCCCGATCACGATCACCGTCCCGCCGCGGGCGACCCGACGGGAATGGGTGCTCAGCGTGGCCCGGAGCACCTCGTCCGGTGCGCCGACGACGGCGACCTGTAGCGGGCCGCTGACCATCGCCTCGGCAACGGTCAGCCAGTGCCCGCCGAACCGCGGGTGCTTGCCGAGCAGCGAGCCGACGGCCTCGACGGCCTCCTCGGCGGCCGCCCGGTAGCCCCCGCTGCGCTCCGGCCCGACCAGCGCCGAGGCCGTCAGCAGCCCTTCGGCAAGCGCAGCGGCGCCGGACGGCGTCGCGTTGTCGGTCGGATCCTTCGGGCGGTGCAGCAGCGCCTCGGCGTCGTCGGCGGTGTCGAAGTACGAACCCGGATGGTCGGGGTCTGCGAAGTGCGCCAGCGTGGTGTCGAGCAGTTCGGTCGCGACGGCCAGCCAGCGCGGCTCACCGGTGGCCTGGTGTAGCGCCAGCAGCCCCTCCGCGAGGCAGCCGTAGTCCTCCAGCACGCCGGCGGCCGCGCCGACCACGCCGTCCCGCGAGGAGCGGAGCAGCCGCCCGTCGACAAGATGCCGGTCCACCAACAGCTCGGCCGCCGCGGCCGCCCGGGCCACCCAGTCCGGCCGCTCGAACGCGGCGCCCGCCTCGGCGAGCGCGGTGATCGCCATGCCGTTCCAGGCGGTGACGACCTTGTCGTCCCGCCCCGGCTGCGGCCGCTCGGCGCGCGCCGCGAGCAGCGCGGCCCGCACCCGAACCCACCGCTGGCGATGCTCGACCGGCGGGTCGGCCGGCAGCTGCAGCGTCGAGCTGCCGTGCTCGAACGTGCCGTCGGCGGTGACGGCCAGCAGGTCGGCCGCCCACCGGCCGTCCTCGTCGCCCAGCACCTCGACGAGCTGCTGCGGCGTCCAGGCGTAGGTCAGCCCCTCGACGCCCTCGGTGTCGGCATCCAGCGCCGAGGCGAAGCCTCCCTCGGCGGTGCCGAGATCCCGGTGCAGGAACTCCGCGGTCTCCTCGGCGACCCGCAGCGCCAGCCCGGCATCGGGCTGGTTGGCGCCGAGCCGGGCGAGGTGCGCGTACACCCGAAGCAGCAGCGCGTTGTCGTAGAGCATCTTCTCGAAGTGCGGCACCACCCACCGGGCGTCCACGCTGTAGCGCGCGAACCCGCCGGCGAGCTGGTCGTACATCCCGCCGCGGGCCATCCGCTCGCAGGTCAGCCCGGCCATCCGCAGCGCGGCGCCGGACCCGGTGCGCTCGTGGTTGCGCAGCAGGAACTCCAGCAGCATCGAGGGCGGGAACTTGGGCGCCCCGTCGAAGCCGCCGTTCACGGCGTCGAAGTCGGATTCGATCGCGCCGACGGCCTGGTCCAGCACCGCGGCGTCGACCGTCGCCGCGGGTACCGCGGCGGTGCCCGAGGCCAGCCGGCGGGCGATCTCGACGGCCGTGTCGCGGACCTTCGCGCCGTCGCCGCGCCAGGCTCGGATCACGCCGTCCAGCAGCTGCGGGAAGCTCGGCAGGCCCAGCCGCGGGGTCGGCGGGAAATAGGTGCCGCAGTAGAACGGCTCGCCGTCCGGGGTGAGGAAGCAGGTCATCGGCCAGCCGCCCTGCCCGGTGAGCGCCACCGTGGCGTTCATGTACACCGCGTCGATGTCCGGCCGCTCCTCGCGGTCGACCTTGATCGCCACGAAGTCCCGGTTGACCTGCTCGGCGATCTCCGGGTTCTCGAACGACTCGTGCGCCATCACGTGGCACCAGTGGCAGGCCGCGTACCCCACCGACAGCAGCACCGGCACGTCGCGCCGCTTCGCCTCGGCGAACGCCTCGGCAGACCACGGCCACCAGTCGACCGGATTCTCGGCGTGCTGCAGCAGATACGGGCTGGTCGATTCGGCGAGCCGGTTGGGCATGTCTCCCAGCGTGTCAGCTCGGCGGGCCGCCGGCAGTGCCGGCATCCTCGCCGGACCGCTGCCCGGAACGCTCCCCGGACCGCTCCTCGGAGCGCTCGCCGCCGGGCTCCGCGTCCGGCTGCGCGTCGGGCTCGGCATCGGGCGTCGCGTCGGCGTCCGGGCCTGGCTGCTCAGGTTCGAACGACGCGGGCACCTTGCGCAGGTGCTTGTTCATCGAGCGCACCAGCAGGGCGAGGGCGACGGCCAGCAGCAGCACCACCACGAGCGCGATCGGGGATGCCTTGCCGTACTCCTCGCCGCGTCCCGGTGGCGGGGCGGGGGCCGGTGGCGGCTGCGCGACGGTGGCCGTCCCGGCGGTGACACCGGCAGTGACACCGGCGGTGACGCCGACGCTGGGCAGCACCGCGATCGGGCTCACCTCGACAAACCTACTTGCCGGTCAGCGGACCGCGCGCACCCGCTCCACGTTGCCCGCGACCAGGCCGGCGAACAGGTCGTCCTCCGGCGTCGGACTGTCCACCAGGGACCGGACCAGCTCGTAGTCCTCGGTCGGCCACACCTCGCGCTGCAGGTCGCCGGGCACCGCGAACCACATGCTGGTCGGGTCGATCTGGGTGGCGTGCGCCTTGAGCGCGGCGTCCCGGACCGGGAAGTAGTCCGCGCACTCGACCCTGGTGGTGACCCTGCTGTTCGGGTCCGGCCAGTCGGACGCCGCGGACCACCGCTCCAGCATCTCCTCGAACGGGGACTCCAGCCCGCGGTCGAGCAGCGCCGCGTGCAGCGCGTTCATCCGCACCAGGGAGAACCCGTGCGAGTAGTACAGCTTCAGCGGTTGCCAGGGCTCGCCGACGTCCGGGAAGCGGTCCGGGTCGCCGGCAGCGTCGAAGGCCGCCACTGACACCTCGTGGCAGCGGATGTGGTCGGGGTGCGGGTAGCCGCCGTGCTCGTCGTAGGTGACCACGACGTGCGGCCGGAACTCCCGCATCACGGCGACCAGCGCCCCGGTGGACTCCTCGAGGTCGGCGAGCGCGAAGCAGCCCTCCGGCAGCGGCGGCTTGGGGTCGCCCTCCGGCAGCCCGGAGTCGACGTACCCCAGCCAGCGGTGCTGCACGCCGAGGATCTCCGCGGCCTTGGCCATCTCCGCACGGCGCACCGCCGACATGTTCGCCACGATCTCCGGGCGGTCCATCGCCGGGTTCAGGATGCTGCCCCGCTCGCCGCCGGTGCAGGTCACGACCATCACGTCGTCCCCCGCGGCGACGTAGCGGGCGCTGGTCGCCGCGCCCTTGCTGGACTCGTCGTCCGGATGCGCGTGCACCATCATCAGCCGAAGCCGCCCGGTCGAGCCCTGGGCCGCCCGTCCTTGATCCGCCATTTCCCTACCCACGCCCCATAGTGTCCGGGCCGGCCCCGACAGCCGGCCACGGATCGACCAACGCGCGGCGCCCTTCCGATCTTCCCCGTGGCGGCCGGAACGGTACAACCTTGTCTACCTGCACGGATACCTGCACCGGGAACGCTGCAGCCCGATCGGCCGTTCGGAATACAGCGGTGCCGAACCGAGAATCTCGTGTTACCGTGGCCGGCACACGGCCCGGGGGCGGGTCGTGTTTTTCCATCTAGGGGCAGCAGGTGCCGCTGATCACCTCGCACGTTCCGCGGGCTGAACGGCTGGAGGAGTGATGACCGTGACCGAGACTCGGGTGACCTGGCTCACCCAGGACGCCTACGACCGGCTCAAGCAAGAGCTCGACGAGCTGATCGCGAATCGGCCGGTTATCGCCGCGGAGATCAACGCCCGGCGCGAGGAAGGCGACCTGCGCGAGAACGGCGGGTACCACGCCGCCCGCGAGGAGCAGGGGCAGCAGGAAGCCCGGATCCGGCACCTCCAGGAGCTGCTGCGCACCGCCCAGGTCGGCAAGCCCCCGGACGACACCGACGTGGCGGCGCCGGGCATGGTGCTGCGCGTGCGGTTCGACGACGACGACACCGAGACGTTCCTGCTGGGCTCCCGCGAGGAGGGCAGTCACGGCGACCTCGAGGTGTACTCGCCCAACTCGCCGCTGGGTGCGGCGATCCTGGGCGCCAAGGTCGGCGAGATCCGGTCCTACCAGCTGCCGGACGGCGGCATGATGAAGGTGACCCTGGAGTCCGCCGAGCCGTTCCGGGGCTGACCCAGGGCTGACCGGGCCGAACCGAGCGCTGAACCGGCTGCCGATCCTGACGGGCCTGACCGGGCTGATTCCGGTCACCGCTTGGTGACCGTGTGCCCGGCTTCGCGCAGCGCCGCGAGCAGCTCGGCGCGGTGCTCCTCGCCGCGGGTCTCCAGGGCCAGCGAGACCTGCACCTCACCGACGCCCAGCGTTCCGGTCACCCGGGAGTGCGCGACGTCGAGCACGTTCGCGCCCAGTGAGCCGATCTTGGTCAGCAGCGCGGCCAGCGCGCCGGGCCGGTCGGCGATCTGGACCTCGATCGACAGGTAGCGCGACGTCGCGGCCAACCCGTGCTGGATCACGTGCAGCAGCAGCAGCGGGTCGACGTTGCCGCCGGACAGCACGCACACCAGCGGCGGCGGGAACGCCTCGGGCGCGGCGAGCACGGCGGCCACCGCGGCCACTCCCGCCGGCTCGACGATCAGCTTGGCCCGTTCCAGGCAGTGCAGCAGCGCCTCGGACAGCGCCTCTTCGGAGACCGTTGTCACCGTCGTCCACCAACGCGCTGACGTGCGCGAAGGTCAGCGGGCTGGGCTCGGCGACGGCGATCCCGTCGGCGATCGTGGCGCAGTCGGCGGGCACCGGGTGCCCGGCGGCCAGCGACTCCGGCCACGCCGCCGCCCCGGCGGCCTGCACCCCGACCAGCCGGGCCCGCGGGCACAGCGCCCGGACGGCGACCGCCACCCCGGACAGCAGCCCGCCGCCGCCGGTAGGCACCAGCACCGTGCCGACGTCCGGGACCTGATCACAGATCTCCAGCCCGACCGTGCCCTGGCCGGCGATCAGGTCCGGGTGGTCGAACGGGGGCACCGGCACGGCACCGGTGCGCCCGGCGAACTCGGCGGCGGCGGTCATCGCCTCGGCGAGGTTGCTGCCGACCAGTCGGACGTCCGCGCCATAGCCACGAGTGGCGAGGACCTTGGGCAGCGCCGCGCCCTCGGGCATGAACACCGTGGACCGGGTGTCGTGCAGCGCGGCGGCCAGCGCCACACCCTGCGCGTGGTTGCCCGCGCTGGCGGCCACCACCCCCCGAGCCCGCTGCGTCGGCGGGCATCCGGTGCAGCCGGACGTACGCACCGCGGATCTTGAACGAGCCGGTGCGCTGCAGGTTCTCGCACTTCAGCCATACCGGGCCACCGACCAGCTCGTGCAGCGCCCGGGAGTGTTCGACAGGGGTCCGGCGGATGACCCCGGCCAGCAGGTCGGCCGCCGACCGGACCGCCGCCAGGTCGACGAGCTCCACGGCGCAACATCCTGCCACCACGCGCGGTAGCCTGACGGGGCCCGGAGCTGGCCCGGGCCCGACCACCGCGGCGCAGGGGGAAGATGATGGCGCAACTGCGCTGGGCGTCCGGTGTCGTGCCGGTGCTCGCCTCGCTGCTCGTCGCGCTGGCCCTGACCATGGTCGCGGTGATCGCGGTGATGCAGGCCGGCTGCGAGGAACCCGGGTACTACGTGGCCCGGCCGGACGGCTACGAGCTGGTCGGTGGCTGCCTCGAGCCGGGCGACCTCGCCGTGCCACCGGAGCACCCGGTGCCGGCCGAGCCCGGCCCGCCGAACCGCGGCTGAAACCACACTCTGACCACACGAGAGAGGTATCCCGATCCCGCATGACCGCCACCGACACCGCCCTGCAGATCCCCGCCGAGCTCAAGCCGGTAGACGGCCGATTCGGCTGCGGGCCGACGAAGGTCCGGCCGGCGCAGCTCGCCGCGCTGGCCACGGCGGGCGCCGAGCTGATGGGAACCTCGCACCGCCAGCAGCCGGTGCGCTCCCTGGTGCGGCGGGTCCGGGACGGGCTGGCTGAGCTGTTCACGCTGCCGGACGGCTACCAGGTGGTGCTCGGCGTCGGCGGCAGCACCGCGTTCTGGGACGCCGCCGCGTTCGGCCTGGTCCGCGAGCGCGCGCTGCACCTGAGCTACGGGGAGTTCTCCGCGAAGTTCGCCGCGGTCACCCGGGGCGCCCCCTTCCTGGCCGACCCGATCGTGCACACCGCCGAGCCGGGCAGCGCGCCCGATCCGGTCGCCGACCCGTCGGCCGACGTGCTGGCCTGGGCGCACAACGAGACCTCGACCGGGGTGGCCGTGCCGGTGCGCCGACCGGCCGGCGCCACCGCCGACCAGCTCGTAGTGATCGACGCGACGTCGGCCGCCGGCGGGCTGCCGGTAGCCGCCGAGGACGTCGACGCGTACTACTTCGCACCCCAGAAGGGCTTCGCCTCCGACGGCGGGCTGTGGATCGCGCTGCTCGGCCCGGCCGCGCTGGAGCGGATCGCCGAGATCGCCGCCGGCGAACGCTGGGTGCCGCCGTTCCTCTCGCTGGCCAACGCGGTCGAGAACTCCGCGAAGGACCAGACCTACAACACCCCGGCGATCGCCACCCTGTTCCTGCTCGCCGAGCAGCTGGACTGGATGCTCGGTCTCGGCGGGCTGGCCGGCTGCGTGGCGCGCACCGCGGACTCGTCGTCGCGGCTCTACTCCTGGGCCGAGGCCTCCGAGCACGCGACGCCGTTCGTCGCCGACCCGGCGCTGCGCTCGCAGGTGGTCGGCACGATCGACTTCGACCACGCCGTCGACGCCGCTGCGGTCGCCGCGGTGCTGCGGGCCAACGACATCGTGGACACCGAGCCGTACCGCAAGCTCGGCCGAAACCAGCTGCGGATCGGCATGTTCCCGGCCGTCGAGCCGGACGACGTGTCCGCGCTCACCGCCTGCATCGACTGGATCGTCCCGCGGCTTGGCTAGCGGAGGGGAAGGGCCGGCGAGCATCGCAGAGCGCGGAGCGCGCGAGGAGCGGAACCGGTCCGGACCCGACCATCGGAGCCGACCGGCTCGGCGCGCCTCACGGCCCGGACGGCCGGCGCCGGATACCGTCGGAACACGTGCCAGCTGCACCGGGAGGCCCTGTGATGCGGGCGCTGCGGGTTGTCGGGATCGGCGAGTCGGGAGTCGTCATCCTGGAGGATCCGGAGCGCCGCGAGTGCTTCACGGTGGTGGCCGACGAGCGGCTGCAGGCTGCCGCGCGCGGCGACATCACCCGGCTGGGACAGATCGCGATCGAGGTGGACAGCACCATGCGACCACGTGAGATCCAGGCGCGGATCCGAGCCGGCGCGTCGGTGGACCAGCTGGCCGAGGTCGCCGGCATGCCGGTGGACCGGATCGAGCGGTTCGCCTACCCGGTGCTGCTGGAACGCTCCCGGACCGCCGAGCTGGCCCGCGGCGCGCACCCGGTGCGGGCGTCCGGGACCGACGAGCGCACGCTCGGCGAGGTCGTCGAGCACACCTTCCAGCTCCGCAGCCAGGACTATGCCGAGGCCGGGTGGGACTCCTGGCGTGGCGAGGACGGCAAGTGGGTCGTCGCGCTGAGCTGGCGGGCCGGCCGCTCGGACAACCGGGCGCACTGGAGCTACCAGCCCGGCGCGCACGGCGGCACGGTCACCGCACTGGACGAGCACGCCACCGACCTGGTGGACGGCCTGCCCGCCAAGCCGTTGCGACCGGTCGGTCCGGTGATCGACCTGGAGTCCGCCGACCCGCCGGCGGCCGCCGCCACCGAGGCGCCGCCCGACCCGACGGCGGAAGCAACCGACTCGGCCGGGCCGTCGGCGACGCCGGAGGCCGCCGGGTCCCCCGCCACCGCCGCAGGCGAGCCGGCACGGCGTTCCTCGGCCGGTTCCGGTGGCAAGGCTCGCCGCGACCGCAAGGACAAGCCGGTCGTGCCGTCCTGGGAGGACGTGCTGCTCGGGGTGCGCGGCCAGCGCTGACCCGGTTGTCCGGCCGAGTCGTCGGGCCGAGCCGTCGGGCCGAGTCGTGCTACGAGATCGGCGACAGCAGCTGGTAGAGCACCATGCAGACCCACCCGAAGACGAGGCCCGCGGCGATCCCGGCCGCCTGCCACCGCCAGAACGGCTTGCGCCGAAGCAACCACAGCGACGGCGCCAGACCGACGCCCACCAGCAGGTTCGCCAGCAGCGGCAGCCAGGCCAGCCCCCGGCCCGCGACGAGCGTGCTGTCCACGAGTCCCTGGTAGAGCGCGATGTCGGCGACCGCGACGACGACCGCGACGATCGCGCTCACGGTCAGTCCGGTGACCCACGGCGTCGGCTCGGCGGTCGGCTCGGCGGTCGGCTTCGGCGGTCGGCTCGGCGGTCGGCTCGGCGGTCGGCTCGGCGGTCGGTCGCTCGCTGACCACGCCCCGCGGCACGGGTGAAGGCACCGGTTCGATCGCCCCGGTCACCGGATCGACGTACTCGACCGGCACTCCCCGCTGCCGCGCCAGCTGCGCGGCGAGCTGGCGCCCGCGCCGCCGCACCAGCGCGGTGTCCGCCGGGCGACCGGTTCCGCGGACGGACTCGACCACCTCCGCCCACTCGCGGAGCGCGGCGTCGAGGTCCGCCGGCAGCTCGGACGGCCCGGGCTCGTGCCCGCCGAGGAGCACCCGGCCGTGGGCCGTACGCAGCTGCACGCAGCTCAGCGTAGGCGGCCCCGCAGCGCGTAGAACGCAACCGCCGCGGCCGTTGCCACATTGAGTGAGTCGACCCCAGCGGCCATCGGTATCCGTACCCGGTCGTCGGACGCCGCCAAGGCTGCCGCCGACAGACCGGTCCCCTCGGCGCCGAGCAGCAGCGCAACACGTCGGCCGGCGAGGTTCGCCTCGGCCAGCGGGACGGCGTCCGGCCGCGGGGTCAGCGCCACGATCCGCAGCCCGGCGTCGCGCAGCAGACCGAGCGCCGCCGGCCACGGCGGTCGCTCCGGGAGCACACCGAACGGCACCTGCAGCACGTGTCCCATCGAGACCCGCACGCTGCGCCGGTACAGCGGGTCGGCACAACGCGGGCCGAGCGCCACCCCGTCGACGCCCAGTGCCGCCGCGTTGCGGAACAGCGCGCCGAGGTTCTCGTGGTCGTTCACGCCTTCGAGCACGGCCAGCAGCCGTGCCGCGGCGGACATCGCGGCCAGCTCGGCCGGGTCGGGCGCCGGCACCCGGTCGGCGACCGCGAGCACGCCGCGGTTCAGGTGGAAGCCGACCACGGCCGCCATCGTGCTCGGCGGGACCGCGTACACCGGCGGCCCCCCGGCAGCTCCGCCAGCCAGCTCGGCACGAAGCTCGGCGAGCCGGCGCCGGCACCCCGAGCACCGCGCGCAGCGGATAGCCGGAGGACAGCAGCCGGCGCACCACCACGACCCCTTCGGCGATCACCAGCCCGCGCCCGCCTGGCCGATCGGGCCGACGGTCGGCCACCGTCAGGTCGCGGAAGTCGTCCAACCGGGGATCCGCAGGATCGTCGATCTCGATGATCCACGCCACGGCACACATGCTCCCAGCAGGTAGTTCCGTCATCCGGTCAGCCGTAGAACTTCCCGAGTGGGTGTGTCACGGTGGACAGCCTGGAGGGGCTGAATGGGCCAGGACGTCGACCGGACCACGTTCTCGCGGCGCGATCGGCAGGTATATCGCAGCAAGCTCCAGCGATCTCTGGACGCCATGGCCGCGATGTTGCGCGACGGACGGTTCGTCACCAAGGTGCCGACGAGTGGGCTCGAGATCGAGTTCGCCCTCGTCGACCAGGATGCCTCGCCGGCGCTGGTCGGCCCGCAGGTGCTCGACGAGGTCGAGGTCAACGAGTTCCAGTCCGAGCTCGGCCGCTGGAACATCGAGCTGAACCTGCCACCCCGCTCGCTTCCCGGCGAGGAGGGGCTGCACCTGGAGCGGCACCTGCTGGACCTGGTCGCCTCGGTGGAGGCCAAGGCACAGCCGCTCGGGGTGCAGCTGATGATGATCGGCATCCTGCCGACGCTGGAGCGCGCCCACTTCGAGCCGGAGTTCCTCACCCCCAACCCGCGCTACGACCAGCTCAACGAGCAGATGATGCTGGCCCGCGGCGAGCCGTTCCGGCTGGACATCGACGGGTTCGGGATCGGCGACGGCCACCCCGAGCGGCTCACCGAGGACTTCGACTCGATCGCCCCCGAGGCGGCGTGCACGTCGACCCAGCTGCACCTGGTCACCGAACCCGACGAGTTCCCGGCCATCTGGAACGCCGCGCAGTGCCTGGCCGGGGTCCAGCTCGCGATCGGCGCGAACTCGCCCTACCTGCTGGGCAAGCAGCTGTGGGCGGAGACCCGGATCCCGGTATTCGAGCAGTCCTGCGACGTGCGCAGCGTGGAGCTGCTGAACCAGGGCGTGCGGCCGCGGGTCTGGTTCGGCGAGAAGTGGATCACCTCGATCCTGGAGCTGTTCGAGGAGAACCTGCGCTACTTCCCCGCGCTGCTGCCGATCTGCGAGACCGACGAGCCGCTCGACGACGTGCGCGCCGGGCTGGCTCCGGGGCTCGCCGAGCTGCGGCTGCACAACAGCACGATCTGGCGGTGGAACCGGCCGGTCTACGCCGTGGTGGACGGCGAGCCGCACTTGCGGGTGGAGAACCGGGTGCTGCCATCCGGGCCGAGCGCGGTGGACACGATCGCCAACGCGATGTTCTTCTACGGGCTGGTGCGTGTGTTGGCCGCCGCCGAACGCCCGCTGTGGGGGCAGATGTCGTTCAAGGCGGCCGAGGACAACTTCGTCGCGGCGGCCCGGCAGGGCATGGACGCGCTGCTGTACTGGCCGGAGCTCGGTTGGGTGCGACCGGACGAGCTGGTGCTGCGCAAGCTGCTACCGATGGCTGCCGACGGCCTGGATCGCTGGGGGATGTCCGCGCAGGTGGCGGGGCGGTACCTCTCGGTGATCGAGCAGCGCTGCCTGCGCCGCCGCACCGGCGCGTCCTGGCAGGTCGACACCGTGCGGGCGCTGACCGCACGCGGGTTGGACCGCCCGGCGGCGCTGCGCGGAATGCTGCAGCGGTACCTGGACGGCATGTGCGCGAACGTGCCGGTGCACGCCTGGTCGACCCCGGGCTGAGCCCCACTGGGTGCGAACGCACAGAGCTGCGGTGATCCGGACGCGGGACGGCTCGGTTGCTCCTACCGTCGGTACGTCCAGCCGACGACCGCCGGCAATCAGCGAGGGAGTGACGAGCCGTGTCGATCTTCCGCGGCCTCGGCGCTCGCTCGGCGGCGCGGGCGGCCGCCGCCACCGGCCGGTCGGCGGCCGGGTATTCCCCGCCCGCCGGGCTACCCGATCCCCCGGTCGGTTGGCCCTACCCGGCGGCAGCGGAGACGGGGTGGCCGCGCGGCTCCGTGCCGAACACTCGGCATCCCGGCTGGCCGACCGACCCACCCACCGACCCGGTCGGGCATCCCGTCGGGATCACCGTCGGCCCGGTGCTGCCGCCGCATCCCGCGGCCGCCGCCGCCCTCGCGGCCGCCTTCGCCGCCGACTACCTCTCCTGGGACGAAGCCGAGCCCGCGCGACGCGGGCAGGCACTGGCCCGATACCTGTCAGCCGACGCGACCGTGGACCCCGCGCGGCTCGGCTGGTCCGGGCACGGCCGCCAGCGCACCGAGTTCGCGCTACCCGGCCTGACCTGGCCGGACGGCGACCGGATCATGGTCGACGTCCGGGTCCGGGTCACCCCGTACCAGCGCGTTGCGTCCCCGCCCGGCTCACCGGACCCGCGCAACGGCGCCGCCAGAACACCAGCCGCACTACCTCCGGGCGGCGCGGGAATGGCGGCCGCCGCACCAGCGCCGGACGCTCCCGGCTGGCGCAGCCTCGGATCGCTGTGGGTGCGGCTGGCCGTGCCGGTCGCGCTGGACGGCGACCTGCTCGTGGTCGACACCACGGACGAGTGGTAGCCGCGCGTCCCCGTCGGCCGCCCACCATCGGCTGCGCACGGCCCCGCCGCATTGTGAGCCCGCCGCCCGCTGGTGAGCCCGCCGCTCGCTGGTGAGCCCGCCGCTCGCTGGTGGCCCGCCGCTCGCTGGTGGCCCGCCGCCCGCTGAGCCCGCCGCTCGCTGGTGAGCCCGCCGCCCCTGCCCCACTTGTCGTGGGTTCTCACCCGCCGAACCTGCACTTGTCGTTCGAAAAACCCGCGACAAGTGCGACCTGTCGTGCGACTGCGGCGGTGTGGTCGGGTGATACGGCAGGGCCCCGCCGGCAGTCGTCCAGCGATGCCGACGGGGTCCTGTGCCCGAACCGACCGTCCCCACCACAGGGACAGCGGCGCTTAGGTTAGCCTCACTTTGCTTCCACCGCAAGACTCCGCCACTCCACCACTCCCCTTCCTGAACGAACGGCACTTTCGTGCGATAGGGCCGCCCGAAGCTTCCGTTGATCAAGGGCCAGCGGGCACGAGGCCTAGGGTGGCGGGGGTGCAGGACCTGCCGGCCACCCCGCCGTCGCCCCCCGGGCTCCCGGCCCGGCTGACCGACGTGCGGTGGTCCGTCGGGATCGGCACCGCGCTGTGGCTCGGTCTGTCGATCGCGCTGCTGGTGGCCGCCGCGACCGGAGCGCGTCCGCTGGACGACTGGTTCACCACCAGCGTCGCGGGCTGGCTGCTCGGGCTGATCGGGTTCGGGATCCTGGCCTGGCAGGGCGCTGCCCGCCGCCGGGGCTCCCGCGCCGTGCAGCGCAGACCCTGAGCCGAAACCCGATCACGGCACGGTGAGCCGGGCGAGCAGCGCACGCACCGGATCGCTGGCGTGCCAGCCACCGGCCGCATCCCGCCAGACCGGCACGGAGCGCCGTCCCGGTACGGGCTCGTCGAGCTGGACCTCCAGCACGTCGTACAGCCGGACCTCGCCGTCCGGCACGTCCACCCCGGCCGCGGCGCACGCCGAGACCACCTCGTAGAGGTCCGCCCAGCGCCGCGGCTCCCCCGCCGAGACCACCTCGCCGCGCACGATCTCGGAGGCCAGCGGCAGGTCGAGCAGCTCCGCCAACGCGGCCGGGTCACCGCCGGCGACCGACTGCCGGGTCCCGGCCAGCGCGTCGGCCAGCCACGGGTGATCCACCACCACGGCCCGCTCGGCGTCGACCACCGCGCCGTCCACTGCCCGTACCCAGGTCGGCGGCTCGAGCTCCTCGGGGTCGAGCCGCCCGTCGACAACGGCCTCGCCGAGCGAACGGTAGGCCGCCACGGTGGTCGCCGCGCCGAGCCGGCGGCCCGGGTCGGCGAGCCGGGCGAGCAGGTCGGCCGCCTCCGCCCGGTCGGCGACGCGAGCGTCGGCCCGCACGCCGATCGCGGTCAGCACGTCGTCGTCCACATCGGACAGCTCGGCGACGTCGTAGAGCCCGTCCAGGCCGGCTGCCGACCGCAGCCGCCAGTGCCGCACCGACCGGCCGTCCAGCCGGGCATGCCGAGACAGCCACCACGCGGTGTACGAACCACCGGGAGCCCTGTCGGCCCCCGGCAGCAGCGCGGCGCGGCACGCCGGGTCGGACGCGAGCAGCCGCAGAGCGGCCGGCCACGCCCCATCGGCGACCAGGTCGAGGTCACGGACCGCGACCAGCCGGGACGGCGGCTCACCGCCGGACGCCGCGACGACGCCAGCCCACCACCGCTCCTCGTCGGCCAGGTCGTGGTCCGGACCGGTCGGGTGCTCGTCGACCAGGACGGCGAAGCCGTCGAGCACCCCGACCGCGGTGAGCACCTCCCGGGGAGCGGCACCGGCGAGCCGCAGCGCGAGCACGCCGAGCGGGGCGTCCGCGTCGAGCACCGGACGAATCGCGGCGTCGGGCAGCACGAGCTCGTCGGCCCGCCGGTACTCGCCGTCGACGGTGGGTAGCGCCAGCGCGGCCAGCCACGGTCGCCCGGACGCGCCCACCTGCCCGACGAGCGCCAGCACCGCCCCGGCGAGTGGACCGACGTCCGTTCCGGCCTCGGCGTCGTCCACGGACTGCTCGACGGCGGCAACCAGCGCCGGCGAGTCCAGCAGCTCGCCGGGTCCGAGCCGCCGAGCCCCGAGCCGGGTCAACAGCGGGTGCTCCGCGTCCGGGTGCACGACGCGCAGCCCGGGCAGTTCGAGGCCCTGGTCCGGGAGGGCGAAGCCGCCAGCGCGGATCGCCGCGCTCGCCGGGCCGATCACCGTGCGACCGTCGACCAATGGGACCGGCAACGCGCCGAGCTCGCCGATCTCGCAGTACCCCTGGTCGACGCTGCGCTGCAGCGCCGCGTACACGGACCGCCACCAGCGTGGCGGGCGGTCCAGCCCGGCCAGCCGGTCGAGCAGCTGCGCAGCGCCGAGCCGAGGGATGCCGAGGGCGGCGACCGCCGCCGGGGAGGCCGCTCCGGCCGCGACCAGCCCCGGCACCACCGCGGCAAGCAGCCCCGGCAACTCGGGGTCGGGCAGGTCGAGCGCGATCGCGTCGCGCGGCGCGAGCTCGGTACCGTCCGCACCGGGCAACCAAGCGGCCGACCGCAGCGCGGCGAGCACCCGCTCGCGCACCGCCGCGTCCAGTTCGGACTCCGGGAACCCGACGGCCGGGACGAGCGCGGCTCGATCGGCCGCCGGCAGCGCCCGCACCAGCTCGACGTAGCCGGGCCCGGCGGCAGCCAGCACCGCGTCGGCGACCGGTCCTGGCCTGGTCCGGCGCCGAGACGGTTCGAGCGGGACGGTGGCGACCAGCCGGGCGGGCAGGCTCAGCCGCTCCTCGGTGGGGGTCGGGGCGTGCAGCACGTCGCCGGTGACCGGCCGGGGCGAGCCGGCGGCGTCCACCGGTACCAACCAGGCCAGCGACCAGCCACGCCGGCTGCGCTGCTCGACCCCGAGCCCGGCGAGCAGCTCGGCCCCGAGCGTGCCGCTGCGCCGCGCCACCTGCCAGCGCGCGTCGCCGATGATGGCCAACCCGTCGGCCTCCCGCCGGCTCAGCGTGCGGGAGCCTACGGTGATCTCGCGCAGCTGCGGCAGCGCGAGCAGCAGGTCCACCGCCCCGTCGGCGGCGGTGGCGAGCAGCGCGTCGGCGTCCACCCCCGGGCGCAGCGGGAGCCGCACCTCGGTCGTGTAGCCCGCCGGCGGCTCGGGCTCGTCGTCGTCGGTCGGCCAGACCAGGCGGAGCACCGGCAGCTGGCCGCCGCGACGGGCCAGCTCGCGGGCGGGGCCGGGCAGGCGAGCGACCTCGGTGGACGTGCGGGCCGCGGAGAACCGGACTCCACCGGCCCTCGGACACCACCCGCGGCTCGGCCGAGAGCGCCAGCACCGCGGCGAACCCCACGCCGAACTGACCGACCGACTCGGCGGCCCGCCCGTCGCCGACCTCGGGACCCGGACCGTCGGCGCCCGGATCGTCTGGGCGCTTCGCCGAGGCCCGCAGCGACGCGAGCGCGGTGACTCCGGCAGGGTCGAGCGGCTCGCCGGTGTTGGCCACCCGCAGCTCGTCGCCGCCGGAATCAGAAACGACGCGGATCAGCAGCCGGCCGGGCTGACCGCCGCGCGCCGCGGCGTCCGCGGCGTTCTGCGCGAGCTCGACCAGCCACGCCGACCCGTAGCCGCCGAGCAGCAGGTCCTCCTCGGCGTTGGCGTCCTCGCGGAACCGGGTCGGCGAGTCGGACCAGGAGGCGAGCACCGAGGCGCGCAGCCCGGCGGTGCCGAAGGGGTCGGGATCGCTCGGTGCCACCGAGATGCGTTCAGTGACCTTCGAGGTCGACGCCGTCGTCGTAGACCAGCTCGGCGACCGGGGTCGAAGGGCCGGTGTCGGGCAGGACGTCGGAGTGCGCACCGCAGCCGTGCTCGACGGCCACCACCGAGCCGTCCGCGGGGGCGAACTGGTTGCCGCACACCCCGAACCCGGCCCGCAGCGATCCGGCCAGCGGTAGGTAGTACCCGCAGGTGCCGCAGGTGCCAGGGGCGGACTTCGCGATCTCCGCACCCGGTCCGTGCTCGCCCTCCTGCCAGCGCTGCGCGGCGTCCAGCCGGCCCTCCCGGCTGAGCACCTGGCGGCGTCCGAGCCCTACCTCGGTGGCCACCTCCTCCACCGCGGGGTCGTCGGAGCCGAGGTAGCCCGGCACCAGCCGCGGGTCGTCCGGCGGGGTGGGCAGCAGGTCACCGACGCCGAGGTCACCGGCGCGGACCCGCTCCTGCCACGGCACCCAGGACGGCGCGACCATCGCATCGGGACCGGGCAGCAGCACGACCTCGCTGATCGTCACCGAGTCGTCGTCCTCGATACCGTCCCCGCCGGTCGCCACGGTGACCGCCCAGCTCCAGCCGCGGTAACCGGCGAGTCGGGCCGCGAAGCGGTGGGTGACCGCGAAGTCGTCCTCGACCACCGCGCCCTCGTGCGCGCCGACCTGTTCCTCGCCGGCCTCGTCGACGGCGGCCGCGCGGGCCTCGTCGACGGCCGCGACGAGCAGGTCTGCAGGGGTCACGGCCCCGATTGTGCCACCCTGCACACGATGCCCCTGCTCGGGCGGCCGGGCAGCGTCCCGGCCCCGGCTGGTGCGACCGGATGGCGGGTGGGTGGTCCACAATGAGGGCGTGTCCGCCGACCGTCCCGACCGCCCCCGACGGGGCCGACGACGACGGACCTGGCTGAGCGCCAACGGCGAACCGGTGAGCAGGACGCGCGCCGAGCAGCCCACCCGGCGGCCGGCCGGCAACCCACTGCCGCCCACCAAGCCGTACCCGTGGCACCCCGACTACGGACCACCGCCACCGCAGTACGGACCACCACCGCCGCAGTACGGACCACCACCGCCGCAGTACGGACCACCACCGCCGCAGTACGGATCGCCACCGCAGTACGGACCGCCGCCCGGAGCGCACCAGGCGCCGGCCGGACCGCCACCGCAACCCGAGGGCCCCGACCAGCCGGTACCCAAGAAGCTGACGGTGACCAGGGTCGCCGCGATGCGGTGTCGCGAGGTGGCCAACCGCGGCGTCGCGGCGTTCCGCCGGGCCGCGACGGCCGACGGGGCGGACCGCTCGGGGCTGACCGCGCTGACCTACACCACGATGGCGACCTACGCGGTCGACGCCGCGGTCGCGGTGGCGCTGGCCAACACCTTGTTCTTCTCCGCAGCAACCGCGGAGAGCCGCGGCAAGGTGGCCCTCTACCTGCTGATCACCGTGGCGCCGTTCGTGGTGATCGCGCCGGTGATCGGCCCGCTGCTCGACCGCCTGCAGCGCGGCCGCCGGGCGGCGCTGGCGATCACGTTCGCCGGCCGCGCGGCGCTGGCCCTGGTGATGGCTTTCAACTTCGACAGCTGGGTGCTCTACCCCGCGGCGCTGGGCGTGATGGTGCTCAGCAAGTCGTACCTGGTGCTCAAGGCGGCGGTCACGCCAAGGGTGCTGCCGCCCGGCATCACGCTGGTCACCACGAACTCCCGGCTGACCGTCTTCGGGCTGGTCGGAGGCGGGGTTTTCGGTGCGCTGACCGCCGGGGTCGCGTGGGCGTCGGGCTCGACCGGTGCGCTGATCTTCACCGCGATCCTGGCCGGCGTCGGCACCTGGCTGTGTCTGCGGATCCCGCCGTGGGTCGAGGTCACCGAGGGCGAGGTCGCGGCGTCGCTGCGCGCCACCCAGCCGACGGGGCCGCCACGGCCGGGCAAGCGAAGGCAACGCCCACCGATGGGCCGGCACGTGATAACCGCGTTGTGGGCGACCGCCGCGATCCGGGTGCTCACCGGCTTCCTGCTGCTGTTCCTGGCCTTCGTGATCAAGGCGCATACCGAACACTCGCCGGTCGAGCAGGTGCTGTTCCTCGGGCTGATCGGCGCCGCCGCCGGACTGGGCACGTTCGCCGGCAACTTCATCGGGGCGCGGCAGCAGTTCGACCACTCCGACCGGTTCGTGCTGGCCTGCGTCGGGGCGACGGTCGCCGGCGCGGCATTGTCGGCGATCTTGCCGAGCATCCCGACCGCGGCGATCACCACGCTGATCGCGGCGACGGCCAGCGCGGTGGCCAAGGTGTGCCTCGACTCGGTGCTGCAGCGCGACCTGCCCGAGGAGGCGCGGGCGTCGGCGTTCGGCCGCTCGGAGACGGTGCTGCAGCTGGCCTGGGTGTTCGGCGGTGCGCTGGGCCTGCTGCTGCCGACCGCACCGGGGCAGTTCTGGATCGGGTTCGTGGTGATCTCGGCGATCGTCGCGATCGGCGCGATCCAGACCTACCTGGTGATGCGCGGCCGCACGATGCTCCCGGTGCGGCGCTCCCGGCGCTCCCGGGAGGACCGAAGGGAACCCGCCCGGGCGTGAGGCGTTTCATCACGGTCGCGCCGTGCGCGCTCGCGCTGGTCTGGTCGCTTGCCGGCTGTGGCACCGGAGCGCCACCGGAGGTGACGTTCACCGTCGCGGGGATCGTCGCCGCGGCTAAGCCCGCGCAGTACTGCGACGAGCGGGTGACCGAGTGCACCCAGGATCCGGCCGCGGTGGTGCGGCTGCGGGTGCCTGCCGGCACACCGGTGCGGGTGGACGTGCCGGCGGAGGTCGCGGGCGCGCCCTGGCACGTGGTGTTCAGCTACCGGCGGCCGAGCGGCGAGCAGGTGGACGGGCGCAGCCCGCTGTTCCGGCCGAACGAGGTCCGGGAGTACACCCTGGTGCTGCCGGACCCTGCCGACGCGCTGAGCACCGCTCAGGTGCAGCAGTTCGGCATCCGCCCGATCGCCGACCCACAGGGCACGGTGTCCTTCCCCACCCGCGCCAGTTGGGTGCTCGATGCAGCGTGATCATGCCGCTTCGGCGAGGTGTCGACGGACGAACCGTCCATCCGGGTTGAGCACGTCCGCCAATTGCGCGCCGCGAGACGGCCCGACCGTCCGCCCATCGGGCCACCCAAAATGCCTGGTCCGGCGGCTTCCCACCAGCGCCGACGAGTAGCACTCTGGCCTGCGGTCCCGTTCCGGCATCCGCCACCAAACGTGGGTTGCAGATGGCTGCGTCGAACCCGGCGGGCGCAGGTCGGCACCAGTCGGGGTGTTCTTATGGTCAGTTACCTCTACCGCTGCGCGGAGTGCGGGCCCTGGGAGGTCCGGCTCCCGATGGGCGAAGCCACCGGCAGGCGGGAGTGCCCCGTCTGCAACCGAGCTAGTCCGCGGCAGTTCACCGCGCCGCTGCTGGCGAGGACGTCGCCGGCGCTCGCGCGGCAGCTGCTCCGTGAGGAGTCCAGCCGGGATGCGCCCGCCGTGGTCGGCGAGGTCCCGCCGGCTGCCCGTCGCCCGACACGCACAGACCGGCGATGGGCGGGGCTGCCGCGGCCGTGACCGCGCGCGGTTTCGCGCATCGCAATCGACTGCACACCACGTGTCCGGATCGGGTCGCCGCGGCAGGACCACTGCCCGGACGACGCCGAACGGACCGACGCGCCCTGGGAGGTAATCGGGATGGCTGCTGTTGGACCGACCCCGACCCCGACGCCTGCCACCGCAGGCTGACCTGGCGATACGGAGACAGGAGGTTCCAGCCCAAAACCACGTCAATCTCAACGATGAGGAGAGAGCATGCCTGACGTCGTCTTTTCCGTCGACCAGTCCAAGTCCATGCGTGACCAGGCGGTACCCGGTCACAACCGGTGGCACCCGGACATTCCGGTGGCCGCCATGGCCCGACCCGGCCAGCAGATCCGCGTCGAGTGCCGGGAATGGACGGATGCCCAGATCGGCAACAACGACTCCGCCAACGACGTGCGTGACGTCGACCTCACGCCGTGCCACATGTTGAGCGGCCCGATCGGCGTGGAGGGCGCCGAGCCCGGTGACCTTCTCGTGGTGGACATCCTCGACCTCGGTCCGGTCCAGCCGCCGCAGGAGTTCGGCGACGCACCTGGCCAGGGCTGGGGGTACACCGGCATCTTCGCCAAGACCAACGGTGGCGGCTTCCTGACCGACTACTACCCGGACTCCTACAAGGCGATCTGGGACTTCCAGGGTCAGGTGGCGACGTCGCGGCACCTGCCCGGCATCCGCTACACGGGCATAACCCACCCGGGCCTGTTCGGCACGGCTCCGTCCGCGGAGCTGCTGGCTCGGTGGAATGCCCGGGAACGGGCCCTGATCGCTACCGATCCGGACCGGGTGCCGCCCTTGGCGCTGCCGCCGCTGGAGTCCAACACGCTGCCCGGCACCGCAACCGGCGACGTCGCGGCCGGGATCGCACGCGACGGCGCTCGCACGGTTCCCGCTCGGGAGAACGGAGGCAACCACGACATCAAGAACTTCACCCGAGGATCACGGGTCTTCTATCCGGTACACGTCAGGGACGCCAAGCTGTCCGGCGGCGACCTGCATTTCAGCCAGGGCGATGGGGAGATCACCTTCTGCGGCGCGATCGAGATGGGTGGCTTCATCGACTTCCACGTCGACCTGATCAAGGGCGGAATGGAGAAGTACGGGGTCAGCACGAACCCGGTGTTCATGCCGGGCAACGTTGAACCCCGCTACTCGGAGTTCATGACGTTCATCGGGGTGTCGGTCGACCACGACACCGACACGAACTACTACCTCGACGCAACGGTGGCCTACCGGCGCGCCTGCCTGAACGCCATCGAGTACCTGAAGAAGTTCGGGTACTCCGGGGAGCAGGCATATCTGCTGCTGGGGTCCGCGCCCATCGAGGGTCGGATCAGCGGGATCGTGGACATCCCGAACGCGTGCTGCTCGCTGTACGTACCGACGGCGATGTTCGACTTCGACATCAAACCGTCGGCGGAGGGTCCGAGGCGGGCGGACCGCGGTCAGGTGGCGATGACCTCCTAACGGTGTCAGGTGACTACGACACCGTGACGACGTCGTGACGCGCCTGACTGTCTCGTGATGCCGGGTTCGACCGCCGGCCGACCCGGCATCACGAGGCGAGGTCGACGTTGTCCGCCGGCCCGCCGGCATGCCACCGAAGCACCGTGGGTCGGGCGGTGATCGTGACGTCTCCGCCGCAGTTCCAGCACGTCGGTATGTCGGCCGTGTCCTGCCCTTCGACCTCGCAGGCAGTGCACGACCACGAGACGACTATCTGGGAGCTCATGGCGCTGCCGTCCTTACGATGCGGGCTGGCAGCTTCGGCAGCCATCAAGCGGATACCGAACGAATTGTGCCCGGGCGTCACAGAGCGCGACCATTCGGGGTCGCTACCACCGAGTAGGGCGGCAAGCGTGACAGACAGTGACGAAGAGCCCCGTGGGCAGGAGGACGGGCCCGCCTCGTTCGCACTTGTCGTGCCTTTTTCTAACGACAAGTCGCCGCAGGAAAGTGTTTTCCCGCGACAAGTGCGTTCGGGCCCGAGAGAGAGCTCGGAACCGCGGCCAGCTCGGCCGCCCACGGAATCCCGCGCAGCGGGCGGTCAGCCGTCGAGGTCGCGGGCCACCGCGCGGACCACCTCGGCGGCCAGCTTGGCGCTGCGCCGGTCCGGGTACCGGCCGCGCCGCAGGTCGGGCTGCACCTTCGCCTCAAGCAGCTTGATCATGTCTTCGATCAGCCCGTGCAGCTCCTCGGCGGGCCTCCGGTTCGCCTCGACGACCGACGGCGGTGCATCGAGCAACCGCAACGACAGCGCCTGCGGTCCGCGTCGGCCCTCGGCCATGCCGAACTCGACTCGCTGCCCGGACTTGAGGCCGTCCACCCCGGCCGGCAACGCGGCCTTGCGGACGTAGACGTCCTCGCCGCCATCCTGGGACAGGAACCCGAACCCCTTGTCAGCGTCGTACCACTTGACCCTGCCGGTCGGCACCGCCGCTCACCCGTTCCTGCTCTCATGCCGAACGCGCCCCGAGCCACGCCGGGACGCGCGCGAGCAAGCCTATCCCCGCGTACTTGCGATCCGCACCACCCGAGTGAGCGCGTTCGCCGGCAGTTCGACCCGGCCGGCGCCGAAAAGCGCTGCCAATCAGGCGTATTTGGTCCGCGCGGCGTCCGCCAGCCCGAGCAGCTCGATCGAGCGCTCGCGCATCTCCACCTTCCGGATCTTCCCGGTCACGGTCATCGGGAACTCGTCGGTGAGATACACGTATCGGGGGATCTTGAAGCCGGCGAGCTTCCCGCCGGCGAACTCGGCCAGCGACTCGGCGGTCATCGGTTCCGCGTCGTCCCTGAGTTTGATCCACGCGCAGAGCTCCTCGCCGTACTTCGTGCTCGGTACCCCGATCACCTGGGCGTCCACGACGTCCGGGTGGGTGTAGAGGAACTCCTCGATCTCCCGTGGATAGATGTTCTCTCCGCCGCGGATGACCATGTCCTTGATCCGCCCGGTGATGTTGACATACCCGTCGACGTCCATCACGCCGAGGTCGCCGGTGTGCATCCAGCGCGCGGCATCGATCGCCGCGGCGGTTTTCTCCGGCTCCTCCCAGTAGCCGAGCATCACCGAGTAGCCGCGGGTGCACAGCTCGCCTGGCTCGCCGCGCGGCAGGGTGCGCCCGGTCTCCGGGTCGATGATCTTGATCTCGACGTGCGGGTGCACCCGGCCGACGGTGGACACCCGCAGCTCCAACGAGTCGTCCACCCGGGTCTGGGTGGACACCGGGGAGGTCTCGGTCATGCCGTAGCAGATCGTCACCTCCTGCATCCCCATCCGGCCGACGACCTGCTTCATCACCTCCACCGGACACGGCGAACCGGCCATGATCCCGGTGCGCAGCGAGGACAGGTCGTAGGAGTCCGCTCCGGCCGCGTCGAGCTCGCCGAGTTCGGCGATGAACATCGTCGGCACCCCGTACAGCGAGGTGCACTGCTCGCCGGCGACCGCCTGCAGGGTGGCCTTCGGGTCGAACGCCTCCGCTGGGATCACCATGGTGGCGCCGTGCGAGGTGGCCCCGAGGTTGCCCATCACCATGCCGAAGCAGTGGTAGAAGGGCACCGGGATACACACCCGGTCCTCCGGCGTGTAGCCGCAGAGCCGGCCGACGAAGTACCCGTTGTTCAGGATGCTGTGGTGGCTGAGCGTGGCGCCCTTGGGGAACCCGGTGGTGCCCGACGTGTACTGGATGTTGATCGGATCGTCCGCGCTCAGCTCGGCACCCGCCGCCACCAGCGCCGCCGGGTCGGCCGACCGACCGGTGCTGACCAGGGCATCCCATTCCGGGGACCCAAGCAACACCACCTGCTCCAACGCCGGGCAGCGGCCGCGCACCTCGTCGATCATCGCGGCGTAGTCGGAGGTCTTGAAGCGCGGCGATGCGACCAGCGTCCAGACCCCGGACTGCTTGAGCACGTACTCCAGCTCGTGGGTGCGGTACGCCGGGTTGATGTTCACCAGGATCGCGCCGATCTTGGCGGTCGCGTACTGGACGAGCGTCCACTCGCTGCGGTTGGGCGACCAGATCCCGACCCGGTCCCCCTTCCCGACCCCGCTACCGAGCAGGCCTAGCGCGAGGGCGTCGACGTCGGCGACCATCTCGCGGTAGGTCCAGCGTCGCCCGGTCGGTACCTCGACCATGGCCTCCCTGTCCGGTTGGGCGTGCGCTACCCGGTCGAGGTTTTGCCCGATGGTCTCGCCGAGCAGCGGGACGTCTGACGTTCCGGATGCGTAGGACGTCTGGGCGGCGGATGAGAGCACGATGTCGGACTCCTCGGACGCGACGGGCATGACACGAACGTCCATCCTGTATCTCGGCTTGTCGGGCCAACACCTCTGATCGGGGGGGCTAGGGTCCGACGGGTGGCCTCGCTGCGGGTTGCCCTGGCGGTGCTGGTGCTCGCGGCCACGGCGCTGACGGCCTGCTCCCAGCCCGGCGCGGTACCCACGCCGAGCTTCCCCTCCGCCGGCGCCGACCCGACCGGCACGGCGTCGGCACCTAGCGCACCGGCACCGAGCCCACCGGCACCGAGCCCACCGGCACCGGTCGCGGCAGCGGCGCCAAGCGCCCCGCCCCAGCCTCCGGCAGCGCCGCCGGCGGTCGCGGCCGCGCCGGCCATCACGCCGCACGAGGTGATCCGCACCGACTTCGGTGCGCTCACCGCGGTCCGGGTCGGCCGGCACCCGGGCTTCGACCGGGTGGTGTTCGAGTTCGGCACCACGGTGCCCGGCTACCGGATCCGGTACGTGCCACTACCGGTGAAGGCGGACGGCTCCGGTGCGGACGTGCCGCTGCCCGGCGCCAGGGCCGCGCTGCAGATCACCTTCACCCCGGCGTCCGGCTTCGACACCCGGGCCACCCCACCGGTACAGACCTACGCCGGGCCCACCCGGATCGCCGGCGCCCAGACCGTGCAGGTCACCGACGTGGCCCGGTCGAGCGACGTCGATGCGGTGCTCAGCTGGGCCGCCGGCCTGCGCACGCAGGTGCCGTTCACCGTGACCACGCTGGCCGCACCGCCGCGGGTGGTGATCGACCTGCAGCACCGCCCGTGACTTAGCGCGCCGGGCGTTCTTGACGCAGCTGGGATGCGGGTGCGGCCCGGAACTGGCGGCGCAGGATCGCGTCCCACACCCGGGTGCCGAGCAGCCGGCGGGTGTGCACCATCGCCTTGGCGGCGGGCGTGACGACGTAGCGCGGCCTCGGCCGGCGCGCGGTGAGCGCCCGGTGCACGGTGGCGGCGACGGTTTCCGGCCTGGTGGCCACCGGGGCGGCGAAGCTGCGGTTCATCTGCGCCTCGAGGGCGAGCGCGAGCCCGTGGTACGGGCTGCTCGGCGGGGTGGACGCGCCGAGGGTCCGGCTCGCGGTCGACCCGAAGCCGGTGCGGGTCAGCCCGGGTTCGACCACGATGACCGCGATCCCGAACGGCGCGACCTCGAACCGCAGCGCGTCCGAGATCGCCTCGACGGCGAACTTCGTGCCGTGGTACAGCCCGCCGAGCGGGAAGACCAGCCGACCGCCCATCGAGGACATGTTGACGATCCGGCCGGTCCCCGCGGCGCGCATTCCCGGCAGGACGAGCTGGCAGAGCCGCGTCACCCCGAACACGTTGGTCTCGAACTGGGCGCGGACCCGCTCCGGCGGCACGTCCTCGACCGCGCCGTACTCCGCGTACCCAGCGTTGTTGACCAGGGCGCCGACCCGGCCGTGCGCGCGCTCTACGGTTTCCACCGCAGCGGTCATGGACGCGTCGTCGGTGACGTCGAGGTCCAGGGTGTGGCAGCCGAGCTCGGCGAGTCCGGCCAGCGTCGACGAGCGTCGAGCGGAGGCGTAGACGGTCATGCCCGCCTTCGCCAGCCGGGCGGCGGTGGCCGCGCCGATCCCGCTGCTGCAGCCGGTGATCAGAACAGGTCCGTGGAGCCGGGTCATCCGGGGTTCCCTTCGGGTGTCGGAACGAGCGAGCTGATCGTCAGATCGTCACCCAAGCCGTCCGGGGTACCGTCGTCCATGGCCGACGCTACCGGGCAGCAGCCGCTCAGCGTGGCGCTACAGGTGATCGGCCACGTCGAGAGCCTGCGCCGCGATCCGCGGAGCACCCCGATCCAGTCGCGGCGCAACCCGGACGAGCGCGCCCGGGTCGTGCTCCGACCCGAGCTCGCCGACGGGCTCGACGGCCTGGCCGACTTCGACTACGCGTGGCTGCTCACCTGGCTGCATCTCGTCGACCTCCCGATGCCGGCCGAGCTGCGGGTCGAGCCGTTCCTGCTCCATGGCACCGGGCAACGGGTCGGCGTGTTCGCCACCCGTCACCCGGCCCGGCCGAACCCGCTCGGGCTCAGCGTCGTCCGGGTCCTTGGCGTCGAGCGCAACGTGCTGCACTTCGCCGGCGTCGACGTGATCGACGGCACCCCGGTGCTCGACGTCAAGCCGTGGGAGCAGCACCTGGACATCCCGGGCTACCCGGCGGCGCCGCTGCAGGACATCCGCGGCGGCTGGTACCAGCGCACGAAGGTGGCGTCCAACGATCAGGTCTACCCCGACCCCGGAAACGCCTCCTGAGCGTCCTGGGCCCGGTGGTGACGGAGATCACCGGGCGCCCTCGCCGCACCAGTCTGCGGCCCCACCGACGGGCAGAAACCGCTGCTGCGGGCACGGTCGTCAGACTCGTCCCACCGCCCCTGATCAGGCGTCGCGTCAGCCAACCGGCTCGACCGGGCACCGATTAGGGTGGCGGGTCGATCCGGCCGACGCGCCAGATACGCCGGCCCCCTGCAGGAGGAGCCCATGACCACCGCCGACCTGGAATCGCTGTTGATGAGCCGGTCGCTCAGCGATGCCGAGCTCGCCGCGGCGACCGACGTCGTCCCCGACTACCCCGTGCTGCCAGACGTGAACGTGCTGAAGATCGGCGGTCAGAGCCTGATGGACCGCGGCCGGACCGCGGTGCACCCGGTGGTCGCCGAGCTGGTCGCCGCCAAGCGCAACCACAAGCTGCTGATCGGCGCCGGCGGCGGGACCAGGGCCCGGCACATCTACTCGCTGGCCGCCGAGCTCGGCCTGCCGACCGGGGTGCTCACCGACGTGGGCTCGGCGGTGGCCGGGCAGAACGCGGCGATGCTGGGCTACCTGATGGCCCGGCACGGCGTGCCCGTCGTCGGCGCGGCCGCGTTCAGCGCGCTGGCCCTCTACCTGGTCGAGGCCGGTGCGGCGATCTTCGCCGGGATGCCGCCGTACGACATGTGGCAGCACGTGCCAAGCGAGGGCGTGATCCCGCCGTACCGCACCGACGCCGGTTGCTACCTGGTCGCGGAGACCTACGGCTGTCGCAGCATGATCTTCGTGAAGGACGAGGACGGCCTGTACACCGCGAACCCCAAGACCGACCCGACGGCGGAGTTCATCCCCGAGATCACCGTCGACGAGCTGGAAGCGATGGACCTACCCGACGTGGTGATCGAGCGACCGGTGCTCGACCTGATGCGCCGGGCCCGCTACGTCCGGTCGGTGCAGGTGATCAACGGGCTGACGCCGGGGTTGATCACGCGCGCGCTGGACGGCGAGCACGTCGGCACGATCATCACCGCCGGACCGGCCCGGAACGACGGAGTGGACCGATGACCGACAGCGCAACCGAAACCGCGGCCAAGCACGTCCCGTCGGCGCTGATGCGCCAGACCCTGCTCGACCGGGAGCTGGTCAAGCCGATCGAGCGGCCGGTGATCCGGCTGCTGCCCTGGCTCAACGTCATCACCCTCGGTGGACGGTCGATCATCGACCGCGGCCGGGACGTGGTGCTGCCGGTCGTCGACGAGCTGCGCGCCCTGCTGCCCGAGCACCGCATGCTGATCCTCACCGGCGCCGGGATCCGAGCCCGACACGTGCTGGGCGTCGGGCTCGACCTCGGCCTGCCGACCGGCGCGTTGGCCGGGCTGGCGGCGACCGAGGCGGAGCAGAACGGGCACCTGATCGCCGCGCTGCTGGCCGCCGACGGCGTCTCCTACCTGCCGTCGGGTTCGGTCGCACACCAGCTGGCGGTGCACCTGGCTGCCAGCCCCGCCGTGGTGTCCAACGGCTACCCGCCGTACGGCGTCTACGAGTTCCCGCCCGAGGTCGGCAAGATCCCCCAACACCGCAGCGACGCGGGTGCGTTCCTGCTCGCCGACGCATACGGCGCGGCCCGCACGGTCTACGTCAAGGACGTCGACGGGGTGTTCGACGGTGACCGCCTTGTTCCGCGGGCCGGCGCCGCCGAGTTGCTATCGACCGACGCCGCCGAGCTGCCGGTCGACCGGCTCGTGCTTGAGCTGATGGCCAGCGCCAAGCACGTCAAGGAGATCCAGATCGTCAACGGGCTCACCCCCGGCAACATCACCAAGGCGCTGCGCGGCGAGCCGGTCGGAACGACGGTCCACACCGGCTGACTCCCAGCGCCGGCGGCCTGACCGACGCTCAGCGCGCGGCCGGGTGGATCTCGGTCTCGGTGGCCTTGACCGCGAACCACAGCTTCGCGCCGGGCTCCAGCGCCAGGTCGATCACGGCGGCCGGGGTCACGTCGGCGGCCAGCCCATCCACCCACTCGGGACCGCCGGGCGGCGCCGCGGCCCGCAGCCGGACGACGCCGCCGCGCGGCTCCATCGCCGCCAGCTCGACCTGGATCACGTTGCGCGGGCTGCCGTCGGGCCGCTCCCGGAACACGGCCACCGCGGACGGTGGGAACACCGCGACGGCGGGGTCGTCGTCGACCAGCGGCTCGCCGCTGTAGCCGGACACCACAGTGCCCTCGGTCGTCAGCACCGCGCCGCCCTGGGACAACCCCGGGCACCAGGTTGAGGCCGGCGATCCGGGCGGTGAAGGCGCTCCGCGGCTGCGTCAGCACGTCACGGGTGGCACCCTCCTCCGCGATGCGGCCCTCGCTGAGCACCACGACCCGGTCGGCAAGCACCAGAGCGTCGAGCGCGTCGTGGGTCACGAGCAGCGTGGTCTGCCTGCCGCCCCGGACCACCCGGCGCAGCAGCGAGCGCAGCGCCGGTGAGGCGTCCACGTCCAGCGCCGCGAGCGGCTCGTCCAGCAGCAGCAGGTCGGGCTCGGGCGCCAGCGCACGGGCCAGCGCCACCCGCTGCGCCTGCCCGCCGGACAGCTGCGACGGCTTGCGGTCGGCGAGCTCGGCCGCATCCACCTCTTCCAGTAGCCGCCGGGCCCGGGCCTCGGCCTCCGCCCGCGGCACACCGCGCGCCCGGGGCCCGAACGCAACGTTGGCCAGCGCGGTGAGGTGCGGGAACAGCATCCCCTGCTGGCTCAACATGCCCACCCCCCGCTCGTGCGGCGGCAGGTAGACCTGGGCGTCGACGTCTGTGACAGCCGTGTCGCCGAGCCGGACGTGACCTGAGTCCGGACGTAGCAACCCGGACAGCACGCCCAGCAGCGTCGACTTGCCGGCCCCGTTCGGCCCGAGCACGGCGAGCACCTCCCCCGGCGCGACGGTGAACGCGACGTCGAGGGTGAAGTGCGCGCGGCGCAGCACGACGGCCGCGTCGAGACCGCGCTTCACTGCTGCTCGCCCTCGACGAACCGGGGTCTGGCGATCACGATCACCAGGATCGCGACCAGGACGAGAACCATCGACAGTGCGACGGCCGCGTCCACGTCGGCTTCTCGCTCCAGATAGACCAGCAGCGGCAGGGTTCGGGTGGTGCCCTGCAGGCTACCGGCGAAGGCGATCGTGGCCCCGAACTCGCCGATGCAGCGAGCGAACGCCAGCACCGCGCCGGAGGCCAGCCCTGGCAGCACCAGCGGCACGGTCACCCGCCGGAAGGCGTACATCGGCGCCGCACCGAGGGTGGCCGCGACGGCCTCGTACCGCTGGCCGGCCGTGCGCAGCGCGCCCTCCACGCTTACCACCAGGAACGGCATCGCGACGAACGTCTGGGCCAGCACCACCGAGGCCGTGGTGAACGGGATCGTGAAGCCGAACGTCGTCTCGATCGCCCTGCCGACCAGCCCGGTGCGGCCGAGCAGGAAGAGCAGGGCGAGCCCGCCGACGACCGGGGGCAGCACGAGCGGCAGCAGCACCAGCGCCCGCAGCACCCGCAGGCCCCCGACCCGGCTGCGGGCCAGGATCACGGCCAGCGGGCCGCCGAACAGGATGCACAGCACGGTCGAGATGGAGGCCGTGATCAGCGAGAGCCGCAGCGCGTCCAGCGCCGACTCGCTGAAGATCAGCTCCGGCAGCCGGGCCCAGTCCGTTCTCAGCGCAAGCCCGACCACGGGCGCCACGATCAGTGCGAAGCCGAACGACGCCGGCACCCAGATCAGCCACGGCAGCCCGACTCCGACCTGATGCCGGTCCGGGCGGCCGCGGTGCCGGTCCGGGCGGCGCGTTGGCGCCCGGACCGACCGGGTCACGGCGACTTGACCACCACGAAGCCCTGCGCCTCGAAGATCTTCGTGGCCTGCTCACCGCGCACGAACTCGATGAACTTGCCGGCGAGCTCGGCCTGCGGCGCGCCCTTGATCGCCGCGATCGGGTAGTCGTTCAGCGCCTGCTTGGCCTCCGGGAAGGGGACACCGGTGACGGTGTCCTTCGCCGCGATGACGTCGGTGACGTAGACCAGGCCGGCGTCGGCGTTACCGGTGGTCACCTTGCCCAGCGTGGACTTGACGTCCGGCTCCTCGCTGACCGGCTGGATGTCCACGCCGGTGGCCTGCTCGACCTTCACCGTCGCCGCGCCGCACGGGACCTGCGGCGCGCACACCACGACCTTGAGTGCCGGGTTGGCCAGGTCGGCGAAGGTCTTGATGCCCTTCGGGTTACCGGGCTGGGTGGCGATCTCCAGCTCGTTGGTGACGAAGGTCTGGGGGGTGCCCTCGGCCTTGCCCGCGTCGGTGACCGTCTTCATGGTGGCCGGGCTGGCCGAGGCGAACGCGTCCGCCGGCCCGCCGTTGACGATCTGTTGCGCGAGGTCGGAGGAGGCGCCGAAGTTGAACTTCGTGGTGACCCCGGGGTTCTCGGTGTCGAACAGCTTGCCGATCTCGGTGAAGCTCTCGGTCAGCGACGCCGCCGCGAAGACGGTCAGCGTGCGGGGCTCCGCCGACGGGGGTGCCTGCGTCGTGCCGCCACCACAGGCGGTTGCGACCAGGCCGACCAGCGCGACGAGCACGAGCCACAGTCGTTTCACGATTTTCCTCCGGGGGTCTCCACCACGATGTGCGTGGACTTGATCACTGCTACGGCTAGTGAGCCGGGTTCAAGGGCGAGCTCGCGCACGGCCTCGGCGCTCATCAGCGAGACCACCCGGTGCGGCCCGCACTGCAGCTCGACCTGCGCCATCACCCGGTCGGTGATCACCTCGGTGACCAGCCCGACGAAGTGGTTGCGGGCCGAGCGGCCGACCGTCGACGGGTCCGCGGTGGCGTGCGCCTGCTCGCGGGCGAACTTGGCCAGGGTCGCGCCGTCGATCACCTTGCGACCGGAGCCGTCCAGTTCGACCGGCAGCGTGCCGGCGTCCACCCAGCGACGCACGGTGTCGTCGCTGACCCCCAGCAGCGACGCGGCCTCGGCGATCCGAAATTGCGGCATGACACGCACCCTATTCCCGCGAACGCGGATCTGCCGAGCCCGTGACCGTCATGTGATTGGCTGCTGGCGTGGACTTCCAGCCGAGCGACAAGGCGGCCGAGTACACCGAGCGGATGCGCGGCTTCCTGCACGAGAGCGTGCTGCCGGCCGAGCCGGTGTACGACGCGTGGCGGGCCGAGCGCCGGGGCACCCCGGCCGAACACGACCTGCCTCCGGTGGTCACCGAGCTCAAGCAGGTGGCCCGCGCCCGCGGGCTGTGGAACCTGTTCCTGCCCGCCGTCTCCGGGCTGTCCAATCTGGACTACGCGCCGGTCGCCGAGGTGTCCGGGTGGTCCCCGGTGATCGCCCCCGAGGCGATCAACTGCCAAGCGCCGGACACCGGCAACATGGAGACGCTGCACCTGTTCGGCACCCCGGACCAGCAGGAGCGGTGGCTCGAGCCGCTGCTGGCCGGCGAGATCCGCTCGGCGTTCGCGATGACCGAGCCGGACGTGGCGTCCTCCGACGCGACGAACGTGCAGACCTCGATCCGGCGCGACGGCGACGAGTACGTGATCAACGGCCGGAAGTGGTGGATCACCGGCGCCGCCGACGCGCGGTGTGCAGTTTTCATTGTGATGGGCAAGACCGCGCCGGAGGCCCCGGTGCACCGGCAGCAGTCGATGGTCCTGGTCCCGCGGGACGCCCCCGGCCTGACGATCCTGCGGCACCTGCCGGTCTTCGGGTACCAGGACCAGCACGGGCACTCCGAGCTGTCGCTGGACGACGTGCGGGTGCCGGCGTCGAACCTGCTCGGCGAGGAGGGCGGCGGGTTCGGTATCGCCCAGGCGCGGCTCGGCCCCGGGCGCATCCACCACTGCATGCGGCTGATCGGGATGGCCGAGCGGGCGATCGAGGCGATGGTGCAGCGGGCGCAGCAGCGGGTGGCGTTCGGGCGTCCGCTCGCCGAGCAGGGCGTGGTCCGCGAGCAGATCGCGCAGTCCAGGATCGAGGTGGAGCAGGCCCGGCTGCTGGTGCTGAAGACCGCGTGGCTGATCGACCGGTTCGGCGCGAAGGGGGCGGCAAGCGAGATCGCCGCGATCAAGGTGGCGGTGCCGCGGGTGGCCTGTGCGGTGATCGACCGGGCGATCCAGGTGCACGGCGGCGGCGGGATGAGCGACGACTTCCCGCTCGCCTACTTCTACTCCTGGGCGCGCGCACTCCGGCTGGCCGACGGACCCGACGAGGTGCACCTGCGCACGGTGGCCCGCGAGGAGCTCGGCCGCCACAGCTGACCGCTGACCGCAGAACGCCGAACCAGGCGCTCGGCACCACCCGTCCACACCCGTCCACACCCTCCCCCGAATGAGCGGGCTTATTCGGGGTTGCACGGCACTCCCAACCCGCAATAAGCCCGCTCATTCGGGTTTTGACCGGGGTTGGAGTGCCGCATCTGCGGGCGGGTTGGCTGATCATTTCCGTGCCTGCGGGACAAGCGGTCAGGCGGCGCGACGGCCGTTAGGCTCGCGGATGTGACGGCTCGTGATCTCGGACTGCCCATGGCGCGAAGTGGCGCCAAGCCCGACCCGGCCCGTCCAGCCGACCCCGGACTGGTCGACAGCTACGGCCGTCGGGCCACCGACCTGCGCGTCTCACTGACCGACAAGTGCAACCTGCGGTGCAGCTACTGCATGCCGGCCGAGGGCCTGGACTGGATGCCCGGCGAGCAGGTGCTCACCGACGACGAGCTCGTCCGGCTGATCACGATCGCGGTCCGCGACCTGGGCATCACCGAGATCCGCTACACCGGCGGCGAGCCGCTGCTGCGCCGCGGCCTTGAGTCGATCATCGCTGAGGGCGCCGCGCTCGACCCGCGCCCGGACCAGTCGGTCACCACCAACGCCCTCGGCCTGCGCCGCCGAGCCGGAGCGCTCGCCGCGGCCGGGCTGGACCGGATCAACGTCTCGCTGGACACCCTCGACCGCGACCGGTTCGCCACGATCACCCGCCGCGACCGGTTCGACGACGTGCTGGCCGGGATGCGTGCCGCGCGGGCCGCCGGGCTGAACCCGGTCAAGGTGAACTCGGTGCTGCTGCGCGGGATCAACGACGACGAGGCCGTGCCGCTGCTGCGGTTCTGCGTGGACGCAGGCTTCGAGCTGCGCTTCATCGAGCAGATGCCGCTGGACGCCCAGCACCACTGGGACCGCACCGAGATGATCACCGCGGCCGAGATCCTGGACCGGCTGCGCGGAGGGTTCGACCTCTCCCCCGATCCCACCGAGCGCGGCGGCGCCCCGGCCGAGCGGTGGCTGGTGGACGGCGGCCCGGCGGTGGTCGGCGTGATCGCCTCGGTGACCCGGCCGTTCTGCGGTGCCTGCGACCGCACGCGGCTGACGGCCGACGGGCAGGTGCGCAACTGCCTGTTCGCCCGCACCGAGACCGACCTCCGCGGGCTGGTCCGCGGCGGTGCCTCCGACCAGGAGATCGCAGACACCTGGCGGACCGCGATGTGGGGCAAGCTCCCCGGGCACGGCATCAACGATCCCGGGTTCCTGCAGCCCGAGCGCCCGATGAGCGCGATCGGCGGCTGATCCGGTGACGGTGACCGTGCGCTACTTCGCCGGTGCCCGCTCCGCCGCCGGGGTCGACGCGGAGCCGCTCGACCTCGCACCCGGCGCCACCGTGGACGACGTGCTCGCCGCGATCCGGGACCGGCACGGCGCGCCGCTGGCCCGGGTGCTGCAGGCCAGCAGCCTGCTGCTGGACGAGGTCGCGGTCCGGGACCGCTCAGCGCGGACCACCGACGGCGCGACCCTGGACGTGCTGCCGCCGTTCGCCGGCGGCTAGCCGCACCACGGCCAGGCCGGCCGCCGGGAGCCCCGCCTCCAGCAGCATCGGCAAGTAGGCGAACGCGCCGATCGTGTGATCGGCGTAGACGAAGTCGTAGGCGGAGTCCAGGCTCGGCGAACCGACCCGGTGCAGGGCCAGCCCGGGAAAGTCGCGCTGCCAGTTCTCCCCGGCCTGCGCTCGGCAGACTCGGACGTAGGCCGGCCGGTCCGCGTACGAGCCCGGTGGCTTCACCAGCTCGAACGGCTCCTCAAGGGAGCGCAGAATTCGTCGCATGTGAATATTCTTAACAGGCGCACGCACACCTCGCAACACCGTCATCTGAATATTCTTGCCCGCGGCATCGCAGGCGCCTACGCTGGCGACACCGGACGCGGGGGAGCCCACCATGAATCTGATCAAGCTGGTCCCACTAGATGCCAGCGCCCAGTGCGGCGACGACGATGACTGTCCTGCCGTGTATGTAGACACCGAAAGCGAGGATGCGGTGGTCCAGGGTGAGCGAATGACCGACCCGGGCGTCGAACTGCCCGCTGGTGAGGTTCGCGTAGTCGTGCCGAAAGCCCTGTTGCGCTCGCTGGCCAGCCAGCTCGCACGGATATGAGCACAAACGATCGGACCATCAGCACGGTCGATCGCGAGCAGCTCCGCACGCTCGTCGATGGGTGCCGATCAGAGGCGTTCCGACTGGAAACCCGGCCGTTCTACGGCGTGCCAGGTGAGGCGCGCGCATCGGCCGCCTACGCGGCCGGACAGCCCCTCCCAGATCCGCCGCAACCGACCCAGTGGACGAATCGGGTGCGGGCGATCGTGGAGTCGGGACGGGGCGCGCCTCACGTGTGGCTCGTCTCGCGAGCCGCTGACCATGTATCAGCGCCTGTGCGCTCGACTGGTTCTACCCGTATCAGGCCGCAGTCGGACGCGAGACCTACGTTCTGACGCCGGACTCGCCACTGGCCGAGGAGGCCACCCGGACCGGTGACTACTGGATGTTCGACTCGGATACGGTCGTGCTGATGCGCTACGACGACACCGGCGCCATCCGCAGCAGGGATTTGGTCGAGGGTCCCGTGCGAGGTCGGCTACTACGTCGACTTCCGGGATCGGATGCTCGCGACTGGCCCAGCCCTTCCGGCAGTGGCTGGCCGAGTGGCGGCAGCGGGTCCGGTGACCCAGGCCGGCCCGGAAGAGGCCCGGCGCGAGTTCGGCAGCGAGCTGCGGTCGCTGCGCCAGCGCGCCGGGCTGACCGGCGGCCAGATCGCCAACCGTCTGGGCTGGAGCCAGCCGAAGGTCTCCAAGATCGAGACCGGCAAGACAATGCCGTCGATCAGCGACGTGCGCGCCTTTGCTGAGGCCGCCGGCGCCAGCCGCCAGGAGTTGGCGGACCTGGTCGGCCGGTTCGAGGAGCTGGCCACCCAGGTCACCGGCTGGCGTGTTCTGCTGCGCAGCGGGATCGTCGGCAGCCAGCAGCGGGTGGCTGAGCGCGACGAGCAGACAGCGATATCTCGGCAGCTGCACGGCTGCCGGCGTTCCCGGCCTGCTCCAGACCGCCGAGTTCGCCCGGTCCGTGCTCGGCAAGGGTCCGGATCCGACCGTCGACGTCGCCGCCGGGGTGGCCGCACGCCTGGATCGGCAGCGGGTGCTGTACGCCCCCGACAAGCAGTTCCACTTCGTGCTGATGGAGGACCTGCTGCGCCGGCTGGTCGCCGACGCAGGCGTCGATGGCGGTCCAGATGGACCGGATCAGTCAGCTCTCCACGCTGTCCAACCTGTACATCGGCGTCGTGCCGCAGAGCCGCCCTCTACCGTTCACGATCTTGCACGGCTTCCGCATCCACGACGACGACCTGGTCACGATCGAGCTGAAGACCGGGGTCGTCGAGGTGCAGAGCCCGGCCGACGTCGCGTTCTACCGGCGGATGTTCGATGCGCTGGACGAGGTGGCCGTGCACGGTGACGAGGCCCGGCGGCTGCTGGCCGAGCTCGCCGCGCACTACCGGACGAACGCAGAGGGCAGGGCGTCGCGGTAGCTCAGCCAGCGGCCGGTGGGGGTCTGCACAGTCTCCGCCGCCAGCACGGCGTGCACGATCGCGCGGGTGAGGCAGTCCGCGGCGGCCTGGTGCATCGCGAGCCCGGTTGCCGGGTCGGGCTCCGGCCGGGCTCCGGTGGCGAGGCTGAACACGGTGTCGCCGTCGAACGGGGTGTGCGCCGGTGAGATCGCCCTGGCGATCCCGTCGTGGCCGGTGATCGCGAGCCGGGCACAGCTGCTCTTGTCCAGCTCCAGGTCGGTGCCGATCACGGCCAGCGTGGTCGCGGAGATCGACGGCGGTGGTCCGGGCGGCCCGATGGCGGCGAGCACGGCAGCCAGCTCGTCGGCGGAAGGGCGCCGCATGCCCGGGGAACTCGCCGTCGAGTCCGTACCGGGCGCCGTAGAGCTCACCGGTCCGCAGATCGACGGTCGAGCCGGCGGAGTTCACCACGACCAGCGCCGCGACCGTCGCCCCGCCAGCCAGCACCACGCTCGCCGAGCCGACCCCACCTTTCAGCCCGCCGGACACCGCGCCGGTGCCCGCACCGACACCGCCCTGCGCCGGCGCAGCCCCGCTCGCCTCGTCGTACGCCCGCGCGCCGAGCGCGGCGCCCGGGTACCGGGCGAAGGAGCCGCCGCGGCCGAGGTCGAAGAGCACCGCGCCGGGGACGATCGGCACCACCTGCCCGGGTTCCTCGCCGACCGGAAAGCCGACGCCGGCCGCGGCGAGCCGCTCGACAACGCCGCCGGCCGCGTCCAGCCCGTATGCGCTGCCGCCGGCGAGCACGACGGCATGCACCCGCGTCACGGTGTTGCGCGGGTCGAGCAGCTCGGTCTCCCGGGTCCCGGGGGCGGCTCCGCGCACGTCCACCCCACCGACGGCGCCGTCGGTGCGGGCACACCACCGCGGTCACACCGGTCAGCGCGCCGTCGCCGACGGCGGAGGCGTGACCGACCCGCAGGCCCGGCACGTCCACCAGTGAGTTCGTCGGCCCGGTGGGCACCCGTTCATTCTGACCGGCGCTGTCGATCCTCAGCGGGACCGGCGGCGGCGCAGCAGCACGAAGACGACGACCAGTAGCGCCACACCCAGCACCGGCATCAGTCGCTTGAGGACCGGTGCACCGGCGGCGTCGAGCAGGTCGATCGCCTCCACCTCGCTGGACCGCGAGCGGCTGGCACCGTCGGCTCGCACCTGCGACGGGGCCGGCGCACCAGCCGACGTCGGTGTCTCAGTAGAAGCCGCGGACGGCGCCGGGCGTTGCACGTCGCCGGCGGACGCATCCGCCGTCGTCGAGTCGGTCGGAGCGTCGGTCGAGTCGCCCGCCCCGAGCCGGTCGGCCAGCGCCGAGGAGAACTGCGTCACGATCTTGTCGCTCACGTCCGAGATCAGGCCGCGGCCGATCTGGGCGGGGCGGCCGGTGACCGTCATGTCGGTGACCATCTTGACCGCGGTCCGCGAGTCGCCCTCCGGGGTCAGGGTGCCGGTGACGTGCGCACTCGCCGTCCCGTTGCCACGCGAGTCGCTGCCCTGCGCGTCGATGACGACCCGGTGGTTCGCCTCGTCGCGTTCGACGAAGGTGCCCTTGCCCTTGTAGGTCAACGAGATCGGGCCGAGCTTGACCTTCACGGTGCCGGTGAACGAGTCGCCCTCGGTCGAGTCGAGGGTCGCACCGGGGAAGCACGGGGCGACGGTCTCCGGGTCGTTGAACGCCCGCCACGTCGTGTCGACGTCCGCCGGCACCGTGAAGTTGTTCTCGAGCTTCATGTATGTCCCTTCGGGACTCGGGGATCGCTGAGTCCGGCTGCCGTCAGCCGGCAACCGGACCCAGCGATACCGAATCCGTCCTAGCCGCCGGCGGCGGCGAGCACCGCACGCCTGGTAAGCACCGTGGCCAGGTGCTCACGGTAATCGGCTGCGGCGTCGGCGTCACTCGGAGCCGAGGTGCCCTGGGCTGCGTGCGCCGCCGCGGAACGCACCGACTCGGCAGTGGCCGGCCGGCCGACCAGGGCCGGCTCGACCCCGCTCGCCCGGATCGGCGTCGGCCCCATGTTCGCCAGCGCGACCCGGGCCTCGGCGATCATGCCGCGGTCGACCCGGAGCGCCGCGGCCACCGAGACCATCGGCCAGGCCTGAGCGGTCCGGTTCATCTTCTCGTAGTGACTCCCCCAGCCGGTGTAGCGCGGGAAGCGAACCTCGGTGAGGATCTCCGCCCTCCCCGATCGCGGTGGTGAAGTAGTCGACGAAGAACTCCGCGGCCGGCACGGTCCGGCGCCCGCCGGAGCCGGCGATCACCATCTCGGCGTCCAGGGCCAGCGCGGCCGCCCCGACGTCACCGGCCGGGTCGGCGTGCGCCAGCGAGCCGCCCAGCGTGCCCATGTGCCGGATTTGCGGGTCCGCGACAGTGGCCGTCGCCTTGGCGACCAGCCCGATGTGCTGGCGCACCAGATCGTCGTTCATGACCTCGTGGTGCGTGGTCATCGCGCCGATAGCGATCCGGTCACCGTCCTCCCGGATGCCGCGGAGCTCGGCGATCCCGCCGATGTCCACCAGCATCGACGGGGCGGCCAGCCGCAGCCGCAGCACCGGCAGCAGGCTCTGCCCGCCGCCGAGCACCTTGGCGTCCTCCCCGGCCTGCGCCAGGGCGGCTACCGCCTCGTCCACGCTGGACGGACGGACGTAGTCGAAGCTCGCCGGGATCACAGCACGTCTCCTTCCGCCTTGTTGGGGTCGATGGAGCCGAGGCCACCGCCCGGCGACGGGGTGTCCACCGGTGTCTCTTGGGTGGATCGGCCCTGCGCCGCCTGGATCGCCCGCCAGACCCGTTGCGAGGTGCAGGGCATCTCCACGTCGGTGACGCCGAGATGGCGGATCGCGTCGATCACGCCGTTGACGATGGCCGGCGTCGAGGCGATCGTGCCGGCCTCGCCGACGCCCTTGAGCCCGAGCGAGTTGGTGGTCGCCGGCGTCTCGGTGCGGCCGGTGATGAAGCTGGGCAGATCGGCCGCCGACGGGATTGTGTAGTCGGCGAGCGTGCCGTTCACCAGGTTGCCGGACTCGTCGTAGTTCGCCTCCTCGAACAGCGCCTGCGCGATCCCCTGGGCCAGCCCGCCGTGCACCTGGCCGTCGACGATCAGTGGGTTGATCACCGTGCCGATGTCGTCCACGCAGACATACGTGCGCAGCGTCGTCCGCCCGGTCTCGGTGTCCACCTCCATCGCGGCGAGGTGTGTGCCGTGCGGGAAGGACAGGCTGACCGGGTCGAACGTGGCGTCGGCGTCGATCGAGGCCTCGATGTCCTCCGGATAGTTGTGCGCCTGGAAGGTGGCGAACGCCACCTCCTGGATGGACATCCCCTTGTCGGTTCCCTTGACCGAGAACCGGCCGGCGGCGAACTCGATGTCGTCCTCGGCCGCCTCGAGCAGGTGCGCGGCGATCTTCCGAGCCTTGCCGACGACCTTCTCGGTCGCCTTCCGTACCGACATCGCGCCGACGGTCGCCGACCGTGAGCCGTACGTGTCCAGCCCGCGAGACGCGACCAGGGTGTCGCCGTGCAGCACCTCGATGTCCTCGAACGGCACCCCGAGCTCGTCGGCCACCACCTGGCTCCAGGTCGTCTCGTGGCCCTGACCGTGCGGCGAGGTACCGGTGATCACCTCGACCTTGCCGGTCGGCAGCATGCGGATGCTCGCGTGCTCCCAACCGCCACCGACGTAGGCGAGCTGGCCGAGCAGCCGGGACGGCGCCCAGCCGCACATCTCGGTGAAGGTCGAGATGCCGATGCCGAGCTGTACCGGGTCGCCGGAGCTGCGCCGCTGCTCCTGCTCGCGGCGCAGGCCGTCGTAGTCGAACAGCTGCATGGCCTTCTCGGTGGCCGCCTCGTAGTTCCCCGAGTCGTAGGTCAGCCCGCTTACCGTGGTGAACGGGAACTCGTCGCGGCCGATCCAGTTCTGCCGGCGCAGGTCCATGGGTTCCCGACCCAGCTCGGCCGCGAGCTCGTCCATGATCCGCTCGATGCCGAACGTCGCCTCCGGCCGACCGGCCCCGCGATAGGCGTCGGTGACGGTCTTGTTGGTGAACACCGGCTTGCAGGCGAAGTGGTAGGCGTCGAACTTGTAGATCCCGTTGAACATGAACGCACCGAGGATCGGTGTGCCGCCGCCGAGCAGCGACAGGTACGCGCCCATGTCGGCCAGCAGCTCGACCTTGATCGCGGTCACGGTGCCGTCCTTACGGGCGGCGATGGCGATGTCCTGGATCTGGTCCCGGCCGTGGTGCGCGCTCAGCAACGACTCGGACCGGGTCTCGGTCCACTTCACCGGCTTGCCGAGCTTCTTCGCGGACAGCGCGACCAGGAACTCCTCCGGAATGATCTGCAACTTGCCGCCGAACCCGCCGCCCACGTCCGGCGCGATGACCCGGAGCTTGTGCTCGGGGATGCCGACGGTCAGGGAGACGAATATCCGGACGAAATGCGGCACCTGGGTCGCCGACCAGATCGTGAACAGCTCGCCGGTCGGGTCGGCGACGCACGAGCGCGGCTCTATGAAGGCGGGGATCAACCGCTGCTGGCGGAAACGGCGCCGGACCACGACCGAGTCGGGATCGGACTCCGCCGCGGCGATCAGCTCGTCGGCGCTCTGCCCGCTGCCGGTCGCCAGTTGGTAGTCGGAGCTGACGTTGGTGCCGATGTCAGGGTGCACCAGCATGGCGCCGTCGGCGATCGCGGCCTCCATGTCGAGCACCGGCTCCAGCGGGTCGTAGTCCACGACCACGGCCTCGGCGGCGTCTCTGGCGGTCGCCTGGTCGGCGGCGATCACGATCGCCACGCCCTCGCCGGCGAACCGCGCGGTGTCGACGGCCAGCGGTGGCCGCCGCGGGTTGTGCTCGTCCGGGACGATCGGCCAGGCGTGCGGCACGGCACCCATTTCGGCGTCCAGGTCGGCGCCGCTCCATACCGCGACCACGCCGTCCATCCCGGCGGCGGCGGACGTGTCCACCTTGGTGATCTTGGCGTGGGCGTACGGGCTGCGCACGACGGTCATGTACACCGTGCCATGCGGGGTGATGTTGTCCGTCCACCGGGTGTTGCCGGTGATCAGCCGGACGTCCTCCTTGCGGATGCGGGCCTTACCGAATTCTGTGGTGGTTTCGGCGGTCGTCGTCATCAGTTGCCACCTCCGGCGACCGGCGCGGCCGCGCGGTCGGGGGCGCTCGCCGCACCCGGCTTCATCTCCTGCGCGGCACTGCGGATCGCGTTGACGATGTTCTGGTAGCCCGTGCAGCGGCAGAGGTTGCCCTCGATGCCCTCGCGCACCTCCTGCTCGGACGGATCGGGGTTGTCACCGAGTAGGTCGATCGCCTGCATGATCATGCCCGGTGTGCAGAAGCCGCACTGCAGGGCGTGGTTGTCGGTGAACGCCTGCTGCACCGGGTGCAGCACGCCGTCCCTGGCAACGCCCTCGATCGTGGTGATCTCGGCGCCGTCGGCCTGGACCGCGAGCACCGAGCAGGACTTCACGCTGCGACCGTTCAGGGAAACGGTGCACGAGCCGCAGTTGCTGGTGTCGCAGCCCACCACCGTCCCGGTCTTCCCGAGCGTGTCTCGCAGGTATTGGACGAGCAGAGTGCGGGGTGCTACGTCGTCGGCGTACTCCACGCGGTCGACGGTGACCCGGACCTGTGCCATCTGGTAACTCAGCTCCTTTTACCCGACCGCGTACGCGGCCTTGCTGGCTCCGGGGATCGACCGAAGGGCTGCCCGGGCGCTCCCTGGGCAGCCCCTCGGCGCCGCGTACAGCCTTGTGCACGGCGGACACAGCACATCGCCGTCATGATTGCCAGGGCAAGGGTTGCAATCCGCGCCCGCCTCAGCCATCTGGAACATCGCGTTAATCCGGTTGTCACAGTCGCCGATTCCGAATCCGCGTTCGCGGTCTTTCTCGGTGATCAGATCCGTGTTTGCGGGTCACTGGTCGGTGCGGCGCCGCAAGACGGATACCGCGGGGTAGGCCGGCGGCGACCTTTCGCCGCCCGGTACGGGTGCGCCGTCGAGTGGCAAAGGCTGCGGTTGGCCGAAGCGAGCAGGTATGCCTACGGTATGGGCCGTGGAGGTCTGGGTGGGCGCCACGGTCGCGCTGCTGTTCGCCCTGATCTTCGTGCGCCGGATGGCCCGCCGGGAGTTCGCGGTCGCCGTGCTCACCGCCGGGATGGCCTTGATGGCCGCCGGCATGATCGGCGGCATACCGTCCCATCCGGTGCAGGGTCCGATCTGGGCCGCCGCGTTCGGCGTGCTCGCGGTGTGGCCGTTGGTCTGGTCGTCGGGACGGTGGTGGCCGGTCCGACCCGAGCACCTGCAGCACATGACCGCCGGGCTCGCCATGGTCTACATGTGCGCGGCGATGCCGGCGGCCGGTGTGTACCTGGGCGGTGCGGCGCTGGCCAGCGACGGGCACCACGGCACCGGGTCGACCATCCTCGATACCGGCATCACGACCGGGCTGGGGCTCCCGCTGATCGGCTGGCTGCTCGCGTCGTACTTCCTGCTGCAGGCGATCGGCTCGGCAACCCGCCGCCGGTCGGAGCCGGCCACCGGCACCCGCCGCATCGCGCGGATGGACGAGGTGGGCATGGGCGCCGGGATGGCCGCCATGCTGCTCGTCGCGCTCTGAGGCTCTCCCGTCCCACCGAACGAACGGCACTTTCGTGCAATAGGGCCGCACGAAGGCGCCGTTGATCACGGGTATCCGCTCGACGGTCACGCCACGAGTAAGTTGACCACGTGCCGGACGCGATGCCAGAGCGGATCGCGGACATCCGTGACGCACACCGGCTGTTCCCCGCGACTGCCGCCCGGGCGTACTTCAACACCGCCGCGGTCGGCCTGGCCAGCCGAGGCATGGCGGACACCTACCACCGGCTCGTCGACGAGTGGACTGCCGACGGCTTCGACTACCCCCGCGGTGAGGACGCGGCCAACGCCGCGCGATCCGCGTTGGCAAGGCTGATCGGCGCCGACCCCGCCGACGTTGCACTGATCCCCTCGGTGTCCTCGGCTGCCGGGCTGGTCGCCGGCCAGTTCGGCCCGGCGGAGCGGGGAGCCAGTGTCGTGATCGGACAGCGGGAGTACAGCTCAAACCACTTCCCGTGGCGTCAGCTGGCAGACAAGGGCTACGAGGTGCGCCAGGTTCCGTTTCGCAACGGCGGCGTGGAGCCGGATGAGGTCGCCGAGCGGGTGGACGGCGGAACGCGGTTGGTCGCCTTCAGCGGCGCGCAGTCCGCGACCGGGCACCGGTCCGACATCGCGGCGATCAGTGGGCTGGCCCGCGCGGTCGGCGCGATCGTGTTCGTCGACGGCACCCAGCTGATCGGAGCCCTTCCGGTGGCCGACGAGCTGCGACATGTGGACGTGATGGCGGCGCCGGATCACAAGTTCCTGATGCACGCCGGCCGCGGGATGGGCTACTGCTACCTGTCGCCTGCGGTGCAGGAGCGGTTCGTTCCGATCAACGCGGGCTGGCGAGCCGGGCGGATTCCGTTCTACAGCTTCTTCGGTCCGGAGATGGACCTGTCGCCGACGGCGTCGCGCTTCGACAGCTCCATCAGCTGGACGGCGGCAATCGGCAACCAGGCCACCCTCAGCCTGTTCGACGACTTCGGGGCGGACACCATCTTCGACCGGAACCGCGAGCTCACTGCCAACCTCCGGGACGCACTGGGCAGCATCGGATGGGGACCTGTCGAACTCCCCGAACGCAACCGCAGCACGATCGTCAGCGTCCCGGTCGGCGACTCCGATCCATCGCGGCTGCTCGGCGAGCTGGCCGGGCACGGAGTCGTCTGCGCCGAACGGGACGGCAACCTGCGGCTCTCGGTCCACTTCTACAACCGCGAGGACGACATCGAGCGGGTGGCAGCCGCACTGGTGGCCGTGGGCGACCCGCGCGTCCGCTGACCGGACCGGGTGTCGTCGACCGGGATCCCCGGCGATCCAGGCGCCGGCGCCGAGCCTGTCTCGGGTGGACGAGGCGGCCGTACCCGGGTGCTCGACGCCTGTCGCGCTCCTGCTCGTCGGCGGCGCGGGTGTGGCAGGCTCCGTCCGTGGCCGACGGGGACGGGTTGGTGCTGCCCCAGTACGGGCGGCGGTCGCTCGCCGAGGTCCTCCCTTCGGTGCTGGCCGCGATGGGTGTCCCGGCGATGCCCAACTCGCTCGGCTTAGAGCCGGTGCGCTCGGTCTGCCTGCTGCTGGTGGACGGGCTCGGCGCCCGCCAGCTCGCCGCGAACGGCGCCGACGCGCCGTTCCTTGCCGGGCTGACCGACCTCGGCCCGCTCACCGCCGGTTTCCCGTCCAGCACCTCCACCAGCCTCACCACGCTTGGCACCGGACTGCCGCCCGGCTCGCACGGCATCGTCGGGATCACCTTCCGGGTGGGCGGCGGCCAGCTGCTCGACTCGCTGCACTGGACATCGCACGCCACCGACGACCCCGTCGACCTGCGCGAGTCCGTGCCGCCGGAGCGGCTGCAGCCGTCGACCACGACGTTCCAGGCCGCCGCGGCGGACGGGGTCGACGTCCGGCATGTCGCGCCCCGGGCGTTCCGCGACTCCGGCCTGACCAGAGCCGCGATCCGCGGTGCCGAGTACCGCGGCGTGCACGCGCTCGGCGACCTGGCCGCGGAGGCCATCACGGCGATCACCGCGCCTGGGCGAGTGCTGTGCAACGCCTACCACGCGGACCTGGACGGGCTCGGGCACGTCTACGGGCCGGGCTCGCTGCAGTGGCGGCTGCAGCTCGGCGCGGTGGACCGGCTGGCCGCGACGATCGCCGAGTACCTGCCGGCGGACGCCCGGCTCGTGGTCACCGCGGATCACGGCATGGTCGAGGTGCCCGAGGAGCGGAAGTTCGACGCCGACACCGACCCGGTGCTCGGTGCCGGCGTCGCGATGGTCGGCGGGGACGCCCGCTCCCGGCTGGTGTACGCCGAGCCCGGCGCGGCGAACGAGGTGCTCGCGGCCTGGCGGGAGCGGCTGGGCCCACACGCGACGGTGCTGCCGGTCGAGCAGGCTGTCGAGGCGGGCTGGTTCGGTGCGGTGCCGTCCGAGTCGGTGCGGGCCAGGCTGGGCGACGTCGTGGTGGCGATGCGCGGCAACGCCGCCGTAGTGCGCTCGCGGGCCGAGCCGCGGATCTCCGCGTTGCCCGGTCAGCACGGCTCGCTGACCCCCGACGAGCAGGAGGTGCCGTTGCTGGTGGCCGGCCGACCCTAGGTGTCCAGCGCCGAGCGCACCTTGTCGGCCAGGACGGCGAGGTCCACCGGCTCCGTGGTGTCCACTTCGATCACCGTGCCGAGCCCGACCGGCCGGTCGAACTCGGCGAGCAGCTGATCGGGCAGCGAGGTCAGCGGATGCGCCGGATGCTGCCCACCGGCCCTGGCCCGGGCGGCGAAGCGCCGGGCGGCCAGCTCGTCGGGGCATCGGCAGTACACCTCGACCAGTACCGCGTCCAGCGCCTCGAGCCGCTCGCGCTGGGTGGCGCTGCGCGGCCGGAAGTTCGCCTCGATGACGACTTCCGGCAGCCGGCCGGCGATCGCGAGCAGCAGGTCGACCGCCGCCGAGCTCAGCCGGCGGGACCAGTACTCGGCATCCCCGATGCCCGGCCACAGGCTGTCGTAGAGCTGCTCCTTGACCACGTCCTTGGCCAGCAACGGCATCCCGAGCGCCGCCGCGAGAGGCTCGGCCAACGTGGACTTCCCGGCCCCTGGCGGGCCGGTGACCAACACCAGCCGGCGGCTCACGGCGCGCCCGGCCCGACGTTGGCGCCACTGATCACCACGGCCACCCGCTCGTCGGCGGCCGGCCGGTAGGCCCCGACGCGCAGCGCGGCCAGCGCCGTCGCCGCCGCCGGCTCGACGGCCAGCCGGACCGCCTCCCAGAGCACCCGCTGGGCGTCCAGGATCGCCTCGTCCGGGACCAGCACGACCTGCTCGACGCGCGACTGTGCGATCGGGAACATCAGCTCCCCGACCCGGCGCGGCGCGAGCGCGTCCGCGGCAACCCCGCCGGCCGGCGCGTCGACCGGTCGGCCGGCTCGCAGCGCGGTGTGCAGGGTCGGGGCGGCGTCCGGCTCGACGCCGATCACCCGGACCCGGCCGCCGAACCACGCGGCCAGCCCGCCGATGAGCCCGCCGCCGCCGACCGCGACCAGCACCGTGCCGACCTCGGGCAGCTGGTGCTCCAGCTCCAGCCCGAGGCTGCCCTGCCCGAGCAGCGTCTCGCGCTGGTCGAACGCATGGATCGACGTCGCACCGCTGCCGGCGACCCACCGCTCGCAGGCGGCCAGCGCGTCGGCGTACAGCGCACCGCCGACCACCAGTTCGGCGCCGTAGCTGCGGATCCGCTCGATCTTGGCCGGCGCGCACACCGTCGGCACGAACACCTTGGCCGGAACCCCGAGCACCCCGGCCGCATAGGCGACGGCGGTGCCGTGGTTGCCGCCAGAGGCCGCGGCGACCCCGGCCGGCCCGAGCGTGCGCAGCAGCAGGTTGGCGAACGCGCCCCTGGTCTTGAACGAGCCGGCGCGCTGCAGCTGTTCGAGCTTGAGGGTCACTGTCTGTCCCGGCACCCCGAGGTCCGCGCCGCTCACCTCGACGACCGGGGTCAGCCGGAGATACGGCCGGATCAGGCGTTCGGTTCGCTCGATCTCCTCCGGGCTGATCTCGGCGGCATCGGCAATGTCCTGCACGGCAGCACGGTCGCACACCGGCATTCGGCTAGCGGGCGTGGATGGGACCCTCCCGCTCGGCGAGCCGCGAACCTTCGCCGCCCCACTGCTTGGCGATCACCTCGGCGGCGATCGACACAGCGGTCTCCTCCGGGGTCCGCGCGCCGAGATCGAGCCCGATCGGGCTGGACATCCGGGCCAGCTCCGCCTCGGTCAGCCCGACCTCACGCAGCCGGGCCAGCCGGTCCTCGTGGGTGTTCCGGGAACCCATCGCGCCGATGTAGCCGACCTCCGGCAGCCGCAGGGCCACCTCCAGCACCGGCACGTCGAACTTGGGGTCGTGAGTGAGCACGCAGATCACCGTGCGGCCGTCGATCCGGCCGGCCGCGGCCTCGGCCTCCAGGTACCGGTGTGGCCACTCGACGGCCACCTCGTCGGCCCCGGGGAACCGGGACTTCGTGGCGAACACCGGGCGGGCGTCGCACACCGTCACCCGGTAGCCGAGGAACGAGCCCACCGACGCCACCGCCGCGGCGAAGTCGATCGCGCCGAACACGATCATGCGGGGCGGCGGGGCGAACGACTCCACGAACACGTCGAGCCCCTCGCCGCGGCGCTGGCCCTCGACGCCGTAGTGCAGCAGACCATTGCGGCCGGCGGCCAGCAGCCCGGCGGCGTCCTCGGCGACCACGGCCTCCAGCCGTTCCGCGCCGAGGCCACCATCCAGCCGGTCCGGCCAGACGATCATCCGCCGACCGAGCCGCTCGGGCGGGCCGGCCACCACCGTCGCAACCGCGACCGGCGACTGGGCGGCCACCGCCTCGGCCACGTCGGCGAGCTGCGGGAAGGAGTCCTTGTCGATCCGCTCCACGAAGATGTCCAGAATGCCGCCGCAGGTCAGCCCGACCGCGAACGCGTCGTCGTCGGAGAAGCCGTAGCGCTGCAGCACCGGCTTCCCGTCCTTGATCACCTCACTGCCGAGCTCGTAGACAGCGCCCTCCACGCAGCCGCCCGACACGCTGCCGACCGCCTCGCCGTGCGGGCCGACCAGCATGGCCGCGCCGGCCTCCCGCGGCGCCGACTTGAACGTCGAGACCACGTTGGCCAGCGCCGACCGGCCTGCCGTCGCGCCACCAGCTCACCAATGAGTCCAGCACGTCACGCATCACAGATCACCTTCGTCAGCCGCTCCAGCGTGGCCAGGCTGTGCCCGGCCAGCAGATCGTCCAGGTACGGCAGCGCCGCCGCGATCCCGCCCTGGATCGGGGCGTACCCGGCCTTGCCGGCGTGCGGGTTCACCCAGATCAGCCGGTGCGCCAGCCGGCGCAGCCGGGCGATCTGCTCGGCGAGCAGGGTGGGCTCCCCGCGCTCCCAGCCGTCGGAGAAGATCACCAGCACCGCCCGCCGCGCGGCGCCGCGCTGCCCCCAGCGGTCCACGAAGGACCGCAACACATCGCCGAGCCGGGTGCCGCCCGACCAGTCCGGGATCGCCCGGCCGGCGGCGCCGAGCGCGTGCTCCGGGTCCCGCAGCCGCAGCTCCCTGGTGACCCGGGTCAGCCGGGTGCCCAGCGTGAACACCTCGACCGACGCCGGCGAGCGTCGCACCATCATGTGCGCGAAGCGCAGCAGCGCGTCCGAGTAGGGCGACATCGAGCCGGACACGTCGATCAACAGCACGACCCGGCGCGGCCGCCGGGTCCGCGAGCGGTGCCGCAGCTCGCGCAGCTCGCCCTGGTTGCGCAGCGCGGCGCGCAGGGTGCGGCCGGGATCCACCTCGCCGCGGCGCGCGGGGCGTCGGCGTCGGCTGGACCGCCGCGGCGGTTCCGGGCGCAGCAGCGCGAGCAGGCTGCGCAGGTGATCGCGCTCGGCCGCGGTCAGCTCGGCAAGGTCGCGATGCCGCAATACCTCGGTCTGGCTGGCGGCGGCGTGCACGTCGTCGTCGGCGTCCTCGTCGGTGTCCGACCCGCCCGGCGCCTCCGCTTCGAGGCCGGCGAGCCGCGACGGCGGCGGCTTGCGTTCGATCGGCGCCGCCCGGCGCCGCCGCGAGCTGGGGTCGAACCACTCGTCGAAGGCCATGTCGTAGCGCACGATGTCGTCCGGGTCGGCGCACAACGTCAGCCGGCCCGCCCAGTAGGTCTGCAGCCTGCTGGTGACGTCCAGCTCGTCGAGCGCGGCGACGAAGGCCGCCACCCGCTCGGTGGTCACCGGGACACCTGCGTGCCGCAGCACGGCGGTGAAGCCGACCAGTCCGGGTAGCGGGTCGACGACCGGGGCGAGAGCGGGGAGGGACACCGGGTTCCGTCAGGAGGCGAGCAGCGCGTCGAGCTGCACCCGGATCCGGTCGGCGTCCTCCCGGTACTTCAACACCGCGCCGAGGGTGCGCGCGGCGGACTCGACGTCGAGCTCGTGGGCGCCGAGGTGCTGCAGGGCCTGCGCCCAGTCCAGCGACTCCGCCACCCCCGGCGGCTTGATCAGCTCGGCCTCCCGCAGCTTGCGGACCGCCCCGGCGACCTGTGCGGCGAGCCGCTCGGGCAGCCCGGGCAGCCGGCGGCGCAGGATGGCGATCTCCCTGGCGATGTCGGGATGGTCGAGCCACAGGTACAGGCAGCGCCGCTTCAGCGCGTCGTGCACCTCCCGGGTGCGGTTGCTGGTCAGCACGACCAGCGGCGGCCGCTCCGCACGGATCTCGCCGAGCTCCGGGATCGTCACGGCGTGCTCGGTGAGCACCTCGAGCAGGAAGGCCTCGAACTCGTCGTCGGCGCGGTCGACCTCGTCCACCAGCAGCACGCTCGGCGCGTCCTGCAGGGCCAGCAGGATCGGCCTGGCCAGCAGGAACCGCGGCTCGTACAGCGAAGCCTCGGCCACGTCGGCGTCCAGCCGCTCGTGGCTGGCGCTGGCCGCCGCCTCCAGCGCGCGCAGGTGCAGCAGTTGGCGGGGGAAGTCCCAGTCGTACAGCGCCTGGCTGGCGTCGATGCCCTCGTGGCACTGCAACCTGATCAGCCGCGCCCCGATGACCTGCGCCAGCGCCTGAGCCAGCGCGGTCTTGCCGGTACCGGGCTCCCCCTCGCAGAACAGCGGCCGGTGCATCCGCATCGCCAGGAAGGCGGCGGTGGCCATGCCGTCGTCGGCGAGGTAGCCGGTGCGCTCCAGGGCAGCCGCCAGCTCGGACGGGGAGTCGACGGCTGTCGAGTCGTCGGACGGGCCGACCGGCGGGGAGCCGACGGTGGTACTCACAATGTCCAGCATGGCCGATGCGCACGGAGCCGGCCACCGCGCGACCTGCTGCGCGGCCCTGGGCGGACCGCCTGACCGCTCTGATTCGGGTCAACCCGAGCCGGTTGCGCGGCGTCTGATCCGGCGTTTGAGTGGCAATCCGATAGGCCTTCGGTCCGGGATCTGACCTGCGGAAACGTGACCACGCAGGGTCATGAATCACGCTCTAGTGATATAGATCACACCCTTCCGAGTTGACGAAAGGCCGAGTTCGAAAAGTACATTGCTTATCCGGCCGGAGCGATCCGGTCCGCGAATGAAAACTGGAACCGCACGCGCTAACCCCTGTCCAGCGGTCCAGTCCCCCACCAACCCAATACCGGACAGGGGACAGGTCGGCGATTTTGTCGCCGGAAGAGCGCGGGTCGGGGAGACGCAAACGATGGCTCGTATTCGAGCAGACATCCGAATTCTCAACGGACGCAACCTGCTGCGACTGGCCGTCGCCGGCACCGTCGCAATAGGTGCACCACTGGCCTTCGCCGGCGTCGCCGACGCGGCGCCGGACTCGGCCTGGGACAAGCTCGCGCAGTGCGAGAGCGGCGGCAACTGGGGCATCAACACCGGCAACGGCTACGCCGGTGGGCTGCAGTTCAGCCCGTCGACGTGGCGCGCGTACGGCGGCAAGGGCAGCCCGGCGAACGCCAGTCGGGAGCAGCAGATAGCCGTTGCCGAGCGCGTACTCGCAGCTCAGGGCTGGGGAGCCTGGCCATCCTGCTCGGCGAAGATGGGGCTGCGCGGGCACAAGGCCACCCCGAGGGGGGCCGCGACCCCGACCGTGACGTCGACCGCGAAGCCGAAACCCGCCGCACCCGCGCAGCCGGCCAAACCAGCGCCGGCCGCACCGGCCCCGGCGGTTGCGCCGGGCGGCGGCTATACCGTGGTGGCCGGCGACACCCTGTCCAAGATCGCCCAGAAGCAGGGCACACCTGGCGGCTGGCAGGCACTTTACGAGCGGAACAAGGCGGCCATCGGTGGCAACCCGAACGTAATTCGGGTCGGCCAGCAGTTGGCAACCGGCTGAGCCGGCCAGTGCACCACTCGCGCGGCAGGGTTCTCGATTGTTCTCACAATTGTCGCGCGAGTGGTGTTCTCGGGACTCACGAAACTATTCCGACCTGAAAATGTTTCGCCCGGCAAGATCGTAGAACGCACCGGTCATCGGAGCGTCACGGACAGTTCACCCATTCCTCTGAGCCGTCCGTGAATACCTGGCGCTTCCAGACGGGTAGCTGCCTTCTTGACCTGCTCCACGAGCTCCGCGCAGGCCGCGAAGGCCTGACCGCGGTGCTCGGCCGCGACGGCGCACCCCAAGGCGACGTCACCGATCGCCAGTAGCCCGACCCGGTGCCCGACCGCGACCGCCCGCAGGCCCGGCACCCGCGATGCAACCGACGCGGCGACGTCGGCGACCACCTTCTGCGCACTCGGGTGCGCGCTGTACTCCAACTCGCGCACGCCGCGCCCGCCGTCGTGGTCCCGCACCACGCCGGCGAAGGTGACCACCGCGCCCGCGGCACGGTGCCCGACCAGCGCGGCCAGCTCCTCGACGTCGATGGGCTGCTCCCCGACGCTGGCCATCAGCACGGCGGCGGGAACGGCCTCGGTGCTCATCGGTGATCTCCTCCGCGCAGCTGGTCGACGGCGTGGTCGAGCACGCTCTCCAGGACGCGCAGCCCGTCCTGCACCCCGCCGGTCGATCCGGGCAGGTTCACCACCAGCGTCCGGCCCGCCACGCCGGCCATCCCGCGGGACAGCACCGCGCTCGGCACCAGCGCGGATCCCGCCGCGCGGATCGCGTCGGCCAGCCCGGGGACCTCGTAGTCCAGCACCGCCCTGGTGGCCTCCGGGGTGGCATCGGTCGGCGAGATGCCGGTGCCACCGGTGGTGATCACGACGTCCACCCGGTCGGCGAGCGCGGTGCGCAGCGCGTCGGCGACCGGCTCGCCGTCCGGCACGACCATCGGGTCCGCGCAGTCGTAGCCGCGCACCCGCAGCCACTCGACGATGATCGGCCCGCTGCGGTCCGGGTACACCCCGGCCGCCGCGCGGTTGGAGGCGGTGATCACCCGCGCCCGGCGGTCGGTCACGAGCGGTCCTCCGGACGCACCCAGGTACCGGTCTTGCCGCCGTCCTTGCGCTCCACCCGCACCGCGTCCAGCACCGCGGCCGGGTCGACGGCCTTGACCATGTCGTGCAACGTCAGCCCGGCGACGGCCACCGCGGTGAGCGCCTCCATCTCGACGCCGGTGCGGTCGGTGGTGCGCACCGTGGCGGTGATCCCGACCTCGGCCTCGCCGAGCCGCAGCTCCACCTCGACCCCGGTCAGCGCGATGGGATGGCACAGCGGAACGAGGTCCGGGGTGCGCTTGGCGGCCATGATCCCGGCGATCCGTGCGGTGGCCAGCGCGTCGCCCTTCGGCAGGCCATCGCGGCGCAGCGCGTCGACCACCCCGGCCGTGGTGCGCAGCACCCCGGTGGCGACGGCGCTGCGTGGTGTCGCCGCCTTGGCCGAGACGTCGACCATCCGCGCCGCTCCGGAGGGGCCGACATGGGTCAGGTCCACACCCGTGACCCTACCGATCTACACCTGTTGCAGACGGGCAGCATGTTTGGCTCGACCATCCAAGTGGTCGCCTTGACAGCCAAGGTGACCTTCACAGCCCCAATGAGGCGATCACTTGAACGCCGCTGGCGCACAGGCTACCGGGTGCGGGTGTGGAAGTCGCGCAGCTGCTCGGGGGTGTCCACGTCGGACGGCTCGGCCAGCTCGCCGCACTCGACGAGCTGCACGTCCGGATGCCCGCGAAGGTAGCCGCGGGCACCGGCGTCACCCTCTGCGGACTCGGCGACCGCGGCCCAGTGCCGGCGCCCCAACAGCACCGGGTGACCGGGCACCCCGTGGTAGACCGCCCGGGCCAGCGCGTCCGGCGCGGCGAACGCCGCCACCCGGCGGATCACCGACGCACCGACCCCGGGCAGGTCGACGAGGTGCACCAGGGCGGCGTCCACCGAAACGGCGTCCACCGAAACCTCTGCCAGCGCGGTCAGCCCGGCCCGCAGCGAGGCGGACATGCCCAGCGCCCAGTCCTCGGCGGGCACCACCACGACGTCGCGGGGTAGCACCGCCCGCACCTCGTCGGCCGCCGCGCCGACCACGACGTACCGCGGCGCGCAGCCGCCGTCGGACAGCGCCCGCAGCGCACGCAGCACCAGGGGTTCGCCGTCCAGCTCGACCAGCGCCTTGGGCCGACCCATCCGGCGGCCGGCGCCGGCGGCCAGCAGCAGCCCGGCGACGGCGGCTATCTGTTGATCTCCGTAATCGGGTGCTCGTAGTGCACCTCGTCCGGCGGTAGCGGGAACTGCACCTCGCCGAACGGAGACAGTGCGCCCTGGGTGGGGGAGGCCAGCTCGCTGACCGGGTGCTCCCCGTCCGGCAGGTGCGGCCACTCCGGATCGATCCGCTCCGGATGCTTGACGTCGGCCACCATCGACCTCCAGCTCAGGAATCCAGCCTATCTCCGATGGTCAGGTACGGGACGGCTCCGCGCCTCGCTCGCTCCGCTCGCTGCGATGCTCACCGTCCCGTCCCCTCCAAGTATCTCCTACTACCGTGGTCTTTCGATGCCCCCCGTCACTCTGGTCGACGAGCTCCGCCGTCGCGACGACGCCGAACTGGCCGCGCTGCTGCGCGCGCGGCCCGATCTCGGTGTGCCGCCGCCGGCCGATCTCGGTGTGCTCGCCAGCCGGGCCGGGCTCCGGGTGTCGGTGCATCGCGCCTGCGAAGGCTTGGACACAATCGTGCTGGCCGTGGTCACCGCACTGGTAATGGCGTACGCCGACGAGGAGCCGGTGCCGGTCGACGAGCTGCACCGGCTGCTCGGCCCGCGCATCCTGCGGCGGAGCTGAACCGTGCGTTGGACGAACTAAGCGTCCGCGCGCTGGCCTGGCGGGTTCCGACCGGCGAGGTCGCCTGCGTCCCGGCACTGCGGGACGTCACCGCGCCGAACCCGGCCGGGCTCGGCCGGCCGTCCGCCGAGCTCGCCGACCCCGCCATACTGGCCGCCCGGCTGGCCGAGGTGGAGCCCGACGATCGGCGGGTACTCGAAGCCCTCAGCGGACCCTCGCCGATCGGCCGCAGTAGCGCCGCCGCGGGATCGGACGGGCCGATCGGCCGGCTGCTGGCCCGCGGGCTGCTGGTGCGGGTCGACCCGGGCACAGTCGAGCTCCCCCGTCAGGTGGGGCTCGCGCTGCGCGGCGACGAGCCGCTCGGCCCGGTCGCCGTCGAGCCACCGCGGCTGCGCACGGTGCAGCACGGCCTGGAGCGGATCGACGGCACCGCGGCGGACGCCGCGCTGCTCGCCGTGCGGCAGACCGAGGCGATCCTGCACGCGTGGTCGGCCGAGCCGCCGCCGGTGTTGCGGGCCGGCGGGCTCGGGGTCCGTGAGATGCGCCGGCTGTCCCGCGAACTCGACGCCGAACAGGACCGGGTGGCCCTGCTCGTCGAGGTGCTGGTGTTCGCCGGGCTGGTCGGGCACAGCGGCGGCAGCGCCCCGGAGTGGGTGCCGACCACGCAGGCCGACCCCTGGCTGGTGGCGGCGCCGGAGCACCGTTGGGCGCTGCTCGCCGAGGCCTGGCTGGAGCTGCCGCGGCTGCCTGCCCTGGTCGGCCGGCGCGACCAGGCGGACCGGCCGATCGCGGCACTGTCCGACGACCTGCGCCGACCGTCCGCACCGGCCGACCGACGCCGGGTGCTGGCGCTGCTGGCCGGGTTGCCGGGCGACGACGGGCTCGCCTCGATCGACGAGCTGGTCGCGCTGTCGGCCTGGCGGGCACCACGGCACGGCGGGCGGCTGCGCGACGAGCTGGTGCGCTGGACCCTGGCCGAGGCCACCGCGCTCGGGGTGGTCGCACTCGACGCGCTGGGCAGCGCGGGCCGGGCGCTGCTGGCCCGCTCGGTCGTCGGCGATCCAGCCGACGCCGCCGAGCACCCCGAGACCCCCGGTCCGAGCCCGGCGGCCGCGATGCGGGCGAGCCTCCCGCCGCCCGTCGACCACATCGTGCTGCAGGCGGACCTGACCGCGGTGGCTCCCGGCCGGCTCGCACCCGACCTGGCGGCGGAGCTCGCGCTGCTCGCCGAGGTCGAGTCCGTCGGGGGTGCCACCGTCTACCGGATCACGGCGGCCAGCCTGCGGCGCGCACTGAACGCCGGGCGTACCGCCGCCGAACTGCGCGACACCGTGCGGCGGCACTCGATCACGCCGGTGCCGCAGGCGCTGGAGTACCTGATCGACGACGTGGCCCGCCAGCACGGCCGGCTGCGCGGCGGGCTCGCCGGGTCGTTCCTGCGGGCCGAGGACGAGTCGCTGCTGACCGAGGTGATGGCCCACCCGGTGAGCGTCCGGTTGCAGCTGCGCCGTATCGCGCCGACGGTGCTGGTCACCCCGCTCGGACTGACCGAGCTGATGGACGCACTGTCCGCGTCCGGGTTCTCGCCGGCCGCCGAGGATGCCACCGGATCGGTGCTGGACCTCCGACCACCGGGCCGGCGCATCCCCGCTCGGCCCCGGGCGGGACGGTCCGCCGGCGGGTACCAGGTGCCCGACGAGCGCCGGGCAGCCGCCCTGGTCGGACGGATCCGGGCCGGTGAGGTGATGACCGTCGCGCGGGGGGCGGCCGGCCGCGCCACCACCCGGTCGAACGGGATGGCGGCGACGCTCAGCGTGCTCCGTGAGGCGGCAATTCGGCGGCGCGAGGTGCTGATCGGCTATGTGGATCCGGGCGGGGTGGCGAGCGACCACATCGTGGAACCGGTGAGCGTCGACGCCGGCGTGCTGGAAGGCCTCGACCGGCTGGAGGGTGAGATGCGCCGCTTCCAGCTGCATCGCATCAGCTCGGCCGCCGTGCTGGACTGACCGCGCGGCGCCGTCGAGCGCTCAGTCCAGCCGGACCCGAGCGATCGCGGTGCCGTACAGCGTGCCGAGGTACAGATGCTCGCCGTGCGGCTCGGCGGAGGCCACGGTGTGCACCCGACCGGTCGGGTCGTGGTAGCTGGCCACCGGCGAACCGTCGACGGCCAGCCGAAGCAGGTAGCCGTAGCGCGTGCGGTTCGGGATGTCGCGCAACACGTCGATCGGGACGAGCTTGGCCAGCGCCAGCTTGAGGAGCGTGCTGGCGTGCAGCGTGTCCTGCAGGTCGGTGCGCGGTCCGCCGCCGCCGCCCACCCAGTAGGTGCCGTCGGGGCTGGCGGTGATGTTGTCCGGGGAGACCGGCAGGTTGTCGGCGAAGGTGTCCACCTGCCCGGTCCGCGGGCCGGCCACCCAGACCCGCAGGATCCGGTTGCGGAACGTCTCCGCGACCAGCACGGAGTCCTCGGCCGCGGGCAGCGCCACCCCGTTGGGGAAGTACAGCCGGTCGCGCACCACCGTCGTGGTGTCGGTGGCCGGGTCGTAGGCGAGCAGCCGCCCGTGCGGCCGCCCGGCGAGGGAGTCGTAGGGCCAGCCGCGGTCGTAGGCGTAGCTGGAGTCGGAGAAGTACACGGTGCCGTCGCGGGCCACGGCCAGCTCGTTGGCGTAGGTGATCGGGGTGCCGGCGACGCGGTCGGTCAGCACCTCGTGCCGCCCGTCCGGGTAGATCGCGACCAGACCCCGGCGCGGCACCGCGGCGAGCAACCTGCCGGTCCCGTCTACCTTGAGCCCGAGCACGCCGGTGCCGAGGTCCGCCAGCCGCTCGGCGGCGGCCACCTCGCCGCGCGTGCCCAGGGTGAGCCGCCAAACCAGCCCGTCCGCGGTGCCGGTGTACAGCCGTCCCTGGGCGTCGAAGGCGACGTCCTCAGGCCGCTGCAGCCCCTGGTCCGCGGCGAGCAGCTCGGCCCCGGTCAAGGCGGTGTTCTGGGCGAGCACGCCCTCGGCGGCCGGGCGCGGGCCGGGCTGCCAGGCCTCCGGGTCACCGATCGGCGACGGCAGCACGGCGATCAGCACGCCAAGCACCGCGACAATCAGCACGACCACCGCCAGCGGCGCCAGCACCAGCCACCGGGTCAGCCGGCGCCGCCACAGCGCGCGGAACGGACCGGTCAGTGTGAGCCACGCCCGCCGGCTCGTCGTTCCAGGGCTTCCCACAACAGCTCCCATAATGGATAGTTTGACTCGTCGTTATGATGAGTGACACTATCCATAAAGTGCGGCGGTTCGCAAGCGGCCTAGGACGGTGCTGAGCAATGCCGCTCGTCGCGAGCGGCGATCCAGGTGGATGGATCGCAAGGCGGAGGAGGAGCTCATAGCAGCGCTATGGGCGACGACGACAACGCAGCGAGACGCCGCCTGGGCGGCGCGCAGCAGAGCATGCATTGTTCAGCACCGTCCTAGTCGGGCGTCGGATAGCGGGTCCGGCCCGAGGCGTCCTCCTGCGCCAGTCGCCGGAGCGCGGCGAACATGGCATCCCCGAGCACGCCGGCCAGCACGACGCCCTCGACCATCGGGTCGGTCTCCCCGCGCCCGGTGACCAGTTCCACCTCCGCGGCGGCCAACCGGTGTGCGCACTCGGCATAGCCCTCCACCAGGGTCAGCAGGTCCTCGGCGCCCAGCGCGTGCAGCGCGGTGAGCACATCGGCGAGGGCGTGTCGAGCGGGGTTGTCCATTCGCACCCGCCAGCCGAGCCGGGCTAGCAGCGCATCGACTTCCTCGCCGCCGGCCGGGTCGACGCTCGCCGGGTCCGGCACCTTCCGCCGGGACAGCGCGTACTGCGTCCTCCCGAGGGTGTCGTGCACGGTGACGTCCGGCGCGTCGATGCGCTCCAGCAGGTTCCGGGTGGCGGCGATGGACAGCCCGCCGACGTCGATCAACGCCCGGACCAGGGCCAGCCGCCGCAGGTGCTGCTCGTCGTACCTGGCCTGGTTGGGACTGGTCAACGTGCCGGGCGGAAGCAAGCCCTCACGCAGGTAGTACTTGACGGTCGGCAGCGGGACGCCCGACCGCTCGGAGAGCTCTGCGATCCGCACGTGCCGAGTGTAGGTATAGATAGTGTTACTATCTACACCTTTCGCTGGAAGGTGGGCATGTCCGCGCTGGAGTGCCGGCGGATCGTCGTCGAGCGCGTCGGCGGCCCGAGGTGATCAAGCTCATGGCGGCCGAGCTGCCCCGGCCGGCAGCCGGGCAGGCACGGGTGCGGGTGCGGGTGCTGGCCGCCGGGCTGAGCTTCGCCGACGTCCTCACCCGGGCGGGCCGCTACCCGCGGGGACCCAGGCCGCCGTTCGTGCCTGGCCGCGATCTCGTCGGCGTGGGCCTGCGGCGCGGCGGGAGATCCACCCGATCGTCGCCGGCCGCTGCGGCCCAGCCCACCGGTCATGGGCGCATCCTTCAGGACCTAGGCTGCCGTTGTGCCGCCGGCCGATGCCGACCCGGTCACCGCAGCGGCGTACGCGGCGGTGCAGGACGAGTTGCGGGCCGCCCGGGCGGCCCGGGTTCGCGGCGCCGCCCTGCAGCGCCTCGCCGAGCAGCTCTCCCGGGCGGCCACGCCGGAGGCCATCGGTGCGCTCGGGGTCGAGCAGGCCGGCGAGCTGCTCGGGGCCGACGCCGCGACGCTGTTCGAGCCGGGGCCCGACCTGCCGGACGGGCCGAGCCTGACGATGGTGTACGCGGCCGGGTGGCCGGAGGAGACGACCGGGAGATACCGCCGCCTGCCGCTGCAGCGCGGGCGGCCGCTGTCCGACGCGGTGCTCGACGGCGCCCCGGTGTGGCTGGAGGACGCGGCGCAATGGCAGGCCCGGTACCCGGAGATGGCTCCGGTCGGCACCTCCTCCGGGTACGAGGCCTCGGCTTGTCTGCCGCTGCGGGTGGATGGCCGGAGCCTGGGCGGCGTGGTCTTCAGCTTCCTGCAACCGCGGCGATTCGACGAGGTCGAGCGCGAGTACCTGCTTGCGGTCGCGGCACTGTGCGCCCAGGCGCTGGACCGCGCCCGGCTCTACGTCGCGGAGCAGGTCGCGCGGAGGGCCGCCGAGCGGGAGCGGGACCGGGTCGTGTTCCTGGCCAGGGTCGGGTTGCTGCTGGACGCACCGATGTCGGTCGAGGAGCGGTTGCAGCAGCTCGCCGACCTCGTGGTGACCGGCGTCGCCGACTGGTGCGCGGTTCATCTCACCCGCGACGACCGAATCGAGCAGGTGGCGGTGTCGCACAACGACCCGGCCAAGGTCGGTTTCGTCCGCGACCTGCAGCGACGCTACCCACCGAACCCGAGCAGCCCTGGCGGCGCGATCGAGGTCGCCCGCACCGGCGCCCCGGTGTTCACCCCCGAGATCACCGACGAGATGCTCGTGCGGGCGGCCGTCGACCAGACCCACCTCGAGCTGATCCGCTCGATCGGGCTGCGCTCGTTCATCATCGTCCCGCTCACCGCGCGCGGGCTGCCCCTCGGTGCGCTCTCGCTGGCGACCGCCGAGTCCGGGCATCGCTTCGACCCGGAGGACCTGAGCCTGGCTGAGCAGATCGGCAGGCGGGCCGGGTTGGCCCTGCACAACGCACAGCTCTACGAGCAGCAGCGTCGGATCGCCGATGCCCTGCAGGCCGCGCTGCTGCCCGCGGAGCTGCCTTCGGTGCCCCATGTGCAGCTAGCCGCGCGCTACCTCGCCCAGGCCGAGGGCACCGAGGTCGGCGGCGACATGTACGACGTATTCGCCGACGACACGGACGGCGCCTGGTCTGTGGTCCTCGCCGATGTGTGCGGCAAGGGCCCCACGGCCGCCGCGCTCACCGCGCTGATCCGGCACACGCTGCGCGCCGAGGCCGGTCACGGACTCGGGCCAACGGACGCGCTGCGCCGGCTCAACCGGGCGATCCTGCGCCAGGCCGACCTGGTCGAGGCCCAGTTCGCAACCGTCGTGCACGGCAAGCTGCGGGTCGACGAGCTCGGCGCCTCGCTCTCACTGGTCAGCGCCGGCCACCTGCCGCCGCTCGTGCTGCGCGGCGGAAAGATCGAGGAAGGGACCGCGGCCGGTACCCTGCTTGGGGTATTCCCGGACCCCGAGCTCCGGGAGACGGAGATCCGGATGGGCCCGGGAGACATCGTGCTGCTCTACACCGACGGCGTGACCGAGGCGCGCGGGAGCTCAGGTTTCTACGGCCTCGCCCGGCTCGGCGCCCGGTTGCTCGAACACGCCGACGACTCGGCCGAGGTGATCGCCGAGGCGGTGCTCACCGACGTCGTCGAGTTCCAGAACGGCCGGCCGCGCGACGACGTCGCGCTCCTCGTGCTGAGGGCCGAGCCGTGACCGCCGGCGACGCCAAGGCGGCACACAGTCCATCCAGCGCGCTGCAGGTCAGCCGAGAGGACCACGGCGACGTGCAGGTGCTCACGCTCGACGGCGAGCTGGACATCACCACGCTCTCGCTGGCGAGGGCCGAGCTGGTCGAGGCCGAGCGCGCCGAGCCCTCGGTGCTGGTCGTGGACCTCTCGGTGCTGCGGTTCATGGACTCCTCCGGGGTGCGACTGGTCCTGCAGGCCGACAGCCGCGCGCGCAACGCCCACCGGCGGCTGGTGATCGTCCCCGGCGAGCGACCGCGACGGGTGTTCGAGCTGCTCGGATTGATCGACCGACTCGACCTCGCGCACAGCCGGGCCGAGGCCGTGCAGTAGTGGTGAGCGGCGAGAACGGGGCGTTCCGGCACCGCGCGGTCTGCTACTCGTCCACCCGCGACCTGCTGGATGCGCTCGTCCCGGTGCTGCGTTCGGCCCTCGATCGCGGCGAGCCGGTGTGGGCGGCGCTCGACGAGCCCACCGCCAACGCGCTGCAGTCCCGGCTCGGGGCCGCCGGCGCCGACGTCCTGCTGGTCGAGCAGGCCGACCTGCACGGCTGGTCCGGGCAGACGGCCGCGGCGCGCTGCGCGATGCAACTGCGGGAGCGCACCGCGGACGGTCATCCGCTGACCGTCGTCATCCAGCACACCGCGACCTTCGACGGGCCGAGCGGGGCGTACTGGGGCGAGCTGGACGCCGCCTTCAACGTCGCGCTCCCCGGACTACCGATCACCATGGTCTGCGCGTTCCCGGCACAGGCGCGCCCCCGGGTCCTCGACCGCATGTACGCGACACACCCCGAGCTGCTGGCCGACCGGGTGACCGGCAACCCGCGGTACCGGGAGCAGGGGCCCGCACATGCGGCGAACCTGTCGGCGGCCGCTCCACCGCTCGGCCCGGCAACCGGGACGCTCGACTTCGGCGCCGGGCTGGCCGGCCTCGCCGAGCTGCGCCGACAGACCGAGCGGTACGCGAACGTTGCCGGCCTCGACCGGCAGACCGCCGACGACCTCGTGCTGGCCGTCGATGAGCTGGCCAGCAACAGCATCGAGCACGGCGCCGGTCGGGGCACCGCGACGTTCTGGGTGCAGCCCGGTCAGGTGATCGCCGAGGTACACGACGCCGGACGGCTGACCGAACCGTTCCCCGGCCTGCGACCCCCGGATCCCCACCAGCTCCGCGGTCGCGGGATCTGGCTCAGCCGCCAGCTCTGCGCCACCGTGCACCTGTGGACCGCCGCCGACGGCACCCGGGTCCGGGTGGAGTGCCCGTGAGTTGGAATGCTCGCTGGAACGGTGTCACCCAGTCACGGGCGAGCTAGAGCTGGGCGATCGCGTGCTCGACCAGGGTGATCAAGGTGTGCTTGGTGGACTCGCGCTGCCGGGCGTCACAGGTGATCATGGGCACCGACTCGTCGATCGACAGCGCCTCCCGTACGTCCTCGACCCGATGGGTGAGCACGCCGTTGAAGCAGTTGATCCCGACGATGTAGGGCAGTCCACGCTCCTCGAAGTAGTCCACGGCCGCGAAACAGTCGGCGAGCCGCCGGGTGTCGGCCAGCACCACGGCCCCGATGGCGCCGCGGACCAGGTCGTCCCACATGAACCAGAACCGGTGCTGGCCGGGGGTGCCGAACAGGTACAGGATCAGGTCGGCGTCCAGCGACACCCGGCCGAAGTCCATCGCCACCGTGGTGGTGGTCTTGTCCGGCGTCGCGGCGAGGTCGTCGGTGCCGACGCTGGCCTCGGTCATCACGGCTTCGGTGGTAAGCGGCTCGATCTCTGACACCGATCCGACGAACGTGGTCTTGCCCACCCCGAACCCCCCAGCTATGACGATCTTGGCTGAGGTGGTTGCGGTGGTCGCGATGGTCGAAGTTGCCCTAGAGGCGACGGAGTCCACTCAACACTCTTTCCATGAGGGCCAGGTCCGGCATGTCACCGTTGCTGCTCTTGCGCTGGTGAACAATCACCAGCCCGAGCGCGGCCATGTCCCCTAGCAGCACACGTGCTACTCCCAGCGGCACCGGCAGCAGCGCCGCAATCTCGGCCACCGAGCGGGTCTGTGCGCACAGCTCCGCGACCGCCCGGTGCTCGAGCTGCACGACGGCGACCTGGTCGCGACCGCGGGGGCTGGTCGAGACCAGCGTCTCGATCGCGAGGTCGTAACCCGGCCGAGTGCGGCCCTTCGTCCAGGAGTACGGCCGGACCGCGGCTGCCGAGGCCTCCACGGTCTGTGAGTGCGGCAGCGCGATCGGACCGGTGGGCTGCGGTGTACCGCGGATGATCTCCGGCTGCGGTTCCCGCCGCCGCTTGCGCCACTTGCGTCGACGCTGGGCGCGGCCGGTGTCGAAGCTGAAGCCGTTCATGACGTCAGCGAACGTCGGCTCCGGCCGGGGTCGGCGGCCGCCCTCTGATCCGTTGCCTGTTGACATCCGCGCCCCCGGTCAGCTTCGGAGCGAACCCTGCAACTCGGCCCGCAGCTCTGGCGTGAGCAGCTGGCCGACCCGGTCGACCAGCAACGTCATCTCGTACCCGACCAACCCGATGTCGCAGTTCGGTGAGGCCAGCACCGCGAGGCATGACCCGTCGCTGATCGACATCAGCATCACGATGCCACGGTCCATCTCCACCACGGTCTGCACCACGTTGCCGGCGTCGAAACAGCGCGCGGCGCCCTGGGTGAGGCTGATCAGTCCGGACGCCACCGCGGCGAGCTGGTCGGCGCGATCTCGGGGAAGGCGGGCCGAGCCGGTCAGCAGCAGGCCGTCGGACGAGACCACGACCGTGTGTGCCACACCGGGAACTCGCTCGGCGAAGTTCGACACCAACCAACCGAACTGGCTGGGCTGGGACTGGACCGCTGTCACCGCTGCTCCTCATCGGTCACCTGGGTGGGACTATCCGGACGACGTTGCCGGTCTTCCCGCCCCTGCCGGATCCCCGCCTGGTAGCGCGCGAGTCGACCGCGTACCTGCTCGGCCGTCCGGCTCGGGAGACGCGGCGACTCGGCCGGCGTCCCGGTCCCCGCGCTGCCCGGCATGAGCCGGGCGCGGGGCTTGCGTTTGGGCAACCCGGCCGAGGTGAGCTCCTCCTGCTCGCCGCCGTCCTCCGGGTCGCTGAGGGCCTTCGCGGCCTGCCAGCCGGCGTCGGCCGGACCGGCGAAGTCGCGCGAGACCGGGCCGAAGCCGGCCGGCTCGTGCGGGCGCTCCGGCCAATGCGGCTCCGGCGGCTTGATCGGCTGCAGGGACGGGAGCACCACGCTCGGCGTCGGCCGCATTGGCGGGGGCGGCTCGGACGGGGTGGCCCGATCCGGTTCCGGCTGCGCCACCGAGTCGGCTTGCCGGTCCGGCTGCGGCGGGCCGGCCGGAGCCGGCGGCTCGGGCTGTGCCTGCGCGACAGGTTCGGCGTGCCGTTCGGGCTGCGCCGGTTCCGGGGGCGGTGCCGATGGCGCCGCTTCCGAGGGGGGTGGCGGTGGCTGCGCGGCCGGACCTGCCTGGGTCGGTGGCTCCGGTCGCGCTGGTCCCGGACCCGGCGAGGCGTCCGGTCGACGCACGTCCGGTCGGCCCGCGTACCAACCGAGCGGCGTCGCGCTTGGCGCATCGGCGGGCGGCTCGGCAGCGGGCGGTGCGGTCGCGTCGTCGGCCGGCTCGTCTGCCGTGCTGGTGGCCGGGCGCTCGGCAGCGGTCGGTGCGTCGGACGCGGTGGCAGGCTCGGCCGGCTGGGCAGTCTCAGGCCCGGCAGCGGCGTGGTCCGGGCTCGCCGGGGCGGCCTCGGAGGCCGGCTCGGCAGCGTGTGCCGGCTCGGCAGCATGTGCCGGCTCCGCAGCATGTGCCGGCTCCAGCTTGTACCGGCTCCGTAGCATGTACCGGCTCGGCAGCATGTACCGGCTCCGCAGCATATGTCGGCTCCGCCAGCATGTGCCGGCTCGCCAGCTTGCGCCGGCTCCGCAGCATGTGCCGGCTCGCCAGCTCGCGCCGGCTCCGCAGCATGTGCCGGCTCCGCAGCATGTGCCGGCTCGGCAACCGGTGCCGGCTCCGGCGACACGTCCGCCCCGGTGGCGTCGCCCGTTCCGGCTATGGCCGAGTCCGTGGCTGCGCCGGCCGCCGCCACCGCCGGTTCGACCGATGGCTCGTCGGGCTGCTCGGTCGACGCCGACTGGGCTGGCTGCCCCGGCGTCGGGGTCTCGGTCGGCGGGGTGGTCGGCTGGCTCGCCGACGATTGCGTCTCGTCCTGGTCGCCCTGCCAGTCCACCGGTACCGGACGCTTCTCGCGGAACCACGCCGAGGCGATCTCCTCGAAGATCGGCGTGGTCTCGGAGCCGTTCGAACCATCGTGCGGGGCCGTCGGAGTGCCGGCCAAGCCGAGGGCATCCGCCCGTCCCGGGGGCACCGGCCCACCCGGCACCATCGGCGCCTGCGGGGCCTCCGGCGCCGACGGCCGCTGACCCAGTGTCGGCCAACCGTGCGCCGGCCCCGGCGGGGTCGGACTCTCGTCGGCCGGCAGCGGCGGCGCGGGCAACGGCACCGACTGCGGATCGGTGCGGGGGGCCGGTGGGGCCCCCAACGCGGCGGGCTCAACCGAGGAAGGGGTGGATTGTGCGATCTTCCGACCGTCCTCCGGCGGAGCGCTGGGGGCGGCCGGCGGGGCGCCGGTGCCGAATGCGTCCATCGGCAGGCCGCGACTCAGCACAGGCGGTTGAGCGACGCCCGGCTGGGACGACTGAGCGTCGGCCGGTGCTGCCATCGGCTGCGCAGCAGGCGCCGGCCCGGCTGGCACCGGCGCGGACGGCGCGGATTGCGCCGCGCCGGACGACTCCGGCCCGGACGATCCTGCCCCGGAGGACCCTTCCCCGGACAACGCTGCCCCGGACGACGCTGGCCCGGATGGACCTGCACCGGCGGTCTGCGCTGCATCCCGACCCGGTCCGCCCAGGGCGTGGGCCCCACCCATCCCGTCGGTCGGCCCGCCACCGGCGGCTTGCGCCGGGACCGGCGCACCATCTGCCGGAGGGCCCTCGGCCGGCGACGGCCGGTCTGCGTCGGCCTCTGGCCCGCCCTGGCCGTGTCCGTTCGCCGTGCCGTTGGCCGGTCGCTGCGACCCGCCCGTCACCAGTGGCGAGAAGGGCGCGCCGCGATGTGCACCGTTGCCGGGCGGCCGTTGCGGAGGGACGCTGACCGTTCGCTCGCTGGCCGTCCGGTCGCTGACCACGCGGTCTGCAACAGCGGCCCGTTGGCCGAACTGACTGTCTGCGGGATGCGCCTCGCCGCGCGCGACCAGATAGCTCGGCACCGTGACCGAGGCGGTGACCCCGGCGCCCGGGCCCGGACCGGACGAGCCGCTGAGGTGCACCGCGATCCCGTGCCTGGCAGCCAACCGGCCGACCACGAACAAGCCCATCCGGCGGGCGGCCGACACGTCGACGTTCGGCGGTCCGCTCAGCCGCAGGTTCGCGTCGGCGAGATCCTGCTCGCTCATCCCGATCCCACGGTCAGCGATCTCGACCAGCACGGAACCGTCCTCGGCCCGACTGCTGCTCATCACGACCTGGCTGTCCGGTGCGGAGTAGATCGTCGCGTTGTCCAGCAGCTCGGCGAGCAGGTGGACCAGGTCGCTGGCGGCCCGGCCGAGCACCTTCACCGGCGGGGGCGGCTGCACCACGATCCGCTGGTACTGCTCCACCTCGGAGACCGCGGCGCGCAGCACGTCGACCACCGGGACCGGCTGCCCGCCCCGCCGAGCCAGGTCGCTGCCCGCGAGAACGAGCAGGTTCTCGCTGTTCCGCCGCATCCGGGTGGCCAGGTGGTCCAGCTGGAACAGGTTGGACAGCTGTTCCGGATCCTCCTCGTTGCTTTCGAGCTGCTCGATCAGCTGCAGCTGCCGCTCCACGAGGCCCTGGCTGCGCCGCGACAAGTTGACGAACATGCTGCTGACGTTGCTCTGCAGGGTGGCCTGCTCGGCGGCCAGCCGCACCGCCTGGCCGTGCACCGCGTCGAATGCCCTGGCGACCTGCCCGACCTCCTCGTGGGAGGTCACCGGCACCGGCTGGATCGTGATGTCCGGCACCTCGCCGGAGCGCATGCTGTCGACGGCCTGCGGCAGCCGCCGCTCCGCGACGTCGAGCGCGCTGCGGCGCAGCGTGCGCAGCGACTTGAGCAGCGACCGGCCGACCAGGAAGGCGATGATCAAGCCCACCACCAGGGCCAGCACCAGCACGGCGAGGTTGAGGATCGCCAGCATGCTGGCCTGATCCTGCGCGGCGGCGCTGGTCGCCTTGAGCTCGCCGCGCAGGCCCGTTTCGGAGCCGTTGATGTCGCTGGTCACCCGACCGTAGGAACCGTCCCACTCCGCCGCGGTGATCCCGATCGGCTGGTTGGCCGCAGCGCGGGTCAACGCGAGCTGCGTGAGCTGCTGGTACTGGACGTAGTTCGGGCCGGTCAGAAACGCTCCATAGGCCGCGTACTGCTCGGGGGTCAGCGAGACCCGCAGGGCGTCGACGGCCACCAGCAGGCGCGCGTCGGCCGCGCGTACCTGGTCGATGTCCGCGGGCGGCAGCTTGAGGTCGATGATCCCGGTCGCGATGAGGGCGTGCTGCTGGGCGAGCTGCTCCTGTATCGAGGCGAGGGCCGAGAGCCCACCGGCCAGCCCGATGGCGCTCGCGGTCGGCAGTTGGCGGGCCAGCGACTCGTGCAGAATCAGCACCGGCTGAGTGATCGCGGTGTACTGCTTGACCACCTCGCCGGGCGCGATCGGCCGTGGCTCGGTGACCTGGGCCCGGACCTCGGGCAGCTTGCTCAGACCGTCCTGGACGGCGGTGGCGGAGGCGGCCACGGTCGCCGGCAGCGGGGCGGCGCTCTCGAGCAGCCGGCGGAGCTGCTCGGCCGCCGCGTCGGTGGCCACGAAGGTCTGGGTCTTCAACCTCGCCGGGTCGCCGCTGCGCTCGTTCGCCACGAACACCGCGGACTGGTCCCGCTCGATCTGCAACTGGCCGAGCAGCGCGTCGGCCCCCTCCTGGGCGGCGACGAACTGCTCGGCCTGGCCGAGTGACTCGGCGGAGCGGGCCTGTCCCATGATGAGCCATGCGCCGAGCCCGAGGGCAAGCAAGGTCGGCACCAGCAGCACGGCGATCAGCCGGACCGGCAGGCTCCAGTTACGTGGGCGCAGTCGGTCCGAGAAGGTCGTACCTCGATCGGTGCGTCGGTCACTGTTCGTCACGTCATGCTCCCCCGCTCACGCCGCCGGACGAGATGGTGCAGGTGGTTACGCTGGGGAGCGTCATCACTGACATCATTCGTCCATCGCGCGCGTGCCTCCGGGCGGCCGACACGCCGCGGAGCGACGGGCCCTTAGCCCTGGAGGCCGGCTATGATCGTTGTGGCGGTCGTGCATGCTTCCAGTCCAAGCGCGGAAGTATAGCGTTGTGCCCTGCCGACCGCGTTCACCGAGGGTGGCCGCCGTCCGGGGGCATGCGCTGTGAGGCAGCTTCGAAGGGACCGGCGTGACGGACGGGCCTCTCATCGTCCAATCCGACAAGACCCTGCTCCTCGAGGTCGACCACCCGGCGGCTGACGAGGCCCGCTCGGCGATCGCTCCGTTCGCCGAGCTGGAGCGGGCGCCGGAGCATGTGCACACCTATCGGGTCACCCCGCTCGCGCTGTGGAACGCCCGCGCGGCCGGTCACGACGCCGAACAGGTGGTCGACGCGCTGGTCCGGTTCTCCCGGTACGCGGTGCCACAGCCCCTGTTGGTGGACGTCGTCGACACGATGGCCCGCTACGGACGGTTACAACTGGTGGCGCACCCGGCGCACGGCCTGGTGCTGGTCTCCTTCGACCGCGCGGTGCTCGAGGAGGTGCTGCGGCAGCGCAAGATCGCGCCGATGCTTGGCACCCGGATCGACGACGACACGGTCGCGGTGCACCCCAGCGACCGGGGCCGGCTCAAGCAGGCGCTGCTCAAGGTCGGCTGGCCGGCCGAGGACCTGGCCGGCTACGTCGACGGCGAGCACCACGCGATCTCGCTGGTGGAGGACGGCTGGACACTGCGCGACTATCAGCGGGCGGCGGCGGAGAACTTCCGGGCCGGCGGGTCCGGCGTCGTGGTGCTGCCCTGCGGCGCCGGCAAGACGCTGGTCGGCGCGGCGGCGATGGCTGCGGCGGAGGTCACCACGCTGGTGCTGGTCACCAGCACGGTGGCCGGCCGACAGTGGAAGCGCGAGCTGATCGCGCGCACCTCGTTGACCGAGGAGGAGATCGGCGAGTACTCCGGGGAGCGCAAGGAGATCCGGCCGGTCACGATCGCCACCTACCAGGTGATGGCCCGCCGCTCCAAGGGCGAGTATCGCCACCTGGAGCTGTTCGACACCAGGGACTGGGGCCTGATCATCTACGACGAGGTGCACCTGCTGCCGGCGCCGGTGTTCCGGATGACCGCTGACCTGCAGTCCCGCCGCCGGCTCGGGCTGACCGCGACGTTGGTGCGCGAGGACGGCCGGGAGGGTGACGTGTTCTCCCTGATCGGTCCGAAGCGATACGACGCGCCGTGGCGGGACATCGAGGCGCAGGGCTGGATCGCGCCGGCCGACTGCGTCGAGGTGCGGGTCACGCTCACCGAGGCGGAGCGACTGGCCTACGCGACCGCGGAACCGGACGAGCGGTACCGGCTGTGCTCGACGGCTCGCACCAAGCTTGCGGTGGTGCGGGCGATCCTCGACCAGCATCCCGGCGAACCCGCGCTGGTGATCGGCGCCTACCTCGACCAGCTGGAGACGCTCGGCGAGGAGCTCGACGCGCCGATCGTGCAGGGATCGACCAAGGTCGCCGAGCGGGAGCGGCTCTACGAGTCGTTCCGCCGCGGTGAGCTGCCGATACTCGTGGTCAGCAAGGTGGCGAACTTCTCGATCGACCTACCGGAAGCATCGGTCGCGATCCAGGTGTCCGGCACGTTCGGTTCCCGGCAGGAGGAGGCGCAGCGGCTGGGTCGGCTGCTCCGCCCGAAGGTCGACGGCCGCCAGGCGCACTTCTACAGCGTCGTCTCCCGGGACACCCTGGACACCGACTACGCCGCGCACCGGCAGCGGTTCCTCGCCGAGCAGGGCTACGGGTACCGGATCGTCGACGCCGACGACCTGCTCGGCCCGGCGATCCCGGACGTCGGCTGACACCGCCCTACGGCTGCGGCGCGCACCCAGTGCTCCTGCCCCAGGGGCGCGGCCGGCACGCCAAAAACCCGCAATGAGCGGGCTTATTCCGCGTTTGCGACGCCTCCGACCCGTAATAAGCCCGCTCATTCGGGGGGACGGCGGTCACACCGCCCTGACCCGGCGCAGCGCGGCTCGGGTGCGGTCGGGGTCGGACCCCGATGTGGCGGCGGTGCGCGGCCCGCACGCTGGTCCTATGGACACAGCCCGACTCCTCACCTACACCAGGCTGCGCCGTAGCCGTACCGATCGAATGCTCGGCGGGGTATGCGGCGGCCTGGCGACGACACTCGGCGTCGACGCCGCGATCCTGCGGATCGCGCTGGTCGTGGCCACCGTGCTCGGCTTCGGCCTCGGGTCGTGATCTACCTGGCGGCCTGGATCCTGATGCCCGAGGAGGACTGACTCAGGACTGCTCCGGCGCGCGCTGCGGATCATCCGCCGGCTGCGGACCGGACGTCGCGATCTCCTCCTGGTGGCGCACCCGGTCGCGGGCCGCGGCGAACCGCACCGCCTCGTACCCGATCAGCGCGACCATCAGCACGGTGAGCACGCCCAGCGTGGCCAGCGCGGGCAGGTACCACACCAGCGGGATCAGCGCGACCAGCAGCACCGCGACGATCAGCCGCTGCCGGTTCACCGTGTGCACGGTGCGGAGCCGGAACCCGACGATGGCCGAGCAGGTACAGCGCGACCCCGCCGTACAGCGCGTACAGCGGCACGCCGTACAGCGGGTCGGCCAGCGTGTGCCCGTCCTCACCGCCGACGTAGCCGAGCACCTTCTTCAACCCGACCGCCATCAGCACGATGCCCAGCACCATCGGCAGGTGCAGGTAGCTGTAGGCGTCCGGGCCAGCCGGGCGCGGTGCTCGCCGTCGGCCCGGCACAGCACCCGCTCGCCGACCAGCGCCACCACGTCGAAGTAGGCCCACCACAACGCCGCGCTGAGCGCCAGCCCGAGCACCGAGGCCGACGATGATCGGCCAGGAGATCGGCAGCTCGGCCACCCCGACGCCGATCGCCACGATCGACTCGCCGAGCGCCACGATGATGATCAGCCCGTGCCGCTCGGCGAAGTGCTTCGCCGACCGCAGTCGCCAGCCCCGCGCGCCGGCCAGCATCGTGCCGAGGTAGTCGCCGAGCAGCGCGGCCGCCCAGAGCAGGGTCTGCACCCAACCGGTGAACTGCGAGGCGACCAGCAGCAGCGTGGTGCCGACCACGACCGACGGCGCGAACCGGATGACCTGGCGGCGCAGCGCCGGATCGTCGCGGCTGATCACCCAGAACAGCGCCAGGTGCCCCAGCCGAACGACGAGGTAGCAGAACGCGAAGACGACCGGGCCGGACAGCCCACCGGGCAGGTCGTCGAACGCCTCCGGGATCGCCAGCGCGGCGACGAACATGCCCGCCATCGCGCCGAACATCGCGAGCCGGGTCACGCCCTCGTCGGCCCGCACCACGTTGCCGAGCCAGGCGTAGCCCACCCAGCACCACCACAGCACGCCGACGACCAGCGCACCGCGCAGCACGTTCACGCCGGTCGGAGTCGGCGGTCATGAACGCGGTGACCTGGGTCAGCGCGAAAACGAAGACCAGGTCGAAGAACAGCTCGAGCGGGGTCACCGACGAGCGCTCGTCGGCGACCTCCATCCGCACCCGGCGGGTACTCGTCACGTGCGAAATGCTGCCATCCGACCTGGTCCGGCGGCCAGCCTTACCCGCGGCGTCAGCCTCGGGCGTGGCCCGACCAGTTCGCGAGCCGCTCGGTCGGTCCGGCGCCCTCGCGCGGTCGCACCGGTGGCGCGAGCGCCGGCGAGGTTGACCCAAGCGAAAGGGGTGGGACCAGGCGGTCCCACCCCTTCGCGTCGTGCGTACGTGGACTCAGAAGTCCATGTCACCGCCGCCGGGCATGCCGGCCGGCGCCTGGTTCTTCTCCGGCTTGTCCGCCACCACGGCCTCCGTGGTGAGGAACAGCGCGGCGATCGACGCGGCGTTCTGCAGCGCCGAGCGGACCACCTTGGCCGGGTCGATGATCCCGGCCTTGATCAGGTCCTTGTACTCGCCGGTGGCCGCGTCCAGGCCTTCGCCCGGGCCGAGGCCCCGCACCTTCTCCGCCACGACGCCGCCCTCGTGGCCGGCGTTGACGGCGATCTGCTTCAACGGAGCCTCGAGCGCAACCCGCACGATGTTCGCACCGGTCGCCTCGTCGCCCTCCAGGCCGAGGCCCTCGAACAGGCCCTGGCCCGCCTGCAGCAGGGCCACGCCGCCACCGGCGACGATGCCCTCCTCGACGGCGGCCTTGGCGTTGCGCACCGCGTCCTCGATGCGGTGCTTGCGCTCCTTGAGCTCGACCTCGGTGGCCGCGCCCGCCTTGATCACTGCGACGCCGCCGGCCAGCTTGGCCAGCCGCTCCTGCAGCTTCTCGCGGTCATAGTCGGAGTCGCTGCGCTCGATCTCCTGACGGATCTGGTTGACCCGCCCGGCGATCGCGTCGGCGTCACCGGCACCGTCCACGATCGTGGTCTCGTCCTTGGTGACCACGACCTTGCGGGCCTGGCCGAGCAGCGTCAGGTCGGCGTTCTCCAGCTTGAGGCCGATCTTCTCGCTGATCACCTCGCCGCCGGCGAGGATGGCCATGTCGGCCAGCATCGCCTCGCGGCGGTCGCCGAAGCCGGGCGCCTTCACTGCGACCGACTTGAACGTTCCGCGCACCTTGTTGACGATCAGGGTGGCCAGCGCCTCGCCCTCGACGTCCTCGGCGATGATCGCCAGCGGCTTGCCGCCCTGCATGACCTTCTCCAGCAGCGGGAGCAGATCCTTGACGGTGGAGATCTTGCTGGCCATCAGCAGGATGTAGGGGTCCTCGAGCTCGACCTCCATCCGCTCGGCGTCGGTCACGAAGTAGGGCGAGATGTAGCCCTTGTCGAAGCGCATGCCCTCGGTGAGCTCGAGCTCCAGGCCGAAGGTCTGGCTCTCCTCGACGGTGATGACGCCTTCCTTGCCGACCTTGTCCATCGCCTCGGCGATCAGCTCGCCGATCTGGTTGTCGGCTGCGGAGATCGATGCGGTGGCCGCGATCTGCTCCTTGGTCTCGACCTCCTTGGCGGTCTTCAGCAGCTGCTGCGCGACGGCCTCGACGGCCTTCTCGATACCGCGCTTGAGCGCCATCGGGTTGGCGCCGGCGGCGACGTTGCGCAGCCCCTCGCGAACGAGCGCCTGAGCGAGCACGGTGGCGGTTGTGGTGCCGTCACCGGCGATGTCGTCGGTCTTCTTGGCGACTTCCTTGACGAGCTCGGCCCCGATCTTCTCGTAGGGGTCTTCGAGCTCGATCTCCTTTGCGATGGATACGCCGTCGTTGGTGATCGTGGGCGCACCCCACTTCTTCTCGAGTACGACGTTGCGGCCCTTCGGGCCGAGCGTCACCTTGACGGCGTCGGCGAGGGTGTTCATGCCGCGCTCTAGCCCGCGGCGTGCCTCCTCGTCGAACGCGATCATCTTGGCCATGCGGTGTGGTCCTCCGGAATTGGGCCCGGGTGCGGGTGTCCCGCACAACGGATGCATCCACTCGGCCAGGCTCGGTGCCCGCGACGGACGGCCGACAACCCTGCGCCGGCCTCACCGTCCCGACCTGGCACTCGACGTAGCCGAGTGCCAATGCCGTGTTTAGCACTCGACGCCCCCGAGTGCAAACTGCCTGGCTGGCGCCCCAGCGGGCCGCCGCCGCCGACACCCCGCCGCGAAAGTCCCGTTCGTACCGCCCTATTGCACGAAAGTGCCGTTCGTAGCGGCGCTCGCGCGGACCCCCGGACGTGACGAGGGGCCGGCCTCGTCGGCCGGCCCCTCGGGATCGCGCTGCTCAGATTCGGCGCACCGCGTCGGCCTGACTCCGGCCGTCCCGACCGGCGGTCGTCTCGAACTCGACCCGGTCACCCTCCTCGAGGGTGCGGAAGCCATCCATCTGGATGGCGGTGTAGTGGACAAAGACGTCCGGACCACCGTCGGTCGCGATGAAGCCGAAGCCCTTCTCCGAGTTGAACCACTTGACCGTGCCCTGGGCCACGGCATTCCTCCCGTTGTAGCTGACAGCGCCTCCACGCTAGCGCAGCCGGTGGGGCAGGATTCGGCTGTGGGCAGCACCCGGTCGGCCACCCGGATCCAGCGGACCGTGGCGGAACACCAGGCCGTCGTCGCCGAGCTCATCGCCGCGACGCCGGTCGAGCAGCGCGATCTTGCGACGGCCCTGAACGCCGTGCTGGCGCAGGACCTGCGCGCCGCGATCCCGCTGCCGCCGTTCGACAACTCCGCGATGGACGGCTACGCGGTGCTCGCCGCCGACGTGCGCGGGGCCGACGCGGACGCTCCCGGTCGAGCTGCCGGTCGAGCACGACATCCCGGCCGGACGGGTGGACGTCCCGCCGCTGCGACCGGGCACCGCCCACCGGATCATGACCGGAGCGCCGATACCGGCCGGGGCGGACGCCGTGGTCCCGGTGGAGCACACCGACCGGCGGCCTGCACCGGGTGCGGATCGAGTCCGCACCCGGCACCGGGCGAGTTCGTCCGGGCCGCGGGAGAGGACGCCCCGGAGGGCGCCGTGCTGGTGTCGGCCGGCACCGTGCTGACCGCTCCCCGGATCGGGGTGGCCGCCGCGGTCGGTGCCCGCACCCTGCCGGTCCGGCGGGCCCCGCGGGTGCTGGTGCTGTCCACCGGCTCGGAGCTGGTGGCCCAGGGCAGCCCGCTGCGGCCCGGGCAGATCTACGAGTCGAACGGGCCGATGCTCGCCGCCGCCGTGCGGGACGCCGGTGGCGAGGCCGAACTGCTGCGCTTCGTGCCGGACGACGTCGAGCAGTTCTCCGCGACCCTCGCCGGACGGCTGGACGAGGTGGACCTGGTGATCACCTCCGGCGGGGTCAGCGCCGGGGCCTACGAGGTGGTGAAGGACGCGCTCGCCGGGCGCGGGGTGGAGTTCGTCTCGGTGGCGATGCAGCCCGGCGGGCCGCAGGGGGCCGGCCGGGTCGACGGCGTCCCGGTTGTCACGCTGCCGGGCAACCCGGTGAGCTCTCAAGTCTCCTTCGAGGTGTTCGTGCGCCCGGCGCTGCGCGCCGCGTACGGGCATCCGCACCCGGGCCGCCCGGTGGTGCGGGCCCGGCTGGCCGAGGCATTGGACTCCCCGGCCGGCAAGCGACAGTTCCGGCGTGGCACCGTGGACGCCGTCGCCGGTACGGTGCGGGCCCTCGGCGGCCCCGGTTCGCACCTGCTTTCGGCCCTGGCTAGGGCCGACTGCCTGATCGTCCTGCCGGAGGGGATGTCCCATGTGGAGCCCGGTGAGACGGTCGAGATCTGGCTACTAGAGGGCTAATGTGATGCAGCTCACATCCGGCCGCTGCAACATTTGGGGCCGTCGTGACGTCTTTCGTGGTGAGCGCTCGTCCATACGGTCCAAGTCGTCTCTCACCACCTGGACGGGCAAGCGAGCGCTGAAGAATAATCCATCGTCGCAGCGAGTAGCCTCGTCGGAAGCAACTTCGCTGCCAAGGTCCTGCCGCTTGTCGCTGGGGAGCGGACGAGCGGTTTCACGGCCGGGGTCGCCGTCTCGGGGGATGGCGGCCCCGGCCCCATTCTGTGGGGCTGTATTTCGCACCGCCCGGCGGCCGTTTCGCCCAGCCGTCCGGGTACCGTCTGCGCATTCCGCGATCGCCCGAAACGGCTACCCCGGCCCCCAGGCGGAGGTGTGATCATCGCGCCCGCACGGGCGACGTCTCCGCGCCACATCGCCGGCCTCGTGCGCGACGCGATCCCGCCGATCCACCCGGGTGGGCGACCGATCATCGCCGGCGTGGCGGCCGCCGCGCTCTTGGCAAGGGCGTTGTCCGGCCGGGGCACGCTGCTCGGGCTGGCCGCGACGGCCGGGGTGGCGGCGTTCTTCCGAGCCCCGAAGCGGGTGCCGCCCACCCGTCCCGGTGTCGTTGTCGCGCCGGCCGACGGAACGGTGAGCCTGGTCGACACCGCGGCACTGCCCGCCGAGATCGGGCCTGCCGGCTCGTCGGCGCCGGCCGGCCGGCCGGTGCCGCGGGTGAGCGTCTTCCTTTCGCTGCTCGACGTGCACGTGCAGCGCATCCCGGCCGACGGGACCGTGCTGGCCGTCGCGTATCGGACCGGGGCGTTCCGGTCCGCCGACCTCCCGGCCGCGAGCACCGAGAACGAGCGGAACGCGATACTGCTACACACCGTGGACGGATTCGACGTGGTGGTGGTGCAGATCGCCGGCCTGCTCGCCCGGCGGATCGTCTGTCAGGTCGGTCCGGGCGACGAGGTCGCGGCCGGGGAGATCTACGGCTTGATCCGCTTCGGCTCGCGGGTTGACACCTACCTGCCGCCGGGAAGCCGGTTGCTGGTGAGCCCGGGGCAGCGCAGCGTCGGGGGCGAGACCGTGCTCGCGGAGCTGCCGGCCGGCACGTCGGCCGGAATGGGGCGCTGAGGGATGCCGGGTCGACCACCGGGCGTGCACATGCTGCCCAACGCGATCACCGTGCTGGCGATGTGCTCCGGGATGTCCGCGGTGTGGTTCGCGCTGGGCGGCCGGATCGACCTCGCCGTCGTCGCGGTGACGCTGGCCGGGCTGCTGGACGGCCTGGACGGGCGGATCGCCCGGATGCTGGATGCCACCAGCCGGATCGGCGCCGAGCTTGACTCGCTGGCCGACTGCGTCGCCTTCGGCGTCGCACCCGCGCTCACGCTCTACATCTGGCGACTGGAGGGCACCAACGCCGGCTGGATCGTGGCGCTGATCTTCGCGGTGTGCATGGCGCTGCGGCTGGCCCGGTTCAACACCTTGATCGACGACACCGAGCAGCCGCCGTACGCCAAGGAGTTCTTCGTGGGCGTGCCGGCGCCCGGGGCGGCACTGCTGGTCGGCCTGCCGATCTACCTGGAGCTCCAGTTCGGTCCCGGCTGGTGGTCGCACCCGATCACGGTCGGGGCGATCATGGTCGTGGTGGCCGGGCTGATGGTCAGCCGGCTGCCCACGCTGTCGCCCAAGACCGTGCGGGTACCGCAGCGGCTGGCCGCGGTACTGCTGGTCGGGGTCGCACTGGTGTTCGCCGTGGTGATCACCTTCCCGTTCCTGGCACTGGCCATGGTCGCGCTCGGCTACCTCGCGGTGCTGCCGTACTCACTGCACCGGTACCGGTGGTTGGCCCGGCACCCGGAGGCCTGGGACGTCCCCGCTCGGCAGCGCCGGGCGGTGGTCCGGGCCGCCCGGCCGGCCCAGCGCCTCGGGCTGCGCCGGCCGCTGCGCCGACGGGTGGCGGACCCGTTCCGCACCGGGGCGGCGTCACTGCGCAACCGGCGCCGCCGCGAACCGCTCGCCACCGACCACGCCGACTCGGCTGCCGCTGCGGCGAACCCGCGCGGGGCGCAGCCGCAGCCGCCGAGCCCGGCCGTCGGCGGTCGGCAGGTGCAGTCCGGCAAGCCCGCCCGCAACGGCGAGGCCGTTCGACGGTCCCGGCGCCGCCTCGGGCTGCGCGCCGTCCGCCGCCGCCCCTGACCCACTTGTCGCCCACCCCGCGCACCGCTCCCCGCGCCGCCCTCCCCCACTTGTCGCGCCTTTTTCCAACGACAAGTGGCACTGGTCGCGGGGTTTTCCAACGACAAGAGGTGCACAGCCCGGGGATTCCCACGACAAGTGGGCTCCGGGCGGGGCGGAGGCGCCGAGCCCGCCGGTTGATTCCTGCGACAAGTCGCGCGGCGGGCAGCCAGTACGGTGATCGGGTGGCAGCCGCGGACAACATCACCCTGGTCGCCCGGCTGAGCACCGCGCCTGCCGACGCGCGGCGGGGCATCGTCCGGCTGCACCCCGAGGTGCTGGATGCGCTGAACCTGCAGCAGTGGGACGCGGTGCGGCTGACCGGATCCCGGGTGACCTCCGCACTCGCCGCGGCGGCCGACGAGTCCAGCCCACCGGGGACGGCACGGTTGGACGACGTGACGCTCTCCAACTGCGGGCTGACCGACGGCGCCAACGTGGTGGTGCAGCCGACCGCGGTGGAGCCGGCCCGCCGGGTGCTGCTGGCGGGCTCCCGGCTGGCCACCGTTTCGCTGACCGACACCGCGCTCCGGTATGCCCTGTTCGGCAAGGTCCTGACCACCGGCGATGCGGTGTCGCTGCTGCCGCAGGATCTCGCGCCGCCACCCGGCACCGACACCACGGCGGCCCGCACGACGCTGGCCGGCGCGATCGGTATGACCTGGACCAACGAGCTGCTCAGCGTCGCGTCTACCGACCCGGCGGGCGCCGTGGCGGTCGGTCCGGCGACGGTGCTCGGCTGGCAGGGCGGGCAGCCGGTACGTGCCGTGGACGGTGCGCGGGGGCCCGGGATCACACGACCGGGCACCCGTCCGGCGCGGACGCCGGTGTCCCGATCGAGTTCGTCGGCGGCCAGCCGAGGTGCCGCCCCCGCAGCGCTCCCGGCGACCGAACCGGACGTCGCGACGGACCCGATGCCGCTGCCGCCGGAGCAGCTCGTCGGCAACACCGCGGCCGCTCGGAAGCTGATCGAGTGGCTGGACCTGTCGTTCCGCCGCCCGGAGTTGCTGGAGCGCCTCGGCGGCCGACCCCGCCTTGGTGTGCTGATCACCGGACCGTCCGGAGTGGGGAAGGCGACGCTGGCGCGCAGCGCAGCGGCGTCGGTCGGCGCGAGCTGCATCGAGCTCGCCGCGCCGAGCGTGTCCGCGCTCGAGCCGGCGGCCGCGGCCGAACGGGTGCGCGAGGCGATCGAGTCGGCACGCAGCACCGCCGAGGCAGGGCAGACCGCCGTGCTGCTGATCACCGACATCGAGGCGCTGGTGCCGTCCGAGTCGCCGCCGCCGCTGGCGACCGTCGCACTCGACGAGCTGCGCCGGGCGGTCGCGACCCCCGGCGTCGCGCTGCTCGCCACCACGTCGGCGCCGGAGGCCGTGCACCCGCGGCTGCGCAACCCGGACCTCATCGACCGTGAGCTCAGCCTGCCGCTGCCGGACGCGATGACCCGCGCCGAGCTGCTTCGCCTGCTGTTCCGCGACGTCCCGCTGTCCGACGACGTCGACCTCCGCGCGGTCGCCGAGCGGGCACCGGGCTTCGTGGCCGCCGACCTCGTCGCGCTGCGCCGCGAGGCCGCGGTAGGTGCGGCGCTGCGGCGGTCTAAGACCAGCGACCCCGAGAGCGCCGAACAGAGCGCCGAGCAAAGCGCCGAGCAGAGCGCCGAGCAGCAGGACCGCGAGCCCGAGGGTGAGCCACGGATCGAGCAGGCAGACCTGATCGACGCGGTGGCGACCATCCGCCCGATCTCGATGTCGTCCTCGCAGACCCTGCAGACCGGCGGCCTGACCCTGGACGCGGTCGGGGACATGGCGGACACCAAGCAGGCACTCACCGAGGCCGTGCTCTGGCCGTTGAAGTATCCAGACTCGTTCGCCCGACTCGGCGTAGACGCCCCGCGCGGGGTGCTGATCTACGGTCCGCCGGGCGGTGGGAAGACCTTCCTGGTACGCGCACTGGCCGGGACCGGGGCGCTCAACGTGTTCTCGGTGAAGGGCGCCGAGCTGCTGGACAAGTACGTCGGGGAGTCCGAGCGGGCGGTACGCGAGCTGTTCCGCCGCGCGGCGGACGCCGCCCCGGCACTGATCTTCCTCGACGAGATCGACGCGCTCGCCCCGCGCCGTGGGCAGTCCGCGGACTCCGGGGTGGTCGACCGGGTGGTCGCCGCCCTGCTCACCGAGCTGGACGGGGTGGAGCCACTGCGCGACGTCGTCGTGCTCGGCGCGACCAACCGCCCGGAGCTGATCGATCCCGCCCTGCTGCGCCCCGGCCGGCTGGAACGGCTGATCTACGTGCCGCCCCCGGATGCGGAGGCCCGTGCCGCGATCCTGCGCGCCACCGCCCGAAACACCCCGCTCGCGCCGGACGTCGACCTCGACGCGCTGGCCGCAGAGCTCGAGGGCTACTCCGCCGCCGACTGCGCGGCGCTGATCCGCGAGGCGGCGCTCACCGCCATCCGTGAGTCGCGGGAGGCGGCCGAGCTGACCGCCGCCCACCTGGCAGCCGCCCGCCGGGTCGTCGGACCGTCGCTGGATCCAGCGCAGCTGATCGCCCTCGAGGCCTACGCCGCGAGCCGCTAGTGCCCTGAGTCCGGCGACGTCAGCGCTGCTGGTAGTCCCGCGTCACGATCACGATCAGGCCGGGGCTGGCCTGCTGCAGGCCGGCGAACCGCGGCTCGACCCGCAGCCCGAACTCCTCGCCGAGCCGACGAGCCGGGGCCTCCTCGGCCGTGCCGGGTCGGAAGTACACGGTGCTGGTCGGGATGATCCCGCTCGCGTAGTTCCCCACCTCGGTGACCTGCCATCCCGCCGCGCGGAAGTCCGCCGCGGCCCGACCTGCCAGGCCGGTGATCGTGGAGTTGTTGTACACCCGCAGCGGGGCCTTGGCCGCCGCGACCGGTGCGGGAGCGCCCACGATCGCCGGCGGCTGGCCGGCAGCTCCGGCAGCTCCGGCAGCTCCGGGAGCTCCGGCAGCTCCGGGAGCTCCGGGAGCCGGCGGCTGGCCGGCAGCTCCGGGACCGGACGGCGCGGCGGTCGCCGTGGGGGTGAGGCCACGCGCCTGATCGCCGGGGGGAGCGGCCCCCGGTGGGGCCCCCTGCCCCGGTGGGGCCTGCTGGCCCGGTTGGGCCCCCTGGCCCGGTGGGGTGCCCTGGCCCGGTGGGGTGCCCTGGCCCGGTTGGGCCCCCTGCCCCGGTGGCGCCTCTTGGCCCGGTGGGGCCTCTTGGCCGGACGAAGATGGAGCTGGGGCCGCGGTCTGGTTGCCGTTACCGCCGACGCCGGCCAGCGCGGCCAGCCCGATCACCGCGGCCAGCAGTGCGATCCCGAGGAGGACGAAGCCGCCGATCCGCAGCGCCGAGGTTCCAGACGAGGATTCGGGTGCGGTCACGGCTCAGGGTCCTCCTTCAGGTCAGGCGTGGGTCGATGCCCAGCCGGCGGGCGGCACGGGTCCGCTGCCGGGTCGACCGCAACCGGCGAAGCCGCTTGACCAGTAGGGGGTCGACCGCGAGCGCGGCCGGCTTGTCGATCACCGCGTTCAACACCTGGTAGTAGCGGGTCGCCGACATGTCGAACAGCTCGCGGACCGCCTGCTCCTTCGCACCGGCGTACTTCCACCACTGCGCCTCGAACGCGAGCACCTCGCGTTCCCTGCGGTCCAGCTCGTCCGCCTGCCGGCTAAGGCCGCTCACCACCTCGGCGGAGTCCATGATCCTCCTCGAACGCCCGTCCGACGCATCCATACACGCCGAGCTCCGCTCGAATCACACTGATGTCATTTGGCGGCTCATTGAACCACGAAGCCACCCGCTGGTCTCGGCGAGACGCGCCGAGACGCCTAAGGTCGGCGAGTATGGCTGTCCGACCGATCCGGGTCGTCGGCGACCCCGGGTTGCGCACCGCGACCCGGCCGGTCACCGACTTCGACCAGCAGTTGGCCGATCACGTCGAGGACATGTTCGACACCATGGAAGCGGCCGACGGCGTGGGCTTGGCGGCCAACCAGATCGGTCTGGACCTGAGGGTGTTCGTCTTCGACTGCGAGGACGAGGTCGCCGGCCGGCGGCTGCGCGGCGTCGTGGTGAACCCCGAGCTGGAGACCTCGCCGATCCCGGACACCATGCCGGACCCCGACGAGGACTGGGAGGGCTGCCTGTCGGCTCCCGGGCTGTCCTTTCCGACCGGGCGAGCCGACTGGGCGCGGGTGCGCGGCCAGGACGCCACCGGCGCGGCCGTCGCCGTCGAGGGTCGCGGCACGCTGGCCCGGTGCCTGCAGCACGAGACCGACCATCTCGACGGCGTGCTCTTCCTGGACCGCCTGATCGGCAGGCACGCCAGGGCCGCCAAGCGGGCGGTCCGCGACCACGGCTGGGGCGTACCCGGGCTCAGCTGGGATGCCGCTTCGGCGGAACACTCGGAGCGATCCGCCCGTTAGCGTGAGTGCAACGCTGTAAGTATCGGACGCCGCGGGTGTCAGCGCGGGGCCCGAAGCCGGGGTGGTGATCGTCATGTCCGAGCTCGACGCCTACTCACGCACGGTCACCGCCGTGGCCCGCGCGGTCACCCCGCACGTCGCGGGGCTGCGGGTGCGCAACGGCACCGGCTCGGCGGTGGTGATCACCGACGACGGCATCCTGCTGACCAACGCGCACGTGGTGGGGAACGCGACGCGCGGCCAGGCGGCGTTCTCCGACGGCACCGAGGCCGCGTTCGACGTGGTCGGCGTCGACCCGCTCTCCGACCTCGCCGTGTTGCGCGCCAGGGAGGGCGTGCCGTCCGGGGTGCAGCTGGGCGAGGCGGCGAAGCTCGTGGTGGGCCAGCTCGTGGTGGCGGTGGGCAACCCGCTCGGGCTGGCCGGCTCGGTCACCGCCGGCGTGGTGAGCGCGCTCGGCCGCTCGCTGCCCACCAGGAGCGGGTCGGCCGGCCGGGTGATCGAGGACGTGATCCAGACCGACGCCGCGCTGAACCCCGGCAACTCCGGCGGCGCACTGGCCGACGCCAACGGCAAGGTGATCGGGATCAACACAGCGGTCGCCGGGATCGGTCTCGGTCTCGCGGTGCCGATCAACGACACCACCCGCAAGATCGTCGCGATGCTGCTCGCCGACGGCCGGGTCCGCCGAGCGTACCTGGGCGTGGTCGGCACGCCGGCGCCGGTGCCGGCCTCGGTTGCGGACCGCTACGGGCGGCGGAACGGGCTGCGGCTGGCCGAGGTGGTGCCGGGCAGCCCGGCGTCGAAGGCGGGCCTGCGCGCCGGTGACCTGGTGCTCGACGTCGGGCGGGTCCCGGTGCAGGACGCCGGCGGGATCCAGCGCCAGCTGTTCGAGGCGGCGATCGGCACCCCGCTGCCGGTCACCGTGCTGCGCAACGGCGCGATGGTCGACGTGATCGCGGTCCCCGCCGAGCTTCACTGACTCGCAGCAGCGCCTACAGTGAGCCCCGTGCGGGTGGACGAGGCAGCGCAGTGGCCGGACCCTGAGCCGGTCGACGGGATCAGCCTGCTGCCGCCCACCGCCGAGGCCACCAGCGCGCAGGCGGCGCTGGACGAGGCACCCGACGGCGACGACGCGTTCGGCGCCGACCTCGGTGAGCGGGACTTCCTGGAGCCCGACGACGGCGCAGACGCGAACCTCGACGCCGCCGGGTGAGCCCGGCGTGCACTAGCGGCGTCCCAGGCCGGGGGCTACGTTCGGTAGCGGTCAACTTCATCTCGCGGGAGCTCGCAGCAGCGGGCTGAGAGGGCGGCTCGGCGCCGCCGACCGCACGAACCTGACCGGGTAATGCCGGCGTAGGGAGAACCGCATGACCGCGCTCACCGATCGTTCCGTCCGCCCCGAGATCACCACCGGCCCGATCCAGGGCTCCCGCAAGGTCCACCTCGACGGCCCGGAGGGGCTGCGCGTCCCGGTCCGCCGGGTCGGGCTGACCAACGGGGAGCACTTCGACGTCTACGACACCTCCGGCCCGTACACCGACGACGCCGCCACAATCGACGTCCACAGTGGACTCCCGCCGCTGCGCGCGCCGTGGGTCGAGGCCCGTGCGCCGATCGACGGCGCGGTGACCCAGCTGGCCTACGCGAAGGCCGGCGTGATCACGCCGGAGATGCGGTTCATCGCGCTGCGCGAGGGGGTCGACGTCGAGCTGGTGCGGGCCGAGGTCGCCGCCGGCCGGGCGATCATCCCGGCGAACCGCCGGCACCCCGAGTCCGAGCCGATGATCATCGGCAAGAAGTTCCTGGTGAAGGTGAACGCGAACATCGGTAACAGTGCTGTGTCGTCTGGCATCGAACAGGAAGTCGACAAGATGGTGTGGGCCGCCCGGTGGGGCGCGGACACCGTGATGGATTTGTCGACGGGGCGCAATATCCACGAGACCCGCGAGTGGATCATCCGCAACTCGCCGGTGCCGATCGGCACGGTGCCGATCTACCAGGCACTGGAGAAGGTCAACGGGGACCCGACCGAGCTCACCTGGGAGGCCTACCGGGACACCGTGATCGAGCAGGCCGAGCAGGGCGTCGACTACATGACCGTGCACGCCGGCGTGCTGCTGCGCTATGTGCCGCTGACCGCCAGGCGGGTCACCGGGATCGTCTCCCGCGGCGGGTCGATCATGGCGGCGTGGTGCCTGGCGCACCACCAGGAGTCGTTCCTCTACACGCACTTCGAGGAGCTGTGCGACATCCTGCGCGGCTACGACGTGAGCTTCTCCCTCGGCGACGGGCTGCGGCCCGGCTCGATCGCCGACGCCAACGACGAGGCCCAACTCGCCGAGCTGCGCACCCTCGGCGAGCTGACCCACATCGCCCGGGCGCGCGACGTCCAGGTGATGATCGAGGGCCCTGGTCACGTGCCGATGCACAAGATCGCAGAGAACGTCCGGCTGGAGGAGGAGTGGTGCGGCGAGGCGCCGTTCTACACCCTCGGCCCGCTGGCCACCGACATCGCGCCGGCCTACGACCACATCACCAGCGCGATCGGCGCGGCGATGATCGCGCAGGCCGGTACCGCGATGCTCTGCTACGTCACCCCGAAGGAGCACCTCGGGCTGCCCAACCGGGACGACGTGAAGACCGGCGTGATCACTTACAAGATCGCCGCGCACAGCGCCGACCTGGCCAAGGAGCACCCGCACGCGCAGGCCCGGGACGACGCGCTGAGCCAGGCGCGGTTCGAGTTCCGCTGGACCGACCAGTTCAACCTCTCGCTGGACCCGGACACCGCGCGCAGCTACCACGACGAGACGCTGCCCGCGGCCCCGGCCAAGACCGCGCACTTCTGCTCGATGTGCGGCCCGAAGTTCTGCTCGATGAGGATCACCCAGGACGTTCGCGCGTACGCCGAGGCGCACGGGCTGTCCAGCATCGAGGCGATCGAGGCGGGCATGGCGGAGAAGGCTCAGGAGTTCACCGAGCACGGCGGGCGGGTCTACCTGCCGATCTCCGGGGAATGAACGAGACGCCGCCGCGGGCGCTCACGATCGCCGGCTCGGACTCGGGCGGCGGGGCCGGGCTGGAGGCCGACCTGCGCACGTTCGCGACGTGCGGGGTGCACGGCTGCTGCGCGGTCACCGCGGTCACCGTGCAGAACAGCCTCGGCGTGACCGGCGTGCACGAGATCCCGCCGGAGATCGTCGCCGCGCAGATCGAGGCGGTGGTCACCGACATCGGGGTCGAGGCCGCCAAGACCGGCATGCTGGCCTCCGCGGAGATCATCCACGCGGTCGCGGCGGCCTGCGACCAGGTGGGTATCGGGCGCGAGCGGGCCGTGCCGTTCGTCGTCGACCCGGTCGCGGCGTCGATGCACGGCGACCCGTTGCTGCACCGCCGACGCGCTGGAGGCGATCCGCACCGAGCTGATCCCGCGGGCCACGCTGCTCACGCCGAACCTGGACGAGGTGCGGCTGCTGGTCGGGTATCGACGTCGGCGACCGGCCGGGTCAGTACGACGCGGCGAAGGCGTTGCACGCGCTCGGGGCGGGTGCGGTGCTGGTCAAGGGCGGCCACCTGCGCACCGAGACGGACTGCGTCGACGTGTTCTTCGACGGCTCGGATTTCACCGACCTTTCCGGGCCGCGTTTCGACACCCCGCACACCCACGGCGGCGGCGACACGCTCGCCTCGGCGATCACCGCCGCCCTCGCCAGCGGGGTGCCGCTGCTGGTGGCGGTCGCGTTCGGGAAGCGCTACATCGAGCAGGCGGTGCGGCATGCCTACCCGCTCGGTGCCGGCGTCGGCCCGGTGTCCGCGCTATGGGCGGCCCGCCCACCGGCGCTCGACTCAGGGCACTAGCCGGCCGCGTAGTCCCCCGCGTCGAGCCGCGACGTCGCCAGCTCGACCTCGACGTCCTCGGCGTCCTCGGCGTCCGCACCGGCATCCTCGCTGGACGCCGGTGCGTCCGGCTCGTCGACCGGTTCGGTAGGTGCCGCGTAGTGCGATCCGGCGCCCACGTCGTCGGCCAGCACGTCGAGCTCGACCTCCGCGCCGGCCCCGCTGCCGTTGGCACCCCCGTCGCGCGACCTCCCATCGGAGCCGGCCGTTGGCCTCGGCTGCCGACCCGTTCGGCGGCGTCGACCCGGCGCCGAACAGCAGAGCCGGATCGTCGGGCTCTGGCAGCGGCAATGCGCCCGGGTCCGGGGTGTCGACGAACGGCCCGATGTCGTCGGGTATCTCGGTGCGAAGATCACCTGGAAAGTCCGGTGTGGACGGATCAGTGCCGTTGTCCCGCTCGGCGCCGTCCAGGAAGCCGTCGTCGTCGGAGTCGGGATCAGTGGGGCTGCTCGTCGCACCCTCCTCGGTGGGGAAATGCGTCGAGAGCCACTCGTCGCCGTCGTTCAGCCCGTCGTCGTCGCTGTCCGGATCGATCTCGCTGAGCCCGGCAGATACCTCCCCGGTCAGGCCGTCCCCGTCCCGGTCCTTCGGCGCCGACCAGGAGTCCTGACCATCGGGCACTCCGTCGTCGTCGCTGTCCGAGTCGGTCGGATCCTGGTGGCGATCGGCCTCGTCGGCGTCATTGAGACCGTCGCCGTCGGTGTCGGCCCGGCTCGGGTCGCTGCCGAACAGGACGCGCTCCTGGTAGTCATCCAGCCCGTCGCCGTCGCTGTCGGCGACGTAGGAGATCCAGGGCTCGGGCGCGGGCGCCCATCCGCCGGTCGTCATGGTCAGTCCGCCGTCCGCTGGTCGGTCACTGTCTGCAGTGATGGTCTCAGCCCGCCGGGTGTGATCGGTACCTTCGGTAGTCAGCCAACTGTCACCGACTTGGTGTCGGTGAACGGCGGGCGACCCGCACCGCCGGACGGGTCGTCCTCGGACACCTCGATCACGTACTCACCCGGCTCCAAGGTGAGCGAGAAGCCGAACGGGGCGAACCGTTGCCCTTCCGCAGCGGTGGCGAACCCGGTCCGCACCACCGCGCCGTCCTTGAACAGCCGCCACGGGACGTTCGCCTCGAACGTCGCCGCCTCGCCGGTGAACTCCACCGTGCGCCCGACCATCGCCCCGTTCGTCGGGTTGTCGAGCTGCACCAGCGACCGGGTCTGGTACGGGTCGGCGCGCTGGACGGGCTCGGCGGTGGCCACGTGGCCCCACAGCTCTGGCACCGGTCGCCCGCCGACCAGGATGCGCACCGGCTCGGTGCCGGCCAGCGCACCCTGCACGGTGTAGACGAGCTGCTGCACGGTCCGTTCGGCAAGCTCGGCGCCGACGTTCGCGCCCAGCGCCGCCTCGGACAGGTCCACGGTGATCACGCCGCCCTCGCGACGGACCGGGGCGTTGAGCGCGGTGCCGGCCGGCCAGTGCGAGCGGTAGTCCCTGTCGAAACCGGCCGGCCGGGCGAACAGCTCTCGGACCGCGTCGGTGCCCGGATCGTCGGCGACCGGCACGGCGTGGAACTCGCGGTACAGCCGCAACCCGGCGCCGGTCTCCGCGACGTAGTAGATCGGCAGGGCCCGGGTCGAGGCGGTCGACGCGGTGCCCCCGGGTCCGGGTCACCGCCGCCGGGGGTGCCGGCCGTGGTGCAGCCGCCGACCACCAGCGCCACCAGCGCCACCAGCGCCACCAGGCAGCCGGCCGCCAGGCGCGCCGCGACCGAGCGCAGCCCTGGCATCCGGCCTCCCCGGGAGTTGATCGTGTAACGCATCGAGTGGCGCGGATACTATGCAGCCATGGGCTTCAGTTGACTGTGACACCGCAGAACTCGACACCGCAGAACTCGCCCGAGAACTCGACACCGCAGAACGCGCCAAAGCGCCCCGAACGCTGAGGCCGGCCGGCTCGCCCGGCGGGCAATCGGCTGGGCGGCGCTCAGCGACGCGTTGCCGCTGTACCCGCTCTACGCGCTGCTCTTCGCCGACACCGGGCTGACCGATGCCGAGATCGCCGCGCTGTTGATGCTGTGGTCGGCGGTCGGGATCGCCGCCGAGGTGCCGACCGGCGCACTGGCCGACCGCTTCTCCCGCCGCGCCGCACTGGTCGCCTCCGGTGTGCTGGCCGCGGCGGGCTTCCTGGTGTGGATCCTGTTCCCGGGCCTCCTGGGGTTCGCCGTGGGCTTCGTGGTCTGGGGGATCGGCGGCACGTTGGCCTCCGGTGCGTTCGAGGCCTTGGTGTACGACGGGTTGGCCTCGGTCGGCGCCGCGGACCGCTACGTCACCGTGATCGGCCGAACCGAGGCGGCCACGCTGGCCGTGCAGGTGCCGGTGGCGTTCGCCGCGACCGGCCTGTTCGCGCTGGGTGGCTACCCGCTGGTGGCCTGGGTCAGCATCGGGTGCAGCCTGGCCGCGGCCGGCGTCGCCGCGCTGCTGCTGCCGGACGTCCGCCCGCCAGCCGAGCAGACGTGCGGGTGCCGACGAGCGGATCGTGGGCGCCGCCGGGGACGAGCCGAGCTACCTCGCGACGCTGCGATCCGGACTCGTCGAGGCGACCGGCACGCCGCACGTCCGCGGGGCGGTACTGGCGGTCGCCGTGTTGTACGGGCTGGAGTCCCTCGAGGAGTTCTTCCCGCTGCTGGCCGCGGACTGGGGGGTGCCGGTCGGCGTCGTCCCGTTGGCGTTGATCGCGGTCGCGCTGGTCGGCGCGGTCGGCTCGTGGCTCGCCGGCTGGGGCGCCCGGCTCGGGGCCGGCGTGCTCAGCATGGGCCTGGCCGCCGGCGCGCTGCTGCTGGGCGCCGCGGTGCTCGGCCAGCACCCGGCCGGCATCGTCGCGATCACGCTGTACTACGGCCTGGTCCGGTTGGCCCTGGTGGTGGCCGATGCCCGGCTGCAGGCGGCGATCTCCGGGCCGGCTCGGGCCACTGTCACCTCGGTGGCGAGCCTGGGGGCCGAGCTCGCCGCGATCGCGATGTTCGCGGTGTGGGCGCTCGGCGGCCCGATCGTGCTGGCCGGGACAGCGCTGCTGGTGGCCGTCGTGCTGCCGCGCTGGTTGCGCTCCCGGACGGCGGCCGCCGAGCCGCCGGGGGCACTAGCCTGCGGCACCATGACGATCTACGCGGAGCGGCCGGGCCGGCTGTCCCTCCAACTGCTCGCCGACCTGCTCGCCATCGCCTGGTTGGTCCTGCTGATCACGCTCGGCAGGGCGGCGTACGACCTCATCCTGCAGCTACAGGGACCGGCCAGGGGCATCGTGCAGGCCGGCGAGACGATCCGCGGGACGTTCGACGGCGCGGCGCAGACCGCCGGCCAGGTCCCGCTCGTCGGCGAGGACCTCGCGCGGACGCTGGGCGGCGGTTCGGCGGCCGGCAGCTCGCTCGCCCAGTCCGGCATGGAGCAGATCCAGACGATCGCCAACCTCGCGCTCGGCACCGGCATCGGGATCGTGCTGGTCGGCGTGCTGCCGCTGCTGCTGCTCTGGCTGCCGTTGCGCATCCGGTACGCACGGATGGCGTCGGCGGCGGTCGCGGTGCGCGACGGGGACACCGACCTGCTCGCGCTGCGCGCGCTGGCCAGGGCACCGGTGCGCCGGCTGCTCACGGCCAGCGACGACCCGGCGTCGGCGTGGCGGCGCGACGACCGGGCGGCGATCCATCGGCTGGCCGCCATCGAGCTCGGCCGGCTCGGGCTGCGTCCGCCGCTCCGGCAGGATCCGGCGGCATGAACGCCCTACGCCAGCGGGTCCTGCGGCTCGTCGAGGACCTGCGGTTCCAGCAGTTCATCATCGCGGTGATCGTGGTGAACGCGATCACGCTCGGCCTGCAGACCTCACCCGAGGTGGTCGAGCAGATCGGCGGCCTGCTCGAGGTGATCGACGTGGTCGCACTCGTGATCTACGTGGTCGAGCTGATACTGCGGATCTACGCCCACGGCTTGGCGTTCTTCAGCGACCCGTGGAGCCTGTTCGATTTCGTGATCGTCGCGATCTCGCTGGTCCCGGCCGCCGGGGCGTTCTCGGTGCTGCGCTCGCTGCGCATCCTGCGGGTGCTGCGGCTGGTCTCGATGGTGCCGAGCATGCGCCGGGTGGTCTCCGGGCTGCTCGAGGCCGTGCCCGGGATGGCCTCGATCGCCGCGCTGCTCGCGCTGATCATCTACGTCTTCGCGGTGATCGGCACCACACTGTACGGCGATGTGGCGCCGGCGTACTTCGGCGATCTCGGCACCACGCTGTTCACCATGTTCCAGACGATGACCGGCGAGGCCTGGCCGGACATCGCGCGGGACGTCATGTCCAAGGAGCCGTTCGCCTGGATCTACTTCGTGGTCTACATCCTGGTGACCACGTTCGCGGTGTTGAACCTGTTCATCGCGGTGGTGGTCAGCGCGATGGAGGGCCAGGTTGCGGCCGAGGTGCGGGCCGAGGAGGCCGAGCACGCCGAGGAGGAGCAGATCGCCAACCGGCAGATCCTGGAAGAGATCCGCGCCCTGCGCGCCGAGCTGGCCGACGCCCGAGCCGCGGACCGGTGAGTTCGCGCGGCTCCGGCGGTCTAACGCCGGAACACATCCGCTCGGAAAGGACGGCAAATGGCCGGTTATGTGCAGCTCGGCGCGGTGCGCACCTGGTACGACGAGTCGCGGCAGTGGTGATCCGCTGGTACTGCTGCACCCCGGCGGGGCCGGGGCTGACGCCAGGGCCTGGGCAGCACAACCTCGACGCTATTCGCCGCTCGCTTCCACGTCTACACCCCGGAGCGCCGTGGGCACGGTCGAACGCCTGACGTGGACGGCCGGATCACCTTCGAGCTGATGGCGCAGGACACCATCGCCTTCCTGGAGCAGGTCGTCGGCGGACCCGCCCACCTGGTCGGCTGGAGCGACGGCGCCACGCTCGCGCTGTACATCGCGGCGCGGCGCCCGGACCTGGCGCGACGGATGGCGGTGATCGCCGGCCCGGCGCACCGCGACGGCTGGATTCCGGAGGCGATCGACCCCGATATCGAGCCGCCGCAGTTCATGGCCGACGCCTACGCCGAGCTGTCCCCAGACGGTTCCGAGCACTACCCGGTCGTCGTCAAGAAGTTGGCCCAGATGCACGTCGAAGGGCCGCTGCTGACCGCCGCCGACCTGAACGTGTTGCCCAACCGCAGCCTGGTGATGGTCGGCGACGACGACGAGGTCATCCTCGAGCACGCCATCGCCATGTACCGCGACCTGCCCGACGCCGAGCTCGCGGTGGTGCCGGGGACGTCGCACGGGCTGCTGGTCGAGAAGCCCGAACTGTGCAACCGGCTGCTGCTGGACTTCCTGTGCAACGAGCCCGTCGAGACGTTCGCGCCGATCCGACGCCGGGCGACTCAGTCGGGGTCGGGCGAGGACGCCTTGGCCCAGTAGCGTCGCGGGATCCGGCCGGCCTGCCGGGCCGCCCGACCCGCTGTCACGGCCAGCCGCATGGCGTAGGCCATCCGCTCCGGGTCAGCCGCGCGGGTCACCGAGGTCGCCAGCAGCACGCCGTCGCAACCCAGCTCCATGGCCTGCGCCGCCTCGGACGCGGTACCGATCCCGGCGTCCAGGATCACCGGAACGCCGGCCTGCTCGACGATCATCGCGATGTTGTGCGGGTTGCGGATGCCCAGCCCGGTGCCGATCGGCGAGCCCGAGCGGCATGACGGCGGCGCAGCCGGCCTGCTCCAGCTTGCGGGCCAGCACCGGGTCGTCGTTGGTGTACGGCAGCACGGTGAACCCGTCGTCGACCAGCCGCTCCGCGGCGTCCAGCAGCTCGATCGGGTCCGGCAGCAAGGTGCGCTCGTCGGCGATCACCTCGAGCTTGACCAGGTCGATACCGAGCGCCTCCCTGGCCAGCCGGGCGGTGAGCAGCGCCTCGTCGGCCGTACGGCAGCCCGCCGTGTTCGGCAGCGTCTCGATGCCGAGTCTGCGCAGCAGGTCGAGCACGCCGCTGCCACCGCCCGCGTCGACCCGGCGCATGGCGACAGTGGTCAGCGCGGTGCCCGACGCGCGCAGCGCCCGTTCCAGCACCTCCAGGTTGGACGCCCCACCGGTACCCATGATCAACCGAGAGCCGATCTTTCGGCCGGCGATCTCCAGCGGGTCGTCGTCCATCGGTGGCTCCGACGACACGTTCACCCTCCCTGCACCGCGGTCAGCACCTCGACCCGAGCCCCCTCGGACAGCCGGTGGCCGGCCCAGTCGGCCCGCGGGACGACCTCGGCGTCCACCGCCACCGCCACCCCGGACGGCGCCGCCCCGAGATCCGCTACCGCGTCGGCGAGCGCTCGCGCCCTCGGCCAGCTCGCGGCGGCTCCCGTTGATCCACACGTTCATGCGCTACCTCCTGGCCGGCTCGAACCGGGCCGGGTCGGCGGCGGCAAGGCCCGGAGCGCCGGGCCGACCCGGGTCGGTGAGCAGGGCAAGGACGGTGTCGGCGGTGAGCGGCGTGAGCAGCAGGCCGTTGCGGTGGTGACCGGTGGCGACCAGCAGGCCGTCCGCCAGCCGTCCGACCAGCGGCACATTGTCCGGGCTGCCGGGCCGCAGCCCGGCGGCGGTCTCGACGACCGCGTACTCGGCGATCCCGGGCAGCACGCGCTCGGTGTCCCGCAGCAGGTCGCGTAGCCCGCCCGCGGTGACCGCTGTCTCGAAGCCGGTCTCCGCCTGGGTCGCGCCGACCACCAGCCGCCCACCCGGCAGCGGCACCGCGTACACGCCGCGCCCGTCGACCAGCCCGCGAACGGTCCGCCGCGGCGGGTCCACCGCGCCCGGCCGCCAGGCCAGCCGCAGGATCTCCCCCTTGATCGGTCGGATCACCCCGGCCAGTGGCGGGTACAGCCGGCCGGAGTAGGCACCGGCTGCGAGCAGCACCTCGTCGGCGCGCAGCGCGGTCCCGTCCGCGAGCTCGACCTGTCCGCCCTCGGACACCGCACGCGCCTCGAAGCGGTGCATCCGGACGCCGGCGCGCTCCGTCGCCGCAAACAGCGCAGCGAGCAGCGCGCGGTTGTCCACCGCGAGGTCACCAGGGACCGCCAGCCCGCCGCGGACGTCCGGTCCGACCGCGGGCTCCAGCCGGCGCAGCTCGCGCCCGGTCAGCACGTCGACGTCCCGGCCAAGGCGGGCCAGGTGCCCGGCCAGCTCGCGCAGCTCGTCCCGGTCGCCGGACCCGGTCGCGGCGACCACCGTGCCCTCGCGGCGCAGCCCGGCATCGCGACCCGCGGCCGCGGTCAGGTCGGCGGCGAACGCCGGCCAACGGGCCAGCGAGTCCGTCCCGAGCGCGAGCAGGGCCTCCTCACCGGGCCAGGCCTCGGTGACCGGGGCAAGCATTCCGCCGGCGACCCAGGACGCTCCGGAGCCGGGTGCCGGGTCGACGAGCGTCACAGCCATCCCGGCGGCGGCCGCCCGCCAGGCGCAGGACAGCCCGATCACGCCGCCGCCGACGACGATGAGACCTGGCTGACCTGGCATTTCTCTCCCTCGCTCCCTGCGCCGGCATGACCCGGATCAGGTTCGACGGTCGGGACCGCTAAATCCCCTCTCAGCCCGCTGCGCTTCCGGGCTCCCGTGCGAAACCGCGCTCCAGCCTACGCGCGGATGCAGGGCACTACCGTCGGTGGTATGCCCGGCCTGAACGGTCCGGCTCGGCGGGCCAGGCTGGCCGAGGCCCGGCTCTACCTGTGCACGGACGCGCGTCGGGACCGGCGGGATCTCGCCGGGTTCGCCGACGCGGCGTTGTCCGGCGGGGTGGACATCCTGCAGCTACGGGACAAGGGCCCGCACGGGCCGCTGGAGGCACGCGACGAGCTGGCCGCGCTCGAGGTGCTGGCCGCGGCCTGCGCCCGGCACGGCGCGCTGCTCGCCGTGAACGACCGGGCCGACGTCGCGCTCGCGGCCGGCGCCGATGTGCTGCACCTCGGCCAGGACGACCTACCGGTGCCGTGGGCGCGCCGGGTCCTCCGCGACGACGTGCTGATCGGCCGGTCCTCGCACAGCGCCGCCGAGTCGGGTGCGGCGGCCGCAGAACAGGGCGTGGACTACTTCTGCGTCGGTCCGTGCTGGCCGACCCCGACCAAGCCGGGTCGTCCGGCACCCGGGCTGGACCTGCTGCGGACCGTCGCGAAAACCGTCCCGGCCCGCCCCTGGTTCGCGATCGGCGGGATCGACGCCGGCCGGCTGGACGAGGTGCTCGGCACCGGCGCGGAGCGCATCGTCGTGGTGCGCGCGATCACCGAGGCGGCGGATCCGCGGGCCGCGGCGCGCGGGCTGGCGGCCCGGTTGCGGCACTGATCAAGTGGGCTTGCGGGGCCGCCTGATGCCCGGGTGGTCGGCCGGCAGCGACGCCAGCAGTACCCAACCGGACGCCAGCACGCAGGCCGCCACCAGCGGCCAGGTGAGCGCGACCCTGGCGATCCCGAGCGGGATCACCGCGCCGGCCAGGTAGAGCGGCAGGAACGCCGCGAGCCGGACCAGGTACTGCGCGACCCACACCCAGCTGGCCCGGCTGTAGGCACGCACGAGGTCGGGATCCCGATGCCATTGGCTGCGCTGGCCGAGCAACAACCCCACCACGACGCCGAGCAACGGCCACCGGACCACGATCGACACCGTCCAGGCCAGTGCGCTCGCGCTGTTGGACAACAGCTGTACGGCGAAGAAGTCCACCGCGCGGCCGGTGACGACCGCGACCAGCCCGGCGACGACCACGCCGAGCAGCCCGAACAGCGCCGCGACCGGCCGGCGCCCGCGGAGGCCGCGCAGCACCGCCACCACGACCGCGGCGACCACCGCGACCCCGACGCCCCAGACCACCGTGTTCGCGGCGCCGAGCCCCTCGGCGACCGCCCAGCCCAGCACGAATCCAGCGACCGGCAGTGTCCCGTCCAGCACGCCGGCACGACCGCCGAGCACCTCGCCGATCGACGGCTCGATCGCGGGCCGTGATCGCGGGGTCACGTGCCGGCGCTGGTGGTCTCCGTTCGCGCTTATTAGTGCACCCTAACCAGCGCACGAGACTGGCGCGACGGCCTGCTGCTGAGTAATCCTGTGCTGATCGCAGGTAGCGACCGGGTGTACAGCGGGCGAACGAGGGGTGCCGACTTGCACAGCTGGGACAGCTTTGTCGCCATCGGCGACAGCTTCACCGAGGGGCTCGACGACTGGCTGCCCGACGGCTACCCGCGCGGCTGGGCGGACCGGGTCGCCGAGCGGCTGGCGGCCGGGCGGCCGGACTTCCGATACGCCAACCTCGCCATCCGAGGCAAGCGGCTGGACCAGATCGTGGCCGACCAGGTGCCGGTAGCGGAGCGGGTGCGCCCGGACCTGATCACGTTCGCCGCCGGCGGCAACGACATCATCCGCCCGCAGTGCGACCCGGACTCGCTGGCCGCCCGGTTCGACAAGGCGCTTGGCCGGCTGGTCGCGACCGGTGCCGACGTGCTGATCTTCGCCGGTTTCGACACCCGGCGGATGCTGTTGTTCCGCCGGATCCGGGGCCGGATCGCCTGCTACAACGAGCTCATCCGGGGCAGCGCCGAGCGGCACGGCTGCCAGGTGATCGACCTGTGGGGCATGGCGCCGCTCACCGACCCGCGGGCCTGGGGCGAGGACCGGCTGCACCTCGTGCCGGAGGGCCACCGACGGGTTGCGCTTCGCGTGCTGGAAGTGCTCGGCCTGCCGGTGGAGGACGACTGGCGCACGCCGTGGCCGGCCAACATGCCCACGCCGTGGCGGATGCGCCGGCAGGACGACCTGCGCTGGGCGCGCCAGTACGCGATGCCGTACCTGCGGAAATCGCTGCAGGGCCGGGTCGCCGGCGAGGGCTTCAGCGCCAAGCGCCCCGAGCTCGCGCCGCTGGACGTCCCGATGCCGGCCAGCTGGAACGGGCGCCGAGCAACTCCCGCATAACCTGTCGGGTGTGACGGAGGAGAAGGACCGGCGAGCATCGCAGCCTGCGGAGCAGGCAAGGAGCGGAACCGGTCCGGACCCGACCATCAGATCTGGACCGCTGCACGGACTGCGAGTTGTGGAGCTCGCCGGGATCGGGCCGGGCCCGCACGCCGCGATGATCCTGGCCGACCTTGGTGCCGACGTGGTCCGGGTCGAGCGGCCGTCCGGTGGGCTGGAGATGACCGCCGACGCGCCGGACGTGCTGGCCCGCGGTCGGCGTCGGGTGGCCGCCGACCTCAAGGATCCGGCCGGCCAGGACGCCGTGCTGGCACTGGCGGCGCGGGCGGACGTGCTACTCGAGGGCTACCGCCCTGGGGTCACCGAACGCCTCGGCGTCGGCCCGCAGGACTGCTTGGCCCGCAACCCGCGCCTGGTGTACGCCCGGATGACCGGGTGGGGCCAGCACGGCCCACTGGCCGAGCGGGCCGGGCACGACATCAACTACCTCGCCCTGTCCGGCGCCCTGCACGCGATCGGCCGTTCCGGCGAGCGTCCGGTCCCGCCGCTGAACCTGGTGGGCGACTTCGGCGGCGGCTCGATGCTGCTCGTGGTCGGGGTGCTGGCCGCGCTGTGGGAGCGGGGGCGCTCCGGGCGCGGGCAGGTGGTGGACGCCGCCATGGTCGACGGGGCGAGCACGCTGCTGGCGATGGTCTGGTCGCTGCTCGCCGGCGGTGCGTGGGTCGACGAGCGCGGCGCGAACCTGCTGGACGGCGGGGCACCGTTCTACGACACCTACACCTGCGCCGACGGTAGGCACGTCGCGGTCGGGGCGTTGGAGCCGAAGTTCTACGCCGAACTGCTGGCCGGGCTGGGCCTGGCCGACGAGCCGCTTTCCGCGCAGTACGACCGGGTCGGCTGGCCGCGGCTGAGAGAGCGGTTCGCCGCGGCGTTCGCGAGCCGGACCAGGGACGAGTGGGCGGAGGTGTTCGCCGGCACCGACGCCTGTGTCGCCCCGGTGCTGGCGCTGCACGAGGCAGCGGAGCACCCGCATCTGGCCTCGCGATCGACGCTCGTCGAGTCGGACGGCGTGCGGCAGCCGAGCCCCGCTCCACGGTTCTCCCGGACACCGCCGGAGCTGCCCAGCCTCAAGCCCGTCGACGTCGACGTCGACGGCGTGTTGGCGGGCTGGCCGGAGTAACGCCGGGTCGGGGTTACTTCGCCTCGCAGCGGAGTCCGATTGGGGGCGCCCCCAATCCCCGTCCGCGCGGCCCCCGCCGGCCCCTAGTGCCGGCCGGGTATGCGGGGGCGGTTCCCCGATCCCTAATTGGATGCGGCTTCCTACGGTCGTGTGACACGCATTACGACCGTCCCAGCCAGGAGTCGTCATGAGCACCGATTCCCACCCCGCCACCGCCCCGCTGCACTACCAGCCGCCGCAGGCGTTCCAGCCGCAGTGGCAGCAGCCGCACCCACACCAGCCGCGGTGGCAGGCAGGCCCGCAGGTGCCCCCGCCGTGGTACGGCACTCCCCCGGCCGGGCTGTCGGGACCGGGCTACGGGCCGCTGCCGCCCGGCAAGCCACGCAAGACGCTACGGGTGGTGCTCATCGTGGTCGGCGCGTTGGTCGGAGCCGGGCTGGTCACCGGCCTGCTGCAGCTCGCCGGAGCGGCCGCGCGGCCGGCGCCCGCCAGTGGTCCGACCAGTGCCCCGGCCAGTGCCCCGGTCGCAGCGCCGGCCCAATTGCAACCCTTCGACCTGCAGGAAGGCGACTGCTACAACGACAGCTCCACCCTGCGGGCCGATGGACAGCTGACCGAGGTCGGGACCGTCGAGGTCGTCCCATGCAGCTCGCCGCACAGCTACCAGATCATCGCCAAGATCAGCTACACCGCGGCCGACGCATACCCCGACGTCGCGGCGCGAGCGGGCGGCGACTGCGTCCCCGAGTTCGAGAGCCTCGACCGGACGGTCCGCAGCGATCCCGACTACCAGCCGGGTTACCTGATGCCGCTCGACGCCGCCTCCTGGGCCACCAACAGGACCGTCGCGTGCTTCCTGTTCACCGCTGCTCCGACCACGACCTCTGCCCTCGGCTAGCGGGCCGGGCAACGTAGCCTGGGGGCGTGATTTGCCCGAAGTGTCAAAACATCATGCAGACCGTGGAGCGCGGCGGCGTTCGGTTCGAGCAGTGTGACAGCTGCCGCGGCATCTTCCTCGACCACGGCGAACTGGAGCAGATCGTCAGCGCGGAGAACAGCTACTACACGCCGCCCGTCGCGCAGTACCAGCCCCCGCCGGGCGCCCCGGTTCCGCCGCCCGGTTACGCCCAGGGCGGCTACCGCGACTCGCCTCAGCCCTACCGCGGCGGCTACCGGGACTCGCCACCGCCGTACCGCGGCGGCTACGCCGACTCACCTCCCCCGTACGGCGACGGCGGTCATCGCCGACGCAAGCGAAGCTTCCTCGGGGAGCTCTTCGACTGAGCCGGGCCGGCCGCGGTGCACCCGCTGATCTGTCCCCGGTGCGGCGAGTTCACCGAGCACCCGGTGGTCGACCCGGAAGGGCCGGTGCTGGTGTGCCCGGCCTGCGGGCACCGGGAGCCGTTTCGCCGGCTGCCGCTTTTCGCGATCACCGGGCCGAGCGGCGGCGGCAAGTCCACGGTGGCCCGGCTGCTGCTCGGACGGCTGGCGGATCGGGTGGTCGTGCTCGACCAGGATCTGCTGTGGGTGTCCGGGCTGCGTGATCCCACCGACGACTTCGCGGCGTTCCGCGGTACCTGGCTGCGGACGGCCGCGGCGATCTCGCAGAGCGGGCGGCCGGTCGTGCTGTGCGGAACAGTGGTCCCGGTCCAGTTCGAACGGCGGCCCGAGCGCGCCCTCTTCAGCGGCGTGCACTACCTCGCGCTGGTCGCCCGGCCGGACGTGCTCCGCAACCGGCTGATCGCCCGCCCACCCTGGCGGGAGTGGAACGAGCCGCGCATCGCCGAGATGCTCGATTTCAACGACTGGGTCAAGGCGAACGCGGAGCTGACCGAGCCGCCGATGAGGCTGATCGACACCTCGGACGCCGGCCCGGACGAGGTCGCCGAGCAGGTCGCGGGATGGATCACGACCCGCCTCCCGACCCATTGACAAGCCAGATTTTTACGTACAGGATTGTTTTGCCATGAAAGATGTCCTGTACCTGGAGCAGCTTGAGCAGGCCGAGACCCTGCTCAAGCCGCAGCGCATCGATGTGCTGCGCCAGCTCGCCGAGCCCCGCTCGTGCACCGAGGTGGCCAGCCGGCTCGATCAGACCCCGCAGCGGGTCTACTACCACGTCAAACGGCTGGTGGGCGCCGGCCTGGCGGCCCAGGTCTCGGAGCGCCGGGTCCGTGGCATCTCCGAGGGCATCTACCAGGCCAGCGCGCGATCGTACTGGCTCTCGCCGCGCCTGGTCGGGCACATCGGGCTGCGGCGGAAGCGGGACGAGATGAGCCTGGGCTACCTGCTCGACCTCGTCGAGGAGGTCCAGGCCGACATCGGCGCACTCGACCCGGCCGCGCCCGAGCTGCCGTCGATCGGGGTGTCCGGCGAGATCCGGGTGCGGCCCGAGCACCGCCAGGAGTTCCTCGACGACCTCCGGACCACCCTGCAGGACCTGTTCAGTCGCTACGGCGGCGCGGAGGGCGACGCCTTCCGGCTGGCCGTGGCCTGCTACCCGAGAGGGGACCACGATGAGTGAGACCATGACCCTGAAGGCCAAGGTGGCCGCACCGATCACCGACGTGCACAAGGCGCTGACCGACGCGGCAGCGCTGCGCATCTGGCTGGCCGAGCACGCCGAGGTCGACCTGCCGGACCGGTACGCGTTCTGGGGCCGCTACACCCCGGAGGGCCAGTCCCCCGACGCATCGCAGCGTCATCACCCGCTGCAGGTCGACGACCGCACGGTGCGGTTCTCCTGGCTGGTCGGCGGCGAGGACAGCCCCGTGGAGATCAGCCTCACCGAGGACGGGCCGGCCGCCACCGTGATCGAGCTGTCCCAGTCGAACGTGGCCAGCTGGGCGGAGATCGGTCGCCGAGGAAAGCGTGCGCGGCTGGCTGCTCACGTTCTGGTCGCTGGCGCTCGCGAACCTGATCGACTACCTGGAGGGCCGCGAGCTGACGCCGAAGGTCGACTTCAGCACGCCGGAGATGCGGGCCGAGGTGACGATCGACGCGCCGCGCGACAAGGTGTTCGAGTCGATGATCGACCCGGAGCAGTTCAGCCGCTGGTTCGGCGCGAAGGTCGCGATCGAGCCGCACGTCGGCGGGCGGTTCGCGATGGGTGGGTTCGAGCTGGACCCGACGCCCGCGAAGATCATCGAGCTGGAGCCCGGCCGCAAGGTGACGCTGGACTGGGACGGCATGGTCGCCGGCTGGGAGCTGGCGGACTCCGACGGCAAGACCCGGTTGACGTTCGTGCAGAGCGGGTTCGACGACCAGCACCCGTCCTACGGTTCGTGGATGGGCTGGCTGTCCGGCGTCGCCGAGCTGCGCCGGTACCACGAGCTGCCCGACTGGCGGCCGGTATGGCTCGAAGTCAACTGTGCCGGGCATCCCGGACGGCATGCTGACCTACTGAGCTCCAACTGAGCACCAGCTGCCCACCCCGGTCCGAACCCCTTCACCGACCCCAAACCCGAATGAGCGGGCTTATTGCGGCCCGGAGGTCCCCCGGAACCCGGAATAAGCCCGCTCATTGCGAAAATGGGGTGGCGGGGCTGGCGCTGCTCGGCGGAGCAGTGGGGGTCAGGCAGACGCGGCCTGGCCGTCGTCGGCGAGCAGGTTGCGGGTGCGGTTCGGGTCGACCGGGATGCCGGGGCCCATGGTCGTGGAGAAGGTCACCTTCTTCAGGTACCGGCCCTTCGCGGTGGTCGGCTTGGCGCGCAGCACCTCGTCGAGCGCCGCGCCGTAGTTCTCAACCAGCTTCTCGGTGGGGAACGACGACTTGCCGATCACCATGTGCAGGTTGGACTGCTTGTCCACCCGGAAACTGATCTTCCCGCCCTTGATCTCGTTGACGGCCTTGGTGACGTCGGTAGTCACCGTGCCGGTCTTCGGGTTCGGCATCAGGCCACGCGGGCCGAGGATGCGCGCGATCTTGCCGACCTTGGCCATCTGGTCGGGGGTGGCGATCGCCGCGTCGAACTCCAGCCAGCCGCCCTGGATGCGCTCGATCAGGTCCTCGCTGCCGACCACGTCGGCGCCGGCGGCCTCGGCCTCCGCGGCCTTGTCGCCGGCGGTGAACACGATCACCCGGACCGCCTTGCCGGTGCCGTGCGGCAGGTTCACCGTTCCGCGGACCATCTGGTCCGCCTTGCGCGGGTCGACCCCGAGCCGCATCGCGACCTCGACCGTCGCGTCCATCGTGGACTTCGCGGTCTCCCTGGCCAGCTCGGCCGCCTGCAAGGGGCTGTAAAGCTTGGTGCGGTCGACGAGCTCGGCGGCCGCGCGGTAGTTCTTGCTGCGCTTCATCGCACTGGTCCTTTCCGGATCAGGTAGTGGTACGAGCCGCGCCCGGCTCTGCCACGCTTACTGGTAGTTGAACGCCTCAGTCGCGGACCGTGATTCCCATCGACCGGGCGGTCCCGGCGATGATCTTGGCCGCGGCCTCGACGTCGTTCGCGTTGAGGTCGCTCATCTTCTGGGTGGCGATGTCCCGGAGCTGTTCCTGGGTCACAGTGCCGACCTTCTCCCGGTGCGGCTCGCCGCTGCCCTTCTCGATGCCGGCGGCCTTGAGCAGCAGCTTGGCGGCCGGCGGCGTCTTGAGGACGAAGTCGAACGACCGGTCCTCGTACACCGAGATCTCGACCGGCACCACGTTGCCGCGCTGGGACTCGGTGGCCGCGTTGTACGCCTTGCAGAACTCCATGATGTTGACGCCGTGCTGGCCAAGCGCGGGGCCCACCGGCGGCGCCGGGGTCGCCTGACCGGCCGCGATCTGCAGCTTGATGACCGCGGTCAGCTTCCTTCTCCTGGGAGGCATGGTGTGGCTTGTCCTTCGTGTTTCCGTGTTCCGGGTGATCAGAGCTTGGATACCTGGCCGAAGCCGAGCTCGACCGGCGTCTCCCGGCCGAAGATCGACACCAGCACCTTGAGCTTCTGCTGGTCGACGTTGACCTCACTGATCGTGGCCGGCAGCGTGGCGAACGGCCCGTCCATCACGGTAACCGACTCGCCGATCTCGAAGTCGATCTCCACCACCGGCTTGCCGGCGGCGGTGGCTCCGCCCTTCCCGGCGGCGACCGGCTGCTTGGGCTGCTCGGTCCTCGGCAGCAGGAACTTCACCACGTCGTCGAGGTGCAGCGGCGATGGCTTCGCGGTCGCTCCGACGAACCCGGTAACTCCCGGGGTGTTGCGCACGACGCTCCACGACGTGTCGTTGAGGTCCATCCGAACCAGGATGTAGCCGGGCAGCACCTTGCGCTGGACCTGCTTGCGCTGCCCGTTCTTGATCTCGGTGACCTCCTCGGTCGGCACCTCGACCTGGAATATGAAGTCCTCGGCGTCCAGGGTCTGGATCCGGGTCTCGAGGTTGGTCTTGACCTTGTTCTCATAGCCGGCGTAGGAGTGCACCACGTACCAGTCGCCGGGCGCGCGAATCAGCGCCGCGCGCAGCTCCTCGGCCGGGTCTGCCTCGGCCGCCTCCTCGACGTCCGGCGCGTCGGGATCGCCGGGCTCGCCGGCCTCGGCTGCGTCGTCGGTCGGGTCGACGTCGTCCGCCGCCGCCTGGTCGGCGTCAGCGGCGTCGCGGCGTCAAGGGCCTCGCCGTCGGCCTCGGGTTCCGCAGTCTCGGCAGTCTCAGCAACCTCGGCGGCCTCGTCGGCCTCGGCGGCCTGTGGGGCATCTTCCATCGCCTCGTCCGGTTGCTCGACCGGCGCGGCCGCACCGTCGGGGGACGTCACTGTGTATTTCCTTCCTTACCTCGCTCGGCCGACGGTCGTCAGCCGAACAGAATCAGGACGCCCTGGGCGAAGACCAGATCGAGCATCGCCACCAACGCCACCATGAACGCCACGAAGATCAGCACGACGGTGGTGTAAGTGATCATCTCCTTGCGGGTCGGCCAGATGACCTTCCGCAGCTCGGCGACGACCTCTCGGAGGAAGCGGGTGATCCGCGAGATCAGCCCACCGCGGGTGGTCGGGCGACCGTCTCGGCTCGGCGTCGGCCGACCCTTGCCGGCGTCGGCCGTGCTCGCCGACGGGCGGGCACGCCGGCCGGCGGCGGACGACGGCCGCTTCCGGCCGTTGCGATCCGACTCGCGGTCCTCGGTCACGCCCTCTCCTCCACCTTGTGCTGTCCTGTCGTGGCAGGGGTGACAGGACTTGAACCTGCAACCTGCGGTTTTGGAGACCGCTGCTCTGCCAGTTGAGCTACACCCCTAGGCCAGCCCGGCGCCGCGCGCCGGGGACGCGCCGCAGGTCACCGTGCGGACCGCACAGCGTGCCAGACACGGCGAGTGTACGGCACCCGGTGTGACCCCCTCCAACCGGCGGAAACTCCGGCGCGAGCGCTCCGCGCGCTGGGGGAGGATGGCGGCATGGCGTCTGCAACGAGCGTATCGACAGAATCCAGCGGGACACCCGCACCCGGGCAATCCAGCGGGACACCCGCACCCGGGCAATCCAGCGGGACACCCGCACCCGGGCAATCCTCCAGGATCTCGAACCGCGTCGGCAGTATCTCCGGCTCGGTGACGCTCGCGATCGACGCCAAGGCCAAGGCGCTCAAGGCGGCCGGCCGGCCGGTGATCGGCTTCGCGGCCGGCGAGCCCGACTTCCCCACCCCGGCGCCGATCGTGGCGGCCGCGGAGGCGGCCTGCCGGGACCCGCGCAACCACCGCTACACCCCCGCCGCCGGGTTGCCCGAGCTGCGGGCGGCGATCGCGGACAAGACCGGCCGCGACTCCGGTCTGCGCGTCGAGCCGTCCCAGGTGCTGGTGACCAACGGCGGGAAGCAGGCCGTCTACTCCGCGTTCGCCACCCTGCTCGACCCCGGCGACGAGGTCCTGCTGCCGGCGCCGTACTGGACGACCTACCCCGAGGCCGCCGCGCTGTCCGGGGGAACGACCGTGGCGGTGCCGACCGACGAGTCCTCCGGGTACCTGCCGTCCGTCGCCGCCCTGGAGGCCGCCCGCACCGACCGCACGAAGGTGCTGCTGTGGTGCTCGCCGTCCAACCCGACCGGTGCGGTCGCGCCGCCGGAGCTGGTCGCCGAGATCGGCGCCTGGGCTGCCGAGCACGACGTGTGGGTGGTCGCCGACGAGATCTACGAGCACCTGGTCTATGACGGGGCGCAGCACGTCTCGATGCCCGCCGTGGTGCCCGAGCTCGCCGACCGGTTCGTCGTGGTGAACGGGGTGGCGAAGACCTACGCGATGACCGGGTGGCGGGTCGGCTGGATGATCGGGCCGGCCGACGTGATCAAGGCCGCCGTCAACCTGCAGTCGCACCTGTGCTCGAACGTGAACAACGTCGCGCAGCGGGCCGCGCTGGCCGCGGTGTCCGGGCCGCTGGACGCGGTCGCCGAGATGCGGACCGCGTTCGACCGGCGCCGCCGGGCGATGGTCACGGCGCTGTCCGCGATCCCCGGGGTCGAGTGCCCGACACCGCACGGCGCGTTCTATGTCTATCCCTCGGTGCGCGGGCTGCTCGGTCGCGAGCTGCGCGGCCAGCGGCCGCGGACCAGCACCGAGCTCGCGGAGCTGATCCTGGAGCACGCCGAGGTCGCGGTCGTTCCCGGCGAGGCGTTCGGGACCCCCGGCTACCTCCGGCTGTCCTACGCGCTCGGTGACGACGACCTGCACACCGGCGTGTCCCGGCTTGCCGAGCTGCTCAGCGAGATGACCGGCTAGAGCGATGCCCAGTCCGACGACGCTGCTGCTGTTCGTGCTGGCCGGCGCGGTGCTGATCGCGATCCCCGGGCCGAACCACGTCTACATCGTGACCCGGAGCCTGAGCCAGGGCCGGGCGGCCGGGTTGGCTTCGGCGTTCGGGGTCGAGGCCGGGACCCTGGTGCACATCGCGGCGGCCGCCGCCGGGCTGTCCGCCGTCGTGGCGTCGTCGGCGCTGGCCTTCGACGTGTTGCGGTACCTGGGCGCTGCGTACCTGGTCTACCTCGGCGTGCGCACCCTGTTCCGCGACGAGGCGCTGGCGTTCGGCGGTGGGGCCGCACCGGTGCCGCTGCGGCGGGTGTTCGCCGACGGTGCACTGGTGAACGTGCTCAACCCGAAGGTCGCGCTGTTCTTCCTGGCGTTCCTGCCGCAGTTCATCGACCCGAGCCGGGGGCCGGTGGCGCTGCAGGTCGTCGTGCTCGGCGTGATCCTGGCCGCCATCGGGCTGGCCAGCGACATCGGCTACGCGTTGACGGCCGGCGTGCTCGGCGGCTGGCTGCGCGCCAGACCCGGCTTCCTGCGCTGGCAGCGGCTGGTCACCGGCGGGATCTACCTGTCGCTCGGCGCGGTCGCGGCGCTCACCGGACGGCCGGAGCGCGCGTGATCACGCCAGCTTCACCTCGGCGACGGCGCGCCCGAGCACGGACTTCCCCGCGTGCCGTGCGGTGACCTCGACGGTCGCCGACCCGGCCGCCTCGTCGAGCGCGGTGACCTTGCCGGTGAGCTCGACGCTCGCCCCGGTGTCGTCGTCCGGCACCACGACCGGGCGGGTGAACCGGACACCGAAGCTGCGGATCGCCGCCGGATCGCCGGCCCACTCGGTGACGAACCGGGCGGCCAGCGCCATGGTCAGCATGCCGTGCGCGATCACGTCGGGCAGCCCCACCGCGCGGGCCACCCGGTCGCTCCAGTGGATCGGGTTGAGGTCGCCGGACGCGCCGGCGTAGCGGACCAGGTCGGCGCGGGTGACCTCGAGGGTCAGCGGCGGCAGCTCGTCACCGGCTGCGAGCCCCATCACTCGGCCGCCGTGACGAGGGTCGCCCGGCTGGTCAGCACCTCGTCGCCGTCCACCGTGGCGACCTCGCAGCGCAGGCTCAGCCAGTGGCTGCCGGCACGGGTGCGCAGCTCGTCGACGTGCAGCGTGGTGACCACCTCGTCGCCGGCGTGTACCGGGCGCCGGAGTGTGAAGCTCTGGTCGCCGTGCACCATCCGGGCGTAGTCCCAGCCGAAGTCCGGATCGCGCAGCAGCGCGTTCATCGCCGGCATCGTGAACGTCGCGGCGAACGTGGTCGGGGCGACCAGGTCGGGGTGGCCGTCGGCGCGCGCCGCGTGCACGTCGTGGCAGCGCGGGTCGTGCTCGCCGACGGCGACGGCGAACTCGCGGATCTTCTCCCGGCCGACCAGGTAGGGCGGCGAGGGCGGCAGCGCCCGGCCGACGTAGGACACATCGGGCGACATGCTGCGCCTCTCCCCTGCCGTGCCGAGATCAGCGGGTCTCGCGGTGCACCCGGTGCTTGTTGCAGTTGGGGCAGTACTTCTTGATCGTGAGCCGGTCGGGGTCGTTGCGCCGGTTCTTGTTGGTGATGTAGTTCCGGTGCTTGCACTCCTCGCAGGCGAGGGTGATCTTCGGCCGGACGTCGGTCGCCTTGGCCACGGTCGTGCCTCCTGTGTTCCAGCCCATGTGTTGGGCGAGTAGCGGTGGCCGGACTTGAACCGGCGACACAGCGATTATGAGCCGCTTGCTCTACCTGGCTGAGCTACACCGCCAAGCGGCGCCCCCGCGAAGGTGGTGCGAAAGCGTCGAGCCCCTTTACGGAATCGAACCGTAGACCTTCTCCTTACCATGGAGACGCTCTGCCGTCTGAGCTAAAGGGGCGTACCCGACGCCCGCCTCAGCGGGTGCGACGAGCCTGTTCGATGTTACACAACGGCCCCTACCCAGCGGCGCTGGCCGCAAGCTCACCGGAGAGTTGTCGCATCAGCGTGGCGTCGTCCCGCACGGCCCAGTGCTCCACGCCCTTGCCGTCCACCACCCGGATCAGGTGCATCTGCTTGTAGCCGAACCGTCGACCGGTCGCCGGTATTCCGAAGAACTCGCCGGTGTGCCGGCCGCTGTGCGTGCAGTGGATCGCCACCATGTCGCCCTCGGCCAACACCCGGTGGATCGTCCAGCGCTGCTCGGAGAACGCCTTGGCCAGCAGGTGCATGTAGAAGGCGACGCTGCCCAGGCCGGGCGGGGTGCCGGCCGGTGCCTCGTGGTTCACGAAGTCCGCGCTGACCGCCTCCGCGAGCGCGGCCTCGTCCTCGGCCGGGAAGATCTCCTCCAGCACACGGCGGGCGACTGCTTTGATGTCCGGCTGTGTCACGACTCCTCCTGACGGTCATCCATATTGATGGCAGTATCATTCTCGCGAATGTCTGAGAACGCAAGGCCCCGCCGGCGCTACGACGCCCCCAAGCGTCGCGAGCAGGCCGCGCACACCCGTGTGAAGATCATCGAGGCGGCCTCCCGGGTGTTCCTCGAGCTGGGGTACGCGCGCGCCACCATCCCGCGCATCGCCGCGGAGGCCGGCGTCGCCGTCGAGACCGTCTACCGCTCGGCCAGCGGGAAGGCCGGCCTGCTCGCGGCGGCGGTGCAGGCCGCGCTGGCCGGCGGTGTCCGGCGGGCCGAGGTGCCCGTCGAGGAGCGACCGGGCATCCAGCGGGTGATCGAGGAGACCGACCCGCGCCGGCAGCTGGAGCGCTACGCCGCCACCCAGCCGGGCGTCTGGAGCCGGGTCGGCCCGCTGCTGCGGGTGCTGGAGCAGGCCGCGATGACCGACGACGCGCTCGTCGAGCTCCGCCGGCAGCACATCGTGCAGCGCCGTGCCGGGCTCCAGCGGTTCGCCGACCTGCTCGCCGACCGGGGGGCCCTTCGCCCCGGCATGACCAGCGACCGGGCCGCGGACATCCTGTTCACGGTGTGCGCCCAGGCGAACTACGACGCGCTGGTCGGCACGCTGGGCTGGACGGCCGAGGAGTACCGGGAATGGCTCGCGGACACTCTTGCCCACGCCCTGCTGCGCCCGCCGGCGTGATCACTCGGCGGCCGGCGGCCTCACATCGGTGCGCCGAGCACGACGAGCTCGGAGATCGCGACGTGGTCCGACGGCGGCTGCCCGTTGGTCGGTTCGCCCGGCACGCTGGCGAGCAGGTGCACGGTGACGGTGGAGGTCACCACGCCCCCGACGTCCAGCACCTGCGGGGAGCGCAGGTCGGGCGCCGGGTTGAGCGCAAGGCCTAACCCGGCCCCGGACTGCGGGTCCAGCGAGTAGAGCACCTCGGAGATCCGCCGGTTCTGCCGGTAGCGGTCCGTCCCGTCCTGCGGATCGGTCTTGGCGTAGCCCGGGATGATCGCGATCGCGGTGAGCCGGTACGGCCGCCCGAAGTCCAGCACGACACGCTGGTCCCGACCGTCGCCGGGGCAGCGCCATGCGGTCGTCACGTCGCCGTCCAGCATCAGCACCGGCTCGAAGGCGGTGAGCTCGCCGGCGGCGTCCGTGCTCGGCGGGGCGGTGCACGTGGCAGTGATCGACTCAACGACCACTGCGTCCGGTTGCTGGTTCGACGGCCCGGCCGGCTGCTGGGTCGGCGGCGGCGCGCCACTCTCGCCCGCAGCGGGACTGCCGGAGCCCGGAACGGGCGCCGAGCAGCCCGCGACGAGTGCCAACAACAGGGCCATGAGCAGGCCGAACAGTGGCGTTGGCACGCGACGTCGGGCATCGCCGGACGTTGCGGCCATCGCGCTCACCTCACTCGCACCCCCGCGACCGCGAGCGTCACATCCTCGCGGCTGCAGACGCCCAATCTCCCACTACGAGCCCTCGATTCCCGCCCGACGCACCGCCTGCGGTTGGTGGGGCTCGATAGCACAGCTGATGACGCCAGAGACACGTTCGGGTGAGTCGGTTAACGCAGCCGGGGCCGCTGGCCCGATGCTCCCAGCGGGCTATGCCGCGGCCTCCGAGGGTTCGGCGGCGAGCAGGTGGTTCACCAATCGCATGATCAACTGGTCGCCACCCAACCGGTATCCGAACTCCTCCCAGGACAGCAGCTCCCGGGACAGCAGCTCACCGACCGGACCGGGATAAATCCGGGTGGCCCGAAACGCCGCAGCCCGCAGCTGCATCTTGTCGTGGTGATCCATGAACTCAGGTCCGAGCATCTCAGCACCTCCGCGTCCACGCCGATCTGGGCCGATCTGGCATGCGCTCAGCGCCGAGTCGCTACCCGCTTCCGACCATGGTCACCCACAAACGACGGGAACACACCGTTCGAAACCAAAAAGTGAGCGTTCTCTCCGGGCAGACCAACCTGTCTACCGGCGATCGGCGGCGCTCGGGTCGTCCAACCGGTCCGGGATGAGGAGGTGCAGCAGCCAGCTCACCACGCTGACCACGATCGCGCCCCAGAACGCCGGCCAGAACCCGTCCACCGTGAACGCCAGCCCGAACTGCTGGCTGATCCAGCCGACGAGCAGGAACAGCAGCGCGTTCACCACGAACGCGATCAGCCCGAGCGTCACGATGTAGAACAGGCAGCCGAGCACCTTGATGATCGGCTTGATCACGGCGTTCACCAGGCCGAAGATCAACGCAACGAGCAGCAGCGTGCCGAAGTACTGGGCGTTCGGGTTCGCCTCGCCGCCGATCTCGATGCCCGGCACGAGCCAGGTCGCGACCCACAGCGCAACCCCGGTGACGAGGATCTTGATGATGAATGAGATGACAAGCATCAGTCCACCAGTGCGGGCTCAGACGAGGGCGGCTTGGGGTCGGCTCGGACGACGGCTGGACGCTATCACCTGGGTGTAGAACTGCACGCGTGCTGGTCCTCATCATCTTCGGGGCGATCCTGCTGATCGCCGGCGCGGTGTGCGTCTTCCTGGCCACCAGGACCGCTCGGCGGGTGCACGCGATGGCCGCGGCGGAGACGCTGTCGATTCCCGACCTCGAGGTGCTGCGGTCCGCATCGGACGAGGTCGGCGGTAAGGGCAACTTCCGAAAGATCTGCGAGGTGCTCGGAACCGCGCTGCCCTCCGACGACGGGTTGCTCAGCTCGGAGCTGACCGGAACCCCGTGCGTCTGGCACCGCTACCAGGTGACCAGGCGCTACCTGGACCGCGACAGCGACGGTCGCGGTTCGACCACGCGCACCGAGACCGTCGCCCAGCACAGCTCCGCCCAGGGCTTCGGCCTGCTCCGGGACGGGCACACGATCGGCGTCGACCCCAACGGTGCCCGGACCGACGCGCCCGAGCAGACCACCGACCGGTTCGAGCCGCGGGTGCGCGAGCGGTCCGAGGGCTTCCTCGGCGCGCTGACCGATCTCGTCGGATGGGACAGCGACGACACGCTCGGCTACCAGTACACCGAGTGGGTGATCCGCGAGGGCGCTCCGCTCTACATCCTCGGCGAGGTGCACGACAAGATCGGCCCGCTGGTGGTGGCGAAACCGGCGAACGGCAAGGACCCGTACGTGATCTCCACCCGGAGCGAGGAGCAGCTCGTCACCAGCGCGCAGCGGACTCAACGCTGGCTGGCCTGGGGCGGCGCCGCGGGCGCACTGGTCGGCATCGCGCTGCTCGTCACCGCGTTCGTGGTCTGACTCCGCGCCGAGCCCCGCCCGCTCGCCTTCCGCAACGAACGGCACTTTCGTGCAATAGGGCCGTACAAAGGCGCCGTTCGCGGCGGTGGAACCCGGGGACGCCGGCGGCTGCGCCGCGGCTCAAAGCCCGAGGCTGCGGCCGATGACCTCTTTCATGATCTCCGTGGTGCCGCCGTAGATCCGCGTCACCCGGGCGTCGGTCCAGGCCCGCGCGATGGGGTACTCGGCCATGTAGCCGTACCCGCCGTGCAGCTGCAGGCAGCGGTCGATCGCCCGGCCCTGCAGCTCGGTGGTCCACCACTTCGCCTTCGCGGCGTCCTCCGCGCTGAGCTCGCCGGTGTTCAACACCTGCACGCAGCGGTCGACGTAGGTCTGCGCGATGTCCAGCTCGGTGGCGATCTCGGCGAGCACGAACCGGCTGTGCTGGAAGTTGCCGATCTGCTGGCCGAACGCGGAGCGCTGGCGGACGTAGTCGAGCGTGGCGTCCAGCGCGAACCGGGTGGCGGCGACCGCCGCGACCGCGATCGACAGCCGCTCCTGCGGCAGGTTCGTGACGAGCTGGGTGAATCCCAGTCCCTCGGTGTCGCCGAGCAGGTTCTCCACCGGCACCCGTACGTCGGTGAACGACAGCTCGGCGGTGTCCTGGGCGTGCTGGCCGACCTTGTCCAGGTTCCGGCCGCGCTCGAAGCCGGGCATGCCGCGCTCCAGCACGAGCAGGCTCATCCCCCTGTGCCGCTGCGCGGGGTCGGTCTTCACCGCGGTGATCACGAGATCGGCGTTGATGCCGTTGGTGATGAACGTCTTCGCCCCGTTCACCACATAGTGGTCGCCGTCGCGGCGTGCCGTGGTCGACATCGACGCCAGGTCGGAGCCGATGCCGGGCTCGGTCATCGCGATCGCGGTGATCAGCTCGCCGGCCGCGATCCCGGGCAGCCAGCGCTGCCGCTGCTCGGCGTTGCAGTAGGCCAGGAAGTACGGCAGGCAGATGTCGTTGTGCAGCGTCATCCCCAGACCGGCCGCACCGACCCCGGCGCGCTCGATCTCCTCGACCAGCACCATGTTGAACCGGAAGTCCGGCACCCCGCCGCCGCCGTACTCCTCCGGGATGGCCATCCCGAGGAACCCGGCCTTGCCCGCGGTGCGATACAGCTCGCGCGGCACGATTCCGGCGGTGTCCCATTCCTCGGCGTGCGGCCGCATCTCGATGTCGACGAACCGCCGGACACTGTCTCGGAAGGCCTCGTGGTCGGCCTCGAACAGCCCGCGCTTCATGCCTACGACCTTATCGAGGATCCCCGCTTCGGGGCCTAGGTCCCGTGAGCGAGGTTCCTTGCCCGATCGGCGATCCAGGTGGATGCACCGCAAGGCGGAGAGAAGGCCGATACCTGGTGGTATCGGCCTCGACGACAACGCAGCGGGGCGCCAGCTGGGCGCGGAGGCGGGTAAGACGACCTCGCTCACGCACACTATGACTGCTCGGCGGGGAACACGGTCGCCTCGCCGTGCACGGTCAGATTGACCTCCGCGCCCACCGGCGGGATCGCGTAGCCGGGTGAGCGAGCCGTCACCGTCGGGCCGTTGCCGGCGAGCTGCAGGCGCACCGTCGCGTCGTGCCCGAAATACCTGGTCTGGACCACCTGGGCCCGGGCTCCGCCGCTGTCCTGCCGGATGCCGATCTGTTCCGGCCGGATCAGCAGCTCGCAGCGGCCGACACGGCTGCCGGTCGGCACCGGCACCGCGCCGAGGACGCACTCCGCGATGCCGTTCCGCACGACGCCCGGTAGCAGCACCGCGTCGCCGACGAAACCCGCGATGCGGCCGTCGGCCGGGTGACGGTACAGCTCGGCAGGCGTGTCCACCTGGGCGATCACGCCGTCCCACAGGACCGCGACCTGCGCGGCCAGCGACAGGGCCTCCGCCTGGTCGTGGGTGACCAGCACGGCGGTTGTGCCGGCGGCGTCCAGCGCCGCCACCACCGCGCGCCGGGTGCTCTCCCGCAGCTCGGCGTCGAGCGAGGAGAACGGCTCGTCGAGCAGGACGAGCCCCGGCCGGGGCGCGAGTGCCCTGGCCAGTGCGACCCGCTGCTGCTGCCCACCGGAGAGCTCGTGCGGGTAGCGGGCCAGGAACCGACCGTCGAGGCCGACGAGCTCGATGAGCTCGGGCACCCGGGCGTGGCTCCGGCGCTGGCGGTAGGGCAGCCCGAACGCGATGTTCGCGGCGACCGTGAGGTGCGGGAACAACGTGCCGTCCTGCGTGACGTAGCCGATGTGCCGGTCCTCGGGCGCGAGCATCCCGGCGTCGTCCACGACCACCCGGTTCGCGAGGCGCACGGTCCCGCCGTCCGGCCTGTCGAACCCCGCGACCAGGCGCAGCAGGGTGGTCTTGCCGCACCCCGAGCGCCCGAGGACGGCGGTCAGCGTGCCGGCCGGGACGCGCAGGTCGACGCCGTCGAGCACGGTATGGGCGCCGTACGCCTTGCGCAGCCCGCTGACGACCAGATCGTCCGGCCCGCTCATGCGCCGGCCACCACCCGGCTTCGACGGGTCAGCAGGTACGCGGCCGGCGCCGAGATGATGATCATCAGCAGCGCGTAGGGCGCGGCGGCACCGTAGGCGAGGCTCTCGGCGTTGCCCCAGAACCGGGTCGCCAGGGTGTCGGTGCCGATCGGGGCGAGCAGCAGGGTGGCGGTCAGCTCGGTGACCACCGCGAGGAAGACCAGCGCCGCCCCGGCGCCGAGACCGCGGGTGACCAACGGCAGCGTGATCCGGCGCAACACGCCCGCCGGACGGACCCCCAGGCTGCGCGCGACGTCGTCGAACTCCGGGGGTACCTGGGCCAGCGCGGCTCGGATGCTCACCATCGCCAGCGGCATGAACAAGATCACGTACGCGACCTGTAGCAGCCCGAGCGTCTGGTAGGCCGGGGGCAGGAACTGGATCGACACGGTGACCAGCGCCAGCGCCACCACGATGCCGGGCAGCGAGTTCCCGATGTACGTGCTGCGCTCGACCACCCGGCTGAGCGCCCCGCGGCGGCGCACCGAAAGCCAGGCCACCGGGAAGGCGAGCAGCGTGGTCAAGGCCGCTCCGGCCGCGGCGAGGCCGATCGTGGTGACGGCGGTCGAGGCCAGCGTGTCGAGCCGGAACTCCGCCGAGCTACCGACGGTCAGCCAGTGCCACAGACTGCCCGCCGGTACGCCGAGTGCCAGCCCGACCAGCGCGGCCATCCCGAGCAGCGCGACCGGCAGGTAGCCGCCCAGCCGGTGCGGCAGCGGCGCGCCGGGCGGAGCCGGATCCGACCCGCGCGTAGCGCCCGCGCCCGATCAGCGCCAGCTCCAAGGCCAACAGGAGCAGGCAGAGCGCGACCAGCACCCCGGCCAGCATGGTCGCGGCGGGCCCGTTGAACGTGGACTGGAACTGGTCGTAGATCGCCGTGGTGAAGGTCGGGAAGCGCAGCATCTGAAGGGCGCCGAACTCGGCGAGCAGGTGCAGCCCGACCAGCAACCCGCCGCCTACCAGCGCGGGCCGCAACTGGGGCAGCACCACCCGCCGGAACGCCGCCCACGGCCCGAGGCCGAGTGCCCGGGCGCTCTCCTCCAGCGCCGGGTCGAGCCCGTGAAGCACGGCTGCGACCGGGAGGAACACCAGCGGGTAGTAGGACAGCGTGGTGATCAGGACAGCCCCGGCGAAGCCCTCCACGGCCGGGGTCAGGGACGCCCATGCCGTAGCTGTTCACGAACGCCGGCACGGCGAGCGGCGCGGCGAGCAGCGCAGCCCAGACCCGCCGTCCGGGCAGCGTGGTGCGCACCACCAGCCAGGCCGCCGCGGTGCCGACCGCGCCGCAGGTCAGGACGACCGTCACGGTCAGCCCGACCGTGTTGCCCAGCAGCTCACCGACCCGGGGCCGGAACAGCAGCCGGGAGGCCTCCGACCAGCCGATGGAGACGGTGGACGCCACCACGAACGCGAGCGGGATCAGGGTCAGCGCGGCGACCGTAACCGCGGCGACGACGATCAAGGGAGGCACCCGGCGGGACTCCCTCGGGGGCCGGCTGGCTACCTCGCCCGGCGGGACGGCGCCGATGCGGTCCGGCGCGGTTCCCGGCACCGTCTGGGTCACCGGGTAGCCAACCCAGCTCCGCGCCGGATTCGAGTCACAGCAGGCCGGCCTGCTGCATGGCCTCGACGACCTGCGGTCCGTTCAGCGAGTTGAGGTCGACGTCGGGCGGGCTGAGCTCACCGAACGGCTTCAGCGCGGGATTCGCCGGCACCCCGGCCCCGACCGGGTATTCCAGGAACTTGCTCCGGGCCAGCAGCTCCTGGCCGTCCTTCCCGCTCAGGTAGGCGACCAGTCGCTGGGCTTCGGCGGCCTTCTTGCTCGACTTGAGCACGCCGGCACCCGAGATGCTCACGAACCCGCCAGGGTCCTTGCCCTGGAAGAAGTGCAGCTCGGTGTTCGAGCTGTTGGCGCCGCTCTCCGCGCGATCCTGGAACCAGTAGTAGTGATAGATCACGCCGGCTGCGACCTCTCCGGCGTTCACGGCCTTCAGGATGGCGACGTTGTTCTGGTAGATCAGCGCGTTCCGCTTGAGGCCGGCCAGCCACTCCCGCCCGGCGGCGTCGCCCTTCGTCGCGAACACCGCGCTGACGATCGCCTGGAAGTCAGCACCACCGGGGGCGATGCCCACCCGGCCCTGCCAGGCTGGGCCGGCCAGGTCCATGATCGACTTCGGGAGGTCGGCGGCCGGCACCATCGCCGGGTTGTAGACGAAGGACGTCGACCGCCCGGCGATCCCGATCCAGTCGCCGTTCGCCGCGGAGAACTGGGCGGGGACCTGTGCCCGCGAGGCCGCGTCGAGCGGCGCGAACAGTCCCTTGCCGTTCACCAGTGCCATGGCCGGGCTGTTCTCGGTGATGAACACGTCGGCCGGCGAGGCCGGACCTTCCTGGACGATCTGGTTGGCCAGCTCGAAGTCGCTGCCGGACCGGACGTTGACCTTGATGCCGGTCCGCGCGGTGAAGTCCTGCACCCAGGCCTCGGCGAGCGGCCGGTGCTGGGCGTTGTAGAGCGTCAGCGCGTTCGGGTCGCCCTGCCCGGACCCACCACACCCGACGGCGGCCAGGGCCGCGACGGCCACCGCGACGGCGGCGGCCGCCGGGCGGCGGAGCCGGCTCGATCTCACCCGCATCGGCCCGTCCGGACGCCATCCATGCGGTGAGGCTAGCATCGCCTAACTTGGGCCCGCAGGTCCAAAACCCGCAGGTCAGGGCGTTACGGGCGATCTGCCCGGAACGTCCGAACGGTGGGCAACCGCGACGGCCCGACGCATGGCGGACTACCCTCCGACCCTGGGGTGAGTTGAATGATCACAGGACTGCACGCCATCGTTTTCGCCGAGGACGCCGACGCCACTCGGGCGTTCTTCCGTGACGTGCTCGGCCTGCCGAACGTCGACGCCGGCGGCGGTTGGCTGATCTTCCGGGCGCCGCCCACCGAGATCGCGGTACACCCGGCCGAGGACGCCAAGCACGAGCTCTACCTGATGTGCGACGACATCGAGGCGACGATGGCCGAACTCGAGGCGAAGGGCGTGGAGTTCACCGGGCCGCCGGAAGACCAGGGCTGGGGCCTGCTCACCGCGCTGCGCGTGCCGGGCGGGGGCGAGCTCGGCATCTACCAGGTCAAGCACCCCGTGGCGATAGATGACTGACCCGACGGCGCTGCCACCCGACCTCCCGGAACCGGTCGACGACGGCGCCGCGCGTCACCTGCGGGGGCTGCCGCTGCCGGCCGTCGAACTGGCGGCGACCGACGGTTCGCGGGTGCGGCTTGACGCGTTGGGCCCGGGCCGGACGGTGCTCTACCTGTACCCGATGACCGGTCGTCCCGGTGTGGCGCCGCCGGACGGCTGGGACGCCATCCCGGGTGCCCGCGGCTGCACCCCGGAGGCCTGCGCGTTCCGTGATCATCACGCCGACCTGCTGGCGGCCGGCGCGGCGCGGGTGTACGGGCTGTCCAGCCAGTCCACCGGGTACCAGCGGGAGGCAGTCGAGCGGCTGCACCTGCCGTTCGCGATGCTTGCCGACGAGCCGCTGGCGCTCGCCGGCAAGCTCGACCTGCCGACGTTCTCCGCGGCCGGCCAGACGCTGTACAAGCGACTCACAATGATCGTGCGCGACGGCACCGTGGAGCACGTGTTCTACCCGGTGTTCCCGCCGGACCGGCACGCCGAGCAGGTGCTGAGCTGGTTGCGGGCCAACGCTTAGGACCCTGCCTCCGGCACCCGTAGCCGAAGCGTGTGGCCGTGCGTGCTGAACTCGCCCTGGGCGACCGGGACGCCGGTGACCACGTCGAATACCAGCCGGCCGTCGTCCGGCCGCTCGTGCACCGCGGTGCTGGGCTCGGCGACGGTGCCGATCAGCGCCCACACCCGCCGGCGCAGCCCGCGGAAGTCCAGCCCCGGATCCGGGTCGAGGTCGAGCTCCAGCACGCCGTCGGCGGTGATCCGCCATCCGGCGACCGCCAGCCCGTCGATCCCGGAGTCGGTCAGGTGCGGCAGCAGATGGTGCTCGGGGTCCTCGGTGACCCACTCGGCGGTGCGGCACAGCGTCAGCAGGTGCTCCAACGCGGGCGCGAACGTCCCGGCGTCGGCCACCCCGGAGCCGCGCTCGTCGATGTCCCACCGCCGTCCGGTGAGCAGTGGCGCCAGGTCGGCGATCGATCCAAGGACCAGGTCCGGCCGCCGCTTCGCCTCGGCGGCGGCGACGTCCTCGGCGCGGGTCATCCCGCTCAGCACGACGGCGGTCGCCGCGCCCGCGGCGCGGCCCATGGCCACCTCCAGTCCGAGCTCGTCGCCGATCACCGCCAGCTCGGACGCCGGGACGCCGAGCCGGCCCGCGACCACCCGCATCGCCAGCGCGCTCGGTTTGCCGACCACCTCCGGCGTGCAACCGGTGACATGGATCAGACCGGCACCGATCGCCCCGGCGACCCCGGCGATCGGCGCGTCTCGCCCGGCGAAGCTGCGCCCGTCGCTGGCCAGGTACAACTGCGCGCCGGCCCATATCGCCTCGGCGGCGGCTTGCAGCTTGGCGCGGTCGAACCCGGAGTCCCAGCCGACGTAGACCGCGGCCGCCTCGGTCGGCGTGTCGGTCGGGCAGAGCGGCGCCCCGGCCGCGGCGAGCGCCTCGACCACGCCGGAGTCGCCGAAGGCGAGCACCGGGCGCCCGGGGTACCGCTCGGCGAACAGCTCCGCGGCCACCACCGTCGGCGTGATCATCTCGGGCTCGACGATCTCGATGCCCACCCGAGCCAGCCGCCGGACGTACTCGGCCGGCGTGTGCGAGGTGCCGTTGGTGAACACGGCGAGCGGGCGGTCGAGCGCCCGGATCGCCCGCACCGCGTCGGCCGCCCCAGGGATGGCCACCCCGCCACGCGGGTCGGCGGGGTCGGAGCGGATCAGGCAGCCGTCCATGTCCAGCACGAACCCGGCGGCGTCACGGAACCGTCGCATGCGCCGACCCTCGGTCAGGCACACTGCGGCTGTCAAACTCGCCGCACGCGGAGGCTTGCCATGGTGAGCGGTGCTGAGCTGGTGGCGTTCGTCGCCACCACCGACCTGGACCGAGCGAGGGTGTTCTACGCCGACACACTGGGCCTGCCGGTGCTCGAGCACAGCGGGTTCGCGCTGGTCTGCGACGCGAACGGCACGACGCTGCGGGTGACCCTGGTCGACGAGCTCGCGCCGGCGCCGTACACGGTGCTCGGCTGGGAGGTCGCCGACATCGTCTCGACCGCCGCTGCGCTCGCCGAGCGTGGCGTGCGGTTCACCCGCCACGACGGGATGGATCAGGACGACCATGGCGTGTGGACGGCCCCTGGCGGCGACCGGGTCGCGTGGTTCACCGATCCCGACGGCAACACGTTGTCGATCAGCCAGCACGGGACGTGCATAGCTCACACTGGCACCCTTCACATCCGGCGCACAGGACGATCCGCCAAGCTGACGCCATGAGCCCACGGATCGGTCCCGACCTGCACGACCACGACCAGGGTCTGGCTGCCGACCTGGCCGTACTGCTGGGCCGGCGCAGGTTCTTCGGCCTGGCGGCCGGCGCCGGCGCGGCCGTCCTCGTCGGCTGCTCGACCGGGTCCGGCGGCGGGGCCGCGCCGGCCGCGACAACCGCGGCAGGTGCGGTGGCCGAGTGCGCGACGATCCCGACCGAAACAGCCGGTCCGTATCCCGGTGACGGTTCGAACGGGCCGAACGTGCTGACCGAGAGCGGGATCGTGCGCGGTGACATCCGGTCCAGCTTCGGCTCCGCCTCGGGCGTCGCCCAGGGCGTGCCGCTGACGATCAAACTGGCGGTCCAGGACAGCGCCAAGGGCTGTGCCGCGCTCGCTGGGGCCGCCGTGTACCTGTGGCACTGCGACCGCGAGGGCCGGTACTCGCTGTACTCCCAGGGCGTGACCGGCGAGAACTACCTGCGCGGTGTCCAGGAGTCCGACGCGCAGGGCAACCTGACCTTCACCAGCATCTTCCCGGCCGCCTACTCCGGGCGCTGGCCGCACGCCCACTTCGAGATTTACCGCAGCGTGGCCGAGGCGACCTCCGGCGGCAGCCCGTTGGTCACCTCGCAGCTCGCCCTCCCGAAGGAGACCTGCGACTCGGTGTACGCCACGACCGGATACGAGCAGAGCGTGTCGAACCTGGCCCGGACGTCGCTCGAGCGGGACAACGTCTTCCGGGACGGTGTGGACCAGCAGCTTGCCGCGATCACCGGCAGCGTTTCCGGCGGCTACACGGCGACGCTCGCTGTGCCGGTGTAGCAGCGGTGCAAGGATCGCGTATCCACCCAGAGGGGGTTCGCGATGCCCGGACAGGTTCCGCCGGTCGCCGACGAGCGGGAGGGTCTGCTCGCCTACCTCGCCCAGCAGCGCAGCGTGCTCCGCATCGCCGCCTACGGGCTGACCGACGAGCAGGCCCGGCTCACGCCCACGGCCAGCGCGCTGAGCGTCGGCGGCCTGGTCAAGCACGTCGCGATCACCGAGCGCGGCTGGATCGACATGGTGCTGCAGCGCGACAGTCGCCGGACCGGCGAGGCGAGCGACGACTACGAGGCGGACTTCCGCCTCGGTCCGGACGAGACGCTGGCCGACGTGCTCGACCTCTACGCCGAGGTCGCCAAGGAGACCGAGGCGGTCATCGCCGGCATCGCCGACCTCGGCCAGCCGGTGCCGGTGCCGCACGGGCGTGCCGTGGTACCCCGACGACGTCGACGCGTGGTCGGTGCGCTGGGTGCTGCTGCACCTGATCGAGGAGACCGCTCGGCACGCCGGGCACGCCGACATCGTCCGCGAGGCGTCGACGGCGCGACCGCCGTACGAGCTGATGGCCGCCGCCGAGGGCTGGCCGGCGACCGACTGGATCCAGCCGTGGCAGCCGCCCACACCCGAATGAGCGGGCTTATTGCGGGTCGATCAGGTCCCACAGACCCGAATGAGCGGGCTCATTGCGGGTTCGTTCGGCCTGCGGTCGCGGCCTGCTGGCCGCCCAGGAGCGGGTGCACCACGAGCGGCAGCCAGAATCGTCCATATGAGCCGCACATCGACTGTCCTGCGGGTGCAGGAGGACGGCCAGCCGATCGACTTCACCTTCGACGAGATACTGCATTACCACGGGCACTCCGCCCCGGCGGGCGTGGCGCACGCGTTCAAGGTGATGGAGCGGGCCTTCCCGCTGCTCGAGCCCGGCGGTCCGGTGGAGCGCCGGGAGATCGAGGTCAACACCGCGTTCGCGGGCCCGGGTGCCCGCGACGCGTTCGAGGCCGTCACCCGAGCCGTGACCGGCGAGCGCTACACCGTCGACGCGGCGCTGGAGCAGCCCGAGCGTGGCCCGACGATGGCGAACTTCGTGTTCCACCTGACCTACCGCGACCGGACCGCCAAGCTGCAGCTCCGACCCGGACACGTCAGCGAGGAGTTCATCCAGCTGGCCCGCAAGCCCGACCTCAGCGACGCCGAGGACGAGCGGCTGCGCCGGCTCAAGCTGGAGATGACCGAACGCCTGCTCGGTCAGGACGCCGAGGAGAATCTACGACGTCGCCTGAGCGCGCGCCCGGGCGTCAACCGGGCGTCAACCGGCCGGGCCGGCGACCGTCCAGTTGTCCGCGCCGCGCAGCAGCTGCTGCAGGTCGGCCGGCTTGCGGGCCCTGGCGGCTGCCGACCTGCTCGCGGGCCTGGTCGTCGTAGGTAGCCCTGCGCACCGACCGGAAGACACCGGTGACCGCGTGCCCGAGGTCCTGTGTGGACAGCCGCGACAGCGCGAACGCCAGCGTCTGGTCGGTCGTGTCGTGCACCACGATGTCGCGGCTGTCGACCTCGTCGTGCTTGGTGATCTCGAGGTCGCCGAACCCGGGCCGGCACCACGGCGTAGCCGCCCAGCCCGTCCTCGGCCGGCCAGGACCGAACCGGATGGGTCGGCAGGCCGTGCTCGACCGGAATCACCCGCTCGGTTGCGTCCTCGCCCTTACGCAGCACGTCGAAGCTGCCGTCGTTGAAGACCGGGCAGTCCTGGTAGATCTCGACCAGCGCGCTGCCCCGATGCTGGGCGGCGGCGCGCAGCACCCCGGTGAGGCCCTGGCGGTCGGAGTCCAGCGCCCTGGCGACGAATGTCGCCTCCGCGCCCAGAGCCAGTGACACCGGGTCGAACGGGTAGTCGATCGAGCCCATCGGGGTCGACTTGGTGATCTTGCCCTGCTCCGAGGTCGGCGAATACTGACCCTTGGTCAGGCCGTAGACCCGGTTGTTGAACAGCAGGATCGTGAAGTTGACGTTGCGGCGCAGGGCGTGGATCAGGTGATTGCCGCCGATGGACAGCGCGTTCGCCGTCCCCGGTGACCACCCAGACCGACAGGTCGGGCCGGGTGACCGCGAGCCCGGTGGCGATCGCCGGGGCCCTGCCGTGCAGCGAGTGCATGCCGTAGCTGTTCAGGTAGTACGGGAACCGCGACGAGCAGCCGATCCCGGAGATGAACACGATGTTCTCTCGCCGGAGCCCGAGCTCGGGCAGGAATCCCTGGACCGCCGCCAGCACCGCGTAGTCGCCGCAACCGGGGCACCAGCGGATGTCCTGGTCGGACTTGAAGTCCTTGGCGTGCAGCTCCTGGTCGGTGGTGGGCACCCCGTGCGACCCGCTGACCGCGGGCAGCCCCAGGTTGATCTCGGTCATCGGACAACCTGCGTGAAGACGTCCCCCGACGAGTGGGTAGCTCCGTCACGCCCGGCGATGACCTCGAGGAGTGCCTCGGCGAGCTCCGCCACCCGGAACGGCAGGCCTGCCACCTTGGTGTAGGAGCGGATGTCG
>CAVZMB010000012.1:0-247457 GCA_963776255.1 uncultured Actinomycetota bacterium | reverse complement strand
TTTATGTTTATGTCATATTTATTCATTCATACATATGCTCAATTCCATCGGGAATTTTGCGGATTACTATAGAGGATGCCGGTGTTACCCAGGCCGGGATGGGAGATGTTGTCGTGTGCCGTGGTGGCGTACTTAACGCCTGGGCTGGATCGACAGCCACCTTTCAGAGTTGGGTGAATCCCTTCAACCAGGTTCCGGGATCTAGGATCCAATGTTCCCTAGGCGTAATCCCGGAGGACAGTGTGGCGATGTGGTCGGGCGATGGGGCGACATTTTAACTCGGCGCTTTCTCTAGTACCGCTTCAGCAGGCTGTCACTTTTCCGGACGCTACTCTTTGTTCTACTCAGGCCATGATAGACTCTCACCGGGCTGGCAGTGTGGGTCTTCAATTCGAATCTAAGCACAGTACCCGGCCTACCTCGCTGCTACTCCTCGGTTCGGGCTTGGCCGGCTTGGGCCTGTCGAGTCGTAGGAAGAAAAGTCAGCACCGGTTTAGGACGGTACGAAGAGTCGGCTCGACTGTGGCTTCGAGCTTGGCAGGTCGGACCGACTCGATCCATACAATTGCCAGGACATTTTTGCTGCCCCTTGCGACGAGGTGCCCGATATGCCGGATCGCATTGTATCCCACCAAAGAAGTTGCGTAGGATCATACAGTAGGTGTAAATAACCTGGGCAACTACGGCCGCCGGGCCTTCGCCGAATTTACCGATGTCTACCAGATGCAGGCCGACTTCGAGGCCAAGGTCGAAACTGCGTTTAACAAGGTGATCGAAAGCATGGTGCAGGTCGAATGATATAGACTTTCCCGGTGAATGAGAGACATGTTACTCCTGGGAGGGCCGTATTGAGTCCCAGAAACATCCTGCGGTATAATGGTCCTATGGAACCTCAGATTTCATCCACGATACAGATATTGCTCCGCATCTCGTCGAGCACATCATCAGTACCCCAGGGACATGCGGGGGAGGGCCTCGCATTGCGGTCCTCCGTATCCGGCGTGCAAGATATTGCGGTCTGGAATGAGGTGCATGGGCTGTCCACGGATGAGATTGCTCGCAGTTTCCTGGCCTCACGTGGCAGACGTATGTGCAGCATTGACGTACTACCCCACGATCACCGCGAGGAAATCCGCCAGCATGCGTGACGCGGAAGCGTTCGTCGAGGCGTTCAAACAGCGCTATCCCGCCGAAATCCTGGATCTCGATGCGCCGCCTGGCGAGGACAATGCGCTTTCACCTTGATGAGCATGTCCCCCACGCCCTCGGCGAGGGCTTGCGGCGTCATGGCATCGACATCACGACGACGGTAGAGGCTGGTCTTCGGGGTGTGTCTCATGACGTGCACCTGGCCTATGCCTTGGCACAGCGGCGGGTCATCGTGACGAATGACCCGGATTTTTCTTGTGCTGGCGCAACAGGACATGCCCCATATGGGCATTGCCTATTGCGATCAAGGAAAACGGTCCATCGGTGAGATCATCCGCAGGTTACTACGGCTGTGGGAGCACTATCCCGCAGCAGAAGCCCTGCGAGGCCGTATTGTGTCCTCTGACGGATCAAGGGCCATGCAGGACATGCGAGGTGTATGCCCTACACTATGGCACGGAAATCCCAGAACCCCAAGACCGTTGGAACCCTCACGCACGAAGAGGCCCGACGCAAGAATATGCCCACTGCTGAATAGAGACGGGATCCGAGAAAACGAGCAGAGCCCCATTCGCGATGGTGGGCCTACGAGTGGCGCAACCGCGACCTGGACCCGCAACTGGTCTGGCGCTGGGCTGAGCGGCGGAAGCTGGCAACTGGCAGTGTTCCAGACCCCTGAAGACGAAAGCCAAAAGGTCGGGACATGGCTTGCAGAACGTCGCAACGAGGGCGTGATGCCGCACGAAATGGGCGTGTTCGTGCGTTCGTCAGCGGAACTGGACCGGGCTCGCATGGCAGTCGAACATGCCCGGCTCCCATGCAAGGTGCTCGACGAGCACGTTGAAACGACCGCCGGTCACGTGGCGATCAGCACCATGCATCTGGCCAAGGGCCTGGAGTTTCGTGCTGTTGCTGTGATGGCATGCGATGATGAGATCATGCCCTTGCAGGCACGGATTGAGACGGTGGCTGACGACGCCGATCTGGAAGAGGTCTACAACACGGAACGCCACCTGCTGTACGTCGCCTGCACCCGTGTGCGGGATCATCTGCTCGTGACGAGCGTCGATCCACCATCGGCGTTCCTTGATGATCTGCGGCTGTGAGGATTCATAACGCCGTCCCAGCAATAGTCGTGATCATTCAAAGTGGTGCTGTGAGCTGTAGAAGCGTATTTTGCATGCTCCAGGCCTGGCAAGGAGCGAGTCCTGTGGAGGATACGTCGGCATGAGCGATGAACGCACTTTTGGCCATATCCCAGGCTATCCGGAGGGAAGCTGCTTTGGCTCACGTGTAGCACTGTCCCAGGCCGGGCTGCATCGCCCCCTCATTGCCGGCATCTCCGGCAATGGCCGCATCGGAGCCAACTCGGTGGTGCTGGCTGGGGGCTATGAGGACACAGAGGATTGTGGTGCAGAGATCCTCTACACCGGCCACGGGGGCAGAGACCCTGAGACAGGACGCCAGGTAGGGCATCAGACGTTGACACGCGGCAATGTGGCTCTGGCCTGCAACACACGCTCTGGTTTGCCGGTGCGAGTCATTCGAGGCGCACGGCAGCGCTCGCCATACGCTCCTGAGGCTGGTTATCGCTACGACGGGCTGTACAGGGTGGACGCTTACTGGCGCGAGGTCGGCAAGGCAGGGTTGTATATCTGGCGCTTTCGACTCATCAAGCTGTAAAGACTTCACGAGCATGCCCAGTGTAGCGTGCTAATACATATCCCAATAATGGCATGCATAGACCTGCTCACACTGAGCGCGCAAAGGTGTCTCGTGCGCATAAGCGTCTGCAAAGCGGTCAACCTTGAAGGCGGCAGTCGGGAGACTCTCCTGGCCTGAGACAATGTCTGCCACAATCTGCCCTAGCCCGGGCGAGGCCCAAATGCCACCCACCTGACAGCCCGACAGAATAATCAACCCCTGCACCTGCTCCACGGCGGAAACGAGGTGCTGACCGTCTGGCGTGATGGTTGGTAATCCCCGCCGCTCCTGGATCACTCCAGCCGTCCGCAGAGCCGGGAAGTAGTGGGCTGCCGCGTCTGCCAACTGGTGGTAATAGATTCTGGTCCGCCTCCAGGTCGGGAATCTCAAAGTGCTCTGGAAAGGCGTGCATATCAAAGCTGAGCGGTCGGTAGCCGTAGCCGCCCACCAGTAACCCTCCCGCCTCAGGCCGCACATAGACCTGCGGCTCAACGATGCGCACGACTGGCTGGCTGGCGCGTACCGCCGGCAGAGGTGCTGTAACCAACGCCTGATGCCGTACTGGCACTGTACGTATGTTGAGCCCCAGGTGCTGACAAAATTGTCGGGTCCAGGCACCTGCTGCCACCACCACCCACTGGGCACGGATAGTACCTACCGCAGTGCGCACAGCACGCACTGCGCCCTCCCCGATGTCAACGCCAGTGACAGGGGTGCGCGTACATATGGTGACGCCACGATCACGGGCCGCCGCGGCATAGGCTGCCGCCACGGAGCGTGGCTCCACGTAGCCATCACGCGGCATCAACAGCATGCCCTTGGCGTCTGGCACGTTGAGGGTAGGCACCAGTTCCCTGGCCTGCTGCGGCGTCAGCCATTCCACCGTGTCCCCGAGGGATGCGGCGGCTTCGACGCGGGCATGGAGGCCTGGGACATGCTGCTCCGTGAGGGCAATACGTATGCTGCCATGCTGATGAAAGTCAATGGCATAGCCAGTATGGGCAGCAAAATTTTCAAAGAACTTGATACAATAGGTGGTGAACGGCAGGAGGTGCTTTTGGGCTGGCAGATACGCCGTTTGGCCGGCCGCGAAGGGGGTGGTACCGCCAGCCAGCGGTCCGCGGTCGAGGAGCACAATGTCCTGGTGCCCTGCTGCTGCCAGCTGGAAGGCGGCACTGGTGCCAAGCACTCCACCACCGATAATGACGATCCTGGCTGTGCCTGGGACCATATAGGTTCCTTTTCTGCAGGCTGAGGCAAGCGCCTTGCGCCGACTGCCATCATGCCACATCGCATACCCACTGCTGCTGCTGCACATCGAAGCGCCACGGGTGTCGCCAGTTGCCGTACTCGTCCATGGCCCAACGCCCATCGCGTACATGCGTGTGCAAGATAGCCAGACCTTCCTGCAGTTGCTCACGACTGTAGAACGAGGGTCGCTTGCCATCGAGTTCTTCCTGCAACAGTTGGCATTCCAGACGCAAGGTCCCCTCGACGAGTTCCTGTAAACGGCCCGCCTGGTCGCCCAGCAGGCTGTGCATTTTCTTGATGAAGTTCAAGACAATGCCCGGTTTCCTGGCCAGGACCCAGCCCAGTTTGTGGCTACGCGGCGATAAGTCGCCAGCGTACGAGAAGGCCGGGATACGCCCGGTGAGCTTGTTTTCCACGAAGCTGCCAAAGCCCAACAGCGTCAAATCGTTGCGGCGCAGGAGGTCAAACGGGCTGGGCTGGCCGGTAGGCTGGCCATAGCGATTGATGACGCGGCAGTTAATGCACACAAAGGCGGTATAGATCACGGCTGTGCCCTTGGCGCTGCCCTCACTCTGCGCCAGTGAGAGTGCTGGCAGGGGTTCACCACCATAGTTCGCGAACACCGTGCCAGCACCAATGTTGGTGGCATTGGGGAGGTTGTACAGCATCTCCTCGCGTCCATCGGCGAGTGAGAATGGGATAGTCCGCTGGCGCCAGCAGACTGAGGTAGCTGTTGCCATGCTCACTCACAAACCCGGCGCCGAGCACGAGGGTTTTGCTGACCTCTGAGCCCAGATTGCACGACGCGGCAGTGACGGTACAGATGATGTTCGACGAGTTGCGCAGATTGTTGTCGGGACCGATATGGCTGGACTCAACAGAAGCTCCAAAGCCGCTGCTGCCCGCCTCGATAGCCGCATTACACAGGCGTGAATTGCTGAAAGCGACGCCATCCCCAAGGCGGGTGTGGCGCTGGTCCACTTCCCAGCCGCAGAATGCAAAAACGTTCTTTTCCCCTGTCGAGCGCACGTGACAGTTGATCAGCGTGACGTGATCGCCAATGACCACAGGCCACTCCGGATGCCCCTCGATCACCGAATTCATGATGCGACAACCACGTCCCACAGTGGTATGCCGTAAGACGCTGTGGACGACCTCGGTCTCCGCTCCCACCCGCACGGTAGCATCTCTAACCGGACTCACACCCTACCTCCCACTCCTAGACGCTAGCGCCAAAGCATACAACCATCAGTGCTAAGCTGATATAAGGCGCGATTCCTTCTCTGGACAATGCCAGGGGCAGGCGGCGCTCACACCGTCTGATCGGAGGGCGTCGAGGGGCACTGTTCGATGGCCAGCCGGTACAGCCGCCAGGTCCATTCGACGTCCGTCGCAGCCCGATGGGCATCTTCACCGTCGCGCACGATATTGAAGTGTTGGGCGATGGTTCCGAGCCCTAAGCGTAAGTCAGCAGGGAGCTTGCCGATGAGCTGGAGGCGCTTGTACAGACTCCACACGTCAAAAATGTGGTAATCAAACCGCCAGGGCAGTCCGCATTGGCGATACGCCTTGTACAGAAAGGCTTCGTCGAACTTTGTATTCCACCCGCTGACGATAGCGCCGTCAGCACAGCGGCTGTCGAATTGGCGCAACACGTCGAGCAGCGGGGGCGCCGCGTCGATGGCCTCGCGGGGAATTTTATGCACCTCGGCGGCAGACTCGGTATGTTCAACGTCTCCGGGATTGACCAGGGACTGCAGGATGTCGCCCTCGCGTTTGCCATCAGTCTCGAAGATACAGGCGATTTCAATGATACCGTGCCGCTCGACATCGAGCCCGGTGGTTTCCAAATCGACAAAGACGAGTTGCGCCATGCCTGCTTCCGTCTCCTGTGGAGTTGTCGTGAATCGAGCCTCTCTGGCTCCAGATGGGAAAGATACGAGGTATCCTAGGGGTTTGTACAAGCATAACGCAGATTGCCTGCGCACAACCAGTTTTTTTGCGTGGTCCGTGCGCCGCAGACAGGGTGGCCCACGGCAGGAGCGACGCCAGACCGTGCACGACCCTATTGCGCAGCGCTGGTCTTTTCTGGTACTCTTCACCAAACGGACGTTTGGTACACACAGCGGAGTAGTATGCAGGCATCGAGGCCATGAGGCAGTGTACCAGGTCGTGTATCGAAAGGTATGCCGGCAATGCAACCGAGTTTTGCAGCAGTACGAGAACGTTATCTCGAAGAACTGATCGAGCACGAGTGGTATGACGTACGGACGTTCGGAAAAAAGCAGCGCCAGGAGATGACGGCCCCAGGATATCTGGTCGAACTCCTCCAGCATGGCCATGTGACCGCCGTCGAGATGCACAGTCACACCCCACGTTCAGACGGTTTGATCGAACCCGAGCGCATCGGGGCGTGGACGCACGCGCTCTATAAAAAGGGCTATTTCCGTCATGAGCATCTGGCGGTTCCCGCTGGTGGTCGATGGTGACCGATCACGACTACATCTATACGCCTGATGATCTCCAAGCCATTCCCTACGAAGACGGGTTGACCTTCTTGTCCGCTGCCGAAGTGAGTACCGAGCATGGGCATGTCCTGTACTACGGCTCCCATCCGGAGATCGTGCAGGCCTACGAACTGCACCGACCGCAGCTCTCGGTCAAACCCGGTGGGCTCGAGTTGTTCGACATGGTCCACTCCCTGGGCGAGGTCGCGATACCGGCCCATCCCTACCGGGAAACCAGTCGTGTTGCGGACCCTCCCTGGCGATGAGGTTGCCCCGATGCTGGTGGCCCTGGAGATCCTCAATGGCAAAACCCCCGCGGACCAGAATCGTGCTGCCATTGACTACGCCAGGCAACACGGCTTGCGGGGGACTGGTGGCAGTGACGCGCATCAGATGTCGCGCTTATACTCCTATCTGACCCTCTTTGACGGACCGATTCATGCTCTCGACGATCTGGTCCTGGCCCTGCGCCAGGGCGACTATTTTCCTGTACACGGCGAACACCTACGCTTCAAAGAAGCATGAGGGGTTGATCTATGGCGCCACTGTGGATTGGTACTACCACCGTAAGGGCTGAACGACCTGTGCGCGGGCCTCTAAGTTTCTGGAGGCACGAGATATCGCGATGCGCGAAACCGTGCCGGCGAGTCGCAAGCTGGGACGCACAGAGGCCTTGGCCATGGCGCGTCAGGCGCAGCGTCTGGTCGCGGCCAAGGGCAAGAAAGTCACCACGCATCGATCTGCACAGCGCACCGCCGGCTGACGATGTCCTGGCCGCATTGATGCTCGGGCCAACCGGCAACCTGCGTGCCCCCGTCATGCGGGTAGGACAGACGATTCTGGTAGGGTATAATGACCAGGCATTCACCGAGATTTTTGGGTGAGGGTCCGCCTGCTTGTGCCCCTCGTCTCCAGGGGCGAAAGCTGGAGAGGTGACAGCCGGGAGCCAAACGCAACCACCCAGTAAGGAGAGAGTATGGCACAAGAAGTCATTGTCTACAGCAACGTGGGCTGAGGCCCCTGCCATCAAGCGATGGAGTATCTATCGCAGAAAGGTGTTCCCTTCACCGAGAAGAACGTGTCGCGTGATCCCAGCGCCGTGCAGGAACTGATGAGCATGGGGATGCGCTCGTTGCCGGTCATTGTCATTGGTGATAAGCGTCTCAGTGGCTTCAATCCCAAGGCCATTGACGACGCCCTGGCTGGCTGACGCTACGCAGTTGGTAGCGTGAGGGGTTGACGGTCAGTTTGTGTCACTCCACTCACCTCTCTCCTGCTTTTAGTCTTCTGCGACTTCTTCCGCGACTTCCTCAGTCGCTCCCGCTCTTGTGCCGAGGGCACGTCCCTTCTCCGGATGGGGGTCTTTCACCACACCATAGACCTGCCGCCCTTCGTGATCTTCCGGGAGATACTCCGTAATCGGTAAACCCTCCGGGTTTACGAACAGCAGTCAATGACAGTACTTGTAGGCCTGCATCTCGTCACAGGCGCAGATCCAACGGCGAAGTTTGGCCTCAGCCTGCTTGTCTGGATAAAAATTACACGGACAGAGCGGCTTGCCCACTTCTTCAATATGCCGCGCCAGTCCTTCGACGACGACGTCTGTCACGGTGCGGTCCGGATGCAGATAGGTCCCCGACTTCGCCGCAAACTTCTCCACAAAGTTGCGCATCTTAATGATGTTTTTCTCACTTGGCTGTCATGTCCATAGGGCAGGCTCTCCTCTATCCCGTAAGCTCGTCAATACGTTTGGCCAGTGTGAAGTCTAACGCACTTATACCCCCGACGTCATGGGTATTGAGGTCAATAGTGACACGATTATACACGTTGGACCAGTCCGGATGATGGTTCATGGCCTCAGCCACCAGCGCTACGCTGGTCATAAAGCCGAATGCCTGGACAAACGACGCGAAGCGAAACAGCTTTGTGTAATTTGCCATCCACGAGTTCCCATCCCGGGATCTCGGGGAGGCGTGGCTCGCACTTCCGCCTCGGACAGTTTCTGCCGCTCAGCCATGCCTGCTCTCCTGCCGTATGCCCTAGGTGACCTTGGCAATCAGGGCGTGTAACAATTCGACAATGCTGGCGTGCACGGCGGCCGGCAGCGCATCCACCGTGGCCTCGCGGCGGCCGGTGATGCCGTCAGCCGCGCCAGCGCGCACACAGGCATCGATCATGTGCAACTCAGTGGCGGCGCTGTGGAGGAGATCGGGTTGCTGCCGCAATGCCGCCAGACAGGTGACAATGCCATAGGCCCCCCAGTTCGCCACTGCCGCGGTGACCAGGGTATCGACTCTGGTCACTGTCGCCAGTCCCCCGCCACACGGGCACTGGCAGACGTCGCCGTAAGGCTTATAGCGTCGCACGATGTCTTCAATCAGGCCAAACCCCACGTCATTGCCATTGTCGCCCACCCCGATCGTGGGCAGACCGGCTGCATGCGCAGCGTCGAGGAGATATTCGACCAGGGCCCGTGCCCCGTCGGGAATGGCAAACCCCATGGCACTGTGCGCTACCCGAGACGGTTTGGGCCGACTTTTTCAGTCACCACCAGCGACCGCGGGACGAGTCTGGGCTGAGCAGGTGCTGCGCGGCTTTTTGGGCTGCTGCCGCTTCCGTCGGGAACGGCTGGAAGGCCACCCCGTATGGGTCGTGACACGCCGCCGTGAGGTCGCGGTGGAGATGTAAATCCAGACTCTCGACACAGGCCCGCACTGGCGCCTCGATAGCCGCCTCCCCGATGATCAGTGGCACGCTGGCCAGCCCCAGACGCACACCGCGCGCCAGGGCGGCAGCGCCCGGTGGTCCGTCCGTTTCGCCGTAGGGGAGGCGCTCCGGATGACAGAAGCCGGTGGCAATGACGATAGTGCTCCCCGGCGCGTCTGGTGCAGACAGCGCGCCGCCGTGAGGGCCAGGGGCGCAGCCAGTCAGCGCACGCACGGCCTGATAGAAACGGCCAATGTACCCACTGGTGGGCCCTGGTGGACGCAAGTCAAGGGTGCACAGGCGATCGACGTTGTCCCCAAGATCCTGCGAACACGGCCTGGCGCTCTGCGGACATGGTGGCCTCCTCCAGGGGATGTAATAACGAGGATGCCACAACTGACCAGGGTGCGTCCACTGTTTTCTCATCGGCCTGCTATGGCGCTTTTTTCCCCAGCAGGGGTTTATTCTGTTCCCTCTCCCACGCGGGAGAGGGAGCTACGAGCGCTTTACCCTGCTAGCGCTGCCGCCGCTGCCACCAGTGCTGGCTCCAGCTCGGCAACGCGCGTGCCGCCACCTTGTGCAAACTCAGGTGTGCCACCGCCGCGCCCACCGAGTTTTGCACACGCCATGTGGAGCAGCGTGTTGACCTCTACTGACAGGTCAGCCGAGCGCGCAAAGACCAGGCGCGCCATCTCACGGGTACGCGTCGCCAGAAGGGCCAGGACGCCGCTGTCTGCCACCAGACGATGCGCCAGGAGTTTCACTTCATCGAAGTCGCGGTCTTCAAAGATGCGCAGGATGACGCGCGGACCATGTGTTGCCGGGGTGGCATCGAGCAGTTCCTGGGCTTCTGCTTTGAGTGCCAGTTCGGCCAGCTCGCGGGCACGGCGGGCGAGCTTTTTGTGCTCGTCCATAAGCCGTGTCACTGCCTCTGGCGCTTCGTCACGTCCAACGCTCAAACTGCGTGCCACACTGGTGGCCGTCTGATGAGCCGCGCGGTAATCACGTAGCGCCCGTACGCCGCAGACAAACTGCACGCGGGTCATGCGTTTGGCGCGTTCCCAACTGCGTACCGCAATCAGACCAACTTCGCCCGTGCGCTGCGCGTGCGTACCGCCGCACGGCGACCAATCAAAATCGGCAATCTCCACGACGCGGACACAATCGGTGTTAAAGCTTTCCTTGCGCAACGGCAATCGTCCCGCCTCCTCTGGGGTGACGAGATGGAGGCGCATGGCGCGATCCTCGAACACCACGGCATTGGCCAGGTCTTCCGCCCGCCCAATGGCCGTGGGGATTTCATCCGGCGGCGCGTCGAGCGTGAGGTCAATCTCGGCCACCTGGTCGAAGATGCGGAAACCTCTGGTCTCGGCCCCGAAGAGTTGCCAGAAGGCCTGTGAGAGGATATGTTGCCCCGTGTGCTGTTGCAGCATCTCCAATCGTCGCGACCAATCCACCTCGCCGGCGACCGTCTCGCCGACTCGAAAAGGCACGTCACCTTCGCAGGTGATGCAGCATACGGCCATCATCCGCCGTCGCAACTGCCGTCACACGCGCCGCATTGATGGTTCCCGTATCGTGTGGCTGCCCGCCACCGCCAGGGTAGAAGGCGGATTGATCGAGCACCACCACCCGGTGGCCGTCCTGGACAAAACAGTCTACTACCTGAGCGGAAAAGTGGGTCAGCTGGGAATCGTGCCAGTAGAGTTTCGTGGTCATAGGATAATCCATGTGCTGTGCGTCCTTGATGGTCACAGAGGGAAAGCCCCTCACCCCCCGTTAAAGCCTCTCCCGGAGGGAGAGGGGGTAGGAAGGATATAGCAGGCCTGACAGTTACACACAACCCTAGAGTGCAAACCATTGACCTGTGAGGCTGAGACCATCTCGCTCACGCGGTTGTCGGACGCGCTTGACATGCCTCTGACCACGGCGTATCCTCCCCCCGAAATACCACAGAACGACGCTGGGGAGGAGGGCGCCAACGTATGGGCAACACCTTTGGGCATCTATTTCGTATTACGACCTGGGGCGAATCGCACGGCGGCGCGGTGGGGGTGGTGGTCGATGGCTGCCCGCCACGGCTCGCCCTGGCGGAAGCGGACATCCAGGCCGAACTCGACCGGCGGCGGCCAGGGCAGAGTCGCATCACCACGCAGCGTCAGGAAGAAGACGTCTGCCATATCCTTTCGGGCGTGTTCGAGGGGCAGACGTTGGGCTCGCCGATCTCCATTCTGGTATGGAATACCGACGCCAAGCCGCAGCACTACGCACCGTTTCAGCACACCTATCGTCCGTCACACGCCGATTATGCCTACGAAGCCAAATACGGCATCCGCAACTGGCAGGGGGGCGGGCGGGCCAGTGCCCGAGAAACGATTGGGCGCGTTGCGGCAGGCGCCATCGCGAAAAAACTCCTGCGCGAGTGGGGTGGCACGGAGATCGTGGGCTATGTGAAGCAGATCCACAAACTCTACGCCGAGGTCGATCCCGTTACCGTGACTCAGGAGCAGGTCGAAGCGAACATCGTGCGCTGTCCTGATGTGGCCTGCGCTGAAGAGATGATTGGGCAGATCGACTGGGCGCGCCGCCAGGGCGACTCCCTGGGGGGCGTGGTCGAGGTGGTGGTGCGGCAGGCGCCAGCAGGGCTGGGCATGCCGGTCTTTGATAAGCTCGAGGCCGACCTGGCCAAGGCCCTCATGTCGCTCCCAGCCTCCAAGGGTTTTGAGATTGGCTCCGGTTTCGCCGGCACCACGCTCACCGGCAGCGAGCACAACGACCCGTACGAAATGCGCGATGGGCACGTGCATACACGCAGCAATAACTCGGGCGGCATCCAGGGGGGCATCTCGATTGGCGAACCCCTGCTCATGCGCGTGGCGTTCAAGCCGACAGCCACTATCGCGAAGGCACAGGAAACCGTGACAGATCAAGGTGAAGCAGCTGTCCTGGAGGCCAGAGGCCGGCATGATCCCTGCGTGCTGCCACGCGCTGTCCCCATGGTGGAAGCCATGGTGGCCCTGGTCCTGGCGGATCATTATCTGCGTCAGCGCGGGCAGTGTGGAGTCTGAGAGGAGCCGCAACCTGATGTGGGAGGCAAGGCATGAGTGCCGCACCCTGCTGATGCGGGCATGTTACATCCCTACCGTGTACTCGATCTCACCGATGAGCGCGGCATCCTGTGTGGCAAAATCCTCGCCGATCTGGGCGCCGACGTCATCCAGATCGAACCCCCAGCAGGCAATACGGCGCGGCGTATCGGGCCATTTTATCAGGATGACGTGCATCCCGAGCGCAGCCTGTTCTGGTGGGCCTACACGGCCAACAAGCGCAGCATCACCCTCGACCTGACCACCTCCGATGGCCGGATGCTGCTCAAACGCCTCATCACATCGGCAGATTTTCTCATTGAATCCAGTCCACCGGGGGCCATGGCGGCTCTGGGACTCGGGTATCACGATCTCGCCGCCATCAATCCGGCCCTGATTGTCGTCTCGATCACGCCCTTTGGTCAGGACGGACCCTACGCCGCATATCAGGCTCCTGACCTGGTCGGCATGGGACTGGGGGGCTTCATGTACGTCACGGGAGATCCGGACCGCCCGCCGGTGCGCGTCGGGTTTCCACATTTTTACCTGCACGGCTCAGCGGCCGGGGCGGCTGGCGCCATGCTGGCACATGCGCAGCGCGTGCTGACGGGTCAGGGGCAACACGTCGATGTCTCCTGCCAGGAAGCTGTGGCGCGCGCACTCGCCAGTGCCCCGCAGTCGTATGCCATGACGGGTGCGGTCATCGTGCGGCAGGGGTCGTACCGCCAGACAGGCGCCACGACGTATATGCGCATTACCTGGCCGTGTCAGGACGGCTTTGTGAATTTTCAGTTCTCAGGTGGTGCCGCGGCAGGGCGTGGCGTGAACAATCTCGTCCGTTGGATGGGCGAAGAGGGCATGGGTGACGCGTATCTGGAGAGCCTTGACTTCACACAGTTAGGCTATGGCACCATCACCAGGGAGATGCTCGAACGGACCGTGCCACCTCTGGAGCGCTTCATGATGAGGCACACCAAACAGGAGCTGTTCGAGGGTGCCGTAGCCCGGCGTATCCTGTTATTCCCGGTGGCCACGCCGCGCGATATTGTGCACAATCCCCAACTCCAGGCACGGCAGTATTTCCAGCAGGTGCCACATCCTGAGCTCGGGACCACGCTGACCATGTTAGGGCCATTCGTACGGGCCAGCGCGGCGCCGCTGTGCCAGCGTCGTTTCCCACCCAGGCTCGGTGAGCACAACGTCGAAGTCTATACGCAAGAACTGGGCTTGCAGCCCGGTGATCTGACCCGACTGCGGGAGGCCGGGCGTGGTGTAGCGCAATGGCAGATACAGAACGACTGAGGGACAGAGCATGCGGCCGCTGGAAGGACTGAAAGTGTTGGATTTTTGTTGGGTTGCTGCGGGACCCATGACCACCGGCTACCTGGTGGAATACGGCGCCACGGTGGTGCGCATCGAGTCGCGGTCGCACCCGGACACGCTGCACAATTCGCCGCCCTTTGGCAGCCAGGGGCGTGGGCCGAATCGTAGTGGCTATTATGCCAACTATAACGCTGGCAAATACGGTTTTGGCCTCAACATGGCCCATCCGAAAGCCATCGATATCGTCAAACGCTTTGTGTTGTGGGCTGATCTGGTGACCGAGAATTTTACCCCGGGGACGATGGAGAAGTGGGGGCTGGGCTACGACGAGCTGTGCACGCTGAAACCCGATGTCATCCTGTTCAGCACGTCGATGCTCGGGCCGGGGCGGTCCCTATTCACGGCAACCTGGCTTTGGACCGGTGCTCTCGTCCTTGAGTGGCATGACCGGGCTGACGGGCTGGCCAGATCGCGCCCCGACGAATCCGTACGGGGCGTATACTGACTTTATTGTGCCGCGCTTTGCCTGCCCACGCTCATCGCGGCCCTCGATTATCGTCGACGCACAGGCACGCGGCCAGCATCTGGACATGGCACAACTCGAGGTCGCGCTGCACTTTATGGCGCCGCTCGATGCTTGGACTACGCTTTGAATGGGCGCGAGGCTGCAGCGCGCTGGGCAATCGCCACCCAGCCGCGGCGCCACACGGCGCGTACCCCTGCCAGGGAGAGGACCGCTGGTGCACCATCGCCTGTATGACGGAGGCGCACTGGCAGGCATTATGCCAGGCCATGGAACGCCCTGCCTGGACGCACGATGAGCGTTTTGCCACCCTGCTCGGACGTAAGACGCATGAGGACGAGTTAGAGGCGCGGCTTGGCGAGTGGACGCAGGGGTGGGAGGCCGAGACCTTGATGCAGGCGCTGCAGCAGGCCGGCGTCCCGGCGGGCGTGGTGCACACCAACCAGGGCGTCATTGAGGACGCCCAATTACAACACCGTGGGCATTTTGTCTACCTGGACCATCCCGGCAGTGGGTCGGCATCCGGTGCAGCGTTCGGAGTTCCGCCTGTCGCAGGCCGCCGCCGAGCATCGCTGGGCAGCTCCCCTGCATAGGCCAGCACACGGCGCAGGTATGCAAAGAGATCCTGGGCATGTCCGAGGATGAAATTGCCACCCTGCTGGCCGAAGGCGTTCTCGAAGACAGTACCCCACACCAGGGAGGTGCCGCATGAGAGCCGCTGTGCTCTCGGCTATCGGTGGTCCCCTCATGATTGAGGATATTCCTAACCCCTCGCCACACACCGGGGAGGTACTGGTGCGTGTGGCGGCCTGCGGGGTCTGCCATACTGACTTGCATGTCCTGAAAGGCGAAGTGCAATTTCCGCTCCCCTGTGTGCTGGGCCATGAAATTTCCGGTGTGGTCGAGGCGGTAGCGGCTGACGTGCGGACCGTACAGCCGGGAGACGCGGTGGTCTGTAGCTTCATCATGCCATGTGGCACGTGCCATTACTGCGCGCGTGGGCGGGATGATCTGTGCGAAACGTTCTTTGCCATGAACCGCTTACGTGGCACGCTGTACGATGGCACCAGCCGTCTGCGCCGTAGCGATGGCACGACCCTGGCCATGTACAGCATGGGCGGCCTGGCCGAATACGCCGTGGTGCCAGCCAGCGATGTGTTTCCAGCCCCGGCTGGCGTGCCCTTGACCGACGCCTGCATCCTCGGCTGTGCCATGATGACCGCCTATGGCGCGGTGAAGAACCAGGCCAGAGTGCAGCCCAATGAGACGGTCGCCGTGGTTGGCACTGGTGGCGTCGGCTCCAATGTCATCCAGGTCGCAAAGGCCTTTGGCGCTGGTCAGATTATTGCGGTCGATGTGCGTGACGACAAGCTGGAAGCCGCGCGTGGGCTGGGTGCGACGCATACGGTGAACGCCGCGCGTGAGGAGGTCGTGGCGGCAGTGCAGACGCTGACCGGGGGGCGTGGCGTGGATGTGGCTATCGAAGCGCTGGGACGTCCGGAGACGGTGGTGAATGCCTTCATGATGACGCGCGATGGTGGACGGATGGTGGTCATCGGCATTGCGCCAGGCACCACCACAGCCGGTATCGAGATTACCCGGCTGGTACGGCGGGGCATCCAGATCATGGGCTCGTATGGTAGCCGGGTGCGCACCGACATGCCTGACGTCCTGGCACTCGCCGCGCGTGGGCAGGTCAGCGCCTCACGGCCCATCACACGGCGTTATCCCCTTGAGCAGGCCGATGCGGCGTATGGTGCTCTCAACCGTGGCGACATCGTGGGCCGTGCCATTGTCACCATGGTCTAGTGCGCCGTAGCGTGCAGCCCTCTGCACATACTGGTCATTGCCGCGCAGCGGGAATCCAGGCTGGCCCCGGGGACTGGATCCCCGCTTGCGCGGGGATGACGTTCCATATGGTATCTACAGACGTCCATCGACCTGTGTGTCTTCTCTCCCCTGTCCTGTCTGTGGAACCTGCACGTAGAAGTAGGTGATGGTCATGCCCTTCTATCGCCCCAAATCATTTTTGACCCTGGTGTTGAGCGGTTTTGTCCTCGTCATGCTGCCGCTCATCGCGGCGATCGTCGATGCCACGCTGCGCCTTGAACGCCTGGCCGAGCGCAGCCAGCGGACCATCTCACGGGCCGTACAGGTGTTGCAGGGCAGCCGCACCCTGGCCGAGCAAGCCGTCACGATGGAACGCTATGTCAAACAATTTCAAGTGCTTGGCGATGACTCATTGTTTCAAGCCTATGTCGAAACCCATGACAAATTTCAACAAGTGACGCACAATCTCGCCATCATTATCCGTGATGCGGCGCAAGAGCAGCAGCTGGTGACCTTGACGACGCAGGAGCAGACGCTGTTCGAGGCCGTACAGGCGCAGCTGCGTCATCCCGAGCAACTGACGGCGTTAACGCCCGAGTTCACCAAGCTGAAGGATTTGGCCCGCGCCATCCGAGCAGAAAACGACAAGCTCACCGACTACGACACCGAGGCCATGCGCCAGGAAGCGGTCGCTGTGCAACGCCTCCTGGTGTGGCAAGCCGTGGCGCTGATCCTCGGCGCCGTGGTGTTCTCGGCCATTTTTGTGCGGCTGATTGCCCGTCCCATCCGCCAGATCGATCACGCCATCCAGCGCTTAGGGGCCGGCGAGTTCGCCACGACCATTCAGATCACCGGCCCGCACGACCTCGAGTATCTGGGACAGCGGCTGAACTGGTTGCGCGGTCGTTTGCGCGAGCTGGACGATGAGAAACGCAAATTTCTCCAGCACGTCTCACACGAACTCAAAACCCCACTGACGGCCCTACGCGAAGGCACGGCATTGCTGGAGGAAGAGGTGGTTGGCCAGCTCAATGACGCGCAGCGCGAGATTGTAGACATCCTGGAAGAAAACGGCACCCAATTGCAGAAGTTGATCGAGGACCTCCTCAATTTTCATCTCGCCCAGGCGCGCAATGCCTCGTTGGACATACAACCTGTCGCGCTTGATCGTGTGCTCGATGAGGTATTGACCGATCAGAAACTGGCCATCATGGCCAAAGAGATTGCGGTGAACCTGGCGGCTGCACCGGTCTCGTTGCTGGGAGACCAGGAAAAATTGCACATTGCTATCGATAACCTCCTGTCCAATGCGGTGAAATATTCTCCCCGTGGAGGCACCATCAGCGTGTCACTGACCCACGATGCTGGCAATGTGCGGTTGGATGTGGTCGACACTGGCCCGGGGATTGCGGCCCAGGAAAGGCCACGCGTCTTTGAGGCATTTTATCAGGGACAAGCCGCCTATGAAGGGCATGTCAAGGGCAGTGGCCTGGGCTTAGCCATTGCGCGCGAATACGTCACAGCCCACCGTGGGCGGCTCGAAATTATCGACGATGTGTCGCCAGGCTCCCATTTTCGTATGACGTTACCGACCAGCAACGGCAAGGAAAGCGCGTGAAGCACCATATACCCTTTCCGGTCCTCGTCCTCTGTCTGTTGGCCCTCGTGTGCTATATGAGCTGTACCGTGCCAGCGCAGCCCAGACGGCTCGTCGAGCGCGTTGATGCCACCGAGGTGGAACGCTTTTTCCAGTACTTTGGACATATCAAAGCGTTGCCCCGTGAGGCACTACGGCGCGAACATATACAGCAAGAGGCCGCTTTTGCCCATGATCGTAGTGACGAAAATCGCTTACGCCTGGCGTTACTGCTGGGCTTACCGGAAACCGATTTTAGCAATCATGCCTACGCACTCGAACTGTTGCAAGAATATCTCAACGAGCCAGAACCGCATCAGGCCCAATTCAGAGATATTGCGGCGCTGTTATATACGTGTATCCAGAGTAACAAACACAACTCTATGTATGCCTCTCTCTTCACACAGTTGCAGGAAGAGCTGCGCAGCACAGAACGCCAACTCATGGCTCAGCAACAGCTGAGCAAAAAATTGCAGGATGAACTAGAGGCTCAAAGGGCTCTGGCATATACTCTCAGTAAGCAGCTCCAGGAAGCGCTCAGTGAGAGAGAGCGCCATTCGCTGGCTCAGCAGCAGCTCAGCAAAAAATTGCAGGATGAAAGAAAGCAGGTTAAAAAGTTGCAAGACCAGATCGAAAGGATTAAAGATATCGAGAAAAGTCTCATAGAACGAGAGCAAACAGGTAATAAGGGCACGTAGAGAGCATACTTATGAACCCTGCCAAACACATGATTTTGCTGGTCGATGATGATCCTGCTCTCCTCAGGTTGCTGTCCATACGTCTGACCGCCGCGGGATATGACGTGGTGACGGCGGATAGCGGTGCGCAAGCCCTGGTGCAACTGGCGGTGCGTTATCCGCATCTCGTCATTACCGACTTGCGCATGGAGGGCATGGATGGCCTGGCGTTGTTCGATACTATGCATCGCAGCCATCCCACCTTGCCGGTCATTATTCTCACCGCCCACGGTTCCATCCCTGAGGCGGTCGCGGCGACGCAGCGTGGCGTGTTTGGGTTCTTGGCCAAACCCTTTGACGGCAAAGACCTGTTGGCCCAGGTGGAAAAAGCCTTGCGCCTCAGCGGTCCTACCGCCAATGGCGCCAGCGGCGCCCACGATGATGACTGGCGTCAGGACATTCTGACGCGGAGCCCACTCATGGAAGATGTGCTCCGCCAGGTGCGGCTGGTGGCTGAGAGTGATGCGAGTGTGTTGATCTATGGCGAGAGTGGGACGGGCAAGGAACTCGTCGCCCAGGCGATCCACAAAGCCAGCCGGCGTCGCACCCACGCGTTCGTACCAGTCAACTGCGGGGCTATTCCCGAGTCGTTGTTGGAGTCAGAACTTTTTGGTTATACCAGGGGTGCCTTTACGGGAGCCACGCATGACCACACTGGCCTGTTTCAGAGCGCGCATCAGGGCACGCTGTTCCTGGATGAGATAGGCGATATGCCGACAGTCCTGCAGGTCAAACTCCTCCGCGTGCTGCAGGAAAAACAGGTGCGCCCTCTTGGGACCACGAAAGCGGTGCCGGTGGACGTACGGATTATCTCAGCGACGCACCGCAATCTCGAAACGGAAATGCAGCGCGGGCATTTCCGCGAAGATCTCTATTACCGCCTGCGGGTCGTGGCCCTCCAGGTCCCGACCCTGGCGGCCCGGCGCGAGGACATTCCCCTGCTGGCGACGCATTTTCTGGAGCGCTGCGCTGCCAAAAGCCAGAAGTACGTCACGGGGTTTGCCCCCGAAGCGCTGGAAGTGCTGATCCAAGCCCCCTGGCCAGGGAATGTCCGACACCTCCTGAATGTCGTCGAGCAGACAGTGGTCCTCTCCACCACGCCGATCATTCCTGCCTCCCTGGTCATGCAAGCGCTCAGTACTACGCCAATCGCGCTGCCGCCCCTGGATGACGCGAAGCATCTCTTCGAGCAAGACTATCTCGTGCGACTCTTGAAAATCACCCACGGGAACGTCAGCCATGCTGCCCGTCTGGCCGGGCGGAACCGCACCGAGTTTTACCGCCTCCTGGAGCGTCACCAGCTCGATCCGGCACAGTTTCGTGCTGCCGAAACCTGAGCCGGCCTTCCCCGCTCGGCCCTGGTGTTGTCACGCCACGACGCACCCTCTCCCCCTGGGAGAGGCTTTAACGAGGGGGGTGAGGGTCCGGCGGGTATCTCTCTCAATAAGATGGGGCGTGGCTAGGATGTGTTCCAGGAGGCACCAAGGTTGAGGACTTTTGCGCTCGTTCCGCAATGAGGTCAGCGAGAGACGGCATCTGAGAGGCGCCGGAGACGCGGTCATGAATGTAGTGATAGAAACTGACTCCCAGCTTCGTGGCGGTCTCCGCCAGCGTCATGAAGGTGTCCCAGGCCTGTGGCGCCCTCGCGGGTGCGCGGCCCGAAGCTCACATCCCGTTTGCGCACCCGGGCGCGCGCTCCCAGTTCGGCCGGGTTGTTGTGCAGGGGAATTTCCGGGTGCGCCAGCACCATCAGCAGGCAGCTCTTCTTGGCACGCGTCTTGGCAATCCGCTCGTCCAGGCCTTGTAGCCTGTGACGGTCGTGAACAGCGTCTCGAACTGCCTCCAGCCAATCGCGTCGCCTCCTCCGGTGTCGGCTGCTGTCCGATACGCCAGCAACTGGGCGTAGTAGGTCCAGAAGCGCTGCACGAAGGCCTCCAGCAGCGCCTGGTGGTACGGGATGGAGGGCATCAACTTCTTATAGTGCCGCCCTTCATGCACCCAGCACAGTGCCAGCTCCTCGGTGACCAAGGTAAACTGCGGCGCGTCATCGCACACCAACAGGCGCACCACGGGGAACTCCACGTCGGCGTGATAGGCTGCCACGGCCGTCGCATCCAGGATCCACTTGCGTTGCTGGGGCCCCAAGCCGGGCAGGTGCGTCTCCAGCAGGGCCTGCATCTGCGCCTCATCCATGATCACCTCGCCGGCCACCTGCGCCAGCTGCCGGCACCTGACGGCCGACAGGCCACTCGCTTCCACGTAGCCCAGCGCCTCCGCATTGACCAGAAAGCGGCGCGGCCGGTGGTTGGTCAGCACGTCGATGACGGTCAGGCGGTCCTTGGCGGTCGTCGTGAAGTAGGCCGTATAGAGTGGGTTGCAGACGATGTGGCAGTACCCGTTCTGCCCATTCACCCGCGTGCTCGTGTCATCCAGATGCTGCCAGGGGCTACTGGCCAGCCCCGCCTGGTACAGGGCGTCTTTCTCGGCGTGGAAGGCGGCCTGGTCTTTGATCAGGAGGTTCGACACCTGCCCGTCGGAGATCTGGACCCCCACACTGCGCAACAGCTCGGCCACCTTGGGCTCGCTCATCTGCGCCCCATAAGTAGAACACCAGCGCCAGGCTCTTGATCCCAGGGCCAAACTGCCCGCGGTAGCCCTGCGGCAAGGACGCCAGGTAGGTCGTGTGCTGCGACGGGGAGTAAAATTTCTCTTTATGGAACAGGACATTGTCGGTGCGGAAGACCACGTCCTGCACCACCACGTCCTCGTAGCCCTTGAACACCGCATCCGGCGGCAAACGCGGCGGGATCGACCGCCACCACCTGCTCCCGGTCGATCGGGATGCGGTCCGTCTTGCGGCCTTTCGACCACGCTTTCGGTGTGCGCCGTTCCTGTTCCGAGGAGTGGTCCTTGGGGGGCGGTTGCGGCGTGTTGGGCTTGATCGTGGGTTGGCCCTGCTCGCCCTTGAGCCGGTTGATCTCGTCGCGCAGGCGCTGGATTTCCGCCTGGGCTGCCCGCAGGTCGGCCCTGCACGTCTTCCAGCAGGTTGAGCAGCCGCCTGACGAGTTCGCGTGCCTGTTCATCTGCGATGCTGTGCAGGTCAAGGTCTTCGAGCATAGTGCCGCTGTGCTCCAGCGGAGAGACATGACGTGTACTGCGCGCCAGTATGTCCGTTTTCTCCCCTGCGTGGCAACCCGCTACAGCATGGGCTTTTCAGCCACGGATTTTTGAGATGATACATGGCACGCGTGTCCTCCGCGTGGTCGGGGGGGCATGCGCCGGCACCGCCTGGGGCTGATACGGACCAATGGGCACCCCCCGGGCGCGCAGATAGACATAGAGGGTACTTTTCGCAATGTGGAGCTTGTCCGCGATCTGGCGCACGCTCAACTGCCCTTCGCGATACAACGTCTCTGCGGCCACCGCCGTGGCTTCTGCCTGCGGGGAGAGCCCCGGAGGGCGCCCGCCCACACGGCCCCGCTTCCGGGCCGCGACCAGCCCCGCCTGCGTGCGCTCGCGGATCAGGTCCCGCTCGAACTCCGCCAGCGCCCCGAACATATGAAAGATGAGTTTGCCACTGCTCGTGGTCGTATCAAGGTGCTCCTGCAGACTCTTGAACCCCACGCCCCGCTGCGCCAGGACCGTCACCACCTCCATGAGATGCCGCAGCGACCGCCCCAAGCGGTCGAGCTTCCAGATCATCAGGACATCGCCGGCCCGCAGCTGAGTCAGCAGGTCGTGCAAGACGGGGCGCTCGGCCGTGGCCCCGCTGATCACTTCTTCATAGATCGTGGTGCACCCGGCCTGCCGCAACGCATCCACTTGTAACGCGAGCTGTTGGTCCCGCGTACTCACCCGCGCATAGCCAATCTGCATCCCGCCCCCTGCGAAGTTCGGAATACTGGTTGGATTTTCCTCAAGAAAATCCAACCAGTTTGTCAGACTTAGGAGCATGCCAGACCGCGCGCGGCAATGCAAGCGGAAATCGCTTTCCACTCGCGCCTCCCCCTGTCGCCTCGTTTTGGACCGGGCAAACGGTCGTTTTCTCGGACCGCTGCGGGGATCGAGGGCAGATCGGCACCGCCTGTGCCCAGCCCGCTCGACCATCGCACCCCGGTAGTGTTTCAAAAGTGGAGATGGCCATATTTACACTGCCCGTCCAAAGGCATACCGGTTCACAAACAAGCCAATGACAATGTCGTGCATCTGTGTGGTTTTCGAAAAGCAGATCGTCTTACGCACCAAGCGTTTGATGCGCGTCCGTAAGGTGAGATGCTTCCGCTCGATTTTCTGAGTGTGCCGTTTGCCTGCAGTATGCTCTTCAGGGTCGAGGTGACGCGTGTATGCGCCCCAATGATCTGTATAGTAATGGGTGAGCCCAAAGGGCTCCAGCAGCGTTTGGAGCTTGAGAAAGACGGCATCTTGACGACGACCAAAGACATACGCCAAGACTGCTCCCGTCCGATGGTCAATGGCATGCCAGAGCCAGCGTGGATTGCCTTTGTGGCCGACAAACGACCACATCTCATCCATCTCCGCTTCGCCAGCGCGCTCAATGTCTACGGTAACCTTCTCTGGGTCCAGCGTGCGCAGCAACGCGGTGTTCACCGACTCCAGCACCGTCTCCTTCTTCTTGAGTGCACTCAGCACCGTGGTGGGACTGATGTGCAGCGATCGCGCTGGATCACGCACGCCACTGGCATTGAGGCTCATGTCAATGATGTGCTGCTTCACCTCGGGCAGACACCCGCGATTGCGGTAGTCGAGCAGAAAACTGACACTGTAGCAGGGATTCTGAATTCGATATGGACAGGCCAGGTGATCGCTTTTATACTACCGGTCCTAACCTTTTTCCCCAGGAGAGCCAAGTATGTTCGGACCGGGTGTATACGTGCCAGACCCCACCGAGGGGATTGTCGACGTCAAGGACCTCCCAGCACCTCAACTGTGTGCCTTACAGCCGTAACCAGCCGCACACCCCCTGCCCACGATGCGACCATCTCGCCTCTCGCCACAAATCCGGACAGCGCACGTTGCACGACCTCGGCGATCTCTCCACCGGTCGCCCGGTTGACCTCCTGGTGACCTACTCCTCGCACTACTGTGCACCATGCCAGAAGCATTTCAACATCGACCTCTCCGATGTGGCCCCGCCCGGCAGTCATTACACCCATCGGGTGATCGACCTGGCGGTGCGTCTGGTGGTCGAAGATGGCCTGCCCTACCGCCCCGCGAGCTGGCATCTCTGGCGCGATCACCGCGTGTTTGTGCCCTTTGCCACCCTCCAAAACTGGGTGGAGGCTGGGGGGAAAAAAGGCGCAAGGACACATGGGCGGTGCGTTTCTGGACTGGGCGCTTGAGGCCTTTTCGGGCTATGTCGCGGCCGATGAACTCTATGAGGGGCCCTACTGTGTCCTCTCGGCCGTCGACAATCGGCAATACAAACGGATTCTGTATGAGGTCCTTGACCACGATCCGAACCATGACGATATCACCGCGTTTCTTGGGCGTTTGAAGACGGCCTTGGATGAGCGCACCTTGACGCTCAAGGGGATCACGACCGATGGCTCGGCACTCTATCCCGAGCCGATCCGCACGGTCTTTGGCGAGGTGCCCCATCAGCTCTGTACCTTCCATGTCATCAAGGAACTGACGCAAGGGGTCTTGAAAGCGGTGGCCAAAGAGCGTGAGCGCTTGGCCAAGTCCAAGCCCAAGTTGAAGCGCGGTCGACCGTCGTCCAAAGACAAAGCGGCGCGCCGCTTCGCGCGTAAAAGCAAAGCGATACAACAGAAAATCAGTGACTTGTTCCAGGATCGCTTTTTGTTCGTCAAACGTCGCCTGACGCCATCCGAACGCAAGCGGCTCATGCACATCACCCGTGGCCTGCCCCATCTGCGCAAACTGCGCGAGATCATGGAGCACATCTACGCGTTGTTTGACCGGCGCTGCCGCACGCAGACCGCGCTGGGCAAGCTGAAGAAGCTGCGTCAGTGGGTCAAGCGGTTCACGTGGATTGGCGACACCTTAAAAAAGGTGTTCTCGCCGACTCTTGAAAAAGCCCTGACGTTTCTTGACGACAAGTTGTTGCCCGCGACCTCCAATGCGGTGGAGCGTGGCAATCGTCGCCATCGGAAGATGCAAAAGAGTGTGTACCGCGTCCGCAGCAAGGTCTGTTTAGAGGGTCGGATTGCCCTGGACATGCTCCGAGAATCGCGTGCCGAAGGCCGAGAGCAAACCACTCAGGCGTTACACCAGGCACGCAGGGGATACACATGACCCAGAATCTTTACTACAGTGTCCAATCGGCTCAGGCATAAGCGGGATGACGGCCCGCTGGTCTGGATGGATGATCGCAGCCCCCAACATCTGCTGTGCCTAGGTGATGGACCCATGGCGGTGGACACGCGGCACACAGGAGGCACAGTGCATCGTCTTGGAGGAACGATATGCTGTACCATCGAGGGCAAGGAAAGAATGACCAGCGAGGCACTCCAGCGGTTCCAACGCCTTGCCGCGCTGGAGTTGCCGCAAGACACGCTTCAAGACCGGGCGGAGCCACTTGGGGGAGACAGGATCCAGGATCTCACGCCTGTGGGTGTCGCATGGGACTCGCTCAATCCCGTAGACGGTGTGCACATTGTCCTCGACTCGCTCCTTGTCAAAGGCAAGGAGCGAGGGCGCTTTCCAGGCAAACAGCGCGCACGCGGCCAGCAGCGCATCCGCTACAGCAATGTCGGTCTCGCTCAGGCGGTCATCCGGGATGGACGTAAAGCCGTTTTGTACCAAACCAAAGAGGGCAGCAGCAGCGAGAGGCTGCCGTGCTTTGGGAGCAACACTGGACATGAGCACCCCCATCACGAGCACATGCCATCGTTCACGTCAGGGGGTATTTTCGCATCAATGTTTACGAAAGGCTAGGACCGCTGACCCAGTGATCACTGAGCTTGGAGGCTCAGCGGGAATTGCTGGAGCAGATCCAGCAGTTTCTCGGGCATACGAAGCTCGAAACCACCCAGATCTATGTCGCTTCGACGACGGCGATGATCAAGGAGAGTTACCAGAAGGCCCTGGGACGGTGAGCCGGGTGGTGTCCGTGGGTTGCTGTCGCGTATCGACAGTGACCCGCTACAACAAAGCGTGATTTGCGTATCAGTGTCTAATCCTCTCGATAGAAGACGTGGTGTGTGGTTTGCTTAAGATGTGCAGCAACGTTATGGGAGACGTGCTTTGGCATAATGAGAGGGGTTTCAGGGGCACGTGCGGTAGGCTGTATAGCGTGGTTAAGAAAGTGGTTAATGGTTAAAGGATAGGTTAGCGAAAGATGGCTCACCTCCGCACTATTGTTGGAGCTGACTCCAATGACCTGCTCGTCAGGACCTCATATTTTGGCCGTGACCTGCTCGTCAGGACCCCATATTTTGGCTTTTAAGAGCTAATCTGCTCGTCAGGACCCCATATTTTGGCCGTGACCTGCTCGTCAGAGCCCCATATTTGGCCGTGACCTGCTCGTCAGGACCCCATATTTTGGCCGTGACCTGCTCGTCGGAGCCCCATATTTTGGCTTCCGAAATCTGAGCTGCTCATCAGGACCCCATATTGTTGGGCACCACCTGCTCGTCAGGACCCCATATTTTATCCAGAGTGAGGACTGATCTCTCTGTCAAAGCGTTTCGTAGAGAGGAGTTTCACACGTCGATTGGCCTTTTTGACTTCTTCAATGAATGTCATAGTCGGCAACAAGGTATAGGTAATATCGACAAGGCTATGCCGTGGCCCGCGCAGCACGTCTCGCGTAAGGGACATCACTATGTCCCGCTCTTGAAGTTCCGTCAGCGCTTCTTCCACTTGTCGGGCATTGTTCGAGGCGCGGAGCGAGTGATGCGTGCCACTGTCGCGCAGAATGGTGCTCAGACGAATGGTATAGGGATGCAGAAGGCCCGCTTGGCTATAGTTATGCGCGAGTCGTTTGTGGAGCCATCGCGAGAGGCGATGCGTATAATGCATGTAAGAAGCATAATCAAATTGCCGATAGGTCAGGCAGCTGATACTTTGGGTCACGAGCGGGTGAAACTTCACATAACAGCGGGTGTCCTTGGGATGTTTCACCCAGTCTTTCTTGCGCCCCAGCAAGAGGAGCGGAAAAATAGGCGACTCCATCACGAGATCGCCATCCTCTTTTGCGATGGTCAGGAGCACACCGCTACAGATGCGTAACGCGTCTACCAGACTCGAACGTTTGAATTCGTGGCCAAGACTTTGCAATTCCTTGTTCAATTGATAGACGGTAAATTGGACCCCTGCTTGATTATCAAAATAGGCGCCATTGAACTGCTCAAGGGCGAGCTTGCGGAGGGCATCTTCCACCAATTCTTCGCGTATCCCAGGGTAATATTCTTTTTCAATACCCTCACGGTCGACGAGACGGGCCGGGCGTATGATGACGTGATATCCTTCCCCGCGATGACGAAAATGCCGCTTCATTAACGGGAGATATTTTCCCCCTTCGCGCATCGCATCAACGAGTTTGGGATTGGTCACATACTTTGGGATGGCATCGTAGAGTTCAATCGTGTTGGAATACTTATCGTCGGAGGCGTCTTCTGGCAAAAAGGTCTGGAAGAGCATGAGCTGTTGCGGGTAGGTTTTCTCAAGCACCCGGACTTTCCCTTCGATATCTTTGCCACGCACTTTTTCGGATCGTCGTACTCCCTGCGGCTGCTCAGCCATGAGGTCCCTTTCTGTCTGTACAACGAGCGAGTCGTTCCTGACGACGTGTATGCTGCTGTGTGTGCTTCCTGAAGCGAGGGGAAGTCTGGTACCGAAGGAGCCCTAAGCCGGGTGGCGGGTCGCCTCTTATGACCCCTCCTCGTCCTGCACTTCGAAGTAGCTCGCAGAGGATTTCGTTGACGAGGTCCTGCTTCTTGACTTCGCGGTTCGCCGCTTCGAGGTTGAGCCGCTTATTGAGCGATTTATAGATCATCACGCCCAGTTTCACCATGGGCTCGGGATCAGCTGGTGCCTCTGATATCAGAGCCCCCCCATTGCACAGGGGTGGGAGGGGCAAACTGCATTGGCTCACGCTTTTTGAGTGCCATCACAATGCTCCTTCAGTTCGTCATAGACATGCGCTAGATCGCGTGCGGCTTTGCTCGCAGGCTCATATTCTTGGACCGTGAGGCCGCGCCCAATGGCTTCCCGAAACGCAATATACTGATGGAGACACGCCGTAAAAACCGGAAAGCCCCGCTCGCGCAGATAGGTTTCAGCTTCTTTCGCCAAGAGGGTTCCTGCTTGGACCGCATTGAGCACAATCCCTCCATACACGACCTTATCATGAGCCACTGCTTGAATAATCTGGTGGTAGAAGGTTTCAGTACTGCGCACATCTGGCAACGACGCTAGGGTGGGGACGAGCAAGAAATCGGCCACGCTCACCGCGTTGCGTACGGCTGGCGAAATCCGGCCACCGGTATCGAGAATGATCACCTCATACGCCTCCTGCAGTGGAGCGAGTGCCCGTCGCCAGGCGTCTTCAGTCCCTTGGAGGGAGAGGACGGGAATCTGCGGCACCGCCTCGGGTCGGGTCTCAGCCCACTCAAGTGCCGAGTGCTGGGGATCAATATCCACGAGGACAACACGCCGACGATCAGCCGCAAAGGCCCCAGCCAGATTCGTCGCAAGCGTTGTCTTCCCCGTACCCCCTTTTTGATTCGCGAGTGTAATCAGCATGGCGTGTCTTCTCTGCGAAGATGCATAGCTTCCTACCTATATTCTTTTGTTCAGACCTTCCTATCTTCCTTCTTTCCTAGGAAGGTACTTTTCTAGGTAACGAAGATAAGGCAACGGACAAACGACGTCAAGCGTTTTTACAAGAAGCAATATGTGGTACTTAGGAAGAATATTTCTTTATAAATTTCCTACCTACTTACCTTTCTTCTTTCCTAGATAGTTACTTACAAATATTTCCTAGCTTCGTACACTTCACCCTTTCATGGCTCGGACCGCCAGCGCAGCCTGCGGGTGCAGGTGCACAGCGGCCGCTTCGTGTGCTTTGCCTGCGGGGCCTGGGGCTACCTGGAGACCGCGCGAGCGCTGGCGCGAGAAGCAGCAGCGCCAGAGCACGCTCCGCAGGCCTCCAACCCGTCGGCAGCGTGTCCCGAGCCGCCGCCAGCCACCGCCTCCGCTCGCCATGCCTCCAGCATCCCGTCCACCGGGTTTGCGGCTCGATACTGCCGGGCGAACTCCTCGACCAGCTCGGCGAGCTTCGGCGGCAAGGTGGTCGGTGGCACCCGATCAGCCTAGGCGCCCGGCGGGCGGCCGCTCCACAGCTCGTGCACCTCGACGCCGACCTGGGCGAGCAACCGCCGGGTCAGCGGCAGGCTGATCCCGATCACGTTGGACGCGTCGCCGTCGATGCCGTCCACGAACCACCCGCCGCGGCCGTCCAGGGTGAACGCGCCGGCGACCGCGAGCGGTTCCCCGGAGGCCAGATAGGCGTCCAGCTCGGGGGCGGTCGGGCGGCCGAAGCGGACCGTGGTGTGCGCGGCCGCCTCAGCGGTCCGGGCCACCGTGCCGTCGCGGATCAGCCGCACCGCGTGCCCGGTGAGCAGCTCGCCGGTGCGTCCGGCCATCGTCGTCCAGCGGCGGCGCGCCTCGTCGGCGCCGGCCGGCTTGCCGAGCAGCGCGCCGTCGAACAGCAGCATCGAGTCACAGCCGATCACCACCGCGTCCGGCCACGCACCGGACAGCCGGGCGGCGACCGTGTCCGCCTTGACCGCGGCCAGCGCCACGACCCGCTCCGGCGGCGACCGGTCGGCGACGCCGGCCAGCACCGCGTCCTCGTCGGTGTGCGGCACCTCGACGACCGGGTCGAGGCCGGCCCCGCGCAGCACGCCGAGCCGCGCCGGTGAGCCCGAGGCGAGGATGACGCGCACCGAACTCGGCCCGGGGCTCAGCGCGGCCAGGCCGAGGCGCGCCACGCGCCCGGGCCGTGATCGAGCTCGCGACGCATCCGGTCGGCCGGGTCGTTCCACCGGCTGCTCGGACGTGCAGCCGGTTCGGCAGGGTCCGGCGCCAGTGCGAGGACCGCGACGGTGATGGCCGCCAGCTCCTCCTCGGTCGGATCGCCCCGAACGACCCGCAGCACCGGGCCCTCGCTCACAGCGGGATGTTCCCGTGTTTGCGGGGCGGCAGCGTCTGGCGCTTGGTCGCCAGGGTGCGCAGCGCGCGGGCGACGTAGCCGCGGGTGTGCGACGGCGGGATCACCGCGTCGACATAGCCGCGGTCCGCGGCGAGGTAGGGATTGCACAGCGCGTCGGTGTACTCGGCCTCCAGCTCGGCGCGGCGGGCGGCAAGCTCGTCGCCGGACAGCGCAGACAGCTCCTTGCGGTAGAGGATGCTCACCGCGCCCTGTGCCCCGGTGACCGCGATCTGCGCGGTCGGCCAGGCCAGGTTGACGTCGCCGCCGAGGTGCTTGGAACCCATCACGTCGTAGGCCCCGCCATAGGCCTTGCGGGTGATCACGGTGACCTTCGGCACGGTTGCCTCGCAGTACGCGTAGATCAGCTTCGCACCACGCCGGATGATGCCCTGCCACTCCTGGTCGGTGCCGGGCAGGAAGCCGGGCACGTCGACGAAGGTGAGGATCGGCACGTTGAACGCGTCGCAGGTGCGCACGAACCGGGCGCCCTTCTCGCTCGCCCCGATGTCCAGGCACCCGGCGAACTGGGTCGGTTGGTTGGCCACCACACCCACCGACGCACCGTCGACCCGGCCGAAGCCGACCACCATGTTCGGCGCGAACAGCTCGTGCACCTCGAGGAACTCGGCCTCGTCGAGGACGCGGGTGATCACTTCACGGATGTCGTACGGCTGGTTCGGCGAGTCCGGGATGATCGTGTCCAGCTCGCGGTCGGTGTCCGTGACGCCGTCCGCGATCGACTCGCCGTGCGGCTCGGTCGGCGGGAAGGCGGGCGGCTCGGAGAGGTTGTTGCTGGGCAGGAACGAGAGCAGCTCCTTGACGTAGTCGACTGCGTCCTGCTCGTCGGCGGCGAGATAGTGCGCGACACCCGACTTGGTGTTGTGCGCCCGGCCGCCGCCGAGCTCCTCGAAGTCGACGTCCTCCCCGGTCACCGTGCGGATGATGTCCGGCCCGGTGATGAACATGTGGCTGGTGCCGTCGACCATCACCGTGAAGTCCGTCATCGCGGGGGAGTACACCGCGCCGCCCGCGCACGGGCCGAGGATCAGCGAGATCTGCGGGACCACTCCGGAGGCGTGCACGTTGCGGATGAAGATCTCGCCGTACAGCCCGAGCGCGACGACGCCCTCCTGGATCCGGGCCCCGCCGCCGTCGTTGAGCCCGATCACCGGGCAGCCGATCTTCATCGCCAGGTCCATCACCTTGACGATCTTCTCGCCGTACACCTCGCCGAGGGAGCCGCCGAAGACGGTGGCGTCCTGGCTGAACACACAGACCGGGCGGCCGTCGATCGTGCCGCTGCCGGTGACCACGCCGTCGCCGAAAGGCCGCTTCTCGGCCATCCCGAACGCCGTCGAGCGGTGCCGTACGAGCGCGTCCAGCTCGACGAACGAGCCGGGGTCGACTAGCGCGTCGATGCGCTCCCGCGCGGTCTGCCGGCCCCTGGCGTGCTGGCGTTCCACGGCCTGCTCGGACCCGGCGTGCACGGCGTCGTCGACGCGGCGGTACAGATCGGCCAGCTTCCCGGCGGTGGTATGCGGGTCCGGATCTGCCTCGGGCTCGTCCACGGGTGGTTCGATGGGCCGCTCGGCGGTGCCGCTCATGGGCACTCAGCCTATCCAGCCGATCACCCGCTACCGCCCGTTCGGGGCGTGCTGACCGCTCGCGCTACGACCGGGCGCAAGTTCGACCACGTGCGTGACAGGCATGACTGCGCGTGTATGGTTGCCCGTTGCGGAAGCTCCCCCACACTGCTGATCTTCCCGCGAACGGCCTAATAACTGAATCCTCCATTGCACCGTTCGGCCCAGAACGACCGGGCGGGTGATTGCGCAGAAAGGGTGGTTGGGCCACCGATGCAGACAGTGAAACGGCTGCTGAGCTACCTGCCTCGCGGTAACACCCTGGACGACGCGGCGTGGGGCCGCCGGCACCGGATCCTGCAGTGGCTGCTCGGGTTGTTTATCGGCGGGCTGGCCGTCGTCGGCCTGCTCTTCGGCTGGGGCGGGACCGTCACGAGCCTGGTGCTGATCCCCCCGGTGATCTGCCTCGTCCTCGGCCACCTGATCCGCCATCGGCGTCCGGCGTCGATCTTGATCACCGCCGGCCTCACCTACTGCTGCGCCGCCCTCGTCGGGCTCACGAACGGCTCGATCGAGGCGCACTTCTCCTTCTTCATCATCATCGGGTTCATCGCGCTCTACCAGGACTGGGTGCCGTTCCTCTGGAACGTGGTCTTCACGGTGGTCAGCCACGGGATCGGCTCGGCTTGGCAGTCGAACCTGATCTTCAACCACCCGGCCGGCCAGGTGGACCCGTGGACCTGGTCGCTGATCCACGGTCTCGCGGTGCTGCTCGCCTGCATCGGCATGGTGATCTTCTGGCGAGCCAACGAGGAGGAGCAGCAGAAGCGCGAGTTGTTGACCAAGCAGCTAGCCGAGTCCGAGATCGGCCGACGCCGGTTCACCTCGGAACTGCTGGTCAACCTCGCCCGGCGGAACCAGAGCATGCTGTACCGCCAGCTCGACATCATCAACCAGCTCGAGGAGAAGGAGCGCGACCCGGACGCGCTGGCCGAGCTGTTCCGGCTGGACCACCTCGCGACCCGCGTGCGCCGCAACGCGGAGAACCTGCTGGTGCTCTCCGGGGAGCAACCCACCCGGGTGTGGAGCGCGCCCGTCCCGCTGCGCGACGTGGTGCGCGCGGCGATCGCGGAGACCGAGGACCTCGAGCGGGTGGTGTTCGCGATCGACGAGAAGCTCTCCGTCTCCGGTCACACCGTGACCGACGTCACCCACCTGATCGCCGAGCTCACCGAGAACGCGGTGCGGTACTCGCCACCGCACGCCAGCGTTTCCGTTCGCACCCGGCCGTACCTGCACTCGCCCGGCGCCTGCCTGCTCACCATCGAGGACTGGGGCGTGGGCATGCCGATGGAGCAGATCGCAGCGGCCAACGAGCTGTTCGCCCACCCACCCGAGGTCGACCTGGCCGTCTCGCAACGGCTGGGCTTCCACGTGGTTGCGCGACTGGCCCAACGGCACGCCATCGGCGTCTCGCTCACCCCGACGCCCGGCTGCGGGATCACCGCGGTGGTCGTGCTGCCCGGCAACCTGTTCGACGACTCGCCGGTCGAACCGGAGCAGGCGGCCCTGCCGGCCGTCGCGCCGCCGGCCGACAGGCATCCCCCGGCGGACCGGCAGCCCACGGCCGACTGGCAGCCTCCGGCCGACTCGCAGGCCCCGGCCGTGCCCAGCCGGGCCGAGACCGCGCCGTACGGCATCCCGCGCGTCGGTGCCGGTACCGGCGCCGCGCCGCCGCGGCTGGCTCCGGTCGCGGTCGTCCAGCAGGGGCCGGCGCCGACCTCGGGTGCCGAGTACCGCGGCCAGCCCGAGGACTCCTGGGCGGGCTGGTGGCGTCCGACGACCCCGGAGCACGCGAGCCCGCCGGAGCAGTTCGCCGGCGACCCGATCCGACCGGTCGGCGCAGCCGACCTGCCGCAACCGGCATCGGCCGGCTTCCCGCGAGGCGACGTTCCGGCGCAACGTACGGGGGCAGGCGCCACTCCGATCCGCTCCTCGGCTCACGGCACGGGGAACGGGGCCGGCGGTCCGGGGACCAGCGCGAAGGGCGATCCGGCCGGCCCGGAGCAACGCGACGATGCGGCCGGCAACGGCCACGGCGCCGGCAGCGGCAGTGGAAACGGCGCTGGCAACGGCCCTGGCAACGGCCCTGGCAACGGCCCTGGCAACGGCCCTGGCAACGGCCCTGGCAACGGCCCTGGCAACGGCCATGGCGCCGATAGCGGGAGCGGACGGGCCGCGTCCAGCGCCGGCCATGCCGGGGGCGCGGGCGGTGCCGGCAACGGCGACCGTCAGCGGTCCGGCTCGGTGCCCGAGCAGCGGCTGAACCGCCGCGTCCCGCAGAGCCACCTCGCCCCCGAGCTGCGGTCGGCCCAACAAACGGCCGACGCGCAGACACCGACTTCGCAGGCGCCGCAGGCGTCCGACGCGCTGTCCAGGTACCAGGCGAGCCGGCGGGCGGCACAGCAGGCCCAGATCTCGGGAGCCGATGGCGCGGACGGCAACAGGGACGGCCACGGAGACGGCCATCGTGGCGATAACGGGGGTAGTAGATGAGCTCGCCCGGATCGGTCAACGGCCAGCTCGACTGGCTGGTGAGCGACTTCGTGTCGGGCACGCCCGGTGTGGTGCACGCCTTGGTGGTCTCCGGCGACGGCCTGCGGCTGGCCGGGTCCCTTCGAGTGGACGTGACGCTCGGCGACCAGCTCTCGGCGGCGGCATCCGGGCTGGTCAGCCTGGCCCGGGGCACCGCGACGCTGCTGGGCACCGAGCCGGTCACCCAGACGATCGTCGAGATGGCTGGCGGCTACCTGTTCGTGACGTCGGTCAGTCAGGGCTCCACCCTGGTCGTGCTCACCGAGCGGACCGCCGACATGGGGATGGTCGGCTACGAGATGACCATGCTCGCCAATCGAGTGGGCCACGCTCTGACCCCGGCTCCCCGGGTCGGCTCGCCGTGATTCCGGACGACCAGGAAGCCCGCCCGGGCGGCCGGGTCGTGCCGGTCTACGCGTTCACCGGCGGACGGACCCGTTCCAACGGCAGCGAACTGGCGGTGGAGGCGCTGGTCACGGTCACCGACCTCGCCACGCGGCAGGGTTCGTCGCTGCAGGTGGAGTACCGCTCCATCCTGGAGATGGTCAAGGCGCCGGTCTCGGTGATCGAGATCGGCGCGATGCTCGGCGTCCCGGTCGGGGTGGCACGCGTGCTGGTCAGCGACCTGGCGCACGCCGGATACCTCATCGTGCACGCACCGCCGCCCAGCTACGCCGAGGGCGGCCCCGGTCAGGAGATCCTAGGGAGGCTGCTGGATGGACTTCGCGCCCGCTGACGTCGGTCGGCGACCTGCGCCAGCGGCCGAGCTCATCCCGCTCAAGGTGCTGGTCGCCGGCGGTTTCGGGGTCGGGAAGACGACCTTTGTCACCGCGCTCTCGGAGATCCCACCGCTCACCACCGAGCAGGAGATGACCGCGCTCTCGGTCGGGATCGACGACACCGCCGCGGTGCCGGAGAAGCACACCACCACGGTGGCGATGGACTTCGGCCGGATCACCGTCGACGACTCGATGATCCTGTATCTGTTCGGTACCCCCGGGCAGAACCGCTTCTGGTTCATGTGGGACGAGCTCGCCCGCGGCGCGGTGGGCGCCGTGGTGCTGGTCGACCTGCGCCGCGTCGACGACTGCTTTGCGGCGATCGACTACTTCGAGAACCGCCGGCTGCCGTTCATCGTGGCGATCAACTCGTTCCCCGGGACCGCCGGCTTCACCGAGTCGACGGTCCGCGACGCGCTGGTGCTGCCATCCGACACGCCGGTGATCTGGATGGACGCCCGCGACGACCGCTCCAGCCTGCAGACCCTGGTCGCACTCGTCGAGCACGCCCTGCACCGCACCGGCCACTAGCCGCCAACCCGCCGCCCACCGGCCGCCCCAACCCGCCGCCCACCCGAACGAACGGCACCTTCGTGCGATAGGGCCGTACAAAGGCGCCGTTGCGCGGGGGAGCGATCACTCCTGACCTCGCGCGGTTCGTCCGGTTCGTTACGGGCTCGACGGGCTCGGCGCCGACACCCCCGCCGCGCCCGGCCCGACACGCCTGGAGCGCGCGCCTGGCCCAGACCGAGGCCAAGGTCAACTAGGCTCGGTGGTGTCCCCGCCCGGGTGTGGAACCTCCCCGGCGGGGACACCGGCTCCGCCGTCCGGGCGTCCTTCCCCCGGCGCGGAGCGCGTTTGGGTGGGCCTCCCGGGTTGGGGCTCGGGAGGCCACTCCAAAGATCGCCAGGAAGGGGAACGCTGGCGGCCATGGCGGAGGCAGCGCAGCAGAAGCAAGAGGGCGACGAGGACGACCGGCTGGTGGTTCCGATCGAGCAGGACGAGGAGTTCGGCTTCTGGGGTGTGCAGGTCTCCACGGTGCCAAACGAGGCCTACACGGTGGCCGGCGTGACCGCCGAGACCCCTTAGCTCGGCCCTCAGATCGACGTGGACAAGATCCTTTGACTTCGCTGGGGTGAGGGGCCGGTCAGGACCGGCCGAGCAGGTCGATTGGACGGGCCGGCCGCTAGCCGGTGATCACCACTGCGCGGTCGCGGATGCGGTCCCAGAGCGGGTACGGGATGTCGGTGAAGGAGAAGACGTCCTCGATCGTGGTGAAGGTGATGCCGGCGGCGCGGGCGTTCACGATCAGGGCAGCGACGGCGATATGGATTCCGCAGATGTTCGCGATCGCGTTGGCGGGAGCGCTGTTCAAGTCAACGAGACCGCCGTCATCGTAGGCGCGGGGGAGATCGGGCCGGCCGATGCGCAGCTCCCGGGCCATCTGTGGGTCGGCGCCGGCCAGTCGGCGTGCCTCGTCGCGGCGCGCGCGGGCGGCCAGGACGGAAGCGATCGCGGGGTCGGCCGGCATGCCGGTGGAGATGCGCCCGGCTGGGGTGGGGTGCGCCTCGGCGGTCGGTGGCCAGACCTGCTGGCGCAGCAGGATGGAGTGCAATGCTGCGATGATCATGAGGCCGATTATGAGGCCTCCGATGTTCACCTTGTCGGGCGTGGCGAATAGGGCGATGACGGCTGCGGTGTAGAGCGCCGCCCACAGCGTCGTCAGGGGCTTGCGGGTGCGGATTGCGGCGTGCACGAACGGGACGAAGCTGAGCATTCCGAGGGAGAGCACGACGACGAAGATGTACCAGCCGCCCCGGATGAACCATCCCAGCGGTCCCCGGCGTCGGCGGGCGGAAGGGGGCACCGTTGGGGCGACTTGGGCTGGATGGCCGCGCGGGCCGGGCATCGTTGTAGACATCGGATTCCCCATCCGGCAGGGCCGCACATGGTGGGTGTCGCCAGAGGTGTCTGGGGAGCGCGCAGCCTTCAAACGAAACTGTCGATCTCGTCGCAGGACTCGTTACCGAGTTGGTCGGGTTGCCGCTTCTCGCTTGCCGAGCACAGCCCGGAGTGGTTCGCGCTGTTAACGCAGAGCCCACAATGAGCGAACGGTCGAATAGTCCTGACGCCCCCCGTTGAGAGGCCTACCCCTTTGATCCGCCCTGCCCGGATCGTCGGCGTCCTGCTCGCGCTCGCCGCCGCGACTGCCTGTAGCAGCCGGCCCGCCCCGGCCTCGCAGACCTCACCGTCCACGAACATTTCAACTCCAAGTTCGGCCGCCAGCACAACGCCGTCACCATCTGCCCTGGCGACGACGGCGTTGAGCGAACCGGTCGCTCCCGTGCCGATACCAGTGCCAATACCCGCGCCGAAGCCAACGCCGAAGCCAACGCCGAAGCCAACGCCGACTCCGAAGCCCGCACCGAAGCCCGCAGCCGCTGCGGGCTGCGACCCCAACTACACCCCTTGCGTTCCGATTGCCTCGGATGTCGACTGCGCGAGCGGCAACGGTAACGGGCCAGCTTATGTACAAGGTCCGGTGCTGGTGACGGGTTCAGACATCTACGGACTCGATCGCGACAGCGACGGGGAGGGCTGCGAGTGGGGTTGAGGCGCCTTCTCCTCCGCCTTGCGGTGCATCCACCTGGGATCGCCGGATCCGGGCAAGGAACCTCGCTCACGGGACACTAGGTGTCCCCTCGCGGCAGGGCTGCTGCCCCCGCGGGGCTAGGGGTCGTCCCTATGGTGTGTCCCGCACCGCTCGATCCAGGGAGGATCGAGATGCCGGAACTCATCGCGGACATATTCCTGAGCGTGGACGGCTACGCCAGCGGCTCCCGCTCGCCTGGCTACTTCGGCTCCGGCGGCCCGGACCTGGAACGATGGATCAGCGACGAGGCGAACCGACCGCACCGGCGGGTGATGGGCAGTCGGACCTACTCCGCCCTGGCGGACCTCCCCGAGGAGTTTCGCGACGAGGGATGGCACCGGATGGCGCAGGCACCCTTCTCCCGGACTCTTCAGGAGGTCTCCTGGCCAGGGGCGACGATCAACAGCAGCGACGTGGTGGACGAGGTGCCCAGGATGAAGGCGAGCGAAGGCACCGAGCTACGCACCGTCGGGAGCGTCTCGTTGGTGCGTCAACTGCTCAACGCCGGACAGGTCGACCGGCTCCGGCTGATGGTCTTCCCTCTGATCATCGGGAAGAGCGGGCAGGAACCCTTCTTCGCCCAGCTCGCGGATATCGCCCTGGAGTTGGACTCCTACACGGTCCTGGACGGTCGCATAGTGCTCTCCGACTACCGCCCCGCCGGCACCCCGCCATACACCAGCTGACACCAGCTCGCGCGGTCTGCGGCCAGGGGTCGTCAGCGACGGTCGGCCGCCGGGCTGCCCGCGCCGGGACGCACCAACCCGGTCTCGTAGGCCATGATCACGACCTGCACCCGGTCGCGCAGCGCGAGTTTGGCCAGGATGCGCTTGAGGTGGCTCTTCACTGTCGACTCCTCGATCACCAGCGCGCCGGCGATCTCGGCGTTGGACAGGCCGCGCGCGACGAGCTCGATCACGTCCCGCTCCCGCGGGGTCAGCGCGGCGAGCCGCCGGACCGCGGTCGGGTCGGGTCGCGGCTGGCGGGCCATCCGGTCGATCACCGTGCGGGTCACCGACGGCGAGAGCAGGGCCTCCCCGGCGACGATCGTGTGGATCGCGGCGATGAGCTGCTCGGGCTGGGTGCTCTTGAGCAGGAACCCCGAGGCGCCCGCGGTCAGCGCACCGAAGACGTGGTCGTCATCGGAGAACGTGGTCAGCATGAGCACCCTGGTCTGCGGCGCCACGGCGGTGATCTCCCGGATCGCCTCGATGCCGTCCAGGTTCGGCATCCGCACGTCCATCAGCACGACGTCCGGCCGGTTGCTCCGGGTGCGCTGGACGGCCTGCAGGCCGTCGCCCGCCTGCGCGACCACCTCGATGCTCGGGTCGCTGGACAAACACCGCGCGCAGCCCGGCGCGTATCAGGTCGTCGTCGTCGGCGATCAGTACCCGTCCGGGGTCACGGCTCCGCCTTTGTGGACGGCTCCTGTGTGGACGAAGCCTTTGTGGACGAGTCCTGTGTGGATGAGACGTGTGTGGACGAGACCTCAGTGGACAGATCCTGTGTGGACGGGGTCTCGGTGCACGGGAGCCGGCCGTGCAGCCGGAAAATCCCGTTCTCGGTGCCGGTCTCCAGGGTGCCGCCGAGCAAGCTCGCCCGCTCGCGCATGCCGACGATGCCGTGCCCGCCGCGGGGCGCCGACCCGTTCGTGCCGGTCGGGTTCGTCACGGTGATCTCGACCGCCTCCGGCCGGTAGGAGACCCGGACCTGCGCCTCGCCGGTGCCGCGCCGGGCAGCGTTGGTCAGCGCTTCCTGCAGGATGCGGTGACCCGCCCAGGCGACGCTGCGCGGCAGCCCGGCGCGCGCTCCATCCAGTTCGGTGGTAATCCGCATGCCGCCCGCGCGGTGACGTTCCAGCAGCTCGGTGAGTTCGGCCGGGTCGGCGGGCGGCGGGTCGCGGCCGTCGTCGCGCAGCGCGTGCACCATCCGATCGATCTCGCCGATGGTCTCCCTCGACCTCCTCGACGGTGTGGAGCGCGCGCCGGGAGGCGGCCGGATCCTGCTCGTGCAGCAGCCGCGCCGCGCCGGCCTGCACCAGGATCACGTTGATCGCGTGGCCGGCCGAGTCGTGCAGCTCCCTGGCGATCCGGGTGCGCTCCTCGGCGGCGGCGAGCCGGCGCTCCCGTTCGGCGTCGCGCTCGGCGCGCCGGGCGCGTTCCTCCAGCTGGGCGAGCTGGTCGCGACGCAGCCGGGTCCGGTCACCGGCGACATACGCCCCGGCGAACAGCAGCGCGGAGAACAGCAGCTCGGGAAGGAACTGGTCGAGCGGCAACGGGGCAGGCGCGGCCGAAGCGGGCAGGTAGACGGCCGCGGCCAGCACCGCGGTCCAGCGGCGCACCGGCCGCGGATCCCCGCCGTACGCGACGGCCAGGTAGTAACCCCGACCAGCGGGCCGAACGGGAAGTCGTAGCCGTAGCCCAGCGCGTCCAGCACCAGGCTGGCTGCTGCGACCAGCCCGTAGACCGTCAGCGGCGCCTGGCGGCGGAACGCCAGCGGCAGGGCGGCCGCCGCGGCCAGCAGCACCCCGAGCGCGTCCAGCGGGCGCACCCCCGGACCGCTAGCGCCGAACCCGCCGCCCTGCAGCATCACCAAGGTGAGGCCGAGCACCAGCACCCGCCTGGGCGCCGGAGACAGGCAAGGAACCTCGTTTCCGGGACACTAGCTTCGCCGACGTCGACTCGGATGACTCGAAGGAGACCTGATGAAGATCGTCGGCACTACCGTTGCCGGGCTGCTCGGCGGGCTGCTTGCAGGCATCCTGTTTTCTGGAGTTGGTCGCCCGCGCCGCGCTGTCCAGCGGGGTGGATCCGGCCAGCTCGATCCCGCTCGCGCTACTGCTCGGCTTCGGGCCGATCCTGCTCGCGATCGGTGGTGCGGTCGCCGCGCCGCTGCTCTACCAGCGGGCGCGGCGCAGGCGGGAGCTCGCCAGGCAGCCGTACCCGCCGCTGGCGGGATGACCGCGCGGCGCAACTGACGGGTGCCCGTGCCGGCCTGCTGTACTGGCCGGATGGGCACCCGTTCGCCGCTGCGCACCGAGGAGCTGCGGGCGCGGCTGTGCGCCCCGCATGGACCGTATGCCGCGCTGGACGTCGTCGCCGAGACCGGCTCGACCAACGCCGACCTGGTGGCTCGCGCTGCCGGCGCGCGCACTGTCGATATGGGCGCGGCCGACCGCACCGCGCTGGCCGCCGAGTTGCAGCACGCCGGGCGCGGTCGGCTCGGCCGCGGCTGGGTGTCGCCGCCCGGCGCCGGGCTGACGGTCAGCGTGCTGCTGCGACCGGTCGGGGTGCCCAGCGAGCTGCTCGGCTGGGTGCCGCTGCTCGCCGGGCTCGCGGTGCACCGGGTGGTCGCCCGGCGCGCCTCACCGGGGCTCCCGGTCGAGCTCAAGTGGCCGAACGACCTGCTGATCGGCACCGAGGCGGCCAAGGTCGCCGGGCTGCTCGCCGAGGCGGGACCCGGGCCTGCGGTGGTGATCGGGATCGGAGTGAACGTCGACACCGGCGCCGACGAGCTGCCGCCGGGGGCCACCTCGCTGCGGCTTGCCGGCGTGGCGGCAGCGGACCGCACCGACCTGCTCGCCGACCTGCTCACCCAGCTGTCCGACGACGAGGCACGCTGGCGGGCCGCCGGCGGGGATCCGCAGGCCAGCGGGCTGCTGGACGGCTACCGCGCGGCCTGCGCGACGATCGGCTCGGCGGTCCGGGTAGAGCTGCCCGACGGCCGCACGCTGACCGGGACGGCCCGCGGCGTGGACGGCTACGGGCGCCTGCTGATCGCCGACCAGGCCGGCTCGGCGCACGCCGTGGCGGCCGGGGACGTCGTGCACCTCCGACCGCAATGATGGGTGGGTGACGATGCGCAGCATCCAAGAGACCGTCGTGCTCGTCACCGGTGCCACCGACGGCCTCGGCCGAGCTGTCGCGCACCGGCTTGCCGCCGAGGGCGCCACCGTGCACCTGCATGGCCGGTCCCCGGACCGCCTGGCCGCCACCGCCGAGGCCATCCGGCGAGACACCGGCAACGAGCCCGTGCACACCCATCGGGCCGATCTGGCCTCGATGGCCGAGGTACGGGCGCTGGCCGAGGACGTCGAACGCAGCACCGACCGGCTGCAGGTGCTGATCAACAACGCCGGCATCGGCTCGGGCAGACCCGACCTGACCACCCGCCAGGAAAGCCGGGACGGCTACGAGCTGCGGTTCGCGGTCAACTACCTCGCCGGCTTCCTGCTCACCCTTCGGCTGCTCCCGCTGCTGCAGCGCTCGGCTCCGGCCCGGATCGTCAACGTGGCCTCCGCCGGGCAGAGCCCGATCGACTTCGACGACGTGATGTTGTGTCGCAGCTACGACGGCACCCGCGCCTACGGGCAGAGCAAGCTCGCCCAGATCACCTGGGGTTTCGAGCTGGCCGACCGGCTCGCCGCCGAGCGGGTCACCGTCAACAGCCTGCACCCGTCGACGTTCATGCCAACCAAGATCGTCCTCGACCAGGTCGGCCGATCGGTCGACAGCCTGGAGCGGGGCGTCGAAGCGACGGTCCGGCTGGCCGTCGACCCCGGCCTCGAGGGCACCACCGGCCGCTACTTCAACCGGGAGACCGAAGCCAGGGCGCACCGGCAGGCCTACCGGCCGGACGCGCGCCGGCGGCTGTGGGACCTCAGCCTCGAACTGGTCGGCGATGTCGACCGCGATTTTGTAGTTTGACACTTACGTAAGCAATCGCCTACGGTCGGCGGCGTGCAAGCCGTACTGGAGGCCGTGGTGGAGCCGCGCCGGCGGGAGATCCTGCGCCTGGTCCGCACCCGGTATCACACCGCAGGGTCCATCGCCGCGCACTTCCCCGACGTGTCTCGGCCGTCGGTCTCCCAGCACCTGCGGGTGTTGCGCGACGCCGGGCTGCTGCACGAGCGGCGCGAAGGCACCCGCCGCCTCTACCGCACGCGGCTGGAGGGCTTCGCCGAGGTACGGACGTTCATCGAGGAGTTCTGGGACAGCCGGCTGCAGACCCTGAAGGTCGAGGCCGAGCACGAGCAGCGGAGGCAGGATGCCGATCGAAACCAGTAGTAGGGACATCGTCCGGGAGATCGACATCGAGGCGGCTCCGGACACCGTGTTCGAGTTCTTCGTCGACCCGGAGAAGCTCACCCGCTGGCTGGCGGTCGAGGCCACGCTCGATCCGCGCCCCGGCGGCGTGTGTCACCAGGTGCACGAGGGCGGCCCGCCGGACCGGCGCTTGTACCACATGCAGGGCGAGTTCCTCGAGGTCGACCGACCAAAGCGGGTGGTGTTCAGCTGGGGTTTCGCCGAACCCGATGCCGTGGTCGCGGCGGGCTCCAGCACCGTCGAGGTCACGCTGGCGCCGACCGCGGCCGGTACCAGGGTCAGCCTGGTGCACCGCGGCCTCCCGCCGGCAGCCGTCGCCGACCACGCCGGGGGCTGGTCAACGCTGCTGCCCCGGCTCGCCGAGGTGGCGTCGGCGTCATGACCGAGTGGTGGACCGAGCTCAAGAGCATCACCCTGCACGTCGAGACCGACCCGACGCCGCTGTGGGCGTCCGGCGCCAGCTCGGACTACCGGGTCGCCCGGCGGGCGCTGCTCGACGCCGAGATCGCGCTGCGGGACCAGGCCGAGGCCGTCGCCGCCCAGCGGCGTGCCCTGCCGCCCGGCCCGGTGTTGCCCGAGTACACCTTCGCCGAAGGCCCCCGCGACCTGGCGGCCGACGATCCCTCCGGCTCGGTCACGTTGGCCGAGCTGTTCGGCGCGCACGACGAGCTCGTGGTGTACCACCTGATGTTCCATCCGGAGGACGACGCCGCGTGCGCGATGTGCTCGATGTGGGTGGACGGCTTCCGTGGCGTCGCGCCGCACCTGGCCCGCCGCGCCGGGCTGGCCGTGATCGCCAAGGCGCCGCTGGGCAAGCTCCGTGCTTGGGGTCGGCGCCGCGGCTGGCACGGGCTGCGGCTGGTGTCGGCCTTCGATGAACCGGGGTTCCTCACCGACCTCGGCGTCGAGGGCTCTCGCGGCGGCCAGTTCCCTGCGGTCAGCGTGTTCACCCGAGACGGCAACCGGGTTCGGCATTCCTACCTGCAGAGCGCCGACTTCCCCGACCGAACCGGGCGCGGGATCGACCTGCTGTGCCCGGTGTGGCCGATGCTCGACCTGCTCCCGTCCGGCCGAGGCGAGTGGCTGCCGGACAACACAGTGCCGGTGGCATCGTCCGGCTGAACGCCGCCGGAGCGCTACGGTGATCACGTGGCCTACCCGGACGACCTGCTGGCCCAGGGCGAACTGGTCCGGCTGCACGTCCACCCGCACTGGAAGATGCTGATCGTCCCGGCCCTGGTGTTCCTGATCACCGTCGGGGCCGGTGCCTACCTGGCAGCGCTGATCAGGGAGCAGAGCTGGGCGCCGATCGGTTGGATCGCGCTCGGTGCGCTCGGCCTCGTCATCGTGCTGTGGTTCACCGTCGCCCCGCTGGTCCGCTGGCGCACCACCCACTTCGTGGTGACCAACCGGCGGGTCCTGGTGCGCGAGGGCGTGCTGACCAGGCAGGGGCTGGACATCCCGCTGAACCGGGTGTCCAGCGTGCAGTTCCGGCACACGCTGCTCGAGCGGATGCTCGGCTGCGGAACGCTGATCCTGGAGTCCTCCAGCGACGAGCCGGTGGAGTTCGACGACATCCCGCGGGTGGAACGGGTGCACTCGATGATCTACGGGCTGGAGATGGACGCCCGTGACGGCAGCTGACCGGCCGGCACGCGTGCCGGGGCTGCCGGCCGTGGCGGCGTCGGCCGGGCTGCCCGACCGGGTCACGATCTGGGAGGTCGGTGCCCGCGACGGCCTGCAGAACGAGAAGGCACTCGTCTCGGTGTCGGCGAAGGCGGACTTCCTCGGGCGGCTCGCGGACGCCGGCCTGACCGTGCTGGAGGCCACCAGCTTCGTGCACCCGCGGTGGGTGCCGCAGCTCGCGGACGCCGCCGAGCTGCTGGCCGTACTGGACCGCAGGGACGGCGTGCAGTATCCGGTGCTGGTGCCCAACGAGCGGGGTCTGGACCGGGCACTGGCCGCCGGCGTGCGGCAGGTCGCGATCTTCGCCAGCGCCACCGAGTCGTTCGCCCGGCGCAACCTGAACAGCTCGCTGGACGGCCAGTTCGACATGTTCGCTCCGGTCGTCCAGCGGGCGCTGGCCGCCGGGCTGCCGGTGCGGGCCTACCTGTCGATGTGCTTCGGCGACCCGGACGAGGGCGCGGTGCCTTCGCGTCAGGTAGTCGCAGCCGGGCGGCGGCTGCTCGGGCTCGGTTGTTGGCAGCTCTCGCTGGGCGACACGATCGGGGTCGCCACCGCGGGCCAGGTCGAGGCGATGATCGACGAGTTCGGGGCGGCCGGGGTCGGCGTGGACGCGTTGGCCGTGCACTTCCACGACACCTACGGCCAGGCGCTGGCCAACACGCTGGCCGCGCTGCGCCGCGGGGTGCGCACGGTGGACTCGGCAGCCGGCGGGTTGGGCGGCTGCCCGTACGCCCGGTCGGCGACCGGGAACCTGGCCACCGAGGACCTGGTGTGGATGCTGGACGGGCTGGGGGTCGAGCACGGCGTCGACCTGGACGCGCTGGTCGCGACGAGCAGCTGGATGGCGGGACTGCTCGGCCGCCCTGCACCGTCGGCGGTGGTCCGCGCGCTGGCCGGCTGAGGCGCCCCGCTCGGTGCGCGTCGTGGCTCGTTCTCGTGGTTACGGCTCGCGGACCCCGAACAGCCCGGTGAACACGCTGCGGTACACGGTCTCCTCGCCCCGGGTCAGGGTCGCCCGGATCTTCACCAGCCCCATCTCCGGGCGGCTCTTGGACCGCCGCGCGTCGAGCACCTCCATCGCCGCGTGCAGCTCGTCGCCGGCGAACACCGGAGCTGGCCAGCTGACCTCCTCCCCGCCGGGTGACCCCAACGAGGCCGCCCGGCTGAGCACGCGGTCCACGTAGGCGCGCATCCACAGCGCGGCGGTGAACCAGCCAGAGGCCAGCCGCTCGCCGAAGATCGACTCCTTGCCGGCCGTCTCGTCGAGGTGGAACGGCTGCGGGTCGAAACGCCGGGCGAACTCGACCATCTCATCGCCGTCGATCACGATCGTGCCCAGGTCGAACACCGTGCCCGGGGTCAGGTCCTGGTACGCGATCTCGGGGCCGTCTGCGGTGGACATGGCCTCGATACTCGCACGACCCGCCGCACCGTCCGTTGCGCCTATGACGCACCCATCGTGGGTGCGGTGAGCACGCCGAGCACGGCGTCGTGCAGCAAACCGTTCGACGATAGGCCGCTGCCGCGATCGTGCCGCGGCCGCCCGGCGAGGTCGGTGAACCGCCCGCCGGCCTCCTCGACGAGGACCTGGACCGCGGCCACGTCCCACGGGTTGACCTCCGGGTCGACGGCCAGGTCGAGCACGCCCTCGGCGACCAGCACGTGCTGCCAGAAGTCGCCGAACGCGCGGCTGGTCCAGCAGCGCCGGACCAGCTCGAGGTACCCCTCGGCGGTGCCGGCGGCGAGGAACGAGCCGAGGTCGGTGGTGGACAGGTACGCGTCGGCCAGGTCCGCGACGCCCGACACGGTGATCCGGCGCGGGGCTGCCCGGTCCGAGTCGCGGGTCCACGCGCCGCCGCCCGCGCAGCCCCACCAGCGCCGGGCCAGCGCCGGTGCGCTGACCACGCCGACCACCGGGCGTTCGGCGACAGTCAGCGCGATCAACGTGGCCCAGACCGGCACGCCGCGGGAGAAGTTCTTCGTGCCATCGATCGGGTCCAGCACCCACGTCCGTACCCCATGTCCCGAGCCGCGTGCCCGAGCCCGCGTGCCCCGAGGCACCGCGCTCCTCGCCCAGCACCGCGTCCGTCGGCCGCGCCGCGGCGAGCTCGCCGCGCAGCAGGTCCTCCACCGCGGTATCCGCGTCGGTGACCGGCGTGCGGTCCGGCTTCGCGGACACCCGCAGGTCGGCGGCGCGGAACCGGCGGACTGTGACCGCGTCGGCCAGCTCGGCCAGCGCCAGCGCGAGGTCGAGGTCGGCCTGATGGCCGTCGCCCGGCCGGATGTCCTGCCCAGGGTGCACGGTGCGACGGTATGCAGCGCACCGGCGGATAGCCTGACCGGGTGACCAAGGTGTTGCTGGCCGAGGACGACTCCGCGATCGCGGAACCGCTGTCCCGCGCGCTGCAGCGCGAGGGCTACGACGTCGAGTTCGCCACCGACGGGCAGCGGACCCTGGACCGGATCCACCTGCGGTGAGATCGACCTGCTGGTGCTCGACCTCGGGCTGCCGGGGATGGACGGCCTCGAGGTGTGCCGGCGGCTGCGCACCGCCTTCCCGGATCTCCCGGTGCTGATGCTCACCGCGCGCACCGACGAGGTCGACTTCGTCGTCGGCCTGGACGCCGGTGCCGACGACTACGTCGGCAAGCCGTTCCGGCTGGCCGAGCTGCTGGCCAGGGTGCGGGCGTTGCTGCGCAGGCGGGCCCCGGACGCTCTGGAGATCGGCGGGATCCGGCTGGAGCCGGCGGCCCGCCGGGTGCTGGTCGACGGCACCGAGGTCGCGCTGGCCAACAAGGAGTACGAGCTGCTCCGGGTGCTGATGCAGCGCGCCGGGCAGGTGGTCAACCGGGCGGACATCCTGCGTGAGGTCTGGGGCGACCCGGATCTCCGGACCTCCCGGACGCTGGACATGCACATGTCCTGGCTGCGGCGCAAGATCGGCGACGACGGCCGGATCGCCACCGTGCGCGGCGTCGGCTTCCGGTTCAACGCGGGCTAGGGTGCTGCACCGGGGGCACCAAGGAGGACGAGCGTGCGACGGCGGATCCTGGCGTCCACGATGCTGGTGGTCGCGCTCACGGTACTGGTGCTCGGTGTGCCACTGGCGATCAGCACCTGGCAGCTCGTCGAGGACTTCACCCGCGCCGACCTGATCTCCCGGCTGGAGCAGATCAGCCGCAGCCTGGCCGGCGACGACCGTTCCGACCCCACCGGGCTGGCGCGGATCGAGCTGGCGGTGCCGACCGGAGCCCGGTTGGTGCTCGAGCAGCCCGGCAGCCCGTCGACCACGATCGGCCCCGATCCCGGGCCGGACCCGATCGTGGAGACGCAGGTGTACGGCGCCGCCGGCACGATGACGCTCGCCGAACCGCGGACGGCCATGCGCGGCCAGCAGTTGCAGCTCAGCGGCGTCGTCCTGCTGCTGGTGCTGGTGTCGGTCGGGGCCGGAGCCGTGGTTGCCGGGGTGACCGCGCGGCGGCTGGTCGGACCGGTGGAAGAGGTCGCCGCACGGGCCGCACGGTTGGGCGCCGGCGACTTCCGCCAGGTGCCGACCCGGACCGGGGTCGCCGAGCTGGACCGGGTCTCCGACGTGCTGGACACGTCGGCCAGCGCGCTCGCCGAGCTGGTGCAGCGGGAGCGGGAGCTGCTCGGTGACGTGTCCCACCAGCTGCGCAGCAGGCTGACCGCGCTGCAGTTGCGGCTCGACGAGCTGGCGGCGAACCCCGACCCGCATGTGCGGCGCGAGTCGCTGGCCGCGCTCGACCAGACCGAGCGGCTCGGCGCGGTGCTGGACGAGTTGCTGGACGCCGCCCGGCAGGCGCGGGCGGCCGGCGCGACGCCGGTGGAGCTCGCCGCCGACCTGGATGCGGTCGCCCGCGAGTGGCGGCCCGCGGTGCGCTCGGCCGGGCGGACGCTGCGGCTGCGGATCCCGGACGGCCTGCTCGCCAGGGCGACTCCGGCCCGGCTGCGGGAGGCCGTCGGCGCCCTGGTCGACAACGCGCTACGGCATGGCGGCGGGACGATCACCGTGTCGGCCCGGACCGGCGAGGGGACGGTGGTGATCGAGGTCGCCGACGGTGGACCCGGTGTGCCGGCCGAGCTCGCGCCGCACGTGTTCGACCGCGGGGTGTCCGGTGACTCGTCCACCGGGTTGGGGCTGGCGCTGGCCAGGGCGCTGGTCGAGGCCGACGGTGGGCGGCTGGAGCTGTCCTGCCCGCGGCCGGCCACGTTCGCGATCTTCCTGCCGGTGCCGAAGGCCGACCGGGTGACCGTCCCGACCCGCCCGGCGGGCGGACCGCGCTGAGGGCGGCGCTGCGTCCCGGCTCAGCCGGTCGGCGCGGGCACCTGACGGCGCACGTTCTGCCGCGGGAAGACGAACCGTCGGAAGCCCCACCAGCGGAACGCCATCCCGAGCAGCACGCCGATGACCTGGGCCGCGACGAAGTCGGCGACGTTCTGGGTGAGCAGGCTGACGTTCGGCTCCTGCAGGTCCAAGACGTAGCGGGAGATGTAGAGCGGGGCGCTGTACACCGCCACCGCGAGGCCGCTGATCAGGAAGTAGAGCACAACCTCCTGGCGCCGCTCCCGCCCGCCGCGGGTCCGGAACGACCACTCCCGGTTCAGGATGTAGGAGGTGATCGTGGCCACCACCACCGCGATGACCTTCGCGGTCACCGGCTTGGCTTCGAGCACCGTCGACTTGAGCGCCAGGAACAGGATCGTGTCGATCACCCACGTCGTCCCGCCGACCATGGTGAACTTGACCAGCTCGCGGTGCCGGAAGGCGGTGTCACGGTAGGGCTGCGGGATCCGCGCCAGCACCGTGTCGGTGAAGCTCACTCGACCGATCCTATGTGTCGCCCATGTGGGGCTCGCCGTAGGCTCCGTGTTCCGTGAGCCGCCCCGCAAAGATGCCGGTCGTGGGCATGCTGGGGGCTGGCCAGCTCGCCAGGATGACGCACCAGGCGGCGATCTCGCTCGGGATGTCGCTGCGGGTGCTGGCCGCCTCCCGGCACGACCCGGCCGCGCTGGTCGCCGCGGACGTCGTGCTCGGCGAGCCGACCGACCCGGTGGCGCTGCGCGAGTTCGTCCGCGGCTGCCACGTCGTGACCTTCGACCACGAGAACGTGCCCACCGAGCACCTGCGCGCACTGGCCGGCTCGGGAGTGCCGCTGCGGCCGCATCCGGACGCGCTGCTGCACGCCCAGGACAAGCTCGTGATGCGCCGGCGGCTGGCCGACCTGGGTCTGCGGGTGCCTCCGTTCCGCGAGGTGTCCCGCGCCGCGGATGTCGGCGAGTTCGCCGCCGAGCACGGCTGGCCGGTCGTGCTCAAGACCAGCCGGGGCGGCTACGACGGCCGCGGTACCTGGGTGCTGACCGAGCCCGACGCGGCCGCCGCGGTGCTCCCCGGGCTGCTGGACGGGCCCGCTCCGCTGCTCGTCGAGCAGTACGTCACGATGCGCCGCGAGCTGGCCGTCCAGGTGGCGCGCTCGCCGTTCGGCCAGGCGGCCGTCTGGCCGGTGGTGCAGACCGTGCAGCGCGACGGGATCTGCGTCCAGGTGGTCGCACCGGCCCCGGACCTACCGGTCTCGACGGCGCTGCAGGCCCAGGCGCTGGCCCTTCGGGTAGCCGCCGAGCTGGACGTGGTCGGGTTGCTGGCGGTCGAGCTGTTCGACACCGCGGACGGGCGGCCGGAAGGGCTGATGGTCAACGAGCTCGCGATGCGGCCGCACAACTCCGGGCACTGGACGATCGAGGGCTCGGTCACCTCCCAGTTCGAGCAGCACCTGCGGGCGGTGCTGGACTACCCGCTGGGCCCGACCAATCCGCGGGCGACGGTCACCGTGATGTCCAACGTCCTCGGCGCGGCCACGACGCCGGAGATGGGTCTCGACGAGCGGGTGCACCACGCGCTGGCCCGGTTCCCCGACCTGAAGCTGCACCTGTACGGAAAGGCGGAACGGCCCGGCCGCAAGATCGGGCACGTCACAGTGCTCGGCTCGGAGCCCGCCGAGCTACGGCGGCGGGCCGACCTCGCCGCTGGCTGGCTGGCCGCCGCCCGCTGGGCCGACGGGTGGTCCATCCACTAGCGCTTGGCGGCCCAGGCGTCCAGGCCGTCCTCGCTGAGCACGGTGTCGAGCGCACTGGCCGCGGCGCCGTGCAGCGCTCCCTCGTCGCCGAGCTCGGCGGCCAGCACCGGCGGCGGGTTCGGCCGGCGGAAGGCCATCAGCCCGCCGGTCAGCGCGCCGGTGAAGTGCGGCCCGGCCGCGGCCCGCAGTGGCTCGGCCAGGCCGCCGAGCGTCACCACCTCGGGGTCGAGGGCGTTGACCAGCCCGGCGAGCCCGGTCGCCAGGTCCTTGCCGACGCGGTTGACGGCCGCTCGGGCCTCGCTGTCGCGTCCGCAGCGGGCCAGTACGTCCGTCGCGTAGACCCGCGGGTCGGGCGGCGCGGCCGCCCCGAGGTGACGGGCGAGCGCCCGGCCGTCGACGGTCAGGTCCCAACACCCCCGGGCGCCGCACGGGCAGCGCAGCCGGCGGTCGCCGAATGGAACGTGGCCGAACTCGCCGCCAGCCCCGGTCGCCCCGCGGACCGGATGGCCGTCCACGACCAGGACCCCGCCGACCCCGACCTCGACGGTCACATGCAGCGCGGTTGCGGCCCCGCGGGCGGCGCCGTGGCGCGACTCCGCCACCCCGGCAAGCGTCGCGTCGTTGTCGATCACTAGTGGCAGGTGTGCGTCGACGGCCAGCGTGGCCAAATCCACCGCTCGCCAACCGAGGGTGGCCGACTGGACCAGCCTGCCGTGCTGGACGGTTGCCGCCACCGCGATTCCGACCGCGCGCGTCCGGTGGCCGTAGCGGTCGTGGATCCGATGCAGCGCCCTGCGGATCGAGGACAGCACCGGCCCGGGCTGGTGGCTGCGGTGCAGGCCCGACGCGACCAGTTCCGGCCGGCCGTCCAGCGCGGCGATCGCGCAGCGCCAGTCCGCCTGCCGCAGGTCGACGGCGACGACGACGGGGCCGTCCGGATGTGGGCCGAGCACCGTCGTCGGCCGGCCGCGTCCGGAGGTCGGCGCGGGGGCCTCGGCCAGCAGGTGCAGTTCGCGCAGCCGGGCCGTGATCTCGGTAGCCGACCCACTGCTCAGCCCGAGCCGCTCGGCGACCTCCGCCCTGGTGACTCCCGGCCGCCGACGGACCTCGTCCAGCACCGCCACCGAGGTGCGCCACCGCCCGGCGCGGGTGCGGGCTCGTTCGGACGCCGTACCGCTTGGTGCCGTCAACTCAGCTCCCGGAGGGTTATGCTCGTAGAACGAGTTTATGACGGTGGGAGCCTGGCATGCTCGAGCTGGCCGGCGTTGCGGCCGTACTGCTGGACATGGACGGCACGTTGGTCGACTCCGACGCCGCCGTCGAGCGGGCCTGGACGGCATGGTCGGCGGAGTACGGGGCCGACGCAGCGACGGCGCTGGCCCTCGCACATGGCAGCCCGGCGGAGACTACGGCTCGGCGGCTGCGACCCGATCTCGACGCCGCCGCGCTTGCCGTCGCCGCACAGCGGCAACTCACCCTGCAGTACGACGATCTCGCCGACGTCACCGCCACTCCGGGCGCGCTGGACCTGGTCGGCACGCTGGACCGGATCGGGCTGCCATGGGCGGTGGTGACCAGCGCGGACCTGCGGTTGGCCAAGGCCCGCCTTGGCGCGGCCGGGATCGACCCACCGCTGCTGATCACGTCCCAGGACGTGCGGGCGGGCAAGCCGGACCCGGAGGGGTACCGGACGGCTGCCGCCCGGCTCGGGGTCGATCCGTCCCGCTGCCTGGTCGTCGAGGACAGCGCGCCGGGTCTCACGGCCGGTCGGGCCGCCGGGATGAGCACCGCGGGGCTCAAGGGCCTGCGGGGCGACCTGTCGCTGACCGACCTCGGGCAACTGGCGATCCTGCTCGGCCGGGCCGACGGGCGGTGATCCGTGCCCGAGTTGTTCGTCGAGGAGGTGCGGTCCTTCTTCCGGCTGGTCAGGTAGCCGGCAGGGCCGCGGGACACGCCCAGTACGGTGATCACCACGCGGCGAACCGACAGGGCCGGGAGGTCGGCGATGAGCCCGCTGGTGGGCGTGATCATGGGCAGCGACTCGGACTGGCCGGTCATGCGCGCGGCCGCCGAGGCGCTGGCCGAGTTCGACGTGCCGCACGAGGTGTCGGTGGTCTCCGCGCACCGCACCCCGCGGCGGATGCTCGACTATGCCGCGACGGCCGTGGACCGCGGCCTGCAGCTGATCATCGCAGGCGCCGGCGGAGCGGCGCACCTGCCGGGGATGGTGGCCGCCGCGACCCCGTTGCCGGTGATCGGGGTGCCGGTGCCGCTGCGCCACCTGGACGGGCTGGACTCGCTGCTCTCGATCGTGCAGATGCCGGCCGGGGTTCCGGTGGCCACCGTGGCAATCGGTGCGGCCCGCAACGCGGGACTGCTCGCGGTGCGCATACTCGGCGGCGGTGACCCCGAACTGCGGCGGCGGATGCTGGCCTTCCAGGCCGGGCTGGAGCAGGCCGTGCAGGCCATGGACGCCGGGCTCGACCCCTGACTCGACCCCCGACTCGACCCCCGACTCGACGCCGGACCGGGGGTCGGACCTGCGGCGACGTGATCTCCGTTGCCGTGTCCGGCCCGGCGGGCTTATCGTCGAGGTACGCGGGAGAGGAGGTGGTCCAACGTTGAATGGCTATTGGACTCGTGAGGTGGCTGTCCGCTAGCGCCGCCGACGGTTGTGGAAGCCGGTACGGTGCCGGCTAATCCCCGACAGTCACCCGACCCCCGGGCCCCGAGCAAAGTCCAGCTTGGATGCCTGCACCCCGCTTGTGGTGCGGCCCGGGGGTCGCGCTATTCCCGGGCTCTTCCGCGACCTGCGCCGAGGCGGGCAGTGGTCCGCTCGGTCTCGGCGCGCCGGACCAGCGCGGCCGGGTCGGTGTTGCGGCACTGCACCAGCGACCCGCCGACGGCGAGCACGGTGAGCAGCCCGTCGACCACCCCGCCCGGGACCGACCAGTCCAGTGTGGACAGCACCCGGTCACCGGCGTCGAGCCCCAGCTCCGCGGCCCGCTCGCGTGCTGTCGCGACCACCTCGTCGACTGTCGACCCGGCGAGCGCCGTCGCCGAACCCCGCACCGGCCGGTCGGGGACGAACTCGTCGCCGTGCAGCCGGACCTGCACCGCGTAGTCGATCACCCCCGGCGGCGGGTCGGCGAGCCCACGGCCGAAGGCGTCCAACGAGCACCCCACCACCAGCACCTTCGACGCCACCGCCGAAGCGACCAGGTCGGCCAGCGCCGGCTCGGCGGCGAGCGCGACCGCCGCGGCCGCCGGCTCGCCGACCACCTCGGCGCCGCACCACCAGGCGCCGAGCAGCACCGCGGCCGTCTGCCAGTGCGCCGGCAGCAGCACGGCCACCGGGACGCCGGGCTCGACGTCGCAGTCGTCGCGCAGCAGGTTGGCGGTCTTGGCCGCCCAGTTCGCCAGCGTCGTGCCGGACAGCTCGATCCGCTCCCCGGTGGCGTCGTCGTAGTAGGTCACCACCGGCCGGGCCGGGTCGGCGGCGAGCAGCGGGGCGAACAGCGCGTCGGTGACCGTCACCGTGCCATCCTCACCAACCGCCGAAACCCCCGCTCATTGCGTGGAGTCTGGGTTGCTGGGGGCAGCCGGTTTGGCGCCGACCGTTGATCCGTGCTGCGCTCGCGGGGTGACCAGCTACCCACTGGAGCCGGACCGCGCCGCGATGCGGGCCATGAGCGACGCCGCATTCGAGCTCGTCGCCGGCTTCGTCGAGGATCTCCCGAACGCGCCGGCCGTCGAGCTCACCGGCGCCGACCGGCTCGCCACCGAACTGCAACGACCACCACCGGAGCACGCCGGGGACGCGGCGGCGCTGTTGAAGACGTTCCGGCAGGCCGCGGGGCAGGCCGTGGACACCGCGGGCCCGGGCTACCTGGCGTTCATCCCGGGCGGCGGGCTGTTCACCTCGGCGCTCGCGGAGTTCCCGGCCCGCGCGGTGAACCGCTACACCGGGTTCGCCGGCTTCGCCCCGGCGCTGGTCGCCATGGAGGAGGGCGTACTGGGCTGGCTGCGGGAGCAGTTCGGCCTGCCGGCAGGCGGTGCCGGCCTGACCACCACCGGCGGCTCGACTGCCACGCTCGCCGCGGTTGTCGCCGCCCGCACCGAGCGGCTCGGCGACGCGTTCGGCGATGGCACGCTGTACGTCACCGCGCACACCCACCGTTGCGTGGCGAAGGCTGCCCGGATCGCCGGGCTGCGCGTCGATCAGATCCGGGTCGTGCCGACCACCGCACAGCTGCGGATGGATCCGGACGTCGCCGCCGAGATGATCACCGCCGACCGGGCGTCAGGGCGCCGGCCGTTCCTGCTGGTCGCCACCGCCGGCACCACCGACACCGGGACGGTGGATCCGCTGCCGGAGCTGGCCGGGCTCGCCGAGCGGCACGGGCTGTGGCTCCACGTGGACGCCGCATACGGCGGGTTCTTCGTGCTCACAGAGCGGGGCCGGCACCGGCTGGCCGGGATCGAGCAGGCCGACTCGCTGGTGCTCGACCCGCACAAGGGGATGTTCCTGCCCTACGGCACCGGGGTGCTGCTGGCCAGGGACCCCGCCGCGCTCGCCGCCGCGCACGCCGCGGACGGCCACTACCTGCAGGACGCCGCCGGTGGAACGTCCGGGCTGCCGGACTACGCCGACCTCGGCCCGGAGCTGACCCGGGAGTACCGCGGGCTGCGGCTATGGTTCCCGCTGCACGTGCACGGCGTGGCCGCGTTCCGGGACGCGCTGGACGAGAAGCTCGACCTGGCCGAGGCCGCTTACCGCGAGCTCGCCGCCGACCCGCTGCTAGAGCTGCCGTGGCGACCTGACCTGTCCACAGTGGTGTTCCGGCTGCGCGGCGAGCGGGACGCCGATCCCCGCAACCAGCGGCTGCTGGAGCGGGTGAACGCCAGCCGGCGGGTGCACCTGTCCAGCACCCGGATCGCCGGGCGGTACCACCTGCGGCTGTGCGTGCTGTCCCACCGCACGCACGCCGAGCACATCGCGGCCGCTGTGGAGATCATCCGCCGCGCGGCGGAGGCCGAGTAGACCAGCACTAGTCCACGCAGGGCACGCCGTCGGCGGCCACCGGAGCCGGTGCCGCCGAGCCGGCCCCGTTCGACGCCTCGGCAGGGGGCGGGCTCGCGCTGATCGACGGTGTCCCGGTGCCGGCGGCGTAGTCGCTGCCGAGCATCACCCGCACCCGCCCGGGAGGTGCGCCGGCGTCCTGTCGCACGCTCAGCCCGCCGAGGGCCGCGGCCACCTGGTCGGCCGCCGCCTTGTCGGCCTCGTTGCCGTACACGACGCGAGAGCTGCTCCGCCCGTCCGGGCTGTTGCCCACCGTGCCGGGCAGGTACCCGGCGCCGGCCAGCCGCTCGGCGACGGTAGCGGCGAGCCCGGTGGTCCCGGTCGTGTTCAGCACGTCGACGACCACCGACGAGGGCGGCACGACCGGACGGCTGCTCGATTCGGACTGTTGCTGCCCCTGCTCGCCGGTGATACGGCTGACGAAGCCCTGCACCTCGAACCGGTCGACCAGCAGCACGTCGCCTCGCGCGTTGCTTTCCGCGCCCCGGACCGGGATCGTGACGAACTCGATTCCGCCGCCGGCCAGCTCGGAGAGCCTGCCGGCCAGCGACAGCGGGTCGAAGCCGGCGTCCAGCACTACCGACTGCTTGGCGACGTCGATCAACGACCGCAGCTTTCCGGGGTCGGTCAGCGTCCCCGCCGAGGTGACCTTGTTCGCCAGCGCGGCGAGGAACACCTGCTGCCGACGGATCCGGCTGATGTCGCCCTCGGGCAGCCGGTATCGCTGTCGGACGAAGGCGAGCGCGGCGCCGCCGGAGATGATCTGCCGGCCGGCCGGGAAGTTGGCGCCGGAGTACGGCTCCCGCACGGCTTCGTTCAGGCAGACCTCGACCCCGCCGATGGCGTTGGTCAGGTTGTAGAACCCGAGCAGGTTGACCTCGGCGTAGTGGTCGATCGACGCCCCGGTGAGCCGCTCGACGGTCTCCACCAGCGCCTTGCGGCCCTCCTCGGCGGCCTGCCGGTCGATCGTGGCGGGGTCTGTGACGCCCTTGTCGCGCAGCTCGTCGGCGGCGATCGCCTTGATCGCCGGGTAGGCGGCGTTGATCTTGTCCCGGCGGTACTGAGGGATGTCGACGTAGCTGTCCCGGGGGATCGAGATCGCGACCGCCCGCGACCCGTCGGCCGGCACGTGCAGCAGGATGATCGTGTCGGAGTTGAGCACCCCCGGCTCGGCACCGCTGCGCAGCTCGGCGAGCAGCTGACGGGGCAGCTCGTTGCCCTGCGCGTCGGTGCGACTGTCCACGCCGACCAGCAGGATGTTCAGCGGCCCGCCGTCGGACCGGCCGCCGAGAATATGGGTGCGCACCAGGCCGTTGGCGAGGTCGGAGTACACCCCATGCGCGATTCCGGTTAACACCAGGACCACGGCGGAGGCCACCGTCAACCCGATCCGCCAACCGCGGCGGGTCGGCCAGTAGCGCCGCGGCGCCCGTCCGCGGTCGCCCCCGGCGGGGCGCTGGCGCCGGCCGGGTCGGTCGGATTGGCCGGCCCGCGGGCGTGGCAGCCAGGCCGGTCGGGCCCGATCCGGGCGCGCCGGCTTTCCCGGCTGCCGCGTGGCCAACTCACCCTCCCGCCGTACAGGTGCTCACAGCCTGCATGAACACGTACCCAATGTGGGGGATTCGGCGCGCAACGACACCGCAACTTCACGCATGCGAGACTGCCGCCGTGCCGACCGGTATCACCCGTTTCCTCCTCACTGGGGCCGGCGGGCTACTCGGCGGCGCGCTGGTCGACGAGCTCGCCGGGCAGCCGGTCGCCCAGGTGGTCGCGCTCGGCCGCCGGGAGCTGGACGTGACCTCGGACGTCGCGGTGGCGGCGGCGCTGGCCTACGCCGGCCCGGACGTGGTGATCAACGCGGCCGGGTACACGGACGTGGACGGCGCCGAAAACGACGCCGACGCCGCCACCCGGCTCAACGCCACCGCGCCTGGGGTGCTCGCCACCGCGTGTGCGCGGCTCGGCGCCGTGCTGGTGCAGGTTTCCACCGACTACGTGTTCGCCGGCGACACCCCGGCCGGTACGCGCCGGCCGTACGAGGTGGACGATCCGGTCGGCCCGCTCGGGGTCTACGGGAAGACCAAGGAGGCCGGCGAACGAGCGGTCCGCGCCGCGCTGGACACGCACTACGTGGTGCGCACCTCGTGGCTCTACGGGGCCCCGGCCCGACCGGGACGGGCCGGCGCCGGGTTCGTGCGCACGATGTCGCGGCTGGCGGCCCAGCCGAACCCGGTCCAGGTAGTGGACGACCAGCACGGCTGCCCCACGTTCGCCCCCGACCTGGCCGCCGGGATCGTCGAGCTGGCCCTGTCGGGCGCGCCGTATGGCACCTACCACTGCACCGGGGCCGGTGACACGACCTGGTTCGGACTGGCCAGGGCGGTGTTCACCGAGCTGGGCGAGGATCCGGAGCGGGTGCGGCCGTGCAGCACCGCGGCGTATCCACGGCCGGCGCCGCGACCGGCGTACTCGGTTCTCTCCGGCACGTCCTGGCCAGCGGCCGGGCTCACCCCGCTGAGGCGCTGGCCGGAGGCCCTGCACGACGCGCTGCGAGGGCCGGGCGGGGATGCCACCGGAACCTCGCGTACGGGACACTAAGGTGCCAGCCGTGCAGCGGTACGGAGACGAGCTCGCGGTGGTCGCCGTGACCTACTCGCCCGGACCCGCCCTCGCCGAGTTCCTCGACTCGCTGACCAAGGCAACCGTGCGCCGCTACCGGGTGGTGCTCGCCGACAACGGCTCCACCGACGGCGTCCCGGAACGCGCCGCCGAGCAGCGCGCCGAGGTCGACCTGCTGGCGATCGGGGAGAACCTCGGCTACGGAGCCGCGATCAACCGCGCGGTCGCCGGGCTGGACCCCGACGTCGGCTGGGTGGTGGTGGCCAACCCGGACATCGGGTGGACCGTCGGCGCGCTGGACGAGCTGCTGGAGGCCGGCGGGCGGTGGCCGAGGGCCGCGGCGCTGGGACCGCTGATCCGCGAGCCGTCCGGCGAGGTGTACCCGTCGGCCCGGCTGCTGCCCACGATCGGCCGCGGCGTCGGGCACGCCGCGCTTGGTCGGGTGTGGCCGGCCAACCCGTGGACCCGCAGCTACCGGCAGTCCCGCTCGTCCGTGCTGGAACGCCGCGCCGAGTGGCTGTCCGGCTCGTGCCTGCTGCTGCGGCGCACCGCGCTCGACTCGGTGCACGGCTTCGACTCCCGGTACTTCATGTACTTCGAGGACGTCGACCTCGGTGACCGGTTGGGTCGGGCCGGGTGGCTGAACGTCTACGTGCCGACCGCCGAGGTGGTGCACACCGGGGGCCACGCCACCGAGGCCAACCCGACCGTCACGGCGCGGATGCTGGTCGAGCACCACCGCAGCGCGTACCGCTACCTCGCCGACCGGCACCGCGGGCTGCGCTGGGTACCGCTGCGGCTGGCGCTGCGGCTGGGGCTCGCCGCCCGCGCCGCGGTGGAGCTGCGACTCGCCCGGCGACGCCCCGGACGCTCGGTGCTGCCGCACTGACCTCGACAGTAGGGTCGGTCGGATGCAGGACGTCGAGGCGGTGGTGCTCGTCGGCGGCAAGGGCACCCGGCTGCGTCCGCTCACCCTGTCCACCCCGAAGCCGATGCTGCCCACCGCCGGGGTGCCGTTCCTGGCACACCTGCTGTCCCGGATCCGGGCGGCCGGAGTGCGCCGGGTCGTGCTGGGCACCTCCTACCTGGCGGAGACGTTCGCCGACCACTTCGGCGACGGCTCGGAGCTCGGGCTGGACCTGGAGTACGTGGTGGAGTCGGTGCCGCTGGGCACCGGCGGCGGCATCCGCAACGTGGCCAAGCACCTGCAGGCCGAGGACGTGCTGGTGTTCAACGGCGACGTGCTGGCCGGGACCGACCTGACCGCCGTCGTCGACACCCACCGCCGCGGCGGCGCCGACGTCACCCTGCACCTGCGTGCGGGTGCCGGACCCGCGGGCCTACGGCTGCGTGCCCACCGACCCGGACGGCGGGGTGCTCGCGTTCCTGGAGAAGACCGCCGACCCGCCGACCGACCAGATCAACGCCGGCTGCTACGTGTTCCGCCGGTCGGTGATCGACTCGATCCCCACCGGACGGCCGGTGTCGGTGGAGCGGGAGACCTTCCCCGGGCTGCTGGCCGCCGGCGCCCGGGTGCAGGCGCACGTGGACACCGCCTACTGGCGCGACGTCGGCACCCCGGCCGACCTGGTGCGCGGCTCGGCCGACCTGGTGCGCGGGCGTGGCGCCGTCGGCGGCGCTGCCCGGTCCGACCGGTGAGCGGCTGCTGCTGCCCGGTTCGCGAGGTGGCACGCGACGCCGTCGTGCTCGGCGGTTCGACCGTCGGGGCGGGGTGCCTCGTCGGCGCCGGGGCACGGCTGGACGGCGCGCTGCTGTTCGACGGTGCGACGGTGGGCCCGGGCGCGGTGGTGGAGCGCTCGGTGCTCGGCCGGGACGCCCGGGTGGCGGACGGTGCGGTGCTGCAGGACGCGGTGGTCGGCGACGGCGCGGTGGTCGGGGCGCGCTGCGAGCTGCGCGCCGGGATGCGGATCTGGCCCGGCGTGATGCTGCCGGCCGGCGCGGTGCGGTTCTCGCCCGATGTCTGAGCCCTCGATCTCCGGTGCGGGGACCGTCCTGGCGCGGAGCTGGCGGCCGGAGTTCCGGCTGGACCTGCTCGGGCTGCTCGGCCCGCTGCGCCGCGGCCGGGGCGACCCGACCTGGCGGCTGCGGGATGGCGCGGTGTGGCGTGCCGGCACCACCCCGGACGGGCCGGCGACGCTGGCGCTGACGCCGGGCCGCGGACGGGACAGTGCACGCCCGGGCCTGGGGTCCCGGCGCGGCGTGGACGCTGGACGGGCTGCCGGCGCTGCTCGGCGCCGAGGACGACGACACCGGTTTCGTCGCGCACCACGAGGTGGTGGCGCAGGCCCGCCGGCGGCTGCCCGGGCTGCGGCTCGGCGCGTCCCGCCGGGTGTGGGACGTGCTGGTCGGCGCCGTGCTGGAGCAGAAGGTCACCGGTGTGGAGGCCCGCCGGTCGTGGCGTGAGCTGTGCTGGCGGTTCGGCGAGCCGGCACCCGGTCCGGCGGGCTCGTCCGGTGACTCCGGGGGATGCGGTTGCGGCTGCCGCCGTCGCCGCAGTCGGTGCGGGCGATCCCGGACTGGGAGTGGCACCGGGCCGGGGTGGACTCCGCCCGGCGCCGGGCGCTGCTGGCCGCCGCGGCGGTGGCGCACCGGCTGGAGGCGCGCCGTCGAGCTGCGCGGGACGGCCGGCTGCGAGCTGCTGCGCAAGGTGCCGGGCATCGGGGTCTGGACCGCCGCCGAGGTGGCGCAGCGGGCCTGGGGCGACCCGGACGCGGTCAGCGTCGGCGACTTCCACATCCCGTCGGTGGTGGGCTGGGCGCTGGTCGGCCAGCCGCTCGACGACGCCGGCATGCTCGTGGTGCTGGCGCCGTACGCGCCGCAGCGCCAGCGCGCGGTGCGCTACCTCGAGGCGGCCGGCGTGCGCCGGCCGAGGTTCGGGCCGCGCTACAGCCCGCGCGACTACCGCGCCATTCTAGACGAACGAACGGCACTTTCGTGCGATAGGGCCGTACAAACGCGCCGTTGATCAAGGCACTCCGGCCTTCGGCCGATCGTGCGGCACTTCGGCGGGCCGATCGTGCCGGCACGCTGTCGCGGACCGGGCCGACGTAGGCTGGCCTGTCGTGAAGGTCGTGGTGCTGGCCGGCGGGGTGGGCGGTGCCCGCTTCCTGCTCGGCGTGAAGGCGGCCCTCGGTTTGCCCGCGGTCGGCCCTCCTGATCATCCTGTCGAGCACGAGATCACCGCGGTGGTCAACGTCGGCGACGACGCCTGGTTGCACGGCCTGCGGGTCTGCCCGGACCTGGACAGCTGCATGTACACCCTCGGCGGCGGCAGCGACGAAGAGCGCGGCTGGGGGCGGCGCGGCGAGACCTGGACGGTGCGCACCGAGCTCGCGAGCTACCGGGCCGAGCCGAGCTGGTTCGCCCTCGGCGACCGCGACCTGGCCACCCATCTGGTGCGCAGCCGGATGCTGCGGGCCGGGCGCACGCTCACCGAGGTCACCGCCGCGCTCTGCGCCCGCTGGCGGCCCGGGGTCACGCTGCTGCCGGTGAGCAACGACCGGGTCGAGACCCACGTGGAAACCGACGACCCGGCCGAACCTGCCAAAGGCGGCCGGCAGCACCATGCACTTCCAGGAATGGTGGGTGCGCTACCGCGCGGAGCCGTACGCGCACCGGTTCCGCTCGGTGGGCGCGGACACCGCGACGATCACGCCGGCGGTCCGGGACGCGATCGACGCCGCCGGCGCGGTGCTGATCGCGCCGTCCAACCCCGTCGTCAGCATCGGGGCGATGCTCCGGGTGCCCGGTCTCGCGCTGGCGCTGCGCACCACGACCGCGCGGGTGATCGGGGTGTCGCCGATAGTGGCCGGGCGGGCGCTGCGCGGGATGGCCGAGAAGTGCCTTGCGACGATCGGGGTGCCGGCCACCGCAGCCGCGGTGGGGGAGCACTACGGCGCGCGGCACGACGGCGGACTGCTCGACGGCTGGCTGGTGCACCCGGGCGACGAGGCGGAGATCCCGGGCGTCGAGGTGCGTGGGGTGCCGCTGCTGATGACCGACGTCGAAGCCACCGCGGACATGGCGCGGCGCGCCCTCGAGCTGGCCGGGGCCGGCGTTGGCTGACCACCCAGCAGGGCGGTTGCCCGACCATGCCGCGCGCGGCCGCGTCGAGCTGATCCCGGTCCCGGGGCTGCCCGAGTTCCGCCCCGGCGACGATCTTGCCGGCACGATCCGCGCCGCGGCGCCGTGGCTGGCCGACGGTGACGTGCTGGTGGTCACCAGCAAGGTCGTGTCCAAAGTGGAGGGACGGCTGGTGGACGCGCCGACCGACCCCGAGGACCGGGACGCCCGCCGCCGGGAGCTGACCGCCGCCGAGACCGAGCGGGTGCTGGCCCAGCGCGGGCGCACCCTGATCGTGGCCAACAAGCTGGGCATCGTGCAGGCCGCCGCCGGGGTGGACGGGTCGAACGTGCGCCGCGACGAGCTGGCCCTGCTGCCGGTGGACCCGGATGCCAGCGCCGCCCGGCTGCGGGCCGCGCTGCGGGACACCGCCGGCGTCGACGTCGGCGTGCTGATCACCGACACGATGGGCCGCAGCTGGCGGGTCGGCCAGACCGACGTCGCGATCGGCTCGGCCGGGGTTCCGGTGCTGTACCGGTACGCCGGGGGCCACGACGCCGAGGGCAACGAGCTGACGGTCACCGAGGTGGCGCTGGCCGACGAGATCGCCGGGGCGGCGGACCTGGTGAAGGGCAAGCTGTCCGCGGTGCCGATGGCGGTGCTGCGCGGCTGGCGGGTGCCCGACGACGGCTCGACCGCGGCCGAGCTGGTGCGCCCGCTGCACGACGACCTGTTCCGGCTGGGCACCGACTTCGCGGTGGCACAGGGCCACCGGGAGGCGGTGCTGCTGCGCCGTTCGGTCCGGGACTTCGCCGACGCCGCCGTGGACACCGACGCGGTGCGGCGGGCGGTCGCGGTGGCGCTGACCGCCCCGGCGCCGCACCACAGCCGCCCGTTCCGCTTCGTCTGGCTGCGTGACCCGGACCGAAGGGCCGCGCTGTTGGACGCGATGGCGGCGCGCTGGCGGGACGACCTCGCCGCGGACGGCCGCCCGGCCGACGAGATCGAGCGCCGGGTGGCCCGGGGCGGGATCCTGTACCGCGCGCCGGAGGTGATCGTCCCGCTGGTGAGCGCCGTGGCCGAGCACGAGTATCCGGACCGGCCACGCCGGGCGGCCGAGCACACCATGTTCACCGTCGCCGGCGGGGCCGCGGTGCAGGCGCTGCTGGTGGCGCTGGCGGCCGAGGGTCTGGCGTCCTGCTGGATCGGGTCGACGATCTTCGCGCCGGACGTGGTGCGGGCGCAGCTGGGGCTCGGCGCCCGGGACCACCCGCTCGGTGCGGTGGCCGTCGGCGTGCCGACCGACGCGATCACGCCGCGGGCCGCGGGCGACCCTGCCGACGGGCTGGTGGAGTGGTAGCACCGGCCGCGGCGGCTGCGACGCTGCGCGGCTGGCACCCGCCCGACCCCGGCCAGTCGGCGCTGTGCGAAACGTTCCTCGGTTTCCTCGCCGCCCACCCGCAGGACGGCTGCCGGCGCTCCTGCGAGCCCGGCCACCTGACCGCCTCGGTGATCGTCTTCGACGCTACCGCGAGCCGGGTGCTGCTCACCCTGCACCGCCGGGTGGGGCGCTGGATCCAGCTCGGCGGGCACTGCGAGCCGGACGACGACTCGCTGGCCGCCGCCGCGCTGCGGGAGGCGCTCGAGGAGTCCGGTGTCCCCGGCCTGGACCTCGACCCGGAGCCCTTGCACCTGGACGTGCACCCGATCACCTGCTCGCTGGGGCGGCCGACCAGGCATTTCGACGTGCGGTTTCTGGCCGTCGCACCGGCCGGGGCTCGGCCGGTGATGAGCGACGAGTCGGCCGACCTGCGCTGGTGGCCGGCCGACGCCCTGCCCGCCGACACCGACACGATCCCCGCCCTGGTGCGGCTGGGGCGAACTCGGCTGCCGGCGACCGGATCGCAGCCCTAGCCCTGGCACCCCCCCAAACCCGCAAATTGCGGGGTTGTCCGGTGTGCCAGCGGCCGGTCAGAACCGCCAGAACAGCAGCTGGCGGTAGCCCTCGACGGCCAGCGCCGGGTCACCGCCGAGCAGCGCGAACAGCGCCTCACCCACCTGGAAGAACAGCGCGCTCAACCCGGGCAGCCCGATGATCAGCAGGAACAGCACCAGCGGTGCCCACGGCCGCACCCGGGCCGCGAACCGTCGGGTCGGCTCGGACAGGTAGGGCTCGAGCACGCCGAACCCGTCCAGTCCGGGCACCGGCAGGATGTTCAGCACGAACGCCAGCACCTGGATCAGCGCCAGGCAGGACAGCCCGATCGCCGGGCCGAGCGGCAGCGGGACGAGCGCGACCGTGACGATCAGCAGCACGGCCAGCGCCAGGTTCACCAGCGGCCCGGTGAGCGAGACCAGGCTCTGCATCGCGCGGGACCGGATCGCGTACTGGTTGATCCAGACCGCCCCACCGGGCAGCGGGATGCCGCCGATCAGCAGGAAGATCACCGGCAGCACCAGGGAGAACATCGGGTCGGTGTAGCGCCGGACGTCGAGGGTGAGGTACCCCTTCTCGCGCACCGAGCGGTCGCCGCCCCGGTACGCCACCGCCGCGTGTCCGAACTCGTGCAGGCACAGCGAGACCGCCCACCCGCCCAGCACGAGCACGATGACCCCAGCGGTCAGCGCGACCTCGTTCGGCACCGCGCTGAGCACCGCGCCGGCGATCGTCACGGCAACCAGCAGCAGGAAGAGCGGGCTGACCTTCGAGCTCACCTCACGCACCAGCCCAGTGTGCCGACCGTCCGCAGCATCCCATCACTGAGAGTGCTGTTACGTCTTGACCCAAGCGGACGACAGCGGTGTAATCACACCCGTGTCATTCGGACCGGAAGGGGGTCGGGGCAGCGTGATCATCGGGACATTAGCGCCACCGACCGGGCCTGCCGAGCGCGACGCGCCGGACGTGCTGACTTTGCTCGGGATCGACGTGCCCGAAGAGGAGCAGTGGCAGGAGCGCGCCCTCTGCGCCCAGACCGATCCCGAGGCGTTCTTCCCGGAGAAGGGTGGCTCCACCCGGGAAGCCAAACGGATCTGCCTCGGCTGTGAGGTCCGCACCGAATGCCTCGAGTACGCCCTCGCCAACGACGAGCGCTTCGGGATCTGGGGCGGGCTGTCCGAGCGGGAACGTCGCAGGCTGCGCCGCCGGGCCGGCTGACCAGGCCTTAGTCGTCGAGGCCGTCCGGCTCGACGCCGAGGTACTCCGCCGACCTGCTCCAGCAGCACCTCGTGCAGCAGGTCGACCAGATCCTCCCGATCCCGGGCCCGCGACTCCAGCGCCCGGCGGTAGAGCACGATCCGCGCCCGGCTGGGCAGCCCGGCAGGATCCACGCCGGCCGGCACGAGCTGGGCCAGCGGCACGCCACGGTCCTCGACCACCTCGGTACCCCACACGAGCAGCTCGGGCGCCGTCACGCTGACCTCCGGCACCTCGTCGACCGCGAGGTCGAGCTCGCCGAGCTCGTCGCCCCACCGTTCCTCGATCGGCTCCAGCGCGGCGAGCACCAGCGCGTCGAACCGCTGTGCCCTGGTCCGGTAGCCAGGCACGCCGTGCGGCAGCCGGAGTCCACGCAGCCCGCGCCCGTGGCGGTCCCGCCGGCGGGGCGAGGCCCGGCGGACCGGGCGTGCGGTCGTCACGTCACTCAGCTTAGAGCGACCGGCGCCTCCTGCGCGCCGCCGCCGCCCGGGACCGTCGGCGGGATATGGTCGCCGGCGTGTACACCGAGCGGCGCTGTTCACGGAGCGGCTGCACGCAGCTCGCCGTGGCGACGCTCACCTACGTGTACCGCGACTCGACGGCCGTGCTCGGGCCGCTGGCGACCAGCTCCGAGCCGCACTCCTACGACCTGTGCGCCGCCCACGCGAAACGCCTGACCGCGCCGCGGGGCTGGGACATGGTCCGCGCGGACGGCGAGTTCGTCCGGCCCGTCGTGGACGACCTGACAGTGCTCGCCGAGGCGGTCCGGGAGGCCGACCCGGCCGGCCACCCGCCCGGCCATGGCGAGCCGGCGCGGGTGCCGGCGGCGGTGCTGGGCCCGCCGGAGCACGGGGACCGAACGCCGATCCCCCGCGAGCGCCGCGCCCACCTGCGCGTTCTGCCCGGCACCGACTGAAGCCGGCGACTTCTGGCGGACGCGCAGCCGCCCGGAGCCGATAGGCTCGGCTCGTGCCTGACCGCAAGGTGCCCGACCTGTCGTCCATCGTGAAGGCCTACGACATCCGCGGGTTGGTCGGCGAACAGCTCGACGAGCAGCTCGTGCACGAGGTCGGCGCGGCCTTCGCCAGGCTGGTCTCCGGGGAGGACTCCGACGTCCGCTCGGTGGTCGTCGGCCACGACATGCGCGAGTCGTCCCCGCCGCTGTCCGCCGCCTTCGCGGGCGGGGTGACCGACCAGGGCGTCGACGTCGTCTCGATCGGGCTGGCCAGCACGGACATGCTGTACTTCGCCTCCGGTTACCTCGACATGCCCGGCGCGATGTTCACCGCGAGCCACAACCCGGCCACCTACAACGGCATCAAGCTCTGCCGGGCCGGCGCCGCACCGGTCGGACAGGACACCGGGCTACGCGAGATCCAGGACATGCTCACCCGCGGCGTCTCGCCGGGCCCCGGCGGCGGCACCGTCAGCACCCGGAACATGCTCGCCGAGTACGCCGACTACCTCCGCAAGCTGGTCGACATATCCGCGATCCGGCCGCTGAACGTCGTCGTCGACGCGGGCAACGGGATGGGCGGCTACACGGTGCCCGCGGTGCTCGCCGGGACGCCGGTGACCGTCCAGCCGCTGTACTTCGAGCTGGACGGCAGCTTCCCCAACCACGAGGCGAACCCGATCGACCCGAAGAACCTGGTCGACCTGCAGGCGGCGGTCCGCGCCGGCTCGGCGGACGCCGGGTTGGCCTTCGACGGCGACGCCGACCGGCTGTTCGTGGTGGACGAGCACGGCGACCCGGTCACCCCGAGCGCGATCACCGCGCTGATCGCGGTCCGCGAGCTGGCCCGCCTGCCCGGCTCAGCCGTCATCCACAACCTGATCACGTCCAAGGCGGTGCCCGAGATCATCACCGAGCACGGCGGCCGGCCGGTGCGGACCCGGGTCGGGCACTCGTTCATCAAGGCCCGGATGGCCGAGACCGGTGCGGTGTTCGGCGGCGAGCACTCGGCGCACTACTTCTTCACCGACTTCTGGCGGGCCGACTCCGGCATGCTTGCCGCCCTGCACGTGCTCGCCGCGCTCGGCGAGCAGGACCGCCCGCTGAGCGAGCTGATGGCCGAGTACTCCCGGTACGTGGCGTCCGGGGAGATCAACTCGAGGGTCGCCGACCAGACCGGCCGGATGCGGGCGGTCAAGGAGGCGTTCGCCGGCCGCCCCGGGGTGTCCACCGAGGAGCTGGACGGGCTGAGTGTCGAGCTCGGGGACGGCTCGTGGTTCAACCTCCGACCGTCGAACACCGAGCCGCTGCTGCGGCTGAACGTGGAGGCCCCGAGTAGGGCCAGGGTGGACGAAATACGCGACGAGGTCCTCGCGTTGATCGGCGCCTAGGCGCTCCGAGACGCGAGCGAGGAGGGAGCGGGTCGTGGCAGTTGTGCTGGATGCCGAGCTGCTGGAGATCCTCGCGTGCCCCGCGCCGGACCACGCCCCGTTGCGGATCGGCACCCCGCAGGACTCGGATGCCGACGTGCTGACCTGCTCGTCCTGCGGCCGGCAGTTCCCGGTGGTGGACGGCATCCCGGTGCTGCTGCTCGACGAGGCAATCTCCCCGCCCGGCCCGCAGCCCGGCTAGCGAGGGTGCGAGCGGCAGGTGAGCGCAATGCTGGACGACAGCCTGCTCGGCGACGGCGCGGCGCTGCTCGCCGCCGACACCGGCGGCGTACTGCGGGCCGCAGCCACCGCGGGCGCGCAGGTCCGCTCGCTGGCCCAGGCGGCCGTCGAGGCCGACGTGCACGCGCTGGCCGGCACCCTGCCGAGGGCGGTCGTGCTGCTACGCCGGCCCGGCAGCTCGGCATGGTCGGCCCCGGTGGTCGCCGCCCTGGTCGGGACGAGGTGCCCGGTGCCGGTGGTGGTCACCGAAGAGGCGCCGAGCTGGATCGGCGCGCTCGACGTGCTGGTCGCGCACACCGCGGACCCGTCGGACACCGTGCTCGCCGACTCGATCGCCCGGGCGGTGCATCGGGGCAGCGAGGTCGTCGTCTCGGCCCCCGCCGAGGGCCTGGTCGCCGCGGCCGGCGCCGGCCGCGCTCGGCTCCTCGAACCACGGGTGCCGGTGCCGCCCGGGCTGGACTTCCCGCGGGCGCTGACCGCGGGGCTGATCGCGGTGGCCGCGCTCGGCGTGCTGCCCACCCGGATGACCACCGCCGACCTGGACCGGTTGGCCGACGAACTGGACGCCGAGGCCGAACGCGACCACCCGTCCCACGAGCCGTTCGTCAACCCGGCGAAGGCGCTCGCGCTGCGGCTGGCCGACCGGGTGCCGCTGCTGTGGGGCACCGACCCGGTGGCCGCCGCGGTCGCCGGGCACGCCGCGTCGGCGCTCGCCACGCACGCCGGCGTGGTCGCGTACGCCGACGACGTCGCGCGGGCGGTGCACGCAACCGCGCTGTGCCGCCAGGGTCGACGCCGCCGCGGACAGCGACGACATCTTCCACGACCCGTTCGCCGACGAGCCGGAGCTCCCGGTGGCCCGGCCGCGGGTGGTGCTGCTCGGCACCACCGACGCCGACCCGGCCCGGGAGGCGGCGCTGCGCAGCGGGCGGGAGTGGCCGACCGCGGACGTCGTGCACCCCGGTGAGGAGATCCCGTCCGGCACCCGGCAGGGCGCCGCGCTGCGCGCCGCGCTGCTCGCCACCCGGTTCGACGTCGCCGCGCTCTACCTCGGGCTGGCCGGCGGTGCCGGTGCGCACGATTCGGCCGGCGAGGACCCCGGCCAGGCCGGCCCCGCCACGGGTACCGCCGCGGGCTCGGCCGCGGGGATCGGGTAGCGGGGTCCGGCGTGCAGTTGCTGGACAACCCGGTCCGTCCGTATGCCTGGGGTTCCCGCTCGGTGATCGCGTCGCTGCTCGGCCGACCGGTGCCGTCGCCGCATCCGCAGGCCGAGCTCTGGCTCGGGGCGCACCCGGCGGACCCCTCGCATCTGGTGCGCGGCGGCGGCCGGCGCAGGTCGCTGCTCGAGGAGGTCACCGAGGACCCGGAGTCGACGCTGGGCGCCGGGCGGGCCGACAAATGGGCCGGGCGGCTGCCGTTCCTGCTCAAGGTGTTGGCCGCCGACGAGCCGCTGAGCCTGCAGGCACACCCGAGCGCGGCGCAGGCGGCCGCCGGGTTCGCCCGCGAGGAGGCCATCGGCCTTGCGCCGGACGCACCCGTGCGGAACTACCGCGATCCGAACGCGAAGCCCGAGCTGATCTGCGCGCTGACCGAGCTGCACGCGCTGGTCGGCTTCCGCGACGCGCACTGTTCGGTCCAGCTGCTGCGCGCGCTGGCCTTCGACAGGCTCGACAAGCTCGCCGGGCACGTCGAGCTGCTGGCCGCCGACCCGGGGCCGAACGGATTGCGAGCGCTGTTCACCACCTGGATCACGCTGCCGCAGGCCGCGCTGGACGAGCTGATGCCCGCCGTGCAGGACGGCTGCGTCCGGCTGCTCCGGGATCCCGGCGGGCGGTTCCGGGACGAGGCGCGCACGGTGCTGGACCTGTCCGAGCGCTATCCCGGCGACGCCGGGGTGCTGGCCGCGTTGCTGCTGAACCGGATCACCCTGGCGCCCGGCGAGGCGCTGTTCCTGGCGGCCGGGAACCTGCACTCCTACCAGTCCGGCGCCGGCATCGAGCTGCAGGCCAGCTCGGACAACGTGCTGCGGGGCGGCCTGACGCCCAAGCACGTCGACGTGCCGGAGCTGCTCAGGGTGCTCGACTTCAGCAGCGGGCCGCCCGCCGTGCTGCGCGGGGTGCCGGACGGCTCGTGGGTCCGCTACGACACGCCGGCCGAGGAGTTCCGGCTGTACCGCCTGGACTTGGTGGGCTCGTTGCAGCCGCCGGATCCGGTGGCCGTACCGGACGGCGGACCTCGCATCCTGCTGTGCACCGACGGTGCGGCCCGGGTGTCCGCCCAGGTGTCGGACCAGGGTGCCGAGCTCCCGCTGTGTCGCGGGCAGGCGCTGTGGCTGCCGGACTCCGACCGCGGCGTGCGGGTGATGCCGGCGCCGGGGATCACCGGGGGGAACACCACCGAGCGCACCCAGCTGTTTCTCGCCTGCGACGGTCTGTGAGCCGCCGGGCGCGCCCACACTAAGGTCAACTCCAACGGACTTTTCGGGCGAGGGGAGCAGCGGTGGCCGCGAGCGGCAGCACCAGGGCGATCATCGCGGCGTTGCTGGCCAACGCCGGCATCGCGGTCGCGAAGTTCTTCGGCTACCTGATCACGGGTTCGTCCTCGATGCTCGCCGAGTCGGTGCACTCGGTCGCGGATACCTGCAACCAGGGTCTGCTGCTGTTCGGCAAGCGAAGCTCCGAGCGGGCGGCCAACGAGACCCACCCGTTCGGCTACGGCCGGGACCGGTACTTCTACTCGTTCGTCGTGGCGCTGCTGCTGTTCAGCCTCGGCGGCATCTTCGCCCTCTACGAGGGCTATCACAAGATCACCCACCCGGAGCCGCTGACGTCGCCGCTGGTGGCGGTCGTGATCCTGGTGGTGGCGATCGGGCTGGAGTCCTACTCGTTCCGCACCGCGATCGTGGAGTCCGCGAAGGTCAAGGGTGACCTCTCCTGGTGGGGGTTCATCCGGCACTCCAAGGAGCCCGAGCTTCCGGTCGTGTTGCTGGAGGACCTCGGCGCACTGATCGGGTTGGTCTTCGCGTTGCTCGGCGTCTCGATCGCGGCATTGACCGGCAATGGGCTCTACGACGGGATCGGCACGATCCTGATCGGCTTACTGCTGGTGACGATCGCGATCATCCTGATCATCGAGATGAAGAGCCTGCTGATCGGCGAGGGCGCCTCGCGGCAGAACCTCGACAAGATCAAGGAGGCGCTCCGCGGCGGAGGCATCGAGCGCGTGATCCACATCCGCACCCAGTACCTCGGCCCCGACGAGCTGCTGGTCGCGGCGAAGGTCGCGCTGCAGCCGGGGCTATCGGTCGATGAGGTGGCCTTGGCGATCGACGCGGCGGAGGAAAGGGTGCGCGCCGCGGTCCCGGTGGCCCGGGTGATGTACGTGGAACCGGACCTGTATCGGGAGCCGGTCGCGACGTGACCGGCGGGCATCGCCGACGCCGTCCGGATGGCCCGGCGGCCGCACGACGGGCTGGAGAAGCTGTACCGCAGGCACGGTCCGGTGTGCACCCTGGCGCCTCCAACCGAATGAGCGGGCTCATTGGGGTTTTCTGGCGCGTGGGAACCCGCAATGAGCCCGCTCATTGCGGGGGGACTCGTGTGTCACGATCGGGCGGTGCATCGGGTGTACCTGGAGCTCGGCAAGCAGAAGGTGTTCGCCTGCTCGCTGGACTGGCCTGGCTGGTGCCGCAGCGGCAAGTCCGAGGAGCTGGCGCTGGAGGCGCTCGACGCCTACACCGAGCGGTATCGGGTGATCGTCGAGCGGGCCGGGCTACGGTTCCGGCCCGGCGAACCGTCGGTCGTCGATCGGGTGCCCGGCAACGCGACCACCGACTTCGGCGCGCCCGGCGCGTTCGCCCCGCAGGACGCCGAACCGAGCACCGCCAAGCAGGCGAAACGCGCCGCCGGCCTGGTCAAGGCGTCCTGGGACTACTTCGCCGAGGTGCTGGCGGACTCACCTGCCGAGCTTCGAAAGGGCCCGCGGGGCGGCGGCCGGGACCGGGACAAGATGGCCGCACACGTGGTGGACGCCGAGCGCGCCTACGCCCGCAAGATCGGTGTGCGGCACCCGCCGGTCGACTTCGACGACGCCGAGGGACTCGCGGCGATGCGGTCCGAGATCATCGGCGTGCTCAGCGGCCGGTCCGACGGCGAGCCGCCGGTGCCGAAGGGCTGGCCGCTGCGCTACGCGGCCCGGCGGATCGCCTGGCACGCGCTGGACCACGGGTGGGAGATGCAGGACCGGAGCGAGCCGCCGCCGGCGAGCGGAGACGAGCCCTAGGCCGCACCCGGCCAGTTCGGCAATGCCTCGGCCGCCGCCGGGCGCTGCCCGGCCCGCTCGTTCGTGCTGTGCCACCAGCGGTGCAGGCAGCGTCGGCACTGCAGGAACGCCCGGTGCGGTTCGGTCGCCAGCAGGTACCGCCAGTGGTCCTCGCAGGTAGCGCCGGAGCCGCAGTGCCCGCAGGACTTCTCGTCGCCGCACTCCGGGCACCCGGCCCAGGCGCGGCGGCAGGGTCCGCCGCCGGATCAGGCCGCCTCATCGAGAACCCCCGCTTCCACCAGCATGCGGTACACCGCCAGCTGGTCCTCGTCGAGGCCGGCGTAGAGGCGGCGGTACGCCTCGGTCTCGTCGGCCAGTACCCGTCCGGGATCCCAGTCACCGATCGCATCGAGGACGGCGCTGAGCCGCCGCGTCTCGTGCTCGCTGAGGTCCAGAACGAACTCGATCAGTCCGTCTCGTGAGGTCATGCCCATGCCTCCCCGCGGCGTGCTTACCCGCAGCGGATCGGGCTATCCGCAGGACACCTGCGCTGATGCACTCCTTGGCGACCCTCGGCGACCCGTTGGCCACGCCGCCACTGCGGTAGATGTAAGCGTCCTCTAAGTGTTCGGTGCAGTCACCCGAATGAGAGGGAGTTCACCGTTCTGGCCGACGCAGTCGGGTCTCCGAACGCGACGAATGAAGGACATTCGGCTGGTTACGCTGCATGGTCATGACCCCGGCCAGGCTCCCGTCCTCGACGGTGTGCCTGGACGTCGGCTCGATCTGGACGAAGGGCGTGCTGGTGCATCCCGACGGCACTATCGGCGCCTTCGCCCAGCATCCGACCACGCCGGACGACGTGCTGGAGGGGGTCGAGGCCGTCACCAGGGCGGTGGCTGCCGCGCCGGGCGAGCCTGACCCCGGCGTGCTCGCCTGCTCCTCGGCCGGCGGTGTGCTGCGGCTGGCCGTCGTCGGCGTCGAGCGGTTGGCCAGCGAGGAAGCCGCGCACCGGGTCGCCCAGTCGGCCGGTTCGGCGGTCGTGCACGTGCACGCCGGACCGCTCACGCCTGCGGACGTGCGGACCTTGCGGTCCTGCCGGCCGGGCGCGCTGCTGCTGCTCGGCGGATCGGGCGGCGCCGATCCTGACGTGCTGACGCACAACGCCGGGCGGCTGGCGAGGGCACGGGTCAGGTTCCCGATCGTGCTCGCCGGTGCTGGCGAGTCGCGGGCGGACGCGCTGGCCCTGCTCCGGGCGACCGGGCGCACCGTGGTGCCCTGCGACGACGCCCTCCCGGCGGTCGGCAAGATCGTGCCGGAGCCGGCACGCGCGGCGGTCGCGGAGCTGTTCGCCCGCCACGTGCTCGGTGGCCGAGGGGCGCCATCCGGCCCCCGGTTCCGGCGGCTGGTGCGGCGGATCACGCCGAACGTGATGAACGAGGCGGCCAACGAGCTGTCCCGGATCGGCGGCGTGGACGGGTCGGTGATCGTGGTGGACGTCGGCGGTGCGACAACCGGGGTGTACTCGCACGCCGGCGGCGTGGACCGGTGGACGGTCGAGGGCGACCTCGGCATGCGGGCGACGTCCCGGGCGCTGCTGGTCGCCGCCCAGCTGGACGGGCTGATCGACCCGGTCGAGGCGGACCTGCTCGCGCCGACGGTGAGCCGGATCGCCGACGACGTGCGCTACCTGCCGCAGGACGTCGGCGGCGCCGCCGAGGACCGCCGGCTGGGCGCGCTGGCCGCCGTGCTCGCGCTGCGCCGGCACCTCCGGGCGGCTCCGCCGGTGGGCGCGGAGAAGGGCGGTGTCGGCCGGCTGGTGCTGACCGGCGGGATGCTGCGGCAGTCGGACGGGCTCGGTTCGGTCCGGGCGACACTGCTCGGTGACCCGGAGCTGGCCGACCCGCTGGCCGGCGCCGAGATCCACCTCGACGCGGCGTTCACGCTGGCGCCAGCCGGGCTGCTCGCCTCGTCCGGGCACGGTGCGATCGCCGAGGCGCTGCTGCGCGAGCAGTTGCTCGGCGCCTGACCGCGGAAGGATGTTGCGGTGGCCGGGCGGCTGATCGCTATCGAGGGGCTGGACGGCGCGGGCAAGCGCACGCTGGTGGAAGCCCTCACCACCGAGTTGTCCCGGCGTGGCGTATCGAGTGCGCGGGTGGCGTTCCCCCGCTACGGCCGGGACGTGCACGCCGACCTGGTGCGGGACGCCCTGCACGGCCGGATGGGTGACCTGTCGCGCTCGGTGCACGGCATGGCTGTGCTGTTCGCGCTGGACCGGCACGCGGCGGCGGACGGGCTGCGGACGATTCCGGCCGGGCATGACGTGCTGTTGCTGGACCGGTACGTGGCCTCGAACGCGGCCTACGGCGCGGCCCGGCTCGGCGAGGGCACCGACGGACCGTTCGTGCACTGGGTGCGGCAGCTGGAGGTCGAGCGGTTCGCGGTGCCGGTGCCCGACCTTCAGGTGCTGCTGCGGGTGCCGGTCGAGCTCGCGGCCGGCCGGGCGGTCGGCCGGGAGGCGGCGGAGATCGGTCGCCCGCGGGACAGCTTCGAGTCCGACGACGGGCTGCAGCGGCGCACCGCGGAGATCTACGACCAGCTGGCCGCGGACGGGTGGCTGTCGCCGTGGCTGGTCGTCGACGGAGCGGCCGAGGTGGACGCCGGAGCGCTCGTTGACCGGCTGCTCGATCCGGGTGGCACCGGTGGATGAGAACATGACGGGATGAAGTCCCGTGTGCTGGTGGTCGACGACGACCCGGCCTTGTCCGAGATGCTCACGATCGTGTTGCGGGGTGAGGGATTCGAGACCGCCGTGGTGGCCGAGGGCACCCGGGCACTGCCGGCGGTGCGCGAGCTCAGACCCGACGTCGTTCTGCTGGACCTCATGCTGCCCGGCATGAACGGCATCGACGTCTGCCGGGCGATCCGAGCCGAGTCCGGCGTGCCGATCGTGATGCTGACCGCCAAGAGCGACACCGTCGACATCGTGCTCGGCTTGGAGTCCGGCGCCGACGACTACGTGGTCAAGCCGTTCAAGCCCAAGGAGCTGGTCGCCCGGATCCGAGCGCGGGTGCGCCGCACCGACACCGAGCCCGCCGAGTCCCTTGCCGTGGGCGACGTCGCGATCGACGTCCCTGGGCACCAGGTGACCAGGGACGGACAGGCCATCCCGCTGACCCCGCTCGAGTTCGACCTGCTCGTCGCGCTGGCCCGCAAGCCCCGTCAGGTGTTCACCCGTGAGGTGCTCCTCGAGCAGGTGTGGGGCTACCGGCACGCCGCGGACACCCGGCTGGTGAACGTGCACGTGCAGCGGCTGCGGGCCAAGGTCGAACTCGACCCGGAGCGGCCGGAGGTCGTGCTGACCGTCCGCGGTGTCGGGTACAAGGCCGGCCCGCCGTGACCGGTGATCGAGACCCGGTCGGGTGATGAGCGCGGTTCGGCTGGCGAGAGGCCTCCCGGCGGCGCTGCTGCGCTGGCCGTGGGTGTCGAGGCTCCGCCTGCTGGTCCTGCGGGCCCACCAGGCCCAGGCTCGAGGCCCGTACCGCGTTCGGCGTGGCCTGGCGGCGCTCGCTGCAGCTGCGGGTCGTGGTCAGCATGCTCGTGCTCTGTTCGACAGTCATCGTGGTGCTCGGGCTGGTGCTGCAGACTCAGATCGCCGACCGGCTGGTGCAGGGCAAGCAAGCCGTCGCGCTGGCCCAGGCCGAGAGCGCGCGGCTGGTGCTCGAGCGGGACCTCTCCGGGGTCGACCCGGACCGCGACGACGTGCAGGGCACCCTGAACAACGCGCTGGACAAGCTGACCAACGCCGACGCGACCGCCAGTGGCACCGCACCGACCGCCGGCGAGTTCCGGGCGGTGCTCGCCACGCCGGCGACGCTGGTCGTCCCCGAGGTGTCCGCCGGGCCGATCGATGACGTCCCGGCGCAGCTGCGCAGCACGGTGGCCGACGGTGCGCTGTCCGCGATGTACACCACGGTCGTCGACCCCGAGCCGGCACCCGGCGAGGCGGCGGAGGTGCCGACCCTGGTGATCGGGCAGCCGGTCCGCACCGCGGGTCGCGACCTGCAGTTCTACCTGCTCTTCCCGCTGTCCGCCGAGCAGCGCACGCTCGGCCTGGTGCAGAGCACGCTGATCATCGGCGCGCTGGTGCTGATCGGCCTGCTGGCGGCGGTGACCAGCCTGGTCACCCGGCAGGTCGTGCGGCCGGTCCGGCAGGCGGCCGAGATCGCGGAGCGGTTCGCCGCCGGGCACCTCGACGAGCGGATGCCGGTGCGAGGGGACGACGAGGTCGCCCGGCTGGCCGAGTCCTACAACGAGATGGCCGGCAGCATCCAGGCGCAGATCCGCCAGCTCGAGGAGTTCGGCGCCCTGCAGCGCCGCTTCACCTCGGACGTCAGCCACGAGCTGCGGACCCCGCTCACCACGGTGCGGATGGCCGCCGACGTGCTGCACGCCAGCCGTGAGGAGTTCCCACCTGGGCTCGCCCGGTCGGCGGAGCTGCTGGTCAACGAGCTGGACCGGTTCGAGCAACTGCTCGTCGACCTGCTGGAGATCAGCCGGCTGGACGCCGGGGTGGCCGAGCTGGCCGCCGAGGAGCTCGACGTCGCCGTCGTGGTGGACACCGCGGTGGAGGCGGTGCGCGGGCTGGCCGAGGACACCGGGACCGAGCTGCGGCTCGACCTGCCGAGCGGCGTGATCGCCGAGATCGACCCGCGTCGGGTGGAGCGCATCGTGCGCAACCTGGTGGCCAACGCGATCGACCACGGGGAGGGCGCGGCGGTCCGGATCCGGCTGGCGGCCGACGAGCGCAGCGTCGCGGTGCTGGTCCGCGACCACGGGATGGGCCTGCGGCCGGGCGAGGCCGGGCTGGTCTTCAACCGGTTCTGGCGGGCGGACTCCTCGCGGGCGCGGCGCAGCGGCGGCACCGGGCTTGGCCTCTCGATCGCGCTGGAGGACGCCCGGCTGCACGGCGGCTGGCTGCAGGCCTGGGGCGAGCCCGGGGGCGGCGCGGCCTTCCGGCTGACCCTGCCCCGGCGGGTCGGCGACCCGCCGCTCACCGGCAGCCCGTTGCCGCTCGTGCCGTCCGACGAGTTCCCGTCCGACCGACCGCAGCCCGGCGAGCCCCGGCCGGTGCCTCGGCAGTCGGCTCAGCAGGCGGCTCAGCAGGCGGCTCAGCAGGCGAACGGCTCCCGGCCGGGCCCGCCGGCGCTCGACCCGGCCCCGGTGGAACCGACGGTCACCGTCCCGGCGACCGAGGACCCGTCGTGAGCAGGTGCCGGCTGGCCGGTGCGCTCGTCCTGGTGCTGGCCCTGGTCCTGGTGGCCGGCTGCGCAAGCGTGCCGACGTCCTCGCCGGTCCAGGTGCTGCGCAAGGTCACCGACGGCGAGGGACGGGCGCTGCCACCGGGACCGGCCGACGGCACCAACCCGCTCGACCTGGTCCGCGGGTTCGTCTACGCCTCGGCGAGCACGTCCGACCGGCACGGTGCCGCGCGGCGGTTCCTGACCACCGGCGCGGCGGGGTGGGACGACGCGGCGTCGACCACCGTGCTCGCCGAGCAGTTCGACACGCTCTACGCGCAGAGCCCGACCGAGGTCGGCACCGCGTCGGTGCGGATCAGGGGCAACCGGGTCGGGCGGCTCTCCTCGACCGGAGCGTTCCAGCCCGACGAGGGCCCGGTCGAGCTCGACCTGCACGTGTCGAAAGAGGGCGGCCAGTGGCGGATCGACGGCCTGCCCAGCGGAACCCTGATGCGGCTGTCCGACTTCCGGGCGTACTACCGGGCAACGAAGATTTACTTCGTGGATCCCGCCCGGGGCGCCACCGTCGCCAACCTGCGATACGTCCCGGCCACCCCGGCACGGACCATGCCGTCGCGGGTCGTCGAGCTGCTCTTCGCCGGGCCGTCGAGCGCGTTGGCCGGCGCCGCCGTGACCCGGGTTCCGCCGACCGCGAGGCTGCGTTCCAACGTCACCGAGACGCCGGACGGTGCGTTGCTCGTCGACCTGACCGAGCTCGGCACCCTCGACGAGCCGTCCCGAAGGTTGATCGCGGCCCAGTTCGTGCAGTCCCTGGCCGAGATCAACGTGTCCCGGGTGCGGTTGCTGGCCGACGGGGCCCCGCTCGTCCCCGATCGCCGCGACCTCACGGTGGCCGACGTGCGCGACCTGGCCGGCGAGGTGCTGCCGCGCACGGAGCTGCCCGGCATGGTCGTGCTCGGCGGACGACTGCACACCCTGTTCGGCGGCGAGCTGACCGGCCCGATCACCGGTCCGGTGGGATCGGGCGGGGTCGACGTGCTGACCGCCTCGGTGTCCGCCGACGGACAGCACTCCGCGGTGGTCGCCCGGCAGGGCACGAGCGGCGCGCTGCTGATCGGCCGGCTGGGCGGGAACCCGGTGCCCACCGGGGTGGTGGCGCGGACGCTCACCCGCCCGTCCTGGACGCCGACCAGCAACGAGGTGTGGACGGTCGCCGACGGCGCCGTGGTCCACCGGGTGCTGGTGGACCAGGCGGGAGTCGGTCGCGGCGCGCCGGTGGACGCCGCCGAGCTGGCCGCCCTCGGCCCGATCGCCGACCTCCGGCTGTCCAGGGACGGGGTGCGGCTGGCGGCCGTGGTCAGCGGCCGGCTCGCGGTCGCCGCGCTGGTCCGCTCCCCGGACGGTGCGGTCGCGGTGCGCAACGTGCAGGTGCTGCGCGGCGGCGACGCCACTGCGCTGGCGGCGCTCGACTGGCGGTCGGCCGACACCCTGGTGCTCGCCTCCCGCAAGCCCGAGCAGCCGGTCTCGGTGATCTCGGTCGACGGACTGGTCTGGGAGCAGCTGCCGACGACGAACCTGACGCCGCCGCTGAGCTCCATCGCCGCCGCTCCCGGCCGGCCACTGCTGGTCACCGACCAGACCGGGCTGTGGATCTTCGGGGGCGGCGGGCTGGACACCTGGCGCCAGCTTGCCGGTGGCGCGCCGACGGCGGCACCGCTGTACCCCGGCTGACGTGTCGATCCGGCCGGACGTCTCGGGGCTGATTCGCTTCGGCGGAGAACCGGACGGCTCGGTCGGTGCACGCACGCCGACCTGCGGGGTCTCTCGGACCGCTGGAACGAGATCAGTGGTGGACGGTCGCGGCGGCGTCTACCTCAGACGAGGTGCTGGACCGGATCGAGCTGGACCGGAACCCGTTCGCGTGCATGCTCGGTGGCCCCGAAAGGCGAACGCTGTTCGTGATGGCGGCGAGATGGAACCCGGAGAACCCGTTCGGTGGCCCGCGGACCGGCCAGGTACAGACCGTCGCCGCGCCGTCGCCGGGCGTGGGCTGGCCGTAGCTCGCGACATCGCGGCCGGTTCGGTTTGTGCACAGCGGAGCGCGGATGTGCACAACCCGCCCGATCCGCGGCTCGGCACGGCGTAGCCGACCGGTCGTCGGGACACGCTGACGACCATGAGCCGCTTCCTGCTCACCGACCTGTTCGACCTGGTCCTGCCGACGAGCTGCGTGTCGTGTGCCGCGCCCGGCCGGTCCTGGTGCGGGCCGTGCCGGGCGGGCGTCCGGCCGGAGCGCCGCACGCTGCTGCTGGGCGGCGGTCGCGCCGTCGAGGCCGGCACCGGGCAAGCCGGGCCGCTGCGGGTGACGGCGGTCGGGCGGTACTCCGGCGCGCTGCGGACCGCGCTGTTGAGCTACAAGGAGCGCGGTCGCCGCGACCTCGCCGGCCCGCTGGCCGAGCTGCTCGCCTCGGCATTCTCGACCGCCGTCCCGATCGCCGCAGGGAGCGGAGTGCCGTGCATCGTGCCGGTGCCGTCGCGGCCGGCCGCCGCCAGGGCCCGCGGCGGCGACCACGTGCGGCGGCTGGGGCGGGCGCTCGCCGCCCGACTGGACGCCGCCGATCGGGCGCCATTCTACGCCGGTGCTGGCGCCGGTGCTGGCTATCCGGCGCGGCACCCGGGACTCGGTCGGACTCGACCCGACCGCGCGCCGGGCGAACCTGGCCGGCCGGGTGTACATCCGCGGCCCCCGCCCGCCGGCGGGGTGGCAGGTGCTGCTGCTCGACGACGTCGTCACCACCGGGGCGACGCTGCAGGCCGCGGCCGATGCGCTGCGTTCGGTCGGGGTCCCGGTGAGTGCCGCGCTGGTGCTCTGCGACGCCACGTCGGGCCAGAACCGGCGGTGACGGCACGCGGGCACGGTCGGCGCAGCCGAAGCGACCGTTCGGGCGAGCCGCTCTCGCCGGACGGGCGCACCAGGGGACACGTTCCGCTCAGGTCTGTTGTCAGAACGTTATCCGAGTTACCGTTGCCAGCCATCACCTCGGGGAGCGGGGAGGAGGCGAGAAGCCCAGTCTCAGCGCCGGGCGGGGAGCCGAAACCGTCAGCCGAACCCGTAAACGGGGATGCCCCGGCGCTTGCGTGCAGTCCCGACGCGGAGAGCGAGGGAGTCTGAGTGGAAATCGTCGTCACAGGTCGAAACGTCGAGGTTCCCGATCATTTCCGAGTGCACGTCAGCGACAAGCTGGCCCGTTTGGAACGGTACGACCACAAGATCATCGGCATGGAGGTCGAGCTCTTCCACGAGCGCAACCCACGCCAGTCCAAGAGCTGCCAGCGCGTCGAGATCACCACCCGTGGTCCGGGCAGCGTGGCGCGGGCCGAGGCGTGTGCGAGCGACTTCTACGCCGCACTGGACATCGCGATCGGCAAGCTGGAGTCGCGGATGCGCCGGCTGCACGACCGCAAGCGCCCGCACCACGGTCGCCGGTCACGCAGCCTGACCGCCCGCCTCGCAAGCATCCAGGGGAGCAGCATCCAGGGCTGGCGCAACGGCAGCAGCCGCACGGCCGTGTTGGACGAGTTCGCCGACCTCGAAATCTCCGGGGACGTCTCCGGGAGCATCCCGGATCCGCGCGAACCCGCCGACCTGCTGCGCCGCCCGGGGCGGGTGGTACGCAGCAAGGTGCACGACTCGTCGCCGATGACCGTCGACGAGGCGTTGTCCCGGATGGAGCTGGTCGGTCACGACTTCTACCTGTTCGCGGACAGCGAGAGCGGGCAGCCCAGCGTGGTGTACCGGCGCAAGGGCTACGACTACGGAGTGATCCGACTGGCTTGACCACCGAACCCGACCATCGAAGTCGGTGTGCAGTCGAGAGGGCGCGGGCCCATCGGTCCGCGCCCTCTACCATGGAGTGCGACCGACGGCGACGAACTGCGAGGTTGCGGCGTGGCATTCCTGAACCGTCTGCTTCGGGCTGGCGAGACCAAGCTGGTGAAGCGGCTGGGACGAGTCGCCGAGCACATCACGTCGCTCGAGCCAGCGGTGGAGCGGCTCTCCGACGACGAGCTGCGCGCGAAGACCGACGAGTTCCGCAGGCGCCATGACGGCGGTGCCGGCGAGTCGCTCGACGAGCTGCTGCCGGAGGCGTTCGCGGTGGCCAGGGAGGCCGCCCGCCGGGTGCTCGGCCAGCGCCACTTCGACGTGCAGCTGATGGGTGGCGGGGCGCTGCACCTCGGCAACGTCGCCGAGATGAGGACCGGTGAGGGCAAGACGCTCACCTGTGTGCTGCCCGCCTACCTCAACGCGCTGTCCGGCAAGGGCGTGCACGTGGTCACCGTGAACGACTACCTGGCCAAGCGCGACTCGGAGTGGATGGGCCGGGTGCACCGGTTCCTCGGCCTGACGGTGGGCGTGATCCTCTCCCAGATGCCGCCGGAGGAGCGCCGGGTCGCCTACGCCGCCGACATCACCTACGGCACCAACAACGAGTTCGGCTTCGACTACCTGCGCGACAACATGGCCTGGAGCCTCACCGACTGCGTGCAGCGCGGGCACAACTACGCGATCGTCGACGAGGCGGACTCGATCCTGATCGACGAGGCGCGCACCCCGTTGATCATCTCCGGGCCGGCCGACCTGCAGAACGCCCGCTGGTACGCCGAGTTCGCCCGGATCGCCGCGGACATGACGGGCATCGACACCACGCACTGGACCCCGCGAGAGCGGCAGGACCGGATCGCCGAGATCGAGGCCAACGACTACGAGGTGGACTACCGCAAGCGCACCATCGCGATCACCGAGAGCGGCGTCGCGCACGTCGAGGGCCAGATCGGCATCGACAACATCTACGAGCCGTCGAACACCCACCTGGTCGGCCACATGAACAACGCGATCAAGGCCAAGGAGCTGTTCCGGAACGACAAGGACTACATCGTCCGGGACGGCCAGGTGCTGATCGTCGACGAGTTCACCGGCCGGGTGCTGCATGGCAGGCGTTACAACGAGGGAATGCACCAGGCCATCGAGGCCAAGGAGCGGATGGAGATCCAGCCGGAGAACCAGACGCTGGCCACGATCACGCTGCAGAACTACTTCCGGCTCTACGACAAGCTGGCCGGGATGACCGGTACCGCCCAGACCGAGGCGAACGAGCTGCATCAGGTCTACAAGCTGAGCGTCGCCTCGATCCCGACCAACATGCCGATGATCCGCTCCGACCATGCGGACCTGATCTACAAGACCGAGCCGGCCAAGTTCGAGGCGGTCGCAGACGACATCGCGGAGCGGAACGAGCTCGGCCAGCCGGTGCTGGTCGGCACGACCAGCGTGGAGAAGTCGGAGTACCTGTCCAAGCTGCTCACCCAACGCCAGATCCGGCACGAGGTGCTCAACGCCAAGCAGCACGAGCGCGAGGCCGCGATCGTGGCCCTCGCCGGGCACGCCGGAGCGGTCACCGTCGCGACGAACATGGCGGGCCGCGGCACCGACATCATGCTGGGGGGCAACCCCGAGTTCATGGCCGACCAGGAGCTGCGGGCCCGCGGTCTGGACCCGGTCGAGTCCACCGAGGAGTACGAGGCCGCCTGGGAGGACGCGCTCGGCCAAGGCCCGCGACGAGGTCGCCGCCGAGGCCGAGGAGGTCAAGGACGCCGGCGGGCTGTACGTGCTGGGCACCGAGCGGCACGAGTCGCGGCGGATCGACAACCAGCTCCGCGGGCGGTCCGGCCGGCAGGGCGACCCGGGCGAGTCGCGGTTCTACCTGTCGCTCGGCGACGAGCTGATGCGCCGGTTCAACGGCCAGCTGGTCGAGTCGATCATGAATCGGTTCAACCTGCCGGACGACGTGCCGATCGAGGCCGGCATGGTCACCAAGGCGATCAAGAGCGCGCAGACGCAGGTCGAGGAGCAGAACTTCGAGATCCGCAAGAACGTGCTCAAGTACGACGAGGTGATGAACCGCCAGCGCACGGTGATCTACGCCGAGCGACGCCGGGTGCTCGCCGGTGAGGACGTGGCGGAGCAGATCCAGCACATGCTGGAGGACGTGATCAACGCCTACGTGGCGGGCGCGACCTCCGATGGTTTCGCCGAGGACTGGGACTTCGAGAAGCTCTGGACCGCGCTGCGCGCGCTCTACCCGGTCTCCATCCGCTGGCAGGACCTCGGCGACAGCGACCCGAACTCCGAGCTCGACCTGTCCAAGGAGGCGCTGTCCGAGGCGGTGCTGGCGGACGCGCAGCGGGCCTACGCGCAGCGCGAGGCCCAGATGAACGAGCTGATCGGCGCGCAGGGCGGGATGCGCGAGCTCGAGCGCCAGGTCCTGCTGCAGGTGCTCGACCGGAAGTGGCGCGAGAACCTCTACGAGATGGACTACCTCAAGGAGGGCATCGGGCTGCGCGCGATGGCCCAGCGCGACCCGGCGATCGAGTACCAGCGCGAGGGCTTCGAGATGTTCACCGCGATGCTGGACGGGATCAAGGAAGAGACGATCAGCTACCTGTTCAACATCGAGGTCAAGCCGGTCGAGGCCCCGAATGCCGCGTTGGCGCAGGGCGAGGCCGCCCCGGAGGCCGCTGCGGCCGCGACGGCGGCGCCGCGGGCAGCCGCGACCCAGCAGCAGGCACCGGCTCCGGCGGCCAAGGGCTCGGGGGTCGTGGGCGCCGGGCGAACCCCGAAGTCGGCCGCGGCTCGCAAGGGTCGTGGCGGTGGCGGCCGGCACTCACTGGAGCAGCGCAAGGAGCAGTCCGGCAGCCCGCTGCCGGCCGCGCTCGGCGGCGCGAACCGCGGTTCCCCGGCCCCTGAGCTGCAGTACAGCGGACCGGCCGAGGACGGCACCGAGACCAGGCGCGGCGGCAACGGCTCGGCGGCCCGGGCCGGAGCCCGCTCGTCCGGATTCCGGGCAGGGCGCCAGCACCGGCAGCCCGGCCCGGAACCGCCCCTGCCCGTGCGGCTCGGGGAAGAAGTACAAGCACTGTCACGGCTCGCCCACCGGCGCCCGCTCTGTGCCCGGCGAGGTCGTCTCCCGCCTCCGCCGCCCAGCTGGCTCGCCGGATCCGGGCAAGGAACCTCGCTCACGGGACACTAGCCCGCACCCGTCGCGATCAGCCGAGCCGTAGGTAGGTGCACCGCCAGCCGAGCGGTACTGCGTCCTCGGCCTGCTCGAACCGGGCCGCCAGCGCCGCTATCCGTCCGGCCCGCTGCCACACCGCGCTGACCTCGGCGATCCCGTCGGACGGCAGTTGCAGGTGCACCGAGCGGATCTTCGCTTGCCCGCCATCGACGGTCCGCCGCCGCGGTCGGAGCCCGGCCCTGAGCGCGGCGGTGAGGTAGCTCAGCACCGCTGGGCTCACCGCTCGCTCCAGGTGCCCGGCCGACCGTCGCCCGTCGATCACCTCGACGATCAAGCGCAGCACCGCGTTCGCGCCGGCCTGCGCCGCGGCCTCTTCGAGGGTGCGGGACAGCGCAGGCGGGTCGTCGACCGTCGACCTGCCCTCGCCGCGCGGCACCGGCGCCGGTGTCGCGAGTGTCAGCTGCTCCGCGGCCCGGTGCGGCCCTGGCGGCGGCTCTCCGCCGGGAAGTGGGTGGACGGTGATCGTCGGCGGCATGCGTCCCTCGTGGCGATCCGGCGGCAGCGGTGAAGCGGCCGGAGCGACCCGGGGGCACGGCCGGGTGCGTCCGAGTGTGGGCGGGTCGGAGTATGCCCGAGCCGGCCGGGCGGGATGGGTGGTTTCGCCGAACCGAAACCTTCGCAAGCTAACTATTTGCATGCGTACTGTTCGGCGACGTACTGTTTGTGCCATGGCCACGCCCACCAGGGCCGAGGCGGCGTTCTTCGAACGGCTGCCCGACCAGATGCCGCTCGGCAAGCTGATCCCGTGCGTCAGCAGCGTGATCACCCGGTACTTCCACCAGGTGGTCGCCGACCACGGCCTGACCCGCACGTCGCTCGGCGTGCTCGGCGCGTTGGCCGTGCGGGACGGCCTCTCGCACCGCGAGCTGGCGCAGCACGTGCTGCTGACCCCCGCGACCCTCACGCCGGTGGTGGACGCGCTGGAGAACTCCGGCGACATCCGCCGGGACCGCGATCCGGAGGACCGCCGCGTCGTCCGGCTGTACCTGACCGACGTCGGACGGCTGCGCTTCGGCGCCACCGCCGGCGTGGTCGCCGCGGCGTTCCGGGAACGGATGCCACAGCCCTCGCAGGCGGACGAAAAGATCATCCGTGGCTACCTGCTGGACGTGCTGGCCGCCCTGGGTGCGCCCGCGCCGGAGGAGGAGCAGCGTTGAGCCAGCTGGCGGTCGAGGTCGTCGACCTCGTGAAGCGGTACCCGAAGAGCTCGACGAACGCGGTCGACGGGCTCTCGTTCTCGGTACGGCCCGGCGAGATCTTCGGACTGCTCGGGCCGAACGGCGCCGGCAAGACCACCACTGTCGGCGTGCTAACCACCCGGGTGCTGCCGACATCCGGGACCGGGCGGGTGTCGGGCATCGACGTGGTGGACCGCGCGGTGACGGTGCGCTCGAAGCTGGCGGTGGTGCCGCAGCGGGTGAACCTGGACCGCTCGCTCTCGGTCCGCAACAACCTGATCTTCCACGCCGGCTACCACGGCGTGCCGCGCGCCGAACGCGCACCACGCGCGGACGCGATGCTGGAGCGGATGGGGCTGGCGGACAAGGCGACCGAGCTGGTGGACCGGCTCTCCGGCGGGCAGAGCCAGCGGCTGATGATCGCTCGCGGGCTGATGCACAAGCCCGAGGTGCTCTTCCTCGACGAGCCGTCGACCGGGCTCGACCCGCAGGCCCGGCTGTTCGTGCACGACCAGATCGCCGCACTCCGCGACGAAGGCGTGACGATCGTGCTCACCACCCACGACATGGACGAAGCGGCCAAGCTGACCGACCGGGTGGGCATCGTGGACCACGGTCGGATGCTCGCCCTGGACACCCCGAACGGCCTGATCCGCTCGCTGCCCGGGAGCAGCACCCTCGAGGTGACCGTCCGGCCGGACGGCAGCCCGGTCGACGAGCTCGCCGATGTGCTGGGCGGGCTGACCGGGGTGGTCGGCGTCGAGCGGGTGGCAGCGGCCGCGCCGTTGGGCGCAGGGCAGGCCGGCCGGTTCCCGGGCGGCGCGCCACCTGGCGGATCCAACGGAGGAGCTCCCGGCGGGCTGCCGCCTGCGGCGGCGGCCGTGCTCGCCCGGGCCAAGGCGGCGCCGGACGGCGCGGAGCGGATCCGGCTCTACGTCGACGGCGACCCGGCGGCGCTGATCGGGACCGTGGTCGCGACGCTGACCGCCCGCGGCGCCGCGCTGACCGACCTTTCGCTCGGCGAGCCGAGCCTGGAGGACGTCTTCATCTCGCTGACCGGGAGGGACCTGCGATGAGCACGGCCACGATCTCGGCCGAGCCGGCGAGCTCGACCCGGCCGACCCCGTGGCGGGCGTTCGCCGCGGTGCTCGGGCGGGACATCTTCGTCACCGGCAAGGAGCTGCCCTCCTTCCTGGCCCAGGTGCTGATTCAGCCGTTCTTCTTCCTGTTCGTGTTCGTCGTGGTGCTCGGCGCCGGCGGGTTCGTCTCGCCGGACTACGGGCAGATCATGCTGCCCGGGCTGCTGGCCATGAACGCGTTCTTCGCCGCGCTGCAGAGCGTGGCGTTCCCGCTGGTGTTCGAGTTCTCCTTCTCCCGGGAGATCGAGGACCGGCTGCTGGCGCCGATGCCGGTGTTCCTCGTCGCGGTCGAGAAGATCGTGTTCGCCGGGATGCGCGGGCTGCTCGCCTCGCTGCTGATGGTGCCGATCGGCCTGCTGTTGGTCCCGGGGATCAGCTGGCCGGCCGACGGGCTGGCCCCCGCGCTGCTGTTCATCGTGCTCGGCGCGCTGCTCGGCGCCACCCTCGGCATGCTGATCGGCACGGCCGTGCAGCCGCGCCGGATCAACATCCTGTTCGCGGTGATCTTCACGCCGCTGCTGTTCACCGGCTCGGTGCAGTACCCGTGGCTGACCCTGGACGGCCTGCCCTGGTTCCAGGCGATCAGTGCGCTCAACCCGCTGACCTACATCAGCGAGGGGATCCGAGCCGCCCTTGTCCCGCAGGTCCCACACCTGCCGATGTTGCTGTGCATCGTGGTGTCGCTGGTCGCGATCGCGGTGTTCTGGTGGCTCGGCATTCGCGGGTTCCTGCGCCGTGCACTGGACTGAGTCCGCCCACTTGTCGCGGGAATCCACCCGCTGTGCGGCAACTTGTCGTTAGGAAAACCCACGACAAGTCGGGTGTGTTTGAACGGCGGCGGCGTCAGTGCGGGCGGAGCCGCACGTGGGACGGTCGCAGATCGTCGACCCGGGTCACCCCGATGAGCTGCATGGTGCGCTCCATCTCGGTGCGCAGGATCTGCACCGCGCGCAGCACGCCGCGCTGCCCGCCGGCCATCAGCCCGTACAGGTAGGCCCGGCCGATCAGCGCCGCCCTGGCCCCGAAGGCCACCGCGGCGACGATGTCCCCGCCGTGCATGATCCCGGTGTCGACGAGCACCTCGGCCCGGTCGCCCACCGCCTCGACCACCGCGGGCACCAGCTCCAACGGCACCGGCGCCCGATCCAGCTGGCGGCCGCCGTGGTTGGAGAGCAGCACCGCGTCGGCGCCGGCGTCCACCACCGCCCTGGCGTCGGCGACGCTCTGCACGCCCTTGATCACCAGCGCGCCCGGCCAGATGCCACGCAGCCAGCTCACGTCGTCCAGGCACAGCGTCGGGTCGAAGACGCGGTTGATCATCTGCCCGACGGTGCCCTCGGTGCTGTCCAGGCTGGCGAACGTCAACGGCTCGGTGGTCAGCAGATTGAACCACCAGTGCGGGTGCAGGGCGCCGTCCAGGAACGTGCGCAGCGAGAGCGCCGGCGGGATCGTCAGCCCGTTGCGGATGTCGCGGCGCCGCCCGCCGCCGACCGCGGTGTCCACTGTGAGCACGAGCGTGTCGTACCCGGTGGCCTCCGCGCGGGCGACGAAGTCCTTCGCTGGTGCCCGGTCCCGCCACACGTACAGCTGGAACCAGCGCCGTGCCCCCGGGGCGGCCGCGGCCACGTCCTCGATCGTCGTGGTGCCCATCGTGGACAGTGCGTACGGGATCCCGACCTGCTCGGCGACCGTGGCAACCGCACGCTCGCCGGTGTGGTGCATCATCCGGGTGAAGCCGGTAGGACCGAACGCAAACGGCATCGCCGAACGCTTGCCGAGGATCTCCCGGCTCAGGTCGACGGTGGACACGTCGCGAAGCACCGAGGGCTGGAACTCCACCCGGCGGTAGGCGTCCCGGGCTCGGCGCAGCGAGATCTCCTCGTCGGCTGCGCCGTCGGTGTAGTCGAACACCGCGCGCGGGGTGTGGCGGCGGGCGATGGCCCGCAGGTCGGCGATGCTCACCGCCCGGGCCAGCCGCCGGTCGGTGGCGTCCCAGACGAATGGGCGCGGCCGCAGCAGCTCGCGGAGCTCGGCCGGCCGGGGCAGCCGGCGCTCGACCTTCTGTGACTGGACGCGTGACTGGACCATGCCGTCAACCTTCGCTCATCGACCGCGGCGGCGCAGCAGCTCGTAACAGACCACCGCGGCCGCACTCGCCACGTTCAGCGACTCCACGCCGCCGTGCATCGGGATCGACACCGTCCCGTCCAGCTGCGCAGACACCGCTTCGGACAGCCCCTCGGTCTCGTTGCCGAGCACCAGCGCCACCCGGGCCGGCAGCTCGGCGTCCAGCAGCGAGCGCTCGGCGTCGCCGGTCAGCCCGATCACCTGCACGCCGGCGGCTCGCAGCGCCGCGCAGCCCTCCTCGGACGTCGCCGCCCGTAGCACCGGCGCGTGGAACGCAACGCCGGCCGAGGCCTTGATCACCAGCGGGTCGATCGCGGGCGAGCCGCGCCGGGGGAGCAGCACGCCGTCAAGGCCGGCGGCGGTTGCGGTCCGCAGCACCATCCCCACGTTCGCCGGGTTGGTCAGCCGGTCCAGCACCAGCAGGGACGTCGGCGCCCGCGGCGGCAGCTCGGCCAGGTAGTCCTTGAGCAGCCGCATGGCCGGCGCGACCACGTCGGCCAGCACGCCCTGGTCGTGCCTGCCGTTGCCGGCGAGCACCTTCACCCGGTGCGCGCTGGCCCGCCGCACCGGCACGCCCCGGCGCTGCGCAGCTTCCAAGATCGCGGTGACCGGCCCGCCGGCCGCCCGCTCCGCGACGATCACCTTGTGCACCGTGAGCCGCTCGTCGCTCAACGCCTCCAGCACCGGCTTGCGGCCGTACACCGTGATGAAGGTGTCCTTGGGGCTCCGTTCGGCGGGGTTCCGTTCGTCGGGGCCCCGTTCGTTGGGGCCCCGTTCGGCGGGGTACTGCGCGGGCGGCACCTGCCCGAGCATCGCATGCGAGGATCGATCTATGCCCGAACGGCTGTCGGCGCTGGACGCGTCGTTCCTCTACCTGGAGCAGCCGGCGCACCCCGATGCACGTCGGCGGCGTGGTGATCTTCGTCGGCCGCGAGCCGGGTTCGACTACGACCGGCTGGTGCGAGCTGATCGAGGAACGGATCCCGCTGGTGCCGCGCTACCGCCAGAGGGTGCGCGGACGGTCCTCGGCCACCTCGCCCGGCCGGTGTGGGTCGACGACGAGCGACTTCGACATCGCCTACCACGTCCGCCGCTCGGCGCTGCCGAAGCCCGGGAGCGACGCCGCAGCTGCACGAGCTGGTCGCCCGGCTGATGTCCCGGCCGCTGGACCGCGACGCGCCCGCTGTGGGAGATGTACCTGGTCGAGGGGCTGTCGAAGAACCGCATCGCGCGTGATCACGAAGACCCACCAGGCGCTGGTCGACGGGATCAGCGCGATCGACATCGGGCAGGTCATCCTGGACGTCTCGCCGACCCCGCGGCAGAGCCCGCCGGACCGCTGGATCCCCCGTCCGGAGCCGGGCAACGTCGAGCTCGCGCTGGACGCGGTGGGGGACCTGATCGCCCGGCCAGGCGCGCTGGCCGACGGCGTGCGGCGGGCGTTCACCGACGCGGTCTCGGTGACCGGCAAGCTCGCCGGAGCCGCCTGCCAGCTGCTCGCCATGGCGCGGGCCGCGGCGCAGGGAGCGCCCGGCAGCCCACTGAACGTGACGATCTCGCCGCATCGCCGGTTCGGCGTGGCGCGCACTTCGCTCGGCGCGTACCGCAAGGTCCGGGCGGCGCACGGCTGCACGGTGAACGACGTGGTGCTCGCCGTGGTGTCCGGCGCGCTGCGCAGCTGGCTGCTCTCCCGCGGCGAGCCGGTGCCCTCCTCCGCCACCATCCGCGCGATGGTGCCGCTGTCCGTACAGGGCGAGGCGGATGTGCCCAGCTCCGCGACCGACACCACGCTCGGCAACCGGGTGACGTCGTTTCTGGTCGACCTGCCGGTCGGCGAGCCGAACCCGCTGGTCCGGCTGCATCACGTCCGGCACGACATGCGGATGCACACCGACTCCGGGAACTCGGTCGGCGCCGACACCCTGGTGCGGATCGGCGGGTTCGCGCCGCCGACGCTGCACGCCCTCGGCGCGCGCGCCGCGAGCGGGTTCGCCAAGCGGATCTTCAACGTCGTAATCACGAACGTGCCCGGACCGCAGTTTGCGCTGTACGCCGCGGGTGCCCGGATGCTCGAGATGTTCCCGGTCGTACCGCTGGCCAAGGCGCAGGCCCTCGCGATCGGGCTGACCTCCTACGACGGCGGGGTCTACTACGGCTTCAACGCCGACCGAGAGGCGATGGAGGACGTCGACGTGCTCGCCGGGATGGTCGAGGAGTCCCTCCAGGAGCTCCTGGACGCGGGCGGCTGACGTGCGCGTCTACGTTCCTGCGACGCTGCCGATGCTCCGGCGCCTGGTCGCCGACGGGCGGCTGGACGCGGTGAGCGGGACCGCGTTCGCGCTCACCCCGCGGCTGCGGGAGAGCTACATCGGCGGCGAGGAGGAGGAGCTGGAGTACGCCGCGATGGCCGAGGCGGCGCGCGCCTCGCTGCGGTTACTGGCCTACGACCTCGACGCGGACCCGGATGCCGAGCCGCGCCGGGCGGTGATCGCCGCCGACGTGGACGGGGTGGCGCTGCGCCCCGACCTGGACGACGGGGCGGTGCGGCTCGGCGGCCCGGTGCTGCTGACCTCGGTTGCTTCGGTGCACGTCGACACGGCCGACGCGGCCGCCGCGGTGCGGGCGGCCGCCGCCGTCGTCGACGCCGCCGACCTCGGCGACCCGGACGCCGAGTTCACCCTCGGCGACGCCGAGGACCACGACCTGGCCTGGTACGACCCCTCGGAGCTGCCGTTCCTGCTGGAGCTGATGTAGCTCAGCTCGCGGCCTGCCCGCCGCCGTAGATCAGCGCGCCGACCGCCGGGATGAGCAGGAACCACAGCCAGTTGCCGGTGAGGAAGAACAGGGCGAGCGCGGCGATCGGTGTGACGGCCATGACCGTGGCGCCGAAGCGTCCGCCAAGCGCGCGGTTCGTGCTGGAACGGGTCGCTGGGGTGGCGGGGCGCGGCTTCCGCGCGATCTTGGACTGCTGTGCCGCCGGCACCGGCGCGACCGCTGACAGGTCCGGGTGCGGGTAGGGCAGGTCGGTGAACAGCTTGTTCAGGTCGTCGGCCACCACCGCGTTGGCCGCGGCCGCACTCCGGTCGGCGTATTCGTGCACGTCCAGCCGGCCCGAGGCCAGGTGCTCGTCGAGCGCCTTCATGGCCGAATCCCGCTCCGCGGTGCCGACCCGCAGCGGCGGACGCTCGGGTGTCGGTTCGGGTGTGGCGTCGGACGCCGTCATGCCAACAGCCTGCCACCACCGGCCTAGGGTCGGCCTCGTGTCGAGCCCGCTCGTCGTCGCCGTCGGTCTGGCCACCGTCGACCTCGTGCAGCGGGTGCCGGAGCTGCCCGGGCCGGGCGACAAGCTGGAGTCCGGCGGGGTGGAGCTGTCCGCCGGTGGTCCGGCGGCGAACGCCGCGGTCACGGTGTCCGCGCTGGGCGGTCGGGCCCGGCTGGTCACCGTGCTCGGCCGGCACCGGCTCGCCGACCTCGCCCGCGACGATCTGCGAACGCACGGCGTCGAGCTGCACGACCTGCTGCCCGGCCGGACCGAGCCGCCGCCGCTGTCCGCGGTGGTGGTCCGCGAGCGTGACGGTGAGCGCACGGTCGTCTCGCCCAATGCGGCAGCGGTGCGGCTGGCGCCCGCCGAGGTCGCCGCCGTCCCTTCGCTGATCACTGGCGCCGGCGCGCTGCTGCTGGACGGCCACCACCCGGTGGCGGCGTCGGCGGCAGCCCAGACCGCTCGCGGCGCCGGGGTCCCGGTCGTGCTCGACGCCGGCAGCTGGCGGCCGGCGCTGCACGAGCTGCTCCCGCTGGTCGACGTCTGCGCCTGCTCGCAGCGGTTCACCAGCCCGCGCGAGCCGGGCGAGTACGGCGTGCCGATCGTCATCCGGACCCGCGGCCCGCACCCGGTCGGCTACACCGCGGCCGGGCTCAGCGGTGAGGTCGCGGTGCCCGCGGTGCCGGCCGCGGACACCGCGGGCGCCGGTGACGTGTGGCACGGCGCGTTCGCGCTCGAGCTGGCCAGGCTCGGTCGGCTGCCGACCGGCGCGGAGCTGCCGGACCTGATCGCAGCGGCGAGCACCGTCGCCGCCCGCCGGGTACAGCACGCCGGCGCCCGGACCTGGCTCAACGGGTGAACCCGGACTTCTACGAACCGAACGAACGGCACTTTCGTGCAATAGGGCCGTACAAGACGCACACTCGTGCGGCGCTGCCGAGCGGCTCAGCCCCAGGCCGGCGTGTGCAGGGCGACCAACACCCGGCGCAGCGCGGCCAGCCGCTCGGGTTTGATCGCACCCTTCGCGGCCAGCTCGTCCAGCGCGCACTCCGGGTCGGACGGCGGGCCGAGGTGCCCACACCCGCGCGGGCAGTCCGCGGTCGCGTCCCGCAGGTCGTCGAAGGCGGCGAGCACGTCGTCGGCGGTGACGTGGGCCAGCCCGAAGCTGCGCACCCCGGGGGTGTCCACCACCCACCCGCCCTCGGGCAGCGGGAGCGCCACCGCCGCCGATGTGGTGTGCCGGCCCTTGCCGACCGCGGACACCGTGCCGACGGCCCGGGCGGCCTCCGGGACCAGCGTGTTGACCAGCGTCGACTTACCCACCCCGGAGTGCCCGATCAGCGCGGAGAGCCGCCCGGCGAGCGCGTCGCGGAGCTCCTCCGGCTCCTCGTCGAACCGGGTCACCACGATCGGAAGCTCCAGCGCGGCGTACTGCTCGGCCACCGGCCCGGGGTCGGCGAGGTCGGCCTTCGTGAGGCAGAGCAGCGGGGCCAGCCCGCCGGCGTACGCGGCGACCAGGCAGCGGTCCACGAACCCGGTCCGCGGCGGCGGGTCGGCCAACGCCGTCACGATCACCAGCTGCTCGGCGTTCGCCACCACGATCCGTTCGTACGGGTCGTCGTCGTCCGCGGTGCGCCGCAACACGCTGCGCCGCGGCTCGACCCGGATGATCCGGGCCAGCGCGTCGGCCCGCGCGGAGAGGTCGCCGACCAGCCCGACCCGGTCGCCGACCACGATCGGGGTGCGGCCGAGCTCGCGGGCCCGCATTGCGACCACCCGCGTGCTCGGGTCGGCGTCCGGCGCACAGGTCCACCGGCCCCGGTCCACGGCCACCACCATGGCCGGCTCGGCGTCGGTGTGCTCCGGGCGCAGCTTGCTGCGCGGCCGGGTGCCGCGCCGCCCGGGCCGGACCCGGACGTCGGACTCGTCGTAGCCTCGGCCGCTGGTCAGCCCGTGCCTCCGGAAGCCGACGCCGGCCCGGCCAGCAGCATCGCCCAGCGGGCCGGGAAGTCCGGGATCGTCTTGTCCGTGCAGCCGATGTCGTCGACCTCGATCCCGGGTACGACCAGCCCGAGCAGCGCGCCCGCGGTGGCCATCCGGTGGTCGGCGTAGGACCGCCAGGGCAGCCCGGGCACCGCGCACAACGGCCGAGGCCAGATCGCCAGCCCGTCGTCCTTTTCGGTCACCGCACCGCCCATGGCGTTGATCTCGGCGGCGAGCGCGGCGATCCGGTCGGTCTCGTGGCCGCGCAGATGGGCGATGCCGCGCAGCCGGGACGGTCCGTCGGCGAGCGCGGCGAGCGCGGCGACCGTGGGCGCCAGCTCACCGACCTCGTGCAGGTCGACGTCGACGCCGGCCAGCCGGGCCGGCGCCTGCACGGTCATGCCGGCGGCGTCGAGATGCAGCTCGCAGCCGAACGCGCGCAGCAGGTCGAGGACCGCCGCGCCGGGCTGGACGGTGTGCTCCGGCCAACCGGCGACGGTCACCACACCTCCGGTGACGGCGGCCGCGGCCAGGAACACCGCCGCGGCGGACAGATCCGGCTGCACCGTCCAGTCCCTGGCCTGGATCGGGCCGTGGGCCACGCGCCACCGGTCCGGCTCGGCGTCGTCCACCTGCACGCCGGCCTCGCGCAGCATGTGCACGGTCATCGCGACGTGCGGCAGCGAGGGCAGCGGTGGCCCGGCGTGCACGACCGTGATGCCCCGGTCGTAGCGCGCCCCGGACAGCAGCAGGCCGGAGACGAACTGCGAGGAGCCCGAGGCGTCCAGCCCGACCTCGCCGCCGACCAGCCCGGCGCGCCCGTGCAGCACGAACGGCAGCGCGTCGCCCGCGACCTCGGCGCCCAAGGCGCGCAGCGCGTCCAGCACCGGCCCCATCGGCCGCTCCCTGGCGCGCGGGTCGCCGTCGAACCGCACCGGACCGTCGGCCAGCGCGGCCATCGGCGGCACGAACCGCATCACGGTGCCGGCCAGCCCGCAGTCCACCTCGGCGTCGCCGCGGAGCCCGCCGTGCCCGTCGACGGCCAACCGCTCGCTGTCGACCTGCACCGGCACCCCGAGTGCGCGCAGCGCGCCGACCATCAGCGCCGTGTCCCGGCTGGACGGCGCGCCGAGCACGGCGGCCGGCCCGCCGGACAGAGCGGCCAGTACCAGCGCCCGGCTGGTCATCGACTTCGACCCGGGAACCGTGACCGTCGCGTGCACCGGGGAGCCCGCTGTCGGCGCCGGCCAGGGTCGTGTCACGGGTCGCGTCACGGGTCGTGTCACGGTCGCGTCTGGGTCGCGTCACTGGGCCCATGATTCCGTACCCGTGCCAGGATGAAAGGCATGTGTGGCCGGTACGCCTCGATCAAGGCTCCGGCGGACCTCGCCGACGAGTTCCGGGCGGTGGACGCCATCGGCGGCGAGGCCCCCGGAGCGGACTACAACGTCGCGCCCACCAAACCGGTGATCACGGTCGTGGAGCGGCATCCCCGCGACGAGGAGGGCACCCCGGACCCGTCGCAGACCGTGCGCAGCCTGCGGGTGATGCGCTGGGGGCTGGTGCCGTCCTGGGCGAAGGACCGCTCCGGCGCGGGTCGGATGATCAATGCCAGGGTGGAGACCGCGGCGAGCAAGCCCGCGTACCGCTCCGCGCTGGCCCGCCGCCGCTGCCTGCTGCCGGCCGCCGGCTGGTACGAGTGGAAGCGGGTAGACGGCGAGAAGCAGCCGTACTTCATCACCACCCCGGGCGACGGGTCGGTGGCCCTGGCCGGGCTCTGGGAGGTGTGGCGCCCGAAGGCGGAGAAGACCTCGGACGCCGAGAACGGTCGGGACGAGCGCGACACCGAGCCGACGGACACCGAGCCGCTGATCACCGCCGCGGTGCTCACCACCGACTCCCAGGGCGCCGCCGCCGAGGTCCACGACAGGATGCCGCTCGTGCTGCCCCGGTCCGCCTGGGACCGCTGGCTGGACCCGGACGTCGACGACGTCGCCGGGCTGCTCGCGGACCCGGTGGTCGAGCTCGAGATGTGGCCGGTATCCAGCCAGGTCAACAGCGTCCGCAACAACGGGCCGGAGCTGGTCGAGCCGGTGCGCCCGGACTCGGCCGCGCTGACCCTCGACCTGTGACGCTCACCGGCCGGTGACCCACCTCGAGATCGACACGCCGCACGGGACGGCCCGCGCGACCCCGCACTGCGTGTCCGAGGGGCGGGCCGCGCTGCTGCTCGGGCACGGCGCGGGCGGCGGGGTGCAGACCCCGGATCTGGTCGCCGCGACCAGGGCGGCAACGCGCTCCGGCGTGCACGTGGCGCTGGTCGAGCAGCCGTACCGGGTGGCCGGGCGCCGGTCACCGGCACCGGCGGCGCAGCTGGACGCCGCCTGGCTGGCGGTCGCCGCGTTCCTCGGCGACGGGATGTTCGACGGGCTGCCGATGATCTTCGGCGGCCGCTCGTCCGGGGCGCGGGTGGCCTGCCGCACCGCGGCCGACGGCGGGGCCGCCGCGGTGCTCTGCCTCGCGTTCCCGGTGCACCCGCCCGGCAGGCCGGAGCGCCACCGCCTCGCCGAGCTGGACGCCGTCGAGGTGCCGGTGCTGGTCGTGCAGGGGGAGCGGGACACCTTCGGCCGCCCGGAGCCCGCGCCGATGCGCCAGGTGGTGCTGCTGGCCGGCAACCACGGCCTGCGCTCGGACGCGGCCGGGCTGGCCAGGGCCGTCGAGGAGTGGCTGGACCGCGTGCTGCGCCCGCTCGAGTAGTTCAGCGTGGTGACGACCAGCGGGCGAACGCCTGCGTGCGCACCACCGCGGCGGCCGCCAGCCAGAGCGCGCCGAGGATGAGCACGGCCGCGGCCGCGGAGAGGTAGTCGGTGGGCGGCGCGGTCAACAGGACCTCCTGCGCGGCCAGTGCTCCGTAGGTCGCGGCGGTCACCAGCACCGAGCCGAGCAGCGGCGGCAACCACCACGGCGTGCGGACCAGGTAGACCAGGTCGATCACCAGCGCGCCGGCGAGCAGCAGGAACGGCACCGCCGACGGCGGGAAGCCGCCCCCCACCAGGCACAACCAGGCCAGGCACCGGTACAGCACGAACGCGCCGGCCAGCATCGTCGCGGTGAACCGCAGCCCGATCATCCAGCGGGCCAGCACCAGCACCAGCATCCCGGCCGCGACCATCCATACCGGATACAGCCAGGGCGGGGCGGGCAGCGCGAACGCGACAAGCGCGTCCCGGTCCACCGGCCGGCCGAGGGTGTCGGCGGCGAACTGCAGCAGGATCGGCTCGGCATCGGGCGCGCCGCGATCCCAGGCCGCCACCGCCAGCACGCCGTACTCCTGCTGCTGCGCGGGGAACAGCACGGTCTCCAGGATGAAGAACCAGAACGCTCCCAACACCGGGACCCGCCACCGCCCCGGCGGCCCGTAGAGCCACCATCCGCGAAGCGCGCCGGCCGTCATCACCCCGGTGCCCAGGTAGAGCAACGCGTGCGAAGGGCTCCACGCGGTGATGTCCAGCCCGTTGATCCGATGGTTGAGCAGGTCCAGCGGGACCGCGAGCAGGAACAGGCCGACCCCCACCTGCATGAGCCGCAGCGCGATCCGGTCCACCCCGTAGCCGGTGTAGCTGTGGAACACGACCAGCGCCACGACCATGCCGGTGCCGAACGCGTTGATCAGGTGCGGTGGCGCGAGATCGTCGCGCAGCCACCGGAAGTGCCAGGCCATGTCCCACGTCGACCCGACCAGCTTGGCGGTCAGGGCGAGCACCCACAGCTGGTAGACGGTCTGCACCGCCCTCGGCGGCAGCGCGCGCGGCGCGGCTCCCCGGGTCAGCCAGGTGCGCCGAAGCGAGGCGACACGGGACTGCCCGACGGGGGATTGGCTTACCCGCACCCGGCCATCATGGGGCGCCGACGGACCCGGCGGAAAGGGGAGGGGTGGTGATTTTCACCCGGCCGCACCCTCCGCATCGGGCACTCCGGCAGCGATCGGCGCGAGCCGCGCACCGGTCAGGCGGACCAGATCGGCCGGCGCCAGCTCGACCTCCAACCCCCGGCGACCTGCGCTGCAGTAGATCGTCTCGAAGCCCTCCGCGGTCTCGTCGACGACCGTCGGCAGCCGTTTGCGCTGGCCGAGCGGGGAGATCCCGCCGGCGACGTACCCGGTGGCGCGCTCGGCGGCTCGCGGGTCGGCCATCCGGGCGCGCTTCCCGCCCACGGCCGCGGCCAGCGCCTTCAGGTCGAGGGAGGCCGAGACCGGGACCACCCCGACGGTGAGCGTGCCGTCCACCTCGGCGAGCAGCGTCTTGAACACCCTCGTCGGGTCGACGCCCATCGCGGCGGCGGCCTCCACGCCGTACCCGCGGGACACCTGGTGTTCGTAGCTGTGCAGCCGGAACGGCAGCCCGGCCCGCTTGAGCACCTGGGTCGCCGGGGTGGACCGTCCCGCCACACGCGGCACACTAGCCACCTGGGAATCCGGCGCCCCGGTGCGGCGTTCACCCGACACAGGGGATGCTTTCGTTGCCTGGCCGTCGAGTGGAGGACATGCATGCCCGTGCTGAGCACGGAACAGGTTCGGTCCCGCAGCAGCGGCGCGGCGGGGTCGCGCGGGCCCGCTCCGGGGGGCCCCGGGCGCGGTCGACGCGTATCCTCGACTCCCGACGCCCTTCGGGCGCCCGGGGGGAGGAGCCTGGTGCCAGCCGAGAGCTCGGTCGAAGCTGAGAACACCGTCGACACCGACAGCACCGTCGACACCGAGAGCACCGGTGCTGCTGCCGGCACGGTGGAGGCTGCCGGCGCGGTCGAGACTCCCGCCGCAGAAGAGACGGCAGAGCAGCGTGCGGCTCGCTTCGAGCGGGACGCGATGCCGCTGCTGGACCAGCTCTACGGTGCGGCCCTGCGGATGACCCGCAACCCGGCCGACGCCGAGGACCTGGTCCAGGAGACCTTCATGCGGGCGTTCGCCGCGTTCGACTCGTTCCGCGCGGGCACCAACCTGAAGGCCTGGCTGTACCGGATCCTCACCAACACCTACATCAACGGGTACCGCAAGAGGCAGCGACAACCGCAGCAGCGGCCCACCGACGAGATCAGCGACTGGCAGCTCGCGCAGGCCGGCGAGCACTCCTCGACCGGACTGCGCTCGGCCGAGGTCGAGGCCATGGACCTGCTGCCGGACGACGACGTGAAGGACGCGCTGTCCCAGCTTCCCGAGGAGTTCCGGATGGCGGTCTATCTCGCCGACGTCGAGGGGTTCGCCTACAAGGAGATCGCTGAGATCATGGGCACCCCGATCGGCACCGTGATGTCCCGGCTGCACCGCGGCCGCCGGATGCTGCGTGACCTGCTGACCGACACCGCACGAGACCGTGGTTTCCTGCGCGGGCAGGAGGTGGCGCCGTGAGCTGCGGCAACCCGCACGAGACGGACTGTTCCGAGGTACTCGCGCAGGTCTACATGTTCCTCGACGACGAGTGCGACGCGGAGTGCCGGGCCCGGCTCGCCAAGCACCTGACCGAGTGCGGTCCGTGCCACAGCGTCTACGGCGCCGAGGAGCGGCTCAAGTCGCTGTTGGTGCGGTGCTGCCGAGAGTCCGCCCCGGAGCACCTCCGGGACCGCCTGCACCAGCAGCTTCGCAAGACCGTCATGGAGCAGTCCGAGGTCACCGTCGAGCGCGGCCCGATGGGCACCAGCGTCGAGGTGCGCAGCACCCGGATCGAGCGCCAGCGCTGACGCAGCGCTGATGCGCTGAGTGCCCTAGGATCCGCTTCGGGCGCTTGCGGCGGTGATTGGCCGCGGTCGTTCGCTTCGCGGTACGCCGGCGCCGCTCGCGGTGGCGACGCCTGCTCAGGAGTTCGGGCGCTTGCCGTGATTCGCCCGCCCTTCTTCCGGTGCCGCCGCTTGCGAGCCTTACGGGACAACTGGTCCTCCCCTTTGCGGTCTCCTGCGTGCGTCGACCGTCCACCGTCTTTCACGTGGTTGGATGTCCCCGCTGACGGGCCGGTGGCGAGGGGAGGCGAGGGTATGGCCGAGGAGATCCGTGCCGAGATGGTCGCGAACGTGATGAGCGTGCTCGTCGCCGAGGGTGCCGAGGTCGCCGACGGTGACACCCTGGTCATCCTCGAGTCGATGAAGATGGAGATACCCGTGATCACCGAGGTGGCCGGCCGGGTGACCTCGATCGCGGTCACCCCGGGCGACGTGGTGCAGAGCGGCGACCTGATCGCGATCGTGGACTAGCCACCCGACCTGTGCACCGCGCCGGACGCCGGCCGGTCCCGGCAGGCCCGCTTGACGGGGCCGCACACATCCGAGCCCTCCGGTACACATGTCAAGACATGCGTGCCGCAACCGTCGGGTGTGTGCCGGCTTGCTACCTGCAGCGGCCGGTTCCAGAGCCGATAATCAGGCCATGTCCACGCTGAGCGAGCTGCTCGCCGAGCACACCTCGCTCCGGGTGGGCGCTGTGGAGCACCTGCAGCGGGTGGTCGCGGAGTGGCAGCTGCTCGCCGACCTGTCCTTCGCCGACCTGCTGCTGTGGATGCCGATGCCGGACGACCGCTACCTGTGCGCGGCCCAGGTCCGGCCGACCACGGCCGCGACCGCGCACCCGGAGGACGCGGTGGCCACCACGGTCACCGCCGATCAGCAGCCGCAGCTGCACCGTGCGATGGTGGAGGGCCGGATCTGCCGCGAGGAGGACCCGCAGTGGCACCGCGACGTGCCGATCCGCCGCGAGGCGATACCGGTGCGCTACGGGAACGCGCTGCTCGCCGTGCTCAGCCGGGACGCCAACCTGACGCAGCCCCGGGTGCCCAGCCCGCTGGAGATGGCCTACCTGGCCGGCGCCGCCGACCTCTGCCAGATGATCGCGGACGGGACGTTCCCGTCCACCGCGCCGGTGGTGGACTCGAACCTCAACCCGCGGGCCGGCGACGGGTTCATCAGGCTCGATCAGGACGGCAGGGTGGTCTATGCCAGCCCCAACGCGCAGTCCGCGTACCACCGGATGGGCCTGGCGGCAGACCTGGTCGGCGTCGAGCTGGTGGCGAGCACCAGGGAGCTGATCCGCGACCCGTTCGACGCCAGCGTGGTGGCCAGCCGGATCGCGGTCGCCGTCGAGGGCAAGCCGTCACTGCTGGCCGAGGCCGAGTCGCAGGGCGCGGTGGTGTTGCTGCGCGCGTTGCCGCTGCGGCCCCGGCTGGAGCCGTCCGGGGCGCTCGTGTTGCTGCGCGACGTCACCGAGCTCAAGCGCCGCGATCTGGCGCTGCTGTCCAAGGACGCCACGATCCGCGAGATCCACCATCGGGTGAAGAACAACCTGCAGACGGTCGCCGCCCTGCTGCGGCTGCAGGCCAGGCGCACCGGCAACGACGAGGCGAAGCGGGTACTGCGCGAGTCGGTCCGGCGGGTCAACTCGATCGCCGTGGTGCACGAGACGCTGTCCATGTCCGTCGACGAGCAGGTCGACCTGGACGGGCTGGTGGACAAGGTCATCCCGATGATCGGCGACGTGGCCACCGCGGAGACCAGGGTCTCGGTGCACCGCGAAGGCGCCTTCGGGGTGCTCGCCGGGGCGCTGGCGACCCCATTGGTGCTGGTGCTCACCGAGCTGGTGCACAACGCGCTCGCACACGCCTACGCACCGGGACAGCACGGCGAGATCGTGATCTCCGCGAACCAGCAGGACGGCGCGCTGACAGTGCTCGTCCACGACGACGGCTGTGGGCTGCCGGCGGGGTTCGACCTGGAGCGCCTCGACCGGGCTCGGCCTGCAGATCGTGCGCACCTTGGTCGACTCGGAGCTGCACGCCACGCTCAGCCTGGCGCCGGGGCGCCACGGCGGCACCCTGGCGCGGCTGGTCATCCCGCTGCACGAGGCGAGCCTCGACTGACGGAGTCGGCCGAGGCGGCGGGCCGTGCGGCCGGTCACCTGTCGGGGAGCGGGTGGACCGAGGCGGTTACGGAAACGACGGGCGCGTCAGGCGCCGGTCCGCGCGCGAGCGCGGGTGTGCTCCCGCTTGACTGCTCGCCGCTCGTCCTCGCTCATGCCACCCCATACCCCGGCGTCCTGGCCGCTGTGCAGCGCCCAGGACAGGCAGTCGGACATGACTGGACAGCGACGGCAGACGGCCTTGGCCTCGGCGATCTGCAGCAGCGCCGGACCCGACGTGCCAACCGGAAAGAACAGCTCCGGGTCCTCGTCGCGGCAGATAGCGCGGTGGCGCCAATCCATGATTGCTGTACTCCTCGTCACGCGCGATCGGGGTCGCGCTGGCTGTCAATTGTCTCCGACGCTTGTGAATAGTTTCACGAGCGTCGACCTGCTTCAAGTCTCGGATCTACCCGGTCTCGGCCACTGCTTAACGCCGATAACCCGACGGCGGTTCCGAACTTCGCATGTACTACGGTGAAGGACGGTTTCCCCAGGTGAAAGTCCGAAGGGGCTCGACGGTGCCGCTGGGTCGGTGAATGGCCCTGATCACGGACCGCGGCCGCGGATAACGCTGAGGTAGCTGCGACGAGCTGTCGGTCTCACACGACGACGCGCAACGCATCCGGTATCGCGACGAAATCGACCTCGCTGCGCTCACCCAGGTGGTCGCCATCCACCTGTAGGGCTATCGGTACCTCGCTGTGCACCCGGACCGCCGCCACCCCGTCCCGGCGAATCACCTGCTTGCCGCGCGGGTTGCCGTGCTCGCGGAACGCCTCGACCAGCACCGACAGCACCGTCGATGGCCATAGCTCGCGCAGTGCGAACAGGCCGAGCCCCTTGTCGAACGTCGAGCCCGGGTTCGTGCGGACCGGCCGGGAGCCGGCGTAGGTCCACGGATCGGTGTTGACGACCAGCGCCATCCGCACCGAGCCCAGCTGCTCGCCCTGGCGGCCGGCAGCGCCGGGTAGCTCCACGAACAGCTCGGGCGAGCGGCGCAGCTGCCGCAGGTACTCCGCCGCCGCGGTCCGGGCGTAGCGCAGCGGGCTCGGCTCACGGCCGCGCGTCCGGTCCCGCTCCACCCGCGCCACCACCTCGGCGTCCCAACCGAGACCGGCGTTGAACGTGAACCACCTGTCGTCGGCCCGGCCCAGCCCGACCGGTCGCAGCCGGCCGGCGGTCAGCGCCCGGAGCAGTTCCGCGGTGGCCTCCAGCGGGTCGCGGGAGATCCCGAGGGCGCGGGCGAACACGTTCGCCGAGCCGCCGGGGACGACCGCGAGCGCCGGTGCGTCCGCGACCCCGCCGGACAGCATCCCGTTCACGACCTCGTTGACCGTGCCGTCCCCGCCGAGCGCCACGACCAGCTCGGTGCCGGCCGCGGCGGCCTTCGCGGTGGCCTCCGCGGCGTGCCCGCGGTACCGGGTGTGCAGGATCTCGATCTTGAGCTCGCTGGCCAGCGCGTGGGCCAGGACGTCGCGGCCGGCTGCGGTCGTCGAGGTAGCCGACGGGTTGACCACGAGCAGCGCGCGCACGAGCGAAAGTATGGTCAGCGCCGGCCGGATAGGCTCGCCGACGTGGCTCCGTCCGCCCGCGCCGCGACCCCTGCGGTGCCTGCCACGATCCGGGCCGCCGGGGTGTTGGTGGCGCTCGAGGGCCTCGGAGCGCTGGTCTTCACCGTGCTGCAGATCGTGCTGGCGAACTCCGGGCCCGGGCCGTCCGCCGGCGTCGGCGTGCCGGTGGCGGTGTTCTTCCTGCTGGTCTCGGCGGCCGTGCTGACCGTCGCGGTCGGCCTGGTCCGCGGGCGACGCTGGGCGCGCACCCCGGCGATCGTGCTCCAGCTGCTCATGCTGCCGGTGGTCTACACGTTGCTCGGACCGAACCAGCAGCTGTTCTTCGGGGTGCTGACCGGCGCGGTGGTGATCACCGCGTTCCTGCTGCTGATCGGCGAGCGGTCCCGGCGCTGGTGGACGGGCGAGGGTTCTGAGCCCGAAGTCGAACCCGATGCGGGGCCGGGGCCCGACGGGCGTGGCTGACGCTCAGACCAGGTCGACGAGGTTGGCGTGGTCCAGCCGGGGCACCCCGCGCTCGTCGCCGAGCACGGTGAGGGCCGCAGCCGCCATGTCCACGTGTACCCCGGCGGAGGCCGGCAGCCCGATCCACCGGACCGCGAGCACCCGGCTGAAATGCCCGTGCCCGACCAGCACCACGTCGCCGCCCGGCAGTGCGTCGCGGGCCCGTTGCAGCACCGCGTCGGCTCGGGCCGCGACCTGCTCGGCGGTCTCCCCGCCCGGCGATGGGTGCGTCCATACCGTCCAGCCGGGCACCTGCTCACGGATCTCCGGTGTGGTCAGCCCGTCGAACCTGCCGTAGTCCCACTCCTTGAGGCGCTCGTCGATCTCGGGTCGCAGCCCGGCCAACTCGGCGGTCTCCAGGGCACGGCGCATCGGGCTGCTCAGTACGAGCGCCGGCGGCGCGTCCCGGTGCGAGCGGACCGCCTGCAGCAGGGCGCCGGCCTTCTTGGCCTGCTCGCGGCCCACCTCGGTGAGCGGGATGTCGGTGTGGCTGGTGTGCTGGCCGCTGGCCGACCACTCGGTCTCGCCGTGCCGCAGCACGATCACCCGCCCGCTCACCGGCGCACCCTGGCCGGCCGGCAACGGTCGCTGACGTGGACGATCCGCAGCCGTGGCAGTCCGTCACCCATCGGGTGTCCCCTCCAGTGCGCGGACGAGTCGACGCAGGCTACCGGCCGGGGATGAAATGGACATGTTGGACGCTCGCCATCCGACCGCGCCGAGATGTCATCGAGATCGGCGGACGGGTTTCCGAACGGTTGGTTTACCGGCGGTACGACCCGGCAACCCCACTTGGTACGCGAGGCCACGACGGTACGGGGCGCGACGACCTGCCGTGGAAGGAGCGCATTGTGGGCCAGGCAGGGGATTTCGTGTTCCGCAGCTGGCCGGCGAACCCGGACCAGCTCGCTTCGATCCGGTCCGAGGCACGCGGCTGGCTGGCACCGCTCGGGCTCTCGGACGGGAGTCGCGAGGACCTGGTGCTGGCCATCAGCGAGGCGGCGACCAACGCGATCGTGCACGGTTACCCGCCGCACGCGCCGGGCCGGGTGGGCGTGACGTTCTGGACCGAGCCGGACGCGCTGTGCGTGGAGGTAGCCGACGCCGGACGGGCCGGCTCCGACCGCCGCGATGGCCTACCCGCGGACGGTCCCAGCGCGGACGGCCCCAGCGCGGACGGTCATCTGAACGGCATGGGTATCTCGATCATGCGCCGGGTCGTGGAGTCGGTGCTGATCCGGTTCGACCCGACCGGTACCCGGGTGACGCTGCGGCATCCACTCGGTGCCGCAGGCGGGTCTGGACTCGCCGAACACGACAACGCCGACCTCGATTGGTCGAGGTCGGCGCCGCTGACGCGCTGGTAGTGGGCTCAGCCCTGCTTCGTCTCCAGAAGATCTTGTCGATCTGGGCGATGTAGTCGAGGAGCTGCTGGCCGGTCGCCGGGTCGGTCGAGGACTTCGTTCCGCCCTGGCCGCCGCCCGCGGCCTTCGTGGCCTTGTTGAACAGCTCGTTCAGCTCGGGGTACTTCTCGAAGTGTGGGGGCTTGAAGTAGTCGGTCCACAACACCCATAGGTGGTGCTTGACCAGGTCACTGCGCTGCTCCTTGATCTGCAGCGCGCGGTCCCGGAACACCGGGTCGTCGTTGGCCTGATACTTCTCCTGGATCGCCTTCACCGACTCGGCCTCGATCCTGGCCTGCGCCGGGTCGTACACGCCGCATGGGAGGTCGCAGTGCGCGGTTGCCTCCAACTGCGGACGGAAGATGCGGGACAGCAGCCCCATGGGTTCCTCCGGGTCCAGTTTGATCTCGTCGACGGGTCGTAACACTACCGTGGTTACCCGGTCGGGAGGCAGCTAACGCGCTGGCCGGAGATCGGCCAGGAGGGTGCTGAGGAGGAGGCGCCATGTGGCGGCGGGTCGCTGTCCGGGGGCCCTCGATGTCGCCGACGCTGGCGGACGGCGACGTGGTGCTGGTCAGGGTTGGTGCGTCGGTGCGCAGCGGTGACGTCGTGCTGGTCCGCTGGCCGTCCCGCCCGCGCCAGCTGTCGGTCAAGCGGGCGGTGCGGCCGAGCCGGGACGGGTGGGAGGTGCGCGGCGACAACCCGTTCGGCTCGACGGACTCCCGGCAGCTCGGGCCGGCACAGGTGATCGCGGTGGCCCGGCTGCGGCTGTGGCCTTGGCCTCGTCGACTGCCGGGCAGGCTGGCGCGCCGCGGCATGGAACCCGGCGGGGCTGTCGCCGGGGTGTAGGAGGACGCCGTACTAGGCCCGCCAGCGGGGCAGCACCCCCGCCGCGGCGGCTTCGGCCAGCGTGGGCGCTGCGGCGTCCCGGTCGGACAGGATCGGACCTAAACCGGCCGGCCAGGGCAGCGCGAGCTCCGGGTCGAGCGGCGACACCGCGCGCTCGACGGTCGGGTCGTAGGGCGTCGAGCACAGGTAGGCCAGCACGGAGTTCTCCTCGAGCGCGCAGAACGCGTGCCCGAGGCCCTCGGCAAGGTACACCGCCCGGTAGCTCACGGCGTCCAGCTCGACGGCATCCCAGCGACCGAACGTGGGCGAGCCGACCCGGACGTCCACCGCCACGTCCAGCAGCCGGCCCTGGGCGCAGTAGACGTACTTAGCCTGCCCTGGTGGCACGTCGGCGAAGTGCACCCCGCGGACCACGCCCCGGCGCGACACGCTGTGGTTGCTCTGCCGCACGGTGAACGGCTCGCCGATCGCCGCCTCGAAAGCCGGCTGCTGGAACGGGGCGACGAACAGGCCGCGCCCGTCCGGGAAGACCGCCGGCTCGAAGACCCACGCTCCGCGGATGGTCAGCTCGCGCGCCTGCACGGTGAGCATGATGGCCTACCGGGCGAACCACGAATCACGAACCGCAGTGCCCGGCCACGCTGAGTTGACCATTCTCGGTACCACACATGGGGCTCCTACCAGCGCAGAATGCGCCCTGTGAGCGGCCGACGTAACGGTAAGTGAGCGACGCGCGGAGAAATCACGTCCTCGATCGAGTGAATGCTGCGGATCGATCGGCCAGGTCGCTCGTTGGTTGCAACGTGAGCGAGTTGGGTCGCCAAGCCTCGGATGCGCTGTCCTCGGCGCACCACAGGTCGGAGCGCTGGGCGGCTCGCCGGGCGGTCTACGGCGACCTCGTCCGGCCCCGCCCGGCGGGCCTGCCGAACCCACCGACACCGACGCCGCCGCATGCGGCGCCAGCGGCGTCGAACGCACCGACGAGATCCGGACCGCACCCGCCGGCGAAGGTCGGGCCGCCGCCGGCCGGACCGCTGGTGCGCCCGCCGGCGCCGCATCTCGCGGAGTCGATCAGCCCGTCCGGACCCGACGAGCTGCTGCGGCTCGCCGGCGTCGGGGACTGGAGCTGCGACCTCCGTGACAACACGATCCACCGCGGCCCGGCACTGTTCGCGCTCTACCGGTCCCTCGGCTGCGCAGTACCCGGCCCGCCCACCGGGCCCGCCGACCGGCCGGACGACCCGAGCGCCGAGTCGAGACAGCTCGGTCTGATTCGGGCCGCGCTGCGCGACGGCGAGCCGGTCGAGACACATCGGCTGGAACACCGGTTACCGGGCAGCGTGCCGCGGGTGCTCGGCTGCCGGGCGCACGTCGAGCGTGGCCCGGACGGCAGCCCGGAGCGGGTGGTGGGGATCGTCCAGGACGTCACCGAGCAGCGCGGCGCAGCGGACCGGGCGCACCGGTCCCGGCGGCGGCTCACCGACCTGCTTGCCGTGGTCCCGGTCGGGGTCGGGGTGTTCGACCCGGCCGGCCGGCTGGTGGACGCGAACGATGCGCTCTGTCGGCTTCTCGGCGAACCGCTCGACGCCCTCCGCGGCCGGTGTGCCTCCGACCTGACGGGTCGCCGCGAGGTCTCCGCCGACTGGCTCCGCCAGCTCCCCGCGGGAGCCGGCGCCTACCAGGTGGCGGCCCAGCCCGTGTACCGCTCGGACGGCGACGTGGTGTGGTGCGAGCTCGCGGTCACGGTCTCCGTCGGCGACGACGGGCGGCGGTTCTGGCTGGTCTCGTTCACCGGCAACGGCGCGGACGGTGATCCGCCGGGGGAGCCCGCCGGCGGCGCCGTCGCGCCCGGCCAGGCCGGCAAGCCGAACAAGGTCGCGAGGACGGCGGCCACGACGGCCTGCGTGGACGAGCTGACCGGCCTGCCCAACCGGACCGCGACGACTCAGCTGATCAGCCACCTGCGGCTGGGTAGCGCGGCCTCGCGGCTTGCCGTGCTGTGCGCCGGACTCGACGACCTGCATCGGGTCACCGAGTCGCTGGGCCACGACGTCGCCGACGGGCTCCGGGCGAAGGTCGCCGACCTGCTGCAACAGGAACTGCCGACGGGGTGCACGATCGGTCGGTTGGCCACCGACGACTTCGTGGTGGTGTGCTCCGATGCCGAGGACGTCGGCGGTGTCGGCCCGCTCGCCGAGCGGATCTGCCGCCTGCTGCGCACGACGGTGACGGTGCGCGGCCAACAGGTCGCGATCTCGGCGTGCATCGGTGTCGCCTCGGCCGCGGTCGGAACCGACGGAGTCGAAGGCAGCGCCGCCGACCTGCTGCGGTTCGCGGACACCGCGATGCACCGCGCACGCGAGCTCGGGCCGGGCCGGGTCGGTGTCGCGGACCACGACCTGATCCGTCGCGCCGGCGACCGGCTGCGCCTGGAGTCGGAGCTGCGCGACGCCATCGCGACCGACCAGCTCGTCCTGGAGTACCAGCCGGTCGTCGGGCCGGACGGCACGGTGCGGACCGCGGAGGCCCTGGTGCGCTGGGCCCACCCGGAGCGCGGGCTGCTTGGACCCGGCGAGTTCCTGCCTACCGCGCAGCGCGGGTCGCTGATGCGGGAGCTGGACCGCTGGGTGCTGCGGGCGGCCACCCGAGAGGCGGCGACCTGGCCGGATCACTGCGGGTACCCGGTGTCGGTCGCGGTGAATCTGGCCGGCCTGCTGCCCGGCGACCCCGAGTTCGCCGCGATCGTGGCGGCCGCGGTCAACGAGGCGAACCTGCCCTGGAACCGGCTCGTCCTGGAGCTGGTCGAGACCTGCCTGGTCGAGCTCCCGCCGCGCACGCTCGCCGTGATGGACGACCTGGTGGCGCGCGGGGTTCGCTTCGCGGTAGACGACTTCGGCACCGGCTACTCGTCGCTGGCCCGCCTGAAGGCGCTGCCGACCCAGATCGTGAAGGTCGACCGTGCCTTCGTCGCCGGGGTGGCCCGGGATCCGGCCGACTTCGCGCTGGCCCGTGCCGTCGTCGAGATCGCCAGGGCGATGGGACGGCGCTGTGTGGCCGAGGGCGTCGAGTCGGCCGACCAGTACCACGTGCTTCGCGGCATCAAGGTCGACGCCTACCAGGGCTGGCTGTTCGCCAAGCCGCTGGAGAGCGCAGTGCTGCGCGAGATGCTCGCCGGCGCCGCGCTGCCGACCCCGCAGGGCTGAGGTCCGGCGCGACCATGGCCATCCGCGTAGCGCCCTACGGTCACGCTCCGATCGCGAAATCTGCACCGCCGAGTCGGCCGGGTTAGCCTTGCGCGATCACGACGGCCGACGAGGGGCCGTCGGTGGTGGGGAGGTCTCCGGCGTGATCGAGTTTCCCCATGATTGAGTTTCAGAGCGTGACCAAGCGCTACCCCGACGGCACCGTCGCGGTTGACGGCCTGAGCCTGGTAGCGGAGTCCGGAAAGATCACGGTGTTGGTCGGCCCTTCCGGCTGTGGGAAGACCACGTCGTTGCGGATGGTCAACCGGATGATCGACCCGACCGAGGGCACGATCATCGTCAACGGCACCGACGTCATGCGGACCGATCCGGCCAAGCTGCGCCGCGGCATCGGTTACGTGATCCAGCAGGCCGGGCTCTTTCCGCACCGCACGGTGCTGGACAACGTGGCCACCGTGCCGATGCTGCTTGGCTGGTCCAAGCGGAAGGCGCGGCAGCGGGCGGCCGACCAGATGGAGCTGGTCGGGCTGGCTCCCGAGCTCGCGAAGCGCTACCCGGCACAGCTGTCCGGTGGCCAGCAGCAGCGGGTCGGAGTGGCCCGCGCGCTCGCCGCCGACCCGCCGGTGCTGCTCATGGACGAGCCGTTCAGCGCGGTCGACCCGGTCGTGCGGTACGGCCTGCAGGACGAGCTGCTCAGGCTGCAGGACGAGCTGCACAAGACGATCATCTTCGTCACCCACGACATCGACGAGGCGATCAAGCTTGGCGACAAGGTGGCGGTGCTGCGGGTCGGCGGGCGGCTTGCCCAGTACGACGAGCCGGGCCGCTTGCTGTCTCACCCGGTCGACGACTTCGTCGACTCCTTCGTCGGCCGCGACCGCGGCTACCGCGGGCTCGGCTTCGTGTCCGCGGACGGGCTGCCGATCGGCGAGCTGGACCCGATCCCGCTCGGCACACCGGGCGCGCAGGCGCGGCGGCGGATCGGCGACGGCTGGGCCGTCGTCGTCGACCAGGACGGGCGTCCGCTCGGCTGGGTGGCCGGCTCGCACCTGCCATCCGGGCCGATCGGGAACGACGACCTGGTGCCGGGGGGCTCGCTCTACAACATGGACCTCGGCTCGCTGCGGGAGGCATTGGACGCCGCCCTCAGCTCGCCGGCCGGGTTGGGGGTCGCCGTCGACGCGGACGGCACGGTGGTCGGGTCGGTCACCGCGGACGATGTGCTCGCCGTGCTGGCGCAGGCCCGCACCGACGCGCTCGCGGCCTCCGCGCCAGGGGCGCAGTGATCTGGGAGTGGATCCCACGCAACGCCGACCGGATCCTGGACCTGACCGCGATCCACCTGGCGCTTGCGCTGATCCCGGTCGTGCTGGGGTTGTTGCTGGCCGTACCGCTGGGCTGGGTGGCCAACCGGTGGAGCACCGCCCGGTCGATCCTGGTGCCGACCGCCGGGATGCTGTACACGATCCCGTCGCTGGCCCTGTTCGTCGTGCTGCCGGGGATCCTCGGCACCCGGATCCTGGACCCGATCAACATCGTGGTCGCGCTCACCGTCTACACCGTCGCCCTGCTGGTGCGCTCGGTGGCCGACTGCACTGGCAGCGGTTCCCGGGCACGTTGTCGACGCCGCGACCGCGATGGGCTACAAGGCGGGGCGGCGGTTCGCGTTGGTGGAGCTGCCGCTGTCCATCCCGGTCCTGGTGGCCGGGCTGCGGGTGGCTACCGTGTCGAACATCAGCCTGGTCAGCGTCGGTGCGTTGATCGGGGTCGGTGGGCTCGGCGAGCTGTTCACCGAGGGGTTCCAGCGGGACTTCCCGACCGAGATCATCACCGGCATCGTGCTGATCGTGCTGCTGGCGTTGATCTGCGACACCGTGCTGGTGGTCACCGGCCGGCTGCTGACGCCGTGGACCCGGGTGGGCACCGCGGTGGGGGGCAAGGCGTGACGGCGCACCCGGAGCGGCCGCGATGCTGAGCACCGTCATCGCGTGGTTCGGCGACCCGGCGAACTGGAGCGGGCCCGGCGGGATCCCGCAGCGGGTCCTGGAGCACCTGACCTACACGCTGCTCGCGGTGGTGATCGGGGCCCTGATCGCGATCCCGCTCGGCGCATGGATCGGGCACACCGGCCGGGGCGGCTTCCTGGTCGTCGCGTTCGCCAACGGGATGCGGGCGCTGCCGGAGCTGGGCCTACTGACGTTGCTCGTCCTGCTGGTCGGGATCGGCCTGCTGCCCGTCACGATCGCGCTGGTGGTGCTCGCGGTACCGCCGTTGCTGGCCGGCACCTACGCCGGGGTGCGCAACGTCGACCGGGCCACGGTGGACGCGGCCCGAGGCATGGGCATGCGGGGCCGTGAGGTGCTGGCGAAGGTCGAGCTGCCGAACGCGTTGCCGCTGATCTTCGGCGGGCTGCGCGCGGCCACCCTGCAGGTGCTCGCGACCGCAGCGATCGCCGCCTACGTGGCGCTCGGCGGTCTCGGCCGCTTCCTGATCGACGGCCTGGCCGTATCCGACTACACCCAGGTCATCGCCGGCGCGCTGCTCATCGCAGCGCTGGCGTTGCTCGTCGAAGGAGCGCTGGCCGGAGTGCAGCGACTGGTTGTCTCTCCCGGGCTGCAGCCGGCCCGGCGGGCCCGAAGGACGAGCCGTCCCCAGGTCGAAGTGGTTCCCGAACCCGTAGGAGGAGCACGGACATGAAGCGTTCCATCCCGGTGGCGGCCGGTATCGCCGCCACCTTGTTGTTGGCCGCCTGCGGAGGCGGCAACCCGTTGAGCGGCCCGACCAGCGCGGCGCCCGCGGACAAGATCGTCGTCGGCTCCGCCGACTTCACCGAGAGCCAGCTGCTGGCCGAGATCTACGCCCAGGCGCTGGCCGCCAAGGGGGTGCAGGTCGAGAAGAAGCTCAACGTCGGCAGCCGCGAGGTGCAGCTGCGCGGGCTGGAGGACGGGTCCCTGGACCTGATTCCGGACTACTCCGGGAACCTGCTGCTCGCCTTGAAGCCGGACGCGACGGCGGCCTCGCCGGACGAGGTCTACACCGCGCTGCAGCAGGCGCTGAAGGAGAAGTATCCGCAGCTCATCGTGCTGGAGAAGTCGTCAGCCGAGGACAAGGACGCGTTCGTGGTCACCGCGGCGACCGCCCAGCAGTACAACGCGAAGTCCATCGCGGACATCGCGCCGAACTGCGGACAGATCGTCTTCGGCGGTCCGCCGCAGTTCCCGGAGCGGCCGTACGGCGTGCCCGGCCTGCAGAAGAACTACAACTGCACGTTCAAGGAGTTCAAGCCGCTGGACGCCGGCGGGCCGCTGACCGTGGCCGCGCTCAAGGACGGCAGCGTGCAGGGCGCCGACATCTTCACCACCGATGCGGCGATCACGGCGAACAACTTCGTGGTGCTCGAGGACCCGAAGAACAACTTCGCGGCGCAGAACATCCTGCCGCTGATCCGGGACAGCAAGGCCAACGACACCGTGAAGTCCACGCTGAACGCGATCTCGGCCAAGCTGACCACCGCGAATCTGCTCGAGCTCAACGCGAAGCTGGCCGCCCCGGACAAGCCGAGCACGGAGACTGTCGCCAAGGAGTGGCTCAGCGCCAACTCACTCGCCTGACCCCGGCTGGGCCCGCCTCGGGGCTCGCGGGACACAGAGCGGAGGTAGCCGGCACACATGTCCTGTCGTGAGTGCCGGCTACCGACGATGTGTGCGGCCGAAGCGCCGTCAGTCGTCGGCCGGGATCGCAGGGCCCACAGCGGACCCGTCAGACCCAATAGCCACGTCATCAAGGGAGAGGTTGACCGCAAGGGCGTTGATCCGATCTTTAGTTCAACAGTTTGATGCGGCGAACGGTCTTGAGCTGTCCGCCACTCGGTGCAACGATCGCTGTGGGCAGCCAGAACGCAGTCGACATGAGGGCGCCTAAAATATGGCCGAGCTCGAACCTCGTAACTTCTTACAGCCCTGCCTGCTCCTGCTCCTCAGAGAGCGGCCAGACCATGGCTACGAGCTGGCCGCGAGGCTGCGCCCGATGCACGACGGCGACGGCGACGCGGGCGGGGTTTACCGTGCGCTCCGGGCGCTGGAGCGCAACGGCTTGGTGCGCTCCGAATGGCAAGCGTCCGACGTCGGCCCGGCGCGGCGTACCTACTACGTCACGCCGGCGGGAGTGGAGAGTCTGGCCCAGCAGGCTTGCGACCTCGAGCTGACGCACACTGCACTGCACGTGTTCCTGGACCGCTACACCCGGCTGGTCGCCGCCGATGAGCGGGCGCATCAGGAACGAACCCATCAGGAGAGGAACGTCAACGGGAATGGTCGCCGTGCTGACAGCCGAGCACTCGGTGGAAGCATTCGCGCGCCGCACCGGACCAACGGACGTACTGGCCACTAGCTCCGACAAGATCGCTCTGGCCTGTCTTGCGATGGCGGAGCGGTTCCACCGCGGCGGGCGGCTGCTCGCCTTCGGCTCCGGGCCGTGCGCAGCCGACGCCGCGCACGTCGTCGTCGAGTTCGTGCACCCCGTGATCGTCGGCAAGAAGGCGTTGCCGGCCGTGAACCTGGCGTCCGGTCCGACCGGCCAGCAGATCGCGGACCGGGTCCGGCTGCACGGGGCGCCGGAGGACATCGCGCTAGCGGTGTCCACCAGCGGATCCGACGTCGAGGTGGCCGCCGGCCTGGTTGCCGCGTCCGAGGCCGGTCTGCTGACCGTCGCGTTGCTGGGCGGTGCCAGCGGCGAGATCGCCGGGTTGCCCGGGCTGGACCACGCGCTGGTCGCGGGCTCCGACGACCCGCTGGTGGCCCGCGAGATGCACGTGACGATGTACCACGTGCTGTGGGAGCTGGTGCACGTGTTCCTCGACCATCCGGAGGTGCTGGCGTGAAGGTTCCGATCGAGATCGGCAGGTTGGACCAGCACGACGCCCCGACGAACGTGCCGCCCGCCGTTCCGCAGTGCTACGACGACGTCTGCATCACCTGCTCGGACGAGGCGTTGCCGTTCCGGGTCGTCGAGCTGCTGGACTTCGGGTTGGCCATGGTCGACACCGGCGACGGTCGGACCGAGGAGATCAGCGTGGCCCTGGTGGACGCGGGCGTCGGCGACGTGGTGCTGGTGCACGCCAAGGAGGCCATCGCCAAGGTCGACCAGAGCGCCCTGGACGGGGCCGTTCCGGGGTCCCAGCCGTGACGCTGGAGTCGCTGTATCCCTTCCTGCACACCGGCACGGCCGACAAGGACGCGGTGCTGGCCGACGTCGCCCGTTCGACCAGGGACAAGGTCGCCGAGATCGGCCGGCTGCGGGCCGACGTGGTGGCCGCCGAGGCGGCCAGGCTGGCCCAGTGCGCCACCGAGATGGCCCGCCGGTTCGACCGCGGCGGCCGGCTGGTCAGCTTCGGCAACGGCGGCAGTAGCACCGACGCCGAGGCGCTCGCCGCGTTGTTCTCCATACCGGGCGAATCCGGCCCCGCTGCCGGACCAGCACTGCCCGCGATGGCGCTGACCTACGACGTTGCGACGCTGACCGCGCTGGCCAACGACGTCGGGTTCGAGCTGGTGTTCGCCAGGCCGCTGGCCGCCGCCGGCCGGGAGTGCGACATCGCCGTCGGGCTGTCCACCAGCGGCGGATCGGCGAACGTCCTGCGCGGCTTCGCCCAGGCCAAGGAGCGCGGCATGCTGACCGTCGGGCTGGCCGGCTACTCCGGCGGCCCGATGGCCGAGGCGGCCGCCCGCGGCGAGATCGAGCACCTGTTCGTGATGCCGTCGGCCTCGGTGCACCGGATCCAGGAAGCGCAGACCACGACCTACCACGTGCTGCTCGAGCTCACCCGCCGCGCCCTGGCCTGACGAGCCGGACGGGCGGCATGACGATCGGCACCGTGTCACGGGCCCGGATCCGGGTGGCGGGGATCGTGCAGGGCGTCGGGTTCCGGCCGTTCGTGCACGGGCTGGCGGCCGAGCTGGGGCTGGCCGGTTTCGTCGGCAACGACGAGGCCGGGGTGGTCATCGAGGCGGAGGGCGCCCCGGACGCGCTCGACGCGCTGGTCGTGGCGCTGCGGGACCGCGCTCCCGCGCTCGCCGTCGTCGAGGAGATCGACGTCGAGCCGTTGCGCCCGCTCGGCGGCACCGGGTTCACGATCGCGGCGAGCGAGGCCGGCGGGCGGCGGACCACGCTGATCTCCCCGGACACCGCCACCTGCGCGGACTGCCTCGCCGAGATGTGGGACCCGGCCGACCGCCGGTACCGCTACCCGTTCATCAACTGCACGAACTGCGGCCCCCGGTTCACCATCGTCACCGACGTTCCGTACGACCGACCGTTCACCACGATGGCCGGCTTCCCGATGTGCCCGGCCTGTGCGGCGGAGTACCACGACCCGGCCGACCGCCGGTTCCACGCCCAGCCGGTGGCCTGCCGCGACTGCGGGCCGACCCTGCGGCTCGACCTTCCCGATGGCCCTGCCGGCGACCCGCCGGCGACCCTGCCGGCGACCCGCGAGCCGCGACGGCCGCTGACCCGCTGGTCCGGGCCGCCGAGCTGCTGCGCGCGGGCGCCGTGCTGGCCGTGAAGGGCCTCGGCGGGTTCCACCTGGCCGCCCTGGCCGGGTCCGAGCCCGCCGTCTCGACCCTGCGGGCCCGCAAGCACCGCGAGGACAAGCCGTTCGCCGTGCAGGCGGCCGACCTGGCGGCCGTGCGCGCGCTGGCCGAGGTCGACGACGCCGAGGAGGCCGAGCTGACCTCCCGCCGCCGACCGATCGTGCTGCTCCGAAAGCGCCCCGGCGCCGCGCTGGCCGCCGCCGTCGCGCCGGGCAACGCCTACCTCGGGGTGATGCTGCCCTACACCCCGCTGCACCACCTGCTCGCCGCGGAGGTCGGCGAGCCCATCGTGCTGACCAGCGGGAACATCTCGGACGAGCCGATCGCCTATGTCGACGCCGACGCCGCGCAGCGGCTGCGCCCGATCGCCGACGCGTTCCTCACCCACGACCGGCCGATCCACGTCCGGGCCGACGACTCGGTGATCCGGGTCGTCGGCGGACGGGTGCTGCCGATCCGCCGGTCCCGCGGGTACGCCCCCGAGCCGCTGCCGCTGGCCTTCGCCGCCACCCGCCCGGTGCTCGGCTGCGGTGCCGAGCTGAAGAGCACGTTCTGCCTGGCCCGCGGGCGGCACGCGTTCCTGTCCCACCACATCGGCGACCTGGAGAACTTCGAGACGCTGCGCTCCTTCACCGAGGGCATCGAGCACTTCCAGCGGCTGTTCGACGTGCGGCCCGAGGTGGTCGCCTACGACCTGCACCCGGAGTACCTGTCCACGAAGTACGCCCTCGAGCTGGACGGGCCCGAGCTGCTCGGCGTGCAGCACCACCACGCGCACATCGCGTCGTGCCTGGCCGACAACGGCGAGGCCGGCCCGGTGATCGGGATCGCCTGCGACGGGACCGGGTACGGCAGCGACGGGACGCTCTGGGGCGGCGAGGTGCTGGAGGCGTCGCTGCACGGGTTCCGCAGGCTGGCCCACCTCGAGCCGGTTCCGCTTCCCGGCGGCGCTACCGCGATCCGGCAGCCGTGGCGGATGGCGGCCTCCTGGCTGCACGCCGCGTACGGTGGCCAGCCACCCGACGACCTGGACGTCCGGGCGCGCAACGCGGCGCAGTGGCCCGCCGTGCAGCGGCTGCTCGGTTCCGACCTCGGCGGTCCGGTCACCAGCAGCGCGGGGCGGCTGTTCGACGCGGTCTCGGCGCTGATCGGCATCCGGGACACGGTGAACTACGAGGGCCAGGCGGCGATCGAGCTGGAGCAGGCCGTGAACCGGGCCGAGACCGGCGGCTACCCCGTCGCGGAGCACGGTGGCGTGATCGGTGCGGGCGACCTGATCCGGGCCGTCGTCGAGGACGTCAGGGCGGGCGTGGACCCGCCGGTGATCGCCGCGCGGTTCCACAACGGGCTGGTGGACGTGCTCGCCGCGGTGGCGCAGCGATGCAGCGCGGAGACCGGCATCGAGACGGTCGCGCTGTCCGGTGGGGTGTTCCAGAACGTGATCCTGCTGACCAGGCTGACCGAGCGGCTGCGGGCGGGCGGGCTGCGGGTGCTGACCCACTCCCGGGTCCCGCCGAACGACGCCGGGATCAGCCTCGGTCAGGTCGCCGTGGCCGCCGCCCGCCAGTAGTCCGAACTGGTGGATCCCAGGGGCGGCGTCCGGCTTGTCCCTGATGCGCCCGGGGCGGAAGGTTCCTTAGCGTCTAGCCGTGGCTTCCCCGACGCTGCACCCCGGCGAGCCGGCCGCCGACGTACCAGGCCCGCGCGCCTCGCTGTGGGTGCTGCGGACCGTGGTCACGGCGCAACTGCTGCTGATCGCGCTACAACCCGTGCTTGCCGGCTGGTACCTGTCCGGCGACTTCGACGCGCTCGGCCTGCACGGGACCAACGCCGGCTTCGTCGTGCTGGCCGGCTTGATCGTGCTCGGCTGCGCGCTGGTCTACTGGCTCGCCGGGGGCGGGCGCGGGTGGGTGCCGGCCGCGGCCGCCGGGCTCCTGATCGCCGAGGTTCTGCAGTACGGCTTCGGCTACGCGAGGCTGTTGTGGCTGCACGTCCCGCTCGGGGTCGCGGTCGTGATCGGCGCGGTGCTGCTCACGGTGTGGGTGTGGGGCAGCGGTGCCCGCCGCGCGCGGCGACGGCCTGCGCCGCGGGCCGGCCGATGAGCGGGCTGACGCGGCGCGGCTTCCTCCGGTTGGCCGGAGCCGGCGCGGCGCTGGCCGGCGCGGCCGGGTGCGGCGCGTTCGGGATCGACCTGCTGCCCGGTCAGACCGGCGAGCTGCTCACCAGCGAGCTCCCGCTGCCGGCGCCGTTCCAGCTCGCACTGCGGGTGCCGCCGGTCAAGCGGCCGTCCGGCTCGGTCGACGGTGCCGACCTCTTCGAGATCACCCAGCGGGTCGCGCAGGTCGAGCTGCTGCCCGGGGTCCGCACCCCGATCCTCGGCTACGACGGGATCTTCCCGGGCCCCACCCTGGAGACCCGGAGCGGGCGCCCGGTGGTCGTCCGGCACCGCAACGAGCTGCCGGTGCCCACCGTGGTGCACCTGCACGGCGGACACACGCCGGCCGACCAGGACGGATGGCCGCTCGACCTGCTGCTGCCGGCCAACGGCGAAGGGCGGGCGACCACCGCGCACCGGCACCTCGGCGCGCTCGCGGTCGGGCAGCGTGACTACCGCTACCCGATGAGCCAGCCCGCTGCGACGCTCTGGTACCACGACCACCGAATGGACTTCACCGGTCCTGCGGTCTACCGCGGCCTCGCCGGGTTCCACCTGGTGCGAGACGAGGTCGAGGACCGGCTGGCCCTGCCGCACGGCGAGCGCGACCTGCCGCTGATGATCTGCGACCGGTCCTTCGCGGCCGACGGTTCGCTCCGGTACCCGTCGCTGGACCGCTCGCTGCGCCAGGTGCCCGGCGTCGAGGCGGAGTGGTCGGAGGGCGTCCTCGGTGACGTGATCCTGGTCAACGGGACACCGTGGCCGGTGCACGAGGTGGACGCCACCCGCTACCGGTTGCGGCTGTTGAACGGCTCGAACGCCCGCCGCTACCGGCTGGCGTTGCAGGTCGACGGGCGGCCGGGGCCGGCGCTGGTCCAGATCGGATCGGACGCCGGCCTGCTCGATGCGCCGATCTCCCACCAGGAGATCGACATCACGCCGGGTGAGCGGTTCGACGTGGTGGTCGACTTCGCCGGGGTGCCGATCGGCTCGGCGGTCACCCTGGTCAACCTGCTCGGCACCGGCGGGGACACCGGACTGGTCATCCGGTTCGTGGTCGCCCGACCCGGTCGGGACGACAGCACGATCCCGGCCAAGCTCGCCGAGATCAGCCCGCTGACCGTCGGCCCGTCCACCCGACGCCGGGACTTCCGGTTCGTCCGCGGTGCGTACGCCGACGGCGGGCCGGGCCACGCCACCTGGACGATCAACGGGCAGCGGTTCGATCCGGACACCTCGCTGGCGGACGTCGCGCTCGGCGAGACCGAGATCTGGCGGTTCGGCACCGACCTGCACCATCCGGTGCACCTGCACCTCGACCCGTTCCAGGTGCTGGCCCGGGGGAGCTTCCCCGAGCGGGCCCGTTCGACGCCGGCCGGAAGGACACCGTCGACCTGCGGCCCGCCGAGGACGTCACGGTCGCGGTGCGGTTCACCGAGCACGCCGGACGGTTCGTGCTGCACTGCCACAACCTCGAACACGAGGACATGGCGATGATGGGCACCGTCAGGACGCGCTAAGCCGGGGCTGAGCCGGCGGGGACGCTCCCCGGGATGATCCCGGCGCCGATCCGAAGTCGCCGGTCCGCCGCAGCTTGTGCCAGCGCAGCCGAATGCCGGCGAACGCGGCCGCCACGGCGTGGATCACCACCGCGTACATCATTTGCCGGTACACCAGCTGCTGGAGCGGCATCAGCCACAGCGGTCGGAGCGACTCGCCCTCCAGCCGGAATGCGTACGCCGCGGCGAGCATCTGTAGCAAGAGCACCCCGACCCAGGCGAGCACGGTGGCGGCGGGGTCGAGGAACAGCAACCCGTACACCAGGAAGATGTCCATGAGTGGTGCGAGTAGCGGAAGCAGCACCTGGAACAGGGCCATGTTCACCAACCCGACCCTGCCGAGCCGGCCCGAAGCGCCCCGTTCGAGGACCGCTCGGCGGTGCTTCCACATCGCCTGCATCGTCCCGTAGCTCCACCGGTAGCGCTGCCGCCACAGCTGGCCCAGGGTCGCCGGCGCTTCCGTCCACGCGCGTGCCCGCTCCTCGTAGACGACCCACCAGCCGGCGCGGCACAGCGCCATGGTCAGGTCGGTGTCCTCGGCGAGGGTGTCGTCGCTGACGCCTCCCACATCGGTGAGCGCGGTCCGGCGGAACGCGCCAACCGCCCCCGGCACGGTCGGCATGCAGCGAAGTACGTCGTAGACGCGGCGGTCGATGTTGAAACCGATGACGTACTCGATGTGCTGCCATTGAGTGAGGATTCCGGAGCGGTTGGCCACCTTCGCGGTTCCGGCGACCGCTCCCACGTCCGCCCGGGCGAACGGTTGCACCAGATATCTGATCGTGGATCGGATCCACGACCGTGTCGCCGTCGATCATGACGATCAGCTCGTGCCGGGCGGCGGCAACCCCGGCGTTCAGGGCGGCCGACTTCCCGAGATTCTGCTGCCGGATCAGGCGTACGTTGGGCAGCCGCATACCCTCGATCACCTCGGCGGTCCCGTCCGTCGATCCGTCGTCGACGACAACCACCTCGATCGGGTGTTTGCTCGCCATCAGCGCCGCCAGCGTCGCGCCGATCGTCTGCCGTTCGTTGTACGCGGGCACCACCACCGACACCGGGTAGGTGACCGGCGGTCCCCAATACCACCGGACCGGGCGGCGTCCCCTGCGGTGCCGGCCGGCCACGATGATCATGAGCACCAGGCGGGCGGCAACCAGCCCACCCACTACGAGCAAGGCGATGGCGAGCCAGCCGACCACGCTCTCGGCCACCGCGATGACCGTGAGGAGTCCGGTACCCAGTAGCCGATCGGTCCAGCCTGCCGGCTGCTGGGCCGCGGGCAGCCCGACCGCATCGCTAACCGTGCTGAAGCGATATCCCCGGTCCTTGAATGCCGGAATGAGCCGGTCCAGCGCGGCGACGGTCTGCGACCTGTCTCCGCCCGCGTCGTGCAGCAGCACCGATCTGCCCTGCGTCCCGGGTGGCGTCGCCGACGCCACGATGTTGTCCACGCCCTTGCGCTCCCAATCGCGGCTGTCCACATCGCTGAGCGCGGTCACGTATCCGCGCTGTCCCAGATCGCGGATCACCTTCAGTTGCGCTCCGTCGAGCGCGTCGGCGCGCGACGAGTACGGCGGGCGGACCAGGTTGCTGACCTCGCCGGTGGCGCCGGCGACGACCAGTTGGGTGAGGGTCAGCTCGCGGTCGAAACGGTCGGCGGACACGTCGACCAGATCGGGATGGCTGAACGTGTGGATGCCGATCTCGCCGCCGCCGGCGCGCATCTCGCGAAGCAGGTCGGGATGCTTGCCGACCGCGGAGCCGACGACGAAGAACGTCGCGGGGACCTGGTGCCGGCGCAGCACCTCGAGCACCTGTGGCGTCCACTGCGGGTCAGGTCCGTCGTCGAACGTCAGGACGACGGTCCGGTCCGGTATGGCCAGCGAGTTGAGCTCGCCGTGCCGGGCATCGATCACCGAGCCGCCTTCGGCGACCGCGGCGGGCACATCCGTCGTGGCCCCGCGGTGTTCTACGCCGGCTGCGTCGTTACCGGTCTCGGCGTTGACCAGCCCGTGGACCAGGAACACCGACACCAGCAACGCGGACACCAGCAGGATCGGCAACACCCTCGGGCGTCGAGCGTGCCGCCGACGGCTGGGGCGTTCCTCCATCGTGTGACCCGACGCCTGTCCGATGCGCCCGCTCACCAGTGCGCACCGCCGCCCGGGTTCACCGGCGCCGGTACCAATGGAACGACGGTCGGGTAGGGCACCGGAGCAGGCACCGGCACCGGCACCGGCGTGGGCGCGCGCACCGGTTTCGGCACGGGCGTGGGCGCGCGCACCGGCTGCTGCGTGCGCACCGGCTCGGGCGCAGGCACCGGCTCGGGCGCAGGCACCGGCTCGGGCGCAGGCACCGGCTCGGGCGCAGGCACCGGCTCGGGCGCAGGCACCGGCTCGGGCGCAGGCACCGGCTCGGGCGCAGGCACCGGCTCGGGCGCAGGCACCGGCTCGGGCGCGGGCACCGGCTCGGGCGCAGGGGCGGGAGCGGGAGCACGCACCGGCTCAGCCGGTACCACAGGTTCGGGTGCCGGCGCAGCAGGCGGCGGGGCTGCCGGCGCCGGGGCACCCGCTGCGGCGACCTGCGCGGGGGGAGTCGGCCCCGGTGCGACCACTACCGGAAGCGCAACCGGCGCGGGCTGCGAGCCGGCGCGCGGGCCGGGTACGGCCGGCGGAAATCCGACGCCGGGACCGGCCGTCGCGGGCGCCTCCCAGCCGTCGAGCACGCCGGGGACCGACTCCTGCACACCCGGCGCGATGATCGATTCGACCGCCGGCGGCAGCCCGAGCAGGGTGACCGGGCTGGCCGCGACGCTGGCGCCGAGCACAAGCAGATAGCCGACAGAGGCGGCGAGCACGAGGAATCCGACGACCTTGGCCCGCCGTAGCCGCCGACCGGTCTCGTCGACGAAGACCGAGAACCCGCCCGGTATGGCCGCCCGACGGTTCGACGCCTCCAAGGCCCTGATGGTTTGCACGACCGAACCCCTTCCCCCGGAACTACGGAGGAGGCGTCCGATTTCGACCGCAGCCCGCGGCGGCGCACGTCCGCGCCGCAAGGCACAAGGTCCTACCGGAGCCAGGTCAGGTTGGACGGCGGCTCGATGAGCCGATCGTTGACCGACTGCCCCGTGATAGCCGCTAGCTAAACGACCTAGGTCCGCGTGTCCCCGACTCCCGTTCCGATGTTCCTGCTTGTTGCCATCTCAAGTATGAGTTAGCGATAGCGACCGAATGTGTTAACGCCGGTGATGGCCGGCTGGTTCCCGTACCGGGTACAGGAAACCAGCCCGCTCAGGCCCAACTCGGGGATCAGCCGAGCCGGCCGCCCCAGCCGCCGATCTTCGGTGGGGCGGCGCCGCGGCCGACCGACCAACTCGTCGCGCCGAGCCTGCCCGCGGGGATGCACTCGGGGCACTGCCGGTACCCGGCGGCGAGCAGCGCGGGGACGTCGCCTCCGGAGTCCTTCGCCGCGCACGGCGCGCGGAACGCGCAGGGCGCGCAGTGCACCGGCGTCGGGCTCGGATAGGGGACGGTGTGGTCGGCGATCATCTCCTCGGCCTGGCGGGCCAGCCGATGACCGAACGCGGTGAGCTCGGAGCGCGCCCGGGGCACCTGCACCCGGCGGAACTGCGCGCTCTGGTCCACCCGGGTCTCGTACCCCTGTTCCGGGAGCTCCGCCCGGGCCGCATTCGACCAGGGCCGCTGGTAGGCCTCGTCGGTCTGCCCGACGGTCCCGCGGCGCTCCGGCAGGCCCCGGGGTGCGGGACCGGTCGGCGTGCCGGCACTCGGCGCCGCGATCCCCAGCCGCAGCTCGTTGAAGATCGTCCCTTCGATGCGCATACCGGGCCGGTCGGCCTCCCAGGCCCAGCACCAGGCCAGGCAGCGCTCGGACAGGGTCAGCACGTCCAGCTCCGGCCACGGGTCGGCGGACACCCGGTGCTCGACGAGCCAGTAGCGGTGCTCCTCGTCGATCACCAGCAGGTCCGCGTTGTCGCGGTAATGCACCGGCCGGCCGTCCGGGCTGACCAGATCGCGTCCGGGTTGCTCCGGGTCCGGAATCCGGACGTCGATCTCGGCGCGGACCTGTGACGGCGCGAATCGGTCCACGCCGGGAGCCCAGCCGAAGTAGGCCTCCAGCAGACCGAGCCCGCGGTCCCGGTCGGCTTCCCAGTCGGCCTGCTCGTCCGACGACAGCTCGGGCACCTGATGCGCGTCCAGGTAGGCCCGTCGCTGCCCGTCGAACGAGTCGAGCAGTGCCTGCCGTACCAACGGGAGGACGATCGCCGGCCGCCAGTCCCACATGCCGGGGAAGTAGTACACGTCCAGCGCGTCGACGATTCCGGTGCTCAGCTCGGCGGGCCGGGCCGGCCGCGTCGGTTCCCAGTTTCCCCGTTCCCAGGCGGCGAAGTCCCACTGCCGCCGGCAGCGCACGAACGACTCCCGGTCCCGCGGTCCGATGACATAGTGCAGCGCCATGAGAGCTAGGGGGTGTCTCGTGGGTCATGGCGGGTGCAGCCGCCGGACCCCCGCCAATGACCCACGAGACACCCCCTGGGCTAGTGCCCGTGCGGGTACGGGTCGTCTGGCGACCACCGGCAGCGGTCCGCACCCCCGGTCATCGACTCGAGCTCGGCCTGCAGGTCGGTGAAGAATGCGTCCTCTTTCGCAGACCCGCGCTCCGGCCAGGCCCCGGCGTAGTACATCCAGGCCTCGGGCAGCTGGTCAGGGGTGTCGAACGACTCGGCCCGCTGCCACGAGTAGTCCTCGCCGCGCCGCTCCAGGTAGACCAACTCACCCGGCTCGAGCCCCTCCTCGAGGAGCTCGAGCTTCACGTCGTCCCACTTCATGGCGCTAACAGATGCGCGGAAGCGGGTCGCCGACGAGCATGTCCACGATGCGGGTGCCACCGAAAGCGGTGCGCAGCAGCACCAGCCCGGGCGGGTCGTCCTTCATCTCGCCGATCACCGCGGCACCCTCGCCGAGCGGCCTGGACCGCAGCGCCGCGAGCGCGGTGTCGGCGCGCGCCGGGTCGACGACCGCGACCAGCCGACCCTCGCAGGCCACGTACAGCGGGTCGATGCCCAGCAGCTCGGACGCGCCGTTGACCACCGGGCGGACCGGCACCGAGGCCTCGTCGACGACGACGGCTACCTGGGAGGCCACCGCCACCTCGTTGAGGATGGTGGCCACGCCACCGCGGGTGGCGTCCCGAAGCAGCCGCACCCCGTCGCCCGCGGCGTCCAGCAGGTCGGCGACCAGCTCGTGCATCGGGGCGGTGTCGGACTCGATGTCCGCCTCGATGTCCAGCTCGCCGCGGGCCAGCATCACGGTGATGCCGTGGTCGCCGATCGGGCCGGACACGATCACCTTGTCGCCGGGCCGTGCGTTCGACGCGGACAGCGCCACCGGGCGGTCGAGCAGCCCGACGCCGGCGGTGTTGATGTACAGGCCGTCGGCCTTGCCGCGCTCGACGACCTTGGTGTCGCCGGTGACGATCTGCACCCCGGCCGCCGCGGCCGCCGCGGCCATCGAGGCCACGATCCGCTGCAGGTCGGCCACCGGGAAACCCTCTTCGAGGATGAAGCCGCAGGACAGGTACAGCGGCTTCGCACCGCACATCGCCAGGTCGTTGACCGTGCCGTTGACGGCCAGGTCGCCGATGTCCCCGCCCGGGAAGAACAGCGGGTGCACCACGAACGAGTCGGTCGTGAACGCCAGCCGGGACATGCCGACGGACAACGAGGCGCCGTCCTCCAGCTGCTCCAGCAGCGGGTTGCGGAAGGCATCCAGGAACACCGCGTCGATCAGGGTGTGGGTGGCCTTGCCGCCCGCACCGTGGGACAGCGTGATCCGTTCTTCCTTGATCTTCGCCTTGCGTTTGCGGGCCTTCTCGATCCGCTCGAGCACCTGCTCCTCACGGGTCAGGTGCTCGGCGCCGGCGTGATCCGCGACGGCCTGCTCGGCCCAGTTCGCTCGTGACGGGGCAGCTGGCGTTACGTCGGACCCCGTGCTCACGTGCGGGTCGCCTCCTTCACCCGCTCGCGGCTGAACCGGCCGAAGTTGTAGTAGGCCGCGCAGGCGCCCTCAGAGGACACCATGCAGGTGCCGATCGGCGTCTCCGGGGTGCACGCGGTGCCGAACACCTTGCACTCCCACGGCTTGAGCACGCCCTTGAGCACCTCGCCGCACTGGCAGGCCTTCGGGTCGGCCACCCGCACACCGGGCACGTTGAAGATCTTCTCCGCATCAAAGGCGGCGTACTTCTCCCGCACCTGCAGCGCGGAGTGCGAGATGAAGCCCAGCCCGCGCCACTCGAAGTACGGGCGCAGCTCCATGGTCTCGTTGATGACCTCGAGTGCGCGCTCGTTGCCGTTCCAGGGCACCACCCGGCTGTACTGGTTCTCGACCTCGCAGCGGCCCTCTTTGAGCTGCACCAGCAGTTGGTAGACCGACTGCAGGATGTCCAGCGGCTCGAAGCCCGCGCAGACCAGCGGCTTGCCTTCCTTGCTGGCGATGAAGTCGTAGGGCCGGCAGCCGATCACGGTGGACACGTGACCCGGTCCGATGAACCCGTCCAGCCGCAGGTCGGGAGAGTCCAGGATGGCCTTGATCGCGGGAATGATCGTGACGTGGTTGCAGAAGATCGAGAAGTTGTCGAGCTTCTCCTGCGCGGCCCGCAGCACGGTCATCGCGGTGGACGGCGCTGTCGTCTCGAACCCGATCGCCATGAACACCACGCGCTTGTCGGGGTTCTTCCGGGCGATCTTCAGCGCGTCCAGCGGCGAGTACACCATCCGGATGTCCGCGCCCGCGGCCTTCGAGTCGAAGAACGACCCGCGCCCGCCGGGGACCCGCATCATGTCGCCGAACGACGTCAGGATCACGTCGTCCTGCTCGGCGATCGCGATCGCGTCGTCGACCCGGCCCATCGGGATCACGCACACCGGGCAGCCGGGGCCGTGCACCAGGCTGACGGTCTCGGGCAGGTAGTCCTCGAGGCCGTGCTTGTAGATCGTGTGGGTGTGTCCGCCGCACACCTCCATGAACTTGTACCGGCGGCCCGGCTCGCACAGCGCGGCGATCTGGGTGGACAGCGCGCGGGCGGTGTGCGCGTCGCGGAACTCGTCGACGAACTTCATGACGCTCCTCCGGTCCCCTTCTCGATGTCCTAGGTGATGTCGGACTGGGCGAGCGCTTCGAGCTCGTCGGTGTAGGCGTCACCGACCCCAGTGAGCCACTCCAACGATGCCTTCGCCTCCGCCTCGTCGATCTTGGAGAGCGCGAACCCGACGTGGATCAGGATCCAGTCGCCCGGCTGCACGCCGTCTTCCTCCTCGTTCAGCAGGCCGATGTTGACGGCCCGCTTGACGCCCTCGACGCTGACCATCGCCAGGTCCTCGTGCTCGGCCATGATCTCGATGACTTCACCCGGAATCCCGAGGCACATCGCAGTTCCCCTTCTATACGACGCCAGACGCCGCCCGTGAGTGGCGATCAACGCTCGAGCGGCGATCGCCACTCACGAGCATCCGTCATGCAACCCGCAGGCCCGGCCTGTCGTCCGCCTGCGCCGAGGCCATCACCTGGGAGATCGCTCCGCGCGCCATGCCCAGCACGCCGGCGACGGTGGTCTGGAACTCCTCCGAGGCGAGCACCTTCTGCCCGGCGTCGATGAGGGTGCCCATGCCGTTTTCGCCGGCCTTCGTGCCCATCCAATACCCGAGAACAAAGGCTCCCAGTATGAACATGATCCTTTCCCCTCTCGTCAGTGCTCTGGTGTCGCGACGATCCGCACGGTCACCGCGACCTGGGGGTAGACCCGCAGCCCCAACAGCTTGGGTGGGTCGAGTTGGAAGTCGCGCAGGTCGAGGGTGAGCTCACCGTCCACCTGCATGGCGCCGTCCTCGTGCAGCTGCACGGTGGCGGTGCCGCTCACCTCGTGTGTCAGGTGGCGAAGCGACAGCTTTCCGGACACGTCGTACCGGTCACCGGTGGGCCCGGAGACCTGCGTGACGTCGGCGAGCACCACGGGGTATCGCCGCGCGTCCAGCCGGCGCTGAATCTCCCGGTTGACCAGGACGTTGTCGGCCTGCAGCGCGGTTGTCTGCAGCTCGATCTGCGCGCTGGTCGGCTGGTCCGTGTCGACCACGCCATCGACGACGCTCGCCTCGATCCAACCGTCGAGTCGGCGAGCCGACCCATGGATCGGATGAACGCTGGAGTCGGCCACCGCGGCCAACTCCGAGCGCTCAGGCAAGATCGAATACCGGGTCATGTGTGTGGAACCGAATCACATCTCCCGGATTTCCAGGTACTTCGCGACGTCCGGAAGCGACTGCAGCACGACGGCTGCAACGGCGACCAGCACGACTCCGAACAGCAGGCGTCCGATCATGATTTTGTTCCTTCCTTTTCGGACAATTCGTGGACGAGTTCGATGACGGTCTTGGCTGCCGGTGCCACCGCGGCGGCGACCGGTTCGGACAGCCCCATCCCCTCGTGTGTCGACTCCGGGTCGCAGCCGACCACGAGCACCCGGCCGGGTGGCCGGCCGAGTCCGTTCTGCACGAGCTCGTCGAGCACGGCGAGCATCGTCGCGGGGTCCATCCCGTGCGCGTCGGGTGACGGGGGAGGCTTCGGCCCGTCCATGTCGTGCTCGAGGACGTGCACCGTTCCGGCGGGGCTGCCGCGGTCCACGGTGTCGATCAGCACCAGCACGTCGTAGCCGTCGAGCAGCTGGTAGGCCAGGTGCACCCCGCGGATCCCGATGTCGACGACCTCGACGCCCTCGGGGAGCTCCGCGACGTGCTCGGCCAGCAGCCGCTGCGCCACCTCGACGCCGAACGCGTCGTCGGAGAAGAACACGTTGCCGATGCCGGCGACCAGTATCTTGCGGGACACCCGCTCCCGGGTGATCTCCCGTGCGTCGGTCACGTGACCACCTCGACCTCGTCGGGGCGGAAGTACCGGTAGCGCCCGTGCGCGACCTGCAGGTCGGCGGCCGGGTCGTCGTCGATCGAGACCGCGAGGTGCACGTCGCCGTCGACGTCGTTCAGCACCGCCTGCACGGTGGCCCGCATGCCGGACAGGAACTGGTCCTGGGCGTCGCCGCCCTTGAGCGGGCGCAGGATCACCGTGCTGCCCTTGGCCACCCGGTGTCCGCTGATCACGATGCTGTCGGTCTCCGGGTTCACCGAGGCGTCCGCGCCCGGGTCCCACCAGGGCACGTCGGGCATCTCCCACGGCGGGATCTCAGCGGCCAGCTGCTTGAGGTCCTCGGGGGTGACGTCGGCGTACGGGTCGTGGCTCTGGCCGGGGCCGATCGGCCGCAGCGAGCGGACCGCGCCGTGCAGCCGCTCCCAGAATCTCCGGCGGCATGTTGTCGACGTGGTCGATCACCGCCGCGGCCCGCGGGTCGGTAGCCCTGGCCTCGGCCTTCTCCTCGTCGGTGAGCACCATCGTGCGCAGGCTGAGGATCTCGTCGATCTCGGTGCCGTCCATCAGGTCGTGCGGGCTCTCGGCGGCGAGCTGGGGGTGGTCCGGGAGGATGATCGGCGAGGACAGCAGCAGGTCGGCCCGGCCCTCCGGGCCGGCGAGCAGTGGCCAGGTGTGCTCGTTGACGCACCCTTTGACGAAGCCCTCGGCCCACTTCGGCGGGTCGGTCAGCGAGATGAACTCGCCGGCGGACACCACGAGCATGCTGTGTACCGCGATCAGCGCGGTGCGCAGCGCCTCCTCGCGCGGCGCGTCGGCCGAGCATTCAGCGGTGTTGCGCACGTCCAGCCGCAGCCGAATCACGTCGTAGGGCCCGGGGATGGCCTCGGCGGAGGCGACCAGCTCACAGGTGCAGCGGCCAGCTCCGGTAGGTCACCGTCCCGCCCGGAGAGTCGCTAGCCCCGTCTCCGATTACCTCCGTGCGCTCCTCGCCCGGTACGGCGAAGGGGACGCGGTGCTCGCCGGCGAGCAGGTCGCCGAGGTCGAGGTGGGTGTCCACCTCGCGTGGCACCGCCTCCTCGAACCGGAAGTGCCGGGTGCCGTCGACGACGAGCTCCTCGACCGGTTCACCGGCGGCGTCGTGCAGCGTGCGGACTTGCAGCTGCAGGAACCGCAACCGCACGTGGATCATGGTCCCCTGGTCGCCCTGCTCGCCCGATGCGCGCGGCTCGAGCAGCGTCTCGGTGCGGTTCGCGGACGGCTCGTTGGACGCCTCGCCGTACCCCGCCGGGGTCAGCACCCCGAACTGCCAGCGGATCCGGTTCTTCTGCGCGGAGGCGCGGTACGGGTAGAGCAGGTAGCCCTCGAACAGCACCGCGTCGGCGACCTTGGCCACCTCGTCCAGCGCGGCAGCGGCCGATTCCAGGGTCTCCCTGACCCTGGAGAAGGTACTCCCCACTCACCTTGGTGCCTCCCCCGACGTCTCGCCCTGCGCGTCCGGCGCGAAGTCACCGGCGCTCGACTCCACACCGGACTGGGCTTGTTTGAGCAGTAGCTCCATCGTCTCGTCCCAGCTCGGGATGGCCCGCGGCGAGCGGTACGCGGACAGCGCGTCCAGCGTCTCGCGGCGGATCCGGATCCAAGTCGCGCCCGGGAAATGCTCGTCCATCGTGGCCCGCCATACCGAGACCGGCAGCCGGACGGTCGCCTCCTCGTGCCAGGGGACCAGGCCGACCTGCACGCCTTCCGAGGAGCGGTAGAAGATCGTCCCGGAGAACAGCAGCAGCAGCGGAATCTCGCCGTCGTCCAGCCCGTGCATGTACTTGGTGGACGCGATGTCGATGTCGTAGGTCAGTGGAACCGGGATCGACACCTCGGTCTGGCCGGTGAACCCGGCCACCATGGTGGACACCTCGGTCAGCTGCATCGGGTTCAGCGTCTCGCCCCAGCGCGGCAGCTCGCCGAACAGGTCGGTCAGCTTCTCGGCCTCGGTGGGGGAGTAGCGCCGGCGGCGGGGCTCGATGCGGATCTGGGTCTTCAGCCCGAGCGTGTGGACCTGCTGGCCCGGCTCGACGCGGATGCGCAGGTCCAACAGCAGGCTCGGTCCGAACGCGTATGGCTCGGGCCGCACGCCGGTGCAGGCGAACCGCAACATCTCAACCCAATCTCGCTGGCGTCTGTGGTGGTGGTCTGGCTGGGCGTTTTCGCTACCTCGAGAGATCAGGCTCGGTGCGACTCGAGCGTCGTCGCCTGCACCCTCAGCTCGGCGAAGAACGCGTCGATCGCGTTCCACGCGTCGAACCCGCCGTCGAAGCCCTTCCAGTACAGCCGGACCAGGCCGACCAGGCGGTAGCAGGCGTCGATCGGGACGAGCAGGCACTCCGAGCGGTCCCCGGAACGGCCCGAGTCGGCGCGCCGGATCAACAGCGCCTCGACGTCGGACTCCAGCTCGCTGGCCAGCCGGCACGCGCCGATGCCGTCCGACCAGTTGTCGAGCTCCAGCTCGCTCTCGGTCGCCCCGGCCGGGCTGGGATAGCAGGCGATCATCTGGTCCTGGGCGGAGTTGTGCAGGAAGAACGCCATCCCGACCGGGATCTGCAGCTCGTCCCAGTGCGCGTCGGACAGCGTGAAGTCCGGGTCGCTCAGGTATCGGTCCGGTACCCGCCGGTACTTGCGTCCCGGATCGGCGAACAGCAGGCCGCAGGCCTGGCAGGCGCACATCATCCGCCGCTCGGCGGGATCGACCAGGTGCGGGTGCTCGTCGTCCAGCGGCTTGGAGCAGAGCTCACACTTCTCTTCGGGTGGTGCGGGCGGCTCGCGTAGGAAACGCCGCAAGCCCCCTGTCACTGCCCCGCCCCGGGGCGGATCCCGATCTGCAGCAGTGGTGGTCCGGATTCAGCTTGCTCGACCGAGACACCGGCGGTGTCCGGGGCCATGTCGGCGATGGCCGACTCGACCGTCTCCTTGACCGTCGCCACGCCGCAGCCGGAGCCGGTCACCCGGACGTGCACCACGCCGTCGCCGTCCAGCCCGAGCAGCTCGACGCTCTCGCCGTGCGAGCCGAGCTTGCGCTTGGCGAGGGTGACGGCGTTCTTGACCCGGTCGTGCAGCGAAACCGGATGCACCTCGTGCAATGCGAAGACGGCCCCGACGAGTGTGTCGGCGGCCAGCCGGTGCACGAGGTTCTCCCCGCCGGCGGATCGAGCGATCGTGACGATCTGCTCGATCGCGCCGCCGTAGAACTGCATGAGCTGGCGAACAAGTTCCTCGCCGGCCACCCGGGCCGGTTCCCCGGCCCGGGTGGCGAGGTCGTCCAGCAGGATCTCGATACGCTCACCGAGTTCCTGCGGGTCGATTGCGGGCATCAGTGCCCTTTCTAGCCGAGGTTCAAGCTGGCAGGCGAGTGCATCTTGTGCACCGGCTTGCCGTTGCCAAGGTACATGTGCACACCACATGGCAGGCAGGGGTCGAAACTCCGAACTGCGCGCATGATGTCGATGCCCTTGAACTGCTCCGGCGGGTTCTCTTCGAAGATCGGCGTGTTCTGCACCGCGTCTTCGTAGGGCCCAGGCGTGCCGTAGGTGTCGCGCACGCTGCCGTTCCACGGCGTCGGCGGGTACGGGTGGTAGTTGGCGATCTTCCCGCCACGGATGACCATGTGGTGGGACAGCACGCCGCGGACCGCCTCGGTGAAGCCACAGCTGATGGCCTCGTCCGGCACCTTGAACTTGTTCCAGGTCTTGCTGTGCCCGGCGCGGACCTCAGCGAGCGCCTGCTCGATCGCGTGTAGGGCGATGCCGGCCGAGTAGGCCTGGAAGTAGGTGCGTGCCCGGTTGCGCTCGATGGCGTTGGAGAGCGGCTTGCCCTCCTTGTCGTACGGGATCTTCCACTCGAAGCTCGCCTCGGGCTTGGTGGCGGTCTTCGGGAGGTTGATCTGCACCGAGTGCCCGGTGGCCTTCACGAAGCCACCCGCGTCGACGAGGCCGGACAGCGCGGTGGGCCACAGGCGGGCGAGCGGGCCGCCGCCGGTGTCCAGCGCCAGGTGGTCGGTGCCGTCGAACCAACGCGGCGACATCGTCCAGCTGTACTTGTCGTCGAAGTCCCGCTTCTGCGGGGCCGGGATGGTGTGCTGGTTCCACGGGTGACGGCGGTCCACCGGGTTGCCCAGCGGGTCGCGCGTCACGAACATCTCCTGGTCCTCCCAGTCCCGGTAGTACGAGCTACCGAGCAGGATGCGGATACCCAGGTTGATCTCGGTCAGGTCGTTGGTGACCAGCCGACCGTCGACCACGATGCCCGGGGTGACAAACATCGCCCGGCCCCAGTCGGTCATCGTGCGGTAGTCGAAGTCGCAGACCTCGGGGTCGTTGAGCGAGCCCCAGCAGCCGGTGAGCACCCGGCGCCGGCCGACCTCTTCGTAACCAGGCAGTGCCTCGTAGAAGAAGTCGAACAGGTCGTCGTGCAGCGGGACGACGCGCTTCATGAACTCCACGTAGCGCATCAGGCGGGTGTAGTAGTCGGTGAACAGCTGCACGGTGGCGTGCGTCCCGACGCCGCCCGGGTAGAGGGTCGACGGGTGGACGTGCCGCCCCTCCATCAGGCAGAACATCTCCCGGGTGTACCGGCTGACCTGCAGGGCCTCCCGGTAGAACTCACCCGAGAACGGGTTGAGGGTCCGCATGATGTCGCCGATGGTCTGGTGGCCGTGCTCGGCGGCGTGCGGGGCCTCGGTGCGGTTGGCGAGCTCGAGGACGCCGGGGTTGGTCTCGGCGACCATCTTCTCGCAGAAGTCAACGCCGACCAGGTTCTCCTGGAAGATGTTGTGGTCGAACATGTACTCGGCGGCCTCACCGAGGTTGATGATCCACTCGCCGAGGTGCGGCGGAACGACCCCGTAGGCCATGTTCTGGTTGTAGACCGAGCAGGTGGCGTGGTTGTCACCACAGATGCCGCAGATGCGGCTGGTGATGAAGTGCGCGTCCCGCGGGTCCTTGCCCTTCATGAAGATCGAGTAACCGCGGAAGATCGACGAGGTGGAGTGACACTCCACGACGCGCTTCGCCGCCCAGTCGATCTTCGTGTAAATCCCGAGGGAGCCCACGATCCGGGTGACCGGGTCCCACGTCATCTCAACGAGGTCGGTCCTGTTCTGGGTCGATGTCATGTTCGTCGGGCTCCTTACCAGACCTTCTTGTAACCGGTGGTCAGTTCACGACCCTTGGAACGCCACTTGGGCTCGGCGTCGACACTCTTCATCGTGATCTGGCGCAGCTTGCGGATCACCACGCCGTACGCACCGCTGGCCGCGCCGGAGACCTTGCTGCCGGGAGGGGCGTCCATGAACGGCATGAACTTGTCCGGGAAGCCCGGCATCGTGCAGCCGATGCAGATGCCGCCGACGTTCGGGCAGCCGCCGACGCCGTTGATCCAGCCGCGCTTGGGCACGTTGCACTTCACAACGGGGCCCCAGCAGCCGAGCTTCACCAGGCAGGTCGGCTGCGCCGTACTCGCTGGCGAACTCGCCCTGCTCGTAGTAGCCGCCGCGGTCACAGCCCTCGTGCACCGTGTTGCCGAACAGCCACTGCGGCCGGAGCGCCTCGTCCAACGGGATCATCGGAGCGGCGCCGGTGGCCTGGTAGAGCAGGTAGAGGATGCGTCTCGGACAGGTTGTCCGGGTGGACCGGGCAGCCCGGCACGTTCACGATCGGGATGCCGGCCTTGGACTTCCAGCCCCAGCCCAGGTAGTCCGCGACGCCCATGGCGCCGGTGGGGTTGCCGGACATGGCGTGGATGCCGCCGTAGGTGGCGCAGGTGCCGACCGCGAGCACGACCGAGCGCCTTGGGCGCGAGCTTGTCCAGCCACTCGCTGGTGGTCACCGGCTGGCCGGTCTCCGGGTTGTTGCCGAAGCCGCACCAGTAACCCTCGGACTTGATCGACTCGTTGGGGATCGAGCCCTCGATGACGAGCACGAAGGGCTCCAGCTCGCCGCGGTCGGCCTTCCAGAACCACTCGATGAAGTTGTCTGCGCCCTGTTCCGGACCGCACTCGAAGTCGATCAGCGGCCAGTGCACGGCGATCTTCGGCAGGCCGGGCAGGGCGCCCAGCGCGATTTCTTCGATGCTGGGCTGGGTCGCGGCGGTCAGTGCCACCGAGTCCCCGTCACAGCTCAGTCCGGCGTTGATCCACAGAATGTGGACGACGGTCTCGTCTTCAGCCATCGGTTGTCGCCCCTCTGGTGCGCCCGTAGGCAGCACCTAGCGCGCGTGGTGGGAGGTGACCGGTCTAACAGTGTCTTGAAGCCCGGGTAAGTGGATTCGGCAGGTAGTGGCCTGGCTCACTCACCCGTGTGTGCGAGGCGAGGATTTCTCGGAGTTTGCCGAGGTAGTCGCCGCACCGGGTGATCCAGAGGCCGCAGAAGAATCGGTTGCGGGACACTATTGGCCGCGCCTCTCATGAAATCAACCCCTAAAAGTGCACGATTTGGCATTTATGCAACATCGGTGGTGGGGAATTCGCCGCACTGCGGAGCCTCGGGATCACCGTCCACCGGGGATGCTCCGATCGGCGCTTGGAGCACGGCAGTGCCGGGATGTCTGATGGGCTGATGTCGAGCGCAGTCCAGGTCAACGTCGTGTCGGTAGGCCCAGAGCCGTTGACCCAGGACGAGGTCGTCTCGATCGCGCGGGACGGGGTGGCGGTGCGGCTCGACCCGGCGGCGATGGAGGCCATGGCGGCCTCCCGGGCGCACGTCGAGCGGCTCGCCGGCGACGAGCGCCCGCACTACGGGATCTCCACCGGGTTCGGCGCCCTCGCGCTGCGCTTCATCCCGCCGGAGGCGCGCGCCACGCTGCAGCGCTCCCTGGTCCGCTCGCACGCCGCGGGATCGGGTCCCGAGGTGGAGCGCGAGGTGGTGCGGGCGATGATGGCGCTGCGGCTGCACACGTTGGCCACCGGCCGGACCGGAACGCGGCCGGAGGTCGCGTCGACGCTTGCCGCGGTGCTGAACGCCGGGATCACCCCGCTCGTGCCGGAGCACGGCTCGCTCGGCTGCTCCGGCGACCTCGCCCCGCTGGCCGCGGTGGCCCTGGCGCTCACCGGCGAGGGCGCCGTGTTCGACAGGGAAGGGCGGCGCCGGGAGGCAGTCGACGCGCTGAGCGAGGCGGGCCTGCTCCCGGTCCGGCTTGCCGAGAAGGAAGGGCTGGCGCTGATCAACGGGACCGACGGCATGCTCGGCATGCTCGTGCTGGCCCGCCGCGACCTCGGCGCGCTGCTGGCGACCGCCGACCTGTCAGCGGCGATGAGCGTCGAGGCGTTGCTCGGCACGGACCGGGTGTTCGCCGAGGACCTCCAGGCGCTGCGGCCGCACCCCGGGGTGGCGATGTCCGCCGGGCGGATGCGGCGTTTCCTGGCCGGCTCGGAGGTCGTGGCCAGCCATCGCAGCGGGGACGACCCCCAGGTCCAGGACGCCTACTCGCTGCGCTGCGCACCGCAGGTGCACGGCGCCGCGCGGGACACCGTTGGACTTCGCCGGGCAGGTCGCCGACCGTGAGCTCGCTTCCGCGGTGGACAACCCCGTCGTGCTCGCGGACGGGAGGGTGGAGTCGAACGGGAACTTCCACGGCGCCCCGCTGGGCTACGTGCTGGACTTCCTGGCCATCGTCGCCGCCGACACGGCGAGCATGGCGGAGCGGCGGACGGACCGGATGCTCGACGTCGCGCGGAGTCACGGCCTACCGGCCTTTCTGGCCGCCGAGCCCGGGGTCGACTCCGGGCACATGGTCGCGCACTACACCCAGGCCGGCATCGTCAGCGAGCTCAAGCGACTGGCCGGGCCGGCGTCGGTGGACTCGATCCCCACCTCGGCGATGCAGGAGGACCACGTGTCGATGGGCTGGGCCGCCGGGCGCAAGCTGCGCCGGGCCGTGGACGGGCTGGCGACCGTGCTGGCCGTCGAGCTGCTCACCGCGGCCCGGGCGCTCGACCTGCGCGCCCCACTGCGTCCGGGTCCGGCCACTCGGGCGGCCGTGCAGCGGTTGCGAGCCGATGTGCCGGGTCCCGGTCCCGACCGGCATCTCGCCCCGGAGATCGACGCCGCCGTTCGGCTGGTGCGCTCCGGCGAGGTGCTGGCCGCCGCCGAGCGGGCGTCGTGATGAGCGGCCGCCCTGCCACCCTGAACGAACGGCACTTTCGTGCAATAGGGCCGGACGAACTGGACGTTGATCTTGGCGGGGTGCAGCGGTATGGCTGACCGATCTGAGATACGGGCCGCGCGCGGTACCTCGCGCACCGCGCGTACCTGGCAGGCGGAGGCCGCGCTGCGGATGCTCTGCAACAACCTCGACCCCGAGGTCGCGGAGCGCCCGGCCGACCTGGTGGTCTACGGCGGCACCGGGAAGGCCGCCCGCGACTGGCCGAGCTTCACCGCGATCTGCCGCGAGCTCGTCGACCTCGGCGCGGACGAGACGCTGCTGGTGCAGTCCGGCCGACCGGTCGGCGTGCTGCGCACCCACGAGTGGGCGCCGCGGGTGCTGATCGCGAACTCCAACCTGGTGCCGGACTGGGCGAGCTGGCCGGAGTTCCGCCGGCTGGACGCCCTCGGGCTGACCATGTACGGCCAGATGACCGCCGGCTCGTGGATCTACATCGGCACCCAGGGCATCCTGCAGGGCACCTACGAGACGTTCGCCGCGGTCGCCGCGTTGCGTTTCGGCGGGACGCTGCGGGGCCGGCTGGTGGTGACCGCCGGGCTCGGCGGGATGGGCGGCGCGCAACCGCTCGCGGTGACGATGAACGGCGGGGTCGCGCTGGTGATCGAGTGTGATCCGGCCCGGATCGCGCGGCGGCTGGAGACCGGCTACCTCGACCACGCCGCACCGGACCTGGACGAGGCACTGCGGATCTGCGCGGCCGGCCGGGCCGCCGGCGAGGCGGTGTCGGTCGGCGTGACGGGCAACGCCTGCGAGGTGCTTCCCGAGCTGCTACGCCGGGGCGTCGAGGTCGACGTGGTGACCGACCAGACCTCGGCGCACGACCCGCTCGCCTACCTGCCGCGGGGCGTCGGGCTGGAGGACTGGCAGGACTACGCGGCGGCCAAGCCCGACGAGTTCACCGACCGCTCCCGGGAGTCGATGGCCGAGCACGTGGACGCGATGCTCGGCTTCCTGGACCGTGGCGCGGAGGTCTTCGACTACGGCAACTCGCTGCGCGCCGAGGCGAAGCTCGGCGGGTGCGAGCGGGCGTTCGACTACCCGGGGTTCGTGCCCGCGTACATCCGGCCGCTGTTCTGCGCCGGCAAGGGGCCGTTCCGCTGGGCCGCGCTGTCCGGCGACCCGGCCGACATCGCCGCGACCGACGCCGCGGTGCTGTCGCTGTTCCCGGAGAACGAGACGCTGACCCGCTGGATCCGGCTGGCCGCCGACCGGGTCGCGTTCCAGGGGCTGCCGGCCCGGATCTGCTGGCTGGGCCTGGGGGAGCGGGACCGGGCCGGGCTGCGGTTCAACGAGATGGTCGCCGACGGCTCGCTGCGGGCGCCGGTCGTGATCGGGCGCGACCACCTGGACACCGGATCGGTGGCCAGCCCGTACCGGGAGACCGAGGCGATGGCCGACGGGTCGGACGCGATCGCGGACTGGCCGCTGCTCAACGCGCTGGTCAACACCGCGTCCGGGGCGAGCTGGGTGTCGATCCACCACGGCGGCGGGGTCGGCATCGGGCGCTCCATCCACGCCGGGCAGGTCACCGTCGCCGACGGCTCGGCGCTGGCCGCGGCGCAGCTGGAGCGGGTGCTCGGCAACGACCCGGCGACCGGGGTGCTCCGGCACGCGGACGCCGGCTACCCGGAGGCCCGCGCCACGGCGGAGCGGGCCGGCCTGCGGATCCCGATGGGCTGACGTGAGCGCCGGCTTCTGGTGCGAGCTGGCCTGGCTGGACGGCGGGATCGTGCCGGGCGTGCTCGTCGAGCACTCCGACGGAGTGATCACCTCGGCGTCCACTATGGACCATGCCCCTCCGCTGTCGGAGGCGGTCCGGCTGGCCGGGCTGACCTTCCCCGGGATCGCCGACGTGCACGGCCATGCCTTCCACCGGGCGTTGCGCGGCCGGAGCTCGGCGGGCGGTGGGACGTTCTGGAGCTGGCGGGAGGCGATGTACGACGTCGCCGGGCGGCTGGACGCCGACAGTTATCTGCGGCTCGCCACCGCGGTCTACGCCGAGCTGGTGTGCGCGGGCTGGACCGCGGTCGGCGAGTTCCACTACCTGCCCGAGCTGGGCGACGCGGTGCGCGAGGCGGCCGGGCGGGTCGGCATCCGGCTGGTGCTGCTGGACACGCTGTACCTGACCGGCGGGATCGGTCGGCCGCTTTCCGGGGTGCAGCGTCGCTTCGGGCGGGGCGGCTTCGACGGCTGGGCGGCCCGGGTCCGGGAGCGGGCCGACGGTGCGGCCGTGCACTCGGTGCGGGCGGTGCCGCCGGAGGCGCTGCGCCGGGTGGCCGCCGTGGTCGGCCCGGATCGGCCGCTGCACGTGCACCTCTCCGAGCAGCCGGCCGAGAACGCCGATTGCCTCGCCGCGTACGGCCGCACCCCGCCGAGCTGCTCGCGGAGGCCGGGCTGCTCGGCGCGCGCACGGTGGCCGTGCACGCCACCCACGTCTCCAGCTCCGACATCGCGCTGCTGGGCAGCTCCGGGACCGGGGTGTGCGTGTGCCCGAGCACCGAGGCGGACCTGGCGGACGGCATCGGTCCGGCCCGCGAGCTGGCCGACGCGGGGTGCGCGCTCAGCCTCGGCAGCGACGCGCACGTGCTGGCCGACCCGTTCGCCGAGGCCCGCGGCCTGGAGTACGGGGCCCGGCTGCGCTCCGGGACCCGCGGGCGGTTCGGTCCGGGCGAGCTGCTCGACGCGCTGACCGCGAACGGACACCGCGCCCTCGGGTTGCCGGGCGGGCGGATCGCCGCGGGCGCGCCGTGCGACCTCGTCGCGGTGCACACCGACTCGGCACGCACGGCCGGCTGCGACCCGGAGCAGGTCGTGCTCGCCGCGTCCGCGGCGGACGTGCACACCGTGGTGGTCGGCGGGTCGGTGGTCGCGCGCGACGGGGTACACACCGCGCTCGGACCGCCCGGCCCGCTGCTCGCTGCGGCCGTCGAGGCCGTCTGGCATTGAGGGCGCCGACCGGCCGTGGTGCCTAAGCCGGCGGCACATACCGCTGAGCCGCGGCACCTAGGTCAGGACATGTGTGCCGCCGACCCGGGATGTGTGCCGGGGTGCTGGTGCGACGGCGGGGCCGGGAGGTGGGTGCGGATAGGTTCGGTGTCGATGGCGAGCACAGTGCTCACCGGGATCGGCGAGCTGACCACCAACGACGACGAGCTCGGCACGCCGCACGACGCCGCGCTGGTGATCGACGGCGCGCTGGTCGCCTGGGTCGGTGCGGCGGCGAGCGCGCCGGCCGCCGACCAGCGGGTCGAGTTGGACGGCCGGGCGGTGCTGCCGGGGTGGGTCGACAGCCACACCCACCTGCTGTTCGCCGGCGACCGCACCGCGGAGTTCGCCGCCCGGATGGCCGGGCAGCCCTACCAGGCGGGCGGCATCGCGACCACCGTCGCTGCCACCCGCCAGGCGTCGGACGAAGAGCTCGCCGGCAACCTCGACCGGCTGGCCACCGAGGCCGCCCGGCAGGGCACCACCTGCCTGGAGACCAAGACCGGCTACGGCCTGACCACGCCGACGAGGAACGGGCCGCCGCGATCGCCGCGGCCCACCCGCTGGTGGACGAGGTCAGCTTCCTCGGCGCACACCTCGTCCCACCGGGCAGCGACCCGGCCGGCTACCTGGACCTGGTGACCGGCGAGATGCTGGACGCGGTCGCGCCGCACGTGGGCTGGGTCGACGTGTTCTGCGAGGTCGGTGCGTTCGACGCGGCCGCCGCGGCGCAGGTGCTGCGCGCCGGCGCCCGGCGCGGCCTGCCGGCCCGGGTGCACGGCAACCAGCTCGGCCACGGGCCGGGCGTCCAACTGGCGGTCGAGCACGGCGCGGCCAGCGTGGACCACTGCACGTATCTGTCCGACGCGGACGTGGATGCGTTGGCCGCGACTCACGCCACCGTCGCCACGGTGCTGCCGGCGTGCGACCTCTCCACCCGCCAGCCCCTCGCGCCGGCCCGCCGGCTGCTGGACGCCGGGGTGACCGTCGCGCTGGCCACGAACTGCAACCCGGGCTCCTCGTTCACCACCTCGATGGCCTACTGCGTGGCGACCGCGGTGCTGCAGATGCGGCTGAGCGTCGCGGAGGCGGTGGCTGCGGCGACGACTCGCCGGGGCGCGGGCGCTGCGCCGCGACGACGTCGGCGTGCTCCGCCCGGGCGCCCGGGCCGACGTGCAGGTCCTGGACGCGCCGTCGGCGGCCTACCTGGCCTATCGCCCCGGCGTGCCGCTCACTTACTCCGTATGGCGGGCGGGACAGCGGATTCGGTGATCTGTCGACTAGGTTTCTCCTGGTCGTACTCGGGACAAGGAGGGCGGGCAAGGATGGCGAGCATCGAGGAGGTCCGGGCCGGGATCGCGGCGGCGAACGACCGGATCTCGGAGAGCTTCGGCCCACTGCAGCAGGCGCACGCCTATCTCAGCGAGGCCCAGGGGATGCTGATGCGGGTCACCGAGGGCAGTGGGCAAGCCGACGTGCAGGAGGCTGCCGGCCTGCTCGCCCAGGCCCTCGGTCACCTGACCGACGGGCAGCAGGCGGCGAAGGCCGCGATGTCCAGCTCCGAGGGCATCGCACACCGGCTGTGAGCCGGACGGCCATGACGTTCTCCGTCTACGAAATCCGGGCGGTGCTCGCCGAGGTCAACGACCGGCTCGGCGCCGCGCACCAGGCCACCCGCACCGCCAAGACCAGCATCGGCCAGGCGATCGCGCTGCTCGCCGAGCTCGACCGGCATCACCACGACTCGCTGCTGCCCGACGAGCTGCGCCGCGCCGACGAGGAGCTCACCCGCGGCCTGGCGAGCATCAGCGGTGGCGCGGACGCGGTGGCGGCCATCGACTCCCGGCTGTAGGGCGTCCATCCCAATGGAACGCAAGGCGACTCGGCGGGCGAAGATCGTCGACCTGTTCGAGGACTTCCGGCGGGCCATCGCCGGTGGGCTCGGGGCGGCGGAGGCGAGCTCCGACGCCGCGGTGGCCGAGCGCGCCGAGGCGATGTTCGAGATGTGGCTGCGCGCCGACGGGCTGGACGGGGTGGCCGACAACCCCGATCTGCACCGGGGTCTCGGCAGCCCGCTACTGGCCGACGCGGTGCGCCGGGTCCGCGCCGATTACGCCGCCGCGTTCCTGCCGTGGGTGTCGACCGAGCCGGACCGGCTGACCGAGCTGGTGGGCAAGGCGGCTCCCGGCCCGGCCGGTGAGCCACCGCAGCACTGGCTCGGCGAGCCGGGCAAGGTCGACGGCACCGGCCCGATCCCGGAACTCTGGCGGATCGGCACCGCGACCGCGCAGCACCTGCCCGAGCACGACCCGTTCCCGGTGGCCGTCCCGCTGCTTGACGAGTCCCACCTGCAGATCTTCTCGGCGCCGGACAGCCGGGCGCAGGCCGAGGCGCTGGTGGAGACGCTGCTGCTCCGGGTGGTCAGCTACTTCCAGCCCGGCCTGGTCGCGCTGCACATCTGGGACGTCGGCCAGTTCACCGGTGCGCTTCCCGGGCTGTACCCGCTGACCCGGACCGGCCAGCTCACCGTGCACGACCCGGGCCGGCTCTCCGAGCTGCTCACCGAGCTGTCCGACCACGTCCGGCGGGTGCACACCAGGGTGCTCGTCGACGGCCACCCTTCGGTCGCCGCGCTGGCCGCGAGCACCGGGGCGCGGACCGAGCCGTGGCGGCTCGCCGTGCTGGTGGGCAACCGCGGGGAGCTCTCCGACGAGGACCGCAGGCAGCTGCAGCGGGTGGCCCGCGGCGGGCTGGCCTGCGGGGTGCAGCTGATACTCGTCGACCTGCCGGTCACCCTGAGCGCCCCGGTGGAGACGATCAAGTGGGACAACCAGGAGCGGCTCACCTGCTCGATGGCCGGGCCGCACGCCACCGTCACGCTGGACCCACCGCTGTCCCGGGAACAGGTGACGACCGCGTGCCATGCGATCGCCGACGAGTGCGAGCGCTGGCGGGCCCGGGTGGGCTCGTTCGGCGACCTGCTGCCGGCGCGCCGGTGGACCGCGCGCTCGACCGCGAGCCTGCACGCCCCGGTCGGGTTCCGGGACGGGCTGCCGGTGGAGATGTGGCTGGGCGACTACTCGCCGCACGCACTGATCGGCGGCCCGTCCGGCGCCGGCAAGACCAACCTGCTGTTCACGATGATCGGTTCGATGGCGGCCCGGTACTCGCCGGACGAGCTGGAGCTGTACCTGCTCGACTTCAAGGAGGGAGTGTCCTTCGCCCAGTTCACCCCGGGGCGCAAGGACCCCAGCTGGTTGCCGCACGCCCGGCTGGTCGGGGTGAACATCAACACCGACCGTGAGTTCGGGCTGGCCCTGCTGCAGTTCCTCTCCGCCGAGATGCGCCGGCGGGCGGAGGCCGCGAAGGCACACGAGGTGACCAAGCTGGAGGAGCTGCGCGCCGCGGACCCGGAGGGCCGCTGGCCCCGGATCGTCGCGGTGGTCGATGAGTTCCAGTACCTGTTCGCCGAGCGGGACGGGGTCAGCCGGGAGGCCACCACGTTGCTGGAGGACGTGTCCCGCCGAGGTCGCTCGCAGGGCATCCACCTCGTGCTGGCCAGCCAGGACGTGTCCGGGATCGAGGCCTTCTGGGGTCGGCCGGCGATCTTCGAGCAGTTCGTGCTGAGGATGGCGCTGCCCCGGTCGCGCCGAGTGCTCGCAGACTTCAACGAGGCCGCGCTGGACCTGCCGCGCTGGCATGCCGTGATCAACCACGAGTCGGGCATCCGACACGGCAACGAGGTCGCGCGCATCCCGGACGCCACCGCGCGCGGCACGGTCGACACCCTGCAGGCCCAGCTCTGGCGGGAGCGGCCGACCGACCTGTTGCCGCCCCGGCTGTTCGACGGCGGGCGCGCACCCCGGGTGGCGGACCTGATAGCCGAGCTGCCGGCCGAGCCCTCCGCTCCGGTGGCCGTGCTCGGCCAGGTGATCGACGTCGCGGGCAGCCCGGCTCGGGTGCGGCTGCCCGACGGCCCCGGCCGCAACCTCGCGGTGCTCGGCACCCAGGTCGCCGACGCCGCCGCGGTGCTCGGCGCGGCCGCGCTCTCGGTCGCCGCCCAGGTCGAGCCGGGGGCCGCGCGGTTCACGGTCGCCGCGCTGGCCCCGGAGGCCGTCGAGCCGGCCCGCGACCTGGCGAACCGGTTGCGCGCCGACGGCCACCCGGTCGAGGAGGTGGGGTTGGCCGACGTCGGCGCGCACCTCGCCGGCGTCGCCGCCGCGGTGCGGGATCGGCTGACCGGCAACGCCGACCCGGGGCCGCGCAGCTTCCTGGTGCTGTACGCGGTCGACGGCGCGGAGTCGGTGCTCGGTCGGGACGGGCTCGACGCGATGCGCACCGTGCTGCACGGCGGCCCGGAGACCGGCGCCCACGTGCTCGGGTGGTGGCGCGGGGTGGCCCGGCTGAAGTCCACCTTGGGCTTGGGTGGGCCGGTCGACGACATCGGCTGTTGGGTGGCCTTCGACGTGCAGGGGTCCGATCTCAGCGCGCTGGCCCCGGGGCACGTCGTCACGTGGTCCGCCCGCCCGGGCCGTGGCCTGTTCTTCGACCGCACGGCGCACGCCCGGCCCGAGGTGCTGATCGTTCCGACCCTGGAGGCGCCGTGACTGCCGGGCGGCGGTACAAGGAGATCACCGCGAGCATGACCGACGCGGTGGACGGGCGGCTGGCCGCGGACGCGGCCCTGAGCGCGCAGCTCGAGGAGCGGGTGGCCGAGCTGGATGAGCGAATGATCAAGGTCGGCGAGCGGGTCGGGCTGACCAGGCTGGCGATCGCGCTGCGGTGGGAGTCGGTGCTCGACGTGCTGTCCCAGGAGGAGTGGATGCGACTGCGTCCGATGCCCGAACCGGACCCGTCCGCCGCCGCCGCGCGCGACCTGGACGCCTGGGACGATGCGGTCGACGGGTGTTACGAGGCGTTGCTCGCCGCCCTGCAGCGTCCCCGGTTCGGCCGACCCCGGCTACGACGAGAGGAACGTCGATGAGCGTGCTGACTGCTCCGGCCCGGGAGCTGATCGAGTCGAACCGGCTGGCGCACTGCGTCACGCTGAACGCGGACGGCAGTCCGCAGGTCAGCGCGGTCTGGGTCGGGCTGGACGGGGACGAGATCGTGATGGCCCACCTCGGCGCGTACCAGAAGGTGCGCAACCTGATGCGCGACCCGCGGGTCGCGCTCTCGATCGAGGCCGAGGGCAGCAACCAGATAGGGATGCAGCACACCCTGGTGCTCTACGGGCGGGCCCGTTGCGTCGAGGGCGGCGCGCCCGAGCTGCTGCAACGGCTCGCGCACACCTACGTCGGTCCGGACGTGACGTTCCCGCCGTTCGACGACCCGCCGCCGGGCTACGTGGTGCGGATCACCGTCGACCGGATCGCCGGACTGGGACCCTGGTCGGAGGGGCAGACGTCGGGCTGATCACTCCCCGCCAGGTACACGGGTAGCCGCCACTTGTCGTTGGAAAAACCGCGACGAGCGCCCACTGGTCGTTGGAAGAACCCACGACAAGTCGGTCAGTCGAACGCCTTGGCGACGATCTCGGCCTGCTCCACCTCGTGTACCCGCGACGAGCCGGCGGCCGGGGCGGCCATCCGTCGCCGGGACACCCGCCGGACGTGCGACAGCCGCTCTGGGCACTGCTCCGGTAGTGCGAGGCCGAGGAACGGCCAGGCGCCTTGGTTCGCCGGCTCCTCCTGCACCCAGCGGATGTCGTCGGCCGCCGGATAGCGGTCCACCGTCTGGATCAGCCGGCGCTTGGGCAGTGGGTACAGCTGCTCGAGCCGCACGATCGCGGTGTCGGTGATCCCGCGTCGGGCCCGTTCGGCGGCGAGCTCGTAGTAGATCTTGCCGGTGCACAGCAGCACCCGGCGCACCTGCTCGACCGGACCGTCCGCGCCGGCGAACTCCGAGTCGTCGATCACCGAGCGGAACTTCCCCGAGGTGAAGTCGGTCAGCGGGGAGACGACCTCCTTGTTGCGCAGCAGCGACTTGGGGGTGAAGACGATCATCGGTCGGCGCACCCCGTCCATGGCGTGCCGGCGCAGCAGGTGGAAGTAGTTCGCCGGCTCGGACGGCATGGCGACCGTCATCGAGCCCTCCGCGCAGAGCTGCAGGAACCGTTCGATCCGCCCGGAGGTGTGGTCCGGGCCCTGCCCCTCGTGGCCGTGCGGCAGCAGCAGCACGACGTCCGAGGTCTGCCCCCATTTCGCCTCGCCGGAGGACACGAACTCGTCGATCACCGGCTGGGCGCCGTTCACGAAGTCGCCGAACTGGGCCTCCCAGAGCACCACCGCGTCCGGGTTGCCGACCGAGTAGCCGTACTCGAAGCCGACCGCGGCGAACTCGGACAGCGCCGAGTCGTAGGCCAGGAAGCGCTCCTGGCCCTCGGCGAGGTTGCGCAGCGGGTAGTACTCCTCGCCGGTCCGGCGGTCGATCACCACCGAGTGCCGCTGGACGAACGTGCCGCGCCGGGTGTCCTGCCCGGACAGCCGCACCAGCCGCCCGTCCATCACCAGCGAGCCGAACGCGAGCAGCTCGGCGTAGGCCCAGTCGACGGACCCGTCGCGGGACATCTTCGCCCGCTTCTCCAGGACCGGCTTCACCCGCGGGTGCACCGTGAAGCCCTCCGGGAGGTCGACGTGGGCGTCGCCGATCCGGTGGATCACCTCCAACGGGATGGCCGTCCGGACGTGCCGCAGCACCTGCTCGGTCTCCACCGAAGGGCTGGGGGCGACCCGGCCCCGCTCCAGCTCGTGCACCTCGTTGAACACGTGCTCGAGCTGGCTGGAGAAGTCCTTCAGCGCCTGCTCGGCCTCCCCAAGCGAGATGTCGCCACGGCCGATCAGGGACTCGGTGTAGAGCTTGCGCACGCTGCGCTTGGCGTCGATGAGGTCGTACATCTGCGGCTGGGTCATCGAGGGGTCGTCGCCCTCGTTGTGCCCGCGCCGCCGGTAGCACAGCATGTCGATCACGACGTCGTTGTGCCAGCGCTCCCGGTACTCCACGGCCAGCTTGGCCACCCAGACGCAGGCCTCCGGGTCGTCGCCGTTCACGTGGAACACCGGCGCGCCGATCATCTTGGCCACGTCGGTGCAGTACTGGCTGGACCGGGCGCTCTCCGGCGCGGTGGTGAAGCCGACCTGGTTGTTGATCACCACGTGCACCGTGCCGCCGGTGCGGTAGCCGCGCAGCAGCGCGAGGTTCAGCGTCTCGGCCACCACGCCCTGGCCGGCGAAAGCCGCGTCGCCGTGCAGGATCACCGGCAGCACGGTGTAGCCGGCGTGGCCCTTGTCCAGCAGGTCCTGCTTGGCCCGCACGATGCCCTCGAGCACCGGGTCGACCGCCTCCAGGTGCGAGGGGTTGCTGGCCAGCGACACGGTGGTCTCGCCCTCGCCGAACATCCGGAAGTACTTGCCCTCCGCGCCGAGGTGGTACTTCACGTCGCCGGAGCCGTGCGCCTGGTCCGGGTCCAGGTTGCCCTCGAACTCGCGGAAGATCTGGCTGATCGGCTTGCCGACGACGTTGGCCAGCACGTTGAGCCGGCCGCGGTGCGGCATGCCGACCACTACCTCGTCCATCTCGTGCTCGGCGGCCTTGTCCAGCACGGCGTCCAGCAGCGGGATGACGGTCTCCGCGCCTTCCAGCGAGAACCGCTTCTGCCCGACGTACTTGGTCTGCAGGAACGTCTCGAACGCCTCGGCGGCGTTCAGCTTGCTCAGGACGTACTTCTGCTCGGTGGCGGTGCGGCTTCTCGTGCGGCACCTCGAGCCGCTCCTGCAGCCAGGCGCGCTGCTCGGGGTGGCTGATGTGCATGTACTCGGTGCCGATCGTGCGGCAGTACGCGTCGCGCAGCACGCCCATCACGTCGCGCAGCTTCATGTACGAGCGGCCGGCGAACCCGCCGACCGCGAACTCCCGGTCGAGGTCCCAGAGCGTGAGGTTGTGCGAAAGCACGTCGAGGTCGGGGTGGCGGCGCTGGCGGTAGTTCAGCGGGTCGGTGTCGGCCATCAGGTGGCCGCGGGTGCGGTAGGCGTCGATCAGCTCGAGCACCCGGGCCGTCTTGTCGACGGTGCCCTCGGGGATGTCCTTGACCCAGCGCACCGGCTCGTAGGGCACCCGGAGCGAGGCGAAGATCTCGTCGTAGAACCCGTCCTCGCCGAGCAGCAGCTCGTGGATCCGGGCGCAGGAACGCCCCGGACTCGGCACCCTGGATGATCCGGTGGTCGTAGGTCGACGTCAGCGTGATGATCTTGCTGACGCCGAGCTCGGCGAGCCGTTCGTCGCTGGCGCCCTGGAACGCGGCCGGGTACTCCATCGCGCCGACCCCGAGGATCGTGCCCTGGCCGGCCATCAGCCGCGGCACGCTGTGGTTGGTGCCCAGCGTGCCGGGGTTGGTGAGGCTGATCGTGGTGTGCGCGAAGTCGTCGGCCGTGAGCTGCCCGCCCCTGGCCCGCCGGATGATGTCCTCGTAGGCCTGGTGGAAGGTCGCGAAGCTCATCCCCTCGGCGTTCTTGATCGAGGCGACGACGAGCGAGCGGCGGCCGTTCTTGCCGGGCAGGTCGATCGCCAGCCCGAGGTTCACGTGCTCCGGGTCGACGATGGTCGGCTTGCCGTCGATCATCGCGAAGTGCCGGTTCATCGCCGGCTGGTCGGCCAGCGCACGCACCAGGGCGAACCCGATCACGTGCGTGAAGGAGATCTTGCCGCCGCGGGTTCGGCGCAGATGGTTGTTGATCACGACCCGGTTGTCCGCGAGCAGCTTCGCCGGCACCGATCGCACGCTGGTCGCGGTCGGCACGGTGAGCGAGGTCTGCATGTTCTTGACGACCAGCGCGGCCGCACCGCGAAGCGGGCTGAGCTCGCCGTCGGTGTCCACCTCGACGGTCGGAGCGATCGGAGCCGCCGCTGTTGTCGGCGCCGGCTGCGCCGGTGTCGGTTGCGCCGGCTGCCGGGGAGCCTCTTGGGGAGCCTTCGGGGGAGCCTCCGGCGGGGCGGCGACCGCGCCGTTGTCGCTCGCGGCCGGCTGGCCGGCGCCGTCGGGCCGGGCCGGTGTGCCGATCGGCGGGCGGTAGTCGGTGAAGAACTCGTGCCACGCCGGGTCCACCGACGACGGGTCGTCGAGGTAGCGCTGGTACATGTCCTCGACCAGCCACTCGTTCGCCCCGAACTGGGCGACCCCGCCGTGGTTGGAGGCGGCTGGTTGGCTGGTTCGTGCGGACGTAGCACCTGTGCTCGACACGCTGTGGATCCCTCAATTGCTGCTTGCTGGCTAGGTCGGAACGCAGCTGTCCAGGGTAGTCCGACGTGGATGCTCACAGGTACCGCCGAGAAGTCGGGCTGGTCACGGCACACCGGCCGTACCCGCCGGGGGCGCCCCCAGACCGCAATGAGCCCGCTCATTCGGGGTCGGACGGCTCGCGCCAGACCGCGATGAGCCCGCTCATTCGGGGTTTGACGGCGCGTCACGCCGCAATGAGCCCGCTCATTCGGGTGCGAAGCGAGGTCACCGGCCCCGGGGGCTGCCCCGGCGTCCTGCCGGCGGGCGCGGGTCAGTGGGACGGGGCCGGGGCGCGCCCTAGATCGTCGGCGGTCGGCGCGCCCGCCCGCCATAGCATGGCGTAGCGCCCGCCCGCGGCGAGCAGGTCGGTGTGGGTGCCCTGCTCGACGATCCGGCCCTCGTGCAGCACCACGATCCGGTCCGCGCGGGCCGCGGTGGCCAGCCGGTGCGCCACCAGGAACGTGGTGCGCCGCGCCGCGAGTGCATCGCCGGCCGCGAGCACCGCCTGCTCGGTCGCCGGGTCCAGCGCGGCCGTGGCCTCGTCGAGCAGCAGCACGTCCGGGTCCACCAGCTCCGCCCTGGCCAGCGCGACGAGCTGGCGTTGACCGGCGGACAGCCCCTGGCCGCGTTCGCCGACCGGTGCCCGGAACCCGCCGGGCAGCCTGGCGATCATGTCCAGGGCGCCGACCCGGTGCGCGGCCGCCTCGATCTCGGCCTGGCCGGCGCCCGGCCGCCCGTAGCCGATGTTGCTCGCCACGTCCCCGGTGAACAGGTGTGGCTCCTGCGGGACCACGCCGAAGGTCCGGCGCAGCTCGTGCAGTGGGTATCGGCGCAGGTCCACGCCGTCCAACAGCACCTCGCCGCTGGTCGGGTCGTAGAACCGGGCGACCAGCTTGACCAGCGTCGACTTGCCCGCCCCGGTCGCGCCCACCAGCGCCACCGTCTCGCCCGGCGCCACCCGCAGCGACACCCCGGCCAGCGCGTCGGTGTCGCTGCCCGGGTAGCGGAAGCCCACCCCGCGCAGCTCCACTTCGCCGGTGAGCCGGGCGGGCACCGGGACGGCGGTCGCCGCCGCCGGCGGCGGCACGGTGGTCGGGGTGCGCAGCAGGTCGGAGATCCGGGAGAGCCCGACCTTGGCCTGCTGGTAGGAGTCGAACACCTGGGAGAGCTGGAAGATCGGCGCGAAGAACAGCGTGAGGTAGAGCAGGAAGGCGGCCAGCACGCCAGGGGTGAGGGTCCCGGCGGCGACCCGGGCGGCGCCGACGCCGAGGACCGCGGCCTGCGCGAGGTCGTAGAGCAGCGCGACGAACGGGAAGTAGGTGGCGATGTAGCGCTGAGCGCGCAGCCGGGACTGCCGGTAGGCCAGGCTGCGCTCCCCGAACGCCTCCGCGCTGCGCCGCTCGCGGACGTACGCCTGGGACACCCGAAGCCCCGAGACGTTCTCCTGCATGTCGGCGTTGACCGCGCTGACCCGTTCCCGTGCCTCGGCGTAGGCGTCCGACGAGCGCCGCCGGAACAGCACGGTCGCGACGACCAGCACGGGCATGATCGCCAGCGCGACCAGCGCCAGACCGGGATCGGTGAGCAGCAGCGCCACAGCCACCCCGGCCAACGTCAGCACGGCGACCACCGCCTGGGCCAGCCCGGTCTGCAGGAACGTCGAGAGCGCGTCGACGTCGGTGGTCATCCGGGTCATGATCCGGCCGGACATCTCCCGCTCGTAGTAGTCGAGCCCGAGCCGCTGCAGGTGCGCGTAGCTGCGCAGCCGCAGCACGTACAGCAGGCTCTCCCCGACCCGGGAGGTGAGCACGGTCTGCGCGGCGACGACCAGCCAGCCGGCCGCGACCACCCCCACCGCCAGCGCGGTGGCCAGCACGAGCGTGTCGGCCGATCCGGCGACGATCCCGCCGTCGACGGCCAGCCGGGCCAGCGTCGGGAACACCACGGCCAGCAGGGCGTCCAGGGCGACGAACACCGCGGCGAGGACTATCAGCCCGCGCACCGGCCCGAGCAGCCGGCGCAGCCGGAACTGCGGGTCCGGGGCGGTCGGGTCGACGCCGGCAAGCCGGGGCTCGGCGGTTGCCGGCGGCAGCGCGTCGACCGCGTCGAGCAGCTCCGGAGTCGCCGGTATGCCCCCGACCATCTCCGACGACGCGCCGACCGGGCCGCGGCTGCCGCCGCCGCCGAGCCTGCCGCCGCGCACCGACGCCGAGACCCTGGCGGCGGTGACCGCGACGGACCGCTGGCCCGAGCCACCGGTCGACACGTCGGGCCACAGGTCCGGTGCGTGGCGATCACCGTTCGAGCGCTCACCGCCGCGCGCGGGATCCTCGATCACATCCCCCGGCCCGGCGAGGAGGTCGCGGAACAACCGGCACCGCGCCAACAGCTCGGCCTGGGTACCGACGTCGACCACCCGTCCGTCGTCGAGAACGGCGATCCGGTCGGCGAGCGCCAGGGTGGAGCGCCGGTGCGCGATGAGGATCGTGGTGCGGCGCGCGGTGACGGCGCTGAGCGTGCCGTGGATGGCCGCCTCGGTGGCGGCGTCCACCGCCGACGTCGCGTCGTCGAGGACCAGCACCCGCGGATCGGTGAGCAGCGCCCTGGCCAGCGCGACCCGCTGCCGCTGCCCGCCGGACAGGGTCAGCCCGCGCTCACCGACGACGGTGTCGTAGCCGTCCGGCAGCGTCTCGATGAACTCCCCGATCTGCGCGGCCGTCGCGGCGGTCCTGACCTCGGTCGTCGGTGGCGTCCGGGCGGCCGTAGGCGATGTTCGCCCGCAGCGTGTCGGAGAACAGGAACGCCTCCTCGAACACCACCCCGAGCTCGCTGCGCAGCTCGGCAAGCCGGAGCCGGCGCACGTCCACCCCGCCGACCCGCACGGCGCCGTCCTGCGGGTCGTAGAACCGGGGCAGCAGCAGCGCGACGGTCGACTTGCCGGACCCGGCCGTGCCGACCAGCGCCAGCGTGTCGCCGGGCTCGACCCGCAGCCGGACGCCGTCGAGCACCGGCTCGCGCCGGGAGTAGCCGAACGTCACCGCGTCCAGCTCGACGGCTAGCGGGCCGGCGGGGAGCCGTTCCGGCCGGTCCGGGTCGGTGACCTCCGGCTGCGAGTCGATCAGGTCGTACACCCGCTCTACGCCGGCCCTGGCGAGCTGGGCGCTGACCACAACCGAGCCGAGCAGCCTGGCCGGCCCGACCAGCTGGACCACGTAGGTGGAGAAGGCCAGGAACGTGCCGATGGTGATCTGGCCGTTCAGCGCCAGGAAACCGCCGACGCCGAACACCCCCACCTGGCCGAGGGCGGGCAGCGACAGCAGCGTCGGGTTGAGCCGCGCGGTCATGGTCGCGGCCCGCATCCGCTCGGCGAACAGCCGGCGGGCCAGCCGGTCGAGCCGCCCGGTCTCGCGCTCCTCCTGGCCGAACCCCTTGACGATCCGGACCCCGGTGACGGTCTCCTCGACCTGCTGGGCGATGTCGGCCGCTCGCTGCTGGGCCGACCAGGTCGCCGGGAACAGGCTGCGCCGGGTCCGGCCGGTGACCCATACCGCGACCGGGAGCAGCACCAGCGCGATGACCGTGAGCAGCGGGGAGAGCCAGCACATGGCCGCGACCGAGACCACTACGAGTACCGAGGTCCCGGTGACCAGCGGCACCAGGGACAGCAGGCCCTGGATCAGCTGCAGGTCGGTGATCGACCGGGACACGATCTGACCGGTTCGCAGCTCGTCCTGCTTGGGACCATCTAGCCGTTGGACGGCCGCGAAGACCTGGCCGCGCAGGTCGTGCTGCACGTCCAGGGCAAGCCTGCCGCCGAGGTATCGCCGGGCGAAGGCGGCGCCGAAACGCACCAGCGCCAGTCCGGCGATCGTCGTCACGATCAGCGGCAGCTCGGTTGTGATGCCGGCCACCGCATCGTCCACGGCGACCTTGGTCAGCAGCGGTCCGACCGCCTCGAGCCCGACGCCGAACACCGAGGCCAGCAGCGCCGCGACGGCGATACCGCGATGCCGCCAGCAGGCCGCCGACAGCCGTCGAATCCAGCCCGGATGCGCCTCGTCCGGCGCCGTCGGCTCTGCCCGGGTAGCCCCCTCCACCGATTCAGGTTAGGTCGCGACGGCGACGGCCCGGACCCGTTTGGATGACAGGTTCGGCTAGGGCGCGCCGTGCGAGGTGATGTCCCGGCGCCTGGCGATCACGACACCGATCCAGAGGGCCGCCGCGACGTAGCCGAAGAACACCAGCAGCGCGAGCCACCAGGGCGGCAGCCCGGGCGGGCCGAACGCCGTCACCCGGTCCTCGGCGAGCCGGGCGAGCGCGGCGCCGCCGACGTCACCGGGCAGGTAGTGCGCCAGGGCAGGGGCCCGGGCCGCGTTGAACGCCGCGGCCAGCAGCGTTTCGACGAGCAGGAAGTACCCCAGCGCGCCGAGCAGTGCGAGCTGCTGGTTGCCGACGATGGCGCCGATGGCGACCCCGAACGCCCCCCAGACCGCGCACACCACGATCCCCACCGCGCACACCGCGACCAGCCGGCCCGGGCTGGGCACCGCCTCGGTGCCGTGGCCGAGGAACGCCGCCGGCAGTCCGGCCAGCACGACCACCAGGCCGTACGTCGCGCCGGCCGCGGCGGCGACGACCGCCTTGGCGCCCAGCACCCGGTCCCGGCTCGGCGCGGTCAGGTAGCTGGTGGTGATGGTGGCGTGCCGGAACTCCCCGGTGACCGCCACGATCCCGTTGACCAGGGCGAACACCGAGCACACCGTGATGGTGTTCGCGAGCGTGAGCGTGCTCGCCGCCCCGCTCGACGCACCCGGGTCGGCGACCCTCGCGATCGCCCCGGCGACCAGGCTGAGCATCGCTGCGGTCACCGCGGCGCCGACGAGCAGCGCCCACCCGAGTCGGGTGGACACCGTCTTGCGCACCTCCGCGACGACCAGCGGACGCATCAGCTCGGCGCCGGTGCTGCGGCCGATGTCGCCGACCGAGGCGCGGGCCATGCCGACCCGGCCACCAGGTCGAGGAACACCTGTTCCAGCCCGGTGCGGTGCTCGACCAGGCCGTAGACCGCGACCCTCGCCTCCAACGCGGTCTCACCGACCTGGCGTGGCGTGGCGCCCGCGATCGAGATCCGGCCGTCGGGCAGCGCGTCGATCTCGGTGACCCCGCGCCCGGCCAGTGCGATCGCCAACGCCGCCGGGTCTGCGCAGGCGACGAGCACCTGGGTGCGCTGCGCGTCGAGCAGCGACTCCAGCCCACCCTGGTACACGCTGCCGCCGGCCCGAAGCAGCACGACGCCGTCGACGGTCCCTTCGAGCGGGGTGAGCCGGTCCCCGGTGACGAGCACGGTTCCGCCCCGGTTGGCGAAGTCCCGGACGAACTGGCGAAGCCACTCGACGCCGGCCGGATCGAGGTCTCCGATCGGCTCGTCCAGCACCAGCACCCGCGGGTCGCCGAGCAGGGCGGTGCCGAGGGCGAGCCGCCGCCGCATGTCCGGCGAGAACCCGCCCACCCGGAGTCGGGCGCACTCGGCGAGCCCGGTCAGCCGCAGCACGTGGTCCACCCGGCTGTCCGGCAACTCGATGGCCGCGGCGTAGCAGCGCAGATGGTCGCGCGCGGTGCGGCCGAGGTGGAACCCCTGCCCGTCCAGCACGGCCCCGACCAGCCGGGCCGGCGCGGGGAGCTCGGCGTAGCGGACATCCCCGATGGTCGCCGAGCCGGACGTCGGCGCGACCAGCCCCAGCAGCGCGCGCAGGGTGGTCGACCGGCCGGATCCGCGCAGGCCGAGCAGGCCGGTGACGGTGCCCGGCTGCACGGTGAAGCTCAGCTCGTGCACGGCCTCGACCAGCCCGAAGCGCTTGGTCAGCTGCTGAACGGCGATCCGACCGCTGTTCTGCTGGTCGGCGCGCACAACCTCACCCTATGTGCCGCGGTCACCTCCCCGATCCGCAAGGCATGATCAGCGTTTCGGACGCGAAAGTGTCAAAATAACGCCGTTTCGCGGCCGAAACTCCGATCTTGAGAACGTCCGAGGGCCGAGCCGCCGGCTACCCGTCGTCGCGGATCGAGGTCGCGGTCCAGGTCGCGGGTCCAGATTCTGGGCGACCACGTCGTGTCCGTAGCTGCGCTCCGGCCACTCCTCGGACAGCGCGAAGCCGGCCTTCTGGTAGATCCGGCGGGCGGCGGTGAGCAGGTCGTAGGTCAGCAGCACGATCCGCCGGTAGCCCGGCGGCGCGGGCGAAGGCGAGGCACTCGTCGACCAGCCGGGCACCCAGGCCCTGCCCGCGCGCGGCCGGCTCCACCAACAGGATCCGCAGCTGCGCGGTGTCGGCGTCCCGCCGGGCGCAGCTGACGGAGCCCACCCGCCGACCGTCCCGCTCGGCGACCCAGGCCCGAACCCGTCGCCCGTGCGCTTCGGCCAGGTGGTCCGCGGCGATCCTGGCCACCATGCCCTCGAAGTCCTGGCCCCAGCCGTACTCCGCGGCGTAGAGCTCGCCGTGCCGCTGCACGATCCAGCCGAAGTCCCCCGGCTCGGACGCCTGCCGGATCGTGATCTCGCCGGCCCGCGCCTCGCGGGCACCGGCGTCGGCGTCGGCGTCGAGCAGGCCGGTCACCGTCCGGGTGGCGTCCAGCAGCCTGCGCTGCTCCGGCTCGCCGAGCCGGGTCAGCAGCTCGGCCGCCGCCCGGTCCGCCCTGCGGTCCAGGGCGGCGAACGCGCGGCGGCCGGACGGAGTCAGCTCGATCAGCTGGCGTCGGCCGTCCCGCTCCGCCCGCCGTCGGCTGATCAGCTGCTCGGAGGCGAACCGGGTGAGGATGCGGCTGAGGTAGCCGGCGTCGATGTCCAGCCGGTTCCGCAGCTGCCGCACCTCGGTCACCGGCGCCTGGGCGAGCTCGTACAGCACCCGCGCCTCGGTCAAGGTGTACGGCGAGCTGACCAGCCCGCTGTGCAGCGCTCCGATCACATTGGTGTGGAACCGGTTGAAGGCCCGCAGCGCGGCAACGTTCTCGCGGGTGGTGGCCATGTCGCTCCCCAAATCTTTGACTCAGTCAAAGATTAGCCAGCGGCATTTCCGATTGCCACCGAGTTGCCGCGGGTGCTGGTCCACAGGTTGCGGCAGGCCAGCAGGGTGGCCGCGATCAGCAACCCGTTGCGCAGCAGGATGAGCGTCACGCCGATCCAGTCGCTCACGTACACGTGGTCGAAGCTGACCGGGAACTCCAGGAACGTCACCAGGGAGGCCGCGACGACCAGCAGCACCGGGATCCGCTGGCTCGTCGTCCGCACCGTCAGGCACACCGCGCCGACCCCGACCAGCCAGATCATGTACTGCGGGCTGATCACCCGGCTGGTCGTGGTGAACAGCAGGGTCGCCGCCAGCGCGGCGTCGAACATGGTCGCCGGCGTCCAGACCCTGGCGCGCACCCGCCACCACACCAGCCAGCCGAGCGCCACGACGGCCACGACCAGCGCCACCGTGCTGACCAGGCCGACGTACGGGCCGACGAACTCGTGCGAGCCGTAGGTGAACCGGACCTCGCCCGACCAGCCGAGGTGCCGGGCCACGTGGAAGATCATCGCGCCCAACGACTCGATCTCGGTGCCGCGGTCGCGCTGGAACGTCAGGAAGGCCAGCGCGCCCGGGGTGGCGACCAGGAACAACCCGGTCAGCCCGGCCGCGGTCACGCCGGCCGCCAGCCAGGCGCGCCGGGTCGGGCCGCCGCGCGGTGTCCCGGCCAGCAGCAGCACGGGCCAGGCCTTGAGTGCCGCCCCGAGCCCCAGCAGCGCCCCGGACAGCCACCAGGAACGCCCGGCCGCCAGCAACCCGGCGACCGCCACCGCGGTGACGATCAGGTCGTAGCGGGCGTAGGCGGTCGGGCCGAGCACCGCGATGCCGACCACCCATGCCCACGGACCGGCAAGCCAACCACCAGCCCGCCCCCACGTCGCCTGCAGCAGCAATACCAGCGTCGCCGCGTCCGCGAGCACGACGAGGACCACGAACGCGGTCAGGTAGTCAAGGAACGGCAGCAGCGCGGGCGCGAGCATGACCAGCGCCGCCGCCGGCGGGTACTGCCAGGAGACGTCGTCGGCGGGGAAGCTGCCGCCGCGCAGCACCTCGAACCAGCCCTGGTAGGTCTCCGAGACGTCAACCGTGACGTCCGGGCCGGGCAGCGGCAGCAGCCGGTAGACCATCAGCATCAGCACGACCCTGGTCGCGGTCCAGGCCACGATCACCCCGACCAGGTCAGAAACGCGTGCGACGTCCCGGCTTTCCGCCGCGTCGACGGTAGTTCCGATGCGGACCTCCCTGGGTGCCCGCGCCCCGGTGTGGGGCGCCGCCCGATGGGCTTCGTCCGAGACTCGGCCGTTCGCCACCGGCCGGTCTCGCCGGGCAGGACGATATCCACCTGGCCCAGTCGAGTCGGCTGGGGTGCGGGCGGTGACTAGAAACACCCGACCGCGAGTACTCCGTCCGGCATGACTGAAACCGCCACCCCCAGACACAGCGGCTCGCTCGTCCACAGACGACGGGCCGTCGTTGCCGCCACCGTCGGCACGACCATCGAGTGGTACGACTTCTTCATCTATCTGACAGCTGCGGCGCTCGTCTTCCCGCAGCTGTTCTTCCCTGGTCAGGACCCGTTCGCCGGCATTCTCGCCGCGTTCGCCACCCAGTTCGTCGGCTTCGCCGCCCGCCCGATCGGAGCGGCCTGGTTCGGGCACATCGGCGACCGGCTCGGCCGCAAGAAGGCCCTGGTCGCCACCCTGCTGCTGATGGGTGTCAGCACCGTGCTGATCGGCTGCCTGCCCACCTACGCAGCGATCGGCGTGGTCGCCCCGATCCTGCTCGTGTTGCTGCGGATCGCGCAGGGCCTCGGCGTCGGCGGCGAGTGGGCCGGCTCGGTGCTGCTCGCGATGGAGTGGGGCAAGCAGGACCGCCGCGGCCTGTTCGCCAGCTGGCCCCAGTTCGGCGTTCCGCTCGGGCTGTTGCTGGCCACCGGTGCGACCAGCGTCATGAGCGCCGTCAGCGGGGACGGCTTCCTGACCTGGGGTTGGCGGGTGCCGTTCATCGCGTCCGTCGTCCTGATCGGGATCGGGCTGTGGGTCCGGATGCGGGTGCTGGAGAGCCCGGACTTCGAGCGCGTCAAGGCCTCCAAGACGATCACCAGGATGCCCGTGATCGAGGCGTTCAAGCGCTACCCGCGGGCCATCCTGGCCTCCGCGCTGGTGCGGATGTTCGAGCAGGCCCGTTCTACCTGTTCATCACGTTCGTGCTCACCTACGGCACCCAGCAGCTCGAGCTACCCCGTGGCCAGCTGCTCAACGCCACCATGGTCGCCGCCACGGTCGGGCTGGTGAGCATCCCGCTGTTCGGCTGGCTCTCCGACAAGCTCGGCCGGCGGCTGCGTGTACGGCACCGGCATCGTGCTCACCGCGCTGTTCGCCTTCCCGTACTTCGCGCTGCTGGACACCAAGCTCGGTTGGACTGGTGCTGCTGGCCATCGTCGCTGTCGCTGGTCGTGCACGACATGCAGTACGGGCCACAGGCGGCGCTGATCGCGGAGAGCTTCGAGCCGGAGGTGCGCTACAGCGCCGCCGGCCTCGGCTACCAGCTTGCCTCGGTGATCGCTGGCGGTCCGGCACCGCTGATCGCCGCCGCGATCCTGGCGACCACCGGCTCCAGCTTCTGGATCAGCGTGTACATCGTCGGCTGCTGCGTGATCTCGGCGATCGCCTTGTGGTGGCTGCTGCCCAAGCGCAGCACGGCCGCTCCCGAACCGGAGCGCGAGCTCGTCGAGGCAGGCGCCCGGTAGCCCGGGCGCGTCGCGGCCGCTCGTGGTCGGTGGCGTGCGGGTCCTAGGATGCCCGCACGTCACCGGCCCGTCATTGTCGACGAGGGGAGCGCGCCAGTGCCCGGGAAACCCGACACCATCGCGGCGATGCTCGACCGCTGGGCGGCCGAGCGGCCGGACGAGGAGGCGCTGCGGTTCTCCGACCAGTCCTGTACCTGGGCACAGTTGGCGGACCGGGTCCGGCGGTGCGCGACCGCGCTGCGGTTCGCCGGGGTGGGCATCGGCGACCGGGTGGCGGTCCTGGACCTGAACCACCCGTCCTGCCTGGAGATCACGCTGGCCTGCTCGCTGATCGGCGCGGCCAACGCGGTGGTGAACTTCCGGCTGGCGCCGGAGGAGATGATCTACGTGATCAACGACTCGGACGCCAAGGTGCTGTTCGCCGGCAGCGACTTCGAGTCCGCGATGGACAAGATGCGCGAACACCTACCCAACGTCGAGCGGTTCATCGTGATCGGGGACCAACCGGACGAGTACGAGCAATGGCTGGCCGAGCACGCACCGGACTCCGACCTGGACGACGAGGACCTGAGCCAGGACGGCGTGTACCCCGGCCACCTGGACGACTCCTTCGTGCAGCTGTACACGTCCGGCACGACGGGGTTCCCGAAGGGCGCGATGCTGAGCAGCCGGGCGATGCTCGCCCATTCGGCCAACCTCAGCCACGACGTGCCGATCCGGCCGGACGACGCGGTGCTGGTCGCGATGCCGCTGTACCACGTCGGGGGAACCAGCTACGCGCTGCTCGCGCTGTACGGCGGCGCGCGCATCGTGATGACCCGGATGCCGGATCCGGCGACGCTGCTCGACCTGCTGGAACGGGAACGGATCACGCACACGTTCTTCGTGCCGGCGCTGCTCGCGATGATGGCGCGGGTGCCGGGGGCGGCCGAGCGCGACTACTCCGCGCTCCGGGTGCTCTGCTACGGAGCATCGCCGATGCCGATGCCCGTGCTGCGGGCCTGCATGCAGACCTTCCCGAACGTCTTGTACCAGGTCTACGGCATGACCGAGGCGTGTGGCGTGATCAGCTCGCTCGGGCCGGCCGAGCACGGTGACGCGGCGAACCCGCACCGACTGCTGTCGGCCGGCAAGCCGATCCCCGGCTGCGAGATCGAGATCGGGATCCGGCCACCGCGGATCCGGTGCCTATCGGTGCACCCGGCGAGGTGTGGGTCCGAACCGAGCAGGTGATGAACGGCTACTACCGGAACGCCGACGGCACCCGGGCGGCCGTCGTCGACGGCTGGCTGCGCAGCGGGGACGGCGGGCACCTGGACGCCGACGGGTACCTCTACATCACCGACCGGATCAAGGACATGATCGTCAGCGGCGGGGAGAACGTGTACCCGGCCGAGATCGAGCGGGTGCTCGCCGAGCATCCGAGCGTCGAGGACGTCGCCGTGATCGCGGTTCCGGACGAGACCTGGGGCGAGGTGCCCAAGGCGGTAGTGGTCGCCGCGCCGGGCGCCGACGTCGACGCCGACGAGCTGATCTCCTACTGCCGGCAGCGGCTGGCCTCGTACAAGTGTCCGAGGTCGGTCGACGTCGTCGACGAGCTGCCCCGCAACCTGACCGGCAAGGTCCTCAAGCGCGAGCTGCGCCGGCCGTACTGGGAGAACCAGGACCGCCAGGTGCACTAGGCCTCGGCCGTACGGTGTGGGGCATGCAGCTGTCGATGCCGATGCAGTACGGGGACGATCCGATCCGCAATGCCGCACTGGTCGTGGACTACGAGCGGGCTGGGCTGGACGTCGTCTGGGTGGCGGAGGCGTACAGCTTCGATGCCCCGACGATCATGGGCTACCTGGCCGCGAAGACCGAGCGGGTGCAGATCGGGGCGGGCATCCTGCCGTTCTACAGCCGCACCCCGACCCTGATCGGCATGACCGCGGCCGGGCTGGACGCCCTGTCCGGCGGGCGGGCGATCTTGGGCCTCGGCGCGTCCGGGCCGCAGGTGATCGAGGGTTGGCACGGCGTGGCGTACGACAAGCCGGTGACCCGGACCCGGGAAGTGATCGACATCTGCCGCCAGGTGTGGCGGCGTGAGGTCGTGACCAACGACGGCCTGTACCCGATCCCGCTGCCGGCGGACCGGGGCACCGGGCTGGGCAAGCCACTCAAGCTGATCAACCATCCGGTGCGGGACCGGATCCCGATCTGGGTCGCGGCGCTCGGCGATCGCAACGTCGAGCTGGTGGCCGAGCTGGCCGAGGGATGGCTGCCGTTCCTGCTCGTCCCGGAGAAGGTGCGCGACGTGTGGGGTGACGCGCTGTCCGCCGGGCTGGCCCGCAGGGCGGCCGAGCTCGGGCCGCTGCAGATGACCGGCGGCGGGATCCTCGCCGTCGACGAGGACATGTTCGCCCCGGCGCGACAGCTCGCTCGCGGGATGGCGGCGCTCTACATCGGCGGGATGGGCGCCCGCGGCCGGAACTTCTACAACACGGTGCTCCAGCGCTACGGCTGGCCGGAGGCCGCGGCGACCGTCCAGGAGCTGTACCTGGACCGCCGCCGGGACGAGGCGGCGGCCGCGCTGCCCGACGAGTTCATCGAGCGCAGCAACCTGATCGGACCGCCCGGGTTCGTCAAGGAGCGCATCGCCGCGCTGCGCGAGGCCGGCGTGACCCACCTGCACGTCAACCCGATCGCCGCGGACGGCCCGAAGCTCGTCGAGCAGGTCAAGGAGTGGATCTCCTAGCCACCCCGTCGCGCTCTCGTTGCGAACGAACGGCACTTTCGTGCAATAGGGCCGTACACAAGGCACATCGATCTTGGGTGCCTAGGGGACTGACGGTGTTCAGTGCTGGTGGTGGTAGGCGTGCACGACGGCGTGGCCCCTGCCGCGGCTCATCAGCGCGCGGTTCACCGGCCAGGCGACCACGAAGGCCACCGCGAGCGAGAACGCCAGCGCGCCCCAGAACAGCAGGTTGGTCAGGCCCGCCTCCATCGCACCGGGGACCGTCAGCATGACCGCGTTGTCGGTGATCTCCATGACCGCGATCGACACGGTGTCGGCGGCCAGCGCGACGCCGAGCGCCTGCCGGAATCCGAGCCCGGCCCGCAGCACCCCGACCATCGTCAGCGCGTAGCCGAACACGAAGGCCAGCGCCACGGCCAGCACCACCGTCGCGAGGTCGGACCAGCCGAGCGAGGTGCCGATCACCATGCCGAGCACCTCGCCGATCGCGCACCCGGTGAGGCAGTGCAGCGTCGCGCTCGCGGCGGCCGCCCAGGTGACCGGCTGAACCGAGGTCATGTCGTCGACCATACCCCCGAGCGGTATTGCCAAGACGCGGTCAGCCGAAGAAGACCTCGGCCTCGGCGTACAGCGCGGGGTCGACGGTCTTGAGCGTCTTGGTGGCCTCGGCCAGCGGCACCCGGACGATGTCGGCGCCGCGGAGGGCCACCATCGACCCCCAGTCGCCGTCGTACACGGCGTCGATCGCGTGCAGCCCGAACCTGGTCGCCAGCCAGCGGTCCCTGGCCGTCGGCGTGCCGCCGCGCTGCACGTGGCCGAGCACCGTAGTCCGGGCCTCCTTGCCGGTGCGCTGCTCGATCTCCCTGGCCAGGTAGTCGCCGATGCCGCCGAGCCGGACGTGCCCGAACGCGTCGGTCTGCCCGGTCTGCAGCACCTCCTCGCCGTCCTTCGGCAGGGCCCCCTCGGCGACCACGATGATCGGCGCATAGTGGCTGCGGAACCGGCTCTCGACCCACTCGCAGACCTGGTCGATGTCGAAGCGGACCTCCGGGATGAGGATCGCGTTCGCGCCGCCCGCCATGCCCGCGTGCAGCGCGATCCAGCCGGCGTGCCGGCCCATCACCTCGACGATCAGCACCCGATGGTGCGACTCGGCCGTGGTGTGCAGCCGGTCGATGGCTTCGCTTGCGATGTTCACCGCGGTGTCGAAGCCGAACGTGTAGTCGGTGCCGGACAGGTCGTTGTCGATCGTCTTCGGCACCCCGACGACCTGCACGCCCGAGCTCGTGCAGCTTGGCGGCCACCCCGAGCGTGTCCTCGCCGCCGATCGCGATCAGCGCCTCGACGCCGTAGTTGAGCAAGGTCCCCTTGATCCGTTCCACCCCGTGCTCGATCTTGAACGGGTTGGTCCGCGAGGATCCCAGGATGGTCCCGCCCCTCGGCAGCAGGCCGCGCACCGCGGGGATGTCCAGGTCCTGGGTCAGGCCCTCGAGCGGCCCGCGCCAGCCGTCGCGGAACCCGACGAACCGGTAGCCGTAGTGCGGCACGCCCTTCCGGACGATCGCACGGATCACCGCGTTCAGTCCGGGGCAGTCCCCGCCCCCGGTGAGCACGCCGACGCGCATGGCGTGAGTCCTCTCGCTCGTAGCACCGCAGGTGTACGCGAGAACGCTAGCGGTCAGGCGAGCTCGGCCAGCAGCGCGTCGGCGGGACGCTCGGTCAGCAGCACGGACGTGACTCCCAGCAGCGCGACGCAGCCGACGTGTTCACCGTCCGGGGCCAGGTCCGCCAGCCATGCCGGGCCGTTGGCCGCTCGGCCCGCCCAGCCGATCAGTCGGGGCGGCTCACCGGGAGGGCTGACCGTGAGGTCTGCCATCGGCACCGCCAGCCCGTCGCCGCTGGCCTTGAGCAGCGCCTCCTTCCGGGTCCAGGTGCGCAGCAGCCCGGCTTCGCTCGGTGCATGTTCCGCGGGCGACAGCACCCGGGCGGCCAGCGCGTCGAGGTCGGCAAGCGGCCGGAGCCGCTCGACGTCGACGCCGACCGGTGCACCCTGGGCCAGCGCGACCACCACCCAGCCGCCCGAGTGCGACAACGACAGCTCGAGCTCGGGTGCGTCCACAACGGACGGTTTCCCGTGCGGCCCGCCGCAGTGCGGGCACCGGGCCGTGATCCTGACCGCCGCCGCGGGCACCTCGAGGGTGCGGCCGGCCGCCACCCTGGCCAGCGCGTGCGCGGCCAGGAAGCGCGCCGCGTCCGGCGGCCGGCGCAGGCGCGCGAGCCGGTCTCGCTCGGCGTCGTCCAGCAGCCGGCCGGCTCCCGGCGGGGCGGACGACGGTCGGGCCCACCACACCTCGCAGCTGACCCCGGCCGGCACAGCCGCGCACGCTACCCGCGCAGCGACGGCTCGGAAGGAAGCTCGTCCAGCGGCGTCACCAGGCCGTTGCGCACCACGCGGACGGCGCTTCGCCGGCTGCGGACCAGGTTGAACAGCGCCAGCGCGATGTACACCCCGGACATCACAGCACGATTGGGCGATTCACCTCGGGCGGCAGCGTGATGCTGGCGACGAACTGGACGGTGAACAGCGTGAGCAGGATGACCGCTCCGGCGACGGTGAGCCCGAGATCGATCAGGAGGCTCACCGCGAGCAGCGACTGGGCGGCGGTGAGCAGCAGCTCGAAGCGCTGCTGCTCGTCCAGCGGGAGTCCGTCGGTGGTCCAGGCGGACAGCGCGAACACGATGGGGATCGTGCCGACCAGCAGCGTCCACTGGTTGACCTTGCTGGACAGCAGGGTGCCGAGCGAGTCGGAGGCCTTGAGCCGCCAGGCGTATAGGCAGGCCACGATCAGCTCCGGGCGACTCGCTTGCCAGCGGCGCCACCCACTGGACCAGCACGAACGGGTCGATGCCGAGAGTCTGGCCGGTGGCCACCAGGCCGTCGGCGAAGTGCTCGGCGGTGCACAGGATGACCAGCCCGGCGAAGCCGAACGTGGCGACCAGCAGCCAGCGTCGTCGGCGTTTCGGCTGCCCGCCGATCCAGGCCGACGCCCCGGCGAGGTCCGGCGGCTCGACCGGCGCCTTGGCGAGCCGCCAGATGTACAGGCCGAAGATCGCCACCAGCACCGCGGCGTCGACCAGGGTGAGCGAGCTGCGCAGCGGGAGGGTCAGCGAGTACAGCGTCGCCAGCCCGAGGAACACCACCTCGACGACATCACCGGTGCCAGCGCCACCCGGCCGGGCTGTGCAGAGCTGCTGGCGTGCCCGCGAGTCCGACGGGCCCGGACGGCGGCGATGCTCGCGACCAGCACAACCAGCGGCCAGCCCAGGCCGACCAGCACCCGGTTGGCGCCGGTCATGTTGGCCAGCGCGAGCGAGCACGGGTTGCCCTCCGGGGTGGGCACGCAGCTGCCGTGCTCGGCGTAGACCTGCCCGGCCTGGAAGCTGAATACGAAGTCGACCGCGTACTCCGGGCAGCACCGCCAGCAGCGCCAGGAGAGCCAGCGCGAGGCCGGCGCTGATGTCGACCTGCGCCGCCTCCGCCGCCCAGGACAGCAGGAACGCCGCGCCGACGATGGACACCCCGAAGACCACCCCGGCCAGCGGCGGCGGTAGCTCGGGATGCGGGAGGTGCAGGTAGCCCGCGGCGCCGAGGTAGGCACCCGGCAGGGCAAGCAGGACGGCCAGGACGAGCTGCAGCGGGGGCCGTCGAGGGTTGGGCGCCACGGATGTCGGGTTCCCGAGAGCTCCACTGGCTAACCGGAGGTAGCGCCCGGCACGGCCTCGGCGAGCGGCAGCCCCCGGCACATACCGCGGGTGCGCGGTGCACATGTCGTGACCTGTGTGCGGCCGACCGCCGGTGTGTGCCGGGGTGCTTGGGTGGGTGGTAGCCCGCGGAGACCTCGCGGGCTCAGTCGCCGCCGACGGCGGTCACCCGGAGCACCGCCTCGCCGGTGGCGTCCGAGGCGGCCAGGTCGACCTCGGCGCCGATGTGCCAGTCGTGGTCGCCCGCCGGGTCGTCCAGGATCTGGCGCACCAGCCAGCTCTCCGGCTGCTCCTCGATCAGCAGCAGCCCCGGACCGCGGGCATCCGGGCCGATGCCGATCTCGCCGTGCTCGTCGAAGTACGGCTCCAGCGCCTCGCGCCACGCGGCGGCGTCCCACCCGGACTCGCCGTCCAGCGCGCCGAGCTCGTCCCAGCGCCGGCGGGCGGCCAGCTCCACCCGGCGGAACAGTGCGTTGCGCACCAGCACCCGGAACGCTCGGACGTTCCGGGTGACCGCCGGTGGAGCGTCGGCCGCGGCCTCGGCGCCGGTGCGCAGGTCGGTGCCGGCCACCAGCCGGTCCCACTCGTCGAGCAGGCTGGAGTCGACCTGCCGGACCAGCTCGCCGAGCCAGTCGACGATCTCCTCCAGCGGCTCGGTCTTCGCCTCCTCGGGCACGGTGCGGCGCAGCGCGCCGTAGGCGTCTGCCGAGGTAGCGCAGCACCAGCCCCTCGGAGCGGGCCAGGCCGTAGAACGCCACGTACTCGGAGAAGCTCATCGCCCGCTCGTAGAGGTCGCGGACCACCGACTTCGGGGACAGCTCGTAGTCACCGACCCAGGGGTGCCCGCGCCGGTACGCGTCGAACGCGGCCTCCAGCAGCTCGGCCAGCGGGCGCGGGTAGGTGACCTCCTCCAGCAGGTCCATCCGCTCCTCGTACTCCACGCCGTCGGCCTTCATCGCCGCGACCGCCTCGCCGCGCGCCTTGAACTGCTGCGCGGCCAACACCTGGCGCGGATCGTCGAACGTGGACTCGATCACCGAGATCACGTCGAGCGGGTAGCCCGGGTCGGCCGGGTCGAGCAGCTCGACGGCGGCCAGTGCGAACGGGGACAGCGGCTGGTTCAGCGCGAAGTCGAGCTGCAGGTCGACGGTCAGCCGGACCCGGCGGCCGGTCTCGTCGGGCGAGGCCAGCTCCTCGACCACCCCGGCGGCGAGCAGTGCCCGGTAGATCGCGATCGCCCGACGGATGTGTCGGCGCTGCGCGGGCCGCGGCTCGTGGTTGTCCGTCAGCAGCCGGCGCATCGCGGTGAACGCGTCGCCGGGGCGGTCGATCACGTTGAGCAGCATCGCGTGGCTGACCGCGAAGCTGGACGTCAGCGGCTCCGGCTCGGAGGCGACCAGCCGCTCGGAAGGTCGGCTCCCCCCAGGACACGAAGCCCTCCGGCGGCTTGCGCCGGACCACCTTGCGGCGCTTCTTCGGGTCGTCGCCCGCCTTGGCCAGCGCCCGCTCGTTCTCGATGACGTGCTCGGGGGCCTGCACGACGACGTTGCCGACCACGTCGAAGCCGGCCCGCCCGGCCCGCCCGGCGATCTGGTGGAACTCCCGAGCGGTGAGGTGCCGGGTGCGGGTGCCGTCGTACTTGGACAGCGCGGTGAACAGCACGGTGCGGATCGGCACGTTGATGCCGACGCCGAACGTGTCGGTGCCGCAGATGATCTTCAGCAGCCCGGCCTGCGCGAGCCGCTCCACCAGCCGGCGGTACCGGGGCAGCATCCCGGCGTGGTGCACCCCGACGCCGTGCCGGACGAAGCGGGACAGCGTCTTGCCGAAGCCCGGCGGTGAACCGGAAGCCGCCGATCACGTCGGCGATCGCGTCCTTCTCCGCCCGGGTGCAGAAGTTGATGCTCATCAGCGACTGCGCCCGCTCGACCGCGGCGGCCTGGGTGAAGTGCACGACGTAGACCGGCGCCTGGTCGGACTCCAGCAGCTCGCTCGAGCGTCTCGTGCAGCGGTGTGGTGACGTAGCCGAAGTGCAGCGGGACCGGGCGCTCCGCGGAGCGCACCACCGCGGTCGAGCGCCCGGTCCGCCGGGTCAGGTCCTTCTCGAAGAACGTGACGTCGCCGAGCGTCGCCGACATCAGCAGGAACTGTGCGTCGCGGCAGCTCGAGCAGCGGCACCTGCCAGGCCCAGCCGCGGTCCGGGTCGGCGTAGAAGTGGAACTCGTCCATCACCACCTGGCCGACGTCGGCCGCGGCGCCCTCGCGCAGCGCCATGTTCGCCAGGATCTCGGCGGTGCAGCAGATGATCGGGGCGGCGGCGTTCACGCTGGCGTCGCCGGTGAGCATGCCCACCCGCTCGGCGCCGAACATCTCGCACAGCGCGAAGAACTTCTCCGAGACCAGCGCCTTGATCGGCGCGGTGTAGAAGGTGCGCCGGCCCGCGGCCAGCGCGGCGAAGTGCGCGCCGGTGGCCACCAGGCTCTTCCCGGACCCGGTCGGGGTGTTGAGGATGACGTTCGACCCGGACACGAGCTCGATCAGCGCCTCCTCCTGCGCCGGGTACAGGGTGAGCCGCTGCTCCTCGGCGACCCAGGTGGCGAACGCGTCGAAGACCGCGTCGGGGTCGGCCCCGGCCGGCAACCGGTCGGCGAGCGTCACCGCTACCGGGAGGCGCCGAGCGCCTCGTCGAGCCGCCGCAACACGGCCTGCACCATCCGACCCTTCTCGCCCCAGGAGAACACCTGGAACGAGGAGAGGCCGCGACGCGCGATGCCGCCATCGACAGTGACGTGGCTGCGGCCGTCGCCGAGATCGGAGATCCGCACGGTCAGGTCCTGGCCGGCGAAGCTCGACATCGACGTGCCGGTGTTGAACGTGACCGTTCCGGCGGCCGGGTCCTGCGTGAGCACCTGCCAGCTGCCCTGATTGTGGATCACGCCGAACAACGCCTGCCAGATCTGCTGCGGCGGTTCGGGATAGGTGCGTTCCGCGTTCTGCTGGGCCACCGATGCCTCCTCGAGATCGCCGCCGAGCCGAGCACTCTGATGGTCGGGTCCGGGGCGGTTCCGCTCCTCGCTCGCTTCGCTCGCCGCGATGCTCGCCGCTGCGGCCCCTCCGTCGGGCGCGCGGCCGAGGCTACCGTCGCGGGCATGCGGGAGCTGCTGCACGCCACGTCCGACCGGATCGCCGCCTACCGCGAGTCGCTGGCCGACGCCCGCGTCCACCCCAAGCTGGACCTGGATGCGCTGCGCAGCGGGCTCGGTGGTGATGCGCCGTTCGCGGACGGTCCGACGCCGGCCGCGACCGTGATCGCCGAGCTCGACGACGCGATCCGGCCGGCGCTGGTGGCCACCCTCGGGCCGCGGTTCTTCGGGTTCGTGACCGGCGGCAGCCTCGACGCCGCGACCTGCGCCGACCTGCTCGCGGTCGGCTGGGACCAGGTGGCGTTCAACCCGGTGATCGGACCGGCGCCGGCCGTCGCCGAGGAGGTGGCCGGCGGCTGGCTGAAGGACCTGCTCGGGCTGCCGGCGGCGGCCTCGGTCGGCTTCGTGACCGGCGGGCAGGCGGCGAACACCGTCGGGCTGGCCGCCGCGCGGCAGCACGTGCTGGCGCAGGCGGGCTGGGACGTCGGCCGGGACGGGCTGATCGGTGCGCCCCGGGTGCGGGTGGTCGCGAGCGTGGAACGGCACGCCACGGTCGACCGGTCGTTGCGGCTGCTCGGGTTCGGGGACGGGCTCGTCGAGGAGGTGCCGGCGGACGGCAACGGAGCGATCGACGTCGCGGCGCTGTCGGCGGCGCTCCGCCGCGGAGCCGGGCCGGTGATCGTGTGCCTGCAGGTCGGCAACGTGAACACCGGTGCCAGTGACGACCTGGTCGCGGGTTGCGCCGCGGCCAGGGACGCCGGCGCGTGGGTGCACGTGGACGGCGCGTTCGGGCTGTGGGCAGCGGCCAACCCGGCGACCGCGCACCTGGTGGCCGGCCTGTCGGCGGCCGACTCCTGGGCCTGCGACGGGCACAAGTGGCTGAACGTGCCCTACGACAGCGGGTATGTGTTCTGTGCCCATCCCGAGGCGCACGTGGCGGCGATGGCCTTGACCGCGTCGTACCTGGTCGGCTCGGGCGAGCCCGGGCCGCGCAACCCGTCGGACTACGTGCCGGAGTCCTCCCGGCGGGCCCGCGGCTTCGCCACCTGGGCGGCGCTGCGCGAGCTGGGCCGCACCGGGGTGGCCGAGCTGGTCGAGCGGTGCTGCGCGCTGGCCAGGCGCTTCGCCGCCGAGCTCGACGGGGCGGGCGGGCTGCGGGTGCTCAACGACGTGGTGCTGAACCAGGTGCTGGTCCGGCACGCCGACGACGAGCGCACCGACCGCCTGGTGGCGGAGGTGCAGGCGGACGGAACCTGCTGGCTCGGCGGCACCACCTGGCAGGGGCAGCGGGCGATGCGGATCAGCGTGTCGAACCACTCGACCACCGAGTCCGACGTGGACCGCACCGCCGCGGTGATCCGCCAGATCGCGGCTCGGGTCTAGGCCGGCGCTAATCGGCTGTGATCGACAGCGAAACGCTCCTCGCGCTACCGGCTTCCGGGGTCGAGTAACTGATCGTCAGCAGGTACTCGCCGGCTCCGGGGAACGTCACGGTCACGTCCGAGCACCGCTGGTTCTGCTCCTGCGCATTGTTCGGGTAAGTGAGGGTCCACACGCACGTCGCGTCGGCCGGAACACCGTCCGCACGGTAGGACGTGCTGACACCGACCGTGGCGACGCTCGGTCCGTTGATCGTGACTTCGGACCCACGACCACCGCCCCCGAGCGCCACCGCCAGTACCAGGCCGATCACGACCACGGCGACACCTGCGACGATCAGCGCGATGAACGGCCCTCGTCGCTTCGGTGCGGCAGGTCGCGGCCCGACCTCGGCCGGCGGGAACCGCTGCCCGACCGCGGCCGGTCGGGAACTGCTGCCCGCCCCGGGCCGGCGGGTACTGCGGACCCGGACCCTGCGCGAACGGCTGTCCCCGGCTACCGGCAGGCGGACCAGGCTCGCGGCCGCCGGTCGGGCCGTCGCCGGACCCGACCACAGCGTCGATCTCCGTCGCCGCGGCCACCGTGACGTCGGGGTGCCGGCGGAGGCGCTGGAGCAGGTTCCGCGCATCCGCCCGGACACCTTCGTCGGCCTCGGTCTGCAGTGCTCGGCGGAGGTCCGCGACCATCGACATCTGGTCGTCGGAGCTCAGGCGCGGCGCATCGAGCGCAGTGGCCAGCCGCAGCAGGTACTCGAATGGAATCGGGGGTGGCGCCGGGAGCGGGTCGGGAAGCGCGCCGCGGGTAGCCGCCTGCTGATGGATCGCCGTGTACAGCGCGATTCCGGCTGCCGCATCGCGCGCGCGGTAGTCCACCACCTGGAGATCCGACACCGGCGTCGAACGGATGCTCTCGACTTCGCCGATCTTGACGGGCAGCACCGGGAGCCCCAGCCTTCGGGCGTAATCCAGTTCCGAGATGCACGGTTGGGACGACAACGAGTTGTTCGACAGCGCGAATACGAAGACATCAGCCGACTGGATCTGCCGCAGGATCTCCTGCCACCAGCTCTGCCCGCCGCGAAGCTCCTCGTCGAACCAGACGGACTGTCCGCTCGCCCGCAGAACCTCGACCAGCGGCCGCACGGCGGCGTCGTCCTTGCCGGAGTAGCTGACGAAGGTGCTCATCTCCTGGGTGCAGCACCTTTCCGGGCGCCGCGATTGCACCCTCTCAGGGCGCAACATAACGGAGGGTGGCAGACCCGTGCGCCTGCTTCCCTCCTCTGGAGTAGTTGAGGCGCGGCACCTTCGGCGCTAGAGCCAGCCGTGCGACTTGAAGATCAGCCAGAGCACGAAGCCGGTCGCCACCATGAGCACCAGCGCGAACGGGTAACCGAGGGTCCAGTGCAGCTCGGGCATGTAGTCGAAGTTCATCCCGTAGATCGTGCCGACCAGCGTCGGGGCGAACAGGATGGCGGCCCACCCGGAGATTCGCTTGACCTGCTCGCTCTGCTTGTAGGTGGCCTCGGTCAGCCCCTTGAGCTCCTCGTTCTGTCGCTGGGTGACGAGCGTGGCGTTAGCGGTGATCATGCTGTTGAGCACCTGGCGGAGGGATTCCATGCGCTCGATCACGCGCAGCGCGTTGTCCTGGACGTCGCGGAATGCTCGGCGCAGCTCGACCTTCGACTCGTCCTTCGTGTGGCGCATCGGTTCGATGATCGCGCTCAGCACCTCGCGGAGCGGATCGACGGCCCGTTGGAACTCGATCACTTCCCGGGTCAGCTGGTAGATCCGCTTGGACGAGCTCGGGTCGCCGTTGAAGACCTGCACCTCGATCTCGTCGATGTCGTTCTGCAGGCCGTCGAGCACCGGCGAGTAGTCGTCGACGACCTTGTCCATGACCGCGTATAGCACCGCGTCCGGCCCATACCGCAGCAGCTTGCGGTCCTCCTCCATCCGCTTGCGGACCAGCGCGAGGTCCGGTTCGTCGGCGTGCCGGACGGTGATCACGAAGTCCGGCCCGAGGAAAAGGTGCAGCTCGCCGAGCTCGACCTCCTCCACCGGATCGACATAGCGCGCCGGCCGCAGCACCACGAACCGGATGTCGCCGTAGCGCTCCAGCTTCGGGCGCTGGTGGGCTTCCACGGCGTCCTCGACGGCCAGCGCGTGCAGCTTGAACTCCGCGGCCACCGACTCGAGCTCCTCCTTGCTCGGGCGGAGCAGCCCGATCCAGCAGAAGCTCGCGCCCTCGATCGAGCAGGCGCGCAGTGCCTCGTATGTATGGTCGAGCGTCTCTGGCTCGGCATGTCGTAGCCCGTCCAGGTACACCGCGTTGTCGACGACAGCCATCCGACCTCCTCGCCCAGGGCAGGATAGGTGCAGGATCCGGCCGATCGCACTCATACGAGGGGAACATGCATGGGTAGCCCTTGGGCCGCGCCGGGCGAGGAGCCGAAGTCCGTAGACCACCCCCGGGACGGCCAGGCCGCCGACGCCGGACCACCCACGGCCCCGCCTCCCGGCTACCCACCACCGGGCTATGGGCCTCCCGGCTACCCGCCACCGGGCTATGGGCCTCCCGGCTACCCGCCACCGGGCTATGGGCCTCCCGGCTACCCGCCACCCGGCTACGGCCCGCCGGGGTACGGGCCGCCGTACCCGCCGCCTGGCTTCGGCTCGGCGGGCTACGGGCCGGCGGGTTACGGGCCGCCGCGCGCGCCGAAGCCCGGGGTGATCCCGCTACGGCCGCTCGGCCTCGGCGAGATCCTGGACGGAGCGGTGTCCTACATCAGGGCCAACCCGCGGGTGACGCTCGGGGTGTCCGCCGTCGTGCTCACCGTGACCCAACTGATCCAGCTGGCTGCCCAGGTCTGGTTCTTCCGCGACCTGGCCACCCTGGACAGCCTGCCGACGAGTTCGTCGGACGAGGCGTTCGCCCAGTTGGCCAGCGGCGGCCTGGTCGCGACGCTGGTCGGCCTGGTGCTCACCCTCATCGCCGGGACGTTGCTCACCGGTCTGCTCATCGTGGTGGTCGGCCGGGCCGTGCTCGGCCAGCAGGTGAGCCTGCGGGAGACCTGGGACGCAGCCCGTCCGCGGCTGCCCGGGTTGGTCGGGCTGAGCCTGCTGCTGTTCGGCATCCTGCTCGCGGTGTTCGTCGTGCTCACCCTCCCGGCGGTCGCCGCGTTCGCCGCGGGGGCACCCGGGCTCGGCGCCGGGCTGATCACGCTCGGCGTGCTCGCCGGGATCGTGCTGGCGACCTACCTGTTCGTCACGTTCGCCCTTGCCGCGCCGGCCTACATGCTGGAGCGGGTCGGGGTGATCGACGCGCTGCGCCGGTCCCGTCACCTGGTGCGCACCCGGTGGTGGCCGATCTTCGGAATCCTGCTGCTCGCGGCGCTGCTGGCCGGCCTGATCGCTGGAATCATCGGGCTCCCGTTCAGCCTGCTCGGCGGCGTCGCCGGAGTCGCGCTCGGGCTGGAGGAGGATCCCTTGGTGGTCACCAGCGCGGTGGCGCTCACGATCGCCGCCATCGGGGCCATCCTGGCCGGCACGATCACCGCACCGTTCCAGGCCGGGGTCACCGGGCTGCTCTACTTCGACCAGCGGATGCGTCGCGAGGGGTTGGACATCGAGCTCGCCCGGAGCGCCCCGGGCTCGCCGCCGGGTCAGGCCTGGTGACCGGCGGGTTCCCGGCCGGCCTGCCAACCGACGTCCCGGTCGAGATCGGGCGGGACGAGGCCCGCGAGGCCGCGGCCCGCGAGCTGAGCGAGGGCATCTACCACCAGGACGACCCCTCGATCGTCGAGCGCGGCCTGGAATGGTTGCAGCGGACCATCGAGCAGGCGCTGGACAGCGTCGCCGGAATCGCGCCGGGCGGTCAGCTCGGCCTGCTGGTCCTCGTCGGTCTGCTGGTGCTGGCGGTGATCGCGATCCGGCTCCGCCTCGGCCGGTTGGCCAGGAGCCGCCGCCGGTCCCTGGCACTGTTCGACGACCGGCCGGCCGGCGCCGCCGAGCACCGCAGGGCCGCCGACACCCACGCCGCGTCCGGCGCGTGGGCGGAGGCGGTCCGGGAGCGGCTGCGTGCGATCATCCGGGACCTCGAGGAGCGGGCCCTGATCGAGGTCCGGGCGGGCCAGACCGCGGACGAGGCCGCGATCGCGGGCGGGCGGGCGCTGCCGTCCTGCGCGTCCGAGCTGCGGGACGCCGCTCGGCTCTTCGACGAGGTCTGGTACGGACGGCGGCCGGCGACCGCGCAGATGGACCGCGAGCTGCGCGCCGTCGACGACGCCGTCCGTGCCGCCCGACCGGCGTTGACGCAGGCGGCCCGGTGACCGTCGCGGTGACCGCGGCCGGGACCGTGCGGACCTCGGTCGATCCGCGCGCCCGCCGGCTCTGGCGAGGCGGCCGAGGCCCGGTGTTGTTCGGCCTGGTGCTGGTCGTGCTTGGGCTGCTGACGGCGCTTGCGGCCGCGCCGAACCGAGGCTCGCTGGACCCGCGTGCCGCCGACCGCTTCGGCAGCCGGGCGGTCGCCGAGCTGCTGCGGGCCGAAGGGGTCGACGTCGAGCTGGTGCAGACCAGGGCGGACGCGTCGGAGCGGGCTACCGGCGGTTCCACGCTGCTCGTCGCGAAGCCGGACCTGCTCGGCCAGTCCCAGCTGGACGCGCTCACCCGCACCACGGCCGATGCCGGGGCCGACGTCGTGCTGATCGCCCCCGGCAAGGACGCGCTGGCCGCGTTCGCCCCCGAGCTCGACAGCGCGGGCGAGGGTCGGGCAACGGCACGGGAGCCGCGATGCGGGCTGCCGGCGGCCGTCGCGGCCGGCGCCGCCGAGGTCGGCGATCGGTTGTACCTGGCCCGCCCCCAGACGGGCGCCACCGCCGGCGCCGCAGAGATCACCGCCTGCTACCCGGTGGACGAGGCGTCGGCGCTGATCCAGCTGCGGTCCGGCGGCCGCACCGTCACTGTGCTCGGCGGGACCGATCCGCTGACCAACGTCAGGCTCGCCGAGCAGGGCAACGCGGCACTGGCCATGCGGCTGCTCGGCGCGCACCCCCGGCTGGTGTGGTACCTGCCGTCGCTGACCGACGTGCCCCCGGAGGACCAGCGATCGTTCGTGGACCTCGTCCCGGACGGCTGGTGGTGGGGCGCCGCGCAGCTGGTCGCAGGCGTGCTGCTGATCGCCGTCTGGCGGGCCCGACGGCTCGGACCGCGTGGTGGTCGAGCCGCTGCCGGTGGTGGTCCGGGCCACCGAGACGGTCGAGGGCCGGGCCCGGCTGTACCGGCGGGCCGGCGCCAGGGACCGGGCGGCGGCCGAGCTGCGGGAGGCAGCACTGCGGCGGCTGGTCCCGATGCTCGGGCTGCCGAGGGCCGCGGAGCCGGCCGCGGTGGTCGAGGCGCTCGCGGCCCGGACCGGCCGGTCCGCGCCCGCGCTGGGTGAGCTGTTGTACGGTCCAGCTCCGGATCGTGACGAGACCCTGGTCCGGCTCGCCACCGAGCTCGACTCCGTCGAACTGGAGGTCCGGAGATCGTGACCGAACAGCCCGGCGGCCTGGTGGTCAATGCGGGTTCCGCGGCCGATGCAGGTGTCGGCCCGGAGGCCGAGTCGGCCGTCGACGGTGCTCGGGCCCGGGCCGCGCTGCTCGCGGTGCGGGCCGAGGTGGGCAAGGCCGTCGTCGGCCAGGACGCCGCGGTGTCCGGACTGGTGATCGGGTTGCTGTGCCACCGGCACCTGCTGCTGGAGGGCGTGCCAGGGGTGGCCAAGACGCTGCTGGTCCGCGCGCTGGCCAAGGCACTGGCGCTGGACACCAAGCGGATCCAGTTCACCCCCGACCTGATGCCCGGTGACGTCACGGGCTCGCTGGTGTACGACGCGCGCAGCGGCCAGTTCTCGTTCCGCGAGGGCCCGGTGTTCACCAACCTGCTGCTGGCCGACGAGATCAACCGCACGCCGCCGAAGACCCAGGCGTCGCTGCTGGAGGCGATGGAGGAGCGGCAGGTATCGGTGGACGGCCGGCCCCGGCGGCTGCCCGAGCCGTTCGTCGTCGCTGCCACCCAGAACCCGGTGGAGTACGAGGGCACCTACCCGCTGCCGGAGGCGCAGCTGGACCGGTTCCTGCTGAAGCTGGTCATGCCGCTGCCGGAGCGCAGCGACGAGGTAGCGATCCTGCAGCGGCACGCCGCCGGGTTCGACCCGCTGGACCTGGACGCCGCGGGCGTGACCGCGGTCGCCGGTCGCGCCGAGCTGGCGGCCGGCCAGGCGGCCGTGGCCAGGGTCTCGGTCGCCCCGGAGGTGATCGGCTACCTGGTAGACGTCTGCCGCGGCACCCGTACCGCGCCGTCGCTTCAGCTCGGTGTGTCACCGCGCGGGGCCACCGCGCTGCTCGCCGCCAGCCGGGCCTGGGCGTGGATGTCCGGGCGGGACTACGTCACCCCGGACGACGTGAAGGCGCTCGCCCGTCCGGCGCTTCGGCACCGGGTACGGCTGCGGGCCGAAGCCGAGCTCGAGGGCGTGACGGCCGACGGCGTGGTGGACGGCGTGCTGGCCACCGTGCCGGTGCCGCGCTGATGTCCCGGCCGGCGGGGTGACGTGGCGCTGACCGGCCGCACCGGGCTGCTCGCGGTGCTCGCGGCGCTGCTCGTCGGGGTGTTCCTGCCGAGCTGGTGGGGACTGGCCGCCGTGCAGGGCCTGCTGCTGGTCGGGGTGCTCGTCGACCTGGCGCTGGCCGGCGGCGTGCGCGGGCTGGTGCTCACCCGTTCCGGCGACACCTCGGTACGGCTCGGCGGAACCGCCGAGGTGCGGCTCGAGGTGGCGAACCCGGGCCGGCGGCGGGTGGTCGGCGTGCTGCGGGACGCCTGGCCGCCGAGCGCCGGCGCCGCCACTTCCCGCCACGAGCTGCTGGTGCCGGCCGGCGAGCGCCGCCGGCTCACCACGTCGCTGCGGCCGACCCGCCGCGGCGACCGGCATGCCGACCGGATCACGGTGCGCTCGGTCGGCCCGCTCGGCCTGGCCGCTCGGCAGGGCGGCCACCTGGTGCCGTGGACGGTGCGCGCGCTGCCGCCGTTCACCTCGCGCCGGCACCTGCCGTCCCGGCTGGCCCGGCTCCGCGAGCTGGACGGCCACGCCACTGTCCTGGTCCGTGGGCAGGGCACCGAGTTCGACTCGCTGCGGGAGTACGTGATCGGCGACGACGTCCGCTCCATCGACTGGCGGGCCAGCGCCCGGGCGTCCGACGTCATGGTGCGCACCTGGCGACCGGAGCGTGACCGGCACATCCTGCTGGTGCTGGACACCGGGCGCACCTCGGCGGCCAGGGTCGGCGACGCGCCGCGGTTGGACGCCGCGATGGACGCCGCGCTGCTGCTCGCCGCGCTGGCCTCCCGGGCCGGGGACCGGGTCGACTTGCTGTGCTACGACCGGTCCGTGCGGGCGAGCGTGACCGGCGCCGGGCCGACCGAGCTGCTTGCCGCCCTGGTCAACGCGATGGCTCCGGTCGAACCCGAGCTGGTGGAGTCGGACGCCCGCGGGATGATCGCGGCGATCAACCAGCGGGCGACCCAGCGCTCGCTGATCGTGCTGTTCACCGGGCTGGACGCGGCCGCGGTCGAGGAAGGGCTGCTGCCGGTGCTCGGTCATCTGGTGCGCCACCACCAGGTGTTGCTCGCCGCGGTCGCGGACCCCGCCGTCGACGTGATGGCCGGACGGCGGGCGACGCGGCGGAGGTCTACGCCGCCGCGGCCGCCGAGCGGGCCCGGGCCGAACGCGGGCGCACCGCCGCGCTACTGGGCAGGCGCGGCGTGCACGTGGTGGACGCACCGCCGGACGAGCTGCCGCCCGCCGTGGCCGACGCCTACCTGGCCCTCAAGGCCGCCGGCCGGCTGTAACGAGGGGCACCTCCGGTCTTCCCGCTACGAACGGCACTTTCGTGCAATAGGGCCGTACAAATCCGCCGCTCACTCGGCGCTGGCGGGCAGGACTAGGCGCTGGTCGGGGTGGCGTCGCCGCGTTCGAGCATGGTGATGTCGCCGGTCTCGCCGGCCCGCACCGCGCGGCGGCCGAGCACGAACACGTAGCCGAGGAAGGCGAGCTCGGCGAGCCCACCGATGCCGATCCTGGCCCAGGTCGGCAGCCCGGACGGGGTGACGAACGCCTCGATCAACCCGCTGAGCAGCAGCACGACGAGCAGCCCGAGCGCCATCCCGACCGTCTCCCGGCCGCGCTCGGGCGAGCGCGTCGAGGCGGCGGTACGGGCCCGGGTCGATCACCGTCCAACCGAGCGCGAGCCCGGCGCCGGCGGCCACGAACACCGCGGTCAGCTCGAGCAACCCGTGCGGCAGGATCAGCCCGAAGAACAGGTCCAGCCGCCCGTTGGCCGCCATCAGGCCGGCGGCGGCCCCGACGTTCACGCAGTTCACCAGCAAGATCAAGATCACCGGCACGATGAGGATGCCGCTGACCAGCGCCTGCGCCGCGACCCAGGCGTTGTTGACCCAGACCTGCGCGGCGAAGGAACCCGCCGGGTTCGACGAGTAGTAGCTCTCGAAGTCCTGCTCGACAAGCTGCTTGATCTCCTCCGGGGTGGCGATGCTGGCCTGCACTTCCGGGCTGCCGGCTACCCAGGTGCCGATCAGCGTCGCGAGCCCGAGGAACACCACGCCGACCGAGACCCACCACCACCGGTTGCGGTACACCGCGGCCGGGAAGCCCACCACGAAGAACCGGGCGGCGTCCCGCCACGCCGGGTCGACTGACCCGGTGACCGCGGATCGGGCCCGCGCCACCAGCGTCGACAACCGGCCGACCAGTACCGGGTCCGGGGAGGACGAGCGCACCACCGACAGATGCGTCGCCGCCCGCTGGTAGAGCGCGACGAGCTCGTCGGCCTCGGCGCCGGTCAGCCGCGATCGCCGCAGCAGGGTCTCGAGCCGGGCCCACTCGTCCCGGTGCGCGACGACATAGGCGTCGACGTCCATGCTCTCCTCGGATCTCGGGAGCGCTGCCCCTCCGTCGGCCGGCGCGAAGATTAGAGCAGAGAATGGTGGCCGTGAGCGATCTCGTCACCGGCGAGGCCGTCGTGCTGGAACTGCGCCTGGCCAAGCTGCCCAGCCGGGCGTTGGCGCTACTCATCGACATCGCGGTGGTGCTGACCGCGGCGTTCTTCCTGCTCGCGATCGTCGCGGCCACGGTGCCCGCGCTCGACGACGCGCTGGCCGGCACGGTTTTCCTCGGTGTCATCCTGCTGACCTTCGTCGGCTACCCGGTGACGATCGAGACGCTCACCCGCGGCCGGTCGATCGGGAAGATCGCGCTGGGTTTGCGGGTCGTCCGCGACGACGGTGGTCCGACCCGCTTCCGGCACGCACTGACCCGTGGCCTCGCCGGCTTCATCGTCGACTTCGTGCCCTTCCTCGGCGCGATCGCGGTGATCACCTCGCTGTCCTCCGAGCGGGGCCAGCGGGTGGGCGACATGCTCGCCGGCACCGTGGTGCTCCGCGAACGGATGCCCGTGTCCCGGATGCGCGCGGACGTCGTGTGGATGCCGCCGCCGCTGGCCGGGTGGGCGCGCACCCTGGAGCTCTCCCGGCTCCCCGGCGAGCTCGCGCTGCTGGCCAGGCAGTTCCTCATCCGGGCGCCGGAGCTGGCTGCGGAGGCACGGGCGGCCACGGCCGCCCGGCTCGCCGCCGAGGTCGCCGGCCACGTCGCGCCGGCGGCGCCGCCGGGCACCCCGGCCGAGGCGTTCCTCGCTGCCGTTGTCGCGGAGCGCCGCCACCGCGAGCTCGCCCGGCTGGCGGGGCCTGCCGGGCCGATGCGGCCACAGCGGGTCGCCGCACCGACCGCCCCGACAGCACCGCCAACGACCGTCCCAGCCGCACCGACCGTCCCAGCCGCACCGACCGCTCCGCCTCCGGCCGCACCGCCACCGCCCGCACCGCCCGTACCGGCCGCACCGCCTCCGGCCGCACCGCCGACCGGGGGATTCGCCGCTCCCGGCTGACACCCGCCGCTACCGAGCGGCGCCGGACCGGGCCGTCCCAAGGCCGAATGAGCGGGCTTATTGCGGTTTTTGGACCTCGGCAAGGCCGAATGAGCGGGCTCATTGCGGGTGTGGGCGGCGGCACCGGATGACCCGCGACGGCGATCACGTCGGCGTCAGGGAACCGTCAGGGCATCGGGCTCCGGCGTCAAGCGGGCCACAAGAACGTGGCTGCGCCGCCGCCCGCGAGCCGAACCTTGTTGTCGGCAACACCTGACTGCGAGTGGAAGAGGGAAGCCATGGCGGATCTCGCCTACGCCCTGCTGTTGATCGGCGGGTTCGCCGTCCTCGTCCTGATCATGCGTGGTCTGGAGCGGCTGTGATCGTCGAGAACGTCGTCGGCGGTGTGATCGCGCTCGCGCTGCTCGTCTACCTGTTCGTCGCCCTGATCAGGCCGGAGCGGTTCTGACATGAGCACCACCCTCGCCGGCCTGCTGCAGGTCGCCGCCCTGATCGTGCTTCTCGGCGCCGTCTACGTGCCGCTCGGCAACTACATGGCCGGGGTGTACACCACCGGCAAGCACTGGCGGGTGGAGCGCTGGCTCTACCGCCTGGTCCGAGTGGATCCGGACTCCGAGCAGCGCTGGACGACCTACGCGGCCGGCATCCTCGGCTTCTCGTTCGTGTCCATCGTGCTGCTCTACCTGCTGCAGCGCCTGCAGCCGTTCCTGCCGCTCGGCTTCGGCCGTGGCTCCGATGACGCTGCCGGTGTGTCGCCAGCCATGGCGTTCAACACCGCCGTCTCGTTCGTGACCAACACGAACTGGCAGTCCTACGTGCCGGAGACCGTCCTCGGCCACACCGTGCAGATGGCCGGCCTGACCGTGCAGAACTTCGTCTCGGCCGCGGTCGGCATGGCGGTCGCGGTGGTGCTGGTGCGCGGGTTCGTCCGCTCCGGCACCGACCGGCTCGGCAACTTCTGGGTGGACCTGGTCCGCGGCATCATCCGCATCCTGCTGCCCATCGCGTTCATCGCCGCGATCGTGCTGGTGATCATCGGTGTGTCGCAGTCGCTGCTGCCCGGCGTGGACGTCACAGGTGTCGACGGCAACAGCTACAACATCGCGCTGGCGCCGACCGCGTCCCAGGAGGCGATCAAGGAGCTGGGCACCAACGGCGGCGGCATCTTCAACGCGAACTCCGCGCACCCGTTCGAGAACCCGAACCCCTTCTCCAACCTGCTGGAGATCTTCCTGCTGCTGGTGATCCCGGTCAGCCTGACCCGCACGTTCGGCGTGATGGTCCGCGACACCCGGCAGGGCAACGTCCTGCTGGCGGTCATGGGCACCCTCTGGGCCGCCCTGCTCGCCGTCGCCTGGTGGGCGGAGACCAACCCCAACGGCCCGGCGATGATCGCCGCGGGCGGCGCGTTCGAGGGCAAGGAGGTCCGGTTCGGCATCCCCGGCTCGGTGCTGTTCGCGGTCTCCACCACCGGCACGTCGACCGGGGCGGTGAACTCGCTGCACGACAGCTACACCGGACTCGGCGGCGGGGTGCCGTTGCTGCACATGCTGTTCGGTGAGATCTCACCGGGCGGGGTCGGCGCCGGGCTGTACGGGATCCTGGTGCTCGCGATCATCGCGGTGTTCCTGGCCGGTCTGATGGTCGGGCGCACCCCGGAGTACCTGGGCAAGAAGCTCGGGCGGGTGCAGGTCACCGCGGCGGCGATCTCGATCCTGGCCATGCCGACGCTCGTGCTGCTCGGCGCCGGTGCGGCCCTGGCCCAACCGGCCGAGCTGGAGGCGGCGTTGACCAACTCGGGCCCGCACGGGCTGTCCGAGGTGCTCTACGCGTTCGCCTCGGCGGCGAACAACAACGGCAGCGCGTTCGCCGGGCTCACGGTCACCAGCGACTTCTTCCAAGCCGCGCTCGGCCTGGCGATGCTGTTCGGCCGGTTCATCCCGATCCTGGCCGTGCTGGCACTCGCCAGCTCGCTGGCGGCGCAGAAACGGGTGGAGCCCGGCGCCGGCACGTTGCGCACCACCGGTCCGCAGTTCGCGGTCCTGGTCGGCGGCACGATCGTGCTGGTCGCCGCGCTGACGTTCTTCCCGGCCCTGGCTCTTGGCCCGTTCGCGGAGGCACTGGCATGACCACCAGCCTTACTCAGGGCACCGAGCCGGACACCCAGATCCTGGACGCGCAGCAGAAGCACGCCGCGCGCACCGGGCGCCGGGTGGCCACCGGTGCGTTCTCACCCCGACAGCTGGTGGCCGCGTTCCCGGCCGCACTGCGCAAGCTCGACCCGCGCACCCAGCTGCGCAACCCGGTGATGTTCGTGGTCTGGGTCGGATCGGTGCTGGTCACCGTGCTGGCGATCAGGGACACCGTCACCGGCGGCGCCGCCCTGTTCGCCTGGCTGATCGCGATCTGGCTGTGGCTTACGGTGCTGTTCGCCAACCTCGCCGAGGCGGTCGCCGAGGACCGCGGCAAGGCGCAGGCCGAGACGCTGCGCCGGACCAAGCGGGAGACCGTGGCCCGCCGGCTGCTCAGCGGCGCCCCGGGGAACCTGCTCGCGGAGCCGTCGCTGGCGACCGAGTCCGTGGCGGGCACCGAGCTGCGGATCGGCGACCACGTGGTCGTCGAGGCCGGCGAGACCATCCCCGGCGACGGCGACATCGTCGAGGGCATCGCGACCGTCGACGAGTCGGCGATCACCGGCGAGTCCGCCCCGGTGATCCGCGAGTCCGGCGGCGACCGCTCGTCGGTCACCGGCGGCACCACCGTGCTGTCCGACCGGATCATCGTCGAGATCACCACCAAGCCGGGCGAGTCGTTCATCGACCGCATGATCGGCCTGGTCGAGGGCGCCCAGCGGCGCAAGACCCCCAACGAGATCGCGCTGACCATCCTGCTGGCCGCGCTGACGATCATCTTCGTGCTCACCGTGGTCGCGCTGCAGCCGATGGCGGCCTACTCCGGCCAGGAGCAGTCGCTGATCGTGCTCACCGCACTGCTGGTCTGCCTGATCCCGACCACGATCGGCGCGTTGCTGTCCGCGATCGGCATCGCCGGCATGGACCGGCTGGTGCAGCGCAACGTGCTGGCGACCTCTGGTCGGGCGGTCGAGGCGGCCGGCGACGTGGACACCCTGCTGCTGGACAAGACCGGCACGATCACTTACGGGAACCGGCAAGCCACCGAGTTCGACCCGGTGAGCGGTACCTCGGTCGACGACCTGGCCGCGGCGGCGCGGCTGGCCAGCCTGGCCGACACCACGCCGGAGGGCAAGAGCATCGTCGCGCTGGCCGCCGAACGTCACGGGCTGGCCGCGGAGGCCTCGCCCGAGGAGGCGGTAGCGCAGTTCGTGGCGTTCAGCGCGCAGACCCGGATGTCCGGGGTGGACTTGAACGGGACCGAGGTGCGCAAAGGGGCGGCCAGCGCGGTGCTGGCCTGGGCGGGCCTTGCCGGATCCGCCGAGGCCGCTACCGAGGTTGACGGCCTGGTGGACGCGATCTCCGAACAGGGCGCCACGCCGCTCGTCGTCGCGCGGCGCACCGACGGCGGGCCGGGCGCGCTGCTCGGCGTGATCAAGCTCGCCGACGTGGTCAAGCCGGGGATGCGTGACCGGTTCGCCGACATGCGCACGATGGGCATCCGCACCGTGATGATCACCGGCGACAACCCGACGACCGCGCGGGTCATCGCGGGTGAGGCGGGCGTCGACGACTTCCTCGCCGAGGCCACGCCCGAGGACAAGATGGCGCTGATCCGCCGCGAGCAGGAGGACGGTCGGCTGGTGGCCATGACCGGAGACGGCACCAACGACGCACCGGCGCTGGCCCAGGCGGACGTCGGGGTCACGATGAACACCGGGACGGCCGCGGCCAAGGAGGCCGGCAACATGGTCGACCTGGACTCCGACCCGACCAAGCTGATCGACATCGTGGAGATCGGCAAGCAGCTGCTGATCACCCGTGGTGCGCTCACCACGTTCTCGGTGGCCAACGACCTCGCAAAGTACTTCGCGATCATCCCGGCGATGTTCGTCGTCGTCTACCCGCAGCTGGCGGCGCTGAACATCATGGGCTTGGCCACGCCGCGGTCCGCGATCCTTTCCGCGGTGATCTTCAACGCCTTGATCATCGTCGCGCTGATCCCGCTGGCACTGCGCGGGGTGCGCTACCGGCCGACCGACGCCGGCCGCCTGCTGCGGCGGAACCTGCTGATCTACGGGCTCGGCGGGATCGTGCTGCCGTTCGTCGGGATCTTTCTCATCGACCTCGTCGTCCGACTGATACCGGGGATCTGAGCCATGTTCATGCTGCTGTCCCGACAGACCGCCGCGGCGCTGCGGGTGCTGATCGTGCTGACCATCCTGCTCGGCATCGGCTACCCGCTGGTGGTCTGGGGCGTCGCCCGGATTCCCGGGCTCGCCGGGCCCGCCGAGGGCTCGGTGATCACCGTCGACGGCCAGCCGGTGGGCTCGTCGCTGATCGGGGTCGACCCGGTGCCGGCCGACCCCGCCGCGGACCCGTACTTCCACACCCGGCCGTCCGCTTCCGCCGAGGACGTGCTCGGGCCCGGCGACCCGTCCACGTCCGGCGGCACGAACCGGGCCGGCGACAACCCGGACCTGATCGATGCGGTCACCCAGCGCAAGCAGCTCATCGCCGCCCGGGAGGGTGTGCCGGAGTCGGCGGTGCCGCCGGACGCCGTGATGGCGTCCGGGTCCGGCGTCGACCCGCACATCAGCCCGGCCTACGCCGAACTGCAGGTGCCGCGGGTGGCGCGGGTGACCGGGCTGCCGGAGCAGCAGGTGAGCGACCTGCTGGCGCAGAACACCGACGGACGGGTGCTCGGTTTCCTCGGCGAGCCCGGCGTCAACGTCACCAAGCTCAACCTGGCCGTGCAGCAGGCGGTCGGACGGTAACCCGGATTCCCGGCCGCAGCGGCAAGATGGAGCCGTGAGCAAGCGTGGTGAGCTGCGGATCTACCTCGGAGCGGCGCCCGGGGTGGGCAAGACGTTCGCCATGCTCGGCGAGGGCCGTCGGCGGGCCGAGCGGGGCACCGACGTGGTCGTCGGGCTTCGTGGAGACGCACGGTCGGGCCAAGACCGCGGCGCTGCATCGAGGGGCTCGAGGTTGTCCCGCGCAAGCACCTGGACGTACCGGGGAACCGAGTTCACCGAGCTGGACGTGGACGCGGTGATGGCGCGCGCCCCGCAGGTGGCGCTGGTCGACGAGCTGGCGCACACCAACGCGCCCGGCTCGAAGAACGAGAAGCGCTGGCAGGACATCGACGAGCTGCTGGACGCCGGGATCGACGTGCTGTCCACCGTGCAACGTGCAGCACCTCGAGTCGCTCAACGACGTGGTCGAGCGGATCACCGGGGTGCGGCAGCGGGAGACCGTGCCCGACGAGGTGCGTGCGCCGGCGCCGAGCAGATCGAGCTGGTGGACATCACCCCGCAGGCGCTGCGCCGCCGGATGGCGCACGGCAACGTCTACCCGCCGGAGCGGGTGGACGCCGCGCTGTGCCAACTACTTCCAGACCGGGCAACCTGATCGCGCTGCGCGAGCTGGCCCTGCTGTGGGTGGCCGACGAGGTGGACGTCGCGCTGCAGCGCTACCGCACCGAGCAGAAGATCACCGACGTCTGGGAGACCCGGGAACGGGTGGTCGTCGCGCTGACCGGCGGCCCGGAGAGCGAGACCGTGCTGCGCCGGGCGGCCCGGATCGCCAAGCGCTCCGGCTCGGCCGACCTGATGGCGGTGCACGTGCTGCGCGGCGACGGGCTGGCCGGGGCGTCGGTCGGCGCGCTGGCGAACCTGCGCAAGCTGGCCGACGACGTGGGCGCGTCCTTCCACACCGTCGTCGGCGACGACGTGCCGGCCGCGCTGCTCGACTTCGCCCGCGGCGTCGAACGCCACCCAGCTGGTGCTCGGCACGTCGCGGCGGTCCCGGCTGGCGCGGGTGTTCGACCAGGGCATCGGCTCGCAGGTGGTGCAGGACTCCGGGCTCGATCGACGTGCACATGGTCACCCACGACGAGGCCGGGCGGGCCGGCCGGCTGCGCCGGCGCCAGGGCGCGCTGCCCGGGGCGCCGTCGCATGCTCGGCTGGGTGCTGGCGGTGCTCGCTGCCCGGCCGCTGGCGACCGGGATCGGCATGCTGGCCGGCGGGCTGGTCGACCTGTCCACCGACGTCGTGCTGTTCTTCCTGGCCACCGTGATCGTGGCGCTGGTCGGCGGGCTCGGTCCCGCGCTGCTGGCCGCGGTCGCCTGCGGGCTGGCTGCTCAACTTCTTCTTCATCGCCGCCGATCTACACGCTGCACCATCGCCGAGCCGCAGAACGTGATCACCGCTGGTCGCCATGGTGCTGGTCGCCGTCGCTGGTCGCGCTCGTGGTGGACCGGGCCGCCCGGCGGGCCGAGCAGGCGGCGCAGGCCCGCACCGAGGCCGCCCTGCTGGCCTCGTTCGCCCGGACCGTGCTGACCAGGGTCGACCCGCTGCCCCGGCTGCTGGAGAAGGTCCGCGAGGCGTTCGGGCTGCGCCGGCGTCGGCCTGCTCGAGCACACCGAAGGCGGCTCCTGGGTGCCTGGTCGCCGCCTCCGGCGAGGTGCCCTGCGCCCGCCCGGCCGAGGCGGACGTCGACGTCGAGGTCGACGAGGACCTGCACCTGGTCGGGCGCGGGCGCTCGCTGCCGGCCGCGGACCGGCGCTGCTGGAGACCGTCGGCGGGCAGGCGCTGCTCGCGTTGCGCAGCCAGCGGACGGCGGCCGACGCCGAGGTCGCGCGGCGGCAGGCCGACGGCGACCGAGCTGCGCACCGCCCTGCTCGGCGCGGTCGGGCACGACCTGCGCACGCCGCTGACCTCGATCAAGGCGGCCGCCGGCAGCCTGCGCGACCCGGACCTGGTGCTCTCCGACGCCGACCGGCGCGAGCTGCTGGCCACCATCGAGGAGTCGGTCGACCGGCTGACCGCCCTGGTCGACAACCTGCTCGACTCGTCCCGGCTGGCCACCGGTGCGGTGCACCCCGCTGCTGCGCCCGGTCGGGCTACGACGAGGTCGTCGCCCTGGCGCTGGCCGGGCTGGACTGGGACAGCGAGGGCGTCATCGTCGAGATCGACGACGAGCTGCCGGAGGTGCTCGCCGACGTCGGGCTGCTGGAGCGGGTGGTGGCCAACGTGGTCGACAACGCGCTGCGGCACGGCCGGGGCGCGCCGGTCGCGCTGCGCGCCAGCGCGCACGGCGACCGGGTCGAGCTGCGCGTGGTGGACCGCGGGCCGGGGGTGCCCGGCGGACACGGCTGGACCGCATCTTCGCGCCGTTCCAGCGACTCGGTGACCGGGACCAGAGCAGCGGCGTGGGCCTCGGGCTGAGCGTGGCCCGGGGCTTCACCGAGGCGATGGGCGGCACGCTGACCGCGGAGGACACCCCGGGCGGCGGGCTCACCGTGGTGATCTCGCTGCCGGTCGCCGGCCGGCCGGTCGATCAGCGCGTCGCCGAGGTGGCGCCGTGACGCGGGTGCTGGTCGTCGACGACGACACCCAGATCCTGCGCGCGCTGCGGATCAACCTGACCGCCCGCGGCTACTCAGGTGCTCACCGCGCTGACGGGGTCGGCGGCGCTGCGGGCGGCGGCCGAGGGGCGCCCCGACGTCGTGGTGCTCGACCTCGGGCTGCCCGACCTGGACGGCGCCGAGGTGATCGCCGGGCTGCGCGGCTGGTCCGCGGTGCCGATCATCGTGCTGTCCGCGCGCACCGACTCGGCGGACAAGGTGGACGCGCTGGACGCCGGGCGCCGACGACTACGTGACCAAGCCGTTCGGGATGGCCGAGCTGCTGGCCCGGCTGCGCGCCGCGGTGCGCCGGGCGAGCAGCGGCCCGGGCGACGGCGAGCCGGTGGTGACGACCGAGGCGTTCACCATCGACCTGGCCGCCAAGCGGGTGCAGCGCGGCGCCGACGGGAGCGCCGAGGACGTGCACCTCACGCCCACCGAGTGGGCGATCCTCGAGGTCCTGGTGCGCAACCGGGGCCGGCTGGTCGGCGCAGCGGCAGCTGCTGCGCGAGGTGTGGGGTCCCGCGTACGGCACGGAGACCAACTACCTGCGGGTCTACCTGGCCCAGCTGCGGCGCAAGCTCGAACCGGATCCCGCCCGGCCCCGCCACCTGATCACCGAACCCGGCATGGGCTACCGGTTCGAGGGCTGATGGCGGCAGTGGCCTGCCCCGGCTGCGGGCTGACCGCGCCGCCCAGCGGCTGGACGTTGGACCGTCTGCTGAACGCCTCACCCGAGTGCTGGCAGGTGCACGGCGAGGTCGTCGGCTTCGAGGTGGAGCACCTCGCGGCGCTCGGGGGGTGCCACCAGCTGACCGTGGACGCCTACGGCGCCCAGCACGCCGGCGGGCCGACGAAGCCGATCTACGTCGCGTACTCGGTCGTCGGGCTGTACCTGGCGCTGGAGCGAGGGCACACCGGTTTGCAGGTGCGGACGGCGCACCAGCGGATGGGCAAGCCGGCGCCGTCCTGGCCGGCGTTCCCGCGGCCGGCCCAGACCGCGCGGCTCACCATGGCCGACGTGGCGGGCTGCGGCGCACGGCGGCGCTCGGTCGAGGGGCACGCGGAGCTGGTGAGCCGGTGGGCCGGCGAGGTGTGGCTGGCGTGGTCGGCCGCGCACGCCGACGCCGCCACGCTCGCCGCGCAGCTGCACCTGACCTAGACCCGCCCCGCCGCGCGATCCACGCCACCCACGGGCCGACGCGCGCGAAGCGAGGTGTGGGCGCGTCAGCAGTCGACGTGGTGGTCAGGGGTCGAGGTGGTACAGCCGCCGGGCGTTCCCGTGCGCGATCATCGCCGCGATCCGGCGGACGTCGTCCTCGGCGGCCTCGCCCGCCCGCTGCCAGCCGTCCAGCACGTCGTGCACCGCGTGCCGGAACCGCAGCGCGCCGAGGAAGTGCAGCTCGGCCAGCCCGTACCCGTCGGAGGAGTAGAGCACCTTGCCGAACGGGGTCAGCTCGAGCAGCTCGGCGAGCACCGCTCCGGCCCGCGCGCCGACGAACGTCGAGGCCAGCCCGACGTCGACGTGCACGTGCGGAAACACGTGCGCCATCCAGGCCGCCTCGCGGTGGTACGGGTAGCAGTGCAGCAGCACCAGCGGCGTGCCGCTGTCCGCGACCGCTCGGCAGAAACCGGTGAGCAGGACCGGGTTGGCCCGGTGCAGGTCCTCGTCGGGGTCGCCGAGCCCGGTGTGCAGCTGCAACGGCAGACCGGTGTCGACGCCGCACCACAGCGCGTGCCGGAGCAGCACCGGATCGGTCAACCGGGCCGCGGGCCGCCCCGGCAGCCAGCGTGCGGCGGCCGCCCGGACCTGCTCGGCGGACGGCCGGGATGGGTCGAAGTCGAGCCCGTGCCGGTAGGCGATGATCGACTTGCAGCCCACCGCGCCGGCCGAACACCGCGCCACTTCGGCGGCGACCGCCTCGGCGTACCCGGCCGGCCCGACGCCGCTGTCGGCGATCTTCTCGGCGACGGCCTCCAGCCGGACGATCTCGTGCGCCGGCGCACCGCCCGCGTCAGCCATCTCGGCCAACCCGAGCAACTCCGGCCCGGCCAGCCCGGTGTCCACGAGCAGCGCGGTCGTCCCGGCGGCCCGCAGCAGCCGCCGGGTAGCGTCAGGCTCGCCGAGCTCGGCGCGCCGGGCGACGTACTCGCTGCCGGCTGCGTGCGCCGGCAGGTCGAGCACCGGAGCGCACCAGCGGCGCACCGACAGGCCGAGAGCGGAGTCGAACGGGTCGGCGCCGGGCGCCGGGGCGCCGGCCTCGGTGAGCATGGCGCCGAACGCGGCCAGGTCCGGCGCGGTGCGAAGCACGCCGTGGCAGTGCTGGTCGACCAGGGGAAACCGGTCGACCCAGGTCAGTGCTTCCACAGGTCAGTGCTTCCACAGGGTCAGTGCTTCCACAGGGTCAGTGCTTCCACAAGGTCAGTGCGTCCACCGGGATGCGGCGACGACCTCGGCCGGGCTGGCCCCGGCGAAGCGCGCGATCTCGGCGGTCCGGACCGCGGCGATCGTGTCGGTCAGCTCGGGTCCGAATGCCTCGGCCAGCACCGGCTCGGCGAGGAACGCGGCCACCGCGTCGTCCAACCGCTGCGGCAGCCTGGTGATCCCGCGATCGGCCAGGTCGGCGTCCGGCAGGCCCGCCGGGTCGACGTCGATCGGCCCCGGCAACCGCGCCCCGGCCGCCATCCCGGCGAGCCCGCAGGCGAGCAGCGCGGCGACCAGCAGGTACGGGTTGGCGCTCTGGTCGACGCACTTGACCTCGACGTTCGCCGCCTCGGCCCGCTCCCCGGGCGAACCCGTGACGAACCGCACCGCGGCCTCCCGGTTCTCCCGTCCCCAGCACCCGTACACCCCGGCCCAGTGCGAGGGCACCAGGCGCAGGTAGCTCCCGACGCTCGGGGCGCCGACGGCGAGCAGCGCAGGCAGCCGGGCCAGGACGCCGGCGACGAAGGCCTCCCCTTCGGGGGTCATCCCGTCCGGCCCCGCACCGCCGGACATCAGGTTGTGTTCGCCGCGGGACAGCGAGAGGTGTACATGCCCGCCGTTGCCGACACCGCCGGCGACCACGCTCGGCGCGAACGAGACCCGCAGCCCGTGCCGCGCGGCGACCCCGCGGATCGTGCTGCGGACCAGCACCGACGTGTCGGCCGCCGCCACCGGTGACTCCGGCGCGGTGGACAGCTCGAGCTGCCCCGGCGCGTACTCCGGGTGGAACTGGATCACCTCGACGCCCTCTGCGGCCAGCGCCCGCAGCAGGTCGGCGGCGTAGTCGGAGCGCTCGATGATCCTGGTCATTCCGTAGCCCGGCCCACGCATCGCGGGCACGAAGTCGTCGTCGGTGCCGGGTTCGGCGAGCACCCACTCGATCTCGAATCCCATCCGCGCGGTCAGGCCGAGCTCGCCGAGCCGGTCGGTCAGCCGGGCCGCGAGCGCTCGGCTGCATTGCGGGTGCCGCGCACCCTCCTGGGTCCAGCGGTCGACCGGGGCCCACGCCCAACCCGGCTGCGCGGCGAGCGGGACGAGTCGATCCAGGTCCGGGAGCAGCCGCAGGTCGCCGGTCGGGCCGCCCGAGTACCGACCGCCGGTGATCGAGTCGTCGGGCAGGAAGAAGTCGAACACCGGGGTCGCACCGACGCCCCAGGCCGCGGCATGCGGCAGCGCGGCCACCGGCACGGCCTTCACCCGGCATGATCCCGCCGGTGTCGACCCAGGTCATAGCGACTGCGACGACGCCGCCGTCGGTCAGCCGCTCGGCCAGTTTGCGCCCGCGCTCGGCGAGCTCCGCCCGCTCGTTGACGTCCATCGGAGCCGAATCCTGCCACCGCGGGCCGTCCGAGGTGAGGGCCCTCCTGGGTTAGCCGGCGGACGAGCCGGGTAAGTCGGGACAGTTGTGCCGCACACCTGCGGCAGCCCCAAGCAAACGGAGGGAAATATGGACGCTCTCGACCTGCTCATCGCGGACCACAACCGCTTCCGTGGCCTCTTCGCTCGGTTCCAGGCGGCCCAGGAGGCGGCGGACGCCCCGGGGATGTCCGGGCTGGCGGACGCGATCTTCGCCGACCTCGAGGTGCACACCACGCTCGAGGAGCAGGTGTTCTACCCCGCGGTGCACAACCTGAACGACGAGCTCGCCGCGGAGGTCGACGAGGGTGTCGAGGAGCACCACGTCGCCGACGTGCTGATGGCGGAGGCCCGTGAGCTCGAACCCGGCGAGGACAAGTGGGTCGCCAAGCTGACGGTGCTCATCGAGAGCACCGAGCACCACATCGACGAGGAAGAGGAAGAGCTGTTCCCGGACGTGCGCTCGGCGTGCGACGCGTCGACCCGCGAGGAGTGGGGGGCGCGGATGGAGGCGATGAAGGCCGAGCGCGGCGCACCGACGCCGGCCCAGGCCGCCCAGCTGACGATCGACGAACTGCGCCGGCTCGCGAGCGAACAGCAGATCCCCGGGCGTTCGGCGATGAGCAAGAAAGAGCTGGCCGCGACCGTGGACGCCCGCTGAGCCGAGAGCGGCTGCTCCCGAACGGCTAGCGGGACAGGAACGAGATGTGCACGTGGTCGAAGTGGTTGGCCGTTGCGCCGCCGCGGTCGTCCATCATCTTCCAGCCGCTGCCGTAGTTGATCCGCTGCTTCCAGATCACGTACTTGACGTTGAGGCGGTCCATGTTGTCGAGCACGTACTCGGCCATGGTGTCCCCGGTCGCCCGGTCGACCATCATGTCGAGCGCGAGTCCGAGTGGGTGGTCCGAGGCACCGGCCCGCCCGGCCCGCCCGCCCACCGCGTCGATGTCGAACCGGCAGCGCAGCTCGTGTCCGGCGGTGGCCACCCACGGCTTGACGGCACCGAAGCCGGAGCTGTCCGGCTCGCAGTCCGGCGGTGGGCCTTCGGTCTCGACCTCCACCGGTGCCGCCGCCGCCGCAACGGCCTGCTCGAACAGCTCGGCGGCCTTGATCAGCGACGTGGCGTCGGCCTGCTCGGGGGCCCGGTCGACCAGCTCGATGGACTCGAGGGCGTCCCTCGGGATCAGCGGCTGCTCGGTAGGGGCGGCGGAGGACTCCGCGCCGACCCGCTGGACGGCGCTGCCGTCGACGACGACGGCCTGGAAGGCGGCCATCGGTACGGCCAGCGCGACCGCGCTTCCGGCCACGGTCGCGGTCACGGCGCCGTGCCGGATGGCGAACGGAACCGCGGGGACGCGGTGCGCGCCGGTCCGGTTGATCGATTGCGCGTCGGCGGCCGGCGCGTCAACCCGGTGCTGGGTCGGCTGGTACGGGACGGTACGGCTGGGTGTCGACGGCCGGCTGCGCGGCGAACGGGAGTGCTCGACGGTGGCCGGGCTCGCGGTGAGCGCCGACGCGAGGACCGGAACAGTGCTGGGCACCTGCCCCAGCTGCCCCCACGGGGGCGGGCAGCTGGGGCCCTAGGTGCGCACGCCGGCCACTGGGGGAGCGGTGCCGCGCCACAACCTACCTTCCGGATCGGGCGGCTCGGGAGGACTCGGCTGGGGAGACCGGAGGACCGTTCGGGGTTCGGTCCGTGTCCTGCGTGTTACCGGGCCGTCATTGATCCGTGAGGGAATGTAGCCGAGGTACGAGGTCGGCCCCAAGGCTGACGCGCCCCTTGAGGCCACCGCGCAGACCGGCGCGATGAGCGGCAGATCACCGTTGATCCGCGTGCTGGACGGTCGGACCGACCGCCGCTGGCCGCACATCGGGCGAACTCCGCCGCAGCATGGCCGGGCTCACATCCGCACCTGACGGGGTGACCGCTCACCGCGCGTACAGGAGCCCGCGCGGCCACCCGCCGAGCGCGTCCAGGTCGGCATTTGACCAGGTCAGGGCTCTGGTTCAGTAGCTGCGCACGAGCCGAGGTGAACGTCGCGTAGGCAGCGTAGGCGGGGCCGTGGGCGTCCTCCGGGTGGAACACGGCCGCGCCGGTGAGTCAATACCGGATGACCCGATCGGGCAGGCGTGGGCTGAGTACCGTGATGCCGTTGAGGAGGTGGGCAGGTGGCGGTCGGCAGAACACGCGCGGCGACGATGTTGGCGTGTTTGGCGTCGGCGTTACTGTCGGCCTGTGCACCTGCGGTCCCAGGTTCGCCCGCGCCGGAGTCCGTGGCAGCGTCCACGGCGCCGTCGGTGAGCCCCCGATCGGGCGGCTGCACGGTGAGCGCGAACGGCACCGGCAGCATCAGCGTGAGCGGTGGGTCGAGCTCGGTATCGACCACGAACGGGGTGTCCAAGCTGTCCTGTGGGGCCGGGTTCGTCGAGCTCACCAGGATCACCGACTCCGCCGTGACGTTCTCCGTCGGCGGCAGCCCGATAGAGGTGCCCGTCGGGGCGACCTCCACGGTGGGTCGGTACCAGGTGACCGTGCTCGGCATCGAGCGCGGCACCGCCAAGTTCCAGATGGTCCCCGGCTGAGACGCCTGAGATCATGCGTCGATGCGCATCGGCGTGGTGTTCCCGCAGACCGAGATCGGCGACGACCCGATCGTCATCCGCGACTACGTGCAGGCGGCCGAAGGCGTGGGCTATCACCACCTGCTGGCGTTCGACCACGTGGTCGGGGCAGGCCTGGCGAACCGGCCCGGCTGGCGCCGGCCCTACGACGTGTCGCACGCGTTCCACGAACCGCTGGTGCTCTTCGGCTACGCGGCCGGCCTGACCGAGCGCATCGAGCTGGTGGCCGGCGTGCTCGTGCTGCCGCAGCGGCAGACGGTGCTGGTCGCCAAGCAGGCAGCCGAGCTCGACGTGCTGTCCGGTGGACGGCTGCGGCTCGGCGTCGGGGTGGGGTGGAACGAGGTGGAGTACGTCGCGCTCGGGCAGGACTTCCACAACCGGGGGCGGCGCATACAGGAACAGGTCGCCCTGATGCGCGCGCTGTGGACCGAGCCGGTGGTCGACTTCACCGGTAGCTGGCACCGGGTGCCCGAGGCCGGCATCCGACCGCTCCCGGTGCAGCGCCCGATCCCGGTCTGGATGGGCGGCCACGCCGACGCCGTGCTTCGGCGGGTCGCCGCGATGGCCGACGGATGGTTCCCGCAGACCGCCCCCGACTCCGAGGCCCGCCGCACACTGGACCGGCTGCGCGACTACGCGGTCGCGGCCGGCCGCGATCCCGCCGCCATCGGCATCGAGGCACGGGCCGATATCCGGCATGGTGAGCCGTCGACCTGGCCGCGGTTCGTCGCGGGGTGGCGGGAGCTCGGGGCGACCCACATGGGGATCAACACCATGGGGCTCGGGCTGCAGGGCCGCGAGCACATCGAGGCCATCGAGCGGCTGCACCGCGAACTCGTGGAGTGAACCGGACCGGTCCAGCGACCGTCAGCCCGCGACGTGCATCGCCGCCGCGACGACCGCACCCCCAACCCCGCTCATTGCGGGTTGGGGGTGCGACACGACTCACGGCGTGCGCAGTCGCCGCTGCGCACGGTGCTCTCGCGCCGGGGTGCGGGCGTCAGCGCTCGAAGATGCCGATCAGCACACCGGTGGCCAGCTCGTTGCCGACCACCGCCCGGCGCAGGTCGTCGGCGGTGCAGCCGTTGGGCAGCCCGGTCGGGGACTTGAGCGCGTAGAGCCGGAAGAAGTACCGGTGCACGCCGTCGCCGGGTGGCGGCTGCGGCCCGCCGTAGCCGGACTCCTTGAAGTCGTTGCCGCCCTCGACCGCGCCGGCCGGCAGCGCGCCGTCGACGCGCCGGGTCTGCGGGTCGATGCCGGCTGCCACCCAGTGCACCCAGGTGCCGACCGGGGTGTCCGGATCGTCGCAGAGGATCGCCAGCTCGACGGTGCCCTCCGGTGGTGCGTTCCACTCCAGGGTCGGGATGATGTTGCCGCCGTCCTTGCTGTTCCGCTCGGGGATCCGTTCACCGTCGGGGAAGTCGGGGCTGGACAGTCGAAGCAGTGCCGGCACGAGCTTTCCTTTCTCGCGGGGGTCAGGTGGCGCTGGTCTGACCGTAGAGCACGAGCGCCCAGGTGAGGCAGCCGAAGGCGGCGATCGACGTCCACGTGCGTACGACGTTGAAGCGCACCCAGCGCGCCTCGAACGCCGCCCGGGCGTCGGCCGGGTCGTCCCCCGGACCCGGCCGTCCGGCCGCGTCCAGCGCGTTGTTCAGCGGGATGTTGACGCCGAAGGTGATTCCCAGGGTCGCCAGACCAAGCACCAGCGCCGCGGCGACCCAGGGCAGCACGGTCAGCCCCTCCGGGTGCAGCTGCAGCAGCCCGGCGACCAGGGTCAGCAGGACTCCGCCCAGGAAGCTGATCATGAACCACGGGTTGACGATGGCGATGTTGATCTGCTGCATGGTCTCGACGAAGGTGCGGTTGCTGCTGCGACGCAGGCCCGGCATCACCGAGACCGTGAACGCGTAGAACAGCCCGGCCAGCAGGCCCATCGTCAACGTGGCGGCGATCAGGCTCGCCGCCCGCAGGATCTCGATCATCAAGCGCTCCTCGGGTGCTCGACCTGCCACACACCGCTCGCCGCGGTGCGCCGGACGTAGTCGCCGAACGTGCCGGCCTCCCGGCCCAGGGCGCGCCGGACCCCGTCGGTGGTCGCGACATTGCGCCCGTCGAGGGTCTCGACGAACACGTCACTGAGCTCGGCCGCGAAATCGGACGGTAGGCCGGCCGCGATCATGCCATCGCGGAACTCCACGGGCGAGATCGGCAGGTACACGATCTCGCGGCGGCTCGCCTCGGCGATCTGGGCGACGGCGTCCCCGAAGGAGATCGACTCGGGGCCGGTGACCTCGTAGATCTCGCCGACGTGTCCGGGCTCGGTCAGCGCGAGGGTCGCGATGTCCGCGATGTCATCGATGTCGATGAACGGCTCGACGACCCGGCCGGCGGGCAGCGCCACCACGCCGCTGTTCACCTCGTCAGCGATGAAGCTCTCGCTGAAGTTCTGCGCGAAGAAGCTGGACCGCACGATCGTCCAGTCCGCGCCGCTGTCCATCACCGCTCGCTCGGTGCGCTGTGCCCCCGCCTCGCCGCGCCCGGTCAGCACGACCAGCCGGCGGGCACCGGACGCCACGGCCAGGTCGGCGAAGGCGCCGACGGTCTCGGCCGCGCCCGACATGCCGACATCCGGGTAGTACGTGATGTACACGGTGTCGACTCCGCGCAGCGCGGGCTCCCACGTCCGGTCGTCCTCCCAGGAGAACGGCGGGTTCGCGGAACGGGATCCGAGCCGGAGCGGGCGGCCGAGCTCGAACAGCCGGCGGGCCACCCGGCTGCCGGTCTTGCCGGTGCCGCCGAGTACCAGGGTCAGGTTCTGATCTTGCGTGTTGGGTGTCATGCCTCGATACAAGCGCGCCATTCTGAGACGTGCCATGTCCTGCAAGCTCGAATCCATGTTTCTCCGTCTAGGATGATGGTGTGGACGAGCTTGTCGGGCTGCTCGACGGTCCCCGCGCCAGGGGCGCATTCCTGCTCCGTGCGGTGCTGGAGCCACCGTGGTCGGTTCGGATCGAGGACCATGCGCCGCTCAGCCTGGTCGCGCTGATGCAGGGCGAGGCATGGGTGGTGCCGAGCAGCGGGGAACCGGTCCGAATGGCTGCCCGCGACGTCGCGATCATCCCGTGGGCCGATCCGTACCTGGTCGCCGACGACCCGGCCACCCCGGCACAGGTGATCATCCATCCTGGCCAGCAGTGCACCACACCGGACGGACGCGACGTCTATGGCGCCGTTGGACCTCGGGGTGCGGACCTGGGGCAACTCCGCCACCGGTTCGACGACGATGCTGGTCGGCACCTACCAGATGAGCGGCGAGGTCGGCCGACGGTTGTTGGCCGCGCTACCCACGCTGGCCGTGCTCAGCCACGACATCTGCGAGTCGCCGGTGCTCGCGCTGCTCGACGACGAGATCGACAAGGACCGACCCGGCCAGGAGGTCGTCCTGGACCGGCTGCTCGACCTGCTGCTGGTGGGCGTGCTGCGGGCCTGGTTCTCCCGGCCGGACGCCGACGCCCCCGCCTGGTACCTGGCGCACGGCGACCCGGTCGTCGGCAGGGCGCTTCGGCTGCTGCACGAGTACCCGAACCACCAGTGGACGGTGGCCTCGCTCGCCGAGGCGGTCGGCGCCTCCCGCGCAGCGCTGGCCCGCCGGTTCACCGACCTGGTCGGCGAGCCGCCGATGGCCTACCTCACGGGCTGGCGGCTCGCACTGGCCGCCGACCTGTTGCGGGACACCGACGAGACGATCGGCACGATCGCCCGCAAGGTCGGCTACGGCAGCCCGTTCGCGCTCAGCGCGGCGTTCAAGCGGGTCCGTGGGGTCAGCCCCGACCAGCACCGCCGTGGTCGGACGACCTACCCGGCGCGTACCCCGGTCGCCTGACCGACCTCGATCAGGTGGCCGTCGGGGTCACGCAGATAACAACGGATCTCGGACCCGCGGTCGATGGGCGGGGTCAGGAACGTCGCTCCCTTGGCTCGCCACTCCTCGTATACCGCGGCGATGTCGGCCACCCGGATGTTGAGGAAAGCGCTGGTGCGCGTGAGATCACTCGGCGCTTCCAGCACGACCTCAGGCTTGTCCTCGGTCGGGCCGCCGCCGACGTTGATGATCACCCAACCGTTTGCCAGCTTGACGATCGTCGGCTCGCCGTCGAGGACGACCTTTCCGCCGAGTACCCCAGCGTAGAAGTCTCGCGATCGAGGCACGTCCTCCGACACCACGAAATGGGTCAGGACGAAGCCGGTTGCCGGGGCCGGGAAATCAACTTCTGCCATCCGAACCGAACCCTTCACTCGTGTTTGCTTCGACGCTAGCTGGATGGCGTCCGCGGGCTGTCCTCCGGGTTCTTGCACTGGCAAGCTGCTACCTCGGCGCCGCGGGCGGCCACGGCGCCGGGACGGATGAGCGGGCGATGGGCGACGGAGGGGAAGGGGCGGCGAGCATCGCAGCGAGCGGAGCGAGCGAGGAGCGGAACCGCCCCGGACCCGACCATTTGGACGGAGGGGAAGGGGCGGCGAGCATCGCAGCGAGCGGAGCGAGCGAGGAGCGGAACCGCCCCGGACCCGACCATCGGGACGGGGACCGGTTCAGGTTCGTTTTCATGGCGGACTGCCAACTGGGCTGCTACGCGAGCTTCTCCGGGATGGGCCGGGCCGACATCGAGCGGTTCGCGGCCCGGGACATGCGGGTGGTGCCGGTGCCCAAGACCGAGGGCTTCGACTGGGACGCCCGCCGATACGAACGGGCCGTCGCTGCGGCGGTCGAGCTGCGCCCGGAGTTCGTGGTGATGGGCGGCGACATGGTCGACGACCCGGCCAGCACCGAGCAGCGCGACGCGGTGCTGCGGATCACCGCCGGGCTCGGCGGCATCCGGATGAACTGGGTGCCCGGCAACCACGACGTCGCCGACGACACGGTCGTGCCGACACCGGACAGCCTGCGCCGCTACCGCGCGACGTTCGGCCCCGACCACTACGCCTTCGAGCACCGTGGCGCGACGTTCGTCGTCACCGACACGGTGGTCTGGCAACACCCCGAGCTGGTCGGTGCGGAGTTGGACGACCAGCTCACGGCGCTGGAGGCGGCGCTGCGCTCGGCGCGCACGGCCGGCAGCCGGCAGATCGTGGCGTTCGGGCACCACCCGCTGTTCACCACGGACCCGGACGAGCCCGACAGCTACTGGAACATCCCCGGTGTGCGGCGCCGGCCGATCATGGACCTGATGCGTGGCCACGGCGTCCGGGCGTTCTTCTGCGGGCACTGGCACCGGAACGGCGGTGGCCGGGACGGCGACCTGGAGGTCGTGGTCACCGGCCCGGTCGGCTACCCGCTGGGCGCCGACCCGTCCGGCATCCGGATCGTCGAGGTGGACGGCCGCTCGCTTGATCACCGCTACGTCGCGCTGCCAGCGGACACCGTCGCCGAGCGAGCGGGTGGGGGAGCGTCGATGAGCGTCCCGCCGTCCGCTTCATCCTCCGCCCCACCCCCGGCCCGGGCCGCGAAGCCGGTGCTGCTCGCGGTCGACGACGACCCCCAGGTGCTCGCCGCGATCCGCAAGGACCTGCGGGACCGCTACGCGAAGGACTACCGGATCGTCGCCGCCGGGGGTGGCCCGGAGGCGGTGTCGGCCGTCGAGGAGCTGCACCGGCGCGGCGACGAGGTCGCGCTGTTCCTGGTCGACGAGCGGATGCCGGAGCTCACCGGGACCGAGTTCCTGCTCGCCGCCAAGCCGCACTACCCGGATGCGAGGAAGGTCCTGCTCACCGCGTACGCCGACACCGACGCGGCGATCCGCTCGATCAACGAGGTCGGCCTGGACCACTACCTGCTCAAGCCGTGGGACCCGCGGGAGGACCAGCTCTACCCGGTGCTCGACGACCTGCTCGACGACTGGTGGGCGGGCCGGCCCGCGCGGTTCGACGGCATCCGGGTGGTCGGAGCGCGGTGGTCGCCGGCCAGCCACGAGATCAAGGACTTCCTGGCCCGCAACCAGGTGCCGTACCGGTTCCTGGACGTCGACCGCGATCCAGAGGCCGCGTCGCTGCTGGCCGCCGCCGGCGACGAGGCGCCGCTGCTGCCGATGCTGTTCCTGCCGGACGGGCAGACGCTGTCCCGGCCCGACCCGCCCACCCTGGCCCGTACCATCGGCCTGCACGTCACGGCGGACGCGCCGTTCTACGACCTGGTCATCGTCGGCGCCGGGCCGGCCGGCCTGGCCGCGGCGGTCTACGGAGCGTCCGAGGGGCTGCGCGTCGCGGTCATCGAGCGGCAGGCGACCGGCGGCCAGGCCGGGACGTCCTCGCGGATCGAGAACTACCTCGGCTTCCCCAAGGGCATCGCCGGCAGCGACCTGGCGCGGCGGGCGACCGCCCAGGCCCGTCGCCTCGGCGCGGAGATCCTCACCGCGGTACAGGCCAACGCGGTCCGGGTGGAGGAGCCGGCCCGGGTCGTGACGCTGGCCGACGGCACCGAGCTGTCCTGCCACGCGCTGCTGGTGGCCACCGGGATGCGGGTGCGCGAGCTGGACGAGGAAAGCTGCCGGTTGCTCACCGGTGCCGGCGTGTTCTACGGAGCCACGCTCGCCGAGGCGGCGAGCTACCAGGACGAGCAGGTCGTCGTCGTCGGCGGGGCGAACTCGGCGGGGCAGGCGGCGATGATGTTCTCCCAGTTCGCCGAGCGGGTGACGGTGCTGGTCCGGGCCGGGTCGATCGAGGCCGGCATGTCCCGGTACCTGATCGACCAGATCGCGGCGACCCCGAACATCGAGGTGCTGACGTCTTCGGCCGTCGCCGCCGCGCGCGGCGGCGAGCACCTGGAGGAGGTGGTGGTCCGCGACATCGACAGCGGCGCGCAGACCACCCGGAAGGCGACCGGGATGTTCGTGTTCATCGGGGCGGTACCGCATTCCGAGCTGGTGCGGGGCGTGGTCGCCACCAACGCCGCCGGGTTCGTGCTGACCGGGCCGGACATCTGCGCACCGGGCATCCGCCCGGTGCTGCGTCCTCACCGCCAGTGGCCGCTGGAGCGCGAGCCGTACCTGCTGGAGACCAGCGTCCCGGGCATCTTCGCCGCCGGCGACGTCCGGCACGGCGCGGTACGCCGGGTCGCCTCCGCGGTCGGGCAGGGCAGCCACTGCGTCACGTTCGTGCACCAGTACCTGGCGACGGTGTGAGGTGTTCGAGCGGTTCCGGCAGGTGGAGCTGTTCGGCGGGCTCTCCGACGACGACCTGGCCCGGATCTGCAGCCAGGCGAAGGACGTGCGGCTCGCGCCGGGTGAGGTGCTGTTCCGGGAGGGCGACCCCGGCGAGGCCGCCTTCGTCGTGACATCGGGCCAGGTCGAGGTGGTCAAGTCGACCGAGCGCCGCGAGGTGCTGCTCGCGGTGCGCGGCGTCGACGAGGTGATCGGCGAGATGGCCCTGCTGGAGGAGCAGCCGCGGTCCGCCACCGTACGGGCCCGCGGCAGCGCGGACCTGCTGTCGATCCCCAAGGCGGCGTTGGACGACCTGCTGGCCACCAGCCCCTCGGCCGCCAGAGCCGTCTTCGGCCCGCTGCTGCGCCGGGTCCGGGAGACCAACGACCAGCTGCGCCACCAGGAGCGCATGGTGCAGCTCGGGGTCATGACCGCCGGCGTGGCGCACGAGCTGAACAACCCGGCCGCCGCGGTGCAGCGGGCGGCCGAACACCTCGGGAGCGAGCTGGACCGGCTGACGGCGGCAGTCAGCGGCGCGCTGGGCGGCGGCGCGGGTCCGGCGGTCCGTGAGCTGCTGGACCGGGTGACCGGCCGGCCGGTGGCCGAGCGGAGCGCGGTGGCCAGCAGCGACGCCGAGGGTGAGATCGAGGACTGGCTTGCCGACCGCGGCGTCGGCGAGGCGTGGACGCTGGCGCCGCAGCTCGTCGACGCGGGAATCGGGCTCGACGACCTCGACCGGCTCGGGGCCGACGCTGACCTGGCCGACGCTGACCTGGCCGACGCGGTGCGGTTGCTGGCGCCGGCGGCCGCGGTGCACCGGTGGACCGCGGAGGTCGCCGAGGGAGCCAGGCGGCTGTCCGAGATCGTCCGGGTGCTCCGGTCTTACTCCTACCTGGACCGGGCTCCCGTCCAGCAGGTCGACGTCGTGCAGGGCATCGAGGACAGCCTGGTGCTGCTCGGGCACGCCGCGAAGGGGGTGCGGGTGGTCCGGGACTTCGACCCCGCGCTGCCGAGGATCGAAGCCCTCGGCGGCGAGCTGAACCAGGTGTGGACCAACCTGCTGCACAACGCGTTCGACGCGCTCGACGGTATGCCCGACCCGACCCTGACCCTGCGCGCGAGCCGCGACGGCGACGGCTCGGACGAGCGGGTGGTGGTCGAGGTCGAGGACAACGGCGCCGGCATCCCGCCCGAGGCCCAGCGCCGGGTGTTCGACGCGTTCTTCACCACCAAGCCGCCGGGCAAGGGCACCGGGCTGGGCCTGCAGATCAGCTACCGGATAGTGGTGTTGGAGCACCGCGGCGACCTGACGCTCAGTTCCGCGCCGGGCCGCACGGTCTTCCGGGTCACGCTGCCGGTGCGCCCGCCTAGCGGTTGACGCAGGTCACGCCGGGTCCGCGCGGGCCAGCGTGGCGAGCACCTCGTCGGCCGACGGCATCGCCTCGATCTCGGCCTGTACCGCACGGGCGGCCGCGGTGAACGACAGTTCGTCGAGCAGCCGGCTTGCGGCGGCCGTGACGGCCGCGGCGGTGACCTCGTCGGGTGCCAGCGTCAACGCGGCGCCGGCCTCTACGCACGCCTCGGCGTTCAGGAACTGCTCGGCGCCCTGCGGCAGCGCGAGCTGGGGCAGCCCATGGATCAGCGCGCCGAACATCACGCCGGCGCCGCCCTGCCCCACCACCAGGTCGCAGCGAGGCAGCAGCAGCGCGTGCGGCAGGTACGGCTCGATCAGCACGTTCGGCGGCTGCGGTCCGAACCGGCCGGGGTCGGTGCCCGGCCCGGACGTGACGACCAGGTTGACGGGCAGGTCCCGCAGCCCGGCGATGGTGGTCGTGAGGACGTCCGTCGCGCCATGGAACACGGTGCCGAGCGTCAGGTGCACGGTCCGCTTGTACGGCATCGACTCGATGGCGTCCGGCAGTCGCTCGCCGGGGCCGGCGGTGCCGGTGGTGGGGCGCAGCGGCAGGGTCGTCGACCAGATCGGCTCCTGCACCGGCCGCAACGCCGGCGGGCAGACGTGCAGGTACGCCGCGTCCCGGACCCGGTCGGCCAGTGCGGGCACGTCGAACAGCCCGCCGAGCCGGTCGAGGCCCGGCCCGAACGCCTGCCAGATGCCGACCGAGGGCATCAGCCCGAGGCCGTGCACGACGTGCCGGGTCCCGATGCCTGTCCCGATGCCTGTCCCGGTACCGGCCCCAACGACGGCACCGGCGACCGCGCCGGCCAGTTCGGTCTCCTCGTGCACCACGACGTCGGGTGCCCAGGCCCTGGCGCGCGGCACCAGGTCCTGTGCGCGCGGTCCCGCGGTGGCGATGAAGTACGCGACCCAGTCGGTGGTCCGGCCGCCGCCGGCCTCGGCGTGCGTCGGCCCGACCGGCCAGGCCGGGACCCCGTGCTCCTCGACGTACGGGACGAGGTCCGGCCCGGTCGCGACGACCACCTGGTGGCCGGCTCGCTGTGCCGCCTGCGCCAGCGTCAGCACGGTGTTCGCGTGCCCGTACAGCGGGCAGCAGCTGATCAACACACGCATCGGCGTCTCCCTCCCAGGCTTGCGGCGGACGTACGATCTCCGGGCCAGTCTGCCTTTCCGGCAGCCAGCCCCACGAGGAGACCGAACCGGTGACCACTGCGCTGTGCGAACACCTGCAGCACGTCGAGAACACGCCCAAGCCCGACGGCGGTTGCGGACAGTGCCTTGCCCTCGGGGACCGGTGGGTCCACCTGCGGTTCTGCGTCACCTGCGGGCAGATCGGCTGCTGCGACGACTCCAAGAACCGGCACGCCACCAAGCACGCGCTCGATGCCGGCCACCCGGTCCTGCGGACCAAGGAGGCACACGAGAACTGGGCGTGGTGTGTCGACGATCGGGTCGGCATGGAGCTGCCCGCCTTGGATTGACGCTGACTGACGCTCAGCCGACCTCCGCCGACCTCAGTCGACCCGTCCTCGGACCGCCCAAGCGCGGGCGACCAGCCGGATCGCGCCGTCGGGATCAGCCGGCAGCCTGGACCGTAGCTCCTCGCGCAGCGTGGCGCGGTCCTGTTCGGACAGCGAGCCGCAGTAGCCGGGCGCCGGTCCCTGCCCGCCGAGGAACGGTGCCCAGAGGTCGTCGAAGTCCGCGAACACCGTGGCCACCTCGATCGAGCGCACCGCCACCTCGTCGAGCCCGGCGGTCGAGAACAGCCGTTCGAGCGGGTCCGGGTGGCACAGCGGAAACCGGCGTGCTTCGTCGAGGTCCGCCGCAGCCGGATTCAGCTCCACGGCTGCGTCCCAGAACGTCCGGATCATCTGCATGCCCTCCGCGTAGTCCCAGACGTAGCCGGCCACCAGTCCGCCGGGTGCGGTGATGCGGCGCATCTCACGGACGGCACCGTTCTGGTCGCCGACGAAGTTCAGCACCAGCGCCGACACCACCCTGTCGACGCGCGCGTCCTGCACCGGCAGCGCGTCGGCCGTGCCTGCGACCACGTCGAAGCGCCGGTCGCCGATCCGGCGGGCCGCGGTCAGGAAGCCGATCGACGGGTCGACGCCGAGCACCCGCGCGGGGCGTTGCGAGCCGAGTACGGCGCCGGCCAGCGCGCCGGCTCCGCAGCCGACGTCGCACCAGGCCGCCCCCTGCGTTGCGGGCAGCCAGTCGAGGAATACGCCCGCCACCGCGCCGCTCCAGCGGCCCATGTAGCGCTGATAGGCGCCGCCGCTGTCCCACACGTCACCGATTCGGGTGCTCACGGCCACCGAGCATGCACCCCTGCGGCCGGCGGTCAACCGCGCCCCGGGGCTTCACGTGCAGCAGGATGCGCACATGGTCAGCACGGCCGCCGGCTCGACCTCGGCGTGGGCCCCGCTCCGGGTGCGGGCGTTCCGCTTCCTGTGGATCGCCCAGCTGTTCAGCATGATCGGCACCTGGATGCAGACCGTCGGCGCCCAATGGCTGCTGATCGACGAGCCGAACGCGCCCACACTGGTCGCGCTGGTCCAGACCGCCGCGATGGTGCCCGCGCTGCTGCTCGCACTGCCGTCCGGCGCGATCGCCGACATCGCTGGACCGGCGCCGGCTGCTGATCGTCGTCCAGGTGTTCCAGGTCCTGGTCACCGGCGCCCTGACCGTGCTCGCGTTCACCGGCCAGCTGCCGCCTGCGCTGCTGTTGACCTGCACGTTCCTGATCGGATGCGGCACCACCCTGACCCTGCCCGCCTACCAGGCGCTCGTGCAGGACCTGGTGGGACGTGAGCAGATGCGCTCGGCGGCGGCGCTGAACGGCGTCGCGATGAACCTGGCGCGGGCGGTCGGGCCGGCGATCGCCGGCTTACTGGTCGCACTGCTCGGCGTGGGCGCGGTTTTCGCCCTGAACGCGGTGAGCTACGTGGTGCTCGCGGTAGTGCTCGCCGCGCTACGGACGTCCAGCAAGGCTGACCAGCAGCTGCCGGAACGGTTCGCCGGAGCGCTGCAGGCCGGGGTGCGCTACGTCCGGAACTCGCTGGTCGTCCGGCACCTGCTGCGGAGCACGCTGCTGTTCGTCGTGCCCGCGTCCGCGTTGTGGGCGCTGCTGCCACTGGTGGCCAGCTCGCTGCTCGGGCTGGATGCGGACGGCTACGGCCTGCTGCTCGCCGCGCTCGGCGTCGGAGCGGTGCTGGCCGCGGCGCTGCTGCCGCGGGTGACCGCCCGGCTCTCGCCCAGCCAGCTGGTGCTCGCCGCCGGCTTGGTGTTCGCCGCCGCGACCGTCACCGCCGCCCTGGTACCGAACGTCGTCGTCGTGCTGATCGCGCTGGTCCCGGCCGGGATGGCCTGGCTGGCCATGCTCGCGACGATGAACGGGACGCTGCAGGTCTTCCTGCCGAGCTGGGTCCGGGCCCGCGGTCTGTCGGTCTACCAGATGGTGTTCTTCGGCGGGCAGGGCATCGCATCAGCGGCCTGGGGTGTGCTCGCGCAGTGGGTCGGGGTGGTCACCACCCTGACCGCCGCCGGGCTGCTGCTCGCGGTGACCTCGCTGACCGTCGTCGTCCGGCCACTGCGGGATGTCAGCGGGCTGGACCGCGACCCGGCCGTGTACTGGCCCGAGCCGGAGCTCGCACTGGACCCGGAGCCGGAGGACGGACCCGTGCTGGTCGCAATCACCTACACGGTCCCGCCGGAGAGCCAGCCGGGGTTCGTCGAGGCGATGGCAGCGGTGCGCCGGATGAAGTTGCGCAGCGGGGCAACCAGCTACGGGCTCTACCGCGACGGCGCCGAGTCGAATCGCTTCGTGGAGGTCTCCGAGTACCCGAGCTGGGCCGAGCACCTCCGCCAGCACGGCGGCCGGCTGACCGGCTCGGACCGGGAGTTGGAGGCCAAAGCGCAGGCGTTCGCGACGGACCCGCCGCAGGTCCAGCACCTGCTGCCACCGCGCCCGGACGGAGCGTGACCAGCCCATTCGGCCCTGGTTCCGGGTCCTTGCGGTGCGACAATCTGCTTCGCACGGCAAGGAGGCACCGTTGAGCCAGACCGTGGAGGACCGCGCGCAGTCGGCGCGGGAGGCGTTCCACCGCCATGAGTGGCACGACGCCGTCGAGCTTTTCCGCACCGCGGACGCGGACGTCCCGCTCGGCGCCGGCGATCTCGTGATGCTGGCGCAGGCCGCCTGGTTCGGCGGTGAGCCCGGCGCGGCCATCGACGCGCGGGAGCGCGCGCATTCCGCCTACCTGGCAGTGGGCGACTCGGTTGCGGCGGCCGAGATGGCGCTGCAGCTCGCCGTTGACCACATGGAGCGGCTGGAACGGGCCGTCGGCAACGGCTGGTTGGCTCGGGCCCGCCGGCTGCTCGAACGGATGGACTCCGAGACTCCCGCGCACGGCTGGCAGGAGCTGACACTGGCGATGCTGGCCCACCGGATCGACAGTGACGTCGAGGAGTCGTACCGACACGCGGTGACGGCACGCGAGATCGGCGAGCGGCTCGAAGTCCCGGCGCTGTACACCCTGGGCCTACTGCTCGAAGGCGCTGGCCTGGTTGGCAAGGGCGAGCTGGACGCTGGAATGGCGTTGATCGACGAGGCCACCTTGGCGGCGGTCAGCGGTGAGCTCGACCCGTACACCACCGGCGTCGTCTACTGCTCCACGATCAGCGTCTGCCGCGACGTCAGCGACTGGCGCCGCGCCGGAGAGTGGACCGATGCGGCCGAGCGCTGGTGTGACCGCGAGGGGATCGGGGGCTTCCCGGGCGTCTGCCGCATCCACCGCGCCGAGGTCATGGGCTTCCGCGGATCGTGGGCCGACGCCGAGCGGGAGGTGCGCCGGGCCTGTGAGGAGCTGCGCAGCTATGGCGCCGCGCTGACCGCGAAGGGCATGTACGAGATCGGCGAAGTCCGCCGCCGAGTCGGGGACTTCGAGGGTGCCCGCGATGCCTACCGGCAGGCGCACGAGATGAGCCTCGACCCGGAGCCGGGCCTGGCCCTGCTGCGGCTCGCCGAGGGCGACGTCGCCGCCGCGCAGGCCGCGATCGGCCGGGCGCTGGCCGGCGACCGGATGACGCCGCTGGACCGGGTCAAGGTGCTGCCGGCCGCCGCCGAGATCGGCCTGGCCGCCGGTGACCTGGACGGTGTGCGAGCGACGGTGGTCGAGCTCGAGCGGGTCGCCGCCACGTTCCGGACCACCGCGCTGCATGCCGCCACCGGCTACGCGCGCGGCCGGCTGCAGCTCGCCGAAGGTGCAGCGACAGCCGCGGCCGCAACACTGCGGACCGCCCTGGAGTGCTGGAACGACATCGGCTCGCCGTACGAGGTCGCCAGGACCCGCACCGCGCTGGGCGAGGCTTACCGCGCCCAGGGCGACGAGGGCGCGGCCCGGCTCGAGCTCGACGCTGCGAAGGCATCGTTCGAGCGGTTGGGCGCGATCACCGACGCGAAGCGGGTGGACCACCTGCTCGGTGGTGCGGGGCAGGCCGCGACTCGGACCGGCGATCGGGTAACCAGGACGTTCGTGTTCACCGACATCGTCGGGTCGACGTCGCTGGCGGAGGCGCTGGGCGATGAGGCGTGGCAGGAGCTGATCCGCTGGCACGACCAGACAGTGCGCGCGGTGTTCGACCGCCACGGCGGCATGGAGGTCCGGCACACCGGCGATGGGTTCTTCGTCGCGTTCGAGAGCCCGCAGTCGGCGATCGAGGCCGCCGTCGCGGTGCAGCGGGCGCTCGCCGAGCAGCGCCGGACGCACGGCTTCGCCCCTCCGGTCCGCATCGGCCTGCACCAGGCGGAGGCCGCCGTGCGTGGGATGGACTACGCCGGGAAGGGCGTGCACGAGGCGGCCCGGATCGGCGCGCTCGCCGAGGGCGGGGAGATCCTCGCTTCGGCACAGACCGCGGGCAGCGGCGCGGCCCGCTTCGCGGTCTCCGAGCCCAGGTCGGCACGGCTGAAAGGGGTCAGCCAGCCGATCGAGGTCGTCCGCGTAGATTGGCGCTAGTGCGCCCGGTGAATGCAGATTCCGCCTCTGACCAGGACGATCGTTCACAAATCCACCAAAAAGGCCAGCCGGCGATCAGGGTGCGCGGGCTGGTCAAGCGGTACAAGGAGGTCGAGGCGGTCCGGGGGATCGACCTCGACGTGGTGCAGGGCGAGACGTTCGGCTTCCTCGGACCGAACGGCGCGGGCAAGTCCACCACGATCAAGGTGCTGTGCACGCTTGTCGAAGCGACCAGCGGCACCGCCGAGGTGGCCGGATTCGACGTAGTAAACGACCGCGCGGCGGTGCGCCGGCACATCGGGCTCGTGTTCCAGGAACCGACGCTGGACGGGTACCTGACGGGCGAGCAGAACCTGCGCTTCCACGGCGAGCTCTACGGTGTCGACCGCTCCACCGCGGCCGCCCGGCGCGAGGAGGTGTTGCGCATGGTCGGCCTGTGGGAACGCCGCGGTGACCCGGCGCAGACCTACTCGGGCGGCATGCGCCGCCGGCTGGAGATCGCCCGCGGGCTGCTGCACTCGCCGGCCGTGCTGTTCCTTGACGAGCCGACCATCGGCCTCGACCCGCAGACCCGGGCCTCGATCTGGGAGTACCTGCGCGAGCTGCACCGCAATGAGGAGATCACCGTCTTCGTGACCACCCACTACATGGACGAGGCGGAGAACTGCGATCGCATCGCGATCATGAACGAGGGGCGCATCGTGGCGCTGGACACCCCGGACCGGCTGAAGGCGGCGGTGGGCGAGGACCGGGTCCGGATCACCACCGAGGACGACGCGGCGGCGATCGCCGCGCTACGCGAGCGGTTCGACGTGCGGGCGGAGGTGCACGAGGGCGCGGTGAGCATCGCGGTCCCCGACGGCGCCGGCTTCATCCCCCGGCTGTTCGCCGAGCTCAGGGTGCCGATCCGGTCGGTCACGGTCAGCCGGCCCAGCCTCGACGACGTGTTCCTGGCGCACACCGGCCGGACGATCCGGGACGCGGAGACCACAACCGCCGGGATGCACCCGATGGCGATGATGGTGCGCGGCCGATGAGCGCCCGGCCGATGAGCGCGCGGGGCACGGGCGCGGGGGGCACGGGCGCGCGGGGGCACAGGCACCCGCATCGCCGCGGTGCGGGTGCCGGCGGCCGGGCTTGCGCACCAGGCGCGCGCCGCGTTCGTGGTCTGGGAGCGGGAGATGATCCGGTTCTCCAAGGACCGGGCCCGCATCCTGTCCACCCTGGTCCAGCCGGCGCTGTTCCTGTTCGTGCTGGGCAGCGGGCTCGCCTCGCTGGTCAGTGCCGGCACCAGCGGGGTCGACTTCCGGACGTTCCTGTACCCCGGCGTGCTGGCCATCTCGGTGCTGTTCACCGCCGCGTTCTCCGGGATCTCGATGGTGTGGGACCGCGAGTTCGGCTTCCTCCGCGAGATGCTGGTCGCCCCGGTCAGCACCACCGCGATCCTGACCGGGAAGTGCGTCGGCGGCGCGACGGTGGCCACCCTGCAGAGCCTGGTGCTGCTGGCGCTGGCGCCGCTGGTCGGGGTGCCCTACTCGCTGCCGATGATGCTCTCGCTGGTGGGGCTGCTGTTCCTGCTCGCCTTCATGATCACCGCCCTGGGCCTGCTGCTGGCTGCCCGGGTCAAGCAGGTGCAGTCCGCGATGCCGATGGTGCAGCTGATCATCACGCCGCTGATGTTCCTGTCCGGGGCGCTGTTCCCGCTGACCGGGCTGCCGACCTGGCTGGCCGTGGTCACCCTGCTCAACCCGATGACCTACGCGGTCGAACCGATGCGCGCCGTGGTGTTCGACCACCTCGACGTCGACCCGGCCGCCCGGGCCGCGCTCGACCCGGGCATCTACTGGGGCAGCTTCCAGGTACCGGTCTCGCTGCAGATCCTGATCGTCGTCGTGTTCAGCCTCGGTCTGCTTGCCGCAGCAGTGCTGCGCTTCGCCCGCACCGAGTGACAGCGGCCGGCGTGCGCTCGTTGCTGTCGAGGGCGCCGGGACCGGATGTGGCGAGGACGGCGCGCTCGCGGAAATCCGAGGGTCTTCCGAAGGTCGCTGCTCCATGCTCGTATCGACGAGCGGTTCGCAGCGAGGAGGACGACGAGATGACACGCACCATGCAGTTCGACGCGGAGGCGTCGCGACGGGTCGAGGCCACCTACCTCACGTCGGACGTGGTCGAGCAGCGCCGCCGGACTGTCGACGCGCTCGATCTCCAGCCGGGGGAGCGGGTGCTGGACGTCGGCAGCGGGCCGGGCTTCCTGGCGGTAGAGATCGCCGCGATCGTTGGCCGCACCGGGCACGTGCGCGGCGTCGACATGAGCGACGACATGCTGGCGATGGCGCGATCCCGGGACATCCCGCCGGACGCGGCGCCGGTGGAGTTCGTCGGTGGCGGCGCCGAGCAGCTTCCGGTCGACGACGCGAGCGTCGACGCTGTGGTCTCGACGCAGGTCCTGGAGTACGTGCCGGGCATCGGGCGGGCGCTGGCGGAAATCCACCGGGTGCTCCGTCCCGGCGGCCGGGTCCTGATCCTGGACACCGACTGGGACTCGATCGTCTGGCACTCCAGCGACCACGAGCGCATGCAGCGGGTGCTGACCGGCTGGGAGGAGCACCTCGTCGATCCACACCTGCCCCGCACGCTCGGGCCCTCGCTCGCGGCGGCGGGCTTCGACCCCGCGACGCCTTGGGTGCTCCCGCTGCTGAACGTCGGCTACCGGCGGGAGACCTACAGCGCTGGCGTGCTGGAGATCATGCAGGCCTACCTCACCGAGCGGGACACGATCTCGGGCGACGAGGTGCGGGCGTGGGCGGACGACCTGCGCTCGCTTGGCGACGGCTACTTCTTCAGCCTCAACCGCTACATCTTCATCGCGACCAAGCCCGGCTGAGCGTCCACCGGAAACAGCTTCAGCGTCAGCACCTGGAAGGGGCGCAGGTTCAACGCGATCCCGCCGTCCGGGCCGACCGACGGCGCCGGTTCGGCGAGTGGCCGTTCCAGCAGGTCGACGACCTCGACGCCGGCGACGGCGAAACCGGGCCGCAGCAGGGTGCTCGGCCCGACCGCCGAGCGACTCGTAGAGCCGGACCACGACAGCGCCGGACCTGTCCTCGGACAGCTTGATCGCCTCGACCGTCACCGCGCCGCCGTTGACCTCGCTACCGACCGCCAGCAGCGGCGGCGGAGGGTCCGGTCGCCGCCCCGTACGACGCGCAGCGGGAGGTTCAGCGCGTACCCGTGTGCGACGGCGTCTGCCACCGAGGCGCCGGGCAGCAGCGCGTAGCCGAACCGGTGCGGCCCCTGGTCGGCGTCCGGGTCCGGGCTGGCCGGTGCCCGCAGCAGGCTCAGCCGCACGGTCGTCGTCGTCCCGCCCGGGCCGCGGGTGCCGTCGCGGGTGGTCCGCCCGACGTCGTGGCCGTACGTCGAGTCGGTGATCAGGGCCACCCCGTAGCCCGGCTCGCCGACGTGCACCCAGCGGTGCGCGTACACCTCGAAGCGGGCCGCGTCCCAGCTGGTGTTGGTGTGGGTCGGCCGGTGCACGTGGCCGAACTGGATCTCGGCCGCCGCCCGGTCGGCGTGCACGTCGAGCGGGAACGCGGCCTTGAGGATCTTCTCGCGCTCCCGCCAGTCGACCTCGGTCTGGATGTCGATGCGCTTGCTGCCGGCGCACACCCGCACGGTCTGCAACAGCCGGGAGGCGCCGAACGCTGCGCTCCACCCGCACCGCGGCCCGCAGCGGGCCGGCGTCGGTCACCGTCACCGACGTGGCGTCGGTGAGGTCCGTCCAGCGGCGTCGGTAGTGCCGGTCGAGGTCCCAGGCGTCCCAGCGGTTGGGCAGGTCCGGGTGCAGCTGCAGCAGGTTGCCGCGACCGCCGCTGGCGAGCACCTCCCGGTCCGCGTGCGAGGTCCAGCACCGAGGACCAGGCAGCCGGACTCGTCGATGACGACCCGCAGCAGGCCGTTGTCGAGCACCAGGCCGGACACCGTGACCGGCGGTGTGCTTCCGTCCGGCTCGACGAGATGCCCGACCCCCGATGCGGGGGCGCTGCGCGAGTGCGGCGGACCCGCCCGGGAGTCGTGACCACCTCCTCGCGGCCGTACGGGCGAGGTGTTCGAGCACCCAGGCCGCGTTCGCCCGGCGGCCCGGCGAGCACGCTGACCGCCGTCGGCGATGATCTCCTCCAGCTCGGCGCGCGATCTCGCGCGTATGCGGTCTCCGGCCTCGCGGTGCACCCAGGCGATCGAGGTGCCCGGCAGGATGTCGTGGAACTGGTGCAGCAGCACCGACTTCCACAGCCGGTCGAGCCGCTCGTAGGGATAGTCGGCACCGCGCTGCACGGTCGCCGCGGTGGCCCACAGCTCGGCCTCCCGCAGCAGCCGCTCGCTGCGGCGGTTGCCGGCCTTGGTCCGGGCCTGGGTGGTGAACGTGCCGCGGTGCAGTCTCGAGGTAGAGCTCGCCGGACCAGACCGGGGCGTCGGGGTACTCCTGCTCGGCCGCGGCGAAGAACGCGTCCGGGTGCTCGATCGCCACCCGCGGCGAACCCTCGAGGTCGGCCAGCCGGCGGGCCCGCTCCAGCATCTCCCGGGTCGGGCCGCCGCCGCCGTCGCCGTAGCCGAACGGCAGCAGCGACGGTCGTGCCGGCGCCCTTCTCGGCGTAGTTGCGCCACCGCGTGCGCCAGCTCGGCACCCGGACAGCGTCGAGTTGTAGGTGTCGGCCGGCGGGAAGTGGGTGAAGATCCGGCTGCCGTCGATGCCCTCCCACCAGAACGTGTGGTGCGGGAACCGGTTGGTCTCGTTCCAGGAGATCTTCTGGGTGAGGAACCAGCGCATCCCGGCCAGCCGGGCCAGCTGCGGGAAGGCCGCCGTGTAGCCGAACGAGTCGGGCAGCCACACGCCCTGGCAGTCCACCCCGAACTCGTCCAGGAAGAACCGCTTGCCGATGGACGAGCTGCCGGGCCAGCGCCTCGCCGCCGGGCAGGTTGCCGTCGGCCTCGACCCACATGCCCGCCGACCGGCGCCCACTGTCCCGGCCTTGGCGGCCGTCTTGCATCCGGCGGTAGATCTCCGGCTGGTGCTCCTTCACCCAGGCGTACTGCTGGGCCTGCGAGCAGGCGAAGACGAGCTCCGGGTAGTCCCTGGCGAGCGCGGTGACGTTGGCGAAGGTGCGCGCGGTCTTGCGGATCGTCTCGCGCACCGGCCACAGCCAGGCGGTGTCGATGTGCGCGTGGCCGACCGCGCTGATCCGGTGCGCGCTGGCGTGCGCGGGCCGGGACAGCGCCGGGGACAGCTCGGCGCGGGCGGCGGCGGCGGAACCGGCGACGTCGTCGAGGTCGACCGCGTCCAGCGCCCGCTCCAGGGCGCGCAGGATCTCGTGCCGGCGCGGGTCGGTGGGCGCGAGCTCGTGCATCAGCTCGGACAGCACGTCCAGGTCCAGGACCGAGGTGCCAGACCTGCTCGTCGAGCACGGCGAGGTCGGCGCGGGCCAGCCGGTACAGCGGCACGTCGCCGGCGGTCCGCTTGTCGCCGAGCGGGGTGGGGGCGAAGCCGTCGGCGAGGATCTGCGGGTTCGCCGCCGCCTCGACCAGCATAGCCGACCTCCTCGCCACCCGCGCCGGGTCGCGACCGGGACGTAGGCGTTCGACGGCTCGATGCCCTTGATCGGCCGGCCGGTCGAGGTCGTACACCAGGCCCTCGGCCTGCTGCCCCGGCCAGCTGCCGACGAAACCGAGGTCGATCACCGCCTCGACCCGGCGGCCCGCCCAGTCCGGCGGCACCCGTCCGTGCAACCGGAACCACGTCGTCGACCACGGCGGCCCCCAGGGCGCACCGACGGCGAACGGTTCGTAGCTCGCGGCGAGCGCTTCCTCGACCGGCACCGGCTCGTCCGGGACGTGCCAGGCCGCGACGTCCATCGGCACGCGAGCGGGGTAGATCGCCGGCCGAATCCGCTCCCGCAGCACGCGCTCGATGCGCTCCTCTACCTGGCGCCGGTCGTCGTGCACGTCAGAACCGCAGGTCCTGCGGGGCGATCACGGCCACGGCCAGATCCTCACCCGGGCCGCCTCGAACGCCAAGACTTGACTCGTTCCAGAAAGTGCGCGACGGTGTCCGCATCCCCGGGTGTAGGCCGTGGAAAGCACCGCGGCCCCCGTTCGAATCGATGATCCAGCGCGTGGAGGCGACCGTAGTGACGGAAACCCAGCCCAAGCCGACGACCACGGATGCCGGAATCCCGGTCGCGAGCGACGAGCACTCGCTCACCGTCGGCCCGGATGGCCCGATCCTTCTGCAAGATCACTACCTGATCGAGCAGATGGCCAACTTCAACCGCGAGCGCATCGTGGAGCGTCAGCCGCACGCCAAAGGCGGCGGGGCGTTCGGCACGTTCGAGGTGCACAACGACGTCAGCGCCTACACGAAGGCCGCCGTCTTCCAGCCTGGCGCGCAGACCGACGTGCTGATCCGATTCTCCAGCGTCGCCGGCGAGCGGGGCAGCCCGGACACCTGGCGCGACCCCCGCGGTTTCGCGGTGAAGTTCTACACCGCCGAGGGCAACCTCGACATCGTCGGCAACAACACCCCGGTGTTCTTCGTCCGCGACCCGATGAAGTTCCAGCACTTCATCCGCAGCCAGAAGCGCCGCGCGGACAACAACCTGCGCGACCACGACATGCAATGGGACTTCTGGAGCCTGTCCCCGGAGTCGGCGCACCAAGTGACCTGGCTGATGGGGGACCGGGGCATCCCGCGCACCTGGCGGCACATGAACGGCTACAGCAGCCACACCTACATGTGGGTCAACGCAGGCGGGGAGAAGTACTGGGTCAAGTACCACTTCAAGACCGACCAGGGCATCGAGTTCTTCACCCAGGACGAGGCCGACCAGATGGCGGCCATCGACACCGACTACCACCAGCGCGACCTGTACGAGCACATCGCGGCCGGGGAATTCCCAGGCTGGACGCTCAAGATGCAGCTCATGCCGTTCGAGGACGCCAAGACCTACCGGTTCAACCCGTTCGACCTGACCAAGGTCTGGCCGCACGGCGATTATCCGCTGATCGACGTCGGCCGGCTGACGTTGAACCGGAACGTCGCCGACTACCACACCGAGATGGAGCAGGCCGCGTTCGAGCCGAACAACATGGTGCCCGGCACCGGCTTGAGCCCGGACAAGATGCTGCTTGCCCGCGGGTTCTCCTACGCCGACGCGCACCGCGCCCGGCTCGGGGTGAACTACAAGCAGATCCCGGTGAACTCGGCGAAGGTGGCGGCGCACAGCTACTCGAAGGACGGCGTGATGAGGGTGCAGAACGTCGCCGACCCCGTGTACGCGCCGAACTCCTACGGCGGGCCGAAGGCCGACAGCGTGCGTTACGGCGACGCGGCGGTCTGGGCCGCCGACGGCGAGATGATGCGCTCGGCCTACACCCTGCGAAACGACGACGACGACTTCGGCCAGGCCGGCACGATGGTCCGCGAGGTGCTCGACGACGCGGCCCGCGAGCGACTAGTCGACAACATCGTCGGTCACCTGCTGAACGCGGTCAGCGAGCCGATCCTGCAGCGTGCCTTCGAGTACTGGCGCAACGTGGACAAGAAGCTCGGCGACCGCATCGAGGCCGGGGTCCGTGCCAAACAGGACCAGAAGGACCCGAAGGCGGTCCAGGACAACCCGCCGCGGGCAGCGGCCCAGGCCAAGGCCTGACAGACCGATCCGGCAACCTGGGACACGAGGGCCCGGCCACCCCGATCGGGTGCCGGGCCCTCGCATGTACTGCGGCTGGGCTCAGGCCGCCTGCTGCGGAAGCCTCCGGCCGCCCAGGAACTCGGCCACCGCCGGCACCAGGAGCTTGACGTCCGGGTTGTGGCTGAGCTTGGGCACCTCGACGTGCCGGGCGTCAGGCAGTACCTCGGCGGCCGCCCGCGCCGCGGTGCGCAGCAGCGGCTCGCTCTTGCCGCCCGCCAGCACCAGCGTCGGCACACGCACGCCGGCCCAGTCGGCCGCATCGAGCGGCTCGCCGCGCATGAACCGCTCCATGATCGCCCAGTCGTGCGGCGTCGAGCTCGCGGTCGCCTTGAGCTTCGACCAGAACGGCAGCAACCGCATAGTCGTGACGATCGCGCCGGGGATGCCCATCGCCCTCGTCATGTAGAACCGCACGGTCTCCGAGCGGCGGTCGGCCGCGACCAGCCGGTGCAGCTCCTCGCCCAGCCCGTCCGGCGGGACGTGGTGCTGGTGGTCGACCACGAACGGCGGCTCGAAGGCCACCACCCGTTCGATCCCGGCCACCCGCCCGGACGCTGCGGCCCGCAGCGCCAGCACGGCGCCGGAGGACCAGCCGAACACCGAGGCTCGACCGCCGGTCGCATCGACCAACGCCGCGAGGTCGTCGATCTCGTTCTCGGCGTCGTAGACACCAGGGGTGTCGGCGCTCTCGCCACGACCGCGCCGGTCGTAGTCGATCACCGTGTAGCCGCGGTCGGCGAGCGCGGTGGCGATCGCGACCATTTTCGGGAACCCGCGGTAGCTGAACGCGCCGCCGATCAGGATCACCGTGCCGGCGGACTCGCCATCGGGCAAGTACCTGTCGAACGCGATAGCGGTGCCGTCTGCCGAGTGCACGGTCTCCATCACGCGCCCCCGTCCCTGGTGAAGGCGGTACCGGTCTCCAGCAGCGACTTGAGGTCGCTGAGGATCCACGGCCAGCCGCCGCCCGCACCTTCGGCCTCGGCCTCGTCCGAGCCACCCACCAGCACGGCAAGGTTGGGCGCGCCGGTCAGGTCGTGCGTGACGGTGAGCTTGCTGACGCCGTTGGTCTCGGTGATCTCGTAGGTCAGCCGGGTGAAGCCCTCGGCCTTCAGGCCGTCATCCATCAGCATCCGCCAGGTCAGCACGAGCTTGCTGGGTGGGTCGGCCTCGATCACCTCGCCGTCCACGGTCGGGCCGGTGACGCCGACCGCCTGCATCCCCTCGCCGGCCATCGTGGTGTACGGCTGACCGGGTCGCAGATCGTAGTCCGTCGTGCCGCCGTAGCCGTACCTGTCCGTCCACTCCGGACTGGTGATGGCGTCCCACACGCGCTGCGCGCCGGCCTTGATGTAGACGCGGTGCACCTGGACGGTCCGGACGTTGATCGGTGTCTCGGTGGTCGTGCTCATAGCTCGTCCTCCAGTTCGCTCTTGAGGTCCGCGAGTGCGGAGACCTGCCGTTCGGTGTACTTGTCGATCCACCGGTCGTGGATCAGCCGGATCGGCACCGCGTTGAGGAAGTGCAGCTTCTCCCGGCCCTGCTTGCGCGTGACGACGAGACCGGCCTCTTCCAGGATCTTCAGGTGCTTCATCACGCCGAAGCGCGTCATCGCCAGCTCGGACTCGAGCTCGGTGAGCGTCCGTCCTTCGCGCTCGAAGAGCCGGTCGAGCAGGTGGCGACGCGTCGGGTCGGCAAGCGCCTTGAAGACCCTGTCGTCGTCCCCGCCGTTCACGCCACAGACAATAGGTGACTAAAAGGTCACATGTCAACCCGCTCCCAACGCCGCAGGTCGCCCGGGTGCCGAACCCCCGCAACGAACGGCACTTTCGTGCAATAGGGCCGCTCTTTTCTTCCGTTGATCACGGGCGGCTCAGCAAAGTGATATCTTTGCGATATCACTTTGCGAGCAGTGCCGAGGAGGAACCGTGAGCCAGCCTGTCACCGCCGGTCCAGGAACCCGAGGCGACCCCGGTCGGTCACGCCGGGACCCGGGTGGAGATCGAGGAGCGCACCGCGTGGTCGACGAGCGGCTGGCTGGGCGTAGCGCTCATCGTCGCGTGCATCGTCGGCGCCGTGCTGCTGATCGAGAACGTGCTGCTCGTCATCCTGCTGTCGCTGGTCGTGCTGCTAGTGCTGGCTTCGCTGGTCATCGTGCAGCCCGGCCAGACCAAGGTGATCCAGTTCTTCGGCCGCTACGTCGGCACCGTCCGCAACACCGGGCTGTCCTGGGTGCTGCCGTTGACCACCCGGCGGACGGTGAGCATCCGGGTCCGGAACTTCGAGACCAACCGCCTCAAGGTCAATGACGCGGACGGCAACCCGGTCGAGATCGCCGCGATCGTGGTCTGGCAGGTCTCCGACACCGCCCGCGCCGTGTACGCGGTCGACGACTACCGCAACTTCGTGCAGGTCCAGGCGGAGTCCGCGTTGCGGCACGTCGCGACCACCCACCCATACGACGACGTGGCCGGTCAGGGCACGTCGCTGCGTGGCTCGACCGACGTCGTCGCCGGCGAGCTGGCGCACGAGGTCGCCCAGCGGGTGGCGATCGCCGGTGTGGAGATCGTCGAGGTGCGGATCAGCCACCTCGCCTACGCCTCGGAGATCGCCCAGGCGATGCTGCGCCGGCAGCAGGCGAGCGCGGTCGTCGCCGCCCGGTCGCGCATCGTCGAGGGCGCGGTCGGGATGGTCGAGATGGCGCTGGCCAGGCTCAGCGAGGGGGGCATCGTCGAGCTCGACGAGGAGCGCAAGGCCGCGATGGTGAGCAACCTGATGGTGGTGTTGTGCGGCGACCAGCCGGCAAGCCCGGTGGTCAACACGGGGTCGCTCTACTCGTGACGAGAGACCGCAAGCAGGTCCTGCTGCGGATCGATCCGGCCGTGCACGACGCGCTCGCCAGATGGGCTTCGGACGAGTTCCGCAGCCTCAACGCGCACATCGAGCTGCTGCTGCGCCGGGCGCTCGCCGACGCCGGGCGGATGCCGAAGGCGGCCGCGCCGCTGCCGAAGCGCGGTCGCCCACCGGGAAGCTGAGGCTGCTCCGAGCCCGATCTGGCGAGCAGCGTCCCGGGCGGGATCCGGGCGGCAGACCGCTGTCACGCGAGCAGATCGACGTCGACCCGAAGCGCGCTCATCGCCTTCCGTGCATCGGCGACCGGAACGCCCTCGGCGGTCGCACCGAGCGCCGAGCGCCACGCCGCGAGCAGGACCGTGGCGAGCGCCGGGCCTGGCGAGGCCGCGGCGCGCGCCAGGAAGTCGGCCAGCGGATCGGCGGTCCGGCCAGGGTAGGGCTCGGCGAGCAGCCGCGCGTAGCCCTGGGCCGTCGCCCAGTCGAAGCCGACCAGCAGTGCTGCGCGCACGGCGGCTGCCGGGCCGTCCTCGGAGCGCGCCTGCGCCGCGCCCTCCATCCGGTCGAGCACCCGTCGCTCGATGTCGTCGCGCACGACCCGGTACAAGCCCTGCTTGCTGCCGAAATGGTGGTACAGCGATCCGGTTGTCACGCCGGCGGCCCGCGCCAGGTCGCCGACTCCGACCCCGGCATAGCCGCTGGCGGCGAACTCGCGCACCGCGGCCAGTACGAGGTCGCCTCTGGTCGAGCCAGGAACCGGCACCCACTCGCGCACGCCAGCAGTGTAATCTGTTTACGTTTTCCGTAATCAGATTATGGAGGCGGACATGCAGCTCACGTTCACCTATGCACCCGTTCCTGACCTACCTGCTGCCCTGGCGTTCTACCGGGATGCGCTCGGCTGGGAGGAGGCCTGGCGGGAGGGCGACACCACGGTGGCGTTGCAGCTTCCCGGGACCGAGGTCCAGCTCATGATCGACGAGGTGGCGGACCGCGCCCGGCCGGGTCCGGTGTTCCTGGTCGAGAGCGTCAAGGAGTTCTTTGCCTCGAACCGGGACCGGATCACGTTCGGCGCGGAGCCGATCGACATTCCTGGCGGGCAGTGGATGTCCTTTGACGACCCGGCCGGGAACCCGGTGTACGTCATGGACCAGTCGGCGGCGGAGGCCGGCTGACGCGCTCAGGCCGTCGTCACGGTCTCTGACTAAGGTCAGAGAATGGCCGACGACGAGCTGGTGTCCAAGGTCCGCAGGTTCAACCGGTTCATCACGCAGCGGGTCGGGGCGCTGCACGATCACTACCTCGGGCGGGACTACCCGCTCGGCCAGGCGCGGCTGGTGTGGGAGATCGGGGACGGCGGGCGCGACCTGCGGTCGCTGCGAGCCCAGCTAGACCTGGACTCCGGCTACCTCAGCCGGATGCTGCGGTCCCTGGAACGGGCCGGACTGGTCGAGGTCGGCACCGCCGAGGGCGACCGGCGGGTGCGGACCGCCCGGCTGACCCGGTCCGGGCTCGCCGAACGGAGCGTGCTGGACCAGCGGAGCGCGTCGCTGGCCGGCTCGCTGCTCGACCCGCTGACCCCGGCGCAGCGCGACCGGCTGGTCGCCGCGATGGCCGACGTGCAGCGGTTGCTCACCGCGGCGATGGTCGATATTGCGCCGGCCGACCCGGCCACCCCGCAGGCGCAGCTCTGCCTGCGGTCGTACTACGCCGAGCTCGACGTCCGGTTCGAGGCCGGGTTCGACCCGGCGCGGAGCTCGCTTCCCGACGAGGCCGAGCTGCGGCCACCTCGCGGGCTGCTGCTGGTCGCCGGGCTCCGCGGCGAGCCGATCGGCTGCGGCGCGCTGCTGTTCCACGCCGACACGCCGCCGATCATCAAGCGGATGTGGGTCGACGGCTCACAGCGCGGGCTCGGTGTCGGCCGCAGGCTGCTGGCCGAGCTCGAGTCGGCCGCTGCCGAGCGGGGGGCGAGCACCGTCCGGCTGGAGACGCACCGTGTGCTGGCCGAGGCGATCAACCTGTACCGCACCTCCGGGTACACCGAGGTGCCGGCGTTCAACGACGAGCGGTACGCCCACCACTGGTTCGAGAAGCGGCTGGCGGTGTCCTCCGCGGAACCGCGGGCCGCGGTCTGAGCTCGGCGGGTCAGCCCGTCGCGGCGGTCGCCGGCAGCGCACCCGGACCAGGCTCGACGTCGACGTCCTCGGCGCGCAGCGGCTCACCGCACCGGGCGCAGCGGACCTCGGCGTGCGTCAGCTCGCCGCAGCCGTGGTGGCGCAGCAGCACCGGGGGACCGGCGTCGCCGGCCGTCCAGCGGTCGCCCCATGCGGTGATCGTCATCAGCACCGTGACCAGCTCGGCGCCCTTCTCGGTGAGCAGGTACTCGTGCCGCGGCGGATGCTCGGAGTAGGCACGGCGTTCCAGCACGCCGTGCCCGACCAGCCAGCGCAGCCGCTCGGCGAGCACCTTGCGGGAGATGCCGAGGTCGCGTTGCAGGTCGTCGAACCGGTTGATGCCCACCCAGACGTCCCGGATGATCAGCGGTGACCAGGGCTCTCCGGCGATGTCCAGCGTGCGGGCGATCGAGCACGCCATCTCGGCGAAGCTGGTGCGCTGCATCGGCGCGACCCTTCCCTGGTCAGTCTCTTGACGGAACGGTACACGCAATGAGCGGGCTTATTGCGGCTGAGAGTGGCCTGGCAACCCCGAATAAGCCCGCTCATTGCGGTGTGGCGGTGGGCGGTGTGGCGGTGGCGGTGGGCGGTGGGCGCGGTGGGCGGTGTGTGCGCCGCCCGGGGTGTGCGGCAGCGGGGTAGCCGTGCTCGGCGGCAATCTGCTCGATCGTGTCCCCGGCGACCCGTCGGTCCAGGCTCTCGATCATCACCGGGCACTCGGTGACGGGGTGCTCGGCCGGGCACTGCAGCGCATGCGAGAGGAAATCCTTGGCCGCCTCGGCCAGGGTGATCAGCTGGTCCAGGGCGTCGATCTGCTCGCCGACGATCGCGCGCCAGCGTTCACCCGGCTCGTCGAGCACCGCTGCGGCGGCGTCGAGTCGGATGCCCAGGCGCTGCGCGAGCTGGATGAAGGCGAGCCGGCGCAGCTCCGCCGGCCCGTACATCCGTCGTCCGCCCGCCCTGGCGGCCGGCCGGACCAGCCCGTGCTCGTCGTAGTACCGCAGCGCCGACGGGTTCAGCCCCAGCCGGGCGGCGGCCGCACCGATCGGTAGCAGTTCCACGTCGACCATTTGACTTCAACCCGGGTTGAGGTAGCAAGCCGGCGTGATCAGGTGCGGGGCTGGGCCAGCTGCACGCCGCCGGCGGAGAGTTCCGTCGCGCCGGGTAGCAGATCGAGGATCTGCGCGCCGATTCGCTCCCAGCTCCACCGGTTCACCGCCGCGCGGCGCCCGGCCGCGGATAGCTCCCGCCAGTCGACGGCGGGCAGCGCGAGCAGCTCGCCCAGCCGGCGTTCCAGGTCGGCCCCGTCGGCCGGCGCGAACGCGGCCAGGTGCCGCAGCCGCACCGGGTATTCCTGCTCCAGGCCGGCGGCGATCTCGGCCAGCCCGGAGTGCCGGGCCACCAGCGGCGGGCTGCCGCAGGCGGCCGCCTCGGCCGCGACCATCCCGAACGCCTCCGGGAAGATCGACGGCGTCACGCTCACGTCGGCCAACGGCCACAGCTGAGCCAGGTGCCGGTGCTCCAGTGGCCCGGTGAACACCACGTCGTCTCCGGCGCCCGCCTCGAGCGCGGCTCGCTCCGGGCCGAAACCGACGACGACGCAGCGGGCGTCTAATGCAGACAGTGCGTCCAGCAGCATCCGCACGCCCTTCTCGTTGCTCAACTTGCCCACATAGAGCACGGTCTTGCGGTCGGTCGAGAAGAAGGTGCGCAGCCGCTCTGCATTTCCCTCGTCGGGTTTTCGCTCATCGTGATTCTGCGGCGGATTCGGATCGTCCCGCTCGCACTCCGCCAGCAGCGCGGCCAGTGCCTCGGCGCGGTCCCGTGGGCGGAACCGGTGCACGTCGACCCCGGCGGCACGACCCGGACGGTCCCGGCATCCGGGCCGACGACCTCCGCGATCACCCGCACGATGTGGTCCGACCCGGCCAGCACCGCGATCGCCCCGCGCATGCTCTCCCTGGCCCACGCGCCGAGCTCCGAGTTGCCGCGCATCGCGAACTCGAGCTCGGAACCGTGCGCCTTCACCACGTACGGCAGCCCGGATGCCGAGCCGACCGGCCCGCCGAGCAAGGCGTGGTTGGCCAGCAGCAGGTCCGCCGGACCCTCCGCGCGGATCGCGGCGACGTTCGCCTCGACGAACCCGTCCAGCTCGGCCCTGGACATGTCGGGCAGCAGGGCGGCCTCCGCGTCCTCGTAGCGGTCCAGGACGAAGACCGGCAGCCGTCCCGGCAGCGGCGGACGCTTGACGACCGCGCCGGCCAGGTCGTACCGGTCCGGGTGCGGCTCCTGGCACAGCACGATCACCTCGTGCCCGGCCCGTGCCCAGGCCCGGGCCATCTCCCGGGTGTAGACGTTGGAGCCCGTTCCGCCGAGCAGGTAGCCGTGCCAGATCACGATGCGCATTGGCGCAAGACTAGGCATGCGCCGCTGTGCAGGGGTGTTGGGCGCCGTGTCGGGCGCCGTGTTGGGCGCCGTGTTGGGCGCCGTACCGGCGACTCGCCCGCCCGATTGCCCGGCGCCCGGATGATCTCGATGTGATGAACACCGGCCGCATGACGCGCGCTGTTTCCCGGAATGTCATATCCGGCTGGGATGATCGGACCCGTGTCCGGATCGGGGCCGTCGACCTCGCTCACCTCGCTGGTGGCCGAGGAGATCGTCCGGTACCGGAGGAGCCGCGGCTGGAGCGTGCCGGAACTGGCGCGGCAGGTCCAGGACCGCGGCGTGGCACTGTCCGCGGACGAGCTGTCCGAGCTGGAGTCGCTGCAGCGCCCGACGATCTCGCTCGACGAGCTGTTCGCCCTGGCCGCCGCGCTCGGGGTGGCGCCGATGCTGCTGGTGTTCCCGTTGGGGCGGGCCGAGGCGATGGCGCCGATCGACCGCGTCGAGGTCGCACCGCTGGACGGGCTGCTCTGGGCGATGGGCGAGCGCGAACTTCCCGGGCAGCCGGCCGGCTCCGAGCCCGGGTCGGACACGGTCGGTCGTTTCCTCGAGCACGAGCGTCACGTGAAGGCGTGGCTGCGGGCCCGCGACGAGGCCGGGTGGCTGCGCCGTGAGGCGGCCGCCGCGATCGAGGAGCGCCGAGCCGACGGCGAGCACCCGGACAGCGGGCCGTGGATCGTGCACGGCGGCGGTCGGGAAGCGACCCGCAAGCAGGTCGAGCTGGCCGGCAACTACGAGCGGGACATGCGCACGTACGCCACCGCGATCGAGCGGATCCGGGCCGGACTGCGCCGCGACGGGCTGATCCCGCCCGAGCTGCCCGCCGCCCTGGAGCACCTGGATCGCGAGCCGGCGCACTGAGCGCTGATCAACCGTCAGGCTGGGTGGTATGCCGCTCCCGCTTTCCGCGGGCGATCTCGGTGCCCAGCGCGTCCAGTCGCTGCTCCCAGAAGCCGCGGAACCGGTTCAACCAGGCGTCCACCTCCCGCAGCCGGGAGCCCTGGATCGCGTACACCCGCCGGGTGCCCTCTGGGCGGGCGGCGGCGAAGCCGCTCTCCCGCAGTACCCGCAGATGCTGGGACACCGCCGGCTGCGAGATGCCGAACTCGCGCCTGATCACCTCGGTCACCGCGCCCGACGTCAGTTCCTCCTCGGCGAGGAGCTCGAGGATGCGCCGGCGAACCGGGTCGCCGAGGACGTCGAACGCGTGCACCGTTCATCGCTCCTGGGAGGCGTCCTCCGGGGTCGGGCTCGCGGTGTACGCGGCGATGCACCGATCGGCGGCCGCGGTCGCCGCGGCTGCGTCGGTCCCGGCCGCGATGTCGGCCTCCCGCCACTGTTCGCCGCTCGCGGTCATGAAGGCCTTGCCGTCCGCCGAGAGCATCCACGACATCGAGTTCTCCGGGGTGACCGCCGGGGCGCCGGACAGGTGGTGGGCGAGCCCGAGCAGCGTCATGTCCCAGCCGATGCCGACCGCTCCCGGCCCGAACTCGGCCACGCGCTCGTCGTCCACGTGTGCGACGTGCCGGAGCTCCAGGCTGGTGCCGCCGGACGGCTCGGCCGCGAGCCGCACGTCGACCCAGCTGATCTCGCCGCCGTACTCCCAGGTCACGCCGAGCAGCGTGGGGGCCTCGCAGCGCAGGATCGTGCCGCCCGCGTTGCCCTCCAACTGGTAGCGGCCGCCGAGGCGGAGGTCGCCGGAGATCGGCAGGAACCAGCGCGGGATGCGTTCCGCGTTGGTGACCGCGTCCCATACGTCGGTGATCTCGGCGTCGTAGGTCTGGCCGGCCGTGATCACGCGGGCGTCCCGCCCATCGCGCTCCTCCAGGCCGAGGCTCCGGCGCACCGCGGCGATCTGGTCGCTGCTCTGGATCATGTTCGCTCCCTTCGTGGGGGTGAACTATCGGTTGTCACTTATATAAGTCGAACCGGATAGGGAAGTCAAGTCGGGCCCGGACGTTCTAGGGTGCCAACCATGCCGAGTCGGGTACTGCGGGACGTCGACCTGATCCTCCAGCGGGTCGGGCTCGATCCCGCCGGCCTTCGCGACGGTCCCTTGGTCGCCCGCAGCCCGGTCGACGGTGGCGTGATCGGGCGGCTGGAGCAGGCCGGCCCGGGTGAGGTGGACGCGGCGCTGGACCGGGCGGCTGCCGCGTTCGCCCGCTGGCGTGCGGTTCCCGCGCCGCGGCGGGGCGAGCTGGTCCGGTTGTTCGGCTCCCGGCTGCGGGACAGCAAGGGCGAGCTCGCGGCGCTGGTCACCTTGGAGACCGGCAAGATCGTCGCTGAGGCGGCGGGCGAGGTGCAGGAGATGATCGACATCTGCGACTTCGCGGTCGGCCTGTCCCGCCAGCTCTACGGCCGGACCATCGCCTCGGAACGGCCGGGGCACCGCATGATGGAGAGCTGGCACCCGCTCGGGGTGGTCGGTGTGATCTCCGCGTTCAACTTCCCGGTGGCGGTCTGGTCCTGGAACGCCGCACTGGCGCTGGTCTGCGGTGACCCGGTGGTGTGGAAGCCGTCCGAGAAGGCGTCGCTGTCCGCACTGGCCGCGCAGGCGATCTTCGCCGGCGCACTGGCGGAGTACTCCGGCGGCGACGGCGAGGACTGGTCCGGGTTGTCCACCGTGCTAGCCGGTGGGCGGGACACCGGCCGGACGCTGGTCGCGGATCCCAGGGTGGCGTTGGTCTCGGCGACCGGGTCGGTGCCGATGGGCCGGGCGGTCGGGCCGGTGGTGGCCGAGCGGTTCGGCCGCTCGCTGCTCGAACTGGGCGGCAACAACGCGATGATCGTCGCCCCCTCGGCCGACCTGGCGCTCGCCGAACGGGCGATCCTGTTCGCCGCGGCCGGCACCGCGGGCCAGCGCTGCACCACTCTGCGCCGGCTGATCGTGCACTCCTCGATAGCCGACCGGCTGGTCGGGCGGCTGCGCGAGCTGTACGCCGGGCTGCCGATCGGCGATCCGTTCGACCCGGGCACCCTGGTCGGCCCGCTGATCGACGAGGCGGCGTTGGCCGGGATGGACAAGGCCCTCGCGGCGGCCGCCGCCGACGGTGGCACGGTGCACGGCGGCGGACGGGTGCTGGCCGCCGAGTACCCGAACGCCTGCTACGCCCGGCCGGCGCTGGTCGAGATGCCGGCGCAGACCGAGATCGTGCGGCGGGAGACGTTCGCGCCGATCCTGTACGTGTTGCGCTACGACGACTTCGAGGAGGCGGTCGCGCTGCACAACGACGTGCCGCAGGGACTCGCCTCGTCGATCTTCACCACCGACCTCAGGGAGGCCGAGATGTTCCTCGCCGCGACCGGTTCTGACTGCGGCATCACCAACGTCAACATCGGGCCGTCCGGCGCCGAGATCGGCGGCGCGTTCGGCGGCGAGAAGGAGACCGGCGGCGGTCGGGAGTCCGGGTCGGACGCCTGGCGCGGCTATATGCGGCGGTCCACCGCGACGATCAACTTCTCCGCGGAGCTTCCACTGGCTCAGGGCATCGAGTTCGGAGCGGGATCATGAAGGAGCTGCTGACGAACGTGGTCGGGCCGCAGCGCCGGGACGCGCTGCTGGCCGACGTGGCCGTGCCGGCGGAGCTGGCCGACGGACGTCCCGACGGGCGGTGTGGCCGGGCCGAGGTGGCGATGACCCTCGGGCTGGTGCTGTTCTCGGACCTGTTGGACCGGGTGCCCAGCGGGGCACGCTACGTCGCCGACCAGCGGGAGCGGGGGCGACGAATCGTGTTCGACCACGGCGCGGTGCGGACCGTCGACTGGTCGCACACCGGCTGGTTGCCGCCGGGTGCGGAGCTGTTCCGCCGGTTGCTCATTCCGCTCGGCTACCGGGAGGTGGGCCGCTACCCGATGCCGCGGATCTCTATGACCGGGCGGGTGTTCGCGCACGCCGACCTACCCGGACAGCTTCCGCAGTACTTCGTCTCCGAGCTGCACGTGGACCGGCTGGACCCGGCGGCGCAGGACGTGGTGAGCCGGGTGGTGGGGGAGTCGGTGCATCCGCTGGACGGGGAGTCCCGGGCGCTGCTGAACGAGCTCGGCCGGGGCAGCCTGCCGGCAGAGGACGCGGCACGCCTGGTCCCGGGGCTCGCGGGCTGCTTCGGCCGGCACCACCGCGAGCCGCTGCTCGCCGACTACTCCGAGCTGCTGGAGCACTCCGCGGAGATGGCCTGGATCGCGACCGAGGGCAACGCGTTCAACCACGCCACCGACCGGGTGCCCGATGTCGAGGTGCTGGCCGCCGAGCTGCGCGACGGCTGGCCGCTGAAGGACACCATCGAGCAGTCGCGCAGCGGCCGGATCCGCCAGACCGCGCTGCGCGCCGACCCGGTGATGCGCACGTTCCGCACCGACAACGGCGGCGATGTGACGCGGGAGGTCCCCGGGTCGTTCTTCGAGTTCATCAGCCGCGGCGCCCTCTCGGACGGCAGCCCGGATCTCAGCTTCGACGCCGGCAACGCGCAGGGCATCTTCCGGATGACCCAAGGTGTCAGCACCGGCGGATAGCTTCGAGCGGGCTCGTTCAATGATCAGAGTCTCGGCAGCGAAAGGGCGCTATAGAGCCTGTTGCCTAATTGATCCCGCCGGTTTGCCTCAGCGTGGGAGTCCATTGTGGATCTTGTGTGCTGGGAGGGTGTGCTGGTGGCGAAGGGGTATCGGCCGGTGGTGCGGGATCAGGCTTTCTTGCTGCCGCCGGATATGACTGACTGGCTTGCTGATGATCACCTGGTGTGGTTCCTGCTGGACGTGGTCGCCGGATTGGACACCTCGGCGCTGCATGCCCGGGCGGCGTTGCGCCGGGATGGGCAGCCGGCCCGCGGCAGCGCGGGCCGGGCGGGCTATGACCCGGACCTGCTGCTGGTGTTGTTGATCTATGCGTATGGGTGTGGGGAACGGTCCAGCCGCACGATCGAACGGTTGTGCACCGAGAACGTGGCGTTTCGGGTGTTGTGCGCCGATGACCCGCCGGATCACACCGTGATCGCCCGGTTCCGCCAGACCCACGCCGAGGTGTTCACTGATCTGTTCACCCAGGTACTGCGGTTGTGCCGGGCGGCGGGGCTGGCCCGATTGAGCACCGTCGCAATCGACGGGTCGAAGATCGCGGCGAATGCCTCCGTGCGGGCCAACCGGGGCCGCAAGTGGCTGGATGCCCAGGCCACCGAACTGGACTGCCAGCCCGAGCACCAGCCCGGCGAGCAGGTCGAGCGGGGTGTGGTCGAGCGGATCCTCACCGAGGCCGCCGAGACCGACGCCGCCGAGGACGCCCGGCTCGGGCCCGCCCGCGGCGATGAGCTGCCCCCGCACTGGGCCAACCGTCACCGGCGCCGGGAGCGGATCCGCGCGGCGCTGGCCACACTCGAGGCCGAACAAGCGGCCCAGGCCGACGAGCGGGCCGCGGCCGAGCAGGCCGAGCGGGACGCCGCGGCGCTGGCCGAGGCCCGGGCCGGGCTGGATGCCGAGATCGCCGCCCGCCACGCCGCCCGGCAGGCCTGGGAACAGGCCTGGGAACACGCCGCCGCGCACCCCGGGGCGCCACTGCCCCGCGGGCGCGCACCGCTGCCCGCCGAGGACTCCGCGCAGGTGCGCCGCGCCCGCGACCGGGTCCAGCGGGCCCGCCACCGGCTCACCCACCCGGCCACCGCGCCCCGCCCAGGACGGCGCGCCAACCCCGAGCGTCACCGCGAGCCGCAGGCCAACCTCACCGACCCCGACTCCGCTCTGATGCCCACCCACAACGGCTGGATCCAGGGCTACAACACCCAGTTCGCGGTCACCGCCGACCAGATCATCTTCGCCATCGAGGTCAGCACCAACCCCGCCGACATCGTCAGCTTCGGGCACATGGTCGAGGCCACCGAACACACCGCCGCCCATTTCGACGCCACCGACGAACTCGGCACCCTGCTGCTCGACGCCGGCTACTGCAGCGACGACACCCTCACCGCGCCCGGCCCGGACCGGCTCATCGCCCTGGGCAAAACCCGATCCGTGCGCGCCGCAGCCCGCGACAACCCCGCCACCGGGCCACCCCCACCGGATGCCAGCCCACGCGAAGCAATGGATCACCGCCTGCGTACCCCGGAAGGCGCCAAGCTCTACACCCGCCGCGGCGCCACCGCCGAACCCGGCATCGGGAACTTCAAAAAGATCCTCAACAGCTTCTCCCGCCGCGGAAAGGCCGCCGCAACCAGCGAGGCACACCTCGCCGCCGCCGTGTTCAACCTCCTCAAAATCCACCGAGCCGCCACAGCCTGACCGACCCCCGCCCGCAACCAGCGACAGCCCACGAACGCACCCAGACCATTCGGCAACAGGCTCTATATGACTGTTCCGCTGCCGAAACACCGATCATGGCTTGTTGCACGGCCCTGGTCCCGATGCGCCGGGTCAGACCGCGATCTCGGCCGGTGTTCCCGGCGTCAGCCACCGGACCCGCTCGTGCAGCCCGTCCGGCGCGGCGGCGAACTCACGCTCCACCACGTCGCGCCCCTGCGAGAAGTGCGACCAGCCCTCGTAGTGCACCGGGATCGCGGTGCCGGGGCGGACGGCCGCGCAGAGCTCGACGGCGTCCCGGGCGGTCATCGAGTAGTGCACCGGGCCGGTGATCGGGAACCGGACGGCGCCGAGGTGCAGCAGCGCGGCGCCGACGTCGAGCCGCTGCGCGACCTCGCGGACGCCGCCGTAGAGCACGGTGTCGCCGGAGATCCACAGCACCCCGTCGCGCTGGCCGTCCCAGCGCAGCGCGAAGCCGATCACGGCGCCGGCGACCGGGCGGCTCAGCGGCGGGCCGTGCCGGCACGGCGTCGCGGTGATCTCGATCGTCGGTCGGCCGGGCGCCGGCGAGCTCGGTGGTCGCCCACGGGGTCAGCCCGCGGGCCGGCCGCCGCCGAGCCGGGCGGCGCCCGGCACCGTCGTGACGACCGTGTCCGACGTCGGGCAGCAGCGCGCGTCCGGCGTCGTCGAGGTTGTCGGCGTGGTGGTCGTGGGCTGAGCAGCACGGCGTCGATCGGTCCGATGTCCTCGACCGGCAGCGCGGGCCCGGTCAGCTTGCGCGACGACGTCCCCCAGCCGAAGGCGTACCGGCGGCCGGGGGCGTCGAACGTCGGGTCGGTGAGCAGCCGCCAGCCGCCCACCTCGATCAGCGTGGTCGGCCCGCCGACGTGGGTGATCTCGACGCGGTCATCGGCATGGCCGTCACGTGCGTGCGTTGCGCAGCGGCCCAGGCGAGCACGTAGTCGGCGATCTCCTCCCAGCCGGGTGCGGCCGGCAGCAGGTGCGGCTTGCCGCCGAACTCGACGACCTCGGTGAGCGTCTTCGCCGACTTGTAGTGCGCGGCGTTGGACCACTGCACCTTCGGCGGCATGATGTTGTCCTCGGTGCCCGCGACGAACAGCAGCGGCGCGCGCTCGTCGTTGTGGTAGTCGACCCAGGTGCCCTGGTGTCCCGGCGTGAGGTTGGCCAGCGCGCTCTCGAACAGGATCCGCCCGGAGACCGGGACCGCGTAGCGCTCGTAGAGCGCGCGGGCCTCGTCCTCGGGGAAGGTGTTGGTGAAGGCGTAGTTCCACTGCTCGAAGTCGTAGCGGACCGCCTTGTGCCGGTTGGCCGGGTTCTTCAGCACCGGGAACGTGGACTTGACCTGCGAGAGCGGCACCACCGGCACGCCCTCGGTCGGCGCCGAGTTCAGCGCCACGCCGGCCGCGCCGTAGCCGTGGTCCAGCAGGAGCTGGGTGAACGCGCCGCCCGCGGAGTGGCCGATGAGGATCGGCGGCGCGGGCAGCTCGCGGATCACCGTCTCGAGGTGCTCGACGATCGCCGGGATCGTGACGGCCTCGACCGGCGACGGGTCGGCGTTGAGCGCCTCGACCTCGACCTCGAAGCCGGGGTAGCCGGGGGCGAGCACCCGGTAGCCGCGCTGCTCGTAGTGGCTGACCCAGTCCTCCCAGCTGCGCGGGGTCACCCAGAAGCCGTGGACGAGGACGATCGTGTCGGGACTCATGGCGTGTCCTTTCCGGAGGCGAACTCGAGCAGGTCGGCGCTGAGCTGCGCCTTGTGCGTGTCGGTGATGCCGTGCGGAGCGCCGGGATAGACCTTGAGCGTGGCGCCGTTGATGCGGGCCGCCGAGGCCTGCCCGCCGACCGCGAACGGCACGACCTGGTCGTCGTCGCCGTGGATGACCAGCGTCGGCACGTCGATCGCGTCGAGGTCCGTGCGGAAGTCGGTGGCCGAGAACGCCGCGATGCACTCGTAGGCGCCCCGGTGCCCGGCCTGCATGCCCTGCAGCCAGAACGCGTCGCGCATGCCCTGGGACGGGTTGGCCCCGGGGCGGTTGGCGCCGAAGAACGGGCCGTCGGCGAGGTCGCGGTAGAGCTGCGAGCGGTCGGCGAGCGAGCCGGCCCGCAGGCCGTCGAAGACCTCACCGGGACGCCGCCCGGGTTGTCGTCGGTGCGCAGCATGAACGGCGGCACCGCCGACACGAGCGCGATCCGGGACACCCGCCCGGTGCCGTGCCTGCCCGAGTAGCGGGCCACCTCCCCGCCGCCGGTCGAGAAGCCGACGAGCGCGGCGTCACGCAGGTCGAGGGTCTCGATCAGGGCGGCGAGGTCGTCGGCGTAGGTGTCCATCTCGTTGCCGTCCCACGTCTGCGTGGAGCGGCCGTGCCCGCGGCGGTCGTGGGCGATGGCGCGGAAGCCGTTCGCGGCCAGGTGCAGCATCTGGGCCTCCCAGCTGTCGGCGTTCAGCGGCCAGCCGTGGCTGAGCACGACCGGCGGCCCGGAGCCCCAGTCCTTGTAGAAGATCTGCGCGCCGTCCGGCGTCGTGACGAAGCCCATTCGCTCTCCTGGTTCCGGTCGTCGCGACGATGCCGGCCGGAGGGCGGCTTCGAATCCCGTGCGCGCGTAGTCCGTCAGTCCGTGCCGGGCTGGCAGCTCGTGCCGGGAGCGGACGTCGACCTTCCGGTAGATCTTGCGGAGGTGGTAGTCCACGGTGTTCGCGCTGATGAACAGGCGTGCGGCGATCTGCGCGTTGGTCGCTCCGTCCTTCGCGAGCTCGGCGATCGCCGCCTCCTGCGGCGTGAGCTCGCGGACGGTCTCGGCCGACCGGGACCGGGCCGGCTCGCCGGTCGCCGCAGCTCCTGCCGGCCCGCTCGGCGAAGGCGGTCGCCCCCATCTCCTCGAACATCTCCACCGCCGCGCGCAGCTGGTCGCGGGCGTCCTTGCGGCGCCGCTGCCTGCGCAGCCACTCGCCGTAGACCAGGTGGGCCCGCGCGAGGTCCGAACGCGCGGCGGTGGGGGTGAGCAGCTCGATCGCCTCGACGTACAGCGGCTCGGGGTCGGCGGCCAGCAGCGCGCGGGAGCGGGCCAGCAGGCCGAGCGCCCACGGCGTGCCGCTCGCGGTCGCCCGCGACGTCAGCGTCCGCAGCGCGGAGTCGGCCCGGACCCGGTCGCCGGAGCGGATGGCCGCCTCGACGAGCTCGGGGAGCAGCCGCGAGTGCACGCCTAGCACGTCGCCGTCGACGAGCCGGCGGGCGAGCCCGCACGCCGGCGTAGTCGCCGCGCCCGACGGCGATGATCGTCTCGCCGATGTGCGCGATCGCCTCGACGGCCGCCGTGCCCGAGCATGGTCGCCGCCTCGGCCGTCCGCCGGAAGATCTCGGCGAGGTGCTCGCCGTCGCCGTGCCAGGCGAGCAGCTCGGGATGCCGGTAGATCTCCCACTGGTCGGGCGTCGCGCCGAGCGCCGAGCGGATCTCGTGGCCCTCGACCAGCGCCGCGTCGGCCGCCCGGAGGTCGCCGAGGTTCGTCTCGGCCATCGAGTCGCAGTACAGGATCGTGTCGAGATCCGCGAGCGCGCCGGCGGCCCGGGCGACCTCGGCGGCCCGCCGCAGGATCAGAGTGCGCGAGCGGTCGTCCCACGTCGTCGTGCACAGCGTGATGCCGAGGAGGTAGTGGCCGAGCAGGTCCTCGTCGGACGTGCCCGGGTCGGTCAGCGCGCCGATCGCCCGCCGCACGTGCGGAACGGCCCGCTCGTAGCCGTCGATGACCAGCGCGGCGAAGGCCCGGGTGAGCAGGTCGGGGAGCGTCGGCGGGCGCCTCGCCGGGACGCGGTAGACGGCCGCGGCGATCTCCGCGACCGAGGTGCCGGCAGCAGATGCTCGAGCTCGCGTGCACGGCCTGCTCGCAGGCCCGCAGCAGGGACTCGCGCGCCTGCTCGGGCGCCTCGGCGCCGAAGGCGTCGGCCGCGGCCAGGCACAGCGCCGACGCCCGGGCCGGCGCCCCGGGCATCCCCGAGACGTTCAGCGCCCTGGCCCTCACCATCAGCTCCCGGCCCCGGACCGCGCCGCCGAGCCGGGTGTCGCCGAGGCCGTCGAGGAGGGCCAGCGCGCGCTGCTGGGCGCCGGCCGTGAACGCCGCCTCGGCAGCGGCGACCACCCGGGTCGCGCGGGTCGCGTCGTCCGGGCTGAGCTCGGCGGCCCTGGCCAGGAAGGTGGCCCGGGCCGCGTACCCGCCCCGGCGGCCCGCGCGTTCGGCGGAGCGTTCCAGCTCGGCCGCGACGTCCTCGTCCGGTCCGGCCGCCGCGGCCGAGCGGTGCCAGGCCCGCCGGTCGGCGTGCGCCGGCCGGGACGTGACCGCGGCCAGCGCAGCGTGCGCCCGGCGTCGCTGCACGCTGGTGGCGCCGCCGTACACCGCGGACCGCAGCAGCGGGTGCGCGAACACGACGGTGGCGCCGACGGTGACGAGCCGTGCCGCCTCCGCGCGGCCTGCGGCGTCGCCGTCGATCCCGGAGTCGGCGGCGGCCGCGGTGACGTAGCCGATGTCCCCTTCGGGTTCGGCGGCCGCCAGCAGCAGCCAGTGCTGCGTCGCGGCGGGAAGGCCGCGGACCTGCCGCAGGTAGTGGGCCTCCAGGTGGGTGCCGACCGGCATCGGCTCCGGAAGCAGAGTCCCGCCGACGAGCTGGTGGGCGGACAGCTCGAGCCCGAGGTCGATCAGCGCCAGCGGGTTGCCGCCCGTCGTCAGCACGATGTGGTCGGCGACCCGCGCGTCCAGCGGCCCGGTCACCACCGAGCGCAGCAGCTTCAGCGCGTCCGGCGGTCCAGCCCGGTCAGCTCGATCACCGGCAGCCCGTCGAGCGCGGAGCCGGGGACGTCCTCGCGCGCGGCGAACACCAGCGCGACGCCCTCGGCGTGCACCCGCCGCCGACGAAAGCCAGCACGCCGAGCGACTCCTGGTCCAGCCAGTGGGCGTCGTCGACGCAGACCAGCAGCGGCTCCCGCGCGGCGACCTCGGAGAGCAGGGTCAGCGCGGCCAGGCCGACCACGAACCGGTCGGCCGGCGGCCCGTCGGCGAGCCCGCACGCGACGGCCAGTGCCTCGCGCTGCGCCGCCGGCAGTGCGGTTCGGTCGGCGAGCACGGGCACCAGCAGCCGGTGCAGCGCCGCGAACGCGAAGTCGGCCTCCGACTCCACCCCGCCGACCCGCAGCACGCGCAGGCCGGTGGACGTCCGGGCGACCTGGTCGAGCAGCGCGGATTTCCCCATCCCGGCGTCTCCGCGGAGCACCACGGACGCGCTCAGGCCCTCGCGCGCCGCCTCGACCAACCGATCCAGCGCCGTCAGCTCCGCGGTACGCCCCAACAGTGTTGTGGTCAGCTCTGGTGCTCCTGGTCGCAGGGGTGCCGCCGAACGTGCTCCGTCGCGGCGACCGCGATGGTGTTTCCACCCCATCAGAGCGGGTGCGGCATGACCAGATGTCAAATTGAGACCAGGGGAGGATGGCCCGCTCCTACGCTCGGGTGCAGAGTCATCGCTCGGCCAGCCGCGGCTGAGCCCCCGGCCGCGGTGCCGCGATGACGGGGAGGAAATGGCATGAAGGCGCTCGTTTACCACGGTCCCGGTCAGAAGTCCTGGGACACCGTGGCAGATCCGAAACCGGTCGACCCGACGGACATCGTGGTCCAGATCGACACCACCACGATCTGCGGCACCGACCTGCACATCCTCAAGGGCGACGTGCCGACCGTCGAGCAGGGCCGCATCCTCGGTCACGAGGCCGTCGGCACGATCGTGGGGGTGGGCTCCGCGGTGAGCAGCCTGCGGCTCGACGACCGGGTGATCGTGCCGGCGATCACCTCCTGCGGGCGGTGCTCGTACTGCAAGCGCGCGATGCCCAGCCACTGCCAGGCGACCGGCGGGATCGGCTGGATCTTCGGCCACCTCGTCGACGGCACCCAGGCCGAGTACGCGCGCGTCCCGTTCGCTGAGACCAGCGTGCACAAGGTGCCCGAGGGCGTGACCGACGAGCAGGTGCTGTTCCTGACCGACATCCTGCCGACGGGCTACGAGGTCGGAGTACGCAACGGGCAGGTCAAGCCGGGCGACGTGGTGGTGGTCGTCGGCGCCGGCCCGGTCGGGCTGGCCGCGATCCAGACCGCCGGCCTCGCCGGCGCCGCGGCCGTCGTCGCGGTGGACCTGGCCGAGTCGCGGCTGGAGCACGCCCGCCAGTTCGGCGCGGACTACACGTTCAACGCCTTGGACTCCGACATAGAGCAGCAGATCGCGGCGCTGACCGCCGACGGGCTCGGCGCGGACGTCGCGATCGAGGCGGTGGGCATCCCGGGCACCTTCGACCTGTGCACGCGCGTGGTCCGTCCCGGCGGGGTGGTCGCCAACATCGGTGTGCACGGTGCGCCGACCACGCTGCACCTCGAGGATTCTGTGGATCAAGAACGTGACGATCACCACCGGGCTGGTAGACGGCACGACAGTGCCGATGCTGATGCAGCTCGTCCAGTCCGGGAAGATCGCCGGTGAGCTGTTCGGCACCCACACGTTCGAGCTGAACGACATGCTGTCCGCGTACGACACGTTCGCCGAGGCCGGCAAGAACAACGCCCTCAAGGTCGTGATCAAGAGGTAGCGCGGGCGGCCCCACTAAGGGCGTTCAGCAGCCGGAACTCGCCGGGCGGCAGGCGGTACGCCTCCGCGAACGTCCGGCTGAAGTGCGCCGCGTTGCGGAAACCGTGGCGTAGCGCGATCGCCGGTGCGCGGGTTCACGACCGTAGGGACGCACAGGAATGTCGAGGTGCCGTTGGAGCTCGGCGTCATGGACATGATCCAACTGGGCGCCGTGCGCTGACCTTGGGTGCGAGCACAGCTTGCCGGGGGACTTCTTGGGGTGCCACCCATGGTGCCGTACGCGGGACCCGCCCAAGATTGGATGTGCCGTGAGTCGTTCGCGGTCGTGCTATCGGCGGTTGAACGCGTGCGCTGCTAGTCGGCCGATCGAGACGCTTCGAGTCAGTTCGCTTCAGAGAGGAGAACGCTGTGCGCGCTGTCACAGACACCGTCCTACCGACAACCATGATCGGCTCATATCCCAAGCCGCGCTGGTACAGCCAGTACAACCTGGCGGGTGCCGACCTGCTCGAATGGTGGAAGCTCGAGGAGAACTGGCATGCCTGGTGGGATGCCACGACGGCGTGCATCAAGGACCAGGAGCTCGCCGGCCTCGACATCCTCACCGACGGTCAGATGCACTTCGACGACTACGGCGGCGGAATTGGTTCGTTCGTCTGGTACTGGTACGAGCGGCTGGGCGGCTTTACCAAGGCCAAGCTGCCCAACCCGCTGGCCAGCGCGATCGAGGCGAGCGAGGACGGCGACCTGAGCCAGGCGGCCTGGATGCACAACTGGGGCGGCACAGCCGTCACGGGGGAGGTGCACCGAGGCATCCCGGGACGTCTGAGCGAGATGTACACGGCCGCGCGCAAGTTGACGGCCAAGCCGCTGAAGGTGTCGGTGGGTGCCGGGCCGCCGAACCTTACCTACCACGTCGACTTCAATCACCCGGAGTCGAAATACTCCGAGCCTCGGCGTCTCGCCGAGGACCTCGTGCCCATCTTCAACGAGGATTTGAAGGACCTGGTTGCACACGGCGCCGAGTTCATTCAGATCGAGGATCTGGGCGCCTGGATGCTCGCCCTCAACGACGAGAGCGACTGGGTCATCGACGTTCTCAACGCCTGGGTCGACGGTGTCGACGCCAAGATCGCCTGGCATTGCTGCCTCGGTGCCGGATACGGCAACACCTTCCGCGCTGTCGAGGACGCGTTGCCCCGGGTCCTTGAGCGTTGGATGGCGGTCAACGTCGATCAATACGCACTCGACTTCGCACTGCGCGACATGGCCGATGTAAAAGCGCTACAGGTGATACCGAAGAACAAGGAGGTACAGGTCGGGGTCATCGACATCCGCACCTTGTACATCGAATCCGACGACGAGATCGTCGAACGGATTCATCGCACGCTCGAGTACATAGAGCCCGAACAGGTCTACCTGACGACCGACTGTGGCCTGAAGGCCCTGCCCAGGTTCTGCGCCTACGAAAAGCTGCGCGCGCTGTCCCGCGCCGCGGCCCGGGTCCGTGCCGAGATCGGAGTCCCGAGCAGCCAGAACGGAACAGGGACCGCTTAACCGCCAATATCAACCACTCGTCGTACATCGCCTGCCGAACTGTTCTGCCAGCGCTCACCGATAGTTGTTGGCAGCAGACCGCTTGACACCACTTGTCGCTAGCGGAGCTCACGGCTCCCGAAGAGGGCAATGCTGGAGCCGGCCCGCTCGGGCTCGCGGTTACGACCCTCGGTGTAGAGGTCACAAGACCGTCTGCCGTGCGCGGCGGGAGAACGAACGGCTTGGAGCAACGTGTGAGGGACGACCCGAACCTCCTATGGACGTGGCGGCTGTGGCGGGCTCGGCTTGAATGCTGGTGGAAGCGCCGGATCCTCCGGAAAGGACCCGGCCCCGACAGGTGACCGCATTGGTGACGGCAATTCAGTAGGCAAACGATGGCCGCCGATCCGACCGAAACCCCGGCCGGGAGGCCCGCTTCTCCTGGTGCCCGGCGGCCATCGCCCTCACCGTCAGCGATCACGCAGCATTCGGCGCAGCGTCTTTCCCGTGGGCGAGGTCGGGATCGCGTCGATTAACTCGACGTCGTCGACCCGCTTGTGCGGTGCCACCCGCTCGGCAACGTAGGCGATGATCTCGTCCGTGCTGACCGGGTCGTCGCTCGCCGGCACGACGAAGGCCTTGGGACGCTCGCCCGCGAGTGGCGCCGCCCCGCAGCCAACCCATTCCGCGAGGACAGGTCGTGGTTGTCGACGGCGGGGTGTTTGGCAAGGGCCAACACGATCGGTGGTACGACGACCGTCGCGGTGATCCGATGTGACGCGATCAGCCGCAGGAAGTTCTCGATCTCGAAGCGCGGCATCGTCACGACTGCAGCGCCTGCGTCAATCGCGGCGTTGGCAACCACGGCGAAGCCGACGGCGTGGAAGAAGGGGGCGACCGCGAGCAGGCGGTCCCTGGGGTGGAGGGGCCAGGCAGCCGGTTGCAGCAGGACGTTCGCCACGCACGCGCGGTGGGTGAGCATCACAGCCTTGGGGAAGCCGCTGGTGCCGCTGGAGTACGGCAGCAGGGCAAGTTCAACGTCCGGGTCGATCGTGACGTTCGGCGGACGGGTGCCGTGGGAGAGGAGCTCGGCGACCGGGAGGGTGCCCTCGGTGGCGGGCCGAGCCGCACGATCCGGGTCGCGCCGCCAGCACGCTCGACTGCATCGCCCATCGGGCGACGTCCTTGACTCAATGTATACAGTATTAGATAGGCAGTTTGCCGCCGCTATGACCGCAGCGCAGCTTCATGGTTACGGCTGGCCATTCCGCCCGCGGGATCGATGTCGGAGGTGGACGGTGACTGGGGATCAACGGCAAGCGGGCTATCACCCGGTGCTGACGCGGTGGAACCCGCTCGCTTCCGAGGAGTACGCCGACCCTTATCGAACCCTGGCGCTGGCGCGCTGTGAGGCGCCTGTCTTCTACAACGAATACTACCAGGCGTGGATCATCGCGGGATATGCGCCCGTCATGGCTGTGCTCAAAGACACCAAACACATCACGAGCCGGCACTCGATCGGCTCTGGCGACATTCCAGCCGAGCTGCAGGCTCTGATGCCAGACGGCTTCGTGTGGGACTACCCAAGCCTGATCAACAATGATCCGCCCTCGCATACCAGGATCCGCAGGCTCGCTGATCAGGCCTTCAACCGGCACCGGGTGAACGAGCGTGAGGAGGAGATCCGGCGGCTCGCCGATGGCCTGATCGACCAGTTCGTAGCCGACGGCGCCGCCGACTTCATGGCGCGCTTTGCGAATCCGTTGCCTGCGCTGGCCATCTGCCAGTTCCTTGGTGTGCCCGACGAGATGGCCAGCCAAGTCATCGAGTGGACAGACGCGACCAACGTGATGATGGATCCCAACCTTCCGCCCGCCGAAAGGGCGGCGCAGGCCCGCGGCCAGGCAGACTTCCGGACATACTGTGAGAGTTTTATCGAGGAACGTCGCGTGAAGCCCCGTGATGATCTGATGAGCAGGTTGATCGAAGCTCGAATAGATGACGAGCCGGCACTGACGGTCCCCGAGCTGATCAGCACATTCTCGCATTTCATACTGGGCGGGAACGTGACGACCCGTCGGCTGCTGGGGAGCATGCTGCTACGCCTGCTCGAGCACCCCGAGCAACTGGCGTCCGTCAAGCAGGACCCGGAGCTCGCTTCGAGGGCGGTGGAGGAGACGCTTCGCTTCACAACCCCAGTAAAGTGCCTAGGGCGAACGACGATCGAGCCGATTGAGATCGGCGGCGTCACCATTCCGGCTGGTGAGAATCTCTTGGTCATGTGGGCGTCTGCCAATCACGACGAATCGAAATTCGACCGCCCGGAAGAGTTCGACATATTCCGTTCGGATGTGTATCGGCATGTCGCCTTCAGCAAGTTCGCGCACTTTTGCATCGGCGCGCCTTTCGCTCGGCTGGAGGCCCGTGTCGCTCTCCAACGCATCTGCGCCCGGCTGCCCAATCTGCGACGTGCCAACGACGCCCCGCCCGAGTGGCTGCCACTGGTGAATCACATGGGCCTTGCGCGCCTTGACCTGGTCTGGGACGTCTGAACGCGCCGACGGCTGGAGTTGCCTATCGACCCGCACTGGTCACTCTGCCGAGCGGGAAACGGGGACCCCCCACCGGCGTGCATGCTTTTGCGCTATCGTGCGGGCCGACATCGCATCTTGGCGTTCGATTGCCTCAACGAGATCGACATGTTCATCGAGTGATGCGTCAAAAACGTTCGAGTGGGAGAGCCACAGCAACCGACGGACACGTTTATCGAGAATGGAAATGATCTCGCGGAAAACCTCGTTGCGACTGCAGTCGGCGATGAAGAGGTGAAACTCGGTATTCAACGCGATGAGTCGGGTTCGATCGCCGCGGCTCAGCGCGGTCTTTGCCTTCTTGATTGTTCCCCACAGGTCCTTCAGGTCCTGGGGAGTGCGCCGCTCCGCGGCTAAAGCCGCACATTCGGCGTCAAGAACGCCGCGCACCTCGGACAGCTGGGCGAGGTCAGCATCGGTGACATCTCGGACGCGGGTGCCGAGTCGGCCACGCCTCTTCTCGATCCAACCCGCGACCTCGAGTGCCCGAAGCGCCTCGCGGATCGGGATGCGGCTGACACCGAAGTGCTCAGCCAGGCTGACTTCGTCGAGCCGCTGCCCTGGCGCGAGTTCGCATCGGATGATGGCGTCTTCAAGCAGCAGATAGAGCTGATCGCCCAACGGAGCGGCCTGCATCAATTTCCCGAGATGTGAAAGGTCGCGTTTGCCGGGTTCGGCGCCGTCGGCCCGCGCATCTCGTTTTGCGGCGCTTGTCATCCCAGTTCCCTCATTTTCTGCAACATAGTCGATCGACGTACTCGTCGGCACAGGTAGCGACTGTGCAATTGTATGCAATATACGGCAATCCGAACTCGTGGCACGAACGGACTCGCTCTGCCGCGCCATGAAGCTCTCGTGCGGCGGTCCGGAACCACACCGGCGGCATGTGGACGAGCTCGGGTCCGACGACGCCAGCCGGGCCGCCCACTAGCCGCGGAGCCCCGGTCGCGCCGGCCGGCTCGGGCGACTGCACTCCGGCTGCGGCCGCCTGACCCGCCGCACCGACCCGACCGACCAGCCGGCTCGAGCATCCGTGTTGAGCTGCGCCGACATTGCCCTCGCGGTCCAGCCGCCGCTACCGAGCGCCACACCGCGACCGCGCAGCGCCACCGACCGGTCGTGCGACGGCCACCCGTGCTTGACGATGTATCATGTATACAGCATACTCCAGCGTCTGACTCTGCTAGCCCGGCTGCGCGGGAGGCGTTGGACATGGCACGGTTCGGCCAGCACATCGGTGCGCGTCTGAAGACCGGGCGGTTGCGCTTCGGTGCTGTGCTTGTCGCGATGGTGCTGGCGTCGCTGTCACTGGCTGGCTGCGCAGGGCAGAACACGGCGCCGCCGGGTGGTTCGGCCAAGCAGCTCGACCCGAATGCCGCGCCGATGGTCGCAACGTTTCCGTGGGGCCAGTTCAAGCTGAACGATCGGACGGCTGCGAAGCTTCGGTCGGGCGATACGAATCTGAACTTCGTGTTCGTCGGCTACGGCACGGGATCGTCGTTCTACAGCGCCGTCCAGCTCGGAATGAACGAAGGGGCAAAGGCGGTCGGAGTCAACGCTCGGCTGATCGGCCCCACCGACTTCAGCCCAGAACAGCAAGCGGTGGCCCTTGAGTCGGTTCTGCAGACCGACGTCGACGGACTCGCCGTGCAATGCTCGGTAGCCGGCCTGCTGACCCCGTTGATCAACAAAGCGGCAGATTCCGGGATTCCGGTCATGCTTTACGGCGAGGATTGCCCCGAGGCGCACCGGATGGCCTGGGTCGGGCAGCTGTATGACAAGGCCGGTATGGCGGCGGCCGAGACCTTCCTCAAGTACTTCCGGCAGGGCCACCCGAAGGGGTCTGGGCCGTACGAGGTTGCGCTGATCGCCGGTGCCACCGCGCCGCAATACGCCACCGGTCGCTTCGAGGGCTTCAAGCAGGGGCTTGCGGGTGAAACCGACATCACGTTCGTCGGGCCGTTCGATACCAGTTACGATCCGGCGGCCGCATACACCGTCGTTGAAAACATCTTCAAGGGAAACCCAGGTCTCGACGGTCTCTTTGCCGCCGACGAGGAAATTCTGTCCGCTGGTGAGTACCTTCAACGCAGTGGTCTTGCCGGCAAGGTGACTGCAGTCGGTTTCAACCTCCCCGCCGGAGTCCCGGAACTCATCCAGAAGAATGCGATCCAGGCGTCGGTCGGGCAGTTCACCTATCAGCAGGGCCGCCAGCCTGTCGAGATGCTGCACAATTTCCTTACCGCCGGACAGCTGCCGGACTGCACAATCTGTGACCTCGGCGCCCACGTCATTACGACCGAGAACATCGGCACGTTCATCGGCACCGATGAGGCGCGGAAAGAGGGCTAGCGGCACGATCACCCGCGCCGGGCATGGAGGCTGAGTGAGCGAGCTCCGACAGGACGCTGACCCCGGCGGCAGTACCGGTGCCGATCGCTCACCGGCGAGCGCCAGCTTGCCGCGCCGAGCCGCTCGCCGGTTCTTCGACTACAAGCCCGCGGGAACCATCGTCGCGCTCGTTCTGCTGTGCGCGGTGTGGGCCGCGACTACCCCGTTCTTCCTGCGTTCGGACAATCTGCTCGACATCACGCGGCAGATGTCGGTGCTGGGTTTGATGGCGATCGGCATCACCTTCGTGCTCATCGCCGGCCAAATCGACCTGTCCGTGGGCGCAACCTATGGCCTCACCCTGGTTGTGTTCGCGATGCTGGTCAAAAGGGAAGTGCCGGTCTTCGCCGCCTTTGTGCTGTGCCTGGCGCTCGGAGCGGTGATTGGACTCGTTAACGGCGTACTCGTCTCGCGCCTGCGATTGCCCTCCTTCATCGTCACCCTCGGAATGCTCCAGTTGCTGCGCGGGCTGGCTCTGATACTCACCGGGGGCCTACCGGTGACACTGTTCGGGATCGACGCCACCGGTTTCGACGTGTTCCTGTTCCTGGGTCAGGGACGACTGTTCGGCGTGCTGCCCATGCAGTTCGTCGTCCTGATCGTCGTAGCCGTGATCGCGGGCTTCGTGCTGCGAAGAACGACACTCGGGCTGCGCATCTATTCGGTCGGCAGCAGCCCGCGCGCCGCCCTCCTTGCCGGGATTCCGGTAGCTCGGGTGCAGACCGTGGCATTCGTCATCAGCGGTATGCTCGCAGCGCTCGGCGGCCTGCTCGCCCTGGGCTTTCTTCCCACCGCGAATCCGACAGCCGGTTCCGGTCTGGAATTCGACGTGTTTGCCGCCGCCGTGCTCGGCGGCGTCAGCCTGTTCGGCGGAGTAGGAACGGTCGTCGGCGCGGTGCTCGGCGCGGCGGTGCTCGCCGTGCTGCGCAACGGCCTGGTGGTACTCGGGGTCAGTTCGTACGCCCAAACGGCCATCACGGGCCTACTGGTGATCGTGGCCATCACGGTGAACGTCTTCGTCTCCAACCGGGCGCAACGACGGTGACTGCCGGCGACAACGGGCCGGACCGTGCGGGCAGCGCGGTCGAGGCGCACGACGTTCATCGATCCTTTGGCGGTGTGATGGCGCTGGATGGCGCCAACCTGAGCATCAAACGGGGCACCATTCATGGCCTCGTCGGCCACAACGGCGCTGGAAAATCCACCCTGGTAAAGATCTTTGCCGGGGTGTTGCGGCCGGACTCGGGAGGCATCTCGATGCTCGGCGATGACGTCGTGCTCGCCGATCCACGTGCAGCGCTGGACCGGGGTATCGGGGTGCTGTTCCAGGAGCTGTCGCTGTGCCCTGATCTGACGGTGGCCGAGAACATCGGCCTGGAGGCCGCCCGGGGCCGGCGGTCCTACCTGCTGAATCGCCGTCGAATGCGCGCCGTCGCGCTGGAAGCGCTGGCCCGCATCGGAGTCCGCATCGAGCCCTCCAGGCTCGTCGCGCACCTGTCGTTCTCCGATCAGCAGCTGGTGGCGTTGGCGCGTGTCGTGCAGCAGCAGCCGGAGATCGTCATTCTCGACGAGCCGACCTCTGCGCTGGGCCCGGCACGAGGTGAAGCGGCTCACCTCGCTGCTGAAGGATCTGGCCGCCACGGGCGTGTCGGTGTTGTTCATCTCCCACCGCATCAACGAGGTGATGGCGATCTGCGACACGGTCACGGTGTTCAAGGACGGCCGGGACATCGCCACCGTGGAGGTCGGCGCCACATCCTCTGGGCAGCTGATTCGGCTGATGCTTGGCTCGGGTGGGACGCGCCCGCTATCGGCGCCGGTTCGGCGCAGACGCCCGGACGGCGATGCGGTCGTCCTCGAAGTGGGAGCCGTGACCGACCACGGCCGGGTGCTGTTGGACGGGCTGGTCCTGCGGCGCGGCGAGGTGCTGGGCGCGCTCGGCCTTCCCGGTTCGGGGCGCGAGGCCGTGGTCTATGCGCTCGGCGGCGACACCGGCTCGCGCCGGGTAGCCGGGATGCGGTTGGGCGGGGTCAGCCGCCGGCCTCGGCCCTGGGTCCTGCACAGGGCTGGTGTCGGGATGGTGCCCAGTGATCGTCCGAGGGAGGGGGTCTTCGCGGAACTGGATGTTCGGGACAACATCATAGTCGGACTAGCGCGTGCCCGCGAGTTTCTGCGGCGTCGTCGAGCAGAACGGTCCAGAACCGAGACGCTCGCCGAGCGATTCAGATCCGGCTGCGCAGCGTCCGCCGACCCCATCTGGACGCTGAGCGGCGGAAACCAGCAGAAAGCCGTCATCGCCCGGGCGTTGGGCGCCGGCAACCACGTAGTGATCATGGATGAGCCGACCAACGGAGTCCGGAGCCTGTCCAGCCGCATCGACATCCACAGCGTGATCGGGGAATGCGCCTCCGAGGGGGTGGCGATGGTGATCGGGTCCAGCGATCCCGAGGAGCTGATGGGGATACTGTGATCGAATTCTGGTGCTGTCCGCACGGGCCCCGGCTGGCGAGTTCGAGCCGCCGTACGACGTCACCGCCCTGATGCTTGCCGCCACCGGGGGCCTGCATGCCAGCTGAGGACGGGCGAGCCCGGTGTTCAACCTCCGGTCGGAACGGCACCCGAAGCCGGCGTGGACCAACTAAGATATCCCGTATACGGTAAACCTATAAGGAGCGGTCGACAGGTCGCGGCGGGCGCACCGGGGCAGGTAATGCCCTGTCGCGCATTACCTGCCCTGGCGGCGGTCAGCCATGAGGCCGGCGCCATTCGTCCTGGAGATGCCCACCGAGCTCGATCAGGCGCTGGCCCTGCTCGCGGACGGCGTCGAGGACACGGTCCTCCTTGCCGGCGGACAGACCTTGATCCCACTGCTGAACATGCGCCTGGCCCGACCGGAACGTGTGATCGACCTGGGCGGCATCGCAGCGCTAGCCGGGATCCGAGAAGACGCCGGCGAGATCGCGGTCGGCGCGATGACCCGCCAGATGCAGCTAGAGAACCTCGAACTCGTGGCGCGATGCTGCCGCTGCTGAGCTACGTCACCCAGTTCGTCGGTCAACCGCAGACCCGTTCTCGGGGGACGGTCGGCGGGAGCGTCGCGTTGGGCAGCGCCTCTCCGAGCTCTGCGTCGCGCTGCTGGCGACAGACGGGCGGGTGCTGGTACGCGGCCGCGAACACGTCCGGTGGATCGAGGCCGGGCAACTCTTCCAGCACTACTTCACGACATCCCGTCTCACCTGACGAGGTCCTGACCGAGGTACGTTTCCCGATCCTTCCGCCGGAGAACAGGTGGGATTCTCCGAGCTCAAGCTGCGCGCATGTGACTTCCCGATCGTGGTTGCGCTCGTCGTGATCACCTTTCAGGGCGATGCCTGCGTGCGGGCCCGGCTCGCGCTGGGCGGTGCCGGCGGTGACCCCGGTCCGTATCGAGCCCGTGGAGGACCTGCTCGTCGGAGGGCCGCTCGACGAGCAGCAAATCCGGCGCGCCGCGGCGCTGGCTGGTGAGCTTGCCACCCCGGCAGACGATCTGCATGCTCCGGCGGCCTACCGGAGGCGGGCCACCGTAGTGGAGGTTGCCCGCGCGCTGCGGATGGCGGCTTCCGGCGGGGTGCCGCGATGATCGACCGCTTGCCGATTGTGGTCAACGACGCGGCGATCGAGCTGACCGACGTCGAGCCGCGCTCGTCTCGCGGACGTGCTGCGCGAGCGGCTACACCTCACGAGCGTGCACCTGTCGTGCGAGCAGGGGATCTGCGGAGCCTGCACCGTCCTGATGGACGGGGGCGCGGCCCCAGGCGAAGTCGTGCGTAGTGTTCGCCTTCCAGGCGCGGGGCAGCGAGGTGCGCACCGTCGAAGGCCTGGCCGGCGAGGCCGGTTTGCACCCGATGCAACAGGCATTCTGCCGACAACTTCGCGCTGCAATGCGGGTTCTGCACTCCCGGGATGATCCTCAGCGCGTGCGCCCTGCTGGCGCGCAATTCCGATCCCTCCGAGGCGGAATGCGGGAGGGGATCAGCGGCAACCTGTGCCGCTGCACCGGCTACGAGACCATCGTCGACGCCGTTCGCGACGTCGCCCCGGTCTTCCGCAGATG
>CAVZMB010000011.1:0-773621 GCA_963776255.1 uncultured Actinomycetota bacterium | reverse complement strand
ACTACGTAAAGGAAACTCTCACGTGCTGCCTGCCGCCTTCGTGGAGTCGTCAGCTGTCCTCTCGGGAGGACCTTGCTGGAGCGACCGCGCGGGGTCGCTCGAGCAAGGCGTGAGACGGTGCCCGACTCGGGTCGTTGAGTGCCGAACACGCGCCGAGCGGTACGTGCGGCGGGTTGCGCGTCACGCCGCCACGGCGGCGTGTGGTCGCGATGTGTCTTCGGTCTGGGCGAGCTTGCGCAGCCGTTGGAGGGATTGGCGGATGAGCCGCGAGACATGCATTTGGGAGATCCCGAGCCGCTCGCCGATCTCGCTTTGGGTGAGGTCCTCGGCGAAGCGCAGGCGCAGGACCTCGCGGTCGCGCTCGCTTAGGTGACGCAGTAGCCGTTCAGCGGTCACCGCCGCCTCGGCGGCGTCGAGACCAATGTCATGGGCGCCGATCACGTCGCCGAGCGTCGCCTGCTGGTCATCGCCGTCCATGATCGTGGATTGCAGCGACATGGCGTGGTGGGCGCCCGTTGCGGTGCGCGCCTCGAACACCTGCTCGGGCGTGGTGTTGAGGCGCTCGGCGATCTCTGCAACGGTTGGCGCCCGACCGAGCGCTTGGTGCAGCTCGTCGGCCGTGCGATCCAGTCGCACGGCCAGCTCCTGGAGGTCGCGTGGGACGCGGAGCGCCCAGCCGGTGTCGCGGAAGTGGCGGCGAAGTTCGCCGAGGATTGTGGGTACTGCGAAGGAGGAGAATGCGGTGCCGTAGGCGGGGTCGTAGCGGTCGATCGCCTTCAGCAGACCGATAGCGGCGACTTGCCGTAGGTCTTCGAGCGGTTCGGGGCCGCGTTGGTAGCGGCCCGCAAGCTTGTAGGCGAGCGGTAGGAAGCGCTCGACGAGGTTCTGGCGGGCGCCGGCGTCACCGGTTTCCCGGTAGCGCCGAAATAGCGCTCGATACTCGCGATCGGGCGCGTTGTTGACGTGCGCGAGGCGTTCGCTTGCGGCTCCCATGATCGCTCCTTCCTAGTCGAGTGCAGCGGACCGAAGCGCACCGCGTGTCGACGTGTGTTCGCCGGCGGGTTTCGGCGCGCCGCGCGATGCGGCGGGGCCGTCGACGAACTCGAGCCGGTCGAGCACACCGGTGATCTCGAATATGTGATTGACGGCGTCGGGGCCGCGGACGATCGTCAGTCGTCCACCGGACTCTCGGAGGCGCCGGTCCAGGGCCAGGATCATCGCCAGCCCGCGGGAGTCGATGAAGTCCAGCCCGCTGAGGTCGAGAACGATCGCGCGCCCGTCAGCCTCGGCGCGGCACAACGCGTCCTCGAACACTGGCAGGGTCGCGAGGTCGAGCTCCCCGATGCACGCGAGCCGCGTCGGGCCGTCCGCGATGTCGTGGTGCTCTACGGCGAAACCCCGCCGCGCCAGCTCACGGGCACTGTCTCCGTTTGACCCGTTGTCCGGGAGATCGGTCCTCATGCTTTCACCTCGGTCGTCGTAACGTCAGCCGAAAGCCAGAACGGTCTTTCTATAGGGCAGTCAGACCGGTCGTTCTACAGCAGACAGACCGGTCTGTCAACCGTCGCCTGGACCGTGGTTCAGGGCGGTGCTCGGAACCCACTCGAGTTCGCTCTGGATGTGATTCCTGGAGTGCCGATGAGGGGGAATCGGACATGTCTCTGCGGTTCGCGGAGGGCGGGTGGCACAGACCGGTCTTTCTGTCGTAGGCAGACCTGTCTGTCTATTGCTACCGTTCGCGAGCGAGATGGAGCCGGAGCTGTCAGCGGCCGATCGCCGCCGGGGCCCGCGCGAGCGGCTGCTGGACACCGCCTACGAACTGTTTTCGCGGCGCGGCATTCGCGGCGTGGGGGTCGAAGAGGTCATCGAGCACGCCGGCGTCGCCAAGGCGACGCTCTACCGCCACTTCGCGTCCAAGGACGACCTCGTTCTCGCGTTCCTCGAGCGGCGTCACCAGCACTGGACCGACGACATCCAGCAGGCGCAGACCAGGCATACCGACGGCGGACCCGAGCAACGCTTGCTGGCCATCTTCGACGTGCTTGACGAGCGGTTTCACAGCAAGGAGTTCGACGCGTACCTGTTTTTCAACGCGCTGGTTGAGATGGGCGCCGAGCATCCCGCCGGCCGCGCCAGCGTCCGTCACGTGGAGCACATCAGATCGATCGTGCGCCAGCTGGCCGACGAGGCCGGGTTGCGCGACAGCGACGACTTTGCCCGTTCCTGGCACATCCTGATGAAGGGCTCGGTCATCGCCGCGGCGGAGGGAGACCCCGACGCCGCTGAGCACGCACAAGCGATGGCCCGCAGCCTGATCGAACGCCACCGCCAACCCGCGTCACAGTCGGATACTCGCGTGTCGCCGTAGGCGTTTGCGGGGCATTCGAGCTCGCGCGACAGGCGAGGCCTTCCGACGGGCGGACATTGCGTTTCTCCCGGGCTGCTGACAGCGCTTCGTCGCCGTCAAGCTCGCCGACGCCGCGGAGCGTCCGATCGGAGCAATGCTTGGAACGGCTGACCCGGGTCGGCAGGCTCCGGCCTGCCCTCCTACCCAGCCCAATAGCGGAGCCGCGCCCGTGGCAGTCAAGCGCAGTCCGTCAGGACCGGCCGCAGGCCGCCGCGAAGCGGTGTCGCTTGACGGGCGCGGGCCGGCGAAGCTACCCGGCGACGTGGTGTAGCGGCTCGAGCTGACCGCGCTGAGCGCGCGGCGGGCTCTTCTTCACGAACTCCAGGCCGTGCCGCGCGGTGGCGGGGCGGCCGGCGAGGACGGCCGCTTGCGGCCGCCCGCAGCCGGCGCCGGCGGCGAGCGAAGCGAGCCGCCCTTGAGTTCGTAGAGAAACTCCTCACAGGCGCGGAACCGACAACGCGCCGAAACGGCGCCGACACGGGCGCCGAGAGTGGGGCTGTCGTAGGTGATGCTTGACGGTGGTGTCTCAGTAGATGCTTGACAGTGGCGGGTCGAGACGGTGCCCGGTGCTGTACGCGCGCTGCTCCTTCCAGGCTCGGAGCAGAAGCGGGGCCGCCGCACCGGCTGGGTAGGACCCGCCGGTGCCCGCAACGAGGAGGTCGCCATAGCGAATCCCCGCAGGACCGGCCCGACGAGGCCGACGAGAAGCGCCCGAAGCCCGGCGAGCCGGACACGGAGACCGAGGGCGGCTTTCCGAAGGAGGCGCCCGAGTCCAAAGACGGCGAGCAGCAATCGAAGCAGGACCAGTCGTCGGATAGCTCCTCGGACGCCGCGAGCCGGGGCTGACTCGCGGTAGCGGGGCGCGGTCCGAAGCCCGCGAACATCGGACGCAGTCGGCGCCGCGGCTGTAATGCCGCGACGCCGCCAGTTCGCACTTCGCGGAGCGGTCCGGGCCACGCCCGCGGGCGAGCCGCTGAACGGCCCGACGGGCGGGCCGATGTGCGCCACTCTCAGCGGGCACTCCGCGCTCTCGAATGCGCGGTGAGCGGGGCGCCGCGAGCGCCTGCAGTGCATGTCTGCTCCGGAGGAGGGTCGCGAACGCCAGTGCACTGTCGGCTCCCGCCTCACTCCTGTCTGCGGAAGGCAGTAGCAGCGCCGTCGCTGTCGAGTTCCATGGGCGCCTGATCAGTCCGGCGCGGACGCTCCTCATTGACCCCGTGTTTGGCGTCTGGGCGCTTCGGGCAGCATGAGAGGGCGGCGCGTGTGTGTGACCCGCGTCCTGCAGTCCCTCGACGGAAGCGGTGCCGAGCTCACTGGCCTCGTCACGCGATCCGGCGATCCATCCCGCTCCCCCTGAATGATCAAGGAGTTACCCATGAGTGCCACTGGCGCTACCCGTACGACGGGTTCGATCGATGAGCGGTCCGGCGACCACTCCAACGGCCGCGGCCATGCCGCGCGTCGCCTCGTGACCGAGACGAAGGCGTCGTTCAAGACGACCGAGTTCTTCGCGTTCCTCGCTGTCCTAGCCGGCATCCTCGTCTCGGCCGCGATGGTCGATGAGAGCAATACGGGCGGCTTCGGCGCCAAGCAGGCCTGGCTCTACGCCACCATCCTCACCGTTGGCTACATGGTCAGCCGCGGCCTCGCCAAATCGGGCAGCAGCGACCCGTACAACGGCGACCGCTTCTAGCACAGCTCCGCCAACTGGTCGTGTCCGGCGCCTGCGCCGCCTGGCCCGGGCGCTGGACACGAACGGGCACCCGACCGCTTCCGCGTTTGATCGCCGGAGCAGGTTCATCTTCAAATTCTAAAGATTGGAACACGACTCGATGAGTCAGTCCGAACAGAAGAAGGCTGCTTTGCAGCAGCAGAAGGTCGTGCAGTACCTCAACGAGGCGCACGCCAGCGAAGTGGCGTTGAAGCGCGTGCTGCAGTCGCAGATCGCGATGACCCCGCGCGGCAACTACCGCTCCGCGCTGGAGAAGCACCTTGACGAGACGCGCTCGCACGCCGAGCGCGTCCAGGGCCGCCTGAGCGAGTTGGGCGATGGCGTCAACCCGCTGGCCGCCGGCCTGGGGATCGCGGAAAGCATCGTGGGACAGGTCATCGCACTGTCGAAGACGCCGTTTGATCTCCTGCGCGGGTCGGGTGGCGAGGAGAAGATCCTCAAGAACGCCAAGGACGCGTGCGCGACCGAATCCCTCGAGATCGCCACCTACACGGCGCTCGAGCACCTCGCCCAGGCGGTCGGCGACGACAAGACCGCGAAGCTGGCCGCCTCGATCCGCGCCGACGAGGAGAGGATGCTCGCCCGCGTCATGCGCGAGCTGCGCACGCTGACCGCGGCCGTGGTCGGCGCCGAGGTAGAGGGTGACCCGTCCTATGACGTCACCAAGACTGGCGCGGCCGACGCGGCCAAGGCGACCGCCCGCACCGCCAGCGCGAAGACAAAGCGTACGGCGCGCCGGGCGCGCACCGTGCCCGGTGTCCCACGGCTCGAGGGCGAGATCAAGGGCGCCATGGCCTCCGCTGAGGACCTCGCGATCGCCCGCTACGACGAGCTGTCCGCCGAGGAGATCGCGGGCAAGCTCACCGAGCTGTCCCAGATCGACCTCGCCAAGGTTGACGCCTACGAGCGCAAGCGCGAGAACCGCACCACGGTGCTCTCGCGTATCAGCACCCTGCGCGGCGACGAGCCCTGGCCGGGCTACGACGAGCTCACCGTGGCGCAGATCCGCGCCGCGCTCGGCGACGCCGACGACGAACGCAGCGCCCGCGTTCGCGCCTACGAGCGCGCGCACAAGAACCGCTCCGGCGTCCTGAACGCCGCCGAGCGCGAACTCGCGACCGCGTAGCACCCCGCTTGCGGGGCGGCCCACGGCGGGCCGCCCCCCTTGCGGGCCACACTGACTGTGGATGCTCCGCGCGGCGTGCGCGGGACGGTCGAGCGGGGTCTGCCGCCTTTCCCGCGCGGCTTCATCGCGAGATCCGCTCACGCGGGACACCCTGAAGACCGCCCCGGCGCTTCGGCTGACTCCTCGAGCGCCTCGCCGGCGCGAACGGGCGCCGGGGTCAGCGCTGTCCCTACGAGGATCAGAGCGAACGCCGCCAGCCGCGCGCCCACGAGGGCGGCGGCGCCGAGCCGGTCCCCGAAGACCGCCAGCGGGGCATCAAGGTCACGACCGTCGAGCTCAAGGACATCCAGGCTGCCCGACAGCATGCAGCGCGCGATGGCCCGCCAGGCCGAGGCCGAACGGGAGAAGCCGGGCCAAGATCATCGCCGCCGAGGGCGAGGCGCGCGCCGCCGGCGAGCTCGGGCGCGCCTCGGACATCATGATGGCCCACCCGCTGGCGCTGCAGCTGCGCAACCTGCAGACGATGGTCGAGATCGGAGTCGACAAGAACTCGACGATCGTGTTCCCGGCGCCGCTGATGAGCACGATCGGCGAGCTAGGCGGGTTCCTGAGCCGCGAGAACGCCGCAGCCGGACCCCGCCCGGCGAGCCCACCTCGCCGGCGCCGTCCAACGGCGACCTGGCGGCGGTCCGGCCCGGGTGTCTAACGGACCCAGAGCTGATCGATCAGCGTGCCGCCGATCGGGTTGTAGCGGTAGCCGCCGTCGGCGCGAAGCGATCAGGCCGGCGCGCCCTTGAGCGCGCGCCGTGCCTGCGCGAAGACGTCCTCGCCGCGGTCTCCGGGCTTCCACGCCGACGCGACGACGTCCACGGCGGGGCCGGCGATGAACTCGCTGCGGATGTCCTCGAGCACCTCGCCGAAATCGTCGTCCTCCCGCAGCGGGACGTGGATCGCCAGCCGCCGGCCGCTCGCCCTGTATGCGGTCGCGCCGAGGCGGGTCGCCGCGGTGACGGCCCGGCGGCCCGAGACCTGGATCAGGCGGTCCCCAGCGGGATAGCCGAGCTCGTCGTTGATGCGCGGCAGGTCCCGGAGTTGCAGGAGCACGACGCCGAAGCGCCGTGCCGGTGTCGCCTCGCTCGCCGCCTGGCGCACGGCGCGCTGCAGCGCCCGATGGTCGCCGAGCAGCGTCAGGCCGTCGACCGTCGAAGCGCGGAGCCGATCCAGAGTGCTGTCGTCGATGTCGCGGCGGTCGAGCGGCAGGTTCTCGAGGATCACGTCGATCACCTCGTCGCTGGGGCGCTCGGGGGTATGGCGCACCCGCTCCACCAGCAATTGGACGATCTCCGGGTCGAACTGCGTACCCGCGTGGGCGACGAGCTCCCTGCAGGCGTCCTCCGAGCTGCGCGCGGCACGGTGCGGGCGGTCGTGCGTGATGGCGCCATAGGCCTCCAGGACGCTCAGCGCACGGGCGGCCAGCGGTATGTCGTCGCCCGCGAGGCGGGCCGGGTAGCCGTGTCCGTCGTAGCGCTCGTGGTGGAACAGCACCGCCATCCCGGGTTCCCGGAGGGAGGGGGCCTGGCGGAGGATCTCGAAGCCCAGACGCGGATGCAGCGAGATCAGGGCACGCTCGTCCGGCGTGAGCGGATCGCGGCTCTGGAAGAGCCGCTCCGAGAGCGGCAGGTACCCGACGACGCGCAACAACGTCGCGATCATCAGGCCGTCGCGGTCGTCCTTGTCGAGCCCGAGGTCGCCGGCGAGCCGGCTGGCCAGGACCGACAGCGCGACGGACTCGCGGTGCAGCAGCGGATCCCGCGCCGACACGGCTTCGGCGAGCACGCGGACGGTCGCGCGCTGCGCCTCGCGGAGATCACGGCCCAGCTGGCCCTAGCTGACCGCGGCGCCGGCGTGATTGCCCAGCGCGAGCAGGACCTCGTCGTCCAGCTCCGCGAAGCCGCCCGGCCGGTTGACGCACAAGATGACGCCGTGGAACTGGTCCCGCAGGTAGAGCGGGACGGCCACGAGCCCTTCGATCTCCTCGTCGGCCGCCGACCCCCCGTCCTCGGGCCGGGCCGGATCGTCCTCGCGCACGATCCGGTCGCGCGCGAGCACCTCGCGCGCGAAGCGCTGCACGACGCTGCTGTGCTCCGGGTCGTGGTCGAACCCCACGGCGGTGACGAGGTTGAGGTCGCCGTCGCCGTCGTCGTCATCCTTGGCGAGCAGCAGTCCCTTCTGCGCGTTCACCAGCTGGATGGAGGCCTTGAGCACGAGCTCGAGCACGTCGCCGCGCCCGGAGGACCGGCCGTGGAGGTCCTGCAGCTGACCGCGGAGCTCGCGGCTCCATTCGCGCTCCGCCCGCCACGAGTCGCGCAGCCGGCGCAGGAGGACGCGCTCCTGCGCGAGGGTTTGACCGAGCCGCCGCAGGTGGCGCTCGAACTGCTCCCGCTCATCGGAGCGCTCCTTCCGCAGGGCGTCGGCGACGGCTGCGAGTCGGCGCTCGCGGCTGCGTGCGGCATGCCAGCCGATGAGGGCCAGGCCGCAGGCGACCACCAGCAGGACGACGCCGGCCGCCCCGGCGACTGCAGCGTCCGTGCCGGCGAGGAGCAGCACGGCGAAGAGCGCCACGGCGGCGATCGCGAGCGCGGCCGGCATGACAGGACGAACACGATCTGACGCCGACGCGGTCATGGGGCCGAGGACGGCGCGCGGGCCACAAGCATCACGGCGAGAACAGCCGGCTGGATCCAAACCATCTCCGCCTCCCTTCCCCTGAGAGGTCGTCTTTCAGGACGGGCTACCCGCGCGCATGCGCGCCGACTCGCTACGCCGGAGACCGATCACACCTTGCGGTAGCGCGCGTCCACGACCGAGCAGGCGGCGAACCCGATCAGCGAGGCCGCGACGATGCCGAGGAGGACAGGACCGTAAGACGCGTGGGCGACCCGGGTCAGCGCCCCGTCGAGACCCACAGCCTTATCCGCGTCGTAGCCGATCGCCGCCCGCATCCGAAGTAGCCGATCAGCGCGAGCACGACCATGCGCGCGAGGTGCCCGAAGACGCCCAGCGTCGTGAACGACCGGCGGACGTCGCCTCGAAGCGCGATGCGTCTGCGTGTGTGGGCGGCCAGGTCACCGGGATGGGCAGCCGCACGCGCGGTTTGCGAGGCGCTCGCGCTGCGCCTCCACGGGGTCGATCAGCTCGGTTTGCCGTGCGGCTCCGGTGGCGAGTCGGGGATCGAGCAGGCTGGCGTGGCGGAAGCCGCGACGGGTCATCTCGGTGACCTGTGCGTCGTGGCGGGCGTAGAGCGCGGCGAGCCGGCCGCGCCAGCGCAGCGTCTCGGGGTGGTGGGCGTAGCCCTGCTTGCCCGTTGTCAGGATCGCCCAGATCGCGTGGAGCTCGCGGTGCTCGCCGAGCAGGTGCCGGTCGCACAGGCGAGCGGGTTCGAGATCCCAGATGCGCACGGGTGGTGGGTGGCGCTGGAGGGCGGCGGGGGCCGCCCTCCAGCGGGGGGTGCTCGATCGCCGGCTAGCGCCCGGGCGGGATCAGCACGCGGTCGATGACGTGGATCGTTCCGTTGCTCGCGTCGATATTGGTCTGGACGACCTTGGTGCGGCGATTCAAGAGCACGGTGTCGTCGCGGACGCGGATGCGCACCTTGGGCCCCGCGAGGGTTCGCACCGCCCGCCGCCGCACGATCTGCTCGGCTTTGACGTCGCCGGCGACGACGTGGTACAGGAGCACCCGCCGCAACAGGGCGCGGTTGCGACCGAGCTTTTTCAGCGTCGCCTCGGGCACCTTGTTGAAGGCGGCGTTGGTCGGGGCGAACAGGGTCAGCTTCGTCTTCCGCGCGAGATCGCCGGCGAGGCCCGCCTTGGTCGCCAGCGCTACCAGCGTCGAGAACCGCGGCTCGGCGGCCGCCGTCTCGGCGATGGTGGGTTCGCCGGCCCGCTCCCCGGTCGGCGCGGCGACGCTCGCGCCCGGGAGCGCGAGCGCCGAACGGCGAGAGCGGCCGCGAGCAGGGTCGATGTCAGAGGCTGTCGCATGTCGTTGTCCTCTCCGCTGTCTAGGCGGCGGCCACTCGGTGGTCGCGGGTGGAGCGCCGCGGGCGCCGGCGAGGTGGCCAGCTGGTAGGCGGCGGCCAGGCCCACGAGCCCGTACACGACGCGGCTCGCGGCGTTGGTCTCGCCGAAGTCCAGGCCGACCAGCGCCGCGACGAGGTCGAACTCCGCGATCGCCACCAGGCCCCAGTTCAGCCCGCCGACGATGACCAGCGCGGCGGTAAGCATTTCGAGCTTCTTCACGGGAACTCCTATCCGTAGAGTGTCTGTAGAAGGATCGTAGAGGCTGAGAGGGATCCTGTCAAGAAATTGTCGAGAGTCTGTATAATCGCTGGCCGTGGAATCGGCCGGTCATGTGCGCATCGGTGAGCTCAGTCGACGCTCGGGCGTCAGCCCGGAGCTGCTGCGCGCCTGGGAGAACCGCTACGGCCTGCTGCACCCGATGCGCTCCGACGGCGGCTTCCGCCTGTACTCACCGCACGACGAGCGGCGCATCGCGGTCATGCGGTCGCACCTCGAGCGCGGGCTGTCGGCCGCGCAGGCGGCGCGCCTGACGCTGGAGGAGGAGAGCGCGGCCGCACCGCGTGCCCAGACGCCGGCGTTAGAGCGCCACGCCGGCGACCTGCGCGCCGCGCTCGATGCGTTCGACGAGAGCGCGGCACAATCGGCGCTCGACCGGCTGCTGGCCGGCTTCTCGGTCGAGATCGTCTTACGAGAGGTCGTCCTGACCTACCTGCGCGAGCTGGGAGATCGCTGGCAGCGCGGCGAAGCGTCAGTCGCGCAGGAGCACTTCGCCAGCCAACTCCTGCGCGGGCGGCTGCTCGGGCTCGCGCGCGACTGGGACCGAGGCGCAGGGCCACGCGCGCTGCTCGCATGCATGCCCGGCGAGCAGCATGACCTCGGCCTGATCGCGTTCGGCCTCGGGCTGCGCGACCGCGGCTGGCGGATCACGTTTCTCGGCCCCGACACGCCGCTCGACACCCTCACGGGCGCCGTCACGACGCTGCGGCCAGAAGCGCTCGTGCTCGCCGCGACGACGCCCGCTCGCTTCCAGAACGGCCGCGAAGCCCTGCGGCGCCTCGCGCGCGCCGCGCCGCTCTGGGTCGCGGGAGCCGCAGCGACGCCCCCGCTCGCCACCGACACCGACGCCCGCCTACTCGACGACGACCCGCTCGCCGCCGCCGAGCGTGTCGCGGCGGGTCGCCGAGTCTGACCGAGCCTCAGGCCCGGCGCTCGGTGCGGCGCGGGAGCAGGCGCTCGGTGACCTCGGCCGTGTCCGGTGCGTCGGCCTCCTGCAGGCAGACCGCGGGCGGCGGCGGGTCGCCGGGCAACCCGAGCTGCTGTGCCGTCAGACGGGCAATCCGCTCGCAGCAGCGCCGGAGGAAGCGCACCTGCTCCCGGCGGCCGAAGAGGCGGAAGCCGAGCCGGACCCAGGGCGCGCCGTCCTCGGAGGCCCGCGAGTGGGCATGCAGGCGGAACTCGACGGCGCCGTCGTCGCGCCATTTGTAGAGCTGGTAGTCCATGCGGCCCATCTCGACATGGCCCCGCAGCGTCGCGTACTCGTAGCCGAACACGCGCGCGCGGCAGCCGGCCACGACGCGCTCCTCGTCCCATACCCCGATGACGCGCACGCCGGCGCGAACGCTGACGATCCGGTACAGGCGCAGCTCGAGCAGCATCTCGCGGCCGAGCAGCGCCGCGCGCGGGTCCCAGCTCGCGCGCACGATGCGCGGATCGGCCATGCGGTAGTCCTCCATCAGGCGCCGCGCGACCTGCCACGCGCCGCCCGGCACCGGGTCGCCGGGACGCTCGCCCGGCAGCCGCTGGCTCAGAGCGTCGGCAAGCCAGCCGCGCTCGGGCGTGTAGGCCGCCAGCGGCTGCGGGCTCGAAGTTCAGCGGGACGCCGTGCAGCGCGGCCGGCTCAGCCCGCATCGACGTCCACGCGCCGTGTCCGGATCTCGATGCCGCCGGTCAAGCGGCCGCCGGCGAGCTCGGCCACCCGCTCGAGCACCGAGGTCCACATGTGCAGCTGGATCTCCTTGCTCATGCGCAGGTGGTGATAGAGCAGGTTGGACAGCCGGTCCCCCGCGCGCGCCCACGACTCGATGCGGAACTCGAGCAGCTCGCCGCGCGCCGCCGAGAAGCCGATCTGGCCCGCCTCGAGATGACCTTCGAGCGTGACGAAGCGGAACGAGCTCGGGGCTCGCTCCACGACCCGCACGGGTCCGTCCCACGGCCCCGGCATGCGCACGACGTACTCGTCGCCGACGGCCATCGTCCCCGGTTCGCCGACGACCTTCGTGAAGCTCGCGAACTCGCTCGGCGCCACGCGGTCCGGATCCGCCGCGATGCACGCGACGAGCTCCTCGGGCGCCATGCGCGACTCCCGGATCAGCGCGCGGTAGAGACGATGGAAGAGCGGTCCGGCGCCCGCGGAGGGATACTGGACCTCGTCCTCCAGCACGCCCTCGGGGAGCCGCGGCGGACCGTCGAGCCGGAACTCTCCCGGCACCTCGGAGCGGTGCAACGGCGTGGTCCGCCACATGTAGCGCCACGACGTCAGCACGACGCCCGGCGGCCACCGCGCGGCAGTGCGAAGCCGCCGGGACGGTGAAGGGCGACGCGGCATCCCGCGGTGTTACCCAAACAGGCGCGCAAGCGTGCGCATCCGGCCCACGCCGGGTAGTCGTCGCACATGCTGACCAAGACCCTTCACGCTGCCGGGCCGCGCAGCTGGCACTTCCACCTGGCGTCGCTGGCGGGCGTCGGGCTGTGCATCACGCTATGGATCCGCGCGAAGACCGTCGACCAGGACGAGCGCGGCAACGCCGAGCGCCGCGCTCTGTTCGTCGGACTCTGGCCGCCGATGCTCTGGCTCATCGGCGATTCGCTCGAACATCACGAGTGAGGCTCCCCGCCGCTGGGGGGGTTTCGACGCTTCTCGCTGACGGTTGGCGATTCTCGGCGGGTACGCGTGCTGGGACCGAGGCCGTCGGCGAGGGGTGGTCCGGATCCCGTCGGCCCGACGATCAGCTTCTTCACGCCGCTCGGTTCGGGCTGGCGCCGCCGGCGCAGGGCCGGGCCGCGGCTCGGTGCGGTGAAACCGCGCGCGAACCGTCGCTGCGGGGCCGACGACGCGCGGCGGGGCTTCGTCTGCGTGCCATCAGTGCGTGGTGTACTCGGGCCGGTCGGTCGAGGAGGAGCCGACGTCCTGGGCGCTCTGCTGCGCGCTGTCCTTGACCTGCTGGGCGTGCTCCTGTCCGCTCTCCTTGAGGGTCTCCTGCGCGCTCTGAGCGGCGTCCTGGGCGACCTGCTTGCCGTGCTCGAGCGCCTCAGATCCGGTCTCCTTGACCTTGGCCTTGACGTCGTCGGCGACCCCGCCGAGCTTCTCGTCCTCCACGCGCGTGGAGGGGATCAGCATGCCGGCGATGAACCCGACGGCGATCGATCCGATGGCGAGGCCGAGCGGGTTCTCCTGTGCGACGCTCGCGGCCTTCTTGGCCTTGTGCTTGACCTCATCGGAGTCGGGCGTGCGATCGCTCACCGAGCTGGTGACCGAGTCGCCCGCTCCCACGATCTTGTCCTTGACGCCCACGATGCTCTCCTTGGCCGACTGCTTCTTGTCCTGCAGGTTCTCCTTGGCCCGCGACTTCACGTCGGCCTTGTAGCCGAGCGCGTCCACGGTCTCTGACATGTCCGCGCGCGTCTGCTCTATCTCGGCGCGGATCCGGTCGGGTTCTTGGCCCATTGGATGTCCTCCTTCACGGTTTCGACGGTCTGGGGTGCCGGTGGCGTCGCGCTGCTGCAGCGACTTCTGGCCGGCCTTGGCGAGCACGGCGGCGACGATCGCCCACAGCGCCATCACGATCAGCGCGGCGACCCACGTCGCCATCGCCTTGTCCAGCAGCGCGATCAGCGCCGCGGTCAGCGCGCCCAGTGCGAGCAGCCCGGCGACGCGCGGCGCCGCCGAGCATGCCGGCGCCCTTGCCCGCCAGCTTGCCCTTCTGCTGCAGCTCGGCCCGGGCGAGCTCGATCTCCTGGCGGACCAGCGTCGAGGTCTGCTGACGAGAGCTCCTTGACCAGCTCGCCGATCGGGCGCTCGCGTGCGTCGCCGGTGCTGCCGCCGTTCATTGCATCGGCCATGGCTCAGCGGCTCGCGTCGGAGGCCGTAGGGATGGCCGGGACGGCGGGCGTCGCCGGCACGACCGAGTCACGCGGCCCGCCACCGTGGTGCCGAGGTCCGACGTCTCCGCGGGCCGGTACGACGTGCGCTCGGGCAGCTGCCCGCTCGTGCGTTGCTGGTAGCGGTCGCTCGAGGACGCCTTCAGAAAGCGCGAGGCGACGAGCCCGAGCGCCACGCCGCCGGCGATCACGGCCCACGGCTGGCGCCGCCCGATGTCCTCGACGTCGCCGAGGATGCGATCGGCGTCGCTCTCCTTCAGGTAGCTTCCGAGCCGCTCGGCGCGATCGGCCGCCTGCTCGGCCAGCTTGGCCGGCTGGTCCTTACCCTGCTCGCGCAGCTGCTCGCTGACGCTGCGCACGTCCGAGGCGAAGCCGCCGACGCGGTGCCCGGCGTCGGTCGAGCGCTGGTCGACCTGCGAGCGCAGCTGGGAGCCGGCCTTCTCCTTTGCCTGACCCGCCGCCTCCTGCGCCTTCTCCTTGGCCTGGTCGGTGGTCGATGGCTCGCTGGGTGACTGGGAGGTCTGGGTGCTCATCGCATGCTCCTGTTCTGTGAACGGGTCGCTGCTCATAGTCCGGGGACTCCGCCGCCGAGCTTGCCGAGCAGGTCCTGCGGGTCGATGCCGAACTTCGCGAGCAGACCCGAGTCGCGCTCGGGGTCGACCTGGTCGGGCAGCTCCTGACGGGCCTGTTCGGCCTGGTCGCCCTTGCCCTGCTGCTCGAGCAGGTCGAGGATCTTGTCCTTCGGGATCTCCATGGGGTACCTCACTTGTGGTGGTGATCGAAGCGGTGCTTCAGGCAGTACGCGTGCGCTGTCTGGGCTTCGGCTCGGAGCGCTCCTCGAGCTGGAGCTCGCGCTCGGCGCCGGGCGTGCCGCCTCGAGCTGGCGCGAGCGCTCGCGCTCGGCGTTGAGCTCGGCGCCGAGCAGGATCGCCACGTTGGTGAGCCAGACCCAGACGAGGAAGATCACGACGCCGCCCAGCGCGCCGTAGGTCTTGTCGTAGGAGCCGAAGTTCGCGACGTAGAACGCGAAGCCGGCGGACGCGATCAGCCACACGACGACCGCGAGGGCGGCGCCGGGCAGGATCGACTTGACGCCTTGCAGCTTGGCGTTGGGCGACGCGAAGTAGAGCAGTGCGATCATGCACGACCACGACGGCGAGCAGGACGGGCCACTTGGCGATGTCCCAGGCCGTGACCGCGGCCGAGCCGAGGCCGACCGCGGACCCGACCGCGTCGGCGAGCGGGCCCGTGAGCACGACCGCCACGAGCACGAGCGCGAGCATCAGCACGAGCAGCAGCGTCACGAGCATCTGCAGCGGCCGCAGCTTGACGATCGAGCGGCCTTCCTCGACCTCGTAGATCACGTTCGAGGCGCGCATGAACGCGCCGACGTAGCCCGACGCCGTCCAGAGGGCGGCCGCGATGCCGACGATCAGCATGATCCCCGCCGTCCCGCTGCTCTGCGTCAACGTTTCGATCGGGCCCTTGAACGTCTCGACCGCCGAGGCCGGCCCGACCGAGCTCGACCACGTCCGTGAGCGCCTTCGTGATCCGCGCAGGATCGAAGACGAGCCCGACGATCGACACCAGCGCGATCAGCGCGGGAAAGATCGAGAGCACGCCGTAGTAGGTCAGCGCCGCGGCCCGGTCCGTGAGCTCGTCCTCCTTGAACTCGGTGAAGGTCCGCTTGAGCGTCTGCCCGAACGAGCCCTTGCGTGCGTGGGCGGGTCCTGCGGGGAGGCGCCCGGAGCGCTTCTCCCCGCTATCCCGCTCGAACCGTGAGCTCATGCGCGGTCAGACCGCCTGCCGGCGTCGTCGATCTCGATCTCCTCGCGCCGGACGTCCTCCGACACGGTGCGCTCGTCGACCTCGACGTCCTTGTCCAGCCGCACGCGCTCCTTGGCGACGACGCGCTTCTCGGCGACGGGCTCCTCCTCGTGCAGCACGACCTCGTGCTCCTCGGAGGAGATCTCCGGGCCGGAGGTGGCGTCGTCGACATTGGCGTCGGTGATCGGCTCACGCTCGACGCGGACCTCCTCGCGGCGCACCGGCACCGTCTGGGTGACCTCGTCCTCGACCACGTACTTGCGCAGTCGCACACGGCCGCTCTCGCGTTCCGTGGTGTCGACCCGCAGTTCCTCCTCCGAGCGCGTCATCGCGTCGTCGGTCGTCGGGCCGGGGACGTCGCGCCCGTCGGCGGCGATGGGGTTCTCGTCGTGCGAGCGGTCGGTGACGCCGCCCGCGGCGTCGGGGGTGGCGCCGCTCTCGGCCAGGCCGCTGCCCGACTGGTTCTCGCCGTACTGGAGGCCGTAGTGACGGTAGAGCTCGGCCTCCTCGGGCTGCGAGAGCTGACCGTCGGGATCGATCTTCGGGGCGTCCTTGACAGCCGCCTTGCCGAACGGCACGGTCACGCCGTCGCCGGCGGGCGACGCCTCATGCAGCGGGACGAACGACTGCTTGGTGCCGAACATCCCGGTGGTGATCAGCGCCCATTCGGGCTCGCGGGTGTCGGTATCGAGGTAGATCTCCTGGATCGTGCCGAGCTTCTCGTCGTCGCTGCTGCGCAGGTCCTGCCCGCGCCAGGTGGCAACTTCTTCGGTGGTAGGCATGAGCCCTCCTTGGTTGGATGCGATGCGCGGGCTCAGGCGAGCCCGGCGCGGTCCACCTTGCGGTGAAAGTGGGTGCCGGCCTTGCCGCCGGCGACGGCGGCGAGCAGAGTGCCGACCACGATCGCGGCGAGCGCGATCAGCGCGCCCGTGGAGAGCGACCCCTCGTCGATCGGGATGCGGGGCAGGTTGACCTGGCTGAGCACGTTGTACTCGGCGCCGAGCAGCGCTCCCGCGAGCGCCAGGATGACGGTGACGACGAGGCCGATGATCCAGACGCCGAGTCCCTGCCGGGGGCCGGCGAAGCGCGACATGCGCCCGGCGACGTAGCCGCCCGCGTAGTAGGCGAGGAGCAGGATCACCAGCAACAGGACGCCTCCGACGATCCCCAGCGTGTCGGCGTTTTCGGCCGCGTCCTGGGTGCTCGCGTCGGTCAGCCCGACGGCGGCGCCGGCCGCGCTGAGCAGTGCGGTCAGCAGCGTGGCGATGCCGACCGCGACCAGCCAGCCGAAGAACGCGCTGCCCCAGTGAAGGCGACCGAACTCCTCGCGCTGGCGACCCTGGGTCTCGCGCATCCTCGCGGGCGGGTCGACGTCGTCCGGGTACCGACCGCGCACAACGCGGCCGGTGCGGTGCGCGGCCGCATTGGTGTCACCGTCGAGTGTCTGGCCGGCCGTGCGGCCACCGGCCTGTCGTGTGTCCGCCATGACTCCTGCTCCTTATCGCCCGCCGCAGATGCGACCGACGCTCGTCGTGATGCCGTTCCGAACCGCAGTTGCGTGCCGGCTGTGACAGCGCTACCCAATCCGCTGGCGCATCCGAACATCACGGAGCGGACGGGTCGCCGATGTAACGAACGCGATGGCGCAAGCGCTATCGGCTCGGGCTACACTCGCCGCATGCCGATGCGCGCGACGACGGTCCGGTTCGGTGACGCGCTCTGGACGCTGCTCGAACGCGAGGCAGGCCGCGAGGGTGTCAGCGCCGCACAGTTCATCCGCGACGCCACGATCCTGCGCGTCGCCTACGCGATGGGTCAGCGCGGGGACGCCGACTTCGAAGCGGCACTCGGTCGCACGACCGCGCCGCACCCCGCCGGCCGTCGCGCGGATTCGGGCGAGCGCCGACAGGCGCTGCTTGACGCAGCCGCCGCGGTCAAGGACTCCGACCGACTTGACGCCCTGCGCGCGACCGGCTTGCTCGACTCCGACATCAGTCCGTCATTTGATCGCCTTGCCCGACTGGCCGCGCACGTGCTCAACGCACCAGTGGCGCTGGTCTCGCTCGTGGATTCCGACCGGCAATTCTTCAAGAGCTGCCTCGGCCTGCCAGAACCGTGGGCCTCCGGACGGCAATCACCGCTCACACACTCCTTCTGCCAGCACGCAGTCGCCAGCCGCGAACCGCTGCTCGTCGACGACGCGCGCGAGCACGAACTGCTGCGCGACAACCTCGCCATCCGCGACATGGGCGTCATCGCCTACGCGGGCATCCCGCTCATCCTCCCCGACGGGCACGCACTCGGAACGCTGTGCGTGATCGACAGCCGCCCCCGCCACTGGACCAGCCACCAAGTCCAGCTGCTCAGCGACCTCGCCGCCTCAGTCGTGACCGAGATCAACCTCGCCCAAGCCGCGATCCACAGACAGACCAAATAGCCGACTGACGGCTCACTTCGGAATTGCGCCGACGAAGCGAGCTCCCCTTTTCGCACGGTCCCCGACACTGAAGGGGCCGATATCGACTTGAGCGCCGCTCGCCGCCACCACACCGCCCGCGAACCCTAAACACCGACTTCCGATCCGCACCTCACCAAACGTTCTCTGAACCGTCCCCGGCTTCGGGAGCCGGACGTGGTGGTTCCTCTTTACTGGTCTGTGTATATGAGGGTCTCCGCTGGATTTTGGGGGTGAAGTGGCGGCCTGAAAAGGCCGCGTTGGGCGCGCGCTTGAGCCACGCCGGGCTAGGTCGGGAACTTCGCGGAGGTTGCGCAGAACGCAACCGACGCGCCGCCGCCCTCGGGCGCAGGCTGCTGGCTGTCCGAAGGTCAGCGGCTCGCGAAGGAGAACGACGTGCGCGTCACCACCGCATTCAAGCGGCTGCTCCGCCTGCCGGGGCGTCCGTGATCGATGTCAGCTTCAGCGCCGAGGGGGTGATCGTGACCGTCCGGCTGCGCCGCCGCCGGCGCGTGTGCGCGTACTGCGGCCAGACCGGCCGCCAGCTCGAGATCCATGACCGGCGCGTCAAGCGCTGGCGCCACCTGGACCTCGGCGCCAGCCGCTGCTGTGATCGAGTGCGAGCTGCGCCGGCTGCGCTGCCGCGACTGCGGCGTCCGGCTGGAGCCGGTCCCGTGGGCGCGGCCGGGCGCGGCGCACACCCGCGACTTCGAAGACGTCGTCGCGTGGCTGGCGCAGCAGATGGCGTTCGCGCCGATCACCCGGCTGCTGCGGGTCGGCTGGCACACGATCGGCCCGATCGTCGCGCGCGTCGTCGCCGACCACCTCGACGCTCACCGCCTCGCCGGGCTGGTCTGTATCGGCGTCGACGAGATCTCCTATCGGCGCCATCACCGCTACCTGACCACCGTCGCCGACCACGCACCGGCGCGATCGTGTGGTGCCAGCCGGGCCGCAACAGCGCCACCCTGCAGCGGCTTCTTCGACGAGCTCGGTGACGCGCCGCGAGTCGATCCGGGCGGTCTCGATCGACATGAGCGGCGAGTACCAGCGCGCGATCCGCGCCGGCGGTCCCGACGCCGAGATCTGCTTTGACCCCTTCCACGTCGTCCGGCTCGGCGCGCGCGCGACCGACCAGGTCCGCCGCGACGAATGGAACGAGCACGACCGCTCGCACACCCCGCACGGCCGCTGGGTCAAGGGCACCCGCTGGTCGCTGCTCAAAGCGCCCGAGCACCAGACCGTCCGCCAGCTCGCCACGCTCGCACGAGGTCCAGCCAGGTCAACCACCGCCTCTACCGCGCCTTCCTGCTGCGCGAAGAGCTGCGGCTGCTCTACCACCTCGCCGACCCCGACGCTCGCGCCCGCGCACCTCGACGCCTGGCTCGCCTGGGCCGCGCGCTCGCGACTGCGGCCGTTCGTGCGGCTCGCCCGCACGCTGCGCGAGCACCGCGACGGCATCCTCGCCGCCATCCGCCTCGGACTCTCCAACGGCCGGCTCGAAGGCCTCAACTCCAAGATCCGCCTCATCAGCCACCGCGCCTTCGGCTTCCACTCCGCCGACCCGCTGATCGCGCTCGTCTACCTCTGCTGCGCCGGCGTCACGATCGACGCTCCCGCGATGAACTTCACCCCCAACTCGAACGAAGCGCCGTATATGACCGGCTGGTTCGTGGGAGCGTAGAGAGCCTCGAACTCCGCAGGACGGAGATCGCCGAGCGACTCGTGAAGGAGGGCGGTTTTGAACCAGCCGACGTATTCGTCGATCGCGAGCTCGAGCTGGCTGCGGGTGCGCCAAAACGCGGTCGGCGATCAGCTCGGTCTTTTGAACGAGTCCACGAAGGACTCGGCGAGGGCGTGGAACCCAGGCCCGCGTGCGTGGAGGACGAGACTCGCCACGCGGCCGCGTCATGGTTAAGACGGCCCCGTTGAGGCGAGCGCGACGGCGGGTAGCGCGATTGGCTCGATCGAGGTCGAGCCAGGAGGAGGCTCTCGGTTGGGGTGCAGCAGCGGGCGCAGATCCGTCGGATGCACTTCGCGCCGGGGCTCTCGATCAAGGAGATCGCGCGCCGGACGGGCCGAGACCGCAACACGGTGCGGCGGGCGCTGCGCGCGGCGAGCGCGCCGAAGTATCAGCGGCCGTCGGCGCCGTCGAAGCTGGATCCGTTCAAGGGCGAGATTCACCGGCTGTTGAGGGCCGATCCGAGGCTGCCGGGGCAGCGGGTCCGTGAGCTGATCGCGCCGTTGGGCTATGTGGGCGGCAAGACGATCCTGGATGACTACCTGCGCGAGGTGCGGCCGCTGTTTGACCCGCCCAGGACGTTTCAGCGGACGATCTATCGGCCGGGTGAGATCTGCCAGTTCGATCTGTGGGAGCCCCGGGCCGAGATCCCGGTCGGTCACGGACAGACGCGCCGTGGCTGGGTCGTGATCGCGTGTCTGGGCTACTCGCGCGCGGGCGCCGGCGCGCTGATCTTCTCCAAGGAGATCGCGGACCTGCTGTTCGGGATTCGGCGCTGTTTGTGGTCGCTGGGGGCGCTGCCGGGCACGCTGGTCTGGGACCGCCAGTCCGGGCTGCACGCCCGCGACGGCCATCCGACCCTCGATTACGCCGCCCTCTGCGGCGCCTTGAAGATCGGCTGGTACTTCTGCGAGCGGCGTGATCCGCAGGCCAAGGGCGCCGTCGAGCGGCTGCAGGACTTCATCGAGCGCAGCTTCGAGCCGGGCCGGGCGTTCGCGAACGAGCTCGATTTCCAGCTTCAGCTCGACGGCTGGTTCGACACGCGCGCCAACCCGAGGGTGCACAAGACGCTGCGCTGCCGGCCAATCGACCGGCTGCTCGAGGAACGGCGGGTGATGGCGCCGCTGCCCGCGATCACGCCGGACACCGACCGGCGCTGGGTGCTGCGGGTCCCGCCGGACCCCTACCTGCGCTTTGACACCTGCGACTACAGCCTGGACCCGGCGCTGGTCGGCCGCCAGCGTCGAGGTCAGGATCATCGACCGCGAGGTCCTGGCGGTCGCGCTCGACAGCGGCGATCTGGCCTGCCGACACCCGAGGTCGTTCGCGCGGCATCGGACGATCACCGCGCTCGAGCACGCCCGGACGCCTGAAGACCCAGCGCTCCGAACGCCGCAACGGGCGCGAGCCGTTCGTCGAGGTCCGCTCGCTCGCCAGCTATGACGCGCTGATCGCATGACCCGCCCAGCCTCAGAGCTCGCGCACCTGTTCCGGGCCCTGAAGGCGCCGGCCGCCGCGCGGGCGCTGCCCAAGCTCGCCGACCGCGCCCGCACCGAGGAATGGAGCTTCGAGCGGTTCGCCGCCGCTTTGCTCAAGACCGAGGTCGATAGCCGCGACAGCCACGGCGGCCAGGGCCGGATCAAGGCCGCCCGCTTCCCGGCGCGCAAGACGTTCGAGGAGTTCGACTTCGCCTTTCAGGCCTCGATCCGCCGCGAGCGGGTGCTGCACCTCGGCCAGCTCGACTTCCTCGCCGGCCGCGAGAACATCGTCCTGCTCGGGCCCCCGGGAACCGGCAAGAGCCATCTGGCGATCGCGATCGGCCATCCGCGCCTGCCTGGCCGGCCACCGCGTCGCGTTCCGCACCGCCACCGAATGGGTCGCCATGCTCGCCGACGCCCAACGCCACGGCCGCCTGGACGACGAGCTCAGCCGCCTGCAGCGCGATCCCGCTGCTGGTCTGCGACGAGGTCGGCTACATCCCGTTCGACCCCAGGCCGCGAACCTGATGTTCATGCTCGTCAGCCGCCGCTACGAACGCGCCAGCCTGATCGTCACCAGCAACAAGCCCTTCAGCGGCTGGGGCGAGATCTTCGGCGACGACGCCGTCGCCGTCGCGATGGTCGACCGGCTCGTCCACCACGCCGAGCTGATCAGCCTCAAGGGCGACAGCTACCGCCTGCGCGATCGCGACCTCGGCCCGCCCCGCCCGCCAGAGCGCCGAAACGGCCTGACCGATCACCCTCGGCACCCTCGCCGCAGCGCCTCAGAACGCCTTTACGCGCGTCGAGTTGAGCGCGAACGCGCCGGCGGGCGCGGAAACGGAACTCTCAGGCCTCCCCGTCCCAGCTTGGCCGGCTGACGCCGCCCAAGACACTCAGAGAACAGAACGAAGAGAACTTCATTCCCTTTCGCTCGTGGCGAGGTCCCATGATCCAGCGCATCAACCGGCTCGGCGTCGAGCTGCCCCCGCCTAGCGAGCCCGATCCGGACGGAGCCGCAGCCGTCCAGGAGCTGATAGGCGGCAGGTTCGGCGAGATGTCGACCTTCCTGAGCTGCAGGTTTCAGTCGTTCAAGATGCCGAGGAGGCGTTGCTGATGTCGTTGTCGGAGCGAGCTAGGACGGGTTTGCGCGAGATGCCGTCCAACGCTGCGTGGGTTCTGTCCCGCGCCCTGAAGCCTGCGGGCACGGTCGGAACCGCAGCTGAGGACGCGACCGCGGGTGTCCGCGACCGGGGATGGAAAGTGAGAGCGGCTGTCGCCGACGCCACGCCGGTGGGCGGGGACTCGATCGAGATCCGGATGAAGCGGGCACAGGACGCCGCGGAGCGTGCTCGGGAGGCCGAAGAAAGCGCGGTGGAGGCCGCGCAGGAGTCCAGGGATCGCGCCGAGCACGCTCGCGAGGTCAGCGAGCGCGGCCGCGTTCGCCTGAAGGAGGTCGACCGTGAGACGGCTCGGCGCGTCAAGCAGCGTGTCGCCGAGGCGCAGAAGGCTGCGGATGAGTCGGTGAAGCAGGAGCGACAGGCCGCCGAGGCGGATGCCGACGAAGAGCAGCAGGAGGTCCAGGCAGAAGTCGACGACGCCGTCGAGGAAGCCCAGGGCGAGGCCGAGGCGTCCCAGCAACGCGCCGAGGAGCTCGTCGAGGATGCACTGGATAAGCGAGCGGAGGCCAAGCGACTGGCCGATGAGGCGGCCGAGGCCGCGCGCGCCGCCGCCGAGGAAGCGAACCGCCAAGCGCGACAACTCGCCGACGCGGCCGAACAACAGGTGAGCGACGCCGAATCACGCGTCGGGGAGACCGAGCAGCTGCGCGAGCACGCCAAGACGGAGGCGAAACACACCGCCCGCGAGCTCCGGGACGCCGCGGAGAACGGGCTGGACTCCTACAGCAAGGCGGAGCTCGTCGAGCTCGCATCCGGCATCGGCATCGAAGGACGGACGAGCATGACCAAGAGCGAACTCCTCGACGCAATTGCCAAGGCGTCTCGGACGCGATGAACGACAGCGGAGGCTACTCATGGTGACATTCCTCAACAGGAAGAGCAACGCTCGACCGGCTGCTCGACACGGTGAGTAACTCGCTCGATGCCTCGAACCTGCTCAAGGCCGTCCTGCCCGACGACCTCCGCTCCGGCAAGACGCTAAAGGAGGGCCTGCGCGCGGGTAAGAGCCTGAAGGCAGTCGTGCCCCGCGGCAGGGCCCTGAAGGCGGGACTGGTCGCCGGCGGCCTCGCCGGACTCACGGCGGGCAGCGCCGGCATCTCGTCCCTCCGGCGCCGCAGGGAGGGGGCGGCGGGCGATTCGTGAAGCTCACCAACCTGGCGCTCTTCGCCGCAAGATACGTCCTCGGCGCACAGGCGGGCCGTGAACGTTATGCACAGATCGTCCACGCGGCCGCGCAGGCGTCTGAGAAACTCGAGGCGTTCAGCTCGCGGCGCCCCCCGAGCGGCCATGGCCTCGGCTCCGCTCGTCCTGACCGCCGCTCCTGACCGCAACGACGCGCATCTGACGGAGTCCTCATCGAGGCGTCGGTCCTGGCGCGCCTACTGGGCATCAGGCTGTTGACACTCGACGCGACGGTCGTCTCTCGCGCCGGCCGACGTGACAGCGCCGCAGTCGGCAGCGCATCGCCCTTGGGGGCGCGCGTCCGCGCGACCCCCTGGCCGCCTTACGGCCGGCCCGGCGCGGCGAGCAGCGGCCTGGCCGAGGCCGTCCGGAACATCAATGAGGGCAGCGCGGTTCTCGCAGAGACCCGACGCAACTGCCCGTGACCTGCCGGCGAAGCCCGGTCGACGCGCCTCGACCCGAGCGCCAGCGCGCCAGCAGCCTTGACGTCTCGCTCCATGTCAGTTGGAGGACCAGGCAGGTTTTCAGGCTCGTCCGAGGCGAGCGATGGGTGGCTTGTGGCTGAGGGCGCGGTGTGGGCGGCGCTGGTTATCAGGACCACGGCCAGCCGTCAAGTGCCGCGGTGTGTTGCGGGCTTGAGCCGTAGATCGCGCCGTAGGCCCAGCCGGCGATGAGGGTGCGGATGAAGCGCTCGATTCTCCTTATCTGTGCTCGTCCTTAGCGTCAAGCCGCGGGTGGGGCGGGGCGTGGGCGCTGGTTGGTGGTGTGGGTCGGGTGCGCGCGGACGCCCAGCCTTATCTCGGTCCGCGATCCGGGTTGGCTCCGGATCGGCGACATGATGGTTGATGGGGTGTTCCGTGACGCGGTGCGGCCGCTCTGTCTATGAAGGCCGTCCACCGGGTGGTGGCGGCAGGAGCATGCCGGGAGCCGGCCGCGGTGCATCGGCGTGAGTGAGGGCTGCGCGCGCGACCGACTGGTCATGCGGGCTGCAGGGCCTCCTCGCCGAGTTCGCGGAGCGTGTGGTAGCTGCGCTCGAGCAGCTTGCGCGCGACGGCCAGGCACGCGCGGTTGCCGCCGAGCCGCGCGGCTGCCTCGACGTAGTAGTCGTGGTCGGGTGAGGCGGGCCGGCGCGCGCATTGGGCGGCCTCGAACAGCGCCCAGCGCAACGCCGGCGGTCCCTGTCGGGAGAGGTGGCCGGGGGCGCGACGCGCGTCGGACTGGTGGACGGTGATGTCCATGCCGGCGTAGCGGACGGCCTCGCGCGAGGAGTTGAAGCGGCGGGCGTCGCCGAGCTCGGCGTGGATCGTGATCGAGGTCAGCGGACCGATCCCGTAGTGACGCATCAGCGCCCGGCATCCGGGCTGGCGCTTGGCGTAATCGCGCAGTTCCTGGTCGAGCGGCACGAGCTGCGCGTCGTGCGCGTCGATCAGCGCCAGCGCGATCGTGATCTGCTCGCGCGCGGCCGGCGGCAGCGGCAGGCCGGTCGAGCCAGGCGCGCGACTCGGCGCCCAGCAGCCAGCTGCGCGGCGCGACACCGTGGTGGTAGAGCACTGCTTGCATGCGCTGCTGCCACTCGCGGCGCTGGTCGACGAGCGTGTGGCGTAGCCTGACCCGGGCGCGCAGCTCGAGCAGGTGCTCGGGCGGGATCCACGATTCGGGCAGTCGCCGACCATCACCAGCTCGCGCGAGCCGACAGGCGAGAACACGGTCGGCGACAGGACGCTGACCGCCAGCCGTCGACGACGTTTGGAAGGCGGCGCAGAGCCGGTAGGACTGCACGGAAGCGACCCTACGCGGAGCACGATATACGCCGTGCTGCCGGACGGCCGGGCCGCGTACGTGACCAACCTCGAAGGCCGGACGCTGACCAGCCTGCGCACCGCCGGCTGACCCGGCGGACACGGCCCGCCGCTGTGACCTGGGGAACGCCCTACCCGACTCGGCGGGTTCACCCGGGCCGGCGTAGGGCCTGCTCGATGGTTCGCACGCGTCGCGCCGAACACCATTGAGTGGTCCGACACCACTCCGACATGACACCGAACAGCACGGGAGATTTCGATGATCGCGCTCAGCTCGTCCCGCCGCCCGCACGTCACCGGAGCGCTGCCCGGGCCGCGCTCGGCCGAGCTGCTGGCCCGCCAGGAGCGGCGCGAGTCGAACGCTCGCGTCTACCCGCGGCACTTCCCGTTCGCGATCGCGGAGGCGTCCGGCAGCTTCATCCGGGACCTCGACGACAACGTGTTCATCGACTTCCTGGCCGGCGCGGGGGTGCTTTCGCTCGGGCACAACCACCCCGAGCTGGTCGCCGCCGCCACCGAGCAGATGGGCGTCTTCACCCACGGGCTCGACATGCCGACCCTGGCCAAGGACGCCTTCACCGAGGCGCAGCTGTCCATGCTGCCGGCCGCGATGCGGGACCGGATGAAGATCCAGTTCTGCGGGCCGACCGGGGCGAACGCGGTCGACGCGGCGCTGAAGCTGTGCAAGACCGCCACCGGCCGGGGCGAGATCGTCTCCTTCCAGGGCGGGTTCCACGGCAGCAGCCACGCCGCGATGGCGCTCACCGGCAACCTGGCGCAGAAGAGCCCGATCGCCAACGGCATGCCCGGCGTGCACTTCCTGCCGTTCTCCTCGTGCAGCCGCTGCCCGCTCGCGCTGCGGCCGGAGACCTGCCAGACCAACTGCGTGAGCGTGCTGGAGCGCGTGCTGACCGACGCGAACGGGGGCCTGCAGCGACCGGCCGCGGTGATCATGGAGATGGTGCAGGGTGAGGGCGGGGTGATCCCGGCGCGCATGGAGTTCGCGCAGCGGGTCCGCGCGCTGACCCGCCAGCTCGACATCCCGCTGGTTGTCGACGAGGTGCAGACCGGGTGCGGCCGCACCGGCAGCTGGTTCGCGTTCGAGCAGTACGACATCGAGCCCGACGTGATCGTCGCGTCCAAGGCACTGAGCGGGATGGGCCTGCCCGTCGCGATCGTGATCTACGACGAGAAGCTCGACGTGTGGCGTCCCGGCGCGCACACCGGAACGTTCCGCGGCAACCAACTGGCCTTCGCCGCCGGCGCCAAGGCGGTCGAGATCGTCCGCCGGGACGACGTCCTTGGCAACGTGGCGGCGCGCGGCGAGCAGATCGCCGCCCGGCTGGCCGGCCTGGCCGGGCACCCGGCGGTGCTGGAGGTCCGCGGCAAGGGACTGATGTGGGGCGTCGAGCTCAACCCGCCCAGCGACGGCCGCACGGTCACCGATCTCGCCGAGGAGGTGCAGGCCCGCGCGCTGCGCGGCGGCCTGATCCTCGAGCTCGGCGGGCGGGACGACTGCGTGGTCCGGATGCTGCCGCCGCTCAACGTGACCGCCGAGGTCGTCGACATCGCCTGCGACATCCTGCTCGACGCCCTCCTCGCAGCGAGCACAGCAGCGAGCACGGCCGCGGTCGCGCCGGCGGCATGAGCCGGCGATCCCGTCACGCGTCCGGTCGCGGTGGTCTACAGCGACCGCTGGACCGGGCCGTCCGACGGGGACGACACCGCCGCGATGGCGGCGATGCTCGCCGCGACCCGGTGGAACTTCGAGGTGATCACCGCCGGGCCCAGGGGCGCGATGCCGGTGCGCGAAGCGCTGGCCCGTCCCGGAGTTCGGCTGTACGCCCAGCCGGGCGCGGCCGGCGACGACGAGGCCGCCTACCGCCGGCAGCGCCGCGACAAGTCCGCGATCCGCGCATTTGTGCGCGGCGGCGGGCGCTACCTGGGCATCTGCATGGGCGGATTCCTGGCCGAACCCGGTTTCTTCAACCTGTTCCGCGGCCGGGTCGAGGAGTACTACTCCTCGCCCGGTGCCTCGGTGACGACGGCCGACCCGGCGCTGGTCCCGGTGTGCTGGCGCGGCACGACCCGCTGGATGTACTTCCAGGACGGCGGCTTCATGGTGCCCAAGAAGGGCAGCACCGGGAACACGGTGTTGGCGACCTACTCCAACGGCACGATCGCCGCGCTGGTCGCGCCGCGTGGGCGCGGCAAGGTCGGCCTGTGCGGGCCGCACCCCGAGGCGCCGCCGGAGTGGTACCGAGAGGGGAATCTCAGCTGTGGCGGCTCGACGCAAGACCTCGGCGACGATCTCGTCGACACCCTCATGGCGCCCTAGGCAGCGGGTTCGCCGCACCCGGGCGGTCGCGGCGGTCGCCTCGGTCGCCTCGGTCGCGAGCGTCGCGGCGTTGCTCGGCGGGTGCGGAACGGCGCCCGCATCCGTTGGGTTCGCCGAGTACGGCGGGCTGTGGCCGGACCGTCCGACGGTCGCGCTCAGCTTCGACGTCGCCGCCGACCTGCGTACCGCGACCGGCCGGGAGAGCATCGTGTTCACCCCCGACCTGCCGGTCTGCGAGCTGGTGTTCCGGGCCTGGCCGAACACGCCGAACTCGGCCGGCTCCGGCAGCTCCCTCGTCCTCACCGACGCCACCGTCGACGGCCGACCGGTCACCGCCGCGGTTGCCGCGGCCGGCGCGCCGCAGGGAGCCCCGGGCACGCTGATCGAGCTCCCACTCGCCGGCTGCCGCGGACCCGGGCAGCAGGTTCGGGCCGAGCTCGGCTTCCGGCTCACCCTGGGCACGGACGCCGACGAACGGCTCGGCTCCTCGCCGACCACCCGGACCGCCTGGTTCGGGTCCGGGTTCCCGCTGCTCGCCTGGGTACGCGGCCAGGGCTGGGCCCGGGAGCCCGCGGTCGGGATCGCCGGCGAGACCGCGACCAGCGAGGAGTTCGAGCTGTCCGCGTCGGTCACCGCTCCCGCCGAGTACCGCGTGCTGGGCACCGGAGCCGAGGCCGGCGGCGAGCGCAGTGACGGCGACACCAGTGACATCGAGGGCAAAGACGACGGCGGCACGGCCACCCACCGGTTCGCCGCGCCCGCGGTGCGGGACGTCGCGGTGGCCGTCGGCCGGTTCGACGTGATCGAGCGCGACCTCGGCGGGATCCGGCTGCAGCTCGCAACGCCGGAGTCCGGCACCCGGGCGCTACCGGAGGAGTGGGCCGACGAGATCGGCCGCCAGCTCACCGCGCTGACGAAGTCGCTCGGCCCGTTCCCCTATCGCGAGCTCGAGGTCGCGGTCGTCCCCGACCAGTCCGACGGCACCGAGTTCCCCGCCGCCCTCCAGTTCGGCGACGTCGAGCCGGACGAGCTGCCGGCGCTGGTCGCGCACGAGCTGGCGCACCAGTGGTTCTACGGGCTGGTCGGCAACAACCAGGCCCGCGATCCGTGGCTCGACGAGGCCCTCGCCACCTTCGCCGAGGCCGTCGCCACCGGCCAGCAGGACGACTACGCCCGCAACGAGGACGTCGAGGTGACCGGCCAGGTAGGGCGTCCGATGAGCTTCTGGGCGAGCACCGCCGACTTCGACCGGTACACCGAAGGCGTCTACAACGACGGCGCCGCCGCGCTCATCGAGGCTCGCCGTCGGGTGGGAGCCGACCGGTTCGACGGCGCGCTGCGTGGCTACCTCACCGCGAACGCGCACCGCGTCGCCGAGCCCGCCGACCTCGCCGCCGCCTTCGCCGACCTGCCCGAGGTAATCGACGTGCTCACTACGGCCGGCGCCCTGCCCCCCACCCGCTGACGCCCTCGCAAAACCCTCGAATGAGCGTGCTCATTGCACATCACCGGCCCGCGATTACCCGCAATGAGCCCGCTCATTGCGGGTTGGGTGCAGGTGGCCGCTCTGCCAGATGCAGCCGATCCACCCGGCGTGCGAGTCGCACATGGTGACGTGTGTGCCGTACAGCCGGCGCGGCGGCATCGACGCCGGCAACGCCTATCTCCGGCAGACGATCGGGCGCCGCTCCCAGCTGGACGCAACCACGTCGCAAGCGGGAACGGGGCGTGGTCCGGTTCCCATTGTCAGTAAGGGTCTGTAACCAATTTGCAGGTCAGAGCGCTGCAGAGATCAACTGGCCCTTGACGGGCACGCCAGGCTGTGAGGGTCGGGCGCGGCTGGCTGCACACCCGCGCTGCGCCCGGCCTACTGGACGAGCGAAAGGACTGACATGGGCCTCTTGATCTTGATCCTGTTCTTCATGATCGTCATGGCGATCGTGTCGACGGCGTGGTGGATCATCGGGGCGATCATGCTGGTGCTGTTCCTGTGGGTCCGGTATCGCAACAACCAGCGGCTCGGGGCGAACCGGCGGGCCTACACGCTGGACGAGCGGCTGCACAACGCGGGGTTGGCCCGGCGGATCGCCCGCACCCAGCGGGACCTCGCCCGCTCCGACGCGAAGCTTGGGTTGGGCAGCGCGTACCTGTCGGCGGTCAACGCGGACAAGCTCGAACGACTAGCCAAGACCGGCGCCAAGGTCAACTAGCCTGCGGGTGCCATCGCGAAGACAGCCCGCTTCCCTGGGGAGGCACCCGGCGGAGAGGGCGCTCAACCCCTGACACCGGATGCCTCTGAGCGATCAACGCTTACGCGAGGTCAGGTCATCGTGCCCGGCCTCGGCGACCGGGGGTCTGCCGGCCGGCCACGAGCCTCGCTCCCCAGCAGGCCGTGACCAGGCCGGCACCCGCTCCCCAGCGGGACACCGCCGCGCGGTGCAAACCACCACGGTGTTGACCCCCCCCGGACGGTGGCGCCGAGCGTGACAGCCACAGCGCCCAGTGATCCTCCCAGCGGTCCTCCCGGGCGACCGGTGCGACAAACCCAACCGCCACCGAAGTGTGACCATGAGGGGACGACCTCGTGATGAACCCGCTCACCCACCTCGGCTGGCTAGGGATACGGGTTGCTGTTCTGCCCTGTGCAGTGACAACGCTGGTCAGAGGACTCACCATGGAATGCCGAGACAGCCTTCGCGACCCGCGAATATCGGGGTCAGGTGACGTCAGCCTGGCCGACGGTCTCGCCGCCAGCGCGGGTGACCTGGTACACGAGGGCGCCGAGCGCCCCCCCGATTAGCGGCGCGAGGATGAACAGCCATGAGGAGGGGGGAGTCATGCCCCTGGTGATCCTTGGCTTGGGTGTCGAGCGGGCTGCGCGCGTGCGCTTGAGTGATCGCCGCGCGCGAGAAGGGGTATCCCAATCACTGTCATGTGGCCGGACGGCGCCAGCCGCAGAGGTTGTAGTGCAGGTCGAGCGACTAGATCTCGGTCGCGGGGTTGCCCTGCCACCTGGTACCCGGGGCGAGCTGCTCGCCCTTCATCAGGAACGAGTCGGCGTCGAGCACCGCGCCGTCGCCCATCGTCACGCCGTAGTGCACGAACGCGTTGACGCCGAGGGTGGCGCCGGCGCCGATCGCGGATGTGGTCGGACTTGAAGTTGCCGTCCTCCAGCGAGTGGCACTGGATGACGCTGCCGGCGTTGAGCACCGCGTCGTCGCCGATGCGTGACCAGGGTCTTCTCCGGGATGACGCAGCCGTCGTCGAACACCCGGCGGCCGATCCGCACGCCGGCCAGCCGCCAGATCAGCGTGCTTGAACGGGGTGCCGTCGAAGACCGGGCGTCGACGTAGACCTTCCAGAGCCGCTCGTGGCCGCCAGAAGTACGGGTCGTAGATCGAGCAGAACCGCGGGCGTCAGCGGCCGGAAGCCCGAGCACGGCCCGCTCCAGCAGCGCGGAGTAGACGACGTTGAACACCAGGATCGACAGCAGGCCGCGGCGGCGACGGCCAGCGCGCCGAACTGCGGGTAGAGGTCCAGCGCGATCGCGGCGAGCAGCAGGCTGCCGAAGAACTGGACAGCCCAGCGCAGCAGCAACAGTGGCGCATGGTGCCGGCGTTGTGCCGGTTCTTGCGCGCGCAGCCGGCGGCGCAGCCTCGGCCGGGTCGTTCAGGTAGTCGAACTCGGCGTCGCGGGCCGACGCGAGCGCGGGATCTCGAACGCCGGCGAGCCGAGCAGGCCGACGTTCTCCCGGACCGGGCCGTCGATCGGGACCATGACCTTGGTGGCCAGCAGGCACGTTCTCCCCGATCCGGGCGCCGGCCGGGAAGGCGATGTTGTTGCCGACGAAGTTGTGCGCGCCGACCGTCGACCTGGCGACATCCGGAACGACGTGCTGGAGTAGTCGGCGTTCATGATCGACAGCCCGTCGGAGACCATCGTGCCGGTGCCGACCGTGGTCAGCAACGGCGAGTCGTGCCCCAGCTCGGTGCCGAAGTTCGACCCGGTCTGCTCGACCTCGGACAGGTCGTAGCCGAGGCCGCGCAGGTAGCCGCACGATGAACGAGCTGTCCCCGAGCAGCAGCATGAAGAACTGCGAGTTGGTCAGCCGGGTGATCGCCCGCTGCGACGACGTAGCGCACCCCGTACAGCGGGTAGACCCGGCCGGGCCGGACGAACCGGCTGCAGCAGCCGGGGCACGGTGATCATCACGAGCAGCCCGGCGAGCAGCGCGACCGAAGAACAGCACGAACGCGACGACCAGCGCGGTCCAGCGTAGAAGGCCGCGGCTCGCCAGCGCGGCGTTGCCCGGGCCGAGCAGCCGGTCGACCAGCGGCGGCACCGCTGGTGAGCCAGCGCGACCAGCGACGGTGAGCGCGACCGCGGCGCCAGCACCAGCAGCAGCCCAGCAGCTGCAGCAGGCCGTAGACGACCTGCGCAGCGGTGCCGCAGCGCGGCCGGCGGCGACCGTCCGGTAGTCGACCGTCGGTCGGCTCGGCCGGGCGAGCCGTGCCAGCTCTGCGCCGGCCGGCACCGCCTGCCCGGCGTGCAGCGACGAGGTGTGCCCGAGCTGGGCGCCGTCACCGATCGCGGTGTCGATGTCCAGCACGGTCTTCTCGCCGACGAACGCGTCGCGGCCGATGCGTGACCGGCCCGATCTGGATCCGGCCGGCCACGCGCGCGGTAGCCGGTGAACGAGCAGTCCTTGCGGATCACCGTGCCGTCGCCGATCGTGATCAGGTCGGTGGCCACCGGCACGGTCGCGGGAGAAGATCGCCACGCCGCGGCCGATCTTCGCGCCCAGCGCGCGCAGGTAGCAGCAGGTAGAGCGGCGAGCCGGCGAACAGCAGGCCATCGGGTTGGTCCGGATCAGCGTCTTGACCAGCCAGAACCGCAGGTAGCGCCAGGCTCCACAGCGGGATCTCCTGCGGCCTTCCACCGGCCGACCAGCAGCCACTTGGCCAGCGATCGGCAGCAGCGCAGAGCCCGACGAAGGTCGCGCGTCGCGAAGACCGCAGCGCGCGCAGGTACGCGTCGGCAGGTCCGGCGCCGGCGGAGATCCAGTGGAAGCCGGTGTCCAGCAGCAGCCCGGCCACCAGCCAGGCCACCGCCAGGAACACCAGCAGCTGCAGCGCGCCGGTCAGCGCGTAGCCGCGCGCTGCTGCCGCGGCGACCGTCGGCGACCGCGCCGCGGCGCCCGCGCCGGCCGCGTCGCCGGCGGCCGGCGGCCGCGTCGCCCAGCAGCGGCGGCGAGCTGCCGGATCGTCGGGTTCTGGTAGATGTCCTTGCATCGACAGCGGCGGCAGGTCGGTCTGCTTGCGGACCCGGGCGGAGAACTGGGCCAGCAGCAGCGAGTTGGCGCCGAGGTCGTCGAAGAAGTGGCCGTCGACCGAGACCTGCGTCCAGCCCGAGCGTGCGCGGCCAGCGCGTCGGCCAGGATCCGCTCGGTCGTCGGTGGCCGGCCGCGACGTGCTCGCGCCGGCGCGGCGCGCGGCGCGCTGCGTCGGCGGCGGCAGCGCTCTTGCGGTCGGCCTTGTCGCTGGGCGGTCATCGGGATGGCGTCGAGCTGCTCGAGGTAGGCCGGCACCATGTAGGCGGGCAGCCGCTCGCGCAGCATGCGCGTAGATCATCGTCGGGGTCGACGGCGGCGGTGTCGCGTGCGCAGGCTGTAGTAGCCGACCAGCTCGACCGTGCCCGGGTCGGGCTCGTAGGTGTCCACCACGGCCGCGGCGATGCCCGGGCACCTGCAGCAGCACCGACTCGATCTCGGTCAGCTCGATCCGGTAGCCGCGGATCTTGACCTGCAGGTCGATCCGGCCGTGGTACTCGATCTCGCCGTCGTCGTTGACCCGGCCCAGGTCGCCGGTGCGGTAGATCCGGCCCGGACGGGTTGGCCGGGATGCCGAGGAAGTCCGGGATGAACGCCTTGTCGGTCAGGTCGTCGCGGTTGAGGTAGCCGCAGGCCAGCCCGATCCCGGCGATGCCGATCTCGCCGATCTCGCCGGCGGCAGCGCCCGGTACGGGTCGTCGGCGTCCAGGATGACGGTGGTGTAGGTGGGCAGCGGCACGCCGATGGTGACCGGCTTGTCCGGGTGCAGCTCGGTCCAGGTCGCGGTGACGGTGGCCTCGGTCGGGCCGTAGACGTTGAGGAACCGCCGGCCGGGCCGGTGCCAGCGCGCGATCAGGTCCTGCGGGCAGGCCTCCCCGGAGACCAGCAGGAAGCGCAGGTCGCGGCAGGTCGTCCTCGAGCGGTGGCCAGCAGGGTCGGCACGCAGCACAGCGCGGTGACCTGGCGGCTGGTGAGGAACTCGTGCAGGTCCTGGCCGAGCAGGCTGGCGCCGGGCGGCTTGGGCACCAGCGTGGCGCCGGCCGCCCACGGCACCCAGATCTCCTCGACCGAGAAGTCGAACGCGATCGTCAGGCCCTGGTAGACCCGGTCCTGCGGGCGGATGCCGTAGACCTCGGCGGCGACCCGGACGAAGTTGCAGATGCTCGGGTGGTCGATCGCCACGCCCTTGGGCCGGCCGGTCGAGCCGGAGGTGTAGATGATGTAGGCGAGCTCGTCGGCCGGGCCGGCCGCGCTCGGCGTCGATCAGCCGGCGCGGGTCCATGCTCGGCGATCAGCCGGCGGCCTCGTCGACGCAGACCAGCTCGGCGCCGGCCGCGCCGAGCTCTCGAGCCATCGACGCGTCCGGCGCACGTGCGACAGCGACAGCACCATGCCGCACCCGGGCGTCGGCGACGATGTAGGCCATCCGGTCGGTCGGGAAGCCGACGTCCAGCGGCACGTAGGCCGCGCTGATCTTCAGCACGGCCAGCATGGCCGACGTAGGAGTGCACCGGGCCGGTCGAACAGCAGCGCGATCCGGTCGCCGGGCCCGGCGCCGCGCAGCCGCAGGTAGCGGGCCAGCTGGTTGGCCCGCGCGTCCAGCTCGTCGTAGGTCAGCGACAGCTCGTCGGTGTCGACGGCGAGCTGGTCCGGCGCCGGCCGTACGGTCCGGATCCAGTCGCACCGCTCCTCGAACAGCGTGGTCCAGCCGCTCGCCGCGGCGGGCCCGCCAGCCCTGGGCCACGTCGTCGGCGACCAGCACGAGCTGCGTTGATCGTGGCTCGGCGATCGTCGTCGTCATGGTCTGCTCCCGGTGGCGGCGCGCTCAGGCGGCGCTCTGTGCGCCCGCACGGTGCAGTTCGGTCACGGTCGCGGACCCGTCCGCGGCGCCGGAGATGAACACGTCGTGCAGCAGGCGCACCGCGTCGTGCACATCGGTCGCCGGCAGGTGCAGCGACACCCGACCGGGGGTGGTCGTGACGAACCGCGGCTCGACGCCGGCGGCGTCCAGGGCGGCCAGCGCGCGGGCCGGAATCTCGGGCCTGCGCGCGATGCCCGGGCTGACCACGCTCACCGAACCCAGGTCGTCGTGCACCGCGACATCGGCGCCGGCGGCGGCCAGCGCCGCGGACACCTCCGACGGCTCGACGCCCGGGAGCGGTGAACCGCACGTCGCCGCCCTGCCAGGCGAGCGCGCCGACCGCGGCCCCCCGGGCCGCGAGCGCGAGCGCTGACCAGCGCCGGCGAGACACCACAGGCGCGGTACAAGGCGTCCTGGTTGCGGTGCGCCACCCCGGCGACGTCGGTTGCTTCGAAGGTCGCCGCACCGCGCTGGATCCAGGTGCCGTCCTCGGCGGTGAAGCTGGAGCGCAGGTGGATGTCCACGCCGTGCGCGGCCGCCAGCTCGACCGACCGGGGCTGCAGCACGCCGGCGCCGGCCTCGGCCATCTCCAGCATCTCCTCGTGCCGCAGCGCGGTGAGCCGGCGCGCCTCCGGCACCACCCGCGGGTCCGCGGTGAACACCGCCGGGCACGTCGGTGAAGATCTCGCACTCCCGGACCCCCAGCCCGGCGGCGACGGCCACCGCTGAGGCGTCCGAGCCGCCGCGGCCCAGCGTCGTCACCTCGCCGTCGGCCGTGATCCCCTGGAAGCCGGTGACCAGCACGATCGCGCCATCGTCCAGCGCGGCGCGGATCCGATCCGGCTGCACCTCGCGCAGCCGGGCGTTGCCGTGCATCCCGTCGGTGCGGATGCCCGCCTGTGCCCCGGTCAGCGAGACCGCCCGCGAGCCCAGCTCGTGCACCGCCATCGCGGCCAGCGCGCAGGAGATGGACTCGCCCACCGAGAGCAGTGCGTCGAGCTCGCGCAGGGCGGGGCGGCTGGACAGTCTTGTAGGCCAGCCCGACGAGATCGTCGGTCGTATTGCCCATCGCGGACAGCACGGCGACGACCCGCCGGCCGGCGCGCTGTGCCGTGACCATCCGCTCGGCGACCGCATGCAGCCGGTCCTGGTCGGCGACGGACGTCCCGCCGAACTTCCACACCACGACGGGCGCGTCGCCGGCGGTCGGGCTCGTGCGGCGGGACGGGCGGCGGGTGTTCGGCGCGGTGGACATGACGCTCCTCGATCCAGGTGCCGCGTGCGCGGGCTAGCAGCTGTCCTGGAAAGCGTGCTGGCCAAGCGCCGCCCGATCGATGGTGTGCTCCCCCGAGGTCGGGCTGCCGACCCCCGTCTGTTGGTAGGGGTGACCCCCGCCAACTCGGGGTCAGCTCACGGACGCTCCCCGGAAGGGTGCTGCTCGCTGGGCGGAGCCGCCGCGCTCGGCGGTCGTCCATCGCGCAGGGTCTGCCACAGCGCGGCCGGGACGCCGCGCCAGCCGTTCGCCTTCGCGAGCTTCCAGGTCTCGCGCCCGGCCGCCACGAGCCCGAGCCAGAAGAACACCTCGGCGGCGACGGCCAGGCCGGCTACCGCCGCGAACCAGGCCGCACCGCTCAACCCGAGGAACGGGACAACCAGGATCAGCAGCCAGCACACGAACGACAGGACGATGAGCAGCACGCCCGCCCGGATCATCATCGGCACTGCCCCCTCACGTCGCGGCCTCGCCGTCGACAGTACCCAGACCGGTACCCCCGAACCTGGAACGCCGGCCGGTCACGTTCGTTCAAGCCACGCCGCCGCTGGCACACATAGCTTTCGCTCATGACGGCATCCGACAATCCGGCGCCCTGCGACCTGATGATCATCGGCGGGCGGGTGCTCGCGCTGGACGAGGACTCCGGCGAGCTGCCGGGCGCGGCCGTCGCGATCGACGACGGGGTGATCGTGGCGGTCGGCGACGCGGCCGAGGTCGAGGCTCGGTGGCGGCCGGCGCGCCGCATCGACGCCACCGGGCACGTGGTCGCGCCCGGGTTCGTGGACGCCCATGTCCACCTGGGCGCGTTCCTGTTCGCGGGCCGCGGGTACCAGCGCGCCGACCGGCCGAGCGCCTTCTCCGGCGGCGGTCGCGAGGAGGTCGTACTGCCGATGGTGGTGCGGTTCTGCTCGATGCCGGCGGATCCCTCGCTGGCCTGTGCCGCCGTTCGGCCGGCGCTCGCCGCGATGCTGCGCGCGGGCTTCACCGGCGTCGTGGACGCCGGCGGACCTGGTGTGGAGGGCGTCGTACAAGCCGCCGCCGAGCTCGGCATCCGGGCCGCGGTCGGACCCAGCATCGCCGACGTCTGGCACGGACCGGACGGCGAGCCGCACCGGCAGGCCGACCCCGACCAGCTGCTCAAGGACGCGCAGGCGTTCGTGGACCGGCACGACCGGGCCGGCGACGGCCGGGTCCGCGCGCTGGTCTCCGGGGTGGAGACCACGGCATGTTCCGACGAGCTGCTCGCCGGCATCGCCGAGCTCGGCGAGGACCGGGACATCCCGATCCACCTGCACACCAACATCGTGCCGGCGCCGCCGGACGCACCGTCCAGCCGGTACCACGGCGTCCCCTCGATCGAGCGGCTCGGCCGCGCCGGACTGCTCACCCACCGGTTCACCGCGATGCACGCCGGCTGGCTCACCGACGAGGAGGTCGCCACGCTGGCCGGGGCGGGCGTGACCGTGAACCACAACCCGGGCGGCAATGCACTGCTCGGCTTCGGCGTCACCGCCGGGCGAGCGGTGCCGCGGCTGCTCGCCGCCGACGTGCCGGTCGTGCTCGGCAGCGACACCGCGCCGTCGGCCGTGCAGACCCCGTTCGAGCTGATCCGGTCCGCGCTGATGCTGCACCGCGAGGTCGCCCGCGACGACAGCGCCCTCACGCTGGAGCAGGCGCTGGCGATGTCCGCCGACGGCGGCGCGAGCCTCGGCGTTCCCGGCCGACTCGGCCGGGTCGCGGTCGGCCAGCTCGCCGATCTGGTGCTGGTCGACACCGGCGGTGCGCATCACCTGGCCGGCGAGCACCCGGTTCCGGCGCTCGCGCTGCAGGCCCGCCCGGGTGACGTCCGGACCGTGATCGTCGCCGGCCGGGTGGTCGTCGAGGGCGGTCAGCTGGTAGGCGTCGACGAAGCCGAACTCCGGGCCGCCGCCCACCGCGCAACGGCGGTTCCGCTCACTCCGGCCCGAGCAGCGCGTCGGCCAGCGTGATGCCCAACCACTCCTGATACCGGTCCCACCCCCACCCCCGCTGGCGCACCAGGCGGTCGGCCAGGTCGGGCGAGGTGAGCGCCCATACGACGTCTGACGCGGCCTCGGTATCCAGCCCGTCCCGCAGCCCGAACCGCTCGGCGACGTGCCGCGCGGCCGCGGTCGCCCCGATCGTCCGCTCGCCCTCGATCGTCTCGGCGAACGCCTGCAGGTCCTCGTCTCCGGTCGCCGCCTGGGCCAGCAGCATGGTGACCATCGGAAGGGTGCGCTCGCCGAGCTGCCGGCCCACCGCGGCGTAGCGCGCCAGGCACTCGCGGCCGGTCGGCGCCTCCGCGATCGCGCGGAACTCCGGCCGATCCCGCATCGGGACCGGCTCGTCGTCGCCGGCGAGGGTCACGTCGTACACCGCCTTGAGCAGCGTGGCCTTGCTCCCGATCGCGTTGTAGAGCGTCTGGACGCTCACCCCGGCGGCCGCGGCGACTCCCGACAGGGTGGTGCCGAGGTACCCGCGCTCGCTGAAGAGGCGGGCCGCCGCGTCGAGGATCCGGCGACGGGTCAACGCGGAGTGCTCGGCACGCAGCGACGAGTTCATGGAATCCCTTGACAGTTACTAGAACATCATTCAAATTAGTGGCATGACATCACACAGTACACCCGCCGAGCGCGCCGTGATGGCGCTGCAGGAGATCATCGAGACCAGGCAGTTCGAGCGCGTCCGCGACCTGGTCACCGCCGACTTCGTCGACCACGGTGCCCCGCCGGGGCTGCCGCCGGGGCCAGACGGCTACATCGGGGTACTGCGCTTCCTCACCGATGTGCTGCAGATCCGCTACGAGCTGCACGACGTGGTCAGCTCGGGCGACCGGGTCGCGATCCGGGCCACCGCCCACGGCGTGCACAACACCGACCACCTCGGGGTGCCGGCCACCGGCAAGCCGTACGCGATGCACACCATGCACCTCTACCGCGCCGAGGGCGACCGACTCGCCGAGCACTGGGGCGTGCGCGACGAGCTCAGCGTGCTGGTCCAGGTCGGGGCGGTGCCCGCGCCGACCCTGCCGGCCGAGTTGGCCGGTCAGCGATGACCCCGCCGCGGCTGGACGGGATCTTCGCGGTCAAGCTCCCGGTTCGGGATCTGGCCGCCAGCCGGGCCTGGTACGAGCGGGTGTTCGATCTTCGGCTGCTCCGCGAGTTCCCGGACGACGACGGCGTCGTCCGCGGCGTGGCGTACGAGGTGCCCGGCCTGCCCGGCACCGGGATCGCGCTGCGCGAGCGCCCGGACATCGCCGGGTTGTCCGGCTTCGACCCGGTGATCTACGGGGTGGCCGACGACGCCGCGGTCGACGCGTGGATGCGGCGGCTCGATGGGCTGGGGATCTCGCACACGGTGCGGCCCGGCACGATCGGCCGGGTCGTCGTGTTCCACGATCCGGACGGATTGGAGATCCACCTCTACAGCCGCAGGCACGATGCGCGGGACGCGGACTCCCCGCTCGCGTACCGGACCGCGGGCAGCGGCCGACCCCTGCTGCTCGTGCACGGTGGCGCCGAGGACGCCGACCTGCTCACCCCGCAAGCCGAGGCCTTCGCCGCCCAGGGACACCGGGTGATCTGGTACGACCGCCGCGGCACCGGGGCCAGCACCCGCGACGGCTGGCCCGGCGGCGGTGTGGCGCAGCACGCCGACGACGCCGCCGACCTGCTCCGCACGCTGGATGCCGCGCCGGCCACCGTGCTGGGGTTCAGCTCCGGCGGCGTGATCGCGCTGGCCCTCGCCGCCCGACATCCGGACCTGGTCGTCGAGGCGATCGCCTGGGAGCCACCCGCGCTCGGCATGCTGCCGGGCGGCCTGGCGCTGCACGCCGAGATCATGGCGCCGTTGGAGGCCCACCTCGACGCCCATCCCGACGACTGGGCCGGAGCGTTCGCCGCCTTCCTCGACCTGAGCTCCGGCGGTGCCGCCGACCTCTCCGCCCCGGTGGTGCGGCAGATGATGCGCAACGCCGAGGCGATGCTGCGCGACGACGCCCGCCTGATCACCCGGCACGAGTTCGCGCCCGGCGAGCTGCCCGCCGAACGCGTCACGGTCGCGATCGGCAAGGGATCCGAGCCGCTGCACTCCTCGATCGCGGACCGATTGGCGGACCTGCTCGGCAAGCCCACCTTCGTCGTCGACGACGCGGACGAGCACGAGGTCTACCTGCACAGACCGGAGGTGCTCGCGACCGCGCTCGCCGCCGACTGAGTCGGCCCGCCCGCCGCGGGCCGAGATCAACGGCGCGAACGTACGGCCCTATTGCACGAAAGTGCCGTTCGTAGCGTGGGCCCGTCGGCTACACGTGGCGTCGTACCGGCTCAGGACACTGAGGTGCGCACGGGTAGGTCGGATAGCCTGGTCGGACGGCCGAGCCGGCCGGTTCGCATCGGGGCGCCGAGGGGCGGTGGACGTGCACGAGCTGTCGATCACCCGGAGCATCGTGACGGCCGTGTCCGAGCGGGTCGGTGATGCGAAGGCGAAACGGCTGCGGCTGGAGATCGGCAAGATGTCCGGGGTGGTGGCCGACTCGGTGCGGTTCTGCTTCGAGATCGCCGCGACCGGGACCCCGCTGGACGGCGCGGAGCTCGAGATCATCGAGACCCCGGGGCGGGCGAAGTGTCGCGAGTGCGACTCCGAGTTCGAGATGCCGGACACCATCCCGCTGTGCCCCTGCGGCAGCGCGGACATCGAGATCCTGGACGGCAAGCAGCTGTTGATCAAGGAAGTGGAGCTGGCCTGAGTATGTGCACCACGTGCGGGTGTTCCGACGGCGCCCAGACGACGATCACCGATCTGTCCAACGGGCACGGACACGGACACTCCCATGGCCCGAGCACGACCAGGTCCACCCGCACGAGCACCCGCACGACCACTCGCACGGGCCGGAGCACGGTCACGATCACGGGGGCGGGCAGACCATCGTGATGGAGCAGGAGGTGCTGGCCAAGAACGACCGGCTCGCCGAGCTCAACCGCGACTGGCTGGCCGGCCGCGGCATCCTGGCGGTGAACCTGATGAGCTCGCCCGGCTCCGGGAAGACCACGCTGCTCGAGCGGACCATCCGCGACCTGGACGGCCGGCTGCCGGTGTCGGTGATCGAGGGCGACCAGGAGACGGTGCTCGACGCGGCCCGGATCCGTTCCACCGGCGCCCCGGTGATCCAGATCAACACCGGAGCCGGCTGCCACCTGGACGCCGAGATGCTGGCCGACGGGCTGCGCACCCTGGACCCCGCGCCCGACTCGCTGCTGATGATCGAGAACGTCGGCAACCTGGTGTGCCCGGCGCTGTTCGACCTCGGCGAGGCGGCCAAGGTCGTGATCATGTCGGTGACCGAGGGCGACGACAAGCCACTGAAGTACCCGCACATGTTCCGCGCCGCCGACCTGATGGTGGTCAACAAGGTCGACCTCGCGCCGTACGTGCCGTTCGACATCGACGCGTGTATCGCCAACGCCAGGCAGATCAAGCCCGGGCTGGAGGCGCTGCGAGTCTCCGCACTTCGCGGCGACGGCCTGGACACCTGGTACGACTGGCTGACCGCCAAGGTCGCCAGGCGGGCCGGCTGAACGAACGGCACTCTCGTTCAACAGGGCCGTACAACGGCGCCGTTGATCAGCCGCGGCTACCCCGCTGGGCCTGCCAGCTCCAGGAACGGGTCCAGCGCGTCCGGGTTGGCCAGCGCGTCCCGGCTGACCGCCTTGTCCGGCGGGACCCCGGAGAGGATCTTCTTCACCGGCACCTCGCACTTCTTGCCGTTCAGGGTCCGCGGCACCGCGTCCACGACGACGAACCGGTCCGGCACGTGCCGCGGGGAGAGCTCGGAACGCAGTGCCCGCCGCAGCTCGGGCTCGACATCGTCCAGCGAGGCATCCGGGGCCAGCACCACGAAGCACAGCAGCTCGCCCTCGGTCGCCGAGCCGAGCTCGGTGGTGTCGATCACCAGCGAGTCGGCGACCTCCGGGAAGCCCTCGACGACCGCGTAGAAGTCTGCGGTGCCCATCCGCACGCCGCCCCGGTTCAACGTCGAGTCGCTGCGGCCGTAGATCACGCACGATCCGCGCGGCGTGATCTTGATCCAGTCGCCGTGCCGCCAGACGCCCGGATACTGCGCGAAGTACGCCTCCCGCAACCGCACGCCGTCCGGGTCGTCCCAGAACGACACCGGCATGGACGGCATCGGCTCGGTCAACACGAGCTCGCCGACCTCGTCGACGACCGGGGCGCCGGCCTCGTCGAAGGCGGCCACCGCGGCGCCCAGCCAAGCGCACGAGATCTCGCCCAGCCAGACCGGGACGGTCGGCGCCGCCCCGACGAACGCGGTGACCAGGTCGGTCCCGCCGGACACCGAGCAGATCTGCACCCGCTCGCCGACGGCGTCACCGATCCAGCGGAACCCCTCCACCGAAAGCGGCGCGCCCGTCGAACCGATCGCCCGCAACGACGACAGCGCCAGCTCGTCCCGCGGCCGCAGGCCGGCCTTCAGGCAGGCCTGCACGTAGGGCGCCGACACCCCGAAGTAGCTCACCCGGTGCCGGTCGGCCAGCCGCCAGAGCGCGCCGAGGTCGGGGTACCCGGGGCTGCCGTCGTAGGCCACCACCGTCGCGCCGACCAGCAGCCCGGAGATCAGGTAGTTCCACATCATCCAGCCGGTGGTGGTGAACCAGAAGAACCGCTCCCCGGGACCGAGGTCCATCTGCAGGGCGAGCGCCTTCAGGTGCTCGAGCACCACACCGCCGTGCCCGTGCACGATGCCCTTCGGCAGGCCGGTGGTGCCCGAGGAGTAGAGCACCCACAGCGGGTGGTCGAACGGAACCGGGTCGAACGCCAGCTCACCGCGGTCGGCCGTGAGCTCGGCCCACGACATCGCGCCCGGGAGGACCGAATCCTCATCCAGGTAGGGCAGCAGCACCGTCGCGCGCAGCGTCGGCAGCTGGGCGCGCAGCTTCTCGACGGTCGGCACGACGTCGAAGGTCTTGCCGCCGTAGTGGTAGCCGTCCACGGCGAGCAGTACCGCGGGCTCGATCTGCGCGAACCGGTCGTGGACGGCGCGGGTCCCGAAGTCCGGCGAGCAGGACGACCAGATCGCGCCGAGGCTGGCCGCGGCGAGGAAGCAGACCAGGGTCTCCGGGCAGTTGGGCGCCAGCGCCACCACCCGGTCGCCGCGCCGGACGCCCAACCGGACGAGCCCGGCCCGGGCCCGCCCGACCTGGGCGCGCAGCTCACCGAACCGGAGCGTGCGCTCCAGCCCGTCCTCCCGTACGAAGATCATCGCGAGGTCGTCGTCGCCCCGCCCCGGCCCGGGCGCCAGCGCGTGCTCGGCGTAGTTCAGCGTCGCCCCGGGGAACCAGCGCGCGCCCGGCATCGACCGATCGCCGAGCACCGCGGTCGGCGGCTTCGGCGAACCGGACCCCGAGGAAGTCGGCGGCGGCCGACCAGAAGCCCGGCAGGTCGGTGATCGACCAGGCGTGCAGCGCCGCGTAGTCCATCGGATCCCGGCCGCAGAAGCGGGCGAACTCCGCGAGCCGGCTTGCTCCCGCTCGCTCTGGGTCGGGGGTCCAGAGCACCTCGGGTACGTCGGTGTCCACCTCGATCAGCATGCCCCGCAGTATCGTCGGGCGCTATGCGTGCCGATCTGGACAGCCTGCCGGCATACGTCCCCGGCCTGGCCGTGCCGGGGGCGATCAAGCTGGCCAGCAACGAGGTCGCGCTGCCGCCACCGCCCGGGGTGCTGGCCGCCATCGCCGACGCTGCCGCGGCCGGCAACCGCTACCCGAGCTTCGCGATCGCGGCGCTGTCCGAACGGCTCGCCGAGCGGCACGGCGTGCCGCCCGACCAGGTAGCGGTCGGATGCGGTTCGGTCAGCTTGTGCCAACAGCTCGTGCAGGTCACTTGCGCCGGCGGTGAGCACGAGGTCGGGTTCGCCTGGCGGTCCTTCGAGGCGTACCCGATCATCACCCGGGTCGTCGGGGCGACGCCCCGGACGGTGCCGCTGGACGCCGAACACCGGCACGACCTGCCCGCGCTGGCCGGCGCGATCACCGACAACACCCGGCTGGTGTTCGTGTGCAACCCGAACAACCCGACCGGCACCGCCGTCACCCGGACCGAGCTGAAGGCCTTCCTGGACGCCGTTCCGCCGGACGTACTGGTCGCGCTGGACGAGGCATACCGCGAGTTCGTCACCGACCCGGACGTGCCGGACGGCCTCGAGCTGCTCGCCGAGCATCCCAACCTGGTGGTGCTCCGCACCTTCTCCAAGGCCTACCGGCTGGCCGGCTTGCGGGTCGGATATGCCGTCGCCTCGGCCGAGGTGGCCCAGGCGCTGCGCAAGGTGGGCGTGCCGTTCGCGGTCAGCGCCCCGGCACAGGCGGCCGCGCTGGCCGCCCTGGACGTCGAAGCGGAGTTGTTGGCGGCGTGCCGAGACGTCGCGGTCGAGCGGGCCAGGGTCGTCGGTGAGCTGCGCTCGACCGGCTACCCGGTGCCGGAGACGCAGGCGAACTTCTCCTGGCTGCCGCTCGGGGCCGACGCCCAGCGGTTCGCCGCGCACTGCGCCGAGCAGAAGGTGATCGTCCGCCCGTTCGCCGGGGATGGTGTCCGGGTCACGATCGGGTCTCCCGAGGAGAACGACGCCTTCCTCGCCGCGGCCAGCTCGTTTGCGGCTGGGTCGCGCCGCGGCTGAGGACGGCGCCGACACGATTCAGGTTCTGGCGCCCCTTCGCGTCCACAGCGTGGCCACCAGGTACACCAGGATCGCCGCCACGATGACCTGGATGATCAACTCCCACCAGTCGATGCCAGGCCCGTCGGCGATGCCGATAAGCCGGGCGATCCAGGTCCCGATAAACGCCGCCACGATGCCGGTGATGATCGTCAGCCACCACGGGATGTTCTGCCGGCCGGGCAAGACCAACCGACCGAGGATTCCGACGATGATGCCGATGATGATCGCGCCGAAGATGCTTTCAGGGGACACCGGGCCTCCAGCCTAATCGGACCGACGACGTCGGCCGCACTGAGTTGTGCTACCACACTGTCAGTCACTCGCACAGCTCGACACGTGACTGAAGTGAAGCCTTTACGCCTCCAGGACATACCCAGCGCCGCGGACAGTGCGGATCAGATCCGTGCCGATTTTACGGCGCAGGTACCCGACGTAGACCTGGACGAGGTTGGCCGATGCGGGACGGTCCCACACCTTCTCCGCGAGCTGCTGTGCAGTGACCGGACGCTCCGGTGCACTGATCAACACCTTGAGCAGGGCGAACTCGGTCGGCGACAACCCGGCCGGGGTGCCGTCGACGCTCGCCTCGCCGAGAACGGTGTCCACCACGAGCGCACCGCGCCGCAGGATGGTCTGGTCGAGCGGCAACCCGGCCTGCAGCCGCAACGCGATCCTCGCCACCAGCTCGTCGACCGCGAACGGTCGAAGCAGGTAGTCGTCCCGCTCGGCCCTGAGCTGGGCGATCGTCGCCTCGCGTCGCTCGCGCGGGGTCAGCGCCACAACCGGCACGGTCGGCGCCTCTCGATGGGCGGCCGCCAGCAGGACGCTCACGTCCATGCCGGGCAACTCGACGTCCAGCACGAGGAGTCCGATCCCGCCGGCACGCAGCTTGTCGAGCATGCCTATGCCGTCGCCGGTCGACATCGCGACGAAGTTCTCTGCGTGCAGCGCACGCAGCACGCTCGTCGAGGCGTGACCCGGCGGCATGGCGATCAAGACGGACGAACCTGCGGGGAGCATTGTGACGAGCTTCTCGCCGCCGGTAGCCGATTGCAATCCGCTATCGGCACCAGCGCCGCTCGCCTGTCCGTCGGTCACGCTCAACTACCAATCCGATCCCAGTCTTGGCCTGCCGAACGGGCCGTACGCTCTGCGCCGGAGATTCGAGGCGACCGCCCAGGTGGCCAGTGACACTCCCGCTGCACACCCTCCGCACTGGAAAGAGATCACGTGGATGCGGATGCGTTGAACCCGAGCGAAAGCCTCGGAGTCGACCAGAAACAGACTCAGGCAACGGCGAAGTACGTCCTGACCCTCCAAGATGACGGCAATCTGGTGCTGCGCGAATCGGACGCACCGGTATGGGCCAGTGGCACGAACGGGTCCGGTGCGAATCGGGCTCGTCATCCCCGACTGAGATCGGGGCGTGCTACCGGCGCCGCCGCGCGATGGTCACCGCCATCCGTGGCGGCGTCGTTTCGTGTCCGGGTGGTGCCGGTGTTCAGCGCCCAGAGCAGCACGGCGATGGCGAGGATCGCCCCGGCGTGGAAGACCCACTCGATCGGCAGCAGCGCCGCTGGCTGCAGCCCGATGTGCAGGTGGAGTGCGGCGTGCGGCATCCAGGACACGAACAGCCACGCGGCGGCCAACCAGGCCGCGGTCGCCCGCCCGGCGGTGGCGGTCCGCGCGACGAACCACGGCCGGCCGAGCAGGAGCACGGCCAGCCCGACACCGAAGGCGATGTTCTCCACCATCCCCTCGGCCACGAACCCGGCCAGCAGGGCGCCCTCGGGCTTGGGCACCCCGGCGGCGGGCGCCCAGAACCCGCCGAGCGGCCCACGTGGACCGATGAGTACCGCGGCGAGCGTGCCCAGCACCGCGACCAGAACGAACCGTTTCATGATCATCTCCAAGGTCGGCGGTTGAGGCCGTCAGCTCGAGGGCCGGGAGGCCGTCGCGTAGTAGTAGTGGCCCGGGAAGCTGAAGCCCCCGTCGTCGTCGAGATACGGCGTCATCGCGGCGACCGCCGCCCGGCGGGCCGTCTCGACGCGCACGGCCGGCACCCCGTCGAGCAGGGTCAGCAGTGGGACGTTGTGTGCCAGTACGAAGTCGACCCAGTCCTGCGGCGAGCGGTAGGTGTGCGTGACCGTGTGTGGCAGGACGCGAATCTCGGCCATCCCGGCCCGCTCGAGTGCGGCGCAGGTGACTGCGGCGTCAGCGAGGGCGAAGATGCCCGGCTGGCCCGGTCGGGGCGGCGCAGGTTCCGGCAGGTCCAGCGCGGCGAGCAGGGTGCCGGTGACGAGCGGCAACGCAGTGCCGCCGGGCCGCCACGGGATCGCCGCGGCGAACCGCCCGCCCGGTACCAGTACGCGGTACACGCCGGCGAGTGCGCTGCCCAGGTCGGGCAGGAACATCAGCCCGAGCCGGCAGAGCACCGCGTCGACGCTCTGCGTCCGGCAGGTCGATGCGCTCGGCGTCCATCTCGTGGGTCTCGACGTTGGTCAGCCCGGCCGCGGCGGCCCGCTGCGCGGCGAAGGCCAGCATGTCCGGCGAGATGTCGGTGGCGACCACCGTGCCGGTGCCGCCGACGCGCACGGCGGCGGCCAGCGCCGGGTCTCCGGTCCCGCTGGCGAGATCGAGCACCCGGTCGCCGGCGGCAACCCGGGCCAGGTCGAGCAGACCGTCGGTCAACATCCCCCACTGGCGATCGATGACGTCGGTGTGCTCGTTCCACCGCCGGGCCGCAGCGCTCCATCCGGCGCGCTGCCGCGCCTTGATCACGTCGGCGGGGGCGGGTGTGGTTGTCGTGCCGGTCATCGGGCGACCTCCGGGACGGCTGGCTGCGGTGGATTGCGGCAGCCTGCGTCGCCGCCGACCGGACGGCATGGGTGAGATCACCCATTTCGATGCGGGCGCGCATTGACCAGGATGTGGACGTGGCTGCCGAACTCGCCGGGCTTGTCGCGGAGGGGTCCAGCGCCCTCGACCGCGGCGATTGGGCCGCCGCGCGCGAGGCGTTCACCGCGGCGCTGACCTACGGCGAGGGCGCCGAGTCGCTGGACGGGATGGCCCGAGCGCTGTTCTCCCTGGGTGAGTACGGGAGCGCCATCTCCTACGGCGAGCGCGCGTTCGCGCAGTATCGGGCGACCGGCGACGACGTCCGGGCGGCCAGTTGCGCCCGGTTCGTCGGCTACCTGCACTGGGTGGTGCACGGCAACGGCTCGGCCTTGAACGGCTGGCTCGGGCTCGCCGTACGGCTGATCGGGGCGGCTGGCGATCACCCGGAACGGGCCCGGATCGAGCTCACCCGGGCCACCCTGACCGGCGATCCCGTCGCGCGGGACGCACATCTCGCCGCGGCGGCGGAGATCGCGCAGCGGCACGGGGCGAGCGACGTCACGTTCGACGTGATGAGCCAGCGCGGTCTGAACCTGGTGGCCGACGGCGACGTGGACGCCGGGATGGCGATGCTCGACGAGGCGCTGGCCGCGGTCGCCGGTGGAGAGGTCCGCGACCTGATCGCGATCGGCGCGATGTACTGCAAGATGCTGCACGCCTGCGAGCTGACCAACGACGTGCGGCGGGCTCAGGACTGGCTGGAGGCCGCCGACGGCTTCGTCGCCCGGACGAACCGGCTGCCGATCAGCGCGATCTGCCGCACGCACTACGGCGGCGTGCTCACCGCCGCCGGTAGGTGGGCCGAGGCGGAACGGGAGCTGGTCACCTCGGTCGAGCTCTACGACCGCAGCTACCGTGCGCTGCGGGCGGCGGCGATCGTTCGGCTGGCCGCGCTGCGGGTCCGCCAGGGCAGGCTCGCGGAGGCCGCCCAGCTGCTGGTCGGCAGCGAGCACGACAGCTACTCGATCAGGCCGCTGGTGGAGCTGGACCTTGCACAGGGGCAGCCGGACCTCGCGGTGGCCAGGATCGAGCGGTTCTTCCGGGAGCGGCCGCGCAGCGAGCTCGCCGCTCCGGTGTTGCTGCTGCTGGTCCGCGCCCAGCTCGACCGGCCGGACGACGTCGCGGCCGCCGATGCAGCGAGGCAGCTGAACGAGCTGTCGGCAGGCCGGCCTTACCCGCTGCTGACCGGCCTCGCCGAGTACGCCGCCGGCCTGGTCGCGGCGGCCACCGACCCGTCGCACGCGACGGCACGGCTGGAGGCGGCGGTAGCCGCATTCGGCGGCATCGGACTGCCGCTCGAGCAGGCCCGGGCGCGGCTGGACCTCGCCCGGGTGCTCGCGGAGCCCCAGCCGGCGATGGCCCTGGTCGAGGCTCGGGCGGCGCTGACGCGTGTTCCAGTCGTTGAGTGCCAACCGCGACGCCGACGCCGCGACGAGCCTGTTGCGCCGGCTCGGCGTGCGAGGACACACCGGGCCAAGCGGCTCCGGCATCCTCACGGCTCGGGAACGCGACGTGCTGGACCTACTGGGCCAGGGTTTGACCAACCAGGACATCGCCAAGCGGCTGTTCGTCAGCCGGCGCACCGCCGAGCACCACGTCTCGAACATCCTCGCCAAGCTCGGCCTGAGCAACCGCGCCGAGGCCACCGCCTACGCCCTGCGCGAGGCGACGCCCTGAGCGCTGTCAGTCCCTGGTCAGCCAGCGCGCACCGGCGAGCGTCACCGCGACGAGGACGACCGGCAGCAGGATCCCGAGCAACACGAAGGCCAGCGGCGAACCGATGTTCGAGACCATCCATTCGAAGTTCATCCCGAAGAACCCGGTGCTCACCGTCAACGGGAAGAACACCACCGCGACCAGCGTGAGCCGTTCGTTGACCACCGTCGACTGCCGGTTCAGGGTGTCGCCGAGCAGCGCGTAGAGCTGCGCGGCCGTCGTACCGCTCGCGTCGAAGATCGCTCGGGCCCGGCGCAGCACCCGGCGGGGATTGTCCGAAACGGCATCGGCGAGCGGCTCGTCACGAGCCAGCATCTGCCGGTGCGCCGTCCACAGCTGCTGCATCGCGAACAGCTGCGCGCGGACCCGCGCCATCTCCCTGCGCTGCACGCCCGACGCCAGCCCGGACGAGGCCTGATCCAGCGCCAACGCCAGCTCCGACAGCCGCTGGACGGCGTCCTCGGACCGTTGCGCCAACGCGAGGATCACCGCGGCGAACGCATCCTCCGGGTCGCCCTCGACCGGGGCGACCGCATCGCGGATCAGGTCAGCCAGCTCCGGCGGCGCCACCACCAGCAAGCCGCGCTCTCCGACGTGCAGATGCAGCTCGGTCGCCGGTCCCGACTCGGTGGTCGCGAAGGTTACAGCGGCGATCCGTGGGCCGTCGACAAAGGCGTTGGGACGGCGATGCGGATGCCGGCGAAGGTTCTGTGCCAGATCGGGGTCGGCGCCGAGCCACCGGGCCGCTTCGTACAGGTGTTTCCCCGAGTCCGGTTCCCGCAGTACAACGACCGGCGCGCTGGGCCCCTCGGCCCGGTCCTGGTCGGCCGGCAGTGCGCCCGTGATGACGTCCATTGCGGCACGGTAGTCAGCCCCGCGGGGCGGAGGGATGGGTCGGATTTGAGCCGGCAGCCGAGCCGTCCCCAGTACTCCATGATGAACCGGTGGCGTTGTTCTGCACCGGTCAGCACCGCGGAGGCCAGCCGACCGCGCAGGTGGCCCGCCACGCCGACGGCGGCGGCGCTCCGTTGGCCGGGATGCCAGGCTGGGCCGTCATGGCTGCTCACCGAGCGGCCGCAGCCGCAGCGATCGATTCGACGGCCGGTAGGCGCGGGCGAGCGCCACGGCCGCGGCCGGCACGCCGTCGGAGGTCAACTGGTAATAGCGCCGAGCCGGGCGTCCCTCCACGTGCGGGTCGATCTCCTCCCATCGCGAGGCCAGCCAGCCGACCCGCTCCAACCGGGCCAAGATCGGATGCACCGTCCCGCTCGGCAGCCCGGCGAGTTCACCGACCTCCACCCCATACAGCTCGCGCGCCGGATCCGCCAACAGCGCCTGCAACACCAGCTGTGTGGGAATCGTCATCCGCGGAGCCGCACTCGCCACACTCGTACTCTACCTAGCCGACGGTGGAGCACAAGACGGTTTCGTCGCATCTGGGCAGTAGCCAGTGCCGGGCCTTGTCGAACGGCGTGCGCCAACAATTCGTCACGTCACCGAGACGGCCATTTGCGGTACGGGCTTGCGTCGGGTCACCGACGCCGAAGGGTCGGTGACACGGCCGACGTCGGAATGTGCGCGAGCAGGGGTCAGGTGCTCACGTATTGCGCCGTTTGGCTGCTCGTCTGTTATCCAGTACCTAGCTAGAGTACGAGTATGGCGACGGCCGCGGCTTCCGATTTCGGCGCTGCCAAGTGCTGCGGGTCCTGCTCGCCGACCCCGAGCAGGAGCGGTACGGGCTCGAGACTGGCACGGTCGCCGGGCAATGCACCCGATCCTGGCCCGGCTAGAGCGGGTGGGCTGGGTGTCCTCGCGCTGGGAGGACGCCGATGTCCGCGCTGAGGGTTGGCACGTGCGTCGGCAGTACCGCTTGACAGGGGGCATGTCATGGACGCCGGCCATGTTGCGGGCGCTCGGGGGTGAGGCGTGAACCACGCTGGACAGCTGCCCGGGTGGGCTCGATGGGGAGCCGAGTTCGCAGTGTGGGTGCTGCCGGAGGGCCCCCGGCAGCGATATCGCCAGGAGTTCCTGGCAGAGCTGTACGGCATGTCCACCTCGGGTCAGTTCCGACACGTCTGCGGGCTGCTTGCGCAGGCGTGGGCCCTGCAGTCCGAGATCGCGGCAACCGAGGTGCGACTGGAAGGGCTTCGCGCTTCATCGCGCTTGACCCGCCTGGCGCTTTGCGGCACGGGCGTGCGGCATCGCTGGGTACCGCAGTTCACCGACGACGGTCAGCCCTACGACAGGTGCGCCCGATGCGGCGCAGACCAGGCCTTCGATGACTACTCCAACCGCGCCGCCCGCCGCAGCAAAGGCGCGCGCTGACACCTCACTAGGGAGGGTTCCCATGCCAGATGAAGACAAGCACATCGCGGCGCCGAGTCTCTGGCGAAAGCTCAGCTGCCACCTCGGGCTGCATCGGTGGGGCGTGCAAAGCACCGAGGACGGCCACCGGTGGACCGCCTGCACCGCATGCGGCAAAGACCAGCGACCGCCCCCGCATTGGAGCGGGGCTGGGGGCTGAACTGGCTCGCGCGGCCAGGGTCACAGAGCCAGCTCTGTACGCCCCGGCATCAGTCGGGCCGCAACACATGGCCTCCCCAAATAGCCGGACAGGTCCAGGAACCCACCAAGATGGCTAGTGGCCGTTGTCGCTGGTCAGGTTGGCGGAAGCGGAGGGATTCGAACCCCCGGAACCTCTCGGTTCTCTCGCTTTCAAGGCGAGTGCATTAGACCGCTCTGCCACGCTTCCCAGCGACGAGCGTAACGCCGGGTGGCGGTGACGGAGGCCAACCCCGACGGGGCTCTCCGGCTCGGGTGCGTCGGCGCTAGATCAGAACGGCCTCGATGACGACGTTGTCGACGTAGCTGGACCGGTCGCGGTCGAAGTGCCCGCCGCACGTCACCAGGCGCAGCTCAGGCCCCGGCGTCGGGCCGTATACGAGCTGGGTCGGGAACGCCGACTTCGACACCTGGGTCACCCGGGTGACCTGGAAGGTCACGGTCCGGTCGTCGGATCGGCGCACGGTAACCCGGTCACCGGCGGTCAGCTCGCCGAGCGCATGGAAGATCCCGGGACCGGTCTCGGAGTCCACGTGACCGCCGATCACCGACGGCCCGGTCTCGCCGGGCACAACGCCCGCCGCGAACCACCCGGCGACACCCGGGTCCGTCGGGGCTTGCAGCTCGCCCGAGCCGTCGACGGCCAGCGGCACGAGTCGGCTGCGCACCTTGATCGCCGGGATCTCGATATCGACCGGAACGGCAGCCGCAACCGCAACCGGGCTGGCACCGGTGCTCGCCGAGGGGCCACCCGCGCCGTCGGAGTTCACCGGTGGTGGTTGCGGCCGCAACGCCAGAACCGCTCCGACCCCCACCGCCGCAAACGCGGCGAGTGCGATCAGGGCGGCAAGCAGGCGGATCCGGGCCCGGCGGCGCCGAGGGCTTCGCGGCCGGACCGTCATCGTCATCCGTTGGGCCGCCGGCTCCGCAGCAAACCGAGGAACGCGGCCAAGGATGCGCCTGCCAGCAGCAGGAGCCAGACCTCCGCGCCGCTCGCCGGGCTCCGGTCGGCGAGCCCGCCCAGCCCGGTATCCATCGCCCCGGCCGGGATCGGCCCCGAGCTGCCTGCCTTCGCGTCGGTCAGCAGCTCGGCCGCGAGCTTGCCGCCCTCGTCGACAACCAGGACCGAGTAGACACCGTGCGCCGACACATCGACCGGCAGTGTCACCGTCGGCTGGTCCCGCGCACTCACTTCCAGCGTCCACTTCCCCGCCGGTGCCGCGACGTACTCGGTCGCCTCGGCGAAGTTGACGTTCGTGGCAAGCGGTGGTTGGCCCTCGAAGCCGACATCCAGCTGTTGCGTGCTCGCCGCGGCATGGATCACCCGACACCGGACCTGATCCGCCGGCGGCAGCGAGAGGTCGTCCTCGAGGACCTTCAGGCTGATCCCGGCGTACATCCCGACGCCGGCCACCGTGTACGCACCACCGGACTTCGCCGCCAGCGTGGTGCTGAGCACCGGAGGCGTGTTGGGGTCCGCACCCGACGGCCGCATGCTGATCGTGTAGTCGCCGGGATCGATCGCCTTGTACTCGGAGACCGCGCCGTAGCCCACGCCCGGAACGACCACCTGCTGGTCGGGGCTGCTCACCGACGCCACGTACACGTCGACCTGCGGGGTGTCCGGGGACAGATGCGCGAGCCGGAGATAGGAGCCGGCCGCGGCGTTCGCCTGGCCGACGAGCAACGTCGAGCAGGCGAATGCTGCCGCGATGGCAGCCGCAAGCACGATGCGTCGATACCTCATGTCCACCTCGGTTTCGGCTCAGCCTGGAATCAGGCCGAGCGGCGTCGGGGCCGGGAAGCCCACCCGAATGGGCTGGCCCGCCTGTGCGGTGACCCTTGGGTCGTAAGGCGGGAGCTGGCGCTCCAACCACTGCCGGAGGGCCGGCACGTCCGCCGGATCCTCCGTCGAGGAACTGTCGAACTCGGTGATCACCGCGGTCCTCCGCGGTGCGTCGGGCGGCTCGCCTGCGGCCGCCGGTAGTTCGCTCACGCTGAAGCGGTGCGCGGCGGTCAGGCCGGCAAGCAGGGTCATCAGCCGCGGGTCGACACGTCCGGCGCGCAGCGCGGCGAGCGCCTCGGGGGTCCAGTTCACGGCTCCGTTCGCCGCAAGCGCGGCGCCGAAGCGCGCCCGGTCGTCCTGCTCGGCCTGGAGCGCACCCGATGAGGGCTGGACATCAGCCAGTCGCACCTCGGTGTCGGCGTGGCCTGGGCCGTCGGCGAACGTCGCGAGCGGCGGTGACCCGAGCCCGACGTCCCCGGCCGCTTCGCCCGGACGGTCGGCGAGCACGACGACCGCGCCGGCCGGCGGAGACGGATCGGACAACGGCCGGAGCCGGCTCGCCGGTATGCCGTCGCGGACGAGCTGCGCTCCGGTCAACTCGTCGACAAGTAGGACGCGGCCGGGGTCGAGCTCTCGCACGATCCAGTCGCTGACCGAGGTTCCCGCCACCGAGCGCCCGCCGGACGGGAACCCGATCGCGGGCGCAGCCGCCAACAGCCCGACCGCGGCGATGCGCCCCGACCAACGCGGGTCCCGGCATGTCGACCCGGATGGTGTCCAGCACGGCGATTCCGAGTAGCACGATCACCGGCGCCCCGAGCGTCGCCGCGGTGGCCAGCCCGTCGCCCGGGAGCAGGCCGCAGGCCAGCAGCGCGGCCACCGCGGTGCACACCGGGCGCAGCCAGGCCGCCCGCCACCAGGCCAGGCCGATGATCACCGCCGAGCACGCGATGATCGGGACGGCCAGCGGTACGAAGTCCGGAGCGGACGCCGGGGCGAGCGGTCGGCCGGTGGTGGCGAGTATCGCGACCACGGCGGCGCCCGACGCGAGGGCGGCCACGATCAGCCGACGATTGCGGTCCGACACCCCCGGTGCCACCGCGCGCACCGCGACCAGGTGGGCGCCGAGCACCAGCACCCCGACGGCGGCAAGCGGAGCGCAGACCACGCCCACACCACCAGCCGCCAGCGCCGCCGTTCTCCCGTACCGGGCGGAGGACACGGCGAGTAGTGCCGCGGCGCTCAGCCAGGCGACGGCGACCGTGCCGGCGTTGATCCCGGCGTAGAGCAGGACCAGGCCGCACGCCACCGCGGTGCCGGCCGTCGCCGCCGCAGCCAGTGCGCGCGGAAACTCCAGTCGGCGGGCGATCGGAAAGATCAACAATGCCGCGGCGAGGACCAGGAGCAGCGCCGTCGCCCGCGCGACGTCGATGATGGCGCCCGCCCGTCCCGGGTCCAAGATCAGGCCGATCCAGTCGAGCTGGTGCGCGGCCACCTGATCCGGCCAAGCGGAAGCGGCCATGGTGCCGATGTCGGCCTGACCGGACGTCGCGGCCGCAAGCCGGGCTTCGACGGCCGTCGCCGGGCGACGGCTCAGCAGCAGCCCGACGACAAGCAGGTATGCCGCGCCCAGCGCGGCGCTGAGCAGGAACGACGTCCGGAAGCCAGGCATCCGGAACGCGCCGTGGATCAGCTCCGGCCTCGCCTGCGCCAGCCCGGAATCAACGGGCAACGGCGCCCGGTCGATGATCGCTTGTCGTTCCCCCGACATCGGTCCCGCGGTCACCCGTCGGGAACGTCGGTCTGTGGTTCACGGCCGTCCGCGCGAGTGACCTCGGCCTCCAACAGCTTGTGCAGCTTGCTCAGCTCGGCTCGGGCGTCCGATTCGATCGACGCCAACCGCGCCAGCTCCTGCTCGGCGAGCTCCTTCTGTTGGCGGACGTACCGGTCGGCCTCGAGCCGCATTTCCTTGGCCAGCTGCTCGGCATGGGTCCGCACCTGCTCTGCGGCCCGGTTCGCGCTGGATTCGGACGTCCTCGGCGTCGCGTAGCGCCTCCTCGGCGGCCACCGAGACGGCCTCCTCGCGCTCCACGACGTCGGCGATGCGTTTGGTCGCCTCGTAGTCGAGGACCGCGGCGTGCTGGATCAGCTGCTGCTCGGCTTCGTGCCGCTGCTGCTCCGCCTCGGCCCGCGCCTGCTCGACCAGGGCGGCCACTTCCTGAGCGGCCGACGCGCGCAGTCCGGATGCCTCGTCCTCCGCTGCCCGCAGGATTCGCTCGGCGCGATACCCGAAGCCGCTGCGAGCATCGGCGCTGCCGGCCTGCCGCACCTCGTCGAGCTCGGCTCGCGCAGCGCGCAGCTGTTGCTCGGCGGCGCGGGCACGACTGACGGCGGTGGCGGCTTCGGCGGTGGACTTCCGGTGCTCGGAGCTCAGGAGAGCCAGCTCATCGGTTAGCTGCCGGATTCGCTGGTCGACTTGGCGGCGGTCGTATCCACGCAACACCGAGTCGAACGCACCATTGCCGGAATTGCGCGGTTCGATGATTGGTTCTCCGTCCGCCGGAACGATGCGGGGAGCGGCCATGCTGAACATAGTGTCGATCGACCTGGACAATAGCTAGGGTGCACTGATCCGCTATATGAGTGAAGATAAATCGACTCCCCGGCAAATGTACTGGAAAGGACTAGAAACTTCTGGAAATCCGGGTCAATCCCTGTAGAACTACACCCGTGATACGTACGTGATTCGGACCAACCAGTTGCCGCAGACGGGGGACGAGCCGTGTCGCGGCAGGACCACGGCCAGTTGCTCACCATCCGCAGGCCGATCTCAGCGGCGGCGACTGGCTTGTCTGATCACTGATCGTGACCGTTCGTGTCGGCATTGAGCCCGCTCATGCTGCAGGTCGTCGCGCTCAGCCTGCAGCACGCAGGACCGCTCGCTACAGTCAGTTGTAACGGCTGGATCCGTCGGCTAGCCTCCCGGGCGCGACGCAGGCACGCGACGGGGCTGGCCCAGGCGCTGGGTTGGGAGGGGCCGCAATGGGCGATCCCATCAGTCAGGCTGCTCCACGCCACCCCAGAATCGATGCCTCTCAGATTCGGGAGGCTCGCGAGGCCAACCGTATGACGCAGGAGGATCTCGCTCGATTCCTCGGGGTTTCCGCGCGCACCGTAAGCAATTGGGAACGCGGTTCGACTGTACCTCGAAATCAGGTTACCTTGAATAGCCTGGTGCGACTGCTTTCCGAACGCTCCGACGACCAGCCGCTGCTTTCGGAGGCAACGCATTCCGAACTTGTCGAAATTGCGCAACGACTGGTCGATCTCGTCGCGAAGAGTGCGGCCGAACGCGAAGCAGTTGCCAGAGGACGAGACCATCGGATCCCCTCGCCGCGTGCGGAGCACAGCGCGAAGGACGACCGCTGAACCGTGCGGCCCGCCCGGCGGGGACGCGACATGGGGGCCGCCCGGCACGGCGGATGACATGCGGGTATGGACCGATGACGCGGATCTGAGTGGATCCGACGTCCACCGCGACAGCACGACGTCGGCGTCCTCGCCAGCGACACCCCGTCGATCCCGCACAGATCAGGTCTCGGGATGGCCGCATGTTGGCCGCGAGCCAATTCGCCCCGGGCTTGCCGCCGATCGCGACGACGGGAAATTTCGCCTCACAACTTCTCGATCGAGTCGAATCGACGGGTTATCCCGGATCCGGACCTACCACCGTCGACCGCACTGTGATGGATATCGTGAGCCGCCGGTTGCGCCGGGCGCGAGACGGGGAGGCAACGTGCGGTTCGATGAGGACGCTCAGCTCGACACCTCCCACGTCGACGACCTGCGAGGCAGCGGCGGCGGTGGCGGCGGCGGCCTCGGTGGCCGGGTCGCGCTGGGCGGCGGCGGGATCGGCATCATCGGGCTGCTGCTCTACCTGTTGCTTTCCGCCCTGGGCGGCGGGCAGGGCATCCAACTGCCCACCGGGCTGCCCGGGCTCGCCGAGGGTCAGAGCGTCGACAACGGCCAGCTCAGCCAGAGCTGCCAGTACGGCCGGGACGCAAACACCCGGCTGGACTGCGAGATCGTCGCGGTCACCAACTCGCTCGACGCGTACTGGACAGACGCCTTCGCCCGCGCCGGTATCACCTACCAGAAGCCTACGATCAACTTCTTCAACGGCTCGGTGAACAGCGGCTGCGGCACGGCCACCTCCGACGTCGGGCCGTTCTACTGCCCGGCCGACGGCGAGATCTACATCGACCTGCGGTTCTTCCAGGAGCTGGAGCAGCGCTTCGGGGCGCAGGGCGGCACGTTCGCCCGTGCCTATGTGATCGCACACGAGTACGGGCACCACGTACAGAACCTGCTCGGCGTTTCGGACCGGGTGCGCGCCGGCGACACCGGGCCGACGTCGGGCACGGTGCGGCTGGAGCTGCAGGCGGACTGCTTCGCCGGGGTCTGGGCGAAGAACGCCAGCACCACGCCCGGACCGTCCGGCGAGCCGCTGATCACCGGAGTGAGCGACGCGGACGTCAAGGCTGCGCTGGACACCGCGGCGCGGATCGGTGACGACTACATCCAGGAGCAGCTCGGCGGCCGGCGCGCGGATCCGAGCCAGTTCACCCACGGCAGCTCCGAGCAACGGCAGAAGTGGTTCCTGACCGGGTTCCAGTCCGGTGACCCGAACGGCTGCAGCACCTTCGACACCCGCGACCTCGGCTGAGCTTCGCCCAGAGCTAGCCGGGCCGGACCCGAGCCTCCGCCGCGTCCAGGAACCGCACCCGGCTTGCCGGCGAGGACGACGGCCGTGTCACGGTCGCCGGTCACCGGATCGGCGGTGAACGCCACCCCGGTGAACCGCGCGGCGACCATCGGCTGCAGCAGCACCGCGAGCGGCAGACCGGACCTATCCGGAGCCGAGCAGCGCCCGGCACGCGTCCAGGCCGTCGACCTGCAGTGACCAGGGCGGCCGGTGCGCGTCGAAGTCCGACCTGGTCAGCAGCATCCGGTGCTGGGTAGCGAGCTTGCCGCGCCGCACGTCGGTGGTCGTGCCGTCATGGCGGTAGCCGAGCTTGCCGGAGACCCGGAGCGATGCCGGGTTGTCGGTGAACACGGTGGAGCGCGCCAGCTCGGCGCCGAGGTGCTCGAACGCGAAGGCCAGCACCGCGGCCCGCATCTCGGTGCCCAGCCCACGGCGCTGGTAGCGGCGGCCGAGCCAGGATCCGGTGTGCACCTCGCGGGTGATCGCGAACTCATCGGCCTTGAGCCCCTGGGTGCCGATCACCGCGCCGTCCAGCCGGGCCAGGAAGTTCAGCTCCCAACTCGAAGGGCGCAGCGCGGCCCGCACCCCCCAGAAGTACTGCAGTGCGTTACGCCCGAGGTCCGCCGGGTCGGCGTCGGTCCACGGCACGCCGAAGGGCATCTCCTCGGGCGGATGGACGCCGTGGTAGGCAACCGCGACCAGTTCCAGCAGCCCGACGTCGTCGTCCGGGCGCAGCTCGAGGCGGGGCGTCCGCAGCACCAGGTGGCGCAGCGGCCACGGGTCGGGTGGTGAGTCGGGCACCCGCCGATCCTCCTCGACTACTACGGTCGGGCCAATGCACGCGATCACGGTGTCCGAGCCCGGTGGTCCGGAGGTGCTGCGCTGGGCCGAGGTGCCCGACCCGGTCGCCGGCCCCGGCGAGGTGCTGATCGACATCGCGGCGACCTCGGTGAACCGGGCCGACCTGCTGCAGCGGATGGGTGTGTATCCGCCGCCACCCGGGGCCTCGGAGATCATCGGATTGGAGTGCTCGGGGCGGATCGCCGAGCTCGGACCGGGGGTCGACGGCTGGCGGGTCGGTGACGAGGTGTGCGCGCTGCTGTCCGGCGGCGGGTACGCCGAACGGGCCGCCGCGCCGGCCGCCCAGTTGCTGCCGGTGCCGGCCGGGTTCGACCTGGTCCAGGCCGGTGGGCTTCCCGAGATGGCCTGCACGGTCTGGTCCAACCTGATCGGGGTGGCCCGGCTACATGCCGGCGAGGTCGTGCTGATCCAGGGCGGCAGCGGCGGGATCGGCAGCCACGCCATCCAGGTCGCCGCCGCGCTCGGGGCCCGGGTCGCCGCCACCGCGGGCAGCCCGGAGCGGCTGCAGCTCTGCCGGGACCTCGGCGCGGAGATCGTCGTGGACTATCACGACGACGTGCCTGCCGAGATCAAGAAAGCCACCGAGGGACACGGCGCCGACGTCATCCTGGACAACATGGGCGCGGCGAACGTGCGGGCCAATATCGAGATGCTCGCCCAGGACGGCCGGCTGCTGGTGATCGGCTTTCAGGGCGGCACCAAGGGCGAGGTCGACCTCGGCGCCTTGATGCACAAGCGGGGCAGCATCACGGCGACCGGCCTGCGGTTCCGCCCGGCCGACGGGCCGGCCGGCAAGGCGGGTGTGGTCGCGGCGACGAAGGCCGGCGAGTGGCCGCTGATCGAGGCCGGCAAGGTGCGGCCGATCGTGCACGCCACCCTGCCGTTGAGTCAGGCCGCCGAGGCACACCGGATGGTCGAGCAGGGCGGCGTTGTCGGCAAGATCCTGCTGCTGCTGGATTCGACCTGATCGGCGCCGCGGGCCAGGATGGACCCATGAGCCAGCCACCCAATGACAGCGCCGACGGCGAGCAGCAGCAGGTGATGGTGATCGGTCCGGACGGACAGCCGGTCGGGATGGCCCGGGTGCCGAAGTCGGAGGACGACGACGAGCAGACCGTGACCGGAATGGTCGAGCGTCCCGACCTGGTTATGCGCATCGGCACGATGACCAAGCAGCTGCTCGAGGAGGTCCGCACAGCACCGCTGGACGAGGCCTCCCGCAGCCGGCTGCGGGAGATCTACCAGAGCTCGATCCGCGAGCTCGAGAAGGGCCTCGCCCCCGAGCTGCGCGAGGAGCTGGAGCGGCTGAGCCTCCCGTTCACCGACGATGCCACGCCGTCCGAAGCCGAGCTGCGGATCGCCCAGGCGCAACTGGTCGGCTGGCTGGAGGGGCTGTTCCACGGCATCCAGACCGCGCTGTTCGCTCAGCAGATGGCGGCCCGGGCGCAGCTTGAGCAGATGCGCCGCGGGTTGCCAGCCGGCCCGGGCGGCCAGCAGATGCCCGGGATACCCGAGCCGGGACGAGGCACCGGGCAGTACCTCTGAGCAGTCGCTCGGCGAGGTCCGGGCCCTTGTACGCTCAGACCCCGTGCCGCCAACCCTGACCGCCGACGCCGCCGAGCGCCCGGCCACCGCGCCGTCGCGCAGTTGGCAGCGCGCGCTGGGTGACCTGACCCAGGGCTGGCGGCAGCGGAGCCTGTGGGCGCACCTTGGTTGGCAGGACATCAAGCAGCGCTACCGCCGCTCCGTGCTCGGGCCGTTGTGGATCAGCATCAGCATGGGCGTGGTCGCGCTGGCCATGGGCATCCTGTACTCCGCGCTGTTCCAGCAGGACATCAGCGTGTTCCTGCCCTACCTGGCGACCGGGCTGCTGATCTGGACGTTCATCGCCGGGTGCATCGTCGAGGGCAGCGAGGTCTTCATCGCGAACGAAGGCCTGATCAAGCACCTGCCGGCGCCGCTGAGCGTGCACGTGTTCCGGCTGGTCTGGCGTCAGATGATCTTCTTCGCGCACAACCTGGTGATCTGGCTGCTGTTGGTGATCATCTTCCCGCAGCCGCTGAACTGGACGCTCGTGCTCGCCATCCCGGCCTTCGCCCTGCTGGTCCTGAACGGCGTCTGGGTCGCCATCCTGGCCGGCATCATCGCCACCCGGTTCCGGGACATCCCGCCGATCGTCGCCGCCGTCGTCCAGCTGCTGTTCTTCATGACGCCGATCGTCTGGAGCTACGAGATCCTCAAGTCGAACCCGGCGGTCGGCGAGCGAGCCCGGCTGGCCGAGCTGAACCCGGTGATGCACTTCGTGGAGATCGTGCGCCGGCCGCTGCTCGGCCAGGAACAGGTGCTGCGCTACTGGGTGGTCGTCGGTGTGATCACCGTCGTGGGCTGGGCGGTGGCGATGGTGTTCCTGCGGAACTACCGGGCCCGCGTCTCGTACTGGGTATGAGCGGCCCGGACATGAACGGCCCAGGTATGAACGGCACGGTGCGCAGACCATGGTGAGCATCGACCTCCGGGGGGCCAGCGTCGACTTCCCGATCTTCGACGCGAGGACCCGCTCGCTGAAGAAGGCGATGCTCGGCGCCGCCGGCGGCCGGATCGGCACCGACAGCCGGGTGCCGGTGATCGAGGCGCTGCGCGACGTCACGATGTCGGTGCGCAACGGCGACCGGGTGGCGCTGGTCGGGCACAACGGCGCGGGCAAGTCGACGCTGCTGCGGGTGATGTCCGGGATATACGAGCCGACCAGGGGCACCGCCACGATCGTCGGCAAGGTCGCGCCGGTCTTCGACCTCGGCGTCGGCATGGACCCCGAGATCTCCGGTTACGACAACATCGTCATCCGCGGGCTGTTCCTGGGGATGAGCCGGCGGCAGATGGAGCAGCGGGTCGAGGACATCGCCGAGTTCACCGAGCTCGGCGACTACATGTCGATGCCGCTGCGCACCTACTCGACCGGCATGCGGGTGCGGCTCGCGCTCGGCGTGGTCACTTCGATCGACCCCGAGATCCTGTTGCTCGACGAGGGCATCGGGGCGGTCGACTCGGCGTTCCTGGACAAGGCGCGTGAGCGGCTGCACGCGCTGGTCGAGCGGTCCGGGCTGCTGGTGTTCGCCTCGCACTCCGACGAGTTCCTCGCCGAGCTGTGCGACACCGCGATCTGGCTGGACCACGGCGAGGTCCGCGCCAAGGGCCCGCTGCGCGACGTGCTGCGCCAGTACAAGGGTCGCGACGTGCTCGCCGAGTTCGGTGACCACCGGTGACCGACGTTCAGTCGTCCGCGCCACCACATGCGCCGCTGCCGCCCGGTTCGGTGGTCGCCGTCGTGGTCACCCGGCACCGGGCCGAGCTGCTGGTGGACTCGTTGGCCGCGATCGCCAAGCAGACCCGGCCGGTGGCCCGTGTCGTCGTGGTGGACAACGGCCCGGACCGGCCGGCCCGCGAGGTCGTGGCTGCCTGCGGGTTGCCGGCCGACTATCTGCCGTCCTGGCACAACCTCGGCGGAGCCGGCGGCTTCGCACTCGGCATGCTGCATGCGCTGGCCCTCGGTGCGGACTGGCTGTGGCTGGCCGACGACGACGGGCACGCCGCGGACGAGAATGTGCTGGCCACGCTGGCGGATTGCGCGCAGCGCCACGGGCTGGGGGCGGTGTCCCCGGTCGTGGTGGACAAGTCCGACCCGGACCGGCTGGCCTTCCCGCTGCGCCGCGGGCTGACCTGGCACCGGTCAAGGGCGGCGCTCGGCGCGGGTGACCTGCTGCCCGGGATCGCCGCGTTCTTCAACGGTGCCTTGTTCGCGGCGTCCACAGTAGACGCCGTCGGGGTGCCCGACCTGCGGCTGTTCGTACGTGGGGACGAGGTGGAGGTGCATCGGCGGATGCTCCGTTCCGGGGTGCCGTTCGGCACCTGCCTGCGGGCGGCATACCTGCACCCGTACGGCTCGGACGAGTTCAAGCCGATGCTCGGCGGGCGGCTGCACGCCCAGGATCCCGGCGACCCGGTCAAGCGCTTCTACACCTACCGCAACCGCGGCTGGCTGATGTCGCAGCCCGGGATGCGCCGGATCGGGTTGCTCGAGCTGCCCCGGTTCGGCTGGTACTTCCTGGTCACCAAGCGCGCCCCGAGGGAGTTCCTCGACTGGCTGCGGCTGCTTCGCCGCGGCCGAGGCGAACGCTTCGGCCCCCCGTAGAACCGCCGCGGTCTAGCGGCCGAGGCGGAGGGCGAGCACGACCCCGGCGACGACGAGCACCACCGCGCCGGCGATCCACGGCCACACCGGTGCGCCGCCGCCTTCAACGGGCTGCGGCGGAAGCTGCGTTGGCCGGCGGCGCAGGCGTGACGGTCGCGGTGCCCGGCGCGATCAGGGTGAACGCCACGACACCCTCGATCGGGTGCCCGTCGCTGGACACCACCCGGTAGCGCACCTCGTATCGTCCGGCCGGCCCGAGCGGGCGCAGCCCGGCCGTCACGTTCGCGCCTTCGACCCGCGGCTCACCGGTCTGCCACGCGGAGCCGTCGGGTCCGATCACCGCGACCGTCGCGAACCCCGGCTGCGGGTTCGAGTTGAACTGCAGCGCGACCTGCGAGGGAGCCGAGGCCAGGCTGGCACCGTCCGCCGGATCGCTGCCGATCAGAACGTCGTGCGCGGCGGCCGGGGCGGCGACGGCGAGCAGCGCGACCGCGGCCAGCGTCATCGTCACGAGCAGGCGCAGCGCCGACGTCGCTGCCCGCCGCGCGCCCCGACCTGGGCTCAAGGACCGACCCCGAGATGCTCCAGCAACTGCTGATCGATCCTGTCCAGCTCGGCGGACACGGCGCGATGGACGACCCGCCGGCGGCCGCCGGGCATCTGCTCGGCGGCCCGCACCGCCGCCGCGAGCTCGGTGAGCCGGGGTTCGGTCCGCTCCGCGAACCGGACCGTCTCGGCACTGGTCCGGGCCTCGCCGCCGGCACGTAGCTCGGCCAGTGCCGCGGCCAGGCCGGAGATCCGGGCGTGCAGGCCGCCGCCGGGGCCACTGAACGCGGCGAGCCGCTCCGGGGTCACGCCGAGCCGGAACGCCCGCGCCTCGTCCCAGCGCTGCCTAGCCGCGCCGGCCGCGGCGATCGCGTAAGGCGCGAGCAGCGGCGCGATCACGGTGGCGACCTGGAGCATGCGCTTCGCCCTCGCCGGGGTCATCGGGCCAGCAGGCCGACGTCGCAACGCCATCGAGCGCCTCCCCTTTCTCTGACCCGGCAAGCCTAGTGGCCGGTGCATGGCCGACCCGCGCGCGCGGTGTCGACCGGCTTGTGTCGGGCGCGGTCTCTACGCTCTTTGTCGTGACCGTGACCGCCGGGCCGGTGGCCCTGGACGCCGCTGCGCTGACCCGCTGCCGGCGCCGGGTGCACCTGGATCACGACCCCACGGCCGCATCGTCACCACGTGCGGACCCGGATCCGGCCCTCGAGCAGCGACAGGCCGACGCCCGCGCGCACCGGGTGCAGGTCGGCCTGCGGCTGGCCGCCGAGCACGGCTCCGACTGGGTCGCGATTCCGGTCGATGCCACCGTCGAGCGGCGCCTGGCCGACACCGCCCGGGCGATCGACTCCGGCGCCCGCTACGTGTGGAACGCCGCGCTGCCCCCTGGCCCCGAGGGCACCAGGTGGGGTTCGGCGGAGGCGCTGGTCCGCACCGCCGACGGCGGCTACCTACCGGTGATCGTCGTGCGGCACCGGATCACCGACCCGGGAACCGGCGCGCTCACCACCCCGCTGCCGGTGCTCGGCCCGGAACGAGCCACCGAAGACCCGGAGCGCAAGGTTCGCTCGCACAGCCGCGACCAGCTTCGGCTCGCCCACCTGTCCCGGCTGCTCCAGTCGGCCGGCTGGGCCGCGCCGGACCTGCCTCGATACGGCGGGGTGATCGGCCTCGACGCCGACGTGGTGGTCTGGTGCGATCTGACCGCGCCCAGCTGGCCGGGCGGGCACAGCACCTACGACGAGTACGACCGCCGGTTCGCCGATCGGCTCGCGGTCGCCCGGTCCGCCGCATCCGGCGGGCCCGCGCTGGCCCAGCCATCGCGGATCACCGAGTGCCGGCGCTGCCAGTGGTGGCCGACCTGCGAGCCGGTGCTGGTCGCGCGCGACGACGTCAGCCTGGTGGTGAAGGGCGAGCAGGCCGTGGCGCTGCGCGCGGCGGGCATCTCGCGGATCGCCGAGCTCGCCGCGCTGGACCCGGGCGCCGCCCCGCCGGTGCAGGACACCGGTCAGCCGTTCCCCGACATCGTGGCGCTTGCCAGGGCGTGGCGCAGCGGCCTCGACGTCGTGCGGCGGGTGCCCCGAGTGGACGTGCCGCGCGCCGACGTCGAGGTCGACGTCGACCTGGAGAGCTTCGGCGAAGCCGGCGCGTACCTCTGGGGCACCCTGCTCACCACCCGCGCCGCCGTGGGCGCCGACGTGACGCCCGGGTACCGCGCGTTCGCCACCTGGTCCCCGCTGCCGACGCTCGACGAGGGCCGGGCCTTCGCTGCGTTCTGGACATGGCTGACCCGCGTCCGGCGGGACGCGGATCGCCGCGGCCAGAGCTTCGCGGCCTACTGCTACAACGCGCAGGCGGAGAACCGCTGGCTGCTGTCCTCCGCGGAGCGGTTCGCCGGCCAGCCGGGCGTGCCGCCGCTGCCCGAGGTCACCGAGTTCATCGAGCACCCCGGGTGGGTCGACCTGTACGCCGTGGTGAGCGAGTGGTTCCTCTGCGCGCACGGCAAGGGGCTCAAACGGATCGCCCCGGTCGCCGGGTTCTTCTGGCGGGACCCGGAGGCCGGTGGGGAGAACTCGATGCGCTGGTACCGCGACGCCGTCGGGATGGACGGCGGTCCGCCGCAGCCCACCCAGCGCACCCGGCTGCTGGAGTACAACGCCGACGACGTGCACGCCACCCGCGCGCTGCGGGAGTGGATGAGCTCGCCCGCGATCGAGTCGATCCCGCTGGCCGCCGAGCTCTGATCACGCGGGCCGCGAGGGCCAGGCCCGAAACGGTGTCAGCCGTCCGGGCGGTCCCAGCGCCGCAGCACGTCCTCCGCCATCGCTACCCGGAACGGGTCCAGCTGCGAGGTCGGCCCCGGCTGGTCGGCGCCGCTGCGGCGCACCGTGTCGAGGTAGGTCCGGATCTCCCGGACCGCCCAGTCGGCGCACTTGACGGCGTCCTCGTGCCGCTCCGGATCGAGTGCGCCACTGCGCACCACGGACACCCAGGCGTCCGCGAGGGTCACCAGCAGTAGGACCACCAGGCCGTCGTAGCTGATCGACCCGCTGCGCTCGGTCCGCTGCTGCAGGAAGCGCTGTGTCTCGCCGTGGTCGCGCAGGTCGTGCGCGACCTCGTAGGCGGTCGCCGCCCACGACGCGAGCTGGTCTTCGTCCAGCCGGCGCTCCAGCGCGATGCTCAGCCCGCGCAGGTAGATCAGGTAGCTGGTGCGAACCGCGGTCCAGCGCAGGTCCCGGAGCGCGGCGTCCTTGCGGGTCCGCAGCGCGTCGGCGATCAGGGCCAGGCCGTCCCGGATGGTCTCGTCGTCGCTGCTGTGGTCGAGCAGGATGCCGGCGTAGGCGCTGTCCAGGAACCGCCGCTCGTCCGGGTCGGTGATCAGCGTGTCGCGCCGCTCCCGGGCGATCCGCCACCAGCGCTGCAGGTCCATGGTCAGGCGTTGCGCGCTGGGCGATTCGCAGACCCCCAGCGTGACCGCGCGCCGGACGATCCGCAGCTGGTCGAGGACCAGCGGGAAGATCTCGATCAGGATCGCCCGGCCGGGCTTGTCCGACTGGTCGCGGCGCACGATCCGGTCCAGCGTCTCGGCCAGCTTCGGGTACAGCCCGTTGTCCCGGCCGAAGCTGGAGTCGTGCTGTAGCTGGTAGCCGAGGCCGAACGCGACGACCTGGTCCCGCAGCGGATCGTCGGCGGGCAGCAGCGCCTCGGCCGCGTCGACCAGGGTGGCGCACCGTGCCGCGGTCTCGTCCCGGTTCCGCCGGTGGTTGAACTTGGTCATGCCCGAGATCCAGCCGGCGGCACGCAACGTGTAGTAGTGCGCGAGCAACACCGCCCTGCGGTGCAGCAGGCTGGTGCCACGCCACTTGGCGGTGTCCAGCTCGGGCAGCGCCAGCGCCTGTCCCGGCACGAGCGGCTCGTGCAGCAGGCGTGGGCTTAGCAGCGGAGCGATGTTGGCCAGGATCAGCTCGATCTGCCGCTGGCGGGGCACGGTGACCTCGACGTAGCTGGGCCGATCCGGAGGATCGAGCACCCAGACCGTGCTCCGTGGGGCGCCTGGAACGCTTCCGGTCAGCGAGGACTCGCTGGCGTCGCGCAGTGCGGACACCAGTCGGTCACCGACCTGCGCGGTCCCGGCGACCGCGACGATGTCGTTCTGCTCGTAGCCGAACAGCGGCTTCACTCGGAGGAACCGCTCGGTCGCGGCGCCGTCGGCCCACTCGTCGGGCTTCTCGACGAGGCTGTCCCACAGGTCGTAGACCAGCTCGAGGTTCATCGGGGTGTGCGACGGGGCGGCCCGGTCGCCGCCGTACTCGACGCGGGCGAGCATCCGACCGCCGGCGTTGGGTCGCTGGACGACCCGGTCGGCGAGCATCAGCGCGCGCTGGATCTGGCTCGCCTGGATGCCGTTGAGCACGAGGACGGGCTGCGCGGCGAACACCTCCTGCAGCAGGCACTGGGCCACCGCGACGAGCAGGATCGGGGAGTCGAGCTGCACCCGGATGTCGGCGAGCGCGGCCGTGACCGCAGCGGTGACCGGTTCGAGCACCTTGTTCACCCCGGTCAGCACCAGCGCGGCCATGGTGTCCGGGCCGTAGTCGCGCAGCGCGACGTTCGGGATCGGCATCACGTCGACGTGCTGGCCGTCGATATGGCTGAACCGGCGCCCGTCGCGCACGAACACGCCGCCGTCGGCGCCCGCATCGGCCCCGGTGTGCTCGGTGACCGGGCCGCCGAGGGTCAGCTCGGTGGTGGTGAGCAGCCGGTACTCGGACATCCAGGAGCGTCCCCGGCCGGCGTCGTCGGAGCTCTCCGGCGGGCCGGCGATCCCGCTGAGCGCGGCCACCTTTCGTGCGATGCGAAGCTCCATGAGCCCGCGTGACGTGATCCGCGCCGCGGGCATCTGCGCCCGAAGGTGCATGCCGAACCTCCTGCTGCCGGTGTTGGCCACCTCCGGTCGGTTGACGGGAGTTTACCGCTCGACCATATACAGACCAACAACCGACACCCATCTAGCGACTTCTTCAGATGAAGAGACGAAATCACCTGTTTAGTGGATGTGCGTTCTCAGGTGTCATGTGACGCTCGTCATGCGCAACCAAGCGCGCACGATCGCTCACCCCGCGTGGGACAGCGGAAGGGGAATGCGATGGATGTGACGTTCTGGCTGGCAGCGATCGGCGTCGCGATCATCATCGTGCTGATCGTGATGGCCGGCGTGTCGGTGGACACGGAGCGGCAGCGAACGATGGCCAAAAGGATCGCCGCGCAGCGGCGGATGCTGGCCGAGGAGCGGCGGGCCCGGGAACGGCACGGTCGGCGGGCGAGCCGCTACCAGCCGGTCGGCGCCGGCTGGCCGGATGACGACGACTGAGGTCCGGCTGGTAACGGCGGCTCGGCGTAACCTCGACGGCATGGCGTTGTTCGGCAGCAAGTCCAGCATGATCACCGAGGCGGAGGCGCTGCCCGGCCGCAGCCAGCCGATTCCAGGGGTGCCGATCGAGCATTTCGTGAACGGCAACCGGATCCAGCCCCCGTTCCCTGACGGGCTCGCGACGGCGGTGTTCGGGATGGGCTGCTTCTGGGGAGCGGAGCGGCTGTTCTGGCAGACCTCCGGGGTGTACTCGACCGCGGTCGGGTACGCAGGTGGATACACCCCGAACGCCACCTACGAGGAGGTCTGCTCGGGGCGGACCGGGCACGCCGAGGTCGTGCTCGTCGTGTTCGACCCCGCTCAGGTCAGCTTCGAGACGCTGCTCAAGGTCTTCTGGGAGGGTCACGACCCGACCCAGGGCATGCGGCAGGGCAATGACCGCGGCACCCAGTACCGCTCGGCGATCTACTACACCGACGACGCCCAGCGCGACGCCGCCGAGTCCACCCGTAAGACCTACACCGACGCGTTGCGCGAGGCGGGCTATGGCGAGGTGACCACCGAGATCGCCCCGTTGCGGGAGTTCTACTACGCCGAGGACTACCACCAGCAGTACCTCGCCAAGGTTCCGTACGGGTACTGCGGGATCGGCGGCACCGGCGTGTCCTGCCCGGTCGGCGTCGGCGTCGAGCAAGACAACTGACGGCGTGCCCGCGCTGGCGCGCCCTGATCACGCCGCCGGGTGGTACGCGGCAGCCTGCAGGGTGAACAACTCGGCGTAGCTGCCGCCGTTCGCCATCAGCTCCTCGTGCGAGCCGCGCTCGACCAGCCGGCCGCGGTCCAGCACGAGGATCTGGTCGGCGTGCCGGACGTTGGCCAGCCGGTGCGTGATCAGCACCGTGGTTCGCTGACCGTCACATCGGGCTAGCGCGTGCAGCCGGTCGAACACGGCCCGCTCGGCCCTGGCGTCCAGCGACGCGGTCGGCTCGTCGGCGACCAGCAGCGCGGCGTCCCGGTAGAACGCCCGGGCCACGCTGATCCGCTGCCACTGGCCGCCGGAGAGATCGCGGCCGTTCTGGAACTGCCGGGACAGCACGGTGTCCCACCCGTCCGGCAGCTCGGCGACCACGGCGTCCGCGCCGGATTGGGCCGCAGCGGCGACCAGACGGCCGTCATCGGGGTCGGCCCGGTCGATGCGCCCGATCCGGATGTTGTTCGCCGCTGTCATCGGCCACTGCGTGGGGTCCTGCACGACCACCGCGACGCGCGAGTGCAACCAGGTCGGCTCGACCTGCGCGATATCCACCCCGTCCCAGCGGACCGCGCCTTGGTCCGGAAGGTACAGCCCGGTAATGATCTTCGCGAGGGTGGTCTTGCCCGAGCCGTTCTCGCCGACCAGCGCGACGACCTCGCCACGCCGGATGGTCAGGCTGACCTCGGCCACCGCGGGCTCGTCCTGTTCCGGGTAGCGGAAGGTCACCCGGTCCAGCTCGATCACCTGCGGGTCGCCGGGCAGCACCGCGCGGCTCGGGCGGCGCTTGCGCTGCCGCGCCTCGGTGACGCAGCGCTCGTAGAGCTGGAGGTAGAAGTGGTGCTCGTAGAGCCCGTTGGCAGCGAACAGCGACCGGGAGACGGATATGTTCGCGGTACGCATGGCGACCGCCGCGGCGCCGGCCAGCGCCAGCGGCATCGCTCCGGCGAAGACCAGCAGCCCCAGCAGCCCGTAGGCCAGCGCCATGCCCACGCCGGCGAAGCTGCGGCCGACCAGCTGGATGCCGGTGCGCAGGTGCGCGATGGAGACCGCCTCGGTGGCGAGCTCGGCGGCGATCCGGCGATGCTCAGTGAGCAACAGGTCCTGGGCAGTGAACGCGCGTACCTCGGCGGCGTCCGACCGACTGGTGATCAACTCGCTGGTCACCCCGAACCGGCGGGTCCGGGACACCATGGCGAGGAAGGACCCGTAGGCCAGCCGCGCAGCGCGCACGTTGGCCCAGCCGTTGGGCAATACGGCCAGCAGGAGGGCCGGTACCAGCAGCGGGTTGAGCACGCCGACCGCGACCAACGCGGCCGCCAGCCCGACCAGCGAGCCGAGCAGGTCACCCAGGTTGGTCAGGCCGCGCACGCTGCTCACGCCCCGCCCGGACGCGCGGCGGACCAGCTCGACGAAATCGGCGTCGTCGAAGGCCACCAGGTCCACCTCGATCACGGCGGCGTGCAGCTCGTCCTGCGCACGCCGCCAGCCGGATGAGCAGCGCGGCGGTGCGGGGCGCCGCGCGCAGCACAGTGCCGAACTTCGCGCGAGCGACCTCCTCGTCGGCCTTGGCCCAGGACGGCGTCACGACATCGTCGACGCCGATCAGCGGCCGCTCGGCTGGGTCCGCCTGGTTGCCCGCGCGCCGCCGACGCAGCCGCAGACGCAGTGCCATAGATGCCGTCCTCCCCCGAAACACCTTGCCGACAGTCTTCACTGCGGCATCTGTAGTGATCGATCGCTTTTCGAGGCAGCGCTAACCCCGCCCGGGTACCGTGCCGGACGTGCTGGGACTTTCCGACGTCGACCGGCTCGCCCGGTCGTTGCCGGAAGTGACCGTCGCGGTCGAGGACGATCGGCCGGTGTACCAGGTCGGCGGCAAGCACTTCCTGCTGCATCGGGCGCCGCGCAAGGACGCCGTCGACCCGGAGTCCGGCGAACGCTACGAGGACGTACTGATGATCATGGTCGAGGACCTCGGCGTCAAGGAGGCGCTGCTCGCCGACGAATCCGGGGCCTTCTTCACCACGCCGCACTTCAACGGCTATAAAGCGGTGCTGGTCCGGATCCGAGACCTCGACCGGCTGAACATCCCGGTGCTGCGCGAGGTGATCACCGACGCCTGGCTCAGCCGCGCGCCGAAGCGGCTGGCCAAGGAGTACCTGGCCAGCCGCGGCGGCAGCTGAACGAATCGGGTGCGGTCAGGACGCGACCGGGCTCATCACGAAGAACGGAGCGCCCACCGGGTCGGCGACCAGCACCATTCGCCCGTACGGGGTGTCCATCGGTTCGCCGAGCATCTGGCCGCCGCCCTGCTGCGCCGTGGCCGCCGCGGCGTCGGCGTCGGCCACGATGAACGTGGAGATCCAGTGCGGCGGGATGCCCTCCGAAGCACCCATCATGCCACCGATTCCGCCGACCGCCTCGCCGTCCCGGGCGCCGTCGAACCTGATGATCATGTAGTCCGGCGGTGCTCCCTCCACCGGCTCGTATCGGTAGCCGAAGACCGTCTCGTAGAAGTTGCGGGCGGCATCCGGGTCGCTGGTCCTGACGTCCGTCCAAACCACGGTGCCGGGCTCGCCGTACGCCTCGGCTCCGATCATCCCGTCCGCCTGCCACACTCCGAACGCAGCGCCCTGCGGATCGGCGGCGATGAACATCCGACCGTTGCCGGGAATTTCCATCGGCTCGGTGATCAGCGTGCCGCCGCTCTCGGTGATGAGCTTCGCGGTGGCGTCCGCGTCGTCGCTGGCCAGGTAGACGGTCCAGGCCGAGTGCTGATCCTCGCCCTGCAGCGGCCCGATGGCCGCGGCCGCGCGCCCGTCGACCTGGGCGATGTTGTAGTGCCCGAACTCGGCTCCGGAGTCCACGAACGACCAGTCGAAGACGGGCCCGTAGAACGCCTTTGCCGCGTCCAGGTCGGGCACGGCGAGGTCAACCCAGCAGGGCGTCCCGGCCGGCCATGGTGATTCCCGATTCGCCATTTCGCGTTCCTTCCACGTCGGTTCCCTGGTGTCGGGCTCAAGCCAAGCACCCGGCACCGACACCTCATCGGCCGGGCAGTTCAACGCCAGACGCTGACTAGGTTGGCGAGGTGAACGGCACACCCGGACCCGGTGGTGAGGCGGCCGTCCAAGCGGCCGCGGCCTCGTTCAACGAGCACATCACCGCCGGTGATCTCGACGGCCTGGCCGGGCTCATGTCGGACGATCACACGTTCATCGACACCGCCGGCACCACAGTCCGCGGCAAGCCGGACTGCGTGCAGACCTGGGCGGGGTTCCTCGACGCGTACCCCGGTTACCGCAACACGTTCGAGGCGGTCCAGGTGAACGGTGACGTGGCCGCCATTCGCGGTCGATCTGACTGCCCGGATTGCCCCGAGCTCGAGGGACCGGCGCTGTGGACGGCACGGGTGCGCGACGGCCTGGTCGCCGAATGGCGGGTGTACGAGGACACCCCGAGCGCCCGACGCCGACTCGGCCTTGGCTAGTGTCCTGAGTCGGCAGCAGGAGTCGCAGCACTGCTCGCCGCGCCAGGCGCTCAGGCCCTCGCGCAGCGCCACCGCGGCGATCACCAACGCCGCGACCGGGTCCGCCCAGGACCAGCCGAGCAGCGCGTTGAGCACCAGGCCGGCCAGCAGCGCCACCGACAGGTAGGTGCACAGCAGGGTCTGGGTGGAATCGGCCAGCACGGTGGCCGAGCCGAGCTCGCGCCCGGTGCGCCGCTTGGCGAACGCCAGCAACGGCATCACCACGAGCGAGGCCGCTGCCAGGGTGATCCCCACCGGCGATGGCTGGGCGTGCCCGTCGTCGACGAGCGCCAGCACGGCGTCCAACGTGATCCAGGCGGCCAGCGCGAAGAACGACACCGCGATCAAGCGCAGCGCCAGTCGCTCGCGGTCCTCGGGCACCCGGGCCCGGAACTGCCAGATCACCACCAGCGCGGAGGACACCTCGATGAACGAGTCCAGCCCGAAGCCGATCAACGCGGTGGACGAGGCGACCGCGCCGGCAATCACGGCGACCAGTCCCTCGAGAACGTTGTAGCCGGCGGTGACGTAGGCCAGCCGCCGGCTTCGCCGGTTCAGCACACCGCGGCGGGCGGTGTCCGGTGCCGGCGAGATCACCGCACGGCCGCGGCCACGCCCGTCGCGGACAGCACCTGTTCCGCGGCGCCGAGCAGGTCCATCAGCTCGGGCCGGGTGAGCGCGTAGAAGGACTGCCGACCGTCCACCCGGTAGTCGACCAGCCCGCACCCGCGCAGGCAGGCGAGGTGCTTGGACACCGTGGACTGGGCGAGGCCGAGCTGCGCGGTCAGGTCGACGACGCGAGCCTCACCGGCCGCCAGGCGGGCCACGATCCGCAGCCTGGTCTCGTCGCCCAGGGACCGGAAAAGCGCCACGGCCGGGCTCATCCCGGTCGCCACGTTCGTGGTCAGGCACGTGTCATTCATCGCCACACGGCGATGATAGCCGCTCGTGGCCGCCGCCTCGGATGTCGGCCCCGGCGCCCAGAATGGGCTACATGACGATGGCGTACGCGGTGGTGCCCGCGCCCCGGCCGGTCCGCGAGCTGACCGTCGGCGTCACCGACGCTGGCCTGGCCTGCGTTGCGTTCGCCCATGGCCGCCGGTGGGTGGGCGCGGCGGCCGTACGGGCCGGCGTCACCCTGGTCAGTGATCCCGTTCGCACCGACCCGGTGGTGGCGCAGCTGGCCGACTACCTGGCCGGGCAGCTGCGCACATTCACCGTCCCGCTCGACTGGGCCCTGACCGCCGGAGCCCAGCGGACCGTACTGACCAGCCTGTACGCGTCCGTCGGATACGGCGAAACGATCAGCTACGGCGCGCTCGCGGCGCGCAGCGGGGCATTTGCGCGCGAGCACGCCGGGATCGGCGCCCGCCGGGTCGGGTCGATCATGGGCTCGAACCCGCTGCCAGTGGTCGTGCCGTGCCACCGGGTGCTGGCGGCCGACGGCCTGGGTGGCTTCGGTGGCGGGCTGGAGGTCAAGCGTTGGCTGCTCGCGCTGGAGGGCGCGCTGCCGCAGCCACTCGATCTGGGGGTGTGACCTGGGGTGTACTGATCAGCCGAACGCGCCGAAGGCGCGGTCCACTAGCGCGACCAGGTCCGCCGTCCCGTCCGACTCCACCCAGGCCGTGATCGCGGTGGTCAGCGCGACCAGTGCCGTCCCGGCCAGCACGTCGAGCTCAAGGGTCGGATGCTCGAGGCCTTCCCGGGCCGCGAGCGCGCCGGCGAACAGCCGCCGGGTCGCGAGCTCGTTTTCGTGGTTCCTGGCGCGCAGCGCCGGCGTGTCCAGGACCAGCCTGGTGCGCGCGAGGATCGCCGGCTGGTCGGCGGGCAGGATCGCCTGCAGGCCTCGGCGCACCGCTCGGTGGACGGCGGTCAGCGGAGCTTCGGACGCCGGCCGGCCGGCGATCAGCGCCGCGATGAGCGGGTCGTAGTCGTCGGACTCGACCACCGACTCCTTGGTGGGGAAGTACCGGAAGAAAGTCATGTGCGACACGCCTGCGGCCGCCGCGATCTCCTCCACTGTCGTCGCGTCGTAGCCCTTGGCGAGGAACAGCCGCAGCGCGTGCTCCTGCAGGGACGCCTTGGTGCGGGCCTTCTTGGCGTCCCGCCAGTCCGTCTCCCGAGCCGTCGCGGCGCTCACAGCGGCTGCACCACAGCAGCCGGCGGGCCGAGCGCTGTCGCCAACCAGCGCCGCAGCGACGCCGGGTCGCGCCCGCGCCAGGCCTGGTGCCCGTCCGGCCGGACCAGCAGCGCGTCCGAGTCGCCGGCCGACCCGCGCAGGGAGTCCGGAAGCAGCTGCACCACGGCACTCTCGCCGAGACGGTCCCGAACCACATCGATCAGCTCGGTTCCGGACGGCGCCCCCAGCAGCGCCCAGCCCGGCCCCAGCTCGGCGTGCAGCCTAGTGGGGCTGCCGTCAGACCGGACGCAGTCGAGGTCGGCCACCCGGTCGCCCGGCCGCACGCCCCGCCGCAGCGACCGTCCGCCCGCGGCCAGCGGTCCGCCGCGGTAGCTGACCTTGAGCTGGGACGCCTGCTCGGCGATGAGGCGCTGCACGAGCGGTCTGTTCAGCAGCGGCACGAAGATCCAGTCGCGGACCAACCGGGAGATCGGGCCGTCCGCGAACACCAGGCGGGTCATCGAGCTCGTGGAGCCGAGTACCTCGGCGGCGATCGGCCGGCGCTCCGCCTCGAACGTGTCCAGCAGCGCGGGCCTCGCGCGCCCGCTGCCGACCGCGGCCAGCTTCCAGGCCAGGTTCTCCGCGTCGCCGATCCCGGTGTTCATTCCCTGGCCGCCGAGCGGGCTGTGGATGTGCGCGGCGTCCCCGGCGAGCAGCACCCGGCCGCGCCGGTAGGTGTCGGCGAGCCGCCGGTGAATCTGGAATGTGGAGGTCCAGTCCGCGGAGCGGACGGCCGAGGCCGGGTAGCCGCCCTCCTCCGCGACAGCGGCGGTCAGCAGGGCCCGAACCTGGGCCGCGCCGGGATCCGTCGACTGGGTACCGGGCAGTGGCGCCATCAGCCGCCAGAGATCGGCGCCGGGCAGCGGGAACACAGCGATCATGTGCTCGCCGCGCAGCCAGACCGTCACCGCGTCGCGGGGCAGCGCGAAGTCGGCGCGGACGTCGGCGATCGCGAACCGTTCGATCAGCGGCACCCCGGGAAAGCCGATGCCAACCGCCTTGCGGACCCGGCTGTGCGCGCCGTCGCAGCCGACGACCCAGCCCGCGACCAGTGACTCGCCGCCGTCCAGTCGAAGCCGAACCCCGTCCCGGTCCTGGTCGAGGCCGACCAGCTCGCGGCCCCACTCGACGGCACCACCGAGCTCCCCGAGCCGCCGGCGCAGCTCGGCCTCTATCTCGGCTTGCGACACCAGCAGCCCGACGTGCCTGCCGAGGCGGGTCGCGCCGCCGACCGCGAGCCGGCCGAGCTCTCGCCCGTTGACGTTCACAACGACCTGGTTGACCGGCAGGCTGCGGGACGGCAGGTCGCCGAGCGCGCCCAGCCGGTCGAGCACCTCCACTCCACGGGGCTGCAGTCCGAGGGCGCGGGAGGTGCGCGCTGGACCGGCGGCCCGGTCGACCACCCGCACCTCGGCCCCGCCGGCTAGCAGCCCGCAGGCCAGCGTCAAGCCGGTCGGGCCGGCACCGACGACAACCACGCAGTTCTCTCCAGGCACTGCAGCCTCCTCGCGTTAGCGACTAACATGTTAGTTACTAACGCGAAGACTGGCAAGGTCGGCTCAGTTGTGGTGCACCGCCGAGACGGTGTAGAGCTGCGGCTCGGCCGCGCCGAGGCTGGTGGCCTGCTGCATGTGCTCCTGCGCGACGGGGTCGGACAGCATGGCCGAGAAGTCGTCGCGGCTGCGCCACTGCGCGTAGGTCGCCACCCGGGTGCCGTCCAGGCTTGCGTGGATGTTGGCCGAGATGAAGCCGGGACGGTGTCGCATGACCTGCTCGGTTGCCCGGTCGAGCAGAGTGACGAGCTCATGCTGCCGCTCCGGCTCGACGGTGAAGACATTGATCAGGGTCAGAACGTCGGCATCGGCACGGATAACGGTTTCAGCCATGCTCCGCACGGTACGTCGCAACCCCGACGACGCGGGGTCGCTGTGGAAGCCAGGCGTCCGCTGTGCCCACGGGACACTAGCGTGGACGGGTGAGCCCGAAGAGCTTCCTACTCGACGAGAAACTGCACGACTACCTCATCGCGCACACGACCGGCGTCGACGAACCACTGCAGGCCCTGGCCGAGGAGACCGCGGCGCTCGGCGACGGCCTGGCCCAGATGCAGATCGCCCCGGAGCAGGGCGCGTTCCTCACCCTGCTGACCGCAGCGATCGGCGCGCAGCGGGCGATCGAGGTCGGCACCTTCACCGGGTACTCGGCGATCTGCATCGCCCGCGGCCTGCCCGAGTCGGGTCGGCTGCTCTGCCTGGACGTCAACGCGGAGTGGACAGCGATCGCGCGGCGGTACTGGCAGGCCGCCGGGGTGGCCGACCGGATCGAGCTGCATCTCGCGCCGGCAGCCGAGACGCTGAGCGCGCTGCCGAGCGAGCCGGACTTCGACCTGGCGTTCATCGACGCCGACAAGCAGGGCTACTCGGCCTACTACGAGGAGGTGCTCACCCGGCTCCGGCCGGGCGGCGTGATCCTGGTGGACAACGTGCTCTGGAGCGGCGAAGTGGTGGACGAGTCCGCCGGGGACGAGACCACCACGCTGATCCGCGCCTTCAACGACCAGGTCGCGGCCGATCCCCGGGTCGACTCGACGATCCTGCCGATCGCCGACGGGCTCACGTTCGCCCGCAAGAAGTGATCGACTGACTTGATCGACATAGCCGGGGCTCCCGTTTTCACGATCCCGACCACTACCCGGTTCCGCGGCATCACGGTGCGCGAAGGGATGCTGCTCAGCGGGCCGGCCGGTTGGGGCGAGTTCAGCCCGTTCCCGGAATACCCCGACGAGGAAGCCGCCGGCTGGCTGGCCGCGGCGCTGGAGGCCTGCCTGGACGGGTGGCCGGCGCCGGTCCGGGATCGGATCCCGGTGAACTGCACGGTGCCCGCGGTCGACCCGGCGCAGGCACACACGATCACGGCCGCCTCCGGTTGCCGGACCGCCAAGGTCAAGGTCGCCGAGCACCCGGGTTCGCACGCCGAGGACCTGGCCCGGGTGGAGGCCGTGCGGGCAGCGCTCGGCCCGTCCGGAGCGGTCCGGGTGGACGCGAACGGCGCGTGGGACGTCGAAACCGCCGTCTCGCACATCGCCCGGCTGGACGCCGCGGCCGGCGGGCTGGAGTACGTGGAGCAGCCCTGCGCCTCGCTCGACGAGCTGGCCGCGGTGCGCCGGAGGGTGCAGGTACGGATCGCCGCCGACGAGTCGATCCGGCGCGCGGAGGACCCGCAGCGCGTCGCGCTGGCCGGGGCCGCCGACGTCGCCGTGCTCAAGGTGAGCCCGCTGGGCGGGGTGCGCACGGCCTTGCGGGTGGCCGAGTCGGCCGGGCTGCCCTGCGTGGTGTCCTCGGCGCTGGAGACCGGCGTCGGGCTGGCCGCTGGATTGGCCCTAGCCGGGGCGCTGCCCGAGCTCGAGTTCGCCTGCGGCTTGGGCACCCGCCGGTTGCTGGCCTCCGACGTACTCCCTGGGCCGGGGCTGCAGCCCGTCGACGGCTGGCTTCCGGTGCCGCGTCGCCCGCCCGAACCCGACAGGGATCGGCTCGCCGCGCTGCGTGCCGAACCCGCCCGGATCGGGTGGTGGCGTGCGCGGCTACGTCGCGTCCTAGCGTTGACGGCCGGGTCTAGTGTCCCGTAAGCGAGGTCGTCTTACCCGGCTCCGGCGCCCAGGCGGATCGGGGCAAGGAACCTCGCCTACGGGACACTAGGATCGCCCGTTAAGTGCGCCCGGTAAGCGCCTCCGCCCGAGGGGATGGATCATGACCTACCAGTCCGACGCCTGGGGAGACACACCCCCGCTCAAGGTCGACGGGCGCAAGCTCTGGGCCGGCGCGGTGGCGACCGCGCTGGTGGCGGCCCTGGTCGGCGTCGTGGGGGTGCTGGCGATCACGCATCTGCTCGGCGTCGACATCCTTGGTGGGCGCGGTCGAGTGGTCAGCAACTCCATTGTCTTCGTACCGCTGGTCGCCGCGCTCGCGACGATCGCCTGCACCGCCCTGCTGCACGTCCTGGTGCTGACCACGCCGCGGCCGCGGCTTTTCTTCGGCGCGATCTGCACCACCGTGATCGTGTTGCTGATGCTGCTGGTGTTCCTGCTGCCCGGCGGCCAACTCGAAGCGAAGGTCGCGACCGCACTGCTCTACGCGATCATCGGCATCGTGATCCTCTCGCTGCTGTCCGGGGTGGCGCGCACCGCCATCCGTTACGACACAGCGGGTCCGGCGCAGGGCACCACCCAAGCGATACGGCCGGACTACCCCTAGCAGATCGCCCCGGGTTCGCCGCCGGCATATTCCTGGCGCCATCGCGACATGATGCGTTGTGGGACAGTGGTTAGAGCAGGTCGGAGGGGGTGAACCGTGGCCGGGTACCTGCGAATCAAGCGGGACATCCACGGAATCCATGGCCGGACCTGGAACGTGAGCCGCGAGTGGATGCGGGACATGCCGGCCGGCGAGGACGAGCCGTTCGAGCATGACGTCGACGGCGGGCACTTCGGCGTGATCGGGATCCTGTCCATTCTCGTGTTGTTGGTGATCGGACTGTGGCTGTGGTTCTTCCCGCTGGACGTCATCTGGCCGTGGTGGTTGTGGATACCGGTGCTGGTCGTGATCGCGTTCTTCGGGATCCGCTGGGTGCTCCGCCGCCCGTGGAAGGTAATGGCCTGGACCAAGGGCCACTACGAGCCGAATCTCGGCCCGGAGACCTGGGTCGGAACGGTGCGCGGGGTGACGAAGTCCAAGGAGGAAGTACGGCTGATCACCCAGGCCATCCGTAAGCAGGACAGCCCCGAATACATCGGCGGCGTGTTGAAGAAACAGGACTGAGCGGTGCCGGAGCTGCCCGAGGTCGAGGCCCTGGCGCAACACCTGCGCGCGCACGCCGTCGACCACCCGATCGCCAGGGTCGACGTGGCCAGCATGAGCGTGCTGAAGACCTTCGACCCGCCGGTCGGCGCGCTCGTCGGGGCCACCGTCGTCGCCGCCGAACGGCACGGCAAGTTCCTCGACCTGAGCTGCGCCTCAGGCGAGGCCGGCACGCTGCACCTGGTGAGCCACCTGGCCAGGGCGGGCTGGCTGCGCTGGCACGACACGGCCGCCACGGCTCCGCCGAAGCCCGGACGAGGGCCGCTCTCGCTGCGGGTGCACCTGGACGCGCCCGGCGGGCCGGGCTTCGACCTCACCGAGGCCGGCACGCAGAAGCGCCTCGCCGTCTACCTGGTCACCGATCCCGCCCAGGTGCCGGGAATCGCCCGGCTCGGCCCGGACGCGCTGGCGGTCGGCCGGGACGAGCTGGCCGGGTTGCTGGCCGGCCGCACCGAACGGATCAAGACCGTGCTCACCGACCAGACCGTGCTGGCCGGGGTCGGCAACGCCTACTCCGACGAGATCCTGCACACCGCGCGACTCTCGCCGTACGCGGTGGCCGGACGGCTGACCGACGAGCAGGTCGACTCGCTGCACGACGCCCTGGTCGGAGTGCTCGCCGACGCCGTGCGACGTTCCGCCGGCCAGGACGCGGCTCGGCTGAAGGGCGAGAAGCGCTCCGGGCTGCGGGTACACGCCCGCACCGGGCTACCCTGCCCGGTCTGTGGGGATACGGTGCGTGAGGTGTCCTTCGCCGACCGGTCGTTCCAGTACTGCCCGACCTGCCAGACGGGTGGGAAGCCGCTGGCCGACCGTCGGCTGTCCCGGCTGGTGAGGTAGCCGTGCTGGAGTTCTTCAGCTCGCCGACCACCCTGCTGGTGGTGGCCGTGGTGCTGGCCGCGACGACCGCGATCTTCCTGTTCCTGTACTGGCGCACCTACCGGCGCACGTTCGCCTCGCCGCTGGAACGGGCGACCTTCTCCACGCTGCACACCGTCGCGCTCGCCGCGCCGGCACTGCGCGAGGGGCTGTCCTCGAAGTCGGCCAGCTTCGCCCTGCCGTACCTGCGCACACTGCTCGACACCTGCGCGCTGACCATGACCGACGCGAGCGCAAAGCCGCTCGCCTGGGACGGCGAGTCCGACCACCACCAGCAGGACGTCATGGTGCTGGCCGAGCAGGCGATCACCAGCGGCCGCCAGCAGGTCATCTCGCACAAGGCGATCGCCTGCCAGCGGCAGGACTGCCTGGTCAAGGGGATCGTCGTCTCGCCGGTGGAGTCCGAGGGCAACATCGTCGGCGCGTTGGCAGCGTTGCCCACCGACCCACCCGGCCCGGTGCTGCTGCGCGCGACCGGGGAGGTGGCCCGGTACGTGTCGAGCCAGTTGGAGCTCGCCGAGCTGGACGAGTCGCGGGCCCGGCTGAACGCGGCCGAGGTGCGGGCGCTGCGGGCCCAGATCTCCCCGCACTTCGTCTACAACTCGCTGACGACGATCTCCTCGTTCGTGCGGACGAACCCGGAGCGGGCCCGCGAGCTGCTGATCGAGTTCGCCGACTTCACCCGGTACTCCTTCCGCACCACCGGCGAGTACACCACGCTCGCCGACGAGCTGAACAACATCAACCGCTACCTCACCCTCGAGCAGGCCCGCTTCGGCGACCGGCTCAACGTCAAGCTGCAGATCGCCCCCGAGGTGCTGCCGGTCGTGCTGCCGTTCCTGGCGCTGCAACCGCTGGTGGAGAACGCGGTACGGCACGGGCTGACCCCGAAGCCGCTCGGCGGCACGATCACGATCACGGCCGAGAACGTCGCCGCCGAGTGCGTGATCAGCGTCGAGGACGACGGGGTCGGGATGGATCCGAAGCGGCTGCGCGACGACATGTCCGACGCGCACCTGTCCGGCGCGCACGTCGGACTCGGCAACGTGGACGACCGGATGCGTTCGGCGTTCGGCGAGGACTACGGGCTGGTGGTGGACACCGCACCGGCCGCCGGCACCAAGATCACATTGCGGGTGCCGAAGTTCCGGGCCGGCATCCGCGCCTAGCTGCACGGCCCAGACCTCCGGTCGTCGTCGAGATCCCCGGCACACACCGCGGGTCGGTGGCACTCAGGTCAGGACATCTGTGCGGCGGTCCGCAGGTATGTGCCGGCCGCAACGGCCGGCCATCGCCGCGCTGCGCGCGACTGCGGCTGCGCGGGCGGAGCAGCCGGGCGGCGTAGCTTGGCGGGCATGCTTACCGATCGCCTCCCCACCGTGGTGACAGAGCGACTTCCCGGCCGGCTCGGCGACGTCGCCGACCGGCAGGTGGTGAGCGTGCTGCGGCTGCAGGGCGTGATCACCCCGTCGGCCAGCCCGCTGTCCCGGATGGCGATCAACCTCACCACCGCGGAGCCACTGCTACGCAAGGCGTTCGCCCCGCCCCGACTGGCGGCGGTTGCCATCGTGATCAACTCGCCGGGCGGTGCCGCCACCCAGTCCGCGCTGGTGGCAGACCGGATCCGGGGCTACGCCGACGAGCGGGGCGTACCGGTGCTGGCGTTCTGCGAGGACGTCGCCGCGTCCGGCGGGTACTGGTTGGCCTGTGCGGCCGACGAGATCTACGCCCATCCGACCTCGCTGGTCGGATCGATCGGCGTGGTCAGCGGCGGCTTCGGGCTGGTCGGGCTGCTCGACCGGCTCGGTGTGGAGCGTCGGCTGCACACCGCGGGGGTGAACAAGGCGCGGCTCGACCCGTTCCTGCCCGAGCAGGCGGACGACGTCGCCTGGCTGGAGGGCATGCAGGCCGAGCTGCACGAGCTGTTCAAGGGGTGGGTCCGGCAGCGCCGCGGCAGCAAGCTGACCTCGGAGACCGACCTGTTCACCGGCGAGGTGTGGCCCGGCGCCCGCGCCGCCGACCTCGGGCTGGTGGACGGGCTCGGCACGCCGCGGTCCATCCTCTCCAGCCGGTTCCCGGATGCCGAGCCGGTGCGGGTCGACGCCCGGCGGTCACTGCTGGCGCGGCTCGGCCTGGCCGGTGCGCCGGCGGCACGCGGCGCCGGGCCGGACGCGCTGCTGGCCCTCTGGGAGGCCGCCGAACTGCGCGCCACCTGGGCCCGATTCGGCTTGTGAGCAGCCGCGCGCCGATCGTCGGCCAGGTGAAATAGCCGGTCCCGAACTGGCCCCCGCTGACTCCGCCGTATTCCCATTGGGTCACCATGAGCAGGCAAACCCGTCAGGTGATCTCGGATCGGAGCGGGTCTGGACAGGACAACTGGGGGGTGTGCAGGATGAGGAGATCGTGAACAGCAACGAACGCGCCGAGGGGCTCGTCGTCCTGGCGGTTGACGACGAAGAGCCCGCGCTCGAGGAACTCGCGTACCTGCTCAGCTCGGACGAGCGGGTGAACACCGTCTTGAAGGCGAAGGACGCAACTTCCGCGTTGCAGATCCTCAACGGGCGCCAGGTCAAGGAGCCGCCGGCAGCACCGCTTCCACCCCGACCCCGCCACGCGGGGTGGCCGACGCGGTCCCGGGGTTCCGGGTGGCCAAGCACACCGACGTCGACGTGGTGTTCCTGGACATCCGGATGCCCGGCCTCGACGGCCTGGAGCTGGCCAAGGTGTTCTCCACGATGGCGGTGCAACCGTCGGTGGTCTTCGTGACCGCGCACGACGACCGGGCCGTCGACGCCTACGAGGTCGGCGCGGTGGACTACCTGCTCAAGCCGCTGCGCTCGGAACGGCTGGCCTCCTCACTCGACCGGATCATGGCCAGCCGGGCCGCCACCGTCGCCGAGATCAGGCGGGACGAGGTCAGCGACGACGAGGTGATCCCGGTCGAGCTGGCCGGCACCACCAAGCTGGTGCCGCGATCCGCGGTCCGCTACGTCGAGGCACAGGGCGACTACGCGCGGCTGCACACCAACGACGGGCAGAGCCACCTGGTCCGCATTCCGCTGTCGGTCCTGGAGGAGCGCTGGCGCGACGTCGGGTTCGTCCGGATCCACCGCTCGTTCCTGGTGTCGCTGCCGCTGGTCACCGAGCTGCGGCTGTCCGGGTCGGGCTACGTGGTGCGGGTCGGGGCCGGTCCGGAGACCGCCGAGCTCCCGGTCAGCCGCCGGCACACCCGTGAGCTCAAGGACCGCCTGGTCCGCGCGACGAAGCAGGCCTGGAGCCAGCGGTGAGTACCGACGTCGACGGCTCTCCGCCGTCGACGCCGGCGGAAGCCCGCCTGCCCGCGGATCCGCTGCCCGAGCCGCCCGTCCCGACCGCCCGCGGACCATCGCCACCCGGTCCGGCGCCGCCTCGGCAGTCGGCCCGGCCCACTCCACCGATGAACGAGCCGAGCGCGTCGGACGACGAACCGGACACCGCCGCCTTGCAGCTGCGCGAGGAGCTGCGCCGCCGGGTGGACGAGAACCGCCAGACTCAGACCGGCGCTCGGCACGCCCGCCGAGACGGCAAGGACGCTGCACCCCCGGTCGACTACGTGCCGCGGCACGCGATGAGCACGCCCGGCCCGGGGACCCTGCCCCCGGTGGGCACCGGCAGCCTTCCCGTGCTGTCCCCCGCGACGGTGGCGGCCGCTCGGACTCGCGCCGACCGACGTCGAGCCCGCCGTGGCACCCGGCGACGCCCCGTTCGTCGAGCCGGCCGCTGCACCCGCGTCGCCGCCGAAGCGGGTACGGGTCGTGCTCGCCGAGCGCAAGCGGCCGATCCACCCGGTCGGTGGCGCGGTGCACATGCAGGAGCTGGACGACGTCGGCGAGCTGCTCAGCTCGAACCTGATCAAGTCGCAGCTGAGTCTGGCGCTGCGCTACGGCGGCATCGCGATCATCGTGCTCGGCCTGCTCCCGGTCCTCTTCGCGGCAGTACCGACCCTCGGCCAGGTGGAGGTGCTGGGCATCCGGCTGCCCTGGCTGGTGCTGGGCATCCTGTGCTACCCGTTCCTGCTCGGTCTCGGCTGGATGTACGCGCGGGCGACCGAACGACTCGAGCTCAGCTTCACCGACCACATCCGGGGCTAGGGCGTACCCGTCGTGGACGCCGGCGCGGTGTGGGCCCTTGCCCTGATGGCGCTGTTGGTGCTGGCCTCGGCCATCATCAACTTCTTCGGCGCCAGGACGGCCCGCAGCACGTCGGACTTCCTGGTCGCCTCGCGGACCGTGCGGCCGACGGCGAACGCGGCGGCGATCTCCGGGGAGTATCTGGGCGCGGCCGCGTTCCTCGGCGTTGCCGGCCTGGTGCTCAGGGACGGGCCCGGGGCGCTGTGGTACCCGCTGGGTTTCACCGCGGGCTACCTGGCGCTGTTGCTGTTCGTAGCCGCCCCGATGCGCCGGTCCGGGGCGTTCAGCGTGCCGGACTTCGCCGAGGCGCGGCTGGGCTCGGCGCAGGTGCGCCGGGTATGCGTACTGTTCACGCTGCTGATCCTCTGGCTGTACGTGCTGCCCCAGCTACAGGGCGCCGGGCTCACCATCGCGATCGTCACCAACCTGCCGGAGTGGACCGGAGCGGTCGCCGCCGGTGCGGTCGTGATCGCCACGGTGTTCTTCGGCGGCATGCGCTCGATGACGTTCGTGCAGGCCTTCCAGTTCTGGTTCAAGGTGCTGGCGCTCGCGGTGCCGGCCGTGGTCCTACTCGTCGTGTTCCTGGGCCAGAACCGGTCGTTCGACCAGCCCGCGCCGCCCACCTTCCCCACGGACAGCACTGTCGACATCCGCACCGACGTGCAGCTGTCCGTCGTCGCACCGGTCGACCTGCAGGCGAGCGGACTGGTCGACGGCGTCGAGCAGAACGGGCCGGTCCGGTGGGAGCCCGGCCTGCACACCGCCGGACGCGGCGCGGTCCTGACCTTCCCTGCCGGCGCCCCGGTTCCGGTGGTCGCGGGCACCCCGGCGACCGACGACGCCTGGCTGGAGACCGGCGAATCGCCACAGGAGCTGTTCTCGATCTATTCGCTGATGCTCGCGCTGTTCCTTGGCACGATGGGGCTGCCCAACGTGTTGGCCCGCTTCTTCACCAACCCGGACGGGCGGGCCGCGCGACGCACCGCCGTCGTGGCACTGGCGTTGGTCGGCGGGTTCTTCCTGCTTCCGGTGCTGTTCGGCGCGCTGTCCCGGCTGTACACCCCGCAGCTCCTGGTGAACAACGAGACCGACGCCGCCGTGCTGCTGCTGCCCGCCGCAGTGCTCGGCGACGGGATATGGGCGCGAGATCCTCGCCGGGGTGGTCGCGGCCGGGGCGTGGGCGGCGTTCCTCTCGACCGCGACCGGACTGGTGGTGAGCGCCGCCGGCGTGCTGAACACCGACGTGCTGCCGCGGCGGCTGCGCAACATCCGCTTCGCCGGGCTGGTCGCGACCGTCGTGCCGCTGGCGCTGACGTTGATCCTGACCACCCGGCTGGACTTCGCGGACACCGTCGCGCTGGCGTTCGCGGTGGCCGCCTCGACGTTCTGCCCGCTGCTGCTGCTGGGCATCTGGTGGCGTGGCCTGACCGACGTCGGCGCGACCGTGGGCGTGATCGTCGGCGGGTTGCTGTCCGGCGGCGCGGTGATCGTCGTTCTCGCCGACCTCGACCTCAATTCGTTGATCACCACTCTGCTGCTGCGCCCGGCGGCGATCAGCGTGCCGGCAGCGTTCCTGACGATGGTCGTGGTGAGCAAGCTCAGCGCGAACCGGGTCCGGCCCGGCGTCGACCGGGTGCTGCTGCGGATGCACGCGCCGGAGCGGCTCGGCCTCGGCACCGAGCCGATTCGCACCCCCGAGCCGGGCGGACCGGCCGACGGCGAGTTCACCGCCGGGCAGCGATTCGGCCGGCCCAACGGCGACCAGCCCTAGCCTCCGATCCCTGGGCCGCTGCGCACCTCACCTGCTGCTGACCGCCTCGCCTGGCACGATGACGACATGAACGCACCGCAGGTACCCGCGGTCGAGGTCGCCGGGCTGCCCGCGGACGCCGAGATGGTCGACGTCCGGGAGGCCCGCGAGTGGCAGGCCGGTCACGCCCCCACCGCGGTGCACCTGCCGATGTCCGAGCTGATCGAGCGGATCGGTGAGCTGCCGGATCGGGATCCGCTCTATGTGGTGTGCGCGGTAGGCAGTCGATCCGCCCGGGTGGTGGCCTACCTGACGAGCCAGGGCTACCCGGCGGTGAACGTGGTAGGCGGGATGCGGGCCTGGCAGGCGGCCGGGCGGGCGCTCACCGCGGACGGCCCGGCCCCGCCGCAGATCGTCTAGCGTCCTGCGTCGAGGGTGAGGTGCGGATATCCGGTGATCCAGATGGATGAATCGCGAGGCCGAGGAGGAGCCGATACCTGGCGTATCGGCGACGACGAGAACGTGGCGAGACGCCATCTGGGCGCCGGAGGTCCGTGCCTGACCCTCGACGCAGGACGCTAGGCCGGTGGTCTGCCCGCGGTGCGGCCGACGGCCGCCGGACGACACGGCGTCGCCGTTCTGCCCGTACTGCGGGCGGTTCCTCACCGCGACCCGCTGGGTCGCCGTACCACCGGCCGGTTCCGGTCGAGCGTCGGCCAACCGCCCCCGGCGTCGCTACCTCGGTCCACCGCGGTACGCCCAGACCCCTCGCTGGGGCTTCCCGCCGCTGCCGTGGCGGGAGACGCCAGAAGAGCCGACATCCGGCACGCGAGCGCGTGGGCTCCGGGCACTCGGCGCCCGCGGCCCCGGCTCGGTGCGGATGCTCGCCGGCAGCCTCGTCCCGCTGCTGTGGGCGACCGCGCTGCTCGCAGCGACCAGCGCGGGCGCGGAGATCTGGCGGTACGCGTTGCTGCTCCGCAGCCGCCACGAGGCGTTGCCGGCCGGCACCGTCTCCGCCTCGGACGCGTTGGTCCTGTCTGCCGGCGTGGTGTGCCTGGTCGTCGGGGCCGGTGCGGGTGCGCTGCTGGTGCTCTGGTCGATCCGGGCCATCCACGCCGCCGCCGAGCGCAGCGGGGCGCGGCCGTCCCGGTCCGACCGGACGATCGTGGCGGGCTGGCTGGTGCCGGTGGTGAATCTCTCGGTCCCCGGGTCGCTGCTCACCGAGATCGAGCACGCCGCGCTGGACAGGCCGGTGTCCGATCGACCTCGGCCGTCCCGGCTCGTGCTGACCTGGTGGGTGCTGTGGGCCGGCGGCATCGTGCTGGCCACGATCACGCTGATGTGGGGGCTGCGCGACGGGGTACAGGCCAGGGCCGACGGGGTGGTGCTGCACGCGCTCGTCGACCTGCTAGCGGTGGCGACCGCGATCGTCACGGTGCGGGTGGTCACGCTGCTCAGCGCGCTGCTGACACCCACCCCGCTGCCGCGACGGATCCAGCTGGTGAAGGTGCTGCCTGCCGCCAAGGCGGCGGAGGCGGGGGTCAGCCCGTCACCCACAGCTCCCGCAGCCCCCGGATGACGAACTCCGGGCGGCGCACCGGCGCCCCCGCCGGCGCGAGACCCGGCAGCCGGGTACGCAGCGCGTCCAGCACCGCGGCGACCTCCACGCGGGCCAGCGGAGCGCCCAGGCAGTAGTGGATCCCGGCGCCGAACCCCAGGTGCGGGTTGGGCCGGCGAGCCAGGTCCAACCGGTCCGGCTCGGTGAACACCGCGGGATCCCGGCCCGCCGCTCCGAGCAGCGCGGCGACCTTCTCTCCCGCGGCGATCGTGCGCCCGGCGAGCTCCACGTCCACGGTGGCGGTGCGCTCGAACAGCTGCAGCGGCGAGTCGAACCGGATCAGCTCCTCGACCGCCGGCGCCACCGGCACCGATCCGGAGCGCAGCCGCTCCCACTCGCCCGGATGACGGAGCAGCGCGAGCATCCCGTTCCCGACCGCGTTGACCGTCGCCTCGTGGCCGGCCATCAGCAGCAGCGCGGCCGTGCCGACCAGCTCGTCCTCGGTGAGCCCGGCGGCCAGCAGGTCGGACACCAGGTCCTCGCCGGGCGAACGCCGCCGGAGGGCGGCCAGCTCGCGGAGTGCGGCCACGAACGCGGCCGAGGCCGCTTCGGCGGCCAGCCGGCCGGTCTCGTCCAGCCCGTACTCGTACATCTTCACGATCGAGTTGGACCACGGCCGCAGCTCCGGGCGCAACCGGTCGGGCACGGCTAGCAGCTCGGCGATCACCTCGACCGGCAGCGGCGCGGCCACCGTCTCGATCAGCTCGCCGCGCCCGTCGGCGGCGATCCGCCCGGCCAGCTCGTCCACCAGGCGGCCGGCCAGCGTTGCTATCCAGGGCCGCAGCCGCTCGGTGTGCCCGCGGCCGAAGGCGCCGGCGACCAGCCGGCGCAGCCGGGCATGGCTGGGTGGCTCGCGCTCGAGCAGCGAGTTGCGGTGCAGCAGGTTGAAGCCGTCGAACCGCTCGGCGGGCTGCGCGTCCACCCAGATCCGGCCGAGCCTGCGATCGCGGAGCAGCGCCGAGCAAGCCCGGTGCGACACCGCAACGGTGAGCCCCAGCGCGGCGACGTGGTGCACCTCGCCGCGGGCTCGCAAGTCGGCGAAGGCCGGGTACGGGTCGTCGATGAAAGCCGGGTCGGCGGGATCCAACACCGGTGGGGCGCTCATCCGGCTGTTGTACCAGCGACTACGGTGAACGCCCGATGAGCCGCAAGAAGTCAGCGAGGAAGCCCGCCCGGTCCCCGGGCACCGGAGTACCTGTTGGGGGCTCCGCTGGACCGCATCCGCGCCAGCCGTGCCCGTGCGGGTCGGGGAAGCGGTACCGGGCCTGCCACGGCGCCGGCGACGACGTGATCGTCACCCGTCCGCTGGCCGGACTTGCCGCGGAGTGTGAGCTCGTCGCATTGCGCGAGTTCGTCCCGTCCGGCACCGCGCCGGCGCCGCTGGCCGAGCCGGAAGGGCGCACCGCGACGATCGCCAGCGTGCTGCCCGGCGCGGTCGCGGCGATGGTGCGCGAGGACGGCACGGCGTGGCTCGGGATGCAGGTCCAGACCCGCTCCGGAGACCTGTCCAACGACCTCGGCCGTGCCCTGCGGTGGGCGCTGGACGCCGAGCCCGACTCGGTGCTGACCGCCGTCGGGCCGGGGACCGCATCGGCCACCACCGGCGGCCCGGTCCGGCTGCAGGACTTGCTGGCCGTCGACGGGGAGCTGGCGGTGACCGTGCACGCCGACTTCGGCTGGTGGCTCGCCGAGGACGATCCGGCCCCGGAGCTGTCCGCCGCCGTGCATGGCGCGAACGAGCTGATCAAGCCGACCGAGCCGGTGGCCACCGAGGGTGTGCGTGCCGCTTACTGGGTGCAGACCGGTTCGAAGGCGCACCTGCGCTGGGTACGGCCGGAACCCGAGGATGTGCTGCTCGCCGCGCTCGCCCGGCTACGCGCCGCCGGGCGGCTCGACCTCGGTGCGGGCTCCCGGTACGCCGGGACGTTTCGGGCGCACGGTCTGCTGGTTCCGGTCTGGGATCTGGACCGGGAGCGGCACGCCAAGGAGTGGGCCGGGCCCGCCGCGGAGTTCGCCCAACGGCTGGACGCCGCCCTTGCCAGCGTCGGCGACGAGCCGCTGGACGACGTGGAGCGACGGGCCCGCGAGGTGCTCGCCGGCGGCCAGATCACGCTGCGCTGAACGCAATGCTGCCGGGTGATCAGGCTCAGGACATCCAGCCCGGACGCACCAGCCCGCTCTCGTAGGCCAGCACCACGAGCTGGGCCCGGTCCCGCAGCCCGAGCTTCGTCATCGCGCGGCTGACGTGCGTCTTCGCGGTCGCCGGCGAGACCACCAGGTGCGCGGCGATCTCGTCGTTGGACATCCCGGCGGCGACCAGCGTGACGATCTCCCGCTCCCGCTCGGTCAGCCGGCCCAGCTCGTCCGGCGGTCGCACCGGCTGCGCGCGGACCGCGAACTCCTCGATCAGCCGCCGGGTGACCCCCGGCGACAGCAGCCCGTCGCCGCCCGCCACCACCCGGACGGCGCGCAGCAACTCGACCGGCTCGGTGTCCTTCACCAGGAAGCCGCTTGCCCCGGAGCGCAGCGCCTCGAAGACGTACGCATCGTCGTCGAAGGTTGTCAGCACGACGACCCGAACCGCGCCCAGCCGACCGTCCGCGGCGATCCGGCGGGTCGCCTGCAGCCCGTCCAGCCGCGGCATCCGGATGTCCATCAGCACCACATCGGGCCGCAGCTCGGCGACCGCGTCGTAGGCCTCGACGCCGTCGGCCGCCTCACCGACCACCTCGACGTCCGGCTGGGCGTCCAGCAGTGCCCGGAACCCGGCCCGCACCAGGGCCTGGTCGTCGGCCAGCAGCACCCTGATCACCTCAACCACCCGCATCCCGGGGAAGCTCGGCCCGCACCCGGAACCCACCGCCGTCGCCGGGGCCGAAGGTCAGCGTGCCGCCCAGCGCGCGGGCCCGCTCCTGCATGCCGGCGATGCCGTTGCCCGCTGTCACCCCGTTCGGGCTGCCCACACCGTCGTCGCGGACCTCGACCACCAGTGGATCGGACAGGTAGTCCAGCCGCACCACCGCGCGCGCCGACCCGGCGTGCCGGCCGACGTTTGTCAGCGCCTCCTGGACGATCCGGAACGCGGCGGCGTCCACGCCGAGCGGCAGCGCGGACGGCTCGCCGACCCGCTGGACCTCGACCGGCATCCCGGACGCCCGTACCCCGTCGACCAGCTCGTCGAGCCGGTCCAGCCCGGGCGTCGGCCGGCGGGGCAGCTCGTCGTCCACCCGGCGCAGCACACCGAGCATCGCGCGCAGCTCGACGAGCACCTCCTTGCTGGACGACTTGATCGCGGTGAGCGCGCCGCGGGCCAGCTCGGGCTGCTCGTCGAGCAGGTGCAGCGCGGTGCCGGCCTGCACGTTGATCAGCGAGACGTGGTGGGCGAGCACGTCGTGCAGCTCGCGGGCGATGCGCAGTCGCTCCTCGCTGGCCCGCCGCTTCGCCTGCTCGGCGCGGGCCTGCCGGTCCTGGGCCACCCGCTCCTTGCGGGCCCGGAACAGCTCGATCGCGATCAGCACCACGAGCAGCCACGCACCGATCGCGCCCGCCACGACGGGGTTCGGCGGCTCGCCACGCAGCCAAGCGCCGCCGAGCGCGGCGGCGTAGGCACCGGCGATGACCAGCCACGCGGCGAGCCGGTGACCGGACAGGATCGCGGCGCCCACCGCGACGAAGAACGCCACGAACGCCGGCCCGCCCGGGTAGCCGAGCGCGTAGTACGCGGCGGTCGTGATCGCGGTGCCGATCAGCGTCGCGACCGGCCAGCGTCCCCGCGCCAACAGCAGGGCGGGTCCGGCCAGCAGCAGCACGACGGCCAGCGCGTCCAGCGGGCGGGCCCACGGCTGCCGGGTGGCGGCGAGCGCGCACACGCCGAGCTGGAGCGCCGCCGTCAGGATCGGCGGCGCCAGCCAGCGGATATGCGCTCCCACGGGTTTCGACCCTATGCCGTCGCGGCCGTCGCCTCGGGCGCCTCGTGCCGGGCGGCGTCGCGGGCCGGGCGGCGCAGCTGCAGCACCGCGAGCACGATCCAGACGAAGGCGAGGAAGCGGCCGAGCGGGATCGGCGCGGACACCGCCGCCATCGGTAGCGCCGGAACCACTATCGCGAGCACGGACAGCAGCCCGATGCCGGCGATCACCATGCCGGAGACGGCCAGCCAGCCCGACAATCGGCCGCTGATCCGGCCGGCGATCGACGCGGTGCCGACCAGCATGGCCAGGAACACCACATGCAGCGGGCCGCCGAGCAGGAAGGTCAGGTGGTGCAGGGCGGCGACCACGGCCGGCGTGCCGGCGAGTGCGGGCTGGGCGGCGGTGGCGAACGCGGTGGCGAGCACCGCGCCGCCGAGGGCGAGAACGCCGCCCGCGAGGGTCCCGGCGGCGATGATCTGCCCGCTGGCCGGGCTGGGCTGGCTGCGGGCGAGCCCGACGGAGAACACCACCAGGGCGAAGCCGGCGATCACCTGGGTGAGCACGGTGATCGCCACCGACGCGGGGTTGGCGGCGAGGTAGGCCACGATGTCGGGTGCGGGTGTACCGGGCACCGGGTACGAGCCGCTGGCGAGCACCGAGGCGGCGACGAGGCCGACCACGAAGGTCGCCACGAAGCCGATACCGGCGAAGAGCCGGGGATCCGGGTTGGGTTTCATGGCGATCACCGTGCCGTGCTGACGGCCGCCGGTCGTCGCCCCGCAGGCGGCTTCGAGGCGGCCCGCCGTACCACGCTGGGAGTAGCTGCGAAGCCGCCCGCGGTCCGATTCCCGGCGCAGCGCAAACTGCCAGCATCGACGTCATGGCAGACGAAACAAACACACCTGACGTTCGGGCATCCGACGCCGAGCGCGAACGCACCGCCGAGACGCTGCACGCCGCCGCCGGGGAGGGCCGGCTGTCCCTGGAAGAGCTCGAGGAGCGGCTCACCGCCGCCTACGCGGCCCGGTACCGGCACGAGCTCCCGGCGCTCACCGCCGACCTGCCGGCAGCCACGTCCGGGTCGGCACCGGAGAACACCGGACGCGGCTGGTCCGCCGCGTGGTCCCGGGTGGCCGCCCTCCCGCCGGGGTTCGTGGTCCACGTGGCGATCGTCGCGGTGCTGGCCACCACGCTGATCGTCCGTTGGGCGGTGCTCGGCACGCCGTGGTTCTGGCCGGCCGGCCCGCTGTTCTGGCTGGCGGTGAGCCTGCTGATCCACGCCCGGATCCGCCGGCTCGGACCGTTCGCCGACCGCCGCCGCCCCGACTTGTCGCAGGAAACCACCCAACCGTGAGCGACTTGTCGTTCTAAGAACCCACGACAAGTCGGATTAAAGCGGGTCGCGGTCGATCGGGCAGGACAGGCAACGCGGCCCACCGCGACCCGAGCTCAGCTCGGAGCCGGGCACCCGCAGCACCTCGATCCCGGCCGCCTCCAGCCGCGCGTTGGTCCGGGTGTTCCGCTCGTAGGCCACCACCACGCCGGGCGCCAGCGCGAGCGTGTTGTTGCCGTCGTCCCACTGCTCGCGCTCGGCGGTCACCGGGTCCAGCCCGGTGTCGATCACCCGCAGCTCGGGGACTCCCATCGCCGCCGCGGCCGCCGTGCTGAACGCGGCGGGACCTTCCACGTTCACCCGGGCGTCCCCGGCCGGCCGCAGCGTGTAGGCGCCGAGGCTGCCCCGCACGCCCGGGTACATCACCATCGCGTCGACGTCGACCATGGTGGCCAGGGTGTCGAGGTGCATGGTCGCCCGGCTCTGCGCGATCGGCACCGCCAGCACCGTGTGCGCCAGCCCGTCCGCGAACGCCGACCGGGCGAACGACTCGGCCCCGGCGGGTGTGGTGCGTTCCCCGACCCCGATCGCGATCACCCCGGGCGCGAGCAGCAGCACGTCGCCGCCCTCGACCGGCGCGGAGTGCGCCCGGTAGGCCCTCGGGGTGCCGGCGAAGCGGGGGTGGTAGCTGTACACCAGGTCGGTCAGCGAGGTCTCCCGGCGCCGCGCCGCCATGGCCAGCGACGTGATCGCCACCCGGTCGCCGAGCCACACCGACGAGTCCCGGGTGAACAGCAGGTTCGGCAGCGGATCGACGGCGAAGTCCGCATCGGAGTGCATCACCCGGACCAGTGAGCTGCCCAGGTCGTCGGCCGGCAGCTCGGCGAAGGTCATCCCGGCGATCAGCACGTCGGCCAGCTCGGCGGACGGCAACCCGAGCAGGTGCTCGCCGAGCGCGGCGGCCAGCTCGATGCCGAGCCGACGCTCCTCCACCGCGGCCGCCACCCCCGCCTTGCGGGCCCGCGGGTCGCCCAGCGCGCTGACCAGCAGCTCACGCAGCCGGAGCACCTCGACGCCGCGGTCGCCGAGCGTCGCGGCGAATGCGTCGTGCTCGGCCTGCGCCCGCTCCACCCACGGCACCGAGTCGAACAACAGCCGGTCGGCGTTTCGCGGGGTGAGCCGGCCCAGTTCGGCACCGGGCCGGTGCAGCAGCACGGTGCGCAGCCGTCCGACCTCGCTGTCGACCCGCGGCCGGGGCGCTGTGACCGGCTCCACCCCTGTGAGGCTACTGATCGGATCTAGGCTGCCGGGCCATGGGAATCCTGGACGGGAAGGTCGTGATCGTCACCGGTGCCGGCCGCGGCATCGGGCGCGGCGAGGCGCTGGAATGCGCGACGCAGGGCGCCGCGGTGCTCGTCGCCGAGTTCGACGCCGACGCCGCGGAGGCGGTGGCCAAGGAGATCGTCGACACCGGCGGTCGGGCCGTGGTGGCCACCGGGGACGTCGCCGACACGACGGTGGCCGACGGGCTGGTGCGCACCGCTGTCGAGGAGTTCGGCCAGCTCGACGCGCTCGTCAACAACGCCGGCATCCTTCGCGACCGCACAGTGACCAAGATGTCCGACGAGGAGTGGGACGACGTCATCCGGGTGCACCTGCGCGGGCACTTCGCGCCGACCCGCGCGGCCTGCCGGTACTGGCGGGAAGCCGGCCGGCCCGGGCACATCGTGCACACCGCGTCGCTCTCCGGGCTGCTCGGCAACTTCGGCCAGACCAACTACGGCGCCGCGAAGGCGGGCATCGCGGCGTTCTCCACGATCGTCGCGATGGAGATGGCCAGGGCGAACGTGACCAGCAACGCGATCGCGCCGAACGCGCTCACCAGGATGACCCTCGACCTGCTGCCGGCGGAGCTGCGCGCCAGCCGGGAGGCGGCGATCGCCCGCGGCGAGTTCGACTTCTTCGCCCCGGAGAACGTGGCGCCGCTGGTCGCCTTTCTCTGTTCGGAGCAGGCCGCGCACATCAGCGGGAAGGTCTTCGGGGTGCAGGGCGACAGCGTCGAGATCTTCCAGCCGTTCACCTCGGTCGCCGAGATCCGCGGCGACGGCGCCCGCTGGGACCCTTCGGTGCTCGCGCAGCGGGTCGACGAGCTGTTCGAGGCGTCCGGGATCCAGCCCGGCGCGGAGAACATGATGGCCCGGACGCGGCATCAGATTCTGTAGCCCGTTGCTAGGGCAGCCAGCCGATCCGGCCGCGGAGCAGCGCGTATCCGACGAATGCGACCACGTCCAGCAGCGCGTGCGCGCCGATCAGCATCCAGAGCCGACCGGTGCGCTGCCACACCCGGCCGAACACCAGGCCCATCACCAGGTTGCCGAGGAACCCGCCGAACCCCTGGTACAGGTGGTACGCGCCGCGCACCGTCGCGGAGACCAGCAGCCCGCCGTTGCGGGAGAAACCGAGCTGCCGCAGCCGGGTGAGCAGGTAGCCGACGACGATCACCTCCTCGGCCCACGAGTTCGCCACCGCGGAGGCCAGCAGCACCGGTAGCCGCCACCAGGAGTCGGACAGCGTGGACGGCAGCACTGTCAGGTTGAAACCGGCGGCCTGCGCCGCGAGGTAGAGCCCGAGCCCGGGCACGCCGATCAGCAGCGCCAGCCCGACCGCGCCGGCCGCGTCCCGGCCCGGGCGGGTGGCGTCCAGGCCGAGCGCGCGCAGCCGGATCCCAGAGCGCACCAGCAGGTAGCCGCCGAGCGCTCCCCAGCCCACCAACTGCAGCACGCCGGTGAGCTGCAGCGCGAGGTCGACCAGCTCCGCCTGGGACGCCGGGGCGTTCAGCGCGACCTGCTGCTCGTTGAGCGGCACCGGCCGGGCCAGCGCCTCGAGCAGCGACAACAGGCTGCGGATCGCGGACAGCCCGAGGGTGATCGAGAGCACGATGAGCAGCTCGGTGGTGATCATCTTGCGCTCGGCGGGATCGATCACCTCCGGCGGATCGGGCACGGAAAGCGACGCTACCTGCGGCGTAGGCTGACCCCGTGCGGAGGGGGAGGACGGGCGAGCATCGGAGAGGGGAAGGGGCGGCGAGCATCGCAGCGAGCGAAGCGAGCGAGGAGCGGAACCGCCCCAGACCCGACCATCAGAACAGCGCGCGAGGAGCGGAGCCGGTCCGGACCCGACCCTCAGATCTGAGGGGCAGGGCGATCTGGGGGACCGTGTTCTCCGGCCGCTGGCTGTTCTGGCACGCGCTGACGATCGTCGTGGTGGTCGGCTGCGTGTGGCTCGGACGTTGGCAGTGGGATCGGGCCGGCGCGGCGGATGGCTCGCTGCAGAACTTCGGCTACGCGCTGCAGTGGCCGCTGTTCGCGCTGTTCTTCCTGTTCATGTGGTGGCGGATGCTGCGCCTGGACATACGCGCGGCGCGCGACGGTGAGCCGGCCGACCAGCCCGTCGAGCAGCACGTCCCGGCGCTGGTGCCGCGATCGGACTCGCAGCCCGCCAGCACCGCGCCGGCGCCCGTGACCGACGACGAGGACCCCGAGCTGGCCGCGTACAACCGGATGCTCGCCGAACTGGCCCGAAGGGACGCCGAGCGCTGATGTCGGTCAAGAACGCGTTGCTCGCCTACCGGATCGCCGCCTGGGTGACCGGCATCGGGCTGCTCGTGCTGGTGCTGGTGGCCATGCCGCTGAAGTACTTCGCAGGTATCGACCGCCCGGTGCAGATCGTCGGCACGATCCACGGCTTCCTGTACATGGGCTACGTGGTGTGCACGCTGATACTGGCCGAGCGCTGCCGATGGCGCCCGGTGCAGGCGGTGCTGGTGGCGCTGGCCGGCACCATCCCGTTCGTGTCCTTCTACGCCGAGCGACGCGTCACCCAGGCCGTGCACTCCGGCAGCTTCGCCCGCCAGCCGTAGCCCTGTGTTCAGGGTCACTCAAGGGCGACCCGTTTGAGTCGAGTACGGGTGGCGGAGTAGATGAACGGGCCGCCTTCACTGAGGCATCGCTCGATTGCACGCCACTGACTCATGATCAACTCGAGTTGGTCCCGGTCGTGCGCGAGTATGAGCCCGCCAAGGCGATCATCCGAGCGCCAGCGGATCGCACAGCTTCCAAGCCGGCTGTCTGCTTCTGGATGCGGCTGTCGCGAGTGACGATAAGCCAGTTCTCGCGAGTAACTCGCGGAATCCAGACGTGGTCGGGCTCCGCGCGATCCGTTATCACGCAGCGAGCACGGCTCCTTTTGTGGACTGTTCCGCCGGGATCGCCGGGATACGTGATGTCGAATCTGACCGTGCACAAGAGCTTCCCCAGACCGAGCACGTCGGCATCGAAATAGAACCGCACCGTTGCCGGCTTGGTCACAACTCTCACGCGGCCCGCAGCGGCAGCTCGTATGCCAGCGCCCAGCGCACGTCAGCCAGGCTCAGGTCGAAGGCCTGGGCGATTTCCTCTTCGTCCTCGCCGCCGGCCGCGTGTTCCCAGACGACTTCGGTGCTGATGCCCCGGATGGCGGGCTTGCCGAAGCGATGATCCGGAGACATCCGCACCGGCGACTCAGGATCGTCGGCGGGTCGCCAGGCCACAGCGAGGTCGTCGCGCCAGGTAACTCGGTTGAAATAGTCTGCCGACGCTGGCGTCAGGACGAGCTGTCCTCGGACCTCCGCTACCAGACAGAAATTTGGATCGAGCTGTGCGGCATCCTGTGCTTCGTGCACGAGCTGACGGTCGATGACGAATGGTCGGCGATCGGCCAGCGGATACGGAATGCCATACTGCTCGCGCAGTCGATCAATGAAAAGCCGTAGCTCCGCCATGGGCACGTTGCTGTCACGCCGGTAGCTGCGAAGCAGACCAGCTTCGACGAACTCTGCCCATGTGACCGGGGGACGGTCGCCCTGCGGCTCGAGCCGGATCACCGGCCGATAGAGCTTGCCGCGGCGAACGCCGCCCTCCAGCCAGTAGTTCAGCGTGTTCTGTGGAACGCGAAGCAGTCGCGCTGCCTCCGCTTCGGAATACATCTTTCGTTCCAGCACGCTTGTGGACATAGCCTCAGTCTGACACCGCGTGACGATCATGTGGGTGAGGCGCGCGAACATAGGACAGCAGGTCAGTGAGAGTGCTTCCTGCTCAGGGACCAAGTGCGCTGGACGCCCCGGGCCGCCCGGCCGGTCACCGGCGACCGCCGATCAGCGGGTGGCCTGCGGTGCCTGCGAGCTGGGCATCCCGGTCACGGTCGTCTGGCCCGACGGTGCTCGCCGCGACGGCTGACCTCGCCCAGACTGGACGGCGACCTGGGAAGGACCGCACACACCGTAGGGTCACCGCACGGATGTTCTGCGCTGTGTGCCGCCACTCCAAGGCGTGTGCGGGCTGCCAGCCGTCGCGGGGCGCGAAGGTACGCCCGGCGCGCCGCGTGCCGGACCGCGGGCCGACCCCGTTACACGCCGTCAAGCCGAGCCGTTAGCGTGCCTGCTGTGCCAGTGCACGACGGACCGGCGGGCACGTTGTCGATCCCGCCGCTGTTCGTAAACCTCGTGGATGACACGAGCCTGCTGATGCCGCGGGACAGCCAGCCTCCGATGAAGACGGTGCTGTCCCGCTACCTCGCCTCGCGCGGCGCGCCGTACGGGGCGCTGTCCGGACAGCTGGTGTGCCCGGTGTCCCGGCTGGCCGAGCTGGTCGCCGAGCTGGTGAAGCTGGACCCGGAGCGGCCGGTGGAGATCTCGCTGGTGGTAAACACCGGGCTGGGGTCGGTGCCCAAGGCGCTGTCGATGGTGCTCTCCCGGCCGGCGCTGCTCACCCCAAGCACCGTGGAGACCGCCGGGCCACCGGACGTGGATGCGACCTGGCTGGACCGGGTGTCGGAGTTCGTGCCGGAGGACGTCACCGCCGTGGTGGAGCCACGGCGTCCGCTGGACGGGGACCGAGGCCTGTGGCTGGACGCCGTCCTGCGGGTCGCCGAGCACGGCTGCACCCCGAAGCTGCGCTGCGGCGGTCCCCGCCACTCGGACACCCCGTCGGTCGAGGAAGTGGCGGAGTTCGTCGGGGTCGCCGGCGAGGGCGGGCAGGGCTTCGTGACCAGCCTTGGGCTGCGGCACGTGATCCGCCAGGACGACGACGGGGACGGCCCCGCGACGCACGGCATCCTCAACCTGCTGGTCGCCGCCGCGCGGGCGTTGACCGCCGGGGACGTGGCGGGAGCGCTGGCGTCCACCGAGGCGCAGACCCTGGTCGCCGAGGCGCGCGGGTTGTCCGACGAGGCGGCGACGGCGGTACGCGGCCTGCTGCCGCGCTGCGGGTCCGGCCCGGTGCCGGAGCCCGCGGCCGAGCTCGCCGGCCTCGGACTGATCTGACGACACCGCCGTGCGGTCGCCGGAGTGGTCAGCCGAGCACGTCGTCGAGCGCCACGGCTACCAGCCGCGCGCACGTCGAAGGGTCCAGCCCGCCGACCCCGGTGCCCAGCCCGGGCAGGGCGAGCGAGGACACCACGAGCCGCACCGGCCGGCCGTCGGGCAACACGCCGTCGCGCCACAGCCGCAGCACCGCGGACGCCGCCGCGGCCGCCGCGTCGCCGGACGGGTGCAGCCGTTCGCCAGGGTTCGGCATCGTCGGAGCGCTGATCAACCACGCCGGCCGGTCCAGACCGGTGGGGACTATCACGGCCGAGCCGACCGGTAGCTCCCCGCCGGTCGCGGCCCGCACCCGACGCTCGATCCCGGGGAACCACCGCGCGTACACCCCGTCGATCCCGCCGGCCATCAGGCCCCGCGAGTTCGCCGGGCTGACCACCGCGTCGACGTCCAGCTCGGTCACCGAGCCGCGGTGCACCCGCACGTGATCGCGGCCGGCCGTCAGCCCGTCCCAGGACTGCGCCATCGACTCGTCCACCGCCACCAGCACCAGCTCCGGTCTTGCGATCATGTGCCCACAGTAGGCTCGAACGCGTGCCCCGACTGGCCTATCTCGGCCCCCGAGCCACGTTCACCGAGCAGGCCCTGCGCACGCTCCCCGAGTCCCGTGACGCCGAGCTGGTGCCCTGCGCCGGGACTCCGGCGGTGCTCGCCGCGGTACGGGCCGGCACCGTCGACGCCGGTTGCGTGCCGATCGAGAACAGCGTCGAGGGTGCAGTCGCGGCCGTACTCGACGAGCTGGTCCTCGATCCGCCGCTGGTCATCGTCCGGGAGGTGCTGCTGCCGGTGCGGTTCGCCGTCCTGGTCCGCAGCGGCACCACCGCGGCGCAGGTCCGCACCGTCGCCTCGCACCCGCACGGCCAGGCGCAGACCCGCGGCTGGATCGCGGCCAACCTGCCCGATGCAGAGATCGTGCTCACCACCTCGACCGCGGAGGCGGCCGCCCAGGTCGCCCGGTCCGAGGTCGACGCCGCGGTGGCCGCGCCGATCGCCGCCCGGGCGCACGGCCTCGCGGTGCTCGCCGACGACGTCGCCGACACCCCGGACGCGGTGACCCGGTTCGGGCTGCTCGCCGCGCCACGCCCGCCCGAACCGCCGACCGGCAACGACCGGACCTCGCTCGTCGCCACCACGGAGAACCGGCCGGGCGCGCTGCTCGGCGTGCTCACCGAGCTGGCGGTGCGCGGGATCGACCTCAGCCGGATCGAGTCCCGGCCGATCAAGGACAAGCACGGCGAGTACTGGTTCCACCTGGACTGCACCGGGCACGTCGCGGAGCCGGCGATGGGCGAGGCGCTGGCCGCGCTGCACCGGCGGTGCCGGATGGTGCGCTATCTCGGCTCCTATCCCAAGGCGGCGCCGGCGGGCGGGAACGCCGGTGCACGGCGACGACGGTGCCCGGCACCCGGAACCGGTCAACGGTTCCGGCGCGGACCGGTTCACGGCCGCCGCCGACTGGCTGGCCCGGGTGCGCGCCGGAACCACGGCGTGAGCCCGGCCCGGGTCGTGCTGATCCGGCACGGGCTGACCGACGCGAACGTTCACCACGTCCTGGACACCCTCCCGCCGGGGCCGCCGCTGAACGAGGTCGGCCGGGTCCAGGCGCTCGCGCTGGCCAACGCGCTTGCCGACTGGCAGCTACGCGCGGTGTTCGCCTCCACCGCACTGCGGGCGCAGCAGACCGCCGAGCCGGTCTCGGCCCGGCACGAGCTGCCGGTCGAGGTGCTCGACGGGTTCCAGGAGGTGTTCGCGGGCGACCTCGAACGGCGCCGTGACGAGGCGGCGCTGCAGACCTTCCGCGATGTCGGCCAGCGCTGGCGGGCCGGGGATCTGGACGCCGCGATTCCCGGCGGGGAGTCCGGCGCCGACGTACAACGACGGTTCCTGGCCGGGCTCGACACCGTCCGTGAGCGCTACCCGTCCGGCGACGTGGTGCTGGTCAGCCACGGCGCGGCGATCCGGCTCGCCGCCGGCGCGCTGCTCGGCGACAAGGTGGAGACCGAGTACGTGCCGAACACCGGACGGGTCGTGCTGGCAGTCGACTCGGGGTCGCCGACCGGATGGCGGCTGGAGTCCTGGGAAGACGCTCCGCCGCTGCCTGGCGACGTCACCGCTGGTGGGAGTGCCTGACGCCCTGCTTGACGCCCTGCTTGACGCCCCTGCTTGACGCCCTGCCTGGGACGCTGCCTAACCCCAGCCCAGCTCGTGCAGGCGCTCCTCGCCGATCCCGAAATGGTGCGCGACCTCGTGCACCACCGTGACCGTGACCTCCCGGCGCAGCTGGTCCTCGCTGTCACACATCTCCAGCAAGGAGTCCTGGTAGAGCGTGATCCGGTCCGGGAGCACCCCGGCGTACTGGGTGGTGCGCGAGGTCAGCGCCACCCCCTCGTACAGCCCGAGCAGGTTGGGCTCCTCGGTGTTGCGGTCCTCGACCAGCACCACGACGTTGTCCATCGCCGCCGCCAACTGGGCCGGCAGCTGGTCCAGCGCCTCGGCGACCAGGTCGGAGAAGCGCTGGCGGGTCATGGCGATCGGCACTGCCGAAGCTAACCACCGGGGGCGGGAGCAGGAACCGAGGCGCCCGGGAGCGGGTTCGGCACGACCGGCGACGACTCGGGACCGGGCGGAGGTGGCGGCTGCGACTCCTCCGGCGGCTGCTCCGATTGCGGCGCGGCCGGCGCCCCTGGCACGACGCTCTCCGCGGCCGGGGCCGGCTTGTCGCCGACCGTCACCGGGCCGCGCACCGAGCCGGTGACCGGCGCGAACCCGCTGCGGTCGGGCAGCAGCGCGGCCAGGTTGCAACCGACCTTTCGGGTGCCGGCGGCCCAGGACTCCGCGGTGAGGTTGTCCCAGTACACGGTGAGCTTCTTCTCGGCGACCACCGGCGCACCGCCGGCGTAGTCGGTGGCCAGCTTCGTGCAGGCGGGCTGCAGGAACCGGTCCTGGTCGCCGACCGGGGGGAACTCGGCCTTGAACTCCTGGCTGAGGTCGATGAAGCCGGCCGACTCCACCGCGTGCGGCGCGCCGCAGTCCACCGGATCGCCGATCGCGCGGCCGTCGATGCCGAGGCAGGTGCCCGGCTCGTGCACATCCGACTGATCCTGCTCGGCGACCTTGCCCGACACCGGGTACAGCGCACCGGAGCGGGACGCGGCCTGCAGGCCACACCGGAGCTCGCGGTCGCCCTCGCTCCAGCGCTGCTCGGACGGCTTCAGCGCGCCCACCCGGAATCTTCCGTCCGGATCGAAGCGGCCGTTGAGGTATCCGACGACCAGCGGGCTGCACCTGTCGTTGACCAGCTGCCGCCACTGCGCGTCGTCCGGCAATGTGCTCTGGTCGGCCACCGGCACCGCGCCTACCTGCTCGAACAGGTGCGGCTGGGCGCAGTCGATCTCCTTGGCATCGGCGGCGTCGACCCGCTTCCAGGTCAGGCAGGAACCGGGCGCCGCGGCAGGCACCGGCTCGGCCGGCACGTCGGACCCGGCTTCCGAGGGCACCGCCGCGAACGAGCCGAGCACCGGCACCTGACCACCGCTGATGCCGTCGATCGTGGCCACCGTGAGCATCGTCGCGGCACCGATCACCACGCCGACGATCAGCCGCCGTACCGGGCCGCCGATCGCCGACTTCTGACCGCCTTCGGGGGCGGGCTGGGTGACGCGCTGGGGAGCGCTGCGTGTCCTCAGCTCCATGACGACGCAATCATGCCGTCACCACTTCGTGACCACCGAATCGGGACACCCGACACGCGGTGGTCGGTTGCTCAGCTGCTGCGAGCGTCCCTTATCCCGGGTTGACCGCGCTGCCGGTAGGTTGCCCGCGGGGGTGGATGGATGACCGACCGCGACGAACGCGAGAACGAGCAACCGGACCGGCCCGGCGAGTCGCTCCCCGGCGATTCCGGGCCCGCCGACGCGGAATCCGGGCCGGCGGACCGGCCCGGCGGCGCGCCGAGCGACCAGGCCGGTGAGGCAAGCGGTGCGTCCAGCGCGACGCCCGATGCAGCCGGCGAGCCGCCGGATCGGGACCCGCCGCGCGCCGGAGGCATCCGGTACCAGGACCCCGCGACGACGGTGCCCCGCGAGCCCACCCTTGCCGAGCGGCGAGCCAGGCAGCAGGCGGCGAAGCAGCGAGCGGAGGACGAGCGGCTGGCGCTGCTCGAGGACGAGCGGCGGCGAAGGAGGCGCAAGCGGATCCTCATCGGCACCGGGGTGACGGTGGGCGTCGTGGCGCTGGTGGCGGTCGGCTACTCGGTGATCAACGGCGAGGAGGACACCACCGCCCGTTGCGTCGACGCGAACGACGTCGTGGTCGACGACAGCAACTGCGTCACCCCGGCGGCCTCCAATGGCTACACCAACCACGGTCCCGGCTTCATCCCGATCTTCATCGGGGCCGGCGGTGGTCAGTACCACTACTACTACGGCGGCAGCGGCGATAACGGCCAGCGGGCCACCGGTGGGACGACCGCGGCGCCGAGCAAGGGCACCACGACCACCCGGTCCGGGACCTCGGTGTCCCGCGGCGGGCTCGGCGTCAGCGGCGGCGGATCGAGCAGCGGCAGCTGATGCACCGCGAAACCGATGCTCCCCGGCCGGACTGGGAGAGCCGCGTCGCCGAGCAGGGCATGGTGTTCGGCATACCTGGGCGCGGCCCGGGCGGAGTGGAGCGTCCGTACTGGGACGAGTCGGTGCACTACGTGTTCGAGATGGACGAGATCCTCGCGCTGGAGGCCGACGTCGAGCTGCTGCAGACGTTGTGCCTGAACGCTGTCGACCATGTCGTGACCACCGAGCGGTTCGCCGACTTCGCGCTGCCGGAGTGGTGCTGGCCGGCCGTCGCCGACTCGTGGCGGCGGCACGACCCACACGTCTACGGGCGCTTCGACCTGCGCTACGACGCCACCGGGCCGGCCAAGCTGCTGGAGTACAACGCGGACACGCCGACCTCGCTGCTCGAGGCGTCGATCCTGCAGTGGCACTGGCTGAAGGACACCCACCCCGACGACGACCAGTGGAACTCGCTGCACGAGCAGCTGGTGCAGCGGTGGGCGGTGATCAAGGCCGCACTGCCGAGCAACGAGGTGCACTTCACCTGGTCCCGGGCCGACCCCACCGGCGAGGACCACGTCACCACCGCCTATCTCCAGGAGACCGCGGCCGAGGCCGGGTTGAGCACGGTCGGGTTGGCGATCGAGGACATCGGGTGGGACGCGGTGCTGGACCGGTTCGTGGACCTCGAGGAAGCGCCGATGTCCGCGGTGGTCAAGCTCTACCCCTGGGAGTGGGTGCTCACCGACGACTTCGGCAAGCACGTGGTGCGCAGCCTGCCGGAGACACTGTGGGTCGAGCCGCTGTGGAAGACCCTGCTGTCCAACAAGGCGCTGCTGCCGGTGCTCTGGGAGCTCTACCCGGGGCACCCGAACCTGCTGCCGGCCTACCTCGACGAGCCGGGAATGCTCACCGAGTACGTGCGCAAGCCGAAGCTGGGTCGGGAGGGCGCGAACATCTCGATCGTGTCGCCGGGCTCGGAACACGAGACCGGCGGGATCTACGGCGCCGAGGGCTACATCTACCAGCTGTTCGACCCGCTGCCGTCCTTCGACGGGTTCCGGCCTGCGCTGGGCGCCTGGATCGTCGGCGACGCCTCGGCGGGGCTCGGGATCCGCGAGACAGTCGGCCTGGTCACCGACGACGGCGCGGCGTTCGTGCCGCACCGCATACCGCAGGAGTAGGCCTCTAAGATCGCTCCCCACGAGCTAGGAGGATCCCCGTGACGTCCCTGCACGCACTACAGCCTGGCTTCTTCGCCACCGTTGGAATCGGGGTCGGCGCGATCGTGCTGTACGCGATCGTCGGCCTGATCCTGATCCTGCTCGGCTTCTACGCGGTCGACCTCACCACGCCGGGCAAGCTCAACGAGATGGTGCGCGCCGGGCACCCCAACGCGGTCGCGGTAACAGCGGCCGCGATGGTGAGCATGGCGTTCATCATCGTGGTCGCCATCTTCGGCTCGTCCGGGCGACTGCTCGAAGGGCTGCTCGCCTCGTTGATCTTCGGCCTGCTTGGCATCATCGTGCAGGTCGCCGGCGTGCGGGTGATCGAGTGGGTGACCGGGATCAGGATCGGCGAGGTGCTCACCGCCGAACGTTTCATGCCGCAGTCGCTTGTCGTCGCCGCCGCCCACGTCGCCCTCGGTCTGGTCGTCGCGGTCGCGATCCTCTAGCAGGGTGCTGATCAGTGCCGCTCGCCGCGAGCCCTCGTCGAGCTCAGTTGCTGATCACCGACACCGTCCCCGCCTCGTAGTCGGTGGTGTATACCCGCCGGCCGTCCGCACTGATCGCGGCATCCGAGGCTCCCTTGCCAACCTGGATCGTCGCGATGACCTTGTTGGCCGGCAGGTCGAGGACCATCACGCTGCCGTCCGCCGAGTTGGTGACGAAAAGCCGCTTCCCGTCCGGCGAGATCACCGCTTTGATCGGCCGCTGGCCGACCGGGACCGGTGCGTCCGAGTTCGCCGCCAGGTTGCGCACCGTCACCGTGTTCGCCTCGACATTCGTGATGTAGAGGGTCTTTCCGTCCGGGCTGACCGCGACGGTGAACGGACCACCGGCGACCTGGATGTTGTCCACGACCTTGTTATTGGCCGTGTCGATCACCGCAACCCGGCTGGCGCCCGGCACGGTGACGTACACCCGTTTGCCGTCCGGGGCGACGGTCGGGTGCGCCGGCTGGCCGCCCAGCGGCACGTTGCTCACCCCTCGGGTTCCGGTGTCGATCACGGACAGGGAGCCGCCCGCAAGGTTGGTGACATAGCCGCGGGCGCCGTCCGGTGAGAGCGCGATCCGCACCGGACCGTCCCCGACCTTCACCGTTCCGGTGACCGTGTTGCCGCCGAGGTCGACCACCGAGACGGTGCCCGGTTCGTTGTTGACCACATAGGCACTCTTGCCGTCGGCCGTGATCGCGATGCCGACCGGGCTGGAAATCTTGATCGAACCCACCACGCTGTTGGACGCGGTGTCGATGACCGCGACGGTGCCGGCCGCGGTGTCGCTGACCAGGGCCCGGCTGCCGTCGGGGCTCACCGCCACGCCGTCCGGTCCGCCGCCGACCTCGATGGAGGCAACCAGAGCCGGCTGACCAGGTGGGCCACCGCCGTCGCCGCCGCCGGGGGTGCCGCCGCCAGCGCCGCCGATCAGCCGGGGCAGGAAGATCACCCCTGCGGCTGCCACCAGACCGAGCACGACGACCGCGCCGACTATCAGCAGCACCGTCCGTCCACGGCGCCCGCCCTTGGCGTGCTTCCCGGATTCCGGACGGCTCGGCCCGGATCCCGGTCTCGGCGGTGGCGCCAGTGGTGGTGGCGGCGGCGGCAGTGTCGGTTGCGAGCCCGGGATCAGACCCGGGGCGCTCTCCGGCGGAGGCGGGGGGTACGGCGGCGGTGTGCCGTACGGCGGCGGCGGGAACGGCGGCGGGGTGCCGTACGGCGGCGGTGTGCCGTATGCCGGAGCTGCACCCTCCGGCGGCGGCGGGTACGGCGGCGGGGTGCCGTACGGCGGAGGTGTGCCGTAGGGCGGCGGTGTGCCGTAGGGCGGCGATGTGCCGTAGGGCGGAGGTGTGCCGTAGGGCGGCAGCGAGGGCGGACCGTACTGCGGAGGGGGCGGCGGCGGAAGCGGTGGCTGAGCCGCCGGTGGCGCCGGCGGTGCGCTGTTGCCGGCCATCCAGGATTGGGCCGGGATCGGCGCGGCGGGTGGCGCGGCTTGCTGTTGCACCGGCGTCTGCGGCATCGGCGCGGCCGCGGGTTGTTCGGCAGGCAGGGGGGTCGGCGCCGGACTCGACGCCGACTGTGCGGACGCCGCCGCGTCGATCGCCGCAGGTGCGAGCACCGAGATCGCGGCCCCCATCGCGATGGCCAGCTCCGGATCGACGTCCAGCGCGACCGGGCGTCCGATCTCCGCACTCAGCGTCTCGGCGACCAGCGGGATGCGTGAGGAGCCGCCGACCAGCAGCACCGCCGACACGTCCGGCGGAGTCAGCCCGGCCGAGCCGATCGTCTTGCGCAGGGCGTCCACCGTGCCCTCCAACGGGTCGCGGATCATGCCCTCGAACTGCACCCTGGTCAGCTTCACCTGGCCACGGAGGTCCGGCAGCAGTACCGGGATCGTCACCTCGGTGTCGGTGGACAGCGCGACCTTCGCCTCGGTGCAGTCCCGGCGCAGCTGCGCGACCGCCGACATCACGGCCTGGTCCGCCGAGTTCAGCGAGTCCCAGTGCTCCTGGCCGACCTTCTGCTGGATGTAGCTGAAAATGAGGTCGTCGAAGTCCAGCCCGCCCGGCCGGTCCAGTCCCTCCGGGTTGCCGAGCAGTGCAAAGGTGCCGTTCTTGCGGACGACCGCGGCGTCGAACGTGCCGCCGCCGAGGTCGTAGACCGCGATCGTCGAACCCGCCGCCACCCGCTCCTCGCTGGCGTAGGCCAACGCGGCCGCCTGCGGCTCGGCGAGGAAGCTCACCCGCCGTCCGATCCGTTCCAACGCCTGCCCCAGCAGGTCCTTCTTGTGCTGACCCCAGCTCGCCGGATGGGTCACGGTGATCCCCGCCGGCTGCCCGCCCGCGCGCTCGGTGACCCGGTCGGTCACCCAGCGGACCATCAGCGCCGCCAGCTCGTGCGCCCGGTACTCCTTGCCCCCCAGCACGTACGGCGTGTCATCGCCGATCCGTCGCTTGAACTCACGGACCACGCGGTCCGGCTCGGTCAGCGCCCGGCGCTCGGCCGCCTCGCCGACGACGATCGAGCCGTCCGCGCCGACGTAGATCACCGAGGACACGGTGGACGAGGCAGAGCCCAACGTCACCGGCTCGGCCAGGGCCCCGCTCCGACGGTCCGGCCGGGAGATGGCCGCCGCCGTGTACGTCGTGCCGAGGTCGATCCCGAGCTGGTAGCTCATGGGCGCTCCGCTCCGCCTCACCCCACGTCACGCACGTGGTGGCCGAATCGTCCCACTCGCGAGCCGAGCGCGCCTCCACCCCTCGCGGGTGTTCGTCGCCTGCGGCGCCCGTAGCCTCGGATCCGTGCAGAGACCGGCATTGGTGGCCACCGACGTGGACGGGACGCTGCTCACCCCCGACGAGCGGGTGAGCAGCCGCACCGCCGCCGTGATCGCCGACGTCGCCGCCTCCGGGGTGCCGGTCGTGCTGGTCTCCGGTCGGCCGCCGCGCTGGATCCCTCCGGTGGTCGAGCTGCTCGGCGTGCGTGGTCCGGTGGTGTGCGCGAACGGAGCCGTGATCTACGACTCGGCCGCGGACCTGGTCAGCCGGGCGACGACACTGCCGCCCGAGGTGCTCGGCAAGCTCGCACTCATCGCGACCGAGACCCTGCCCGGCTGCGGACTGGCCGTCGAGCGGGTCGGGCGCAGCGCCTTCGACCGGACCGGCACGCAGTTCGTCGCCGAGCCGGATTATCGGCACGCCTGGCCGAACCCGGACCACCTGCCGCTGGAGCGTGCCGCGCTGCTCGCCGAACCGGCCGTCAAGCTGCTGATCCGGCACCCGGACATGACCAGCGATGCGATGGTCGCCGCACTGGCTCCGACCGTCGGCGGTCTCGCCGACCTGACGTTCTCCACCCCGAACGGGCTGGTCGAGGCGGCTGGGCCAGGCGTAAGCAAGGCAACCGGGCTGGCCGAGATCGCCACCGACGCTCGGGATCGACCGGTCCGACGTCATCGCCTTCGGTGACATGCCGAACGACATCGCGATGCTGCGGTGGGCCGGACACGGGGTGGCGATGGCCAACAGCCACCCGGACGTGCTCGCCGCGGCCGACGAGGTGACGGCGACCAACGTCGACGACGGGGTCGCGCTGGTGCTCGAGCGCTGGTTCTGATGCCTCGATGCGGGCCGCGAGTGCGCTGCGCGTAGCCTCTCCAGCGATGCCGATCACCTGGGAGGCCCGCTGCTCGTGCCCCGCCCCCTGACCGCGACGCTGCCGGCTTCCGCGGAGACCGCCGTGCTTCGAGCCGTGCAGCGCACACTCGACGGCCGCGGCGTGTTGGTCGCCGCACGGTCGTTGTCGTTGTTCGGCGAGCACGCCGCCGGTTGGCTGGCCCTGGGTGCCGTCGGAGCGGCCACGAACCGGGCCCGACGACGACACTGGCTCGCCGCGACCGCTGCTGTCGCCGGTGCGCACGGCGCCGCGATCGGACTCAAGCGGTTGGTGCGCCGGACCCGCCCGGAGCACCCGGACATCACCGTGCACGTGGCCACCCCGTCCCGGCTCAGCTTCCCGTCCAGCCATGCCAGCTCGACCACCGCCGCGGCGCTGCTGTTCGGTGCGCTGTCGCAGCGCCGCTCCATGGTCGCCGTGGTGCCGGTGATGATGCTGTCCCGGCTGGTGCTGGGCGTGCACTACCCGAGCGACGTGCTGGCCGGCTCCGCTCTCGGAGCGCTGATCGGCACCGCGGCGCGGCGCTGGATCACCGGCGGCGGACCGCGATGACCACCACTCCGACCCGCCAGCCGGGCCAGCTCCGCCAGCAGATCGACGTCGCCGGTGGGCTGCTCCGGGCGATCCGGCCTCGGCAGTGGCTGAAGAACGTGCTGGTGTTCGCCGCCCCGTTCACCGCGGGAATGGTCACCAACTCCGCCGCGCTGTTCGCGGCCGGTATCGCATTCGTGGCCTTCTGCTTCGCGGCGTCGGGCATCTACCTGATCAACGACGTGAAGGACATCGCCGCGGATCGGGCGCACCCCACCAAGCGCAACCGGCCGATCGCCGCGGGGATCGTGCCGGTCCAGCTCGCGGTCGCCACCGCGGGCGTGCTGCTGGCCGCGTCGTTGGCGGTGAGCCTGCTCGCCTCGACCGACCTGCTGATCGTGGTGGCGGTCTACATCGCGATCCAGCTCGCCTACTGCTTCTGGCTGAAGCACCAGCCGGTGGTCGACATCTGCATCGTGGCCTCCGGGTTCCTGATGCGCGCGATCGCCGGCGGAGCGGCCACCGGCATCCCGCTGTCGCAGTGGTTCCTGCTCGCAGCCGGCTTCGGCTCGCTGTTCGCGGTCGCCGGCAAGCGGTATGCGGAGATCCGGCTTGCGCAACGGACCGGGGCGAAGATCCGCCGATCGCTGGAGTACTACTCGGCGACGTACCTGCGGTTCGTCTGGACGCTGTCCGCGGCGGTGCTCATCATGACCTACGGGCTGTGGGCGTTCGAGATCCGCGAGGCGCACCACAACTCGGTCTGGTCGGTGCTGTCGATCGTTCCGTTCGTCGTCGCCGTGCTGCGATACGCGGTGGACGTCGACAGCGGAAACGGCGGCGAGCCGGACGACATAGCGATCGGTGATCGCGTGCTGCAGGTGCTCTGCCTGCTCTGGCTGGTCACCCTCGGGCTCGCCGTCTACCAGTGAGCCTGCCCGGCTCCATCCCGAGCACGGCCGGGTAGCTCAGCCGATCACCTCGACAGCGGCGTGCCGCCGGGTCCAGACACCGGACAGCGCAGCCACCCCGGCCGCGGTCAGATCGGCGACGGTGAACACCAGGCGCGAGGCCAGGGCGATTCCGAGAGCCACGCCGACCGGGACGTAAGGCAACAGCGCGGCGACGATGACGGCCTCGCGAACCCCGATGCCGGACGGGGCCAGTGCGGCGAGTAGCCCGGCGGTCATGGCCAGCGCGAACGCACCGATACAGCGGAGCAGCCCCTCCAGCCCGGCCGCCGACTCGGCGGTCGCCAGCAGCCATAAGTGGGTTCCGAACAGCACCCAGGCCAGGGCACACCAGGCCACCGCCCGGCCGGTGTCCGCCCAGCTCAATCCGTGCGGGAGGGGGCTGCGGCGCAGTACCCGGAGCACCAGGTTCACCAGCCGGGTGAGCACCGGCGGCAGCGCGCACACGACCGCGATCGGAATGATCACCAGCACCAGCCACGGAAGCGCGCCGCCGAGGGTCAGCAGGTCCGGCAGCGCCGGAATCCCGATCACCACGGCGGTGGCGGTCGCCAGCCCCAGCGCGATCAGCGTCGCGGCGAAGCCGTGCGCCCTGGGCACCCCGGCGCGCTTCGCGAGCTCCACCTGCAGCACGAAGGCCCACACGCTGCCCGGCAGGTACTTGCCCAGCCCCCCGACCAGATAGCACCGGCCGGCGACGGTCGGGGTCAGCTGGTGGCCGAGGGTGCGCAGCACCTGGCGCCAGGCCATCACGTTGCACGCCATCCCGCCGAGCGCCGCAACGAACGCCAGCAGCAAGTTCGGCCACGGGATCGCCAGGATCGTGTCCCGGACCTCGGACCACTGCCGGACGATGGCGTATCCCACCGCTACGACGAGGGCGACACCTATCAGGGCCCTGACCAGCTTGGCCAGCCGGCGCGGATCGAGCAGCCGCCGCTCACCCACTTCCGGCGTGCCGGCGTCGGTGTGCGTCACACTTTCCCCTCGGGCCGACATCCGTGCTGACAGTAGTGGAACGGCGCGCGCGACATGGAGGTGACGCGGCGCTTCGGTAGGGTGCGTCGCGCGTGATCCCGATGTCCGCTGTCCAGCCCGGTCGGGAGGCGAACGGATGACGCCACGTCCTCAGATCGCGCTGATCGGCGCCGGCTCGATGGGGTCCCTGCACGCCCGGGTCCTCGCCCAGTCACAGCGCTGCGACCTCGCGGTCGTGATCGACCACCGTGAGGACGCCGGGCGCGCGGTTGCCGATCGGTGGTCGGTGCCGTGGCGGGCGCACGTCGGGTCGCTGGCCGCGGTGGATGCCGTGATAGTCGCCGCGCCCACCCCGACCCACCGTGACCTGGCGTTGGATGTGATCGCGGCCGGGCTGCCGGTGCTGGTCGAGAAGCCGGTGTGCCCGGATCTCGCCGACGCGGAGAAGGTGCTGGCGGCCGCCGCGAACGCCGACGTCCCGATCATGTGCGGGTTTCCGGAACGGTACAACCCGGCGGTACTCACGGCGATGTCGCTGATCCGCGAGCCGGTGCACCTGACCGCCAACCGGCACTCGCCGTATGCGCCACGGATCCGCACCGGGGTCGCCTGGGACCTGCTGGTGCACGACGTCGACCTCGCGCTGCGCTGCTTCGCCGAGGAGCCGGACATGGTCGCGGGCCAGTTCGGCTTCTTCCATCCGGCCTCGGAATCGGACGCGGAGGACGTCGCCGAGGTCGTGCTCGGCTTCGGCGGCCGGGCGGTGGCCACGGTGTCCGCCAGCCGGATCGGCCAGCACAAGATCCGGTCGATCTCGATCGCCGAGGTCGAGCGCATGGTCGAGATCGACCTGCTGCGCAAGACAGTCACGATCCTGCGGCACGTCAGCAACGACGTGTACGACAGCGACGGCCGCGGCTATCGGCAGCAGACGGTCATGGAGATCCCCGAGCTGGTCACGAACGCCGAGCCGCTGGTGACCCAGCTGGGGCGGTTCCTCGACGTGATCGAGGGGCGCGTGGACGCCGACGCCGAACGCCGGACGATCCTGCCGCCGCACCGGGTGGTCGCGCGGGTCGCGCAGAACGCGCCAGGTCGGCGAGCACCGTGAGATGACGCTCGAGGACCGAGTCCAGGCTGAAGTGCTCGCGCACCAGTTCCTGGCCGGCCCGCCCGACGAGCTCGGCGTCCACCGGGTCGGCCAGCATCGAGTTGATTGTCGCCGCGAGCGCGTCGGGATCGCCCTTGCGCACCAGCCGCAGCTTTCCGGTCAGGTCAAGACCGGGAAAGTTGTCGGCGTCGACCGGGGCCACCACCGGCACTCCCGCCGCCATCGCCTCCAGGCTGGCGGTGCCCAGCCCGATCCCGCTCTCGTGGCACTCGACCGCCGCGACGCCGAGGTACTGCGGGACCTCCGACCTGGCAACCGGTCCGACGCTGCGCACGGCATGATCCACTCCGAGCGCGTTCGCCCTGCGAAGGAACGCGTCGTAGTAGACGCGGCCGACGACGAGCAGCACGGCGTCGGGGTGCGAGGCGAGGACCTTCGGCAGCGCCTCGACCAACGTGACCCGGTCCCGCAGCGGGATCACATGCCCCAGCGAGAGGATCACCGGCCGCTCGGCCAGGCCGTGCCGGTCTCGGACCGGCCGGCCGTCCCGCCGGGTCACCGACGCGTCGACGCCGACCGGGATGTACTCCAAACCCGCGTAGGCCCCGGCGTAGCGACTCCGGATGTAGCGGTCCATCAGCTTGTCCATCACGACCACGCGCGGTCGGAACCTGCGCAGCGCCGGCCGAACGAGCAGGGCGTCGAGCAGCCGGAACACCCCGGCGTAGCGCGCGCTTGGGTTCTCCAGCCGGGTGTGCACGGACAGCAGCGCGGGCACCCCGCGGCGGCGGGCCCAGGCACCGGTCGCCCAGGTCAGATCGAAGAACTGGCCGTGTTGGTGCAGCACGTCGGGGGCGAACCCGTCGAGCAGGGCGCGCAACCGCCGCGGCAGCGAAGGCCGACCGGCGAAGGAGATGTCGAACGCGACCGACAGCCGCGTCTCCGGGATGGTCCAGGCCGGCATCCGCACGATCCGCAGCCCGTCCCGGTACTCCTCGGCGGGAGCGTCCCGGTAGGCGGCGGTGACCACCAGCACCTCGTGACCGTTCGCTGCGTAGCCCCTGGCGAGGGCGTCCGACAGGTGTGAGCTGCCCCCGACCCGAGGCGGGAAGAAGTTGTTGACGACGGCGATCCTCAACGGGGCGCCTCACCGGTCACCCTGGCCGGCACCCCCACCACGACCTTGCCCGGCGGCACGTCCTCGGTGACCACCGCGCCGGCGCCGATCGCCGCCTCGTCGCCGATCGTCACGCCCATGTTGATCGACCGCGTTCGCGCCGATGAACACGTGGTCGCCGATCCGGACCGGCGCACGGTCGACCGTCGGGTACCGCGGCCGGTGACGCAGCGCCGGCGGCTCGAGTGGGTGTAGATGTGCACCCCGGAGCTGATGTCGCAGCCGCTGCCGATCGTCAGGCCGCCGGAGCCGTCGATCACGGTGAACGCGCCGATCCAGGTGCCCTCGCCGATCGTCGGGTCGCCGATGATCCAGGCCTGCGGGTTGCACGGATTGGCGGGGAGCCCCGCCGCGCGTCCCGTGTCCGCTCACCGCCCGTTCCCCCGGACCAGGTCGGTCATGCCCCGCTCCACGTCGATCTCCGGCTCGAAGCCGAGCACCTCGCGGGCGCGGGTGATGTCGGCCGCGCGGCGGCGTGACGAGCACGTCGCGCGGGTTGAACTGCGGCTCGACGTCGACGCCGACGGCGTCGATGAGGATCTCGCGAGCTCGGCGATCGATCGTGTCGATGCCGGTGCCGACGTTGATCGGCACGTTGTCGCCGCTCGGAGGTCAGCGCCAGCGACGACGGCCCGCGCGATGTCGTGCACGTGGATGAAGTCCATCGACTGCTCGCCCTTGCCGTCGATGACCGGCGGCTCGCCGTTCTTGAGCCGGTTCACGAAGTGGTTGATCACCGACGTGTAGTACGCGGTGGTCTTCTGGCCGGGGCCGTAGACGTTGAAGAAGCGCAGCGCGATCCACGACAGCCCGCTGCGTCCGCTCGTAGTAGCCGAGCAGGTCCTCGCCGGTGCGCTTGCCGATGCAGTACGGCGTGAGCGGGTTGCAGCGTGTCGTCCTCGTGCATCGGCAGCTTCTCGGGGTCGCCGTAGACCGAGGCGCGACGAGGCGAAGACGAGCCGCTTGACGCCGTGGTCGGCGGCGGCGGCGAACACGTTGTGGTTGCCGATCGTGTTGATGTCGATCGACTCGTACGGGTCGGCGACGCTCTTGTTGATCGACACGGCGGCGAAGTGGATGACGTACGTCGCAGCCCTTCATCGCCCGGTGCACCGCGCCGCCGTAGCGGACGTCCTGGTCGATGAGCTCGACGTTGCCCGGTCGGCGCACAGCGCCGCGACGGCGTCGCGGTCGCCGCGGAACATGTTGTCGAAGATGCGGACCGGTACCCGTCCGCTCGAGCAGCAGTCGGCACGACGTGCGTGCCGATGAAGCCGGCGCCGCCGGTGAAGAAGACGGTCGGTTCTGTCACGTTGTGACCCGCTCCCTTGCCGCCACCGTCGCAGCCCGCACGGCGGCCACCACCCGCTCTACCTGCTCGTTGCCGAGTTCGGCGTGCATCGGGATCGCCAGCTGTCGTCCGCGAGAGATCGCCGAGACCGGGCAGTGCGCGTCCGAGCCGTAGACCGGCTGCAGGTGCGAGGCGTACGTGCCGAAGTTGCACTGCACGCCGCGCGCGCGCAGCGCGGCGAGAAACTCGCCACGGTCGAGCCCCGGCTCGAGGGTCACCACGTAGGACTGCCACGGGTGCTCGCGGTCGCCGAGCGCCACCGGCAGGACGACCCCGTCGAGTCCGGCGAGCAGCTCCGCGTAGCTCGCCGCGACGCCCGAGCGCGCGCGCAACAGGTCCGGCAGCCGGTCGAGCTGGACGAGCATGATCGCCGCGGCGATGTCGGACAGCCGGTAGTTGTGCCCCAGCTCGTCGAACGCCGGCATCCCGGAGCTGCCCTCGCGGGCGAGCGCCGGCGCGATGCCGTAGGTGTGCAGCTTCCGCGCGCGAGCGAGCAGGTCGGTCCGGTCGCCGACCAGCGCGCCGCCCTCGCCGGCCGTGATGCCCTTGCGCCCGTGGAAGCTGAACGTCGCGAGGTCGGCGAGGCTGCCGGCCGGTCGACCCTTGTAGCTGGCGCCGGCGGCACATGCGGCGTCCTCGATCAGCCACAGCCCGTGCCGCTTGGCGATCGCGGCGAGCTCGTCGTAGTCGGCGGGCTGCCCGAACGAGTCGACGGCGAGGATCCCGACGGTCCGCGGTCCGATGGCCGCCGCGACGGCCGCCGGGTCGACCGTCCAGATGTCGGGCCGGACGTCGGCGAACACCGGCGTGGCGCCCGTCCAGGCGACCGAGTGGCCGGTCGCCGGGAACGTGTAGTCGGCGACGATGACCTCGTCGCCGGGACCGGCGCCGAGTACCTGCAACGCCAGATGCAGCGCCGTTCCGCAGTTGCTGGTCGCCAGCGCGTGCCCGGTGCCGGTCAGCGCGGCGAACCGCTCCTCGAAGCGACGGCACGTCGGCCCGGCGCCGGACAGCCAGCCCGATTCGAATACCGCAGCCACCGCGTCCAGCTCTGCCGAGCCGAGAGACGGCCGCCCGAGTGGGACGGGGTCAGCTACCGATGCTGGGAGTTCGTGCGGTGGCACGGCGTCCGGCATATGGCTCCTCGGGGTCGACCGGGAAGAGGCTATCGGGTCCGAACACGCCGGGGGATGGTGAGGCGCGGCTGCCGCCACAGCTACCCTCGGGCGTCGTGCGTAGGCCGGATTGTGAGCTCGTGGTCGTCGGTTCGGGGTTCTTCGGGCTGACGGTCGCCGAGCGTGCGGCCAGTGAGCTCGGCAAGCGGGTGCTGGTGCTGGACCGCCGCGACCACATCGGCGGGAACGCCTACTCCGAGCCGGACCCGGACACCGGGATCGAGGTCCACCGCTACGGGGCGCACCTGTTCCACACGTCGAACAAGCGGGTCTGGGACTACGTCAACCGGTTCACCGACTTCACCGGGTACCAGCACCGGGTCTTCACCGTCTACCAGGGCCGGGTCTACCCGATGCCGGTGAACCTCGCGACGATCTGCGAGTACTTCGGCCGGTACCTGACCCCCGACCAGGCGCGGGCGCTGGTCGCGGAACAGGCTGCCGAGATCTCCGGGCGCGACGCGACCAACCTCGAGGAGAAGGCGATCTCGCTGATCGGCCGTCCGCTGTACGAGGCGTTCGTGAAGGGGTACACGGCCAAGCAGTGGCAGACCGACCCCACCGAGCTGCCGCCCGAGATCATCTCCAGGTTGCCGGTGCGCTACACGTTCGACAACCGCTACTTCAACGACACCTTCGAGGGCCTGCCGGTCGACGGGTACACGGCGTGGATTCGGCGGATGGCCGGCACCCCGGGGATCGACGTCGAGCTCGACACCGACTACTTCGAGGTGCGCGACCAGCTCCCGGCGGACGTTCCGGTGGTCTACACCGGCCCGCTCGATCGGTACTTCGACTACTCCGAGGGCGTGCTCGGCTGGCGCACCCTGGACTTCGTGCCGGAGGTGCTGCGCGACCGCGGCGACTTCCAGGGCACCCCGGTGATGAACTACGCCGACCTCGAGGTCCCGTACACCCGCATCCACGAGTTCCGGCACTTCCACCCCGAGCGGGACTATCCGGCCGACCGGACGGTGATCGTTCGGGAGTACTCGCGGTTCGCCGAGACCGGCGACGAGCCGTACTACCCGATCAACACGGCGGAGGACCGGGCCCGGTTGGAGCGATACCGTGAGCTGGCGCGCCGGGAGACCGCCGACCGCAAGGTGCTGTTCGGCGGCCGGCTCGGCACCTACAAGTACCTCGACATGCACATGGCGATCGGCTCGGCGCTGAGCATGTTCGACAACCGCATCGCTCCCTACTTCACCGACGGCCAGCAACTGGCCAGTACCGAATCCGCGGAGAGTTGAGCGGCGGCTATCTGGGCCGTGCCGCCGACGTGGTATCCCCCTGCTGGCTTGCATGGGAGGCCGAGACCGCGTCGGGTCGGATTCTGTACACCTCGACGGAACCCCGCCGGTAGATCAGCTCCAGCCAGTCGGCACCGTCGAGGCCGTCGAGGCCGGACTGCCGGTACCAGTCCGGGTACAAGTAGCCGTCACCGACCACGACGTACTGAACGTTCAGGCGCCTCGCCGCGGCCCGGACATCCGGCCGCGTCGAATAGTCCCGGAAGTGCGCAGCCAGTAGCTGCGCGTCGACCCCGGCCAAGTTCGCGTCCCAATGTCCGGCGGTCGGCCGAACGCCGGACAGCGCGTACATCCACACCGACCCGTCGCCGCGATCGTTCAGCACCCTGCTGCCTGCGGGAACCACGGTGGCCAGTGTCTGGTAGGCGGCGATCTCGTCCTGGCTCACGACCGGACTGTGGTCGTTCTTCTTCGCAAGGTAGGCCGCGTTTCGCGCGACGGCGAGCCCACCGCTGACCACGACGAGCACGACGAGCACGATCGCGGTCGCGGTCAACGCGATGTGCGGCCGCGCCTGCGACTGCTGCTTCGCACCGAGCCACCGCCGGGACAGGCCACCGAGCAGGACCGCACACAGCCGCTGGAGTTCGGCGACGCCGTGGCCGGCGATCAGACACAGCGGCACCGCGGTCAGAAACGCCAGCCTCCACCGGTCGTTCCACCACGGCCGGGTCAGGTTCGTGACCCACTCCTCGTCCACCGCGGCGACCAGCACGAACAGCGTGCCGAACAGCAGCGCCACGACGCCGATCCAACGCAGCTCGCCCAACCATCGGTACCGGACCAGGCCGATGACCATGAGCGCCGCCAACCACAGTTGCGGAGCCTGCGGGAGGGTGTACCCGAAGGTCACCACGGCTCCGACAGCCCCGCTGATGGACAACTCTGCCGCCCAGTCGCTCGCCGGGTAGCCAGCCGCGCTCGACATAGCGCCGGCCAGTTGTGGGGCCAGCAGGACAACGGTGACTACCCCCGCCGCGGCAAGCGAGAGCGCCTCCCACCGCAGCAGAGCCGGCCGCCGGATCCACCGCAGCACGACGACCGGCAAGATGAAGATCAAAACGCAGAACAGCATCGAAGAGTGCAGGCAGACCAGGCCGCCCACCGCGATCGCGAACATCGCACCGGCGACCAGTCGCTGTCGGTGCTCGACGGAATCCAGATAGTCGACCAACAGAATGACCACGACAGGTGCGAGGACGGCGCCGGTGAGGAATGGGAACAGTGGACCTCGCCACATCGAGTCGTAGAGAGTCGCCTCGGCGATCACGACGAGACCTGTCGCTGCCGCCAGCACGGCCCGGCCGCGGAATCGCCGAACGAGCGCGGCCAGCACCAGTGCCACCATTCCGGGCAGCAGTACGGCTTGGACGTTCAGGATGTTCGGCAGCGGACTGCCGGTCAATCCGTATACCACCGAACCGACGAGGTGGTAGGCATTCGGATAAAAGATCCCGCCGTTCTCGTACCAGTTAAACTGGCTCATTCCGAAAAGGCTGCCATCCCCCGTCTCGGCGATCCATCGGATCCCGTTGGCATGGAACACCGCGTCCCAGTTCCCAGGAATCGTGGAAAGACCGTGGAGCCCGACAATCCCCACCCACCCGCCGATGATGGCCGCACCGGCCACGGTCGCCGCGACGCCCAGATGTGCTCGCCGGCTCCACTCGTCGGGCTCGCTCGGCCGGTTGCGCTTCGGCCGACCCAACCCCCAGCGCGCCAGGTAGGCCACACCGGTAAGCACGACGGTGGTCAAGGCAAGGGTCAGTGGCGACCAGGGCACCCCGATCATCGAGTACAACGGCGCGGTGAGCCCGGCGATGGAGTAGGTGAACAACGGGGCGGCGGCTGCCAGCGACCAGCCACGGATCCCGGCCGCCGCGCCGAACGCTGCGCCCGGTAGCCAAAGGATCAGGACATATCCGGCGATCAGCGCGAGGTCGGACAGACCGATGTCCGGCACCTCCATGCGCTGTCCCTTCGGGTCGTGGCGGCAAGCAAGACTATCGACCGTCCGGTCCCAGCACTCCCGCGGATCGCGGCGCCATCGGGTGCCGAATGCGTCCCACTGCCAGGTGGCCGGCGCGGCGAGCCGATGGCCCGCGGTGCCTGCACTATCAGATCAACGACCGCGGAAATGTCGGCTTCGGGTTGAATAGCAGCCCCTTGAGCATGGCCTGAAAGACCCGACGACGCAGGGCCCACGAGACATTGCCCTCGTGCAGTCCGCGAATCGTGCGCTGTACGAATCGCAGCGCCGCACCGACGTCGCCGTGATGAAGCCGATAGGACGCCTCGTTGCGGGCGCCGTATTCGAATTTCCAGATGTTCTTCTGAGTCACGTCCGCGAAGTTCACGCCGCGATTGACCGCGAGGTCGTGTACGACGAGGCTGCGCAGACACTGCACGCCTGGGCCCGCCGCAGTGATCCGCGTCGTGTACTCCTGGTCGTCGAACCACAGGAAGTACTCACGCAACGGAAGCCCGAACCTCGTCAGCACCCATCTCGGGATCAGCACGGACACGAATGAACAATGCGTAACGAGCACCGCCGGCTGGTCCTGCACCAGCAATCGGCCCCAGTCCCAGGTCGTGCCTGGATTGTTCATCTCGCAGATCTCGCCGTCGGTCCAACGGACGACCGAGCAGGCATAGGGAAGTCGCATTCCCATCGACTTCTCGGCCTTCTCGTGCCCGTCCGTCAGTTCGGCCAGCGCGTCGGCGTCGGGATAGCAGTCGTCGTCCATGATCCAGACGAAATCTGCACCACGCTCGTAAGCGCTGGACATTCCGGCTGCGAAGCCGCCGGCCCCACCGGTGTTCTCGGATAGTCGGACCAGCGTTATCCGGTCGTCGGCAAGGTAGGGCGCCAGCACGTCGGGTGTTCCGTCGGTCGAGGCGTTGTCGACGACGAGCACCTCGTCCGGCGGACGGGACTGGGCCAGCACATGGTCGATGACCGTAACCAGCTTGTCTTTGCGGTTGTAGGTCACGATGACCGCCGTGATCGTATTCACGGTCGCCACCCTTCGTAAAGATTCCGCGTCCACGAGTCGGCATCCGGAAGCCCTGCCACCCGATCCGCCTTGGCCAGCTGTTCGTCCAGCCAGATCTTTCGTCGCTCCTCGGAATCGACCATCGTCAGGACGCGTTGGCGGGCCGCTCGCAGGAACGGGTACGGATGCCTGGGACAGAGCAGGCCGTCGGCCACCAGAGAGGCTTGCGCGCCGACGTCGGTCGAGATCACCGGGACGCCGGCCCTGGTGGCCTCGAACGTCGTCAGGGTCAGCCCCTCATTGTCCGACGACACGACGAGGACGTCGGCGTCGGCCAGCGTGGCCGAGACCGGTACGGCCGTGTCGCGCAGCTGGATCAGTCCGGAGAGACCGAGGCGGTCGCGCAGGCGCGTGATCTCAGCCTCGAGCTCGCCCTCGCCGTGCATGACGAATCGAATCGGGACCGGTGACGTCCGGGCGAGCTCGCTTGCCAGTTTGACGAACAGATACGGCCGCTTCTGCTGAGTGAATCGGCCGACGAACGCAACGGTGAACGGCTTGGTACCCCCGCGCACCCAACCGTCCGTCGGCCTGATCTCGGTGCTCGTCAGGTGGGCCAGTGTCGCGAGGGACACCTTGGCCGGTTCGATTCCGCGCTTGCCGACGAGGTAGTCGCGCAGTTGGGGAGAAATGACGTGATGTGTGTCGATCACATCGGAAAGCCGGGCCGCGATGTCGACGTACCCACCTGTGCGCCATTCGACGATGTGTAGGGAGTCGACGATCGGAATATCGGGCCGAAGGGCGCGAATCCAACGCAGCCGGCTATACAGCCACGTGCAGTGATGGAGATGGATGCCCCTGACGTCGACCGCGGACATCAACCCGCTCAGGAACGCGGAGTCCCGCTCGGGCTCGATGGGTTTGGTCAGCGGCACGATCACCGCGCCGTCCAGCTCCGGGCGGGTGATCCATGGATGGGTCGAGGCGTGGTCGGTGACCACGACGGGCAGCAGGCCGGCCTCGCGAGCCAGCTCGACGGTGCGCAGCGCCCATCGCTCGGCTCCGCCGAGCTCTAGCCAGTGCATCCCGAACAGCACGGCCGGCTGGGCGTCGCCGGTCGGCGACGGACTGGACCTGAAGCTCGCGCCGAACTTCCGCGGCGTCGTGTTGGCGCGGTACCGAGACTCGAGCAGGTCGGTGCGTAGCTGCCGGAGCGCGTCGAAGTGCACCGGGGCCTGATACCGAGCGCTCTTCCTCAGCAGTCCGCGCAGACCGGTCGCCTCGACGGCGCTCGACGCGGTGCCCGCATCACCGCCGACGTCAACCACCAGGTCGAGTACCCCGTCGGCGCCTGCCCCGGCAGTGGTCGGAACCGTGCTACGGACGACCGCGGTTCCAACCACCTCCCGGTCGTTCGACCATTCGATGCTGTGACACGTGTCGTCGGTCAGCGCCGGGAGCACGTCCGCCGGCCCCCGTAGCACGGTCAGCCGCAATGTCCGACCAGGACGGGCCAGCGTGTGGAAAGTGGCGGCGCCCTCCACCAGCCGGCGCTCCCGCTCACTGAGCGCTCCGCGACCATCGGCGAGCCCCAGCCGGCTCTCGTCGAGTAGGTCGAAGGTTGTAATTCGCAAGATCTCTGCTCCCTGGGCGGCCAGCTAAGAGGGCCATCGATCATGATCACGGCATCGCTCGAGGCGCGGCTGATGCTACCGGCGCCGCCTCCCAACCCGGCGCGCGACCGGCGGGATGGCCGGCAGGTTTCGGGCCACCTGCCGGTTGCGCGATCCAGGTCGTTGCGCTGCCCGACCGGCCGCACCGCCAGGACATATCGGTGACCAACTGGCCCGATCCGGGCGGCGGTCCGAGCACCCGGTACGTTGTCCAGCCATGGCGATGCTGACGCGGCGCAGAAGCGCGGATGGCGGTGCAGCGGGGGCGGACCTGCGGGACCAGTTCATCGCGCGGGTCGTCCAAGGGAAGACTTTCGCGGACGTCGGCGGGCTGTGGGGGGCCCACGGCGAAAAGGTCTCGGTGGCTGTCAACGCCGGCGCGGCGAAGTCGACCATGATTGACATCCTTCCCGAGGACAGTGAGTGGTGGGGGGCCTTCCGCGATCGAATGCAGTCCTTCGGCATCGACCACTACGAGTGCGTTCGGGCGGACATCCATACCTCGGATGTCGGCCGGTTCGATGTCGTTCACTCGTCCGGGATCCTGTATCACCTGGCAAGTCCAGCCGTTTACCTCGACAAGCTCCGTGAGATCGCCAAGCAGTATGTGATCCTCACCTCGGCGATCATTCCGCGATGGATCCTCAATCGCCACGGTTTGCTGTACACGCCGGACAGCAGCCCGCGGTTCGTGCCCGGTTTGTCGGAGCGCGAGAAGCGGATATACACCAAGTTCTATACCGGTGGAGACCGGAGCGCCGCGCTGGGCGGTGTCACCGAAGCCGCCGATTTCTGGACCGGGAACTACTCGGCATGGTGGTGGCTTCTGCCGCCGCCGATGATCCGACGCATGTGCGAGGCATGTGGCTACGAGATCGTCGCCGACGGGCCGAACTGGAACGGTCGCGCGCACACGTTCCTGCTGCGCAATTCCGGGCGCAAGGACAAGGACCCGATCGGCTGACGCGCTGCCCGCGCACGCATCACCGGTCCGGCGGTCCGTCCGACGGCGAACTCGAACGTCTCTCGGGCGCGCCGTCCCCGACCGCCGTTTCGTAGCGGCAGTTGGGAGGGACTCGCCGCGAGATACGCACAGCACGCTGCGAATTCACGGCGCGAGCGGCAGAATCGGTCAGATGCCCGTGGTCTCCGACGAGTGGCGAGTGTTCATCTCCGCAGCTGTGCGCAATCCGGCGACGATGGGCGCGGTCGCACCCAGCTCACGGGAGCTCGCCGAACTGCTCGCCGGCGTGGTCCCGCGCTCCGGCAGCGTGCCGCGCAGCGCCCGCATCGTGGTCGTCGAACTGGGCCCGGGCACCGGGGCGGTCACCGAGGCGATCGAACACCGGCTGCCGGACCGCGCCCGGCACCTGGCCTTCGACACCAACCCGGCGATGGTGGACTTCCTGCGGGAGCGCTGTCCCGGCCTCGAGGCCGTGCAGGGCGACGCCGCCGAGCTCGGCGCACTGCTGGCCGAGCGCGCGGTCGGACCGGTGGACGCGGTAGTCAGCGGGCTGCCCTGGTCGCTGTTCGGCGCCGTGCAGCAGGACGCCATCCTCACCTCGGTCGCGGCCGCGCTGCGTCCCGACGGCGTGTTCACCACGTTCGCCTACCTGCATGCCCGTCCGTTGACCGCGGCACGGCGGTTCCGCACCCGGCTGCTGGCGCACTTCGACGAGGTGGTGATCACCCGCAACGTGTGGCGCAACCTGCCGCCGGCCTTCGGCTACGTGTGCCGCCGACCGGTCCCCGCTCGTGAGCGGCGTCTGCCTCGCCGGCGGCGGTCGTCGGCCGCGACCGGTCGCGGCGGCCCGCTAGATCGGCAGCCGGCGGAACACCGCCCGCGGCAGGTGCCGCAGCACGATCATCACCGCGCGCAGCGGGCCGGGCACCCACACCTGCTCGCGGCGCCGGCGTACCGCGTCGAGCACCGCGGTGGCGACCGCCGGAGCGTCCACCGACAGCGGCGCGGCGCGCAGCCCGTCGGTCATCCGGGTGCGCACGAAGCCCGGCCGCACCACGGTGACCAGCACCCCGGACGGGCGTAGCGCCTCGGTGAGTCCGGTGTAGAACGCGTCAAGGCCGGCCTTCGTGGAGCCGTAGACGAAGTTGGACCGCCTGGCCCGCTCGCCCGCGACCGAGGACATCGCGACCAGTGCGCCGTGCCCCTGCTCGGCGAACCGCTCGGCCAGCGCCACCCCGACGCTCACCGCGGCCAGGTAGTTCACCCGGGCGAGCCGCAGCGCCGTGTCCACGTCGGTCCAGGCCCGCTCCTGATCGCCGAGCAGGCCGAAGGCGACCACGGCCAGGTCGACGTCGCCGCCGGCGAACGCCTTGCGGACCACCTCGGGATGGGTGTCCGGCGCCAGCGCGTCGAACTCGACGGTCTCCACCGTGCAGCCGGCCCGCTCCAGCCGGCCGGCCGCCGCGGTCAGCCGTTCGGACGGCCGGCCGGCCAGCACGACCCGCAGCGGGCGGCGTGCTGCGAGCGCATCGACGATCGCGAGCCCGATCTCGGATGTCCCGCCGAGCAGCAGCACCGACTGGGGATTTCCCACTGCGTCGATCACAGGGCAAGCCTCCTGGCGAAATCCGAGGTGAACACCCCGGCCGGGTCCAGCGCGTCGCGCACCTTGCGCCACTCGTCCAGCCGCGGGTACATCCGGGCGAACGTGTCCGGGTCCACCCGGGAGTCCTTGGCCAGGTACACCCGCCCGCCGGCGGCCAGCACCAGCTCGTCCAGCGCGGCGCACAGCCGGTCCAGCCCGGGGCGGACCGGCAGGTCGACGGCCAGCGTCCAGCCGGGCATCGGGAACGACAGCGGTCCCGGGTTGGCCGCGCCGAACCGCTTCAGCACGTTCAGGAACGACACCTGCCCGCTGGCGCTGATCGTCTGCACGCAGCGCCGGAACGTGTCCTCGGCGCCGAACGGCACGACGAACTGGTACTGCAGGAACCCGCGCGGGCCGTAGATCCGGTTCCACTCGCCGACCACGTCCAGCGGGTGGAAGAACGTGGTGATGTTCTGGACCTCGCCGGTGCGGCGGGCCGGCGCCTTGCGGTACCACAGCTCGTTGAACGCGCGCACGGTCAGCTTGTTCAGCAGCCCGGACGGGAAGATCGCCGGCGCGGTGCCGAGCCGGGGCGCGGCGAAGGCCAGCGGGTCACGGCGCAGCTTGGCCGGGAGCTGGTCGCGGCTGGCGGACCGGCCGCGGGTGATCACCGCCCGGCCCAGTGCCGATCCGGCGGCCACCGAGTCGAACCAGGCGACCGAGTAGGTGTAGTCCTCGTCGCCGTCGCTCAGCCGAGACATCAGCTCGTCGAGGTCGGCGGTGCGCTCGGTGTCGACGACGAAGTAGGCGCTCTCGGTCGGGTGCAGCGCGAGCGTCGCGCGCAGGATCACCCCGGTCAGGCCCATCCCGCCGACCGTCGCCCAGAACTCGTCGTCGTCCGGGGTCAGCGAGTGCACGGTGCCGTCGGCCAGCAGCAGCTCCAGCCGCCGCACGTGGTTGCCGAAGCTGCCCGCGACATGGTGGTTCTTGCCGTGCACGTCGGCGGCGATCGCACCCCCGACGGTGACCTGGCGGGTGCCGGGCAACACCGGGACCCACAGCCCGAACGGCAGCATCCGGCGCATCAGCGCGTCCAGGCTGATCCCGGCGTCCACGTCGACCAGCCCGGTGTCCGCGTCCACCCGGTGGATCCGGTCCAGCCGGGTCATGTCGAGCACGGTCCCGCCGGCGTTCTGCGCGGCGTCGCCGTAGCTGCGGCCGAGCCCGCGGGCCAGCACGCCGCGCCGGCCGGCCGCCCGCACCAGGTCGGCGAGCTGGCCGGGGTCCTCCACGGTGACCACCGTCGCCGTGGTGGGTGCGGTGCGCCCCCACCCGGTGAGCCTGGTCCTGGTCGCCATCGGCGGCCACGCTACCGGGGGCTACGATCTGCCCCGTGACGGCGGCACCTCCCGCGTCTCCGCGGGCCGGAGTCATGAGCCAGCTCCGCCGGTTCGTGCTGGTCGGAGTGTGCGCGGCGGTCGTCGACTACGGCATCTATCTGGCCCTGCTGGCACTGGGCGCCAACGTGCACCTGGCCAAGTCGATCAGCTTCGTCGCCGGCACCACGACCGCCTACCTGCTCAACCGGCGCTGGACGTTCGACTCCGCGGGTGGCCCGGCCCGGTTCGCCGGCTTCGCCGCGCTCTACGGCTGCACGTTCCTCGTCAACGTCGGGATGAACGCGCTCGCGCTGGCCGTGTTGCCGGACGCGCCGTGGCGTATCACGCTCGCCTGGGTGATCGCGCAGGGCACCGCGACCACGATCAACTTCTTGATGCTGCGGACCGTCGTCTTCCGCCACTGATCACACGCCGTACGCCGCGGCACACACCGGCGGTCACCGGCACAGATGTCGCAACATGTGTGCGACGGACCCGGGGTATGTGCCGCCTTTGCACATATGCACGGTTGACTATATTTTGTGCTGCGTGGGGGCCGAACACGGGCACGACCGACGGCGCGGGCACGCCGGCCGGCTCGGCCTGGCGCTCGCCGTGCTCGCCGTATTCCTGGTCGCCGAGGTCACCGTCGGGCTGATCACCGGGTCGCTCGCCCTGCTGTCCGACGCCGGCCACCTGGCCACCGACGTGCTCGGGCTGGCGATGGCCCTCGGTGCCGCGGTGCTGGCCCGCCGCCGCACCGCCCGGCATACCTACGGGCTGTACCGGGCCGAGGTGCTCGCCGCGCTGGCGAACGCGGTACTGCTGCTCGGGGTCGCCGCATTCGTGCTGGTCGAAGGGGTGCGTCGGCTCGCCGACCCACCCGAGGTGGCCGGCCTGCCGGTGCTGATCACCGCGGCCGCCGGGCTCGTGGCCAACGTCGTCGCGTTCCTCATACTGCGCGACGCGGCCGCGACCAGCATCAACGTGCGCGGGGCCTACCTCGAGGTGCTGGCGGACACGGTCGGCTCGATCGGCGTGCTGATCGGTGGTGCGCTGATACTCGCGTTCGGCTGGTGGTGGGTCGACCCGGTCGTGGCGATCGCGATCGGTCTGTTCATCGTCCCGCGCACGATCCGGCTGGCCCGCACCGCGATCGGCATCCTGGCCCAGGGCGCGCCGCCGCACCTCGACCTGGACGAGATCCGGGCCGCACTGTGCGCGCTCCCGACGGTCCGCGAGGCGCACGACGTGCACGTCTGGACGCTCACCTCGGGGATGGACGTGGCCTCGGTGCACCTGGCCACCGAACCGGGAGCCGACTCCGCTGCGGTGCTCAGCAGCGCGCAGGACCTGATGCACGACAAGTTCGGGCTGGACCACGTGACGATCCAGGTGGAGCCGGCCCTCGGCGTCGAGTGCCGCAGCAAGGAGCACTCGCCGCCGCATCCCTAGCGCCGGCCAGCACGCTGCGTTGCGCACACCCGGACGGCCTGCTGGGCCATAGTGGTCACAGCAGATCGACCTGCGGAGGGGTTCACGTGGAGGATCGCCAGCTGACCGAGCACATCAACGAGCTGGTCGACGAGGAACACCGGCTCGAGCGAGCGCATATCGGTAAGGCGCTGTCCGACGAGGAGCAGGGCCGGCTGAACTCGGTCAGCGTCGAGCTGGACCGCTGCTGGGACCTGCTCCGGCAGCGCCGCGCCCGGCGGGCGGCCGGCCTCGATCCGGACGAGGCGACCGAGCGCGAGGCCGGCGTGGTCGAGGGATACCGCCAGTAGGTGCCGGTCCGGCCGATCAGCCCGGCCGCGCTGGCCGACGAGCTCGCCGCCCAACTGGTCGGGCTGCTGCCCGGACGGCGGATCCGGGTGGCGATCGACGGACCGCCGGGCGCGGGTGCCGGTGAGCTCGCCGACGAGCTCGACCATCGGATCCGGGCTGCCGGGCGGGCGGTGCTGCGGGTGTCGGCGAACGACTTCCTCCGGCCGGCCTCACTGCGCATGGAACGCGGTCGCACCGACCCGGACGCCTACCTGGAGGACCGGCTCGACCTCGCCGCGCTGCGCCGCGAGCTGCTGGACCCGGCCGGGCCGGCCGGGTCCGGGCGGGTGCTTGGCCGGCTGTGGAATCCGGCGACCGATCGCGCCTACCGCGGTGGGTACGTCGAGCTGGCAGCCGCCGCGGTGGTACTGCTCGACGGTGAGCTGCTGCTCGGTCGAGGGCTGCCCTTCGACTACGCGATCCACCTGCGGGTGTCCGCGGCCGCGCTGGCCAGGCGCTTGCCGGCCGAGCTGAGCTGGACGCTGCCCGCATACGCGCGTTACGACGCGGAGTCTCCAACCGGAGCGGAACGCCGACGCGGTGGTGTTCGCGGATCACCCGGAGCGGCTCGCGCTGTCGGCAGTCGATCATTGACCAGCCGATGCGCGACCCGTCCACGTGTCGCGGACGTCACCCCACCGGATTGAACTCGTCGTGGGGACAGAAGCGTGACTACTAGCAGTTGCCGTTCGAAGAACGCGCGACTAGTCGGGAGGAGTCGGGCGGTGGGATGCGCGGGGGTGGGCGAGGAGGGAGTTGAACCCTCACGTCCTTACGGACACACGGACCTGAACCGTGCGCGTCTGCCATTCCGCCACTCGCCCGCGGCTGACCGCGAGGCTAGCACGCGGCCGAGTTCCGCCCGCATCGCGTTCGAACGGATCCCGTTAGCACAGATACGATCGTAGTTGTAGCACCACGCCGCAGCGATCGTCATGAATCACAAGGAGAGTCGTCGGTGGGCCGTGTCCAGCGCTTCGAGCGCCGGCTAGAGGGCATCGTGGGTGATGCCTTCGCACGCGTCTTCGGCGGCGGGGTCGTGGTCGAGGAGGTGCAACAGGCGCTCCGGCGCGATGCCGAAGACTCGGTCCGCTCCCTCGCCGGCGGGCGCCTACTCGCCCCGAACGTCTTCGCGGTGCTGCTCAGTCCGGCCGATCACAAGCGACTGGCCGGTGACGCGCAGCGCATCACACAGCTACTGTCCGCGTCTCTGGTACGCGATTTGGAAGACCAGGGGTGGGAGACCTACGGCGAAGTCGTAGTCTCCCTTGAGCGCTCCGAAGCGCTGCACACGGGACAGTTCCGTACCCGATCGTCCGTCGACCCCGACGCCAGCACCCGGGGAAGCGGATCACGCAACGCAGGAGACCGACATATGAGCCAGCAACCGGGGCATCCAGAGGAGAACGGCCAGTACGGCTACGACCGCGGCGCACCGCCCGGCTATGCCCAGCAGACCTACGCGCCGCCGGCCGGATACGACGCGGCCGACGCGCGGCCGGGCGCCGACCAGCCCGGCTACGACCAGGGTCAGGGCTACCCCCAGCAGGGCTACCCGCCCCAGGACCAGGCCCAGCAGGGGTACCCGCCGCAGGGCCAGCCCGGCTACGACCAGCAGGGCTACCCGCCGCAGGGCCAGCCCGGCTACGACCAGCCGGGATATGACCAGGGTCAGGGCTACCCGCAGCAGGGCTACCCGCCCCAGGAACAGGGCTACCAGCAGGGCTACCCGCAGCAGGGCTACCCGCCCCAGGAGCAGGGCTACCCGCCGCAGGAGCAGGGCTACGACCAGCAGGGTTACCAGCAGCAGGGTTACCAGCAGCAGGGCTACGACCAGCCGGGATATGACCAGCAGGGGTACCCGCAGCAGGGCTACGACCAGGGCTACCAGCAGCAGGGCTACCCGCCCCAGGAGCAGGGCTACGCCCAGCCCGGCTACCCGCCGCAGGAGCAGGGCTACCAGCAGCAGGGCTACGCCCAGCCCGGCTACCCGCCGCAGGAGCAGGGCTACCCCCAGCCCGGCTACGACCAGGGCTACCAGCAGGGCTACGCCCAGCCCGGCTACCCGCCGCAGGAGCAGGGCTATGCCCAGCCCGGCTACCCGCCCGCACCGGGTTACGAGGGTTACCCGAGCGGCCAGCTCACCGGCGTGCTCACCCTCGACGACGGGTCGAACCGCACCTACCAGCTGCTCGAGGGCAGCAACGTCATCGGCCGGGGGCAGGACTCGAACTTCCGGCTTCCGGACACCGGGGTGTCCCGGCGGCACCTGGAGATCACCTGGAGCGGGACGCATGCGACGCTGAACGATCTGGGTTCGACCAACGGCACGACGGTCAACGGCAATCCGGTGCAGACGTGGCAGCTCGTCGACGGGGATGTGGTCCGTGTCGGCCACTCGACGTTGGTGTTCCGTACCCAGCCTTGACGTCGGGCCGCACCAGGCGCCCGAGGGACCGGAGGAAACGGGGTGCGCCTCGATTGCCCGAACTCGTGCTCCAGTTGACCAGGGCCGGCTTCCTGGCCCTGCTCTGGCTCTTCGTGCTGGTTGCGCTCCGGGTGGTCCGGTCTGATCTGTACGCGGCCTCGGGCCTGCGCGCCGTGCTGCCCGGTCGAGTCGGCGGCCGGTCCGGTCGCAACAAGCCGGCCCGGCAGCTGATAGTCACCCAGGGCGCGCTGGCGGGTACCCGGGTGACGCTGGACTCGCGGCCGATCCTGCTCGGTCGGGCGGACGACTCCACGCTGGTGCTCGAGGACGACTACGCGTCGACCCGGCACGCGCGGATAGCACAACAGGGCGACCAGTGGTATGTGGAGGATCTTCGGGTCGACCAACGGTACGTATCTCGACCGGTCTAAGGTCACCGGACCGACCCGGGTCCCGCTGGGTGTCCCCATCCGCATCGGCAAGACGGTAATCGAGCTGCGCTCATGACACTCGTCCTCCACTACTCGGCCCGCAGCGAACGCGGGCTGGTTCGGCAGAACAACCAGGACGCCGTATATGCCGGACCGCGCCTGCTCGCCCTCGCCGACGGGATGGGCGGGCACGCCGCGGGCGAGGTCGCCTCCACGCTGGTGATCTCGGCGATGGCGCCGCTGGACGACGACGAGCCCGGCGACGACCTGCTCGGTGCGTTGCGGGCGGCCACCGTCGAAGGCAACGCGGCGATCACCCGGCACATCGCCGACCAGCCCGACCTGGACGGGATGGGCACCACGCTGACCGCTGTGCTGTTCGCCGGGAACCGGCTCGGCATGGTGCACGTCGGCGACTCGCGCGCCTACCTGCTGCGCGAAGGCGAGCTCAGCCAGATCACCAGGGACGACACGTTCGTGCAGTCGCTCATCGACGAAGGCCGAATCACCGAGGAAGAGGCGTTGACCCACCCGCAGCGGTCCTTGCTGCTTCGGGCGCTCACCGGACACGACATCGAACCGTCGCTGACCGTCCGGGAGGCACGGGCCGGCGACCGGTACCTGCTGTGCTCGGACGGGCTGTCCGGAGTGGTCACCGAGGAGACGATCGGCGAGGCGCTCGTCGGCTACCCAGACCCGCGGGAGTGCGCCGACCGGCTGATCGAGCTTGCGCTCCGCGGCGGCGGCCCGGACAACATCACCTGCATCGTCGCCGACGTGGTCGACGTCGAGTACGGCGAGGACGCGCCGATCATCGGCGGCGCCGCGGGCGAGGGCAACGGCGAGGTCCCCCCGCCGGACTCCGCGGCGGCGCGCGCCTCGGTCGCCACCCTGCCCCGCATCGAGACTCCCAAGGAGCCGCCGGCCGCCGAGCCGCGCGCCCGCCGCCGCGGACCGCTGCGCCCGGCGCTGGTGGTGCTCGCCGTGTTGGCCCTGCTGGTCGGGGGCGCCCTGCTCGCACAGCTCCTGAAGGATCAGAACTACTACGTGGCCGTCCATGACGGCGAGGTCGTGATCTTCCAGGGCGTCCGCGGCACCGTGCTCGGCTACCCGCTGCATTCGGTCGCCCAGCCGTCCGGCATCCATCTCGACGACCTGCAGCCGGCCGCCCGGAACACGGTGCAGGGCAACACCCCTTACACCGATCTCGCAGGCGCTGAGCAGATCGTCCAGCGGTTGAAGGAGCGCGAGCTCCTGCCACCATGCCCCACCCCAACTCCTGCGCCGCAACCGCTGCCGGGAGCTGTGCCTCCGGCGGCGCCCGCGCCTCCCGTTGAGAGCGTCGCGCCGCCGGTCCCGGAAGCGCCGCTGTCCCCGGCCGAAGGGCTTGCCCAACCGCCGGCACCCGAGCCGGGCACTGACTGCCGCCCGGTGAGCTGATGGCCGCGGAGCACGCGCCAGGAGCACCCAGCCCGGCTCCGGGACCCGCCCCGTCGCCCGAACCGGCAGCGAGCCCGACCAGCACAGACCCGAAGCCGCCGACCGGACGCGGCGTCGAGCTCGTGCTGCTGGCCTTCGCCGCGGTGCTGTTCACCGGCGCGCTGTTCCTGGTACAAGCCAACACCCAACAGCCGGTGGACAACACGCTGCTGTTCGTCGGGCTGGCCTACCTCGGGCTGTTCACCGCGGCACACCTGGCGGTGCGCCGCTTCGCGCCCTACTCCGACCCGCTGATCCTGCCCGCGGCCGCCCTGCTCAACGGGCTCGGGCTGGTGATGATCTACCGCATCGATATCGGCCGCCTCGCCCGCGCCGAGCAGGCCGGCCAGGCGCTCCCGGACACTTTCGCGATCCGCCAGATCGCCTGGACGGCTATCGCGCTGGCGCTGTTCGTGGCGGTGCTCTGGCTGGTCCGCGACCACCGGGTGCTGGCTCGCTACGCGTACACAGCGGGGTTCGTCGGGCTGGTCCTGCTCGCCCTGCCCGGCCTGCTCCCCGGATCGATCTCGGAGATCAACGGCGCGAAGCTGTGGCTGCGCGTCGGGATCTTCTCGATCCAGCCCGGCGAGTTCGCCAAGGTGTTGCTGATGATCTTCTTTGCCGCGTTCCTGGTGGCCAAGCGGGATCTGTTCACCAGCGCCGGTCGCACGGTGCTCGGCATCGAGTTCCCGCGCGCCCGGGACCTGGCTCCGTTGCTGGTCGCCTGGGCGCTGTCGGTCGGCGTGCTGGTGCTGGAGAAGGACCTCGGCACCTCGCTGCTGTTCTTCGGCATCGTGCTGGTGCTGATCTACACCGCGACCGAACGGGTGTCCTGGCTGCTGATCGGGCTCGGTTTCTTTCTCGGCGGCGCGGCGCTGGCTTACCTGCTCTTCAGCCATGTGCAGTCCAGGATCCAGACGTGGCTGAACCCGTTCGCGGACTTCGACGGTTCCGGCTACCAGCTCGGGCAGGCGCTGTTCGGGTTGGGCACCGGCGGGGTGGGCGGCACCGGGCTCGGAGCCGGCCGTCCGGAGCTGGTGCCCTACGCGTGGACCGACTTCATCATCGCCTCGCTCGGCGAGGAACTGGGGCTGATCGGGCTGGCCGCGCTGCTCATGGTCTACCTGGTGCTGGTCACCCGCGGGCTGCGCAGCGCGCTGGCGGTGCGGGACAGCTTCGGCAAACTGCTGGCCACCGGCCTTTCCTTCGCGTTGGCCCTGCAGGTGTTCGTGGTGATCGGCGGGGTGAGCGGGCTGATCCCGCTGACCGGGCTGACCATGCCATTCCTGTCCTACGGCGGTTCCTCGCTGGTGGCGAACTACGCGCTGATCGCGCTGCTGCTGCGGATCTCCAACGCGGCACGGGCGCCGGTCACGACGCCCCGCCCGGGGCCGCCGACCACTCCGATCGCCGACGCGCGGACGGTCATGGTGGACAAGGACGCGTTGTGAGGACCGGTGCGGCGTGAACACACCGGTGCGGAGGGTCGCCCTCGCGGTCATGGCGATGCTCCTGCTGCTGCTGGCCAACCTGACCTACGTGCAGGTGGTCAAGGCGGCGGAGTACCGCAACGACCCGCTGAACCACCGGGTGCTGCTGGCCGAGTACGCCCGACAGCGCGGCCAGATCACCGCGGGAGGGCAGGTGCTGGCGCACAGCGTCGAGACCGGCGACCAGCTGCGCTACCAGCGGGAGTTCCCGAACGGCCCCACCTACGCCCCGCTGACCGGCTACTACTCGGTGATCTACGGTGCCAGCGGCATCGAGCAGAGCGAGAAGGACGTGCTGAACGGCTCCGACGACCGGCTGTTCGTGCGCCGGCTCTCCGACCTGATCACCGGACGGGATCCCAGCGGCGGCAACGTCGTGCTGACCATCGACCCGCGCGTGCAGCAGACCGCCTACCAGGCGATGTCCGACCGCGACTTCACCGGCGCGGTGGTCGCGGTCCGTCCGCAGACCGGCGAGATCCTGGCCATGGTGTCCACTCCGTCGTTCGATCCGAACCTGCTCTCCAGCAGCAACGTCAACGCACAACAGCAGGACTGGGCCAAGATCAGTACCGCGAAGCCACCGGTGCTCACCAACCGGGCGATCGACCAGACCTACCCGCCGGGATCGACGTTCAAGCTCGTTGACACCGCCACCGCGCTGCAGCGCGGCTTCACCCCGGACAGCCCGTTGACCGCGGCGCCCACCATCACCCTGGAAGGAACCAATACGACGCTGGAGAACTTCGCCGGCACGCGGTGCGGCGCCGGCCAGACGGCGGCGCTCAAGGACGCGCTGGCGCGCTCCTGCAACACCGCGTTCGCCGACCTCGCCCGCCAGCTCGGCGAGGGCGCGCTGCGCGAGCAGGCGCAGGCCTTCGGCATCGGTGAGTCCAATGTGGAGATCCCGCTGCGGGTGGCCGCGTCGAGCATCGGCGACATCCCGGACACCGCCTCCCTGCAGCAGTCCGGGATCGGTCAGCGCGACGTGCGGCTGACCCCGCTGCAGAACGCGATGATCGTCGCGACCATCGCTAACGGCGGCCAGCGGATGGCGCCGCACCTGGTGAAGGAGATCCAGTCCGCCGACCTGGCCACCGTCGACAGCACCGCGCCGGACCGGCTCGGCCGGGCGATTCCGTCCGGGGTGGCGTCGACGATAACCGGCATGATGATCGCGGCCGAGGAACGCACCCAGGGCGGCGGGAAGATCCCGGGGGTCCAGATCGCCTCCAAGACCGGCACGGCCGAGCACGGCGAGACGCCGAAGGAGACCCCGCCGCACAACTGGTACGTCGCGTTCGCCCCGGCCAACGACCCGCAGGTGGCGGTCGCGGTGCTGGTGGAGAGCGGCGGCGACCGTGGCCTGGAGGCCACCGGCGGGTCGGTGGCCGCGCCGATCGGGCGCGCGGTGATCGCGGCGGTGCTCGGGGGGCAACGCTGATGGCGCTGTCCGAAGGCACCGTGATCGACGCCCGCTACCGGCTGGTGCGCCAGATCGCGGTCGGCGGCATGGGCGAGGTGTGGGAGGCGGCCGACACCCGGCTCGGCCGCCCGGTGGCGGTCAAGGTGCTCAAGGCCGAGCTGAGCCACGACCAGGAGTTCCTGCACCGCTTCCGGATCGAGGCGCGCACCACCGCCTCGATCAACCACGCCGGGATCGCCGCCGTGCACGACTACGGCGAGGCGGACGCCGGCGGCGGGAAGCGCACCGCGTACCTGGTCATGGAGCTGGTGGAGGGCGAACCGCTGTCGGCTCGGCTGGCCAACCGCAAGCGGCTCACCCCGGATCGCACGCTGGACGTGCTCGAGCAGGCCGGCCGAGCCCTGCAGGCCGCGCACGACCGCGGCTTCGTGCACCGCGACGTGAAGCCCGGGAACATCCTGCTGATGCCCGACGGCCGGGTGAAGCTGACCGACTTCGGCATCGCCAAGGCGGCGAACGCGGTGCCGATGACCCGTGGCGGCATGGTGATGGGCACCGCGCAGTACATCGCCCCCGAGCAGGCCATGGGCGGCGACGCCAGCCCGACCGGCGACGTCTACTCACTTGGGATCGTCGGCTACGAGTGCCTGGCCGGCCGGCGGCCGTTCAACGCCGAGAACCCGGTCGACGTCGCCATGATGCAGATCCGGGACGCCCCGGCCCCGCTGCCGTCCAGCGTCCCGGCCCAGGTGCGCAAGCTGATCGAGACCGCGCTGGTGAAGGACCCGAAGCTGCGCTACGCCTCCGGTGGGGAGTTCGCCGACGCCGCGGCCGCGGTGCGCGCCGGGCAGCCGGCGCCCGCACCGCTCACGAAGCCGGCCGCGGCATCCGGCGGCACGGCCGGCGGCAAGGCGGCCGCGAAGTCAGCCTCGAAGGCGGGTGCGAAGGGAGGTGCCGCCGCGGCGGCAACCACGAAGTCGACCACGACGTCCACCGCCCAGCTGGCGCCGGCCGTCGGGTCGACGCGGGCGGCCCGGCGGGCCGCCCGATCCGGTAGCGCCGGCCGGGGGGTGCTGCTCACCCTGTTCGCGTTACTCACGGCGGCCGCGCTGGTGGTAGGGGCCGTCGTGGTCAGCAGCGCGCTGGGCCGCGGGGCGGAAGGGCCGTCGGCGGTGGTGTCCACGCCGGCCCCGGCCTCGACGGCCCCACCAGCGAACACGGTGCAAATCAGCCCCAGCGCGTTCACCGGGCGTAGCGCTTCGACCGTCTCCGCCGAGATACGGGAGATGGGCTTGCGAACGAACGTGCTGACGACCCGCGGTCGCACGCCGGTGAAACCGGCGAACTGCAGGGTCATCACGGTCACCCCGTCGGGCGCCGTCGCCAAGGGCAGCGTCGTTACTGTGAGCTGTGAGGAAACCGCCCGATGATGGCTCGCGCCCACCGAGCGTCCCCCCGGACTCGCGCCAGGACCCGCCGCTGATGACGACCCCCCGACTGCTCTCGGAGCGCTACGAGCTTGGCGAGACGCTCGGCTATGGCGGGATGGCCGAGGTTCACCAGGGTCGCGACACTCGCCTCGGCCGCGAGGTGGCCATCAAGGTGCTGCGGGCCGACCTCGCTCGGGACCCGCAGTTCCAGCTGCGCTTTCGGCGCGAGGCGCAGAACGCGGCAGCGCTGAACCACCCGGCGATCGTGGCGGTGTACGACACCGGTGAGGTGGAAGGCGACACCGGCCCGCTGCCCTACATCGTGATGGAGTTCGTCGACGGGCAGACGCTGCGCGAGATCGTGAAGTCGTCCGGGCCGTTCTCCCAGCAGCGGGTCCTGGAGATCATGGCGGACGTCTGCGCCGCGCTCGACTTCAGCCACCGGCACCAGATCATCCACCGCGACGTCAAGCCGGCCAACATCATGATCAACCAGGTCGGCGCGGTGAAGGTGATGGACTTCGGCATCGCTCGCGCGCTGTCCGACGGCCAGGCGGTGACCCAGACCGCGGCCGTGATCGGCACCGCGCAGTACCTCAGTCCCGAGCAGGCCCAGGGCGAGGCGGTTGACGCGCGCAGCGACGTCTACGCGGCCGGCTGTGTGCTCTACGAGCTGCTCGCCGGGCAGCCACCGTTCACCGGGGACTCTCCGGTCGCGGTGGCCTACCAGCACGTCCGCGAGGCGCCGCGGCCGCCGTCGCAGGTGAACCCGGAGATATCGCCGGACCTGGACGCCATCGTGCTCAAGGCGATCAGCAAGAACCCGGCCAACCGCTACCAGACCGCCGCCGAGATGCGTGCCGACCTGGTCAGGGTGCTGAACGGGCAGCGTCCGCAGGCCCCCCTCGTGATGAGCGAGGAGGAGCGCACCGCGATGCTGGCCGGCGTGGACGGCTCCACCCGGCGGATCACGCCGACCGGCCGGCGCCACGGCCTGCCGCCGGCTTGGGGCGGCGCATCCGACGAGGACCGGAAACGCCGGTGGCGGCTCATCCTGCTCTGGGTCGCGGTGGCCGCGGTCGTCGGTGTGATCGCCTTCGTCGCCGCCCAGCTGTTCGGTGGGCCCGGCACGCCGGCCAAGGTCCCGATTCCGTCGCTGGTCGGCCAGCAGGCCGAGGCGGCCCGCCAGGAGCTCACCCGGATCGGCCTGAAGCCGGCGCTGGAGCAGGCCGACTCGCGGGTGGACGAGATCGGCAAGGTGGTACGCACCGACCCGCCGGAGGGCGCCCAGGTCGACGAGGGCAGCACGGTCAGGTTGTTCGTCGGCAAGGGTCCGACCGAGGTCCGGGTCCCGAAGGTGGTCGGCAGCACGGTCACCGATGCCGACCAGATCCTGCGCAACGAGGGCCTGGTGCTCGGCGAGCGTCGCGACGAGTCCACCACTGATCCCCAGCAGGTCGGAAAGATCATCAGTCAGAGTCCGGAGGCCGGCACCGCGGCGCCCGGACAGTCAGCGGTGAACGTCCGCGTCGGCGTGCAGGCCCAGGAGGTGCCGATCCCGAACGTCAACGGGCAGAGCCTCGCCGAAGCCGAGCGCATCCTGCGTGCCGCCGGTCTGTCGAACGTGGTCAACCCCGGCGGCTCGGGTACCGCGACCGGCACAGACCCGCCGACCGGGACCTCCGTGGCGACGAACGCCCGGGTCACGATCCTGAGCTCGGACACCGTCCGGATGCCCAACCTGGTCGGCAGCACCGTCGACGAGGCGCGGACGAAGCTGGCCACTGCGGGGTTCCGCGGCACCATCAAGGTTGGGGATCCCCGGCCGGTCGGCGACCCCGCACAGAACGGCAAGATCCAGGAGCAGTCGGTGCCGGAAGGGCAGGTCATCTCCCCTGACCAGACGGTGAACGTCGTCGTCGGCGAGTTCCAACCCGGCGGGGGCTGAGCAGGCCGTGCCGATGCGCGTGCTGGTCGTCGACAACTACGACAGCTTCGTCTACAACCTGGTGCAGTACCTGGCCCAGCTCGGCGCCGACAGCGTGGTGCGGCGCAACGACGCCGTCGACCTGGCCGAGATCGACGACGTGGACGGCGTGCTGGTCAGCCCAGGACCCGGCGTCCCGCAACGCGCCGGCGCCAGCATGGACGTGATCCGGCGCTGCGCGGAGCGGGGCCGGCCGGTGCTCGGGGTGTGTCTGGGCCATCAGGCGATCGGCGCGGTCTGGGGGGCGGTGATCGAGCGTGCTCCGGAGTTGCTGCACGGCAAGACGTCGCCGGTTCACCACGACGGTGTGGGTGTGCTGGCCGGGCTGCCCGACCCGTTCACCGCGACCCGGTACCACTCGCTCACGATCCGGCCGGACTCCGTGCCCGCGGAGCTGGAGGTCACCGGCCGCACCAGCACTGGGGTGATCATGGCGTTGCGGCATCGGGCTTTGCCGATCACGGGCGTGCAGTTCCATCCCGAGTCGGTATTGACCGAGTCCGGGCATCGGTTGCTGGCCAACTGGATGGCCGATGCCGGACACCCGGTGCCCGATTCCACGGTGGCGGAGCTGTCCGCGGAGGTCGCCGCGCTCGTCGCTGGATGAGCTCGTCAGGCCTCGGCTACCGTAGTGCCCGACACCCCGGGTGTCAGTAACACTCGAGGACGACTCGAGGACACCCGAGATATCCAGCCCCGCGTCGATCGAGGAACGGCGATGCCGAAGTCGAAGGTCCGCAAGAAGACCGCCTATACCCCGCCGCAGCCCGACAAGCGCACCCCGGCGATGGTGCGGGCGTCCAGCCCGTCCTCGCCGATCTACATCGGGGTGATGCTCGGCCTGATGGTGCTCGGTCTGGTCTGGCTGGTGGTGAACTACCTGGCCGGAGCCATGATCCCGTTCATGGCCGCGCTCGGCCCGTGGAACTTCGCGATCGGGTTCCTGCTCATCGTGGCCGGCCTGCTGATGACCATGCGCTGGCGGTGAGCCGGCGCTACTCCCTCCGCCGCAGGAATGACACTGCTGTAGTTCTCCACAATGTGGAGAACTGCTGTGGATAACTCCCGATGGAGCCCGTCGGTCGCCTTGGTGGTCGCCGGCTGGCTGCTCGCGCTCGGTGCCGTGGCGCTCGCGGTGCTGACGACCGACGCACCGGGGCGGCTGTTCGCCTCGGTCGCCGCACTGGTGTTCGCGTTCGCGGCGGCATACGGCACCCGGGCCAGGCCCCGGCTGGCGGCCGACTCGGCGGGCATCGTGGCCCGCGGGTTCGGCGCGTCGCGGAGCTACCCGTGGGCGGCGGTGCAGCGGATGCGGGTGGTACGCACCCGACGGTGGGGCCGGGAGGCCGCGCTGCTGGAGATCGACGTGCGCGACCCGGCAGGGCAGGAGCGGCTGCTGCTCTTCGGCCGGCTGGATCTCGGCGCCGACCCGGACGAGGTCGAGCGGGTGCTCAGCGCGCTGCGTGCGCGGTCCGACCGCCCCTGACGGGCCCTGAGCACCCCCGTCCGCCCCCGTCCGCCTCCACCAACTCCCCGAACGAACGGCACCTTCGTGCAATAGGGCCACCCAAAGGCGCCGTTGATCATGACGGGCCGGCGCTCAGACCATGACCGCCATGATCGCGCCCAGCATCACCACGACCATCCCGCCGAGCACACCGACCTGCCAAGCGAGCCGGTTCCGCCGCGGCGCGTAGACCAGCGCGACCGCCGCCAGCGCACCGGCCACCAGCCCGCCGAAGTGCCCGGCCTTGGAAAGGAACGGCAACGCGAACGTGAGCGCGACGTTGATCACGATCAGCCCGATCACCGGGCCGGCCGGCACCCGGAGCCGCCGGACCACCACCAACAGCCCACCCATCAGGCCGAACACCGCGCCGGACGCGCCGGCCACCGGCACCAGGACCGCGCTGAACAGCACGACCGCCGTCGACCCGCCCAGCAGCGCCACGAAGTAGATGGCCAGGAAGGCCACCCGTCCGAGCGCCGCCTCCAGGTCCCGGCCGATGATCCACAGCGCCAGCATGTTGAACAACAGATGGATCGGCCCGATGTGCAGGAACCCGGAGGTGACCAGTCGCCACCACTCGCCTTCGGCGACATAGGCAGGCACCAGCGCCCACTCCGCGAACAGCGGCGAGTTGGCGTTCTCCAGCAGGCTGCCGGCCTGCAGCGCGGTCACCGCGAAGACGATGACGTTCAGTGCGACGAGCACACCGACCACGAGCGGACGCTGACCGGCCCGGCCGCCGGCGATGGTGACCGGCTGCCGGACGTCCCGGTTGGCCTCCGCGACACAGTCCACGCACTGCTGGCCGACGGACGCGTCGCGCAGACACTCCGGGCAGGCCGGGCGGCCGCACCGGGTGCAGCTCAGGCCGGTCGGCCGGTCCGGATGTCGCACGCAGCCGGGCAGCGCAGGTGGACCGCTGTAAGGAGGCTGGTACGGGGGGCCGGCCGGGTACGACATTGGCGCTAGGTGGAGATCTCGACGCTGTGCAGCACGACGTCGTTGACCGGCTTGTCGCCCCGGTCGGTCGGCGTGTTGCCGATCGCGTCCACGACCGCGCGGGACTCGGCGTCGGCCACCTCGCCGAAGATCGTGTGCTTGCGATTCAGGTGCGGCGTCGGACCGAGCGTGATGAAGAACTGCGAGCCGTTGCTGCCCGGTCCGGCGTTGGCCATGGCCAGCAGATACGGCCGGTCGAACTGCAGTTCGGGGTGGAACTCGTCGCGGAACTTGTACCCCGGACCACCCATGCCGGTGCCGGTCGGGTCGCCACCCTGGATCATGAAGCCACTGATCACCCGGTGGAAAATCGATCCGTCGTAGAATGGACCCTCGGCTCCGCCGGAGGCATTCGGCTGGCGGTACTCGATGCCCTCGCCGGAGGCCAGACCGACGAAGTTGCGTACGGTCACCGGTGCGTGGTCTGGGAAGAGGGTGAGTCGGATCTCGCCCGCGGAGGTCTTCAACGTCGCGGTGCGTCCCGAGTTGCCTGCATTGGTCACATCCATCATGGTGCCACCACCGGCACCGACGCGGTTCTGACGGGCGGATCGGCGAGACGAGCCCGCAGCACGGCCCGGGCGCCGTGGGACGAGGAGGTCTGAGCCGATGAGCATTTTCAGCAGGACGAGCACCCTTGACCGGTTCCGGGACCGAGCCTTGGAGCTCGGCGAGCAGGCCATGGAGGTCGCCGAGCAGGTGCAGGACGAGGTGGCCGAGCAGGTGACCGAGCTGCGCCGCAACCTGGCGGACCAGATCGACCCCGGCCGGGCCCCGCGCCGAATGCCTCGCTGGCTACTGATCGGCGTGCTGGTTCTGGGGCTCGGGATGATCGCCGGCGCGGTGGCGACCTGGCGGAGCCGGCAGGCGGAGGGGTCCACGGCTTCGAACGGCCAGCACCCCACCCCCGAGCACGTCGCGATGGACGGCTCCCCGACGGCCGCCGGTAACGGCGTCAACACCGAGGCCCGCTAACCGGGGATGTTCGCGGCCAGGAACTCGGCCACCCGGCGCTCGTAGCCACCCTGGTCGACGTTCCACCCGGCGGTGTGCTCGGCACCGGGAAACTCGAGGTAGGACAGCGGCCAACCGAGCCGTTCGGCGGCGGCCGCCAGGTCACGCGCCGGCTGCACCGGCACCATGGTGTCTCCGGATCCGTGCACCAGCAGGGTTGGCGGGCGCACCACGGGCGGGTGCCGGAGCAGGTCGAAGCGGTCGAAGTCGATCCCGATCCGGGCGCTGATGAACCACTTCGCGATCGCGGTGATGAACGTCGGCAGGTGCCGGTTGCGGGCATGCAGCACGAGCACGGCGCGCCAGTCGAGCACCGGCGAGTCGAGGATCACCGCCCGCACCGACCGCGCGTTGGCGGCCCGATCCAGGTACGCGCCGACGACAGCGCCGCCCATCGACCACCCGTACAGCACGATCCGCTGCGCACCGTTCGCGGTCGCGTAGTCGACCGCGGCTTCGACGTCCTGCCACTCGGACTCGCCGAGGTGGTGGAGCCCGTCCGGGCTGGCCGGGGCTCCCTCGTCGTTGCGGTAGCTGATCGCCAGCACCGGGAGACCAGCGGCCTGCAAGGTCGGCAGGATGCGCAGCGCCTCCATCCCGGACGAGCCCAGGCCGTGCACCGCGATCACCCAGGTGTCGCCACGGGCGCCCGGCACGAACCAGGCCGGCGTCGCGCCGAGCCGGGTCGGGAACGTGACCGAGGTGAACGGGATCCCGCGGGACGAGGGGTCGGGGCCGTAGGCGATCGGATCCATGTAGATCGGCGAACCCGCCGCGGGCGGAGTCCCGAACACCACCGGCCGGACCACCCCGGACCCGTCGACCCGGTCGATCCCGCCGACCCGGAGCTCGCCCTCCCGGCCACCGTCCCACTGGATACCCCAGAGCCCGGGCTGTTCGGTGAGATGGCTGGGCGCCAGGGTCATCTCGCCCGCGTCCGTGGCGACCAGCCGATCCCGGTAGTCGAGCTGCCGGTGGGGGACCAGGAGCTGGCTCGAGTAGTACCAGCCGATGCCGGCAACGGCGAGCAGCAGGACGACCACCAGCACCACGCCGGTGATGATCGGCCATCGGCGCCGCATGAGGCGATCCGACCGGCCGGTGGCGCCCGGCCCACCGGATCGGGTGAAGTGCCGACGTGCCGGCTATCCACCCCTGGCCAGCCTCGTTGAGTGGACAGACCACGAGATCATGACGGTCGGAAGGACACCGAGACATGGCCAGTGTCGGACGCATAGCCAGCCGCGCTACCGCGGTACTCGCCGGCACCGTCACGCTCGGCGCCGGATTCGCCGGCAGCGCACTCGCCGCCCCGGCTCCGGCCGCACCGGTCGGGCTCTTTCCGGCCGGCGGGTTGGGTGCCCTCAGCACCGTATTTCAGCCGACCGACGTGACGATGCCAGCCGCGGAGCCAGCCGCGGAGCCGGCCGCGCAGCCGGCCGAGCTCCCGGTGCTGGATCTGGCCTCGGTACTCAGTGAGCTGCCTTCGCGGTAGCGGGACGGACGACTGCAGATCAGCGGATGTGAGCTCGCCGCCTGGGCTTCGCGCTGATCCACGACGCACCTCGGGTGGAGCCACCGGACCCAGGCTCCCCGAGGTGCGTCGTGTCGTCCGGCGCGTTCGGCGAACCGCACCGCTCGATCCGCTAGTCTCGCTCGGCTGATGGGTGCGAACGAGCCGGCCGCCGCCAACCTGCCCACTACTACCGGCGGGTTCCGCACCGTCTACGCCGACCCACCGTGGCGGTTCACCAACCGGACCGGCAAGGTCGCTCCCGAGCACCGCCGGCTGGACCGCTACGACACGATGTCGCCGGACGCGATCCGCTCACTGCCCGTCGCCGAGGTCACTGCGAATACCGCGCACCTCTACCTGTGGGTGCCCAACGCGCTGCTGCCGCAGGGCCTGGACGTGCTCGACGCCTGGGGGTTCCGGTACGTCTCAAACCTGGTGTGGGCGAAGCGGCGCAAGGACGGCGGCCCGGACGGCCGCGGCGTCGGGTTCTACTTCCGCAACGTCACCGAGCTCATTCTGTTCGGAGTGCGCGGATCGATGCGCACGCTGCCCCCGGGCCGGCGCCAGGTGAACCTGATCGAGAGCCGCAAGCGCGAGCACTCCCGCAAGCCGGACGAGGCCTACCGGCGTGATCGAGGACGTGCTCCCCCGGCCCGTACCTCGAGCTTTTCGCCCGCTACCCCCGCCCGGGATGGACATCGTGGGGATCCGAGTCCGGCGTAGACGTCGCACCGCGGGGAAGGCAGTTCCCGGCCTACCGGTGATCCCGCGCGGTGTGCCCTAGCCAGCCGGGGTGGCACGGTGGAAGATCTCTGCCATGGCGAAGACACCACAGCTTCGACGGGGGCAGCGGCTGCCGGACGGCGAGCGGGCGAAGGTCAGCGCCGAACTGCTCAAGCGCTACCAGTCCGGTCGCAGCGTTCGGGAGATCTGCGCGGAGACCGGGTACAGCATCGGCCGGGTCCGCCGGCTGCTGATCGACGCGGGGGTGACCTTCCGGTCCCGTGGCGGCGGGCACCGTCGTTCGGTGGCCTCCCGCTGAACGTCACTGTGACCGCGACCGGCGATCGGCTCGGGCCACTGCGGTGAGGATCCTCATCGCGGACGAATTGGAGCCCGCGGCGGTCGAGGCGATGTCGAACCGCGGACACCGCATCGACGTGAACGCCGGGCTGAGTCAGGACGCGCTGCCGGGCGCCATCCCGGGCTACGAGGTGCTGGTGGTTCGCAGCACCCGGGTCTCGGCCGACACCATCCGCGCCGGCGAGGATCTGTCGCTGGTGATCAGGGCTGGTGCCGGAGTGAACACCGTCGACATCGCCGCGGCCGCCAACGCCGGCGTGTACGTGGCCAACGTGCCGGGGCGCAACGCCTTCGCGGTGGCCGAGCTCACCGTCGGCCTGCTGCTTGCCGTCGACCGACGCATCCCGGACAACGTCGCCGACCTGCGCGCCGGCGTCTGGGACAAGCGGGGTTACGGCGCAGCGGACGGGATCTTCGGCAAGAGCTTCGGTGTGGTAGGGCTCGGCGCCATCGGCCTCGCGGTCGCGGAGCGGGCGAGGGCGTTCGGGGTGCGGCTGATCGCACAGCGCCGACCGGGACGCAGCCCGACGACCCACGAGCGGATCCGGTCGCTCGGAATCGGGCTCGTCGACGACCTCGACGCCCTGGTGACGGAAAGCGACATCGTCTCGATCCACCTTCCGGCGACCGCCGAGACCGCCGGACTCTTCGACCGGCGCCTGCTCGAGCGGCTGAAGCCGACAGCGATCCTGCTCAACACGTCGCGCGGTGACATCGTCGACGGCGACGCCCTACTCACCGCCCTCGACCGCGGCGTTCGGGCCGGGCTCGACGTGTATCCCGACGAGCCCGCCACCGCGTCGACGCGCTGGCGATCCGCGCTGGCCGCCCACCCGAATGTGGTCGGCACCCACCACATCGGCGCGTCCACCAGCCAGGCGCAGCGAGCGATCGCCGAAGGTGTCGTCGAGATCATCGATGCGTTCGCGCGTGGCGAGGTTCCCAACTGCGTGAACCTCGCCCGGGATCGACTCGGCAACCACACGATCAACGTGCGCCACTTCGATCGGGTCGGCGTGCTGGCCGCCGTGCTGGACATCCTGCGCCGCGGCAACCTGAACGTGGAACAGATGGAGAACCGCATCTTCACCGGCTCACATGCGGCGGTGGCGACGATCGAGGTCGTCGGTGAAGTGCCGCCTGGGCTGCTGGACGCGGTGCGGAACATCCCGGACGTCATCCACGTCTCGATCTTCACCGCAGGGCGGTAGCGAGATGTTGCTGCCCTTCACCGGTTACCTGGTGCGACCGGGTTGGGCCTCTCGCGTCGTCTCGCCGCCGGCCGAGCTTCTCGGGCCAGATGAGCGGGCGCAGATCACCGCCAACAATCCGGACAGCTTCCTGCACGTCACCGAGACACCCGGGCCCAGGGACGAGGTCACCAACACCGAAGTGACGCTCGCCGTCGCACGGGCTGCGCTCGACCGGCTGCTCGCCATCGGGGCGTATCAGCGGGTCGACGAGCCGGCGCTGTACGTCTACCGCATCGGGTACGGCGACTGGACCCAGACCGGGCTGGTCGGCACGTTGCCGGCGGCGGCGTTCGACGGCGATCGGGTCCGGCTACACGAGGCCGTCAGCGAGCAGCGGGTCGAGGCGCTGGCCCGGCACCTGGCCGAGGTCGGCGCGGTCTCCAGCCCGATCGCGCTCGGTTACCGGGCCGGCGCCGGCCCGGGGCTCGACGAGCTGCTCGGCCCGACCTGCGCGCGGCCGCCCACCGTCGAGCTCGGACAGGACGACGGAACGGTGCACGCGGTGTGGCGGATCACCGACCCCGGGCTGATCGCCGAGCTGGGCGGCCAGCTGCCGGGGCGGGTCAGCTACGTGACCGACGGTCACCACCGCGCGGCGGCCGCCAAGCGCGTCGGCTCGCCGGACGACATCGTCCTGGTGATCTGCTTCCCGCACGACCAGCTGCGGGTGCTGCCGTTCCACCGCCGGGTGCGGGGGCCGATGCCGGACGCCGCCAGCCGGCTGCGCGCCCTCGGCGGGACACTTTCGGTGCGCGAGCACGGTCGGCGGTTCGAGCCCGACGAGCGGGCGATCGCGGTCCACGCCGCGCGGCGTTGGTGGTCCGTGTGGCGCCCCGGGCCACCCCAGCCCGGGGTCGCCGGCCTGCTGGTCGAGCTGCTGCACCGTGACGTGCTGGCCCCCGGCTTCGGCATCACGGACCTGGACGATCCCCGGCTGGAGCTGGTGTCCGGCCTGGTCCCCGTCGAGTCGATCGAGGCCCGATGCGACGCCGACGACGGGGCGGCCTTCCTGCTGCCGCGCCCGCGGATCGAGGACGTGTTCGAGATCGCCGACCGCGGCGAGACGATGCCGGCGAAGTCCACGTTCTTCCATCCGAAGCCCCGGGCGGGCCTGTTCCTGCTGTCCCGATGACCACGTCCACCATCGATCCCGTGCTCGTCGTGATGTCTGGGCTGCCGGGCACCGGGAAGTCGACGCTGTCGCGGGCGCTGGCGGCTGCGGTCGGCGCCGTGCACCTGCGGGTCGACGTCATCGAGCAGGCGATCGTCCGGTCCGGGCTCGCCGGGCAGCCGCTCGGTCCGGCCGGCTACTTCGTCGGCTACGCGCTCGCCGAGGACCTGTTGCGGCAGGGCCTCCCGGTGATCGCGGACTCGGTGAACCCGCTGCCGGTGACCCGCGACGCCTGGCGAGCGGTGGCGGACACGGCGGGCGTCGGCTGCGTGGAGGTCGAGGTGGTGTGTTCGGACCGGGCCGTGCACCGGGCCCGGGTCGGCGGACGCACCGGGGACATCCCCGACCTGCGGCTGCCCACCTGGACCGAGGTACAAGATCGCGACTACCAGCCGTGGGACCGGGACCGTATCGTCGTGGACACGGCCGGGCAGGGCGTCGCGCGATCCGTCTCGGACCTGCGACGCCGGATAGCGGAAAGGACCTGACGACTCGTGGTGGCAGCGGAACGCCTCCGCGCGCCGGCGACCGCCGGACTCGAGCGCGAGGCGAAGCTCTCCGCACCCGAGGGGTTCGAGCTGCCCGACCTGGACGGGGTGCTCGAAACCGTGGTGGCCGAGCCCGCGCATCCCCACCGGCTCGACGCCGTCTACTACGACACGCCCGACCTGGCGCTGGCCCGCTCCGGGCTGACCCTGCGACACCGGACCGGCGAGAGCGGGCCGCGCTGGACGCTGAAGCTGCCCGCCGGCCGGTCCTCCGGGGCGCTGGCGCGCCGCGAGCTGGGCTTCCAGGGTCGGGCCGGGACCGTGCCTGCGGCCGTGCGCGACCTGGTCCGCGCCTACCTGATGGGCCGGCCGCTGAAGGCGGTGGCCCGGTTGCGTACGGACCGCACCACGGTGGCGCTGCGGGACGGCTCGGGGGTGCTCGCCGAGGTCGTCGACGACGTGGTGTCCGTCGAACGGGCCGGCGAGCCGAGCAGCACGTTCCACGAGGTCGAGGTCGAGCTGACCGCACCCGACGCGCCGGTGGCGGACGACCTGCTGCAGTCCACCGTGGATCGACTGGTGGCGGCCGGATGCCGGCTCACCGAACCGACGCCGAAACTGGTCCAGGCGCTCGGGTCCGCTGCGACCGCACCGCCGGACGTCGTGCTGCCCGAGCTGGACTCCTCGCCCACCGTCGGCCAGCTGGTCCGGCACGCGCTGGCCTCCTCGGTCGCCCGGCTGGTGCGCCACGACCCCGGCGTGCGCCTCGGCGAGGACCCGGAGGACGTGCACCAGTTCCGGGTGGCGACCCGCCGGTTGCGCTCCGACCTGCAGACGTTCTCGGTGGTGCTCGACGCCGATCGGGTCCGGTCGCTGCGCGCCGAGCTGCGCTGGTTGGGCGGGGAGGTCGGCGCGGTGCGGGATGGCGACGTGCTCACCGAGCGGTTGCGCGCGCAGTCGCGCGGGTTGCCGCCGACGGACGCCGAAGCGGTCCGGCGGCTGCTGGACCGCCTCGCGGCGCAGCACGAGGGAGCCAGGGCCGAGATGCTCGGGGCGCTGCGCAGCACCCGGTACGACCGGCTGCTCGTCGCACTCACCGAAGCGGCGCGCGCGCCGTTGTTCGTCGCCGGAGCGGATCCCGAGGCACCCGCCGGCCCGTTGGTCGCCGAGGTGGTGCACCGGCAGTGGCGTCGGCTGCGCCGCACGGTGGACGCGCTGCCCGAGCCGCCGTCGGACGCCGAGCTGCACCGGGTGCGCATCCTGGCCAAACGGTGCCGCTACGCGGCCGAGGCCGCGGTTCCAGCGGTCGGCAAGCCGGCGGCCCGGTTCGCCGCCGCGATCGCCGAGGTGCAGGGCGTGCTCGGTGATCACCACGACGCGACGGTGGCCGAGGAGTGGCTGCGCGCTGCGGCCAGCGAGATCACCGACCCGGCCGCCGTGCTGGCCGCCGGTCAGTTGATCGCGCTGCAACGGGCCGACAACCTGCGCCTACGCGCGGCGTGGCCGGCGTGCTGGCGGGCCGCCTCGGCCAAGAAGCTGCGCAGCTGGCTGTCCTCCGGGCGATGACGCCATACGGTGGGCAGGTGCCCAGCAGCGAGACCGATCCCGACGAGGTCCGACTGACCAACCTCGACCAGCCGCTGTTCGACGGCACCGACGTCCGCAAGGGCGAGCTGGTGGACTACCTCGACGCGGTGTCGGACCGGATCCTGCCCGAGCTGCGCGACCGGCCGCTGACCGTGCTGCGGGTGCGGCCCGGGCAGGCGCCGTTCATGCAGAAGAACGTGCCGAAGTACACCCCGCCGTGGGTGCAGACCGTCACGATGTGGGCCGAGGCGTCCAAGCGCGACGTCGCCTACGCGCTGTGCAACGACCGCCGCACCCTGCTCTGGTTCGCCAACCAGCGGGCCGTGGAGTTCCACCCGACGCTGGTGCGCACCGACCGCTGGGACCGGATGACCCACCTCGTGCTCGATCTCGACCCGCCGACCGACGGCGCCTTCCGCGCTCGCTGTGCAGGCGGCGCAGCTCGTCCGGCAGGCGCTCGAGGACGCCGACCTGGACGGCGCGGTCAAGACCAGCGGCGCCAAGGGGCTGCACGTGTTCGTGCCGCTGGACCCGGAGAACACCATGGACGACGCGGCGGCCGCGGCCCGGGCGCTGGTGGCACGGGCCGAGCGGATCGACCCGGAGATCGCGACGACCGCGTTCATGAAGGAGGACCGGGGCGGCAAGGTGTTCCTGGACTCGACCCGGGTCGGCGGTGCGACGGTGGTGGCGGCCTACAGCCCGCGGGTGCGGCCCGGCGCCCCGGTGTCGTTCCCGGTCGCCTGGGACGACCTGGAGCAGGTCGAACCCGGCGACTTCACGGTGCGCACCGCTGCGGCGTTGCTGGGCGACAAGAACCCGTGGCACGAGCGGATGCCCGAGCCGCAGCGGCTCCCCGCCGACCTGGTCGAGGAGGGCCACGCGATCCCGGTCGCCCGGGTGCAGGCGATGCACGAGGGCAAGCGCCGCGCCCGGGCCCGCGAACGCTGAAACTCAGCGCGCGAGCAGACCGTCGAGTACCCCGCCCTTGACGTCCGAGACGAGCACCGACAGCTGCACCATGCTCATCTGGATCCGCTGGCCGAAGTCGTCGGTCAGCACGACCCGCTGCTCCACCGGGGCCGCCGGGTCCAGGAACAGCTCGGGGCAGCCGCAGCTGCACTCCCCACAGAACGTCGCGATCCTCTGCATGTGCTCAGCGTAGGCAACCGACCCCAGAGGGCAACAGCCTCGTCGGTATCCGGCGCGATCCTGTTTGATCCTGCTGTGCCGGAGGTCAGCACGCGGCAGATCGAGGCGGTGTTCCGCGCGGAGCACGGCCGAGCGGTCGCGGTCCTGGTCGGCGTGTTCGGCGACATCGACATCGCCGAGGAGGCGGTCCAGGACGCGTTCACCGCTGCGGTACAGCGCTGGCCGGACACCGGGCTCCCGCCGAGCCCGGCCGGATGGATCATCACCACCGCCCGGAACAAGGCCATCGACCGGCTGCGCCGGGAGGCCTCTCGCGAGGACAGGCAGGTCGCGGCCGCGCTGCTGCACGCGCGCGACGAGCCGACCGGTCACGGCCCGGCCGTCGACGGCCCGGCCGAGGTCAGCGGTGTGCAGGACGACCGGCTGCGATTGATCTTCACCTGTTGCCATCCGGCGCTCGCGCCGGGCGCGCAGGTCGCGTTGACACTGCGGTTGCTCGGTGGGCTGAGCACCACAGAGATCGCGCACGCGTTCCTGGTCTCCGAACCGACCATGGCCCAGCGGCTGGTCCGGGCGAAGGCCAAGATCCGCGACGCCCGGATCCCGTACCGGGTGCCCAGCGAGGCCGAGCTCCCGGACCGGGTGGGCGCCGTGCTGGCCGTCGTGTACCTGATCTTCAACGAGGGCTACACAGCGAGCTCCGGTGATCGGCTGATCCGCGAGGATCTCTGCGCGGAGGCCATCCGCCTCGCCCGGCTGCTGACCGAGCTGATGCCGGACGAACCCGAGGTGCTGGGCCTGCTCGGGCTGCTGTTGCTGGTCGAGTCGCGACGGCCTACCCGCACCTCGCCGGACGGCGATCTCGTACTGCTGGTCGACCAGGACCGCGGCCGGTGGGACCGAGATCTCATCGCCGAGGGGCAGGCCATCGTGCGCCGGTGCCTGCGGCGCAACCAGCCGGGTCCGTACCAGATCCAGGCCGCGATCAACGCCGTGCACAGCGACGCGTCGGACCCGGCTGCTACCGACTGGGGACAGATCCGGCAGCTCTACGACCAGCTCTACGTGCTGACCCCGACCCCGGTGGTGGCGGTCAACCGGGCGGTCGCGGTGGCCGAGACCGACGGCCCGGACGCGGCGCTTCGACTCCTCGACGCCATTGCCGCGAGCGCCGACCGCGGCCTGGACGAGTACCACCTCTTCCACTCGATCCGGGCCGACCTACTGCGCCGCCTCGGCCGCTCCACCGAGGCCGCGTCGGCCTACCAGGAGGCGATCTCGCACACCGCGAACGCCGCGGAGCGGGCGTTCCTGCAACGCCGCCTCGCCTCGCTCAACGGCACCTGAGCCAGTCCTTCGGGCGTAGGTTGCCGGACCATGGACACAGCCTTCCTCGGCACCCCGGAAACGTCCCCTGAGGTGCAGCGGCTGTACGACGAGGACATCGAGGACGTCGGCTACGTGATGAACGCGTCGCGACTGTGGGCCCACCACCCAGCGGCCCAGCAGACGCTGTTCGGCCTGATCGGACAGGCGGCCCGTGCGGGCGGTCTCACGTTCCGTCAGCGCGGCATCCTGGTCACCGCCTGCGCCTCGGCGATGGGCGACTCGTACTGCTCGCTGGCGTGGGGTCAGAAGCTCGCCGGCGAAGCCGACGCGGAGCTTGCCGCCACGGTGCTGCGCGGCAAGGACGATCGGCTGGACGACTCCGAGCGGGCGCTCGCCCGGTGGGCCCGTCAAGTCGCCCGCGACCCCAGCGCGACCGGGGCCATGGACGTTCAGGCGTTGCGTGGCGTCGGCTATGACGACGCGCAGATATTCGCGATCACGCTATTCGTGGCCCTGCGCATCGCGTTCTCGTCGGTGAACGGCGCTCTGGGCGCGCGCCCCGACCGTGAGCTGGGCGAGTCCGCGCCCACCGCAGTGCACGATGCGGTCACGTTCGGCCGACCGATCGGTCGCGGCGAGGATTAGGCCCCCGCGTCCTCGCGGATGAGGTCCACCGCCTTCTCCGCGATCATGATCGTGGGCGCGTTCGTGTTGCCGCGGATCACCGACGGCATGACCGAGGCGTCCACGACCCGCAGACCGTCGAGTCCGAGGACGCGCAACCTCGCGTCGACCACCGACCCGATCGCGCAGGTGGATGTCGGGTGGTAAAGCGTCTGCGCCGTGCGTTGCACGAAGGCCATCAAGGCTTCGTCGGTGTCGGACTCCGGCACCGTGAATGCACCGGTAGTCACGGTCTTGAGTGCGGGTTGGCTCGCAATGTCCAGGGCGATGCGGAGCCCGGCAAGGATGCTCTGCCGGTCTTCTTCGGTCGTCAGGTAGTTGTGCTGAATCCGGGGCGCGGTGTCCGGCTTCGGCGACCGCAGCGTCAGCGCACCGCGGCTGGTGGGCTTCAGCACGCACGGCCCGATTGCGAAACCGTGCGCCACCGGAGCGCCCAGGCCCTCGTCGTAGAAGAGCACCGGCGCCTGGTGGAACTGCACGTCGGCCGCCGCGAGCCCGGAACGGGTATCGAAGAACCCGCCGGCCTCACCGATGGTTGAGGTCAGTGGTCCACGGCCCTCGGACTGCAACAGCGCGACGTTGTCCGGGCTCAGCGCGGTCATCAGCGATTCCTTGTCGGTCAGGTAGTTCAAGATCACCATCAGGTGGTCCTGGAGGCCCTGACCCACCGGCAGGTCGCGCACCACACCGATCTGGAAGGCCGAAAGCGCCTCGGCCGGGCCGACACCAGACAGCATCAGCAGCTGGGGCGACCCGTACGCGCCGGCGGACAGCACGACCTCCCGCTCGGCCATGACCTGCTCGACCTCGGTGCCGCGGCCGACCTCGACACCGACCGCGCGATCGCCCTCGAAGATCACCTTGTGGGCGAGTGCCTCGGTCATCACTGTCAGGTTCGGGCGCTGCATCGCCGGGTGCAGGTAGGCGACCGCCGCGCTGCAACGCATCCCGTTGCGCTGGGTGACCTGGTACCACCCGACGCCGTGCTGGTCGGCACCGTTGAAGTCGGCGTTGCGCGGGTGCCCGGCCTGCTCGGCGGCCTGCAGGAACGAATCGCCCAGCGGGTTCAGCGAGCGGCCGTCCGACACCGTCAACGGGCCCCCGACGCCGTGGTACTCGTCGCCGCCCCGCTCGTTGTCCTCGGCCCGCTTGAAGTACGGCAGCACCTCGTCATAGCTCCAGCCGTTCGCGCCATCCGCGGCCCACTCGTCGTAGTCGGCCCTGGCGCCCCGGATGTAGATCATCGCGTTCATCGAGCTCGATCCGCCCAGCATGCGACCGCGCGGCAGGTACGCTCGCCGACCGGCGAGCCCCGGCTCCGGCTCGGTGTCGTAGTCCCAGTCCCAGCGGCTCTTGAACAGGAACGGGAACGCGACCGGGAGGTGGATCTCGTCGGCGGTGTCCGGCGGCCCGGCCTCGACCAGGGCAACCGTCGTGTCGGGATCCTCGGAGAGCCGAGCCGCCAGAACGCACCCTGCAGAGCCCGCGCCTACCACGACGTAGTCGTACATCTCGAACTCTCCGATCTCTGATTCTCTCCTCGGGCGCATGCCTCGGCGCCCAGGTCATGGCGTGACCAACCCTGCCGGACGGTGACCGGCGCGTCGACAACTTCCTGACGCAGAAATGCGCAATGAGCGGGCTCATTCGGCCTGGATCCCCGGCGTCCGGCCGCAATGAGCCCGCTCATTACGGCTGTAGCTGCGGACGGGACCAGGTCGACCAGTTGGGGCGTGCCGTTCGCCGCTGCGGTTCGGATTCGGCAAGGATCGCGGCATGGTCGCGCAACTGGTACTCGACGAGGATCAGGCCCTGGAGCTGCTCGCCTACCTGGTCACGGCCGCCCGGACGCAGGTGGACGAGGCGGCCGAGTACGGCCCGCTGCGGCTGATGACCGCGGCCGGCCGTCTCGCGGCGATGATGCGACCGCGGGCCGGCGACGCGACCCGGGTGCTGCTCGACGGCGCACTCGACTCGTTCTCACCGACCGCCGTTCCTCGCGAGGGGCGGGACGCCTACGTTGCGCGGCTCGACGGGGTCTGCCGGGAGGTCGCCGAGCACCTCGGTGCCCGGTTCGCCCCGGACCGCGAGATCACGTGACGAGCCGATGACCGAACACGACGACGGGAACCCGACGCTGCGTGCGATCCGCACCCGGCGGGTCGTGCGCGCCATGACCGACCAGCCGGTGGAGCGCGGGCAGCTCGAGGCCGTGCTCGACGCCGCCCGGTTCGCACCGAGTGCGGGCAACCGCCACCTGCACCGATTCGTCGCAACCACCGACCCGCCGACACTGCGCGTACTGCGGATGGTCTCCCCCGGCATGATCCAACGTCCGACCGCGGCCATCACGATCTGCATCGACCAACCGCTCGCCGCCGGGTACGGGTTCGCCCCGACGAGCAGCGGCCTGTTCGTCGACGTCGGCACGATCACCGCCACGGTGCTGCTGGCGGCGCACGCTGTCGGGCTCGGCGCCGGTCCGGTCAGCTCATTCAGCCGCGCGGCCGTCAGCGCGGTCCTGCGGTTGCCCGAGGGTTGGGATCCACGACTGATCATCTGCCTCGGCCATCCCGCACCCGAGCAGCCCGCCCCGATGCAGCCACGGCGATCGTTGAGCTGGCGCGACCTCACCCGGTGGGTCGTCGGCGCAGGACGTGTCGATTCCGGGACGCGTCGTTCGACGCACGGGTGACGCACGTTCAGCCGGCGTGCGGAAAATCCGAAGAGAGGACATCCGATATGAGGCAGTTGATCGTGACCACGTTCCTGACCCTCGACGGGGTCATGCAGGCGCCGGGCGGCCCCGAGGAGGACGACAGCAGCGGCTTCTCGCACGGCGGCTGGTCGGTGAACTACTTCGACGAACGCGTCGGGCAGTTCATGGAGGAGACGATGGCTCCGCCGTTCGACCTGCTTCTCGGCCGCAAGACCTACGACATCTTCGCCGCCTACTGGCCGCACGCCCCGGCCGAAGCCGGCGGCAAGCCGTTGAACGACGCGACCAAGTACGTCGCCTCGCGAGGCCGGCCGACACTGGGGTGGGCCAAGTCGGTGCACATCGAAGGCGACGCCGCCGACGGCGTCGCGACGCTCAAGGAGGAAGACGGTCCCGAACTGCAGGTGCACGGCAGCGCGAACCTGATCCAGACCCTGCTGCGGCACAACCTCGTCGACCGGTTCCGCCTGTTGGTCTTCCCGGTCGTGATCGGGACGGGCAAGCGCCTGTTCTCGGAAGGCGCGATCCCCGCCGGGCTGCGGCTGGTCGACAGCACGGCGTCCCCGAGCGGTGTCGTGATGGGCACCTACGTGCCGGCCGGCGAGCTCGTGACCGGGTCGTTCGCGCTGGACTGAGCACCAGCGCGAGGCGACTCCGGCGGCGCGGCGGCGTCGATGCGATCATCGCCGGGTGCGGACCCGCCTGCGATTGGTAGCGATCTCACTCGCGGCCGCGCCCGGCCTCCTCGCCTGTGGCCTACCGACTGTGCCAGGCGTAGGCGGGCCCTCGGACGAGGGTGGAGTGCGCGCCTTCCCGGGTGCGGAAGGATTCGGCGCGCTGGTCAGCGGTGGCCGCGGCGGCAAGGTGATCAAGGTGACGACGCTGGAGGCCGCCGGCCCAGGGAGCCTGCAAGCCGCGCTGGACACCCCCGGGCCCCGGATCATCGGGGTCCGTCCGGTCTACGACGGTAGCGACCCCGCGCAGTTCGACGCGATTCAGTTCTCCGCGTGCGGACCGTTTCATCCTCGACCACGTCTCGGTGTCCGGTGGGGCGGACGAGACGGTCGACCTCTACCAGGCGAAGGACTTCACCGTGCAGTGGTCGGCGATCGAGTCGCCGGCGGACGTGCCTCCCGCAGGGGAGACCACCGGCCAGAACTACGGGCTGATCAACGGACCCGACGGGGCGCGGGCGAGCGTGCACCACACCTTGTTCGCGCACAACCGCAACCGCACACCAGCCATCGCCAACGGCCCGGCAGAGGTCGTCAACAACGTGGTGTACAACGCGATGCGCGGGTTCGTGCACAACAACCCCGCGTCCGGGCCGTTCAACATGATCGGCAACGTCTTCCAGGACGGACCTTCGGCGGACGCCGCCTCGTTCTACTTCGACGCGAACGAGGGATCGGACCTCGGGTCGCTCACGTATTTCCTCAGCGGGAACGAGTTCGCGGGCACCGGCGCCTGTGCCGAGGGCTCCACCGACGACCCGTGGGCGACGTGCACCATCGAACAGGAGGTCCAGCCGTCGGCCCGCGCCATGGACCGGCACACGTTCGCCGGTGAGTTCTACATCCCGGTGACGGCGGCCTCGGCCGCAGACGCGCGGTCCGCGGTACTCGCCGGGGCGGGCGCCTTCCCCCGGGACTTCGTCACGGCGCGCTCGGTCGAGGAGACGATCGCGGGCACCGGCGAATGGGGCACTCGCTACGACAACGCAAGCGACTTCCTCGCCGGCCTCGGCCCGGCGGACCCCCCGCCCGACGCCGACCAGGACGGGATCGACGACAACTGGGAGGCCGCGCACGGCCTGTCGGCGTCGGACGCGAGCGACGCGGCCAAGACGCTGCCCGGCGGGTACTCGGCGGTCGAGACCTACCTCAACGAGTTGGCGACCACGATCGTCCGCTGACCGCTCAGCGCCCAGGCCGCGCCAGCCGCTCGAACCGCTACGGCTGCTTCTCGACCCGGTAGCCGGCGGAGGTCAACATCCGGCGTAGGTCGACGACCGTCTCGACCTCGATGTCCTTGTGTGCAGGCACGTCGAAGAACCCGATCTGCGACCCGACGTGGACCTTGACCTTGTTGTCCCGGTGCGGCTCGACCGTGCCGATCGCCTCAAGCAGGGAGACGACGTCATGCCACTCGATATTGTGGCCGACCGGATGCTGGAGGATCTTCTGCACCGTGTCGCGGTGATGGCCGCTGAGGTGCGCGGGCCCTGACGGCGATGACATCACAACTCCTCACGTCGCTCACCCGATCGTAGAGGGACCAGCCTGGTCCGGTGGGTGGCGTCTCGTTGGGCTCACGCCGTGACTTCGGTGACAGACTGTCCGATGTAGACCAGCCACCTCGCCGGACCTGCGCCTGGTCGCGGGGTTCACCGTCGGTGCACCTGGCGCGGACTACGGTGCATCCCTGATGAACACCCGCGAGGAGCCGGAAAGCCGTCGAGGAGCCGAGGATAGGCCGTCCCGAGACGGCGAAGGGCTGGGTTTGCTCACCTTCGGTGACGGTCCGCAGCTTGCCGTCGCCCTGCACGGGGTCACTGCCTCGGCGATGTCGTGGCCTGCGGTCGCCCGAGAGCTGCCGACAGACTGGACGCTGCTCGCACCCGACCTTCGCGGGCGCGGCGCAAGCGCCAGGCTTCCGGGGCCCTACGGATTCGGCCGACATGTCGAGGACGTGTCCGCCGTCGTCCGGGCGCGCGGAGGCCCGGCGGTTCTGGTCGGGCACTCGATGGGGGCGTGGGTTGCGCTGCTGGCAGTCGCCGCCGAGCCGGAACTCTTCAGCCGGCTGATCCTCATCGACGGCGGGCTGCCGATGCCGGCACTGCCGGCGGACGTCACGGTCGACGAGGCGCTCGCCGCCACGCTCGGGCCCGCGCTGGCCCGTCTGCACCAGACCTTCGCCGACGAGCGGGCATACCTCGATTTCTTCCACGCCCACCCGGCCCTGAGCGAAGCGTGGAACACCGACATCGAGGCCTACGTGCGGTACGACTTGACCGGTCGTCCGGGCGAGCTGCGCTCTCGAGTGGTCGAGGCAGCCGTGCGGCAGGACGGTCGCGAGCTGCTGGAGAACGCGACTGGCTTCGCCAAGGCGTGGGACGCGCTGAGCGTGCCCACCCTGCTGCTGCGAGCGCCCCTGGGAATGTTCGGCCAGGCGCCAGGTTTCCTGCCCGATCCGGTGGTGGCGGAGGCACTGCATCGCCGGCCCGACGTCGCCGCGGAGGCCCTGCCAGGCGCCAACCACTACACCATCGTTCTCCAGCAGCGGTACGCCGCGATCATCGCTCGCCGGATCCATGATCCGACAAGCTGGCCCGCGCCCAAATGATCACTGCCTTTACGGCTTGCGGCCCCATGCCGAAATCATGGGTGCACATCGATCAGTGCGTGGTCGCGCAGGAGCCGGGGCAGCGCGCGGCCGTACGTCAGGTCGGCATCGCGACCGGCCATCAACGTCCGGAAGCCGCTGCGGAGCCGGTTCGCCAGTTGTTGTGCGGGGCCGTAGTCGTCGGGGCAGATCAGCGGCTGCAAGCCGGTGTCGGCTTCTTCGAGCAAGGATCCTGGGAGCCGACGTCATGGCGAAGCACGTGCACCCTGTCCGTCGCGAAGCTGGCCAGCAACGAGATGTCGATGTCGGTAGCCACGACCATGCCGGTAGCACCGACTTGCGCGGCCAGCCAATTCGGGACCGACCTGCCCCCGGCGCCGACTTCCCAACACCGCCAGCCGGCGCCGACGCCGATGTCGTGTAGATGGCGGAAGGTGGACGGATCGAAGAGCGTGGCCAACGCCTCCAACCGGGTGGCGGCCTCGGCCTGCTGGTTGGCCAACAGGTAGCCCTCATCTGCGCCCACCGGCAAATTGTGCGCCGTGTCCGGTCATGGGTCAGCGGTCGCAGGACCCGCGCTGCTGGTGGAGGCGTTGGACCTCCGTGCCGGCCGCAACCTATGTTGGGCGAGCATCAAACCATTACAGATGAGGCGAGAACGCGTGGGCGGTCCAGCATGACGAAAATCGTAGTTATCGGTGGCACCGGGCTCATCGGCTCCAAGACAGTCGCGAGACTGGCCGAGCGCGGCCACGAGGCGATCGCCGCATCACCGAACTCGGGCGTCAACACCCTGACCGGCGAGGGGCTCGCCGAGGTACTGACCAGCGCGCAGGTCGTCGTCGACGTATCCAACTCGCCGTCGTTCGAGGACAAGGCGGCGCTCGATTTCTTCACGACCTCGACCGGCAACCTCCTCGCAGCCGAGCAGACAGCTGGTGTGGGCCATCATGTTGCGCTGTCGGTCGTCGGCACGGAACGTCTGTCGGAGAGCGGTTACTTCCGAGCGAAGATGACGCAGGAGAAGCTGATCCAGGAATCCGGGATTCCTTACTCGATCGTGCATGCGACTCAGTTCTTCGAGTTCGTCAAGAGTATTGCCGACTCCGCAACCGACGGAAACACGGTGCGCCTTTCGCACGCGCTCATCCAACCCATCGCAGCTGACGAGGTCGCCAGCACGGTTGCCCGCACGGCTGTTGGCGAGCCCATAAACGGAATCATCGAGATCGCCGGACCAGAGCAGTTCGGTCTCGATGAGCTTATTCGCAAGGGGCTGGACTTTCGAGGAGACCCGCGAGAGGTCGTTGCCGACCCCGAGGCTCGCTACTTCGGTGTGCTCCTTGCCGAACGCACACTGCTACCCAGCGCGAACGCCTTAAACCTCGCCCCCCGCTTCGAAGACTGGCTTGTTCAAACCGCACCACAGAAGTAACACCATCTCCGGCGGCGACGCTGGGTGGTCCTGATCGTAGGTTCGTACGCGGTTGTGAGCCGACCCGAGGCGAAGCGAGGCGACCATGCCAACGGCGACCAGGATCCGTGACAACTGCCTGGCGCCGGGACGGGCCGTCGATGCTCCAGTGCCCCACGGCGGCTACCGGCGACTCTTCCCGGAACTCGACCCGCTGGACTGTGAGGACGACGCCCTGCACGCCCTTGGTCGGGCCGGCGGGGTTTGCGACGCCGCGGCCGCGGTCGCGCTGGGGGCCGGCGTGCCCGACCCCGATGCCGAGGGAGCGGCCGGCTGGCCGGTGTTCGGGCAGTTCGTAGCCCATGACATCACCGCCGACCGCTCGCCACTGACCCACCACGCCGAACTGGCCGAGATCCGTAACGCCCGCAGCCCACGGGCCAACCTGGAGGTCGTCTACGGCGACGGCCCGACCAACATGCCCTACCTATACGACCGTGACGACCCGGCCAAGCTCCTGGTCGGCCGCAACGACGCCGGCCGGCCGGCCGACCTGCCCCGCAACCCCCAGGGCGTTGCCCTGGTCGGCGACCCCCGCAGCGACGTCCACCTGCTCATGAGCCAGCTGCACGTGGCCATGCTGCATCACCACAACGGCCTGGTGGACCGGCTGCGCAGCGACGGGGTGGCCGAGGCGGAGCTGTTCGCCCAGGCCCGCCGGGCCGCCATCTGGCACTACCAGTGGGTCCTGCTCCAGGACTTCCTGCCCAGGGTGGTCGGGGCCGGGCTGGCCGGCGAGCTGCTGGCCGGCGGGGCCAGGTACTACCACCCCGACCCTGGCGCAGCCTGGATCCCGCTGGAGTTCGCCGACGCCGCCTACCGCTACGGCCACAGCCAGGTCCGCGACCGCTACCAGGTCAACCGCCACGCCGAGCCGGTGCCGCTGCTGCCCGACCTGCTCGGCTTCCGCCCGGTCCCGGCGGCCCTGGTGGTCGACTGGCGGTACCTGTTCGACCAGCCGGGGCGGCCGCCGGCCCAGCGGGCCAAGCGGATCGACGGGCGCCTGGCGGCCGGCCTCATCCGGCTGCCACCGGCTGTCACCGGGGTCGGCAGCGACGACGACTACGCCTCCCTGGCCATTCGCGACCTCCAGCGCGGCCAGGGCGTCGGGCTGCCGTCCGGAGAGGCGCTGGCCCGCCGTCTCGGGGTCGAACCGTTGACGCCCGAGGAGGTCGGCCTTGGCCCGGCCGGCTGGCGGCTGGAGACGCCAGTCTGGTTCTACCTGCTCAAGGAGGCTGAACACAGAGGAGCGGGCGAGCGCCTCGGCCCGGTGGGCGGCCGGCTGGTCGGCGAGGTGCTGGTCGGCATCGTCGACGCCGACGGCGAGAGCTACCGGGCCGTCGACCCCGGCTGGCGTCCCACCCTGCCCGCCACCCAGGCGGGACGCTTCGGCCTGGCCGACCTGCTGGCCTTCAGCGCCGAGGTCGCCGGGGCGGCACCTGAGCCGACGGGCGCCGGTGATCGGCCTCGCGTCAGTCCTTGATCGAGTCTCGCCCGCGCTGCACAAGGAGCTGGTCCGCGGGATAGACGACGGACGAGTCCTTTCCCTCGTACGGGAACTGGTTCAGGAAGAACCGCATGGCGTTGATCCGAGCACGCTTCTTGTCGTTGCTCTTGATCGACGTCCATGGCGCGTGGTCGGTGTCCGTGTGCTCGATCATCGCTTCCTTCGCGGCGGTGTAGGCGTCCCACCGATCCAAGGATTCGATATCGGTGGGAGACAGCTTCCACCGGCGCACCGGGTCGATCTGCCGGATCGCGAAGCGGGTGCGCTGCTCGGACTGGGTAACCGAGAACCACAGCTTCGTGAGCGAGAAGCCGCTCTCCACCAGCATCCCCTCGAACAGCGGGGCCTGCCGCAGGAACAGCTCGTACTCGCGCTCGGTGCAGTAGCCCATCACCCGCTCGACCCCGGCGCGGTTGTACCAGGACCGGTCGAAAAGCACGATCTCCCCGCCGGTCGGCAATTGGGTGATGTAGCGGTGGAAGTACCACTGGCCGAGCTCGGTTTCGGTGGGCTTCGTCAGGGCGACCACCCGCGCGGCCCGCGGATTGAGGTGCTCCATGAACCGCTTTATCGTGCCGCCCTTGCCGGCGGCGTCGCGGCCCTCGAAGAGGATCACGTGCTTGGTGACGGCGTCCTGCGCCCAGTACTGGAACTTCAGCAGCTCGATCTGCAGCTGATACTTCTCCTCCTCGTAGACATCGCGGTCCAGCCGCTCGTCGTACGGGTAGTCCTCGCGCCAGGTCTCGACCGGGTTGCCCCCCGGATCGATCAGGTCGGGATCGGAAAGGTGCTCGTCGTGGCGCACGCTGTAGCCGTCGCGCAGCAGCTTGTCCAGGTACGCCCGAAAGTTCTCCCGTATCAGCACGCCTGAAGTATCGATCCCGCGATGCGGGTTTGGTGGCCATCAGGCGAAAGCACGGCCGGCTCGCGTCCGCACCGCTTCTTCCACCCGTGTCCAGCGCCCGGTCAGGCTGCAGAGTTCGCCGCGGCCCGGGAGACCGGCTTGATGTGGGCGAAGGCGCTGCGGGCGTTCCAGGTGGGGAAGCCCCGTACGAGCCACGAGGGGCCGGAGAGTTCGATGCGGCGGTCGCCGGTGGCTTCGGCCCAGCTGAGCTGGCCGGCGTGCCATTTGACGAAGGCTTCGGCTTCCGCCGTGACGTAGAGGTCCTCATCGAGGCCGGGGTATGTCTTGCAAATCTCGGTGTCTCCGTGCTCGATGAGCAGCCAGTAACGCTCGTGGGACCGGAAACCCGTGAAGTCGAACCGGATGACGACGCGCTGGTCCGGGAGTCGGTCCCGGCGGAGCGCGTTGCACATCGACCACAGCGCCACGAACGGATCGAGGTTCTCGGGGGCGATCTCGAGCCAACGGGCGCCCCACTCGCCGAGCGTCTGGCAGACCTTGAACAGATCATGGCCCGAGCTCGTGAGCTGGTAGCGGTGACCGCGGCCATGAGCTTTCGGTGCCGACTCGACGATGCCGAGGCGTTCGAGTTGCTTGAGCCGCTGCGTGAGCAGGGTTCCGGAGAGCCCCGGGGCCCCCGCGAGGATCTGGCCGAAGGTCTCGCAGCCCAGATGTAGATTGCGAATGATCAGTGGCGTCCATCGCTCGGCGAAGAGCTCCGCGCCACGGGCGATCGGGCAGTACTGACCGTAGGTCCTCATTCGCCTAGTGTCCGGCGCCTCACGGCCGCCGTGAAGTCCAGATTCTTTACTTCAAAGTCCAGATAGCTGACTTCTCCTCGGTGCCCCCCGGTGTTGCGCTGGGCCCATCCACCAGAGGAGGAACGATGTCAGCACCGACCACTATGCAGATCTCAGGGTTCCGTGGTGACCTGATCGCCCCGGACCACGATGACTACGACGACGCTCGCGCGGTGTGGAACGGCACTGTCGACCGACGACCCCGATTGATCGCTCGCTGCAGCGGCACCGGCGATGTGGCCGCGGCGGTGCGCTTCGCCCGCAGCCACGACTTGGAGATCGCCGTACGCGGCGGGGGCCACAACGTGGCCGGCACCGCTGTATGCGACGACGGGATCGTCGTCGACCTCTCGGCGATGCGGGCGGTCTGGGTCGACCCCGCCGGCCGCACGGCCCGGGTACAGGGTGGTGCGCTGTGGGGCGACGTCGACCACGAGACCCAGGCCCACGGTCTGGCCACCACCGGCGGCATCGTGGGCCACACCGGCGTCGCCGGGCTCACCCTGGGCGGTGGACTCGGCTTCCTCATGCGCAAACACGGGCTCGCCGTCGACAACCTGCTGGCCGCCGAGGTGGTCACCGCCGAGGGCGGCATCGTCCGCGCGTCCGCCGACGAACACCCCGATCTGTTCTGGGCGCTGCGAGGGGGCGGCGGCAACTTCGGCGTCGTCACCACGTTCCAGTTCGCTGTGCACCCCGTCGGCCCGACCGTGATGGCCGGACCCGTCTTCTGGGCGGCCGACGACACCACCGACGTGCTGCGCTTCTACCGGGACTTCGCCGCCGAAGCGCCCGACGAGCTCGGCACCGTGGTCAGGTTCGGCACCGTCCCCCCACTGCCGGACATCCCGGCGAACCTGCACTGGCGGCCGGCCATCGCCGTCGCCTGCTGCTACGCCGGCCCGGTCGAAGACGGCGAGCGTGCGGTACGGGCCCTCCGCCGGCTCGGGACGCCGCTCGTGGACCTGCTCGCACCCACGCCCTACGCCGCCTTCCAGGGCGGCCTCGACGACACCGTCCCGCACGGGTGGCACTACTACTGGAAGGCCACCAGCCTCACCGGCCTGTCCGACGACGCCATCGCCGTCATCGCCGATCACGCCTACGCCGCCGGCTCGCCCCGGTCGTACGCGGCGATGTTCCACATGGGTGGCGCCGTCGCCCGAATCCCCCACGACGCCACCGCCTACGCCGGTCGCGACGTGCCCCACAACATCATCATCGACGCTGTGTGGCTCCCCGACGAGTCCGGCGAACACGCCGCAGCCGAGACCGCGTGGGCCCGCCGGTTCCTCCAAGCCCTCCAACCCCACAGCGCCGGCGGCGTCTACGTCAACTTCCTTGACGCCGACGACGACACCAGCCGCATTCGAGAGGCCTACGGCGATCACACCTACCGTCGACTCGCCGAGATCAAGGCCAAGTACGACCCCGACAACGCCTTCCATCACAATAAGAACATCCGCCCTGATTGAGCAGGGCCTGGCGACCAAGCTGGCTGTTTGAGCTGGTCAGCGGTGGTGGAGACGAAGGGGCTTGAACCCTCGACCCCACCTTGCAAAGTCGGTCTACGCGTACTACGGCGGCGAGCCACATCGGGTGCGGGAGCTGTTGGCCTTGTTCCCACTCGAGGTGCACTTGTGGTTGCTGGCATGCCGGTGGGGCTGAATCGCCCAAATAGGCGTTCGTCGGGCGCACCGCACAGGTCGTGACCGCGCCCCGATGACCCCCATCGCGGGGACAGGACCGAGGGTGGATATCCTCGGCCGCTTATTACCGGTCGGGGCCGCTGCAAAGGAGCTGACATGGGGCTCGGCGAATCCCCGGTGGCGATCTTGTGGCTCATGGTGCTCGTCGCTTGGATCTGGTTGGTGATCGTCATCTTCGCCGACATCTGCCGGGACCACGAGCTGTCCGGCTGGGCAATGCCTGGGCCGTGACGGTTCGGACAGGAGCGTGCCATGTCATCAGCAAAGTCGTCGACGACACCGCCTTTGCCTCGTCAGTTGCGTCACCCGGCCGAGTTTACATTCTTCGTTTTCATGGTCATTCTCAATATCGTTATCTTCGCCGTCGTGCTCGATCTCGCGATAGCGTTGCCGTTCCTGCCAGAGCAGTTGAGGGGCACGGGTTGGGCGCTCGCCATTCGGATCATGCTATTCGCTCTGTTGTCGCTTGTTCCCGTTCTGATCGTGATCCGGGAGACGCAGCGCGCGTCGGTGCGGGGATCGGCGGTCGAGCTATCGGACAGCCAATTCCCCGACCTGTACCAGACCGCTGAGCATTTCGCCGCGAAGCTGGGCTTGCGGCGGCGGCCAGAAATCTTCCTCGCCAACGGCAATGGCGCTCTAAATGCGTTTGCCGCGCAGGCGACCGGCTACGACTACGTCGTTCTTTCCAACGAGCTGTTCGTCAATCTGTACAACAACAATCGAGATGGCCTGCGGTTCATCCTCGGCCACGAAATGGGCCATATCCGCCTGCACCATGTTTCGCTCTGGTACCAGATTGCGGTCGCCTACCCGCAGCGGCTCCCACTGCTCGGGCCGGCGTTGTCCCGGCTGCGCGAGTACTCCTGCGATCGGCACGGCGCCTACCTGTCACCGCACGGCGCGACAGGGCTGGTCCTGCTCGCCTCCGGCCGGTACACCGAGACCCACGTCAACGTCGATGAACTCCTACGGCAAGGCCGCAAGTTGCGGGGATTCTGGGTTGGCCTTGCACATCTGCCGAGATCCCACCCGTTCACGGTCCGCCGCCTCGAGCGTTTGTACCAGCTCGGCTTTTTCAATGCCAACAACCAAAATGCCGCCACGCAGGTGTTGCCGCGAGCTGCGCCCAGCTCGGTCGACAAGCGCGGCCGTCCCGTCCCCTTCCCGTCGCCAACTACCGACTCAAACCGCCAACCGTTTATCCCAGATTCGCGCCAAAGCTTGGAGGCATTGAGCGCAGCCGGACGACATCGCCGAGCGGGATAGAGCGTTTGAGGCGTAGCTGGCAAACGCCGATGCCGTCGCCGCAAGAGAGAAGATCATGTCGATGAACCCCACGTCCGGCAGTTGTTCATCCGAGCTGGGTGAACCGCGCGCTGCAGCCGCCAGGCAATGATGGCGCTAGCGGAGCGCAGGGAGGCGTGCGATGGTCGATCGCCGGTACGACCCGATCGGCAAGAGACCAAGCCAGGTGGCGACAAACTATGACGTTCGGGGCCCGCGTGAGGTCGACGGTCCCGACGGAGATCCCGTGCACAGAGCGACACAGCGGACCGAATGGGCGGACGAGCTCACGACGCTGCTCCGGACCGAGATCGACTGGGCCTCCACGCGTGGCTTGATCAACGTTGCGGAATCCGAGGAACTGTTCGCCCGTCTCGTCATCCTGATCGACCAAGCACTGGCCGCACGCTGATCAATCTGAAACGACGATGTCGACGAGCAATCGCACCACCCGCAAGACATACTTCCGTGATCCCGCTGCACCTCCCGCGCAAGCTGTCACGCCTTCGGCGGCCAGCGCGACAAGAGGGGCGCGTCTTTGTCCGTGGAAGCATCAGCAGACGTGGTCGAGCTCCGGGACGCGACACCGGCCGACGCCCATGGCATCGCCACCGTGCTCGTGCAGTCCTGGCGCGCCGCCTACCGGGGTCTGCTCCCCGACGACGTCCTCGCCGGCCTGTCCGTCGACGACCGGGAACAGTTCTGGTCCGACACCCTCACCACCCCGCCGCCGCACAGCGGCGCCGTCGTCGCAACGATCGGAGCTGCCATCGTCGGCTTCGCCGCGACCGGACCGCCACTCGTACCCGCCGACCGCGCCGACCCCACTCTCGGCGACCTCTACGCGCTCTACCTCAACCCCGACCTCTGGCGCCGGGGCATCGGTACCCAGCTCCACACCGCCGCCCTCGACCGCCTCCGATCCAGCGGCTTCAGCCACGCCGGCCTGTGGGTGCTCGAGACCAACGAACGCGCCGTGCGCTTCTACACCCGCCATGGCTGGACCGACGCCGCACGCACCCAAGTCGAGCAAGGACCAGGCGGCACCGAGCTGCACGAGCGACGATTCCACCACACCCTGAGCGACTGATACTGCAACGGCGCTTTGTGCCGCGCTGCTGCACTGGCTCCTCGACCACCACAGCTGACCCAGTCCCTGCTGAGTCCGTTGCTTGAGGGCCTGCACTCTGCGCGCCCGCCCGAGAGGCGGTCGGTGCCACCGACGTAGACCAGGGCAGCGACCAGGGTGTATGACGGGGTCGGCCGGGCGATGGGAGTGCCACGCTCTGTCGAGTTTCAACCGCTGGGAGTGAGCGATGGAAGCTTCAGCGTCGACCCGAGCAGCCACCGGCGGGGACGTTCGTCCGTTTACGATCGAGGTCCCCGAGGAGCAGCTCGCCGATCTGCGCAGTCGCATCAACGCGACGAAATGGCCCGACCGGGAGACGGATCCCTCCCAAGGCGTGCGGCTCGAGACGATTCGGGCATTGGCCAGCTATTGGGCGACGGACTACGACTGGCGCAGGTTCGAGGAGCGATTTGCGTCGCTGCCGCATTTCATCACCGAGATCGACGGTGTCGACATCCACTTCATTCACGTTCGCTCCGAGCATGATGACGCGTTGCCGCTGATCGTCACGCACGGGTGGCCGGGCTCGACGGTCGAGCAGCTGAAGATCATCGATCCGCTCACCAAACCCACGGAGCACGGCGCGAGCGCATCCGAGGCGTTCCATCTCGTGATCCCGTCATTGCCTGGCCACGGGTTCTCGGGGAAGCCGACCGAGATCGGCTGGGACCCGATTCGCATCGCACGTGCCTGGGTCGAGTTGATGAACCGGCTTGGCTACCCGAGGTACGTCGCGCAGGGCGGCGACTGGGGTAACGCCGTCACCGAGCAGATGGCTCTGTTGAAGCCGCCGGGCCTGCTCGGCATCCATACGAACATGCCGGCGACGGTTCCCCCCGACGTTTCGAAGGCGCTCCAGATTGGCGACGGGCCACCGCCGGGCCTCTCCGCCGACGAGATGACGGCATACGAGGTGCTGGACCACTTCTTCAAGACCGGCGTCGGATATGCCAACGAGATGGCCAATCGGCCGCAGACCCTCTACGGCATCGCGGACTCGCCGGTCGGGCTGGCCGCGTGGATGCTCGATCACGACGTCGCCAGCTACGAACTCATTGCGCGCGCTTTCGCCGGCAAGCCCGGTGGCATTTCGCGAGACGACGTCCTCGACAACGTCACTCACTACTGGCTGACCAACTCGGGGATCTCCTCTGCACGTCTGTACTGGGAGAGCAAGCTGGCCTTCTTCGACGCCAAGGGGGTAGAGATCCCGGTCGGCGTGACCGTTTTCCCGGATGAGCTGTATCCAGCCCCGCGGAGCTGGGCGGAGAGGGCCTATCCCAAGCTCATCCACTACAACAAGGTCGACGAAGGCGGCCACTTCGCCGCCTGGGAGCAGCCGCAGACCCTCTCGGAAGAGATCCGAGCGACCTTCAGGTCACTGCGCTGACCGCGACGGCCCGAATCGGGCGCGTCTAATGGCAATCGCGTTACCGTCGTTCGGACACAACCCGGGAGGTCGCAATGAGCACGAGCGAGGACCCTAGCCGCGCCCCGAGCGAGGGGGCGGTACAGCAGGTGCCGGGACTCTCCGGCGGCGAGCTTCGTGAGGGCTACGCCGAGCTCGGCGACGTGAAGTTGCATTACGTGGAGACCGGCGAGGGGCCGCTGATCGTTTTGCTGCACGGCTTCCCCGAGTTCTGGTATGGCTGGCGGCTGCAGATCGAACCACTCGTGGCGGCCGGCTTCCGCGTGGTCGCACCCGACATGCGCGGCTACAACCTGTCATCGCGGCCGGACGGCGTCCATGCCTACGACACCGACCAGTTGACCGCCGACATCCGCGGTCTCATCCACGAACGCGGCGCCCAGTCCGCGCTGCTGGCCGGTCACGATTGGGGCGGGTCGGTCGCCTGGGCCACCGCAATGAAGTACCCCGAGGTCGTGGACCGGCTGGCCATCCTCAACGCGGCCCACCCGCGGAAGCTATCGCAGGGACTGCACCACCCGGGCCAGCTCCGCAAGTCCTGGTACTTCTTCTTCTTTGCGATTCCGGAGGTGCCTGAAGCCGTCGTGCACGCGAACAACTGGCACTTCTTCCGGCACTTTCTGCACGACGCCCACCCGGCCTACACGCCGGATGAGTTCGAACGCTACATCGAGGCGTGGTCGCAGCCAGGCGCAGCAACCGGGATGATCAACTACTATCGATCCTCGGTGCGCACCCCGCCCAAGCAAGCCGAAGCGGCGCTTCGCCCAATCTCAGCGCCCACACTGGTCATCTGGGGCCAGCAAGATCGCTACCTCGGCGAAGAACTGGCCGAGCCCGAGCACGACGATGTGCCCAATCTCGACCGCGTCGAACGCCTGCCCGACGCCTCGCATTGGGTCCATCACGACGAGCACGAGCGTGTTAACCAACTGCTCATCGACTTTTTCGCGCCCGCCCTGCCAGCCGAGAACGGCTGAGATCGCCGCGATGGTGGCACGTCCTGCAAGCTAGGTTCCTGACCTTCGACACCAGCCGCCCGGCGCGAAACCAAGTGCTCCTGTCGTCCGGGCTGGCGTCCTGAGGCGGCTAGAGCGACCCCCGGGCGCGCTGGCGACACCTTGGCAATGCCCCGGAGTGGCCGGTACCCAGAGACGGTGCTCGATCCGCCCTGGTGCTCCTCGAGGTAGCGGTCGAGCAGCTGGCTCACCGTGGCGACGTTCGGGGATTCCGCCGCGCCTTGACCTCGGCGAGAAAGCCGCGCCGCACCTCGTAGGCCTGCTCCCAGGCAGCCGGCCCGGGCGGGACGGTCTTGACCAGGTCGTGACGGCGCTTCGTGATTGGATCGACGCCGGCATAGACCCGAACGCGGAGGGCGCCGCTTGGCAGCTCATCGATGCTGCCTCGCTCCCGTTTCCGCGGGTTGACGGCCTTCGCCACAGCGCGGATTTTGCCCGTTCGTGTCACGTTCCGTGTCACGAAACGAGCAAGGGCTTACTCGCTGGCGACCAGCTTGTGCTGGTCAGCAGTCGTGGAGACGAAGGGACTTGAACCCTCAACCCCCGCCTTGCAAAGGCACGGCCGGATAAGGGATGGGCTGGTTTGCGCCGGTCACCGTGTCGTACCACCTGTTTGGCCTGCCGTGGCTGCCTCGTGCCGAAGCAGATTCGGTGACACGCACGGTGACAGTTGGTCCATAGTGGACGTTTAGCGAGCGCTTGCTGGACTCACAAGCAGTCGTCGGCTTCGTTCGATGGCAGCATCTCGAGGGCAACGACTTGCCCAGATTGGGTTGTGTCGTATCCGCCGAGGTGTGTGATTCCGGCGCGGAGGGCGGGGGTGCCAAGGGCTGCGATGAGTGGCGCCGGCGGTTGTGAGGCTCGCGCCAGGAAGGACGAGGTCGTAGTTCTCCCAGGTGACGGGGATGAATTCGAGGTCGAGACTGGAGGCGGCGGGCCGCACGCCGAGGCCTGCATCGACGGTTCCGGTAGCGACCGCCAGCCCGACGTCGAGGTGAGTGCCGACTTCGGGGCCGCGAATGCCGTCGGGGTCGTGGCCGGCGGCGATGAGCAGCCGGTCGAGCAGCACTCGGGTGCCAGTGCCGATCCTGCGCTTCGCCACGCGGAGCGCGGCGAGGTCGCCAACGGTCGCGATGCCCGAAGGGTTTCCCGGGGGGACGATCAATCCCTGCTCGCGCCGCCATAGGTGAACTAGGTGTGGCTGCAGGCCGCGAAGCAGGCCGCGGGCGAACGGGCCGTTGTAGGCACCGGAATGGTGCAGCAGGTGAATGGCAGCTCCGTCGGCGTCGCCCAGGCGCACGGCCCGCAGGCCAGCGAAGCTGCCATCGCCGGCGACTCTCACCACCGAACCACCGAGCTTGCGGGTGACCAGCTCGAGGGCCGGGTCGTCGCTACCCGCGAGGCGGAAGACCGGTTCGGTACGTAAGAACTCGCGAGCGGCGATCGCAGCCTCGGACGCGACACGGGCCCGCCGCCGGCCGGCGACGGTGATCACATGTGCGTCGGCGAGGCGACGCTGGGCGCGGTTGGCCGTCGAGGCGGTCGTCGCCCATTGCGCGGCGAGATCGCGCACTCCGGGGAGTTCGTCACCGGGCCGCAGCTCGCCGCCGATGATCCGGCTGGCGATGTCGGCGCAGATTTCCCGGTATCGGGTCATACCCGGACAGCTTATTGTTCCGTTCTGACCTACTACAGAGGAGGTCAGCGATGCGCCATGCCGTTCGACTGGTCGCGGTCCTGCTCGGTGGCCTGTTGGTCGCTTCCTCTTGTGCGGCGCACCACCCGCCGCCGGACCGTCGTCGGAAAAGTCGCTGATCCTGGCCACCACGACCAGCACGCAGGACTCCGGGCTACTTGACGAGCTGCTGCCGGCGTTTACCCGCGATACCGGGTGGCAGGTCAAGACCTTGGCCGTCGGCAGCGGGCAGGCTTTGGAACTGGGCCGTCGCGGGGAGGCCGACGTGCTGTTGGTGCATTCCCCGGCCGCGGAACAGAAGTTCGTCGCCGAAGGCACAGCCGGGCAGCGGCGGCTGGTGATGCACAACGACTTCGTGCTGGTCGGCCCGCCAGCCGACCCGGCCGGAATCCGCGGGGCTCCCAGCGTGGACGCCATGAGCAAGATCGCCGCCAATCAGGCCCTGTTCGTGTCCCGCGGCGACGATTCCGGAACGCATGCCCGGGAGAAGGAACTGTGGACCAGGGCCGGGATCACCCCGGGCGGCGCTGGGTATCAATCCACCGGCCAAGGCATGGCCGCCACCCTGCGGGTGGCCAGCGAGAAGGGCGGCTATACCCTCACCGACCGCGCCACCTACCTCGCGAACCGCGACAGTCTGCAACTCGCGGTGCTCAGCGAGGGCGACCCCAGCCTGCTCAACGTCTACCACGTGATCGAACTGACCCAGCGCAACGGCCAGCGCGTGCCAGCCCGAAGCCGCGGCCGCGTTCGCCGACTGGATCGTCTCGCCGCAGGCCCAGCAGCTGATCGGCCAGTTCGGGCAGGCCGAGTTCGGCCAACCGCTGTTCGTTCCCGACGCCGGTAAGCCCGAGGCAGCACCGGGCGGCTGAGCGCATGGACGTCCTGCTCAACGGCCTCGCCGAGGCGCTGCGGCTGCTACTCACCGGCGACCAGGACACCTGGGCGATCACGGCTCTCACCCTGCAGGTGTCGCTGACCGCCACCGCGATCGCGCTGCTCTTCGGGCTACCGGTCGGGGCGGCGGTCGCCCTCGGTCGGTTTCCGGGGCGGCGGGTGCTGCTGGCCGGCGCCAACACCGGAATGGGCTTCCCACCGGTGGTTGTCGGGCTGTTCGTCACCGTGCTGTTGTGGCGCAGCGGTCCGCTCGGCGGGCTCGGGCTGCTCTACACACCCGCCGCAATGATCATCGCCCAGGCGATGATCGCCACCCCGATCGTCATCGCATTGGTCGCCGTCGCCGTCCAGCAGGTCGACCCCGAGTTCCTGGTCCAGATGCAGGCCTGGGTGCATCCCAGCCGCGCTCGCTCGCCGCGCTACTGTCCGAAGCACGGCTACCGCTGCTTGCCGCCGCCATGGCCGCCTTCGGCGCGGTCGTCAGCGAGGTCGGCGCCGCGCTGATGGTCGGCGGCAACATCGCCGGCGAGACCCGCGTGCTCACCACCGCCGCCGTGCTGGCCACCAGCCGGGGTCAGTTCGCCCTCGCCATTGCCTTCGGCCTGATCCTGCTGGCGATCGCGTTCGCCGTGAACCTCGACCCTTACGCTGATCCAGCAGCGTGAGCCGGTCTCCCGGTGACCAGCGGGATCAGCTGCCGCGACCTGCGGGTCCACGCCGCCGGTCACGAACTGCTCTATGTACCCGCGCTCGACGTACGGGCCGGGACGACCCTGGCCGTGCTTGGTCCCAACGGCGCCGGGAAGTCCACCCTGCTGCGCGCGATCGCGCTGATCGGTAGCCACCACACGAGCGGCGAGGTGCTGCTCGACGGCAAACCGGTTACCTCGAGTCAGAATGAGGTCCCATATCGCCGCCGTCCTGCAGCGACCGATCCTGCGCCGCGGAACCGTCGCCGCCAACGTCGCCAGCGGGCTGCGTTTTCACGGCGTCGACCGGCGCGAAGCCGCACGACGCGCAGCGCCATGGTTGGCGGCCCTCGGCGTCCCCCGTCTCGCTACGCGCAACGCGCGCACGCTGTCCGGCGGCGAAGCCCAACGGGTCAGCATCGCCCGCGCGCTCGCCGTCAGCACCCAGCGTTCTGCTGCTCGATGAACCATTCACCGGCCTCGACCCCAGCACCCGAGCCGACCTGATCGCCGACCTGCGAGCCGCCCTTCATGACCACCCAGCCGCGACCATCCTGGTCACCCACGACCGCCAAGAAGCCCTCGCACTCGCTGACGACACCGCCCTGCTGATCCGCGGACATCTCCGCCAGTACGGCCCCACCAACAGCGTCCTGGACCAACCCAGCGACCCTGATACCGCTCGCCTGCTGGGCTACACCAACCTGCTACCAACCCAGCTCACCGGCCAGCCGCAGACCGTTGCAGCTCGACCCGAGCAGTGCCGACTCGCCCTCGACCCAGCTCGCCCCCGGATGGCGCCGCGGTGACGGTCAACGGGACCCTCCGCCGGGTGATCCTGCTCGGCGCGGTCACGCGCTACGACGTCGATACAGCCACCGGGCCGATCACCTGCCTACAACCCAGCGACTCCGCTCAGCCACAGGCCGGCACCGAGGTCACCGTCGCAGTCTGCGACCCGCGGACGGTCCAAAATCATCAACTGGACGGCACAGACGCGTCGATGCCTCGGTGACAAAGATCAACCAGAGACGCGCGTTGAGCGCCATAACCGCTGGTCAGCAGTGGTGGAGACGAAGGGACTTGAACCCTCAACCCCCGCCTTGCAAAGCCGGACGTCAGCATCGACATGGGCCTCTGACAGCGCTTCCGGTATCGCGCCCCGCCTGCGGAGCCACTCTGCGCCACCCTCTACGCCGTCGTTTCGTGTCACGGGACGTGTCACGGCCGTACTCCGAGTACTGCCCACGTGCCACTACCGTGACCACGATCAGGACGGTGGCGGGACCGTACACGCCCGAGGCAATGACGATCTCCCTTGGCCGGGCTTCCACGACGATCTCTTCGTCTACACGACCCCGTGCCCACCGCCGCTTTTGTCGTTGGTCAAGGTCATTCGGTCGTCGTTACCCACGGCGATCAGCGATTGTCACTACTCGCGCTTGGGTCGAATGCGGTAGTGCAGGACGAGGAACGGTAGGCCGAACATCGAGAAGCGCGTGCTCGGCGCGCAACCCACCTTCGTCGAGGTAGACCTCGAGCTGTTCGCCGAATCCGTGTACCGCGAGCGCGGTCAGTTCGCCCGAGTCGGCGTCGATGTAGGTCAGGTAGTGACCGGCGTGGCCGTCACTGTGACTGGTGAGCGTGAGGCCGCCGCCGTCACGCCGTCGCGGCAGGAGGGTGGCGGTGAAGCTGCCATGGGGGACGGGGAAGCCGACGCTGACGTAGCCTCGCCCGTCGTGACGGTATGTCGTGTAGATGCCGACGTAGATCGGTTCGTCGGTGTCGGCGAACGAACGGATCCAGCCGCGCACGGCAATGGCCTCATCGACACCCGCGCCGCTGCCGAGGGTGATCGTGTCGATGCGGCTGCGCACGCCACGCAACGCCTCGCGTTGGTTCATCGGTAGGTTGGCCTGCCCGAGCGGGCGGGCGACGAGCGTGCGATACAGGAGGTATCCGGGGCGGACCCACGTCCGCCATTGCGGAACGATGTCGAGGGTGAAGCGGGTCGTGTGCTCGTAGAACTCGCGCACCCGGGGGTCGACGTCGCCGGGATCGAGTTCCGGGCCGGCCAGCTCGTCCAGCGAGGCGACGATGCCGACGTCGGCGACGTCGGCGGTGTATGTGCCACCGATCGTCTCGGCCAGGGCGCGCACGTAGCCGGTTCCGACGTAGCGCGTGCGGGCCGCCAGCGGTACGACGAACGGGAGTATCTCTGGCTGCACGCGTTCGGCGAGCAGGCTCACCTGGGCGTCGCGGAACAGCAACGCCGACAGCGTGCGGTAGGTGAGCACCGTCGAGGCCGCCACGAACGACGTCTGGTGCGCCGGGTCGCAGCCGAGCAGCGGCGGATCCGATCGCAAACCCGACGGCCGGGCCCAGCGCCACCTTCGGCGGGCGGAGCCCTATCACGCCGGCGAGAGTGCCGACGGCCGTGCCGACGACGACCGGACCGGCGCCGCTCAACCTGCCACCGACCCAACCGAGGGGCGCGGCCAGCGCCGCGCTGGTCAGGATCCGGTGCGGCAGCGCCGGAATCTCCCCGGGACGCTGACGGGACCGGGCCACCGCTTCCGAGCTCGCCAGCACGGCAGCGCCCGCCATCACCCCCACGACCGTCCCCCTCGCTCCGCGACGACCCGACAGACTCGCACCGGCGACAGCCCCGATCAGCGCCGCAAACCCCACCGCGCTCATCGCGCCGCCCTCGCGATCAGCCGCCATCCTCAGAAAATACTCACCGAACCCGGCGCGTCGGCTTGGTGCACTCGTCGTTCAGACGCCCTGTAGCCGGACCCGACCGAACGCGACGGCGTGTGCGACACCGAGCGCGGCACCTGCGCGGGCGGCGAAGTTCCGCCGGAACTGCTCGGATCGAAATCGCGACTCAGGCGGTCCGGTGCTGCCTCCGGACTGTGGGGAGTCGCACAGGTCCGGGTCGCGGTCGCCGTCGGGCCGGTACCAGCGATCCCACCGAGGACAACGCGCCGGTCGGGTTGGCAGGTCGGCGCCGCCATCACCAGCGCCACGCTGGCACTGGCGTTGAAGCGGACGAATCTGGTCGGGGTGCTGGCCTGCAAGGATAGTCCGACAACGGAAGGCTCGACCGGCAGAGCTACCAAGGGACTAGCTACCAGGGATGAAATGAACGGTTCGAATCAAGGCTCGGTCAAATCGGCGGGTCCTATCGGGAGGGTCGCTTTCTATCTCATCAGCATCCTGCTGTTTCCCGTAACCCTGCTCGGCTACATCGCTTACGTCGTCTATCTCTACGTAGCGGGGCGGCGCACGCCAGGCATCTCGATAACCGCACTGGGGCCGCTGTCGGCGCGCTGGGGCGAGCACCATCTGGGCTTGAGGGAGGACGACGCAGCGAACCGCTTGATGGAGGCCATGCCGGGCGTCCCACCGCTGGGCCAATATTTGATCGGCGGTCCGACGCTGCTCGCGCATCGCCTGACGGCTATGTGCCCAGGGCGTTCCGCTACCCGTTCGAGGGTGACGTGCCTGCGCAATATGAAGCCTCGGCGCGGCAGACCTTTTTCGATCGCATCGTCGAGCAGCGCCGCGCTGATTTGACGCAGTTCGTCATTCTGGGGGCGGGCTTCGATACGCGCGCCTACAGGCTGCCGCCGGCCAGTCGCGGCCGCTGGTTCGAGGTGGATGCTCCGCAGACGCAGGCGGTCAAGCGCCGGTTGCTCGACAAGACCGGCGTCGTCACGACGGGCGTGATATTCGAGTCCGCCGACTTCGAGGCGGAGGACTGGCTCAAGAAGCTCGTCGAGGCGGGCTTCGACCGCAGCAAGCCGGCTCTCTTCCTGTTGGAGGGCGTGATCATGTATCTGGATCGAGCAGCGGCAGAGGACACCTTCCGCAAGATCGGCAGCACCGCCAACGGCAGCTTGGTTGCCTTCGACTATTTCACGACCGAGCCGCTCACATCTCGCTCCTTGTACTGGCGCTACGGCAGGGCCGGGACGAAGGCAGCTGGCGAGCCACTGAAGTTTGGGATCGACAGCACGCCTCCTTCCAGGGAGCGGCTGACCGAATTCCTGCGAGCCTGCGGGCTCTCGCTCCAAGAGCAGCGCACGCTCGGCAAGGAGGGAGACGGAAAGCGTTCGTGGGCGGTTTCGCTACCGCAGCGGTGGAATAACAGAACCCACGCCCGCACCGAGGGCTTCAACCGGCAGATCGAACAAATCAAAGCGCGCCGTCTACGGATTCCGCAACAGAACCAATTCCTATCGTCATCACCCTAGTGCCGCGTAAACGAAGTTCGTTGACCTGGGCGGCAGTGGTCGAGTAGGTCGTCAAGAAAGCCAACCGTCAGACGACTTCAAACACGGCCCACTAGTTGGTAGAAGCGGTCGGCGCCCGCCCCCGAGGAGGATTGCGGGCACCGAACTGGCGGGCCGAACGGATGAGACGGCCCTGGCCGGGCGGATCATCCAGTGGGGCTCCCCAGCCTCCGGGGCGAGTGCCGCCCGGTTGTGATCATCCTAGGGTCCTGCCAGGACGGTAGTGGCAAGACCGTCTTGACGGGGAGCGGCTCGCGGTTGGATCGATGGCCGATCGGGGCTGCTATATCTCTCCGGTTGCGCCATAGAGGCCGGGCTCGGTCCGCTCGGCGTGGGGGTTCAATACCAGCCGCACCTCGGCCGCGATGGGATCGGGCAGCTCCATTGTCAGTCTGACGATAGTGCTCGCCCAACCATCCGGCGATCACCGCCACATCCCCAGTCTGGACGTAGAGCTGATCGGCGAGCGCTTCCACGGTGATCGACATGGGGTAGTCCTTCCGCTCGGTGCGTGCCCCGCTGGCGGGCGGTTCACGGACCCGCCGGGCGGGGCACCCGATGGCCACCGGCACCCCTGAGCCCACCCGGGCACCGGGGCCACGGGCGGGGCCGTGCGGGTCGACAACCTGCTCGAGGGGGCACGACGACGAGCACGTCGGGGTAGCGGCGACAGTCAGGATCCCGGCGCCCCGGACCTGAGCGCCTCGGCGAGGACCGCGAGCGCGGACCAGCGCATCTGCGCATGAGCGTCGGCGCGCGACAGGCCGGCCACGTCGACCAGCCAGACCAGCGACTCGATACCGGCTACGGCGCGGATCGCGCACGCGACGCGGCGTCGTTCCTCATCCGACCACCGGTCGGCAAGCGGCTCGAGGGCCTCGACGAGCCAGCCGATGACCCGGCCCTGGCGCAGCGGCAAGTCCGCCCGACGCTCGTCGTCGAGGTCAGGGTCCAGTGACAGCCTCAACATCGTCCGCTGCTGTGCCTCGAAGTCGAACAGCACCGGGAGGTAGCGGTCGAGCACCTGCGCCACCCGCGCCCTGGGGTCCTCCGGCGCGGTCTCGTCGAGGAGGCTCGTGGCCGCAACCTCGGGGTGCGCCGCGACCAGGAGATCGGTCTGGTTGGCGAAGTAGCGGTACGCCGTGGTGCGCGAGACGCCCGCTCGCTCGGCGGCCTCCTCGACGGTCGGGGTCACTCCGCGCGCGACCAGGTCCCGGGCCGCGCCCACCAGGGCGTCCAGCGTTCGCCGTCTGGTCCGGGACAGCTCGTGGGTTGACATATCAGAAATAGTACTGCAGTCTCTTTTTGGTACTCGCGTCCCACTCGGAGGACATCCCATGATTGCCACGACCGCCCTTCCCCTGGTCCGCAACGTCGAGGACGCCGAGCGCCGGTGGTTCTACGGAGGTGGCGTGAACACCATGCTCGCCCGGGCCGCAGACACCGCCGGCTCCTTCTTCATGACGTCCGTGGTGATGGAGAAGGACAAGGTGACCCCCTTGCACACCCACCCAGCCGACGAGTCGCTCTACCTCGTCGACGGCGAGCTGCTCATCCATCTGGACGGCGAGAAGTACTCACTTCGGGCCGGCGGCTTCACCCTCGCCCCCGCCGGCGTGCCGCACGCGTTCAAGGTCGTCTCGGACTCCGCGACAGTGGTCGCGCTGCACACCCCTGGCACCTGCGAGGCCTTCTACATCGGTGCGAGCTTCCCGTTGGCCCCGGACGAGGACACAGGTCCCGTCGACTTCGACAAGATCGTCGAGTCGGGTCGGCTCAACGGCGGCTTCGACCTCGTCGGCCCGCCGCCGTTCTGAGCTACGACGACGTGTAGTTCGGCGCCTCGACCGTCATCTGCACGTCGTGCCGCGCGCACAGCACGACCTCGCCGGTCTCGTCCAGGAGCACCACCACCGCGGGCTGCTCGCAGCTCTCGCACTGCTCCCCGGGTACGGGTCGCCGGGTCAGCTGCACAGCCACGAAGCCTAGGACGGGGTGGGGCTACTCGCGCGTCGCGCAGGAAACCGGGGGCGCCGTGGCCAGCTCTCGCACGATGAAACGACACCCCGAGGGTCCCCCACCCCGGCCAGCCCCGCGGAGTTGTTTCGCCTGGCGGCGAGCTTGCCGCGAGCGGAGAGGGTGGACTGTCCCGCTACGCTTCACCAGCGGAAGGACCCCCACCATGCCGCACAGCCCTGACAGCGCGCCCCACGGCGGCGGCCCGGCCGCGCTGTTGGCCCGCTGGGACGACGAACTCGCCGAGCCCGAACGCGCCGCCGACCCGGCACATGCCGCCTGGCTGCTCACCCAATTCGCTGGCATGGCACTCAAACGGTGGTGGTGGGTGCTAGCGCTCGGGCTGGCGGTGTGGGCGTGGAGCCGCTGGACCCGGCGCAGGCTGAGGCAGCCGAGCGAGCCGAACGGGAGACCGCCGAGCTGGGCCGCCGCATCGCCACCCAACAACAGCGCGCGGCAGGTGCCTGGCTCGAACACTCCGACTCGCGCGTCTGCGCGTATGAGTCTCTTTTGGGAACGGGCACGCGCAGCCACACCTTTGGCGCTCAGCCGGAGAGCCGCGCAAAAGCTGGCTGAGGCGGAAGGGGAGCCTGCCCGTCCAGGACGCGCGCGTGACGAGGTAGACCCGCTCACTCCCTGACCGGCGCCGGGTGGATCGCCGGATCCCGCGCTACGCGATCTCACAGGCGCCTTGCTAGAAGCGGCACGCGACGCGGCTGGTCGAACCTCGCGCCAATGAGTGTTTCCGGGAACAGCTCCGGGAGCGCCCACGAGCTCCGTGGTGATCGATGGACGGCCGATGGGCGTGTGCACCAGCTAAGGTCCGTGGACTCTGCTGGCTGTGCTGGTAGAACCGCCCGCTGCTGCCTCGCTCCCGTTTACGCGGGTTGACGGCCTTCGCCACTACGCGGACGTTACCCGTTCGTGTCACGTTTCGTGTCACGAAACGAGCAAGTACTTGCTGGCTGCGACCGTTTGTGCTGGTCAACAGTGGTGGAGACGAAGGGACTTGAACCCTCAACCCCCGCCTTGCAAAGGCGGTGCTCTACCAGTTGAGCTACGTCCCCGCGGAGAGCGCGGGCGGAGGTGATCCGCCCGGCTCGCCGCGGCGGCGAGACTGCCGCCGTCAGGAGGTGGTGGCGTCGTGCCAGAGGTCGTTCTCTGCCTTCGACGAGCGGAGCTTGGCAAAGACCAGTGCGGCGGCCCCGAGCAGGCCGACGATCAAGAGGATCTTCTTCATATCGCATCTCCCTGGGGTTACCGACGGACGGGAGTGGGCCCAGCTGGACTTGAACCAGCGACCTCGTCGTTATCAGCGACGCGCTCTAACCGTCTGAGCTATGGGCCCCAGCGGGCGCTCGCGAGGCTACCCCAGCAGCGGGTACCCGCCCAAACCGGATCAGTCGCGCTCGGAGAGCGTCAGCTCGATCCCTCCGACGAGGTCAGCGGCCACGTTGTACACGAATGCACCTACCGTCATCGCCACCGCGAGCAGCACACTGTTGATCACTCCGATGATGGCGGCGGCACCGAAGACCCGGCCGGCGCTGATCAACACGCCGCCGCCTGCCTCCGCCGGCGAGACCAGGTCGGAGTAGGTGCCGTTCAGCCGGTCCCACACGCCCATCCCGTCAAGCACCCCGTAGAGCACGCCCACCGTCACCAGCCAGACGAAGAACGTCACGGCGGCCAACACGAGCGCGAGCTTCAGCACCGACCATGGATCCAGCCGTTTCAGCTGCAGGCTGGCCTGTCGGGGTGGACGTCCCCGACCCCGGGCGATCGGCCACGGACCGGTCGTTGGGCCGCTCCCGCCGACCGGTGGTACCGGCGGAACCGGGGCGGTCGGCTGCGCCGGAGTTTCCGGCGGCGCATCAGCCGGCGCATCCAGCGAAGCATCGGGCGGAGCGGCGGCGGTCTGCGCGGACAGACCGGGCAGCGGCGAGGACGGCGGGTCGACGTCCACTCCGTTTGCGGCCTCGGCACCCGCTTCGGCGGGCTCGGACCTGGTGGCGTGGCCGTCGATCGTCTCGGTGTCTGCGTCGATCGAGCCGTAGGTCCGCTGCCAGGGTGGCAGCGTACCGGCCGATACCGCTGCCGCGGGTGCCGGCTGGCCGACCGCCGGCCGCCACTGACCCTCCGGCGGCGTGGAGTCCGGCTCGAATGCGTCGGTCTCCGGCCGTTCGCCATTGGGCCCGGACTCATCGTGGCCGGTCTCCGCATCGAGGGACGCCTCGTCCAGCGACCCGGCGTCATCGGAGTGGTCGGCGTCGCCGTTCGAAAAGTCATCGGACCCGGACCGAGGCGTCGGGGACGGGCGCGAGTCCTGTTCGCCCGGCGGGATGGACGGCGTCACGGCTCCGTTGTCGGATCGGAAAAGGTCCGGATCCTCGCCCGGTTCGATCTCCGGTTCCGCGGCGTCTTCGTCCGGCTCGACGGTCGGGTAGTCCTCGGGGCGTTTCGTCGTCACGTCCTGCCTCGGGTCTCTCGTCAGGCCGACGGCTCGGCGTCGGCGTTGCGGGCGATCGCCACCAGGCTGTCGCCCTCGGACAGGTTCATCAGCCGCACTCCCATGGTCTGCCGCTTGGCCTTGCGGACCTCCCTGGCCAGGGTCCGGATGACCCCGCCGCTGGAGGTGATGGCGTACACCTCAGTGTCCAGGTCGACGATGAGTGCGCCCACCAGCTTGCCACGCCGCCGGTCGTACTGGATCGTCAGCACGCCCTTGCCGCCGCGGCCCTGCACCGGGTACTCCTCGATCGGCGTCCGCTTGGCGTAGCCGCGCTCGGTGGCCACCAGCACCTGGACGTGTCCGGCTGGACGACGTCCATCGACAGCAGCTCGTCGCCGGCGTTGAACCGCATCCCGAGCACCCCGGAGGTGGCCCGGCCCATCGGCCGCAGCGCCTCGTCGGTCGGCGTGGAACCGGATCGACTGGCCCTCCGCCGAGATCAGCAGCAGGTCGTCGTCCGGCGCCGCAGAGCACGGCGCCGACCAGCTCGTCGTCGTCGCGCAGGTTGATCGCCGACGATGCCGCCGGACCGGTTGGAGTCGAACGCGGTGAGCTCGCTCTTCTTCACCAGCCCGCCCTTGGTGGCCAGCACCAGGTACGGCGCCACCTGGTAGTTGCGGATCTGGATGACCTGGGCGATCTTCTCGTCCGGCTGGAAGGCCAGCAGGTTCGCCACGTGCTGGCCGCGGGCGTTGCGGTTCGCCTCCGGCAGCTCGTAGGCCTTCGCCCGGTACACCCGGCCCTTGTTGGTGAAGAACAGGATCCAGTCGTGCGTGGAGCAGACGAAGAAGTGCGCCACGATGTCGTCCTGCTTGAGCGCCGCGCCCTGCACGCCCTTGCCGCCGCGCCGCTGCGCCCGGTACAGGTCGGTCTTGGTGCGCTTGGCGTAGCCGGTCCGGGTGATCGTGACCACCACGTCCTCGACCGCGATCAGGTCCTCGATGGAGACGTCGCCGTCGTACGGCACCAGCCGGGTCCGCCGGTCGTCGCCGTACTTGCTCGACGGTCTCGGTCAGCTCGTCGCTTGACGATCTGCCGCTGCCGCTCGGGCCGGGCCAGGATGTCGCTTGAGGTCGGCGATCTCGCGCTCGATCTCGGCCAGCTCGTCGACGATCTTCTGCCGCTCCAGGGCGGCCAGCCGGCGCAGCTGCATGTCCAGGATCGCGTGTGGCCTGCACCTCGTCGACGTCCAGCAGCTGCGATCAGGCCGGCCTTGGCCTCCTCGACGGTCGCCGAGCGCGCGGATCAGCGCGATCACCTCGTCGAGCATGTCCAGCGCCTTGACCAGCCCGCGCAGGATGTGGGCGCGCTTCTCGGCCACGTCCAGCCGGTACTGGGTGCGCCGGACGATCGACCTCGATCTGGTGCGCGCACGTAGTAGCTGATCATCTGGTCCAGCCGCAGCGTGCGCGGCACCCCGTCGACGATGGAGAGCATGTTGGCGCCGAAGCCGTCTGCAGCGGGGTGTGCTTGAACAGGTTCGCCAGCACCACCTTGGCGACCGCGTCCCGCTTGAGCGTGATGACGATCCGCATGCCGATCCGGTCGGAGGACTCGTCGGCGATGTCGGCGATGCCGGCTGATCCGGCCGTCCTTGTGCAGCTGTGGCGATCGACTCGACCAGGTTGTCCGGGTTGACCTGGTACGGCAGCTCGGTGACCACCAGGATGGTGCGGCCCTTGGCGTCCTCCTCGATGTCCACCACCGCGCGCATCCGGATCGACCCGCGGCCGGTGCGGTAGGCGTCGGAGATGCCGTCCCGCCGACGATCAGCGCGCCGGTCGGGAAGTCCGGGCCCGTGCACCCGCTCCATGCAGCGCGTCGAGCAGCTCCTCGGCGGTGGCGTCCGGGTTGCTCCAGCGACCAGATCACGGCCGACGACGACCTCGCGCAGGTTGTGCGGCGGGATGTTGGTGGCCATCCCGACCGCGATCCCGGACGAGCCGTTGACCAGCAGGTTCGGGATCCGGGCCGGCAGCACCGTCGGCTCGGTGGTCTTGTTGTCGTAGTTCGGGATCATGTCGACGGTGTTCTCGTCGATGCCGGCGAGCATCAACATGGCCAGCGGCGTCAGCCGGCACTCGGTGTACCGCATGGCGGCCGGCGGGTCGTTGCCCGGCGAGCCGAAGTTGCCCTGGCCGTCGATCATCGGGTAGCGCAGCGACCACGGCTGGGCCATCCGGACCACGGTGTCGTAGATCGACGAGTCGCCGTGCGGGTGGTAGTTGCCCATCACGTCGCCGACCACCCGGGACGACTTCACCGTGCCGCGGTCGGGCCGGAAGCCGGAGTCGTACATCGCCGTACAGCACCCGGCGGTGCACCGGCTTGAGCCCGTCCCGCACGTCGCGGCAGCGCCCGCGACGACGATGACGCTCATCGCGTAGTCGATGAACGACCGCTGCATCTCGTGCTGGATGTCGACCGGTTCGGTGCGGTCGTGTTCGGGGTGGTGGGGCCTGTCACGTCAGGACCTTCCATGTCACGATGTCGCGTCACGATCCGGCCGACATTATCCACATGTGGATGATTACTGTGCATAGGTCGGATACGGCCAACGGTGTGCGGACTCTCGTCGAGTGTGACGAATCGCATTCGTCACTCAGCATACGAATTCAGAAGTCCAGGAAGCGAACATCTTTCGCGTTGCGGGTGATGAACGCCCGGCGCGCCTCGACGTCCTCGCCCATCAGCACGGAGAACAGCTCGTCGGCGGTGGCCGCGTCCTCCAGGGTGACCTGCAGCAGCAGCCGGTTCGCCGGATCCATCGTGGTCTCCCACAGTTCCTTGGCGTTCATCTCGCCGAGACCCTTGTAGCGCTGGATGCCCTCGTCCTTGAGCAGCCGCCGGCCGGCCGCGCTCGCCCTGCCTCGATCAGCCCGTCGCGCTCGCGGTCGGAGTAGGCGAACTCCTGCGCACCCTTGGCGTCCACTTGAGCTTGTACAGCGGCGGCTGCGCCAGGTACACGTGCCCGGCCTCGATCAACGGGCGCATGAACCGGAACAGCAGCGTCAGCAGCAGCGTGCGGATGTGCTGGCCGTCGACGTCGGCGTCGGCCATCAGCACGATCTTGTGGTAGCGCAGCTTGGCCAGGTCGAACTCGTCGTGGATGCCGGTGCCGAGCGCGGTGATCAGCGACTGCACCTCGGTGTTGCGCAGCACCCGGTCGATGCGCGCCTTCTCCACGTTGATGATCTTGCCGCGGATCGGCAGGATCGCCTGGAACATCGAGTCGCGACCGGACTTCGCCGAGCCGCCGGCCGAGTCGCCCTCCACGATGTACAGCTCGGACTCGCGCGGGTCGGTTGAGCGGCAGTCGGCCAGCTTGCCGGGCAGCCCGCCGATCTCCAGCGCACCCTTGCGGCGCACCAGGTCTCGCGCCTTGCGGGCGGCCGCCGGGCCTGCGACGACGACACCGCCTTGGTGATGATCGTCTTCGCCTCGGTGGGGTTGCGCTCGAACCAGTCGGCGATCCAGTCGTTGCAGGCCTTCTGCACGAACGACTTCGCCTCGGTGTTGCCGAGCTTGCCCTTGGTCTGGCCCTCGAACTGCGGCTCCCGCAGCCGGATCGAGATGATCGCGGCCAGACCCTCGCGGACGTCCTCGCCGGAGAGCTTGTCGTCCTTCTCCTTGAGCAGCTTCTTCTCGGTCGCGTACTTGTTCACCACCGCTGGTCAGCGACGCCCGGAAGCCCTCCTCGTGGGTGCCGCCCTCGTGGGTGTTGATGGTGTTGGCGAAGGAGTGCACCGACTCGTTGTAGGAGGAGTTCCACTGCATCGCGATCTCCACCTCCATCGTCTCGCCCTTCGCCTCGAACCCGATGACCTGACGGGTGGATCGGGTCCTTGGTGTGGTTGAGGTGCTTGACGTAGTCGACCAGCCCGCCCGGGTAGTGGAACGTCCGCTCGAGCGGCTTGAACGGCTTCGCCGACGTACCCCTCGGCGTCGGGCTCCGCGGCGTCGGCCAGTTCGACCAGTTCGGCTTCCTTGCGCCGCTCGTCGCGCAGCGTGATGGTCAGGCCCTTGTTCAGGAAGGCCATCTCCTGCAGCCGGCGGGAGACCGTCTCGACGTTGTATTCGGTGGTCTCGAAGATGCCGCCGTCGGCCCAGAACGTGATGGTGGTGCCGGTGCCGGCTGGTCGGCTCGCCCTTCGCAGCGGGCCGGGCTTGGCGAACGCTCGTAGGTCTGGCGCACACGCCTGGCCGTCGCGGTGGATCTCCACGTCGAGCCGGCTGGACAGCGCGTTCACCACCGACACACCGACCCCGTGCAGGCCGCCGGACACCGCGTAGGAATCGGAGTCGAACTTGCCGCCGGCGTGCAGGATCGTCAGCACGACCTCGACGGTCGGCCGCTTCTCCTTCGGGTGCATCTCGACCGGGATGCCGCGGCCGTTGTCGTACCACGGTCACGCCGCCGTCGGCGCGCAGGGTGACCACGACCCGGGTCGGCGTAGCCGGCCATCGCCTCGTCGACCGCGTTGTCGACGACCTCCCACACCAGGTGGTGCAGGCCGCGCTCGCCGGTCGACCCGATGTACATGCTCGGGCCGCTTGCGGACGGCGTCGAGGCCCTCCAGGACGGTGATCGAGGACGCGCCGTAGTCGTTCTTCTTCTGAGCCTGCGCTCTGGGGGCAGCCACCGGCGTCGGGTACTCCTCGTTCTTGTGACGTCCGTCTGTCGAGACGTCTCCGTGCTGCAGCGGTTCGGTGCAGCGATCACTCTCTCCGTACCGGCGGGCGGCGGTCATGCGTGCTGCCTGCCGGGGATGCCGGCCGGCTCCGGGGTCCGGACGGCGTACCCCTTCGATTCTACTGGTCCGCCGAACGTGAAGGGCCGCAAGGACACCCCTGAACGGCTCACAGAGTCCCGAGCGGCCACTTCGACAGGTCTTCCGCGCGAGAACGGGCTCGAATCGGTCTCGCGGCTTTTCGGCTGCCGAGTTCGGCCGGCCCAGGCCGGGCCTGTCGCGCTACCCGTAAGTATCCCGCGGTCCGCGGCCGCGGACCGACCTGAGGCCGTGCTTCCAGCTGGGAGCGACCGGTGCCAGCACGCGCAGCCGGCGAACCACCTGCGGGCCGACGCCGGCGGCGATCCGCTCCAGTAGTTGGCGTTGCAGTGCGCGCAGCTGGGTCGCCCACGCCGTGGTGTCGGTCCGGACGGTCAGCTCGCCGTCCCGTAGCGCTTCCGGGTGCACGTGGGCGGCGATCTCCGGACCGACCAGCTCCGGCCAGCGGGCGAACAGCCTGCCGCGGGCCAGCCGGTCCGCCCACCGTCGGTCGGTGACCAGCCTCGAAGCCGCCCTGCCGAGCGGCTGGGGATCCCGCTCGTCGGGGCCGGCGCCCGAGTAGCCACGACGCCTCGGCCGCCCGCCGGAACGACGGCGCCGCGACGAACCCGCCGGCGGCAATGCGGTCGGCAGTGCGCCCGGGAGTGCGCCCGGGATTCAGCTGGCGGCGCAGCAGGCTCGGTCGTCGATGCCAACCCCGACGCCGGCCCCGACGCCGATGCCGAGGACGCGGGCTGGGCCCGGCGGGCCGCGGCGCTCGCCTGCGCGGCTCGCAGCGCCGCCCGGACCAGATCGGGGCCCGCATGCCGGACGCCCGAGTTGTCCCCAGTGCTGTGGACATCCTGCGCATCCGTGCCGGGTGCCGGTTTCTCGCTGAAGTCCGACTGACGCCCTGGGGTGGGCCGATGGGCTCCGCGCCCGTCGTCAAGGTCGTCCACAGGGTTGTCCCCAGACCGGTCAGTCGGCACGGCTGACCTGACCCGCCTGCACCACGAACCGCCGTCCGACCAGCTCGCCTGGGACGTCCTCCGGGACCGCGGCGGTCACCAGCACCTGCTCGACGCGTTTCGCCACCGCGGCGAGAGCGGCCCGGCGCCGGCTGTCCAGCTCGGCGAACACGTCGTCCAGTACCAGCACCGGCTCGGCGCCGTCGCCGGCCAGCAGCGAGTACGCCGCCAGGCGAAGGGTGAGCGCGAACGACCAGGACTCACCGTGGCTGGCGTACCCGCGGGCGGGGCTGCCACCGAGGCGCAGCTCGAGGTCGTCGCGGTGCGGGCCGACCAGGCACATGCCGCGGTCGACCTCCTGCCGACGCCGCGCGGCCAGCTCGGCAAGCAGCCGCTCGGTGAGCCCGGCCTCGTCGGTGTCCGACCAGTCCTCGCCCGAAGCACCGTCGGGCTCGCCGAAGCTCACCCGGTAGCGAACGTCGGCCGGTTCCGACTCGGGCGCAACCTCGGTGTACCCGGCGCGGACGTGCGGCCCGAGCTCGGCCGTCAGGCGCAGCCGGCCGGCGAGCAAGGCGGCGCCGTGCCGGGCGAGGTGCCCGTCCCACACGTCCAGCGTGCGCATATCGCCGCCGGACCGGGCGGTCTTGAGCAGCGCCGAGCGTTGCTTGAGCACCCGGTCGTAGTCGGCCCGCACGCCAGCGAACCGCGGCGTACGGGCCACCAGCAGCTCGTCCAGGTAGCGCCGGCGCTCTGCCGGGTCGCCGCGGACCAGGGCGATGTCCTCCGGTGCGAACAGCACGCTGCGCAGCACGCCGAGCACATCGCGCGTGCGGGTCACCGGCGACCGGTTGATCCGGGCGCGGTTGGCCTTCCCCGGCGCGATCTCGATCTCGACGGTCAGCTCGCGCCCGGCGTTCACCACGACGCCGCGCACCACGGCCAGCGCCGCGCCGGTGCGCACCAGCGGAGTGTCGGTACCGACCCGGTGCGAGACCGAGACTCGCCAAGTAGCCGACCGCCTCGACCAGGTTCGTCTTCCCGGCGCCGTTCGGTCCGACCAGAACGCTGACTCCGGGCTCCAGGTCGAGCTCGACGCTCTCCCAGGAGCGAAAGTCGACCAGGGCGAGCCGGCGAAGGTACACGCTGCGGACCGGGTCAGCCGGGCAGCCGCACCGGCATCAGCAAGTGCTGGTACCCCGCCTCCGGCTCACCGGAGTCCGCGGCAATCGGCTGCAGCAAGGCGGGCCGGTTCGGCGTGGTGAACGACAGCCGGGCGCGTTCGGTGTGTACCGCGCCCAGCCCGTCCAGCAGGTAGCCCGGGTTGAACGCGATGAGCAGCTCGGCCCCGGTCATCTCGCAGGCCACCTCCTCCTCGGCGCTGCCGACGTCCTCCCCGCCCGCGGCCAGCCGGAGGGCCTCCGCGGTGAACTCCATCCGCACCTGGGCGATCCGGTCGGCGACCAGCGACACCCGCTTGATCGCCTCGACCAGCGGCGCAACCTCGACAGTTCCTACCGAGGTGTGCTCGGTCGGCAGCAGCTGGCGGTATTTCGGGAACTCGGCGTCGAGCAGCCTGCTGGTGGCCCGCCGGCCGCTGCCGGCCAGGCCGAGCATGCCGTCGCCGTCGGACAGCGCGAGCTCGACGCTGCCCGGTCCGGCCAGCGTCTTGGCCGTCTCGGCGAGGGTGCGGGCGGGCACCAGCACCGCGGTATTGAGGTCCGGATCGCTCGGCTGCCACTCCAGCTCCCGCACGGCGAGCCGGAACCGGTCGGTGGCCGCCATGGTCAGGCGCGGGCCCTCGATCTCCAGCCGGATGCCGGTGAGCATCGGCAGCGTGTCGTCCCGGCCGGCCGCGACCGCGACCTGGGTGACCGCCTCGGCCAACGTGTCGGCCGGCACCGACCCGGCCTGTTTGGGCATCGCCGGCAGCTGCGGGTAGTCCTCCACGGGCATGGTCGGCAGGCTGAACCGCGCGCTGCCGCAGCTGATCCCAACGCGCGGTCCGTCGACGACGACATCGACCGGATGTGGCGGCAACGCGCGGGTGATGTCGGCGAGCAGTCGACCGGACACCAGTGCGCGTCCGGCACCACCGGCAACCGCCGGGAGCTCCACCCGCGCCGACACCTCGTAGTCGAAGCCGGACACGGTGAGTCCCGAGTCCGGGTCCTCTCCGCCGTCCCCACCGGTGTCGGCCAGCCCCGCCCCTACCTCGAGCAGCACCCCTCCGAGCACCGGCACCGGCGGGCGCGCCGGCAGGCTCCGTGCGACCCACGCAACCGCATCGGCCAACGCATCGCGTTCGACCCGGAACTTCATCGCTTGACCTCTCCCGGCGAGTCACCCGCGAGCGGAACCAGAGATGAGCCCGCGGCCGCGTTCGGTCGGTCCACGGTAGAGCCTGCCGGTCAGCGGCGTCACGGCGGGACGGCGCTTTTGCCCGGGCGCACGGGATACCCCGGAACACATCCACATCGCGGTCTCTAGGTGTTGCCTTACAAGTATCTAGATCTAGTAGTCGTAGTAGCACCTGTGGGTTGTGTGGATATCCGGCCGGCGCGCACGTCCCACGGCGTGGGGCGCTGTGGATGTCACGGTGAGCATCCGGTGCGTGGACGCGCGTTGCCGTGGATGCCTGCAGACGAAACGGCGGGCCGGTGGCCGCTTCGGTGGGCGAGCCACCGCTTATCCACCGCGAGAACACCTACGGTCCACCTAGTTCGGGGATCGATCCACAGGGTTGTCCCCATCTGTGGGTGATCGTGAGCATCCATGCGAACACCGTGCGGCACCGGCACGTGAGGATAGGCCTGAGGCTGGTGATACCAGTGGGACCCCTGTGGGTGGTCTGACCACGGAACGTGTCGATCAGTTCCGAGAGCGCTGCTTGATGCGGGCGGTGAGTTCCTGGACCTGCTCGAAGGTCTTCCGCCGCTGCGCGATCTCGTTCCGGATCTTCTTGTCGGCGTGCATGACCGTGGTGTGGTCACGCCCTCCGAACAGCTGCACCGATCCGGGGCAGCGAGAGGTCGGTGAGCTCCCGGCAGAGGTACATCGCGATCTGGCGGGATTGCGCCAGTGCCTTGGTCTTCGCCGGCCCGCAGAGTTCCTCGATCGTCAACCCGAAGTACTCGGCGGTGACCGCCATGATCGTCGGCGCGGTGATCTCCGACGTCTGCGAGTCCGGGATGAGGTCGCGGAGCACGATCTCGGCGAGCTGAAGGTCCACGGCCTGCCGGTTGAGCGAGGCGAACGCGGTGACCCGGATCAGGGCGCCCTCCAGCTCGCGGATATTGCGCTCGATCCTGGAGGCGATGAACTCCAGCACCTCCGCGGGGGCGGCGAGCCGGTCCTGGGCCGCCTTCTTGCGCAGGATCGCGATGCGGGTCTCCAGCTCCGGGGGCTGGATGTCGGTGATCAACCCCCACTCGAACCGGGTGCGCATCCGGTCTTCCAGGGTCTCCAGCCGTTTCGGCGGTCGGTCCGAGGACACCACGATCTGCTTGTTCGCGTTGTGCAGCGTGTTGAAGGTGTGGAAGAACTCCTCCTGGGTTCCTTCCTTGCCCTCCAGGAACTGGATGTCGTCGACGAGCAGGATGTCGACGTCGCGGTAGCGCCGCTGGAACGCGACCTTCCGGTCGTCCCGCAGGCTGTTGATGAAGTCGTTGGTGAACTCCTCGGTGGACACGTAGCGCACCCGCATCCCGGAGAACAGCCGCTGGGTGTAGTGCCCGACGGCGTGCAGCAGATGCGTCTTGCCCAGCCCGGAGTCACCCCAGACGAACAACGGGTTGTAGGCCCGCGCCGGCGCCTCGGCGACCGCGACCGCGGCCGCGTGCGAGAACCGGTTGGACGCCCCGATGACGAACGTGTCGAACGTGTATCGCTCGTTCAACCGGGTGTGCGAACGCGGGGTGATCGTCTCCGGCGGCCTCGTCGAGGAGTAGGTCGGCCAGACGTCCCCGGACGACGGACCGTTCAGCGGCGACCGCTGCTGCGTCGCCGACGCGGGGTCCTCGGAGGCCAGACCGGGGTCGCCGGCGAGGCCAGCGAAGCCCTCGGCCCGTTGCTGGGACCCCTCGGCCTCCGGCTTGCGGTCCGCCTCGGGATCGACGATGACGGCCAGCGCGACCGCGGTGCCAAGGTGGCGCCCCAGCGCGTCGCTGATCGGTTGTCGCAGGTTGCGCTCGATGTTGTCCTTGGCGAAGTCGGTCGGTGCCGCCAGCAGTGCGGTGCCGTCCAGCAGGCCGAGTGGCCGGGTCAGGCGGAGGAAGGCGCGCTGCTGGGCGGACAGCTCGGCCGAGCCCGCAACGACCGCAGCCTCCTGCGCCCCAGCGCCGGACGGTGTCGGTCGGCGCGATGGCCGTGGGGTTGGACAGGTCGGCGACGACCCGTTGCCAGACTTCCGAGAGATCCTCTTGGCGGTCGACCACGGTCGAGCACCCCCTCCGCCTGGCCGCATGGACCGCCGACCGCGAAATGATCTCAAGTCCACAGACTTATCCACAAACTGTGGGCGACACAGGCCGGAGTGAAGGGAGCGATACACGCAAGGTCACGCCCCAGACGGCCTCTGACCGCTGCGTCCCACGTTCCCGGCTCGCCGGGAGGCAGCACGCTAACAACTCCACGGGGCTGCCACAAGGTGTCGACGGAGGCAAGGACGGCGATGTCGGCGTGTCGGGTGGGACTGGTGTTCAACTGGGTGACAATCGGCGTTCGCGACGAATTCGGCCGGCGCTCCGGGAGTCCGCACTGGTGGTTCCGGGGCCGACCGCCGAGCCTCGGGTGGCCGACCCCGTTCGGGAACTCGCGTGTACCCTCGAAGCCAGCCGCGCACGTCGTGGCCCGGTGTTTGCTGCCGTGATCAGTACGGCTACCGGGTGTGACGAGCGTCACAGCACGAACTGAGCCGGCAAGATCGGAACGGGCGGCCACCACCCGCCATCGACCCGGGGAGAGCTGACCGTGACCAAGGGCAAGCGCACGTTCCAACCCAACAACCGCCGCCGGGCTCGAACCCATGGCTTCCGGCTGCGGATGCGGACCCGGGCTGGGCGGGCGATCATTTCGGCACGCCGCCGCAAGGGCCGCACCCGGCTCGCGGTCTGAACGCCCGGAGGTGCCGATGCTTACCGCGTCGGCGCGGCTGACCCGCCGTAACGAGTTCACCACGGTGACCCGGCACGGGCGGCGGCTCGGCGCCGAACTGCTGGCGCTGCACGTCCTGAGCGGACAGCCCGGTGGGACGCGAGTCGGGTTCGTCGTCGGTACCCCGGTCGGCGGCGCGGTCGTGCGAAATCGGGTGCAGCGCCGGCTGCGCCACCTGATGCGCGAACGGCTGGGAGACCTTCCGGCCGGGACCTGGGTGGTGGTCCGGGCGCTGCCCGCGGCAGCTCGCGCGGACTCGGCCCAGCTCGGTGCGGACCTCGATCGTGTGCTGTCCCGGCTGGTCGCCCAGAACGGTGGCACGATGAGTGCGGAGAACGTCGGCACATGGCCGGCGCGGCTGCTGATCGTGGTGGTCAGGGCCTACCAGCGGTGGATATCCCCACTCCTTCCACCGTCGTGCCGGTTCTACCCCAGCTGCAGCGCCTACGCTGTAGAGGCGTTGAGCCGGCACGGCCTGCTGCGCGGCTCGTGGCTGACCGCACGCCGGCTGCTGCGATGCGGACCCTGGCACCCTGGAGGCATCGATCCCGTTCCGGAACTACGACCGGGCAGTACGGCTGCCCCGCACGCTAAGAACGCCGAGGTGTAAGCGGACGTGCTGAACTTCATCTACTACCCGGTGTCATGGATCTTGGCGTTCTGGCACACGGTATTCGGCGCGATTCCGTTCCTCGGCCCGGACAGCGGCATCGCCTGGGCGCTGGCCGTGATGTTCCTGGTGTTCACCCTGCGCGCGATCTTGTTCAAGCCGTTCGTGAGCCAGGTGCGCTCCATGCGCAAGATGCAGGAGTTCGCGCCGGAGATCCAGAAGCTGAAGAAGAAGTACGGCAACGACAAGCAGCGCATGGCGCAGGAGATGCAGAAGCTGCAGTCGCAGCACGGCGTCAACCCGCTCGGCGGCTGCCTGCCGATCCTGATCCAGATCCCGGTGTTCATCGGCCTGTTCCAGGTGCTCAAGGAGTTCAAGCCGGGCAAGACCGAGAACTACGGTTTCAACGCCGCGCAGGTGCAGTCGTTCCTCGACGCCGACCTGTTCGGCGCCAAGCTCGGCGCGGCGATCTTCCCGGTCCAGAATGGCCTCCCGCTGGAGGCCTACGGCACGACGCTGTCTCAGATGCTGATCGTGATGATCCCACTGATGATCATCGCGGGCGTCCTGACGCACATCACCGCACGGCACTCGGTGGCTCGGCAGACCGAGGCGCAGGCCGGCATGCAGCAGACAGCGATCATGAACAAAGTGATGCTGTATCTGTTCCCGATCGGCGTGGTGGTCGGTGCCCCGTTCCTGCCCCTGGCGATCCTGCTCTACTGGGTGGCCAACAACCTCTGGACCCTCGGTCAGCAGTACGTGGTGTACCGCAAGATCGACCGCGAAGAGGCGGAGAAGAAGCAGAAGGCTGTTGAGCAGCGCCAATCCCGCGCGCCCCGACCAGGGCAGAAGCCGGACCGGTCGCGGCCCGCCGATTCGGATGCGGCCGCCGGGATCGAAGGCGCGACCGCGAACGAGTCCGAAGTGGACGGAGCGGCGAGAAACGGAGCGGCGGACGAGGCGGTCGGTGGTGTCTCGTCGACCGGCGCTGCGAGCAACGGCGCGGGTGCCGACGCAGGTGCGACATCGACGGCAGGATCGAGCGGCGGGACGTCAGGTGCCGGCCCGAAGAAACGTGGTCTACAGGCGCGGAATCTGCGGCTAGGCCGCGGCACGACAACTGAAACCTCGACCGGTGCCAAGCCCAGCGGCCGCACCACCGCGGATGGGGCGACTCCGAGCGCGGCGGCTGGTACGGCGGGCACCACAGAGCCGACCAGCGGTGGGGCGAGTTCTGGCAACGGTGTCCAGCCGAGCGGCGCGGAGCCAGGAAGTGCGAATGCAGGCGGCGGCAAGCCGGGCGTTGCCAAGCCAAGCGGCGCGAAGGCCGGCGGAACGAAGCCCAGCGGGGCAGGTGCGGGCACCCAGCCCGGCCGGAGACCGGTCACCGCGAAGAAGGGCCGCAAGCGACGCTGACGCCCCGACGACCCCGGGCGGATGCGTCGCTAGCCGGTCAAACCGCCGGCAGCCGCGCTCCGCCGAACGTGAAAGGAGATCCCCGTGTCCAACACAGCTGCTGCGACCGACCGCCCCGAAGGCGAGCCGGCAGCGGTTTCACCGTCGGGGGACGAGCTGCTGATCCGCGAGGGCGATGTGGCCGGGGACTACCTGGAGCGGCTGCTCGATCTGCTCGACTATGACGGCGACATCGACCTGGACGTCGAGGCGGGCCGGGCGGTCGTCAGCATCGATGGTGGCGAGGATCTGGAGAAGCTGGTCGGCCAGGGCGCGAACGTTCTGGAGGCCGTGCAGGAGCTCACCCGGCTGGCCGTCCAGCAGGTGACCGGTGGCCGCAGCCGCTTGATGCTCGACATCGCCGGCTGGCGGGCCGCGCGACGCCAGGAGCTGACCGAGCTAGGGCTGAGGACGGCGCAGGACGTGCTGCAGACCGGGCAGCCGGTGAGGCTTGACCCGATGAGCCCGTTCGAGCGCAAGGTCGTACACGACGCCGTGACGACGGTTCGCGGGGTGTCGAGCGAGAGCGAGGGCGAGGAACCACGGCGGCAGGTCGTGGTGTTCCGCAAGTCCTGACGGACGTGTCCTGCGTCGATGGTTGACCCGACCCCGGCAGCTGCCCCGCCTCCGCCTGAGGCGATGCGGCTCTTCGGCGAGCGGTTGCCGGTGGTACGGCGATTCGTCGAGCTGCTGATCGGACCGGGGATCGAGCGCGGCGTGCTCGGACCTGCAGAAGCCCCACGGATGTGGGAGCGACACATTCTGAACTGTGCGGTGCTCGAAGAGCTTGTCCCGCCAGGCAGTCGAGTACTGGACGTCGGCTCGGGCGCCGGGCTTCCCGGCATCCCCTTGGTGCTCGCCAGGCCGGATCTCGAGGTTGCGCTGCTCGAACCGATGGCCCGTCGGTTCACCTTCCTTACCGAGGTCGTCGCGGACCTCGAGCTTCCGGTGCAGCTGTACCGGGGCCGGGCTGAGGAGCAATCCACCCGCCAGCGGTGCGCCGACTGCGACGTGGTCGCAGTGCGGGCGGTCGCGCCGCTGGCCAGGTTGGCCGTGCTCGCCATGCCATTGCTTCGGCCCGGCGGGGTGTTGCTGGCGATCAAGGGAGAGTCGGCGGACGCCGAACTGGCCAGGGACCGGGCCGCGGTGCGGGCCGCCGGCGGTTCGGCCCGGCTGGCCCGCTGTGGAGTCGGAGTGGTCGATCCGCCCACCAGGGTGGTGGTCGTTGAGCGGCTGCGCGGGGCGTCCGGACAGCGCCGGCGTGGCCGCCCGACGCGCCGGAGGCGCTGATCCAGGATCCCGCGGCCCCATGTCTCACGTGAGAACGTTACTCGCGGGGCCTCGACCTGGGCTGATGGCGGGTTAAGACCCCCTGACCTGCACAAACGGGTGATAGCGGGTGTGATTTGAGTACCCGCCGACGACCGTCAAATGGCGGACATTTGGCGGACATTTGAAGATCGTGCGGACATTCCGCGGACACGTTTTCGCCCTCGGAGTGATCGTTCCGGCGGCGTAGGGTCCCCGGGCCATGTCGGGGAATGTGATCACCTGCAGCGGCTGCGATGCCACTTGGACGGGCCTGACGACCTGTCACTGCGCTGCCTGCCATCGGACTTTCGCGGGCGTGTGGTTGTTCGACAAGCAACGCCACCCGCACGGCGAGCACGGAGGCTGTCTCGACCCGGCGGAGCTCCGGAACGGGCGGACCGGGGAGCCGCTGGCGGTGCTCGGCGCGGACGGGAACTGGAACCGGCCGCCGATGCCGGCGGACGCGGTGGCCCGGCTGAAAGCGGCACGGGCGCGGACGTAGCCCGTACTGCGGCCGGCGCGAGAATCTGAGCGCCTCGGCGGCCCCGGCGGGTGTAGCGCGATGCCCGGCAGGCGGGCCAGGCTGTGAGGTGCCGGGCGTGGCTCGGCTGCACACCCCGCCGCGCCCGGCCCGATGGAGGAGCGAAAGGACTAGATGGGCATCCTGATCCTGATCTTCCTGGTGGCATTGATCGTGACGCACACCTGGCCGTACGCGCTGCTGATCGGCGTGGTGCTGCTCGTCCGGGCCGGCTACCGCGCCAACCGGGAGGCCGCAGCGGAGCGGGCAGCTGAGCGGGCACACGAGCGGCGGCTGTACGAGGCGCGGCTGACCCAGCGGATCGCCGGCACCCAGCGTGAGCTCGCCCAGGCCGACGCCGAGCTCGGCCTGGGCTCCGCGCCGCTGTCGGCGGTCAATGCGGACTCGCTGGAGCGTTTGGCTGCCTCCGCCTTCAAGGTCAACTAGGCTCGGTGGTGCCTCCGCCCGGGTGTGGAACCTCCCCGGCGGGGACCTCACAGCTCCGCCTCGGTGAAGAAGTTGAGGTAGTCGCAGCAGCAGTCGGCCGAGGGGTCGCCTGCGCCGGTGGGTGTGAGGAAACGGGTGACCAGATCGATCAGGAATCGAGAAGCGCCGATCGACGAGCCGCTCCTAGCGTGACCGTCATGGGCATCACCACCAAAGGAGACAAGGCATGAAAGCGCATGTGAGCTCGATCCTGCTCGGCGTCCAGGACATGGACCGGTCCAAGCGGTTCTACACGGAGGGTCTCGGCTGGAAGGTCGAGAGGGACTACGGCGTCTCGGTGTTCTTCGAGCCGGACGGCGGCTCGCTGGTCGGCTTCTACGGCCGCGAGGGCTTGGCCGCCGAGGCGGGCACGAGCCCGGAGGGCAGCGGCTTCAGCGGGCTGGTCCTTACCTATGTGGTCCGCAGCGAGGCGCGGGTCGACGAGATCATCGCGGAGGCCGACAAGGCCGGCGCCACGGTCCTCAAGCCCGCGGCTGCCCTGCCGTGGGGCGGGTACGGTGGTTCCTTCGCGGACCTGGACGGCTACATCTGGAGCATCGGCTACAGCGCCCGGGGAAAGGGCCAGCCCTACGCGGAGTAGCCACCCGCCGGTGATCTTGTGCACCGGCCTGAGACCGGGCTTCGGCTGGGCTGTTTATGCGGCTCGGGTTTCCAGCGGTGGGGCGAGCCGTTGTAGGCCGAGGTGCTTGGTTGGGTTGTAGGCCGCCCGGCTTGCCAGCACCGCCAGAGCACGTAGACCCAGGCGAGAGATTCGAGATGTGTATCGGACCGCGTAGAAGGGGTTGCCGTCGATGATTTGCCGGCTGTGGCACGGCTGGACCACCCCGGACAACGCCGACGCTTACGAACATGTTGTGAGGGGAGAAGTGATCCCCGGGATCGAGTCTCGCCGCATTCCGGGTTTCCGGCAGATCGACCTGATGCGTCGCGTAACCGGCGACGAGGTCGAGTTCATCACTGCGATGTGGTTCGACAGCCTCGACGCCGTGCGGGCGTTCATGGGCGATGACTACGCGGCAAGTCATGTGCCGGCGGCGGCACGGGCCGTGCTGTCCCGATTCGACGAGCGCTCCACGCACTACGAGGTGCTTGATCGCCGACAGCAGTTGCCCTAGCTGGCCTGGGGTAAGGGGCACGGCGACCTGCCATACACGGTTTCGAGAAGGGACTGGATCACCACCGGATGCAGCCGAACATCACAGCATGTTCTGCAACGCGAGCGACGGCAGGGCAGTTCGTCAACCCGGCGGACACAGGGGCTCCGACCCGATATCGGGGTGCCGACGACCAGCGTAGATGATCTAGGCGATCCGACTGCGGATTAGCCCGACCTCCCCCGCCGCAGCGGCTCCACAGGCCGGTGACGCCGCCCAGGAGCGCCTCGGAGCGTCGCTGGCCAGTCGATCAGCGGGTTCCACACAAAAGAGGCTGATTAGAGGTTCCCGCAGGTCACGAGCCTATGCAGGTCACGAGAGCGACCCACCGGCCGGACCCAAGTCGAAAGCCGCCGGGCCACCTGGGATCGGTCGGAGCCGCGCGAGTTCGGACGCGGCGAAGATCGATCGGCGGTGTGATCCCCGCGCCGGGCACCCCCGGCTCGTTGTGTGGACCGAGGGTGCCGGGGTGTGCGGTTACCGGCTGAGCCCGGAACACGAGGACTACCTGCGCGCGCAGATCGCGTACCGATGCGTTTCCCGCGCCGCGCCGGTCTGTACGCCGGAGACCGACTCACGAAAGGCTGGCGCCATGCGGAAACTTATTTACGGCATGAACGTGACCCTGGACGGCTACATCGCCGCACCCGGCGACGACATCGGCTGGGGCGGGCCGCCGAGTGACGAGCTGTTCGAGTGGTGGCTCGACCAGGAGCGGGCGAGCGGCCTGTCGCTGTACGGGCGCAAGCTGTGGGAGACGATGAGCTCCTACTGGCCGACCGGCGACCAGCAGCCCAACGCTTCCCCGGCGGAGATCGAGTTCGCGCGGAACTGGCGGGATACGCCGAAGGTGGTTTTCTCCTCGACGATCGACAAGGTCAACTGGAACACCCGCCTGGTCACCGGCGACGCGGTCGCCGAGATCACCCGGCTCAAGGCCGAGGACGGCGGCCCGATGGGCATCGGCGGCGCAACGCTCGCCGGGGCTGCCATGCGGGCCGAGCTGATCGACGAGTACGCCCTGGCCACCTACCCAGTCCTGGTGGGCGGCGGCACGCCGTTCTTCACGGCGCTCGACAGCTGGGTGAACCTGAACCTGGTGGAGACGCGGACGTTCCCCGGCGGCGTCGTGCTGACCAGATACGAGACGCGGCGCTGAGCGGTCGGACCATGTGCGCGGCTCGTGACACCGGAGGAGCTGGCGCGGTTGCGTCGCGCACGGGCTGATCTTCTATTCGCTCGCAACGGGGCGGGGCAGCGGCGAGGTCGTCCCGGGGAATCACCGGAAGTTCCTTCCGCCCGGTCCGTGGATCATAACCACCTATTCGTACTGGTTTCGCCAGTTGGTGCGCGCCTGCCCGTCGATCCGGCCGGAGCTGCGGACCAGCAGCCACGAGCTGCGCAAGCACTACATCTCCATGATGGTCGCTGCCGGGGTGCCGGCGACCGCGCTGGCGAAGTGGATGGGGCACCGCAACAACACCATGATCAACGAGCGGTACGGCAAGGTGATGCCCGGCGCGGAGGACCAGGCGCGGCTGCTGCGGCGCGCTGCGGTGGCCGAGGCGCGGGACGCCCTGGCTCAAGATCATGAGCGAACGGCCGGACATTCTGCGGACATTCCGGCGTGGCCAGAACGCATAACCGCAGGTCAGGGCTATCTTTCGGTTCTCGGACCAGGTTTCACGTGAAACATCGGCATCCGTCATGCTTGGCGCACACGTAGCGAGAGGCAGGCCATGCCTGAGGAGGACACGATGTGGACGCCCATCGCGGAGGAGGCGGAGCGCGCCGCGCGGGTGCTGCACCCCGATCCGCACGGCATGCCACGACCTGCCCGCCGGCGCCTGCTCACGGTGGCCAACCAGAAGGGCGGGGTCGGCAAGACGACGACCGTGGTGAACATCGCCGCCGCCCTCGCGCTGAACGGCGTGCGCGTGCTGGTGATCGATCTCGATCCGCAGGGCAACGCCAGCACGGCGTTGGCCGTCGAGCATCGCAGCGGGACACCGTCGGTCTACGAGGCGCTACTCGGCGAGATCCCGCTGGCGGACGCCGTCGTCGTGAGCTCTACGTTGCCGAACCTGCTCTGCGTGCCTGCCACCCTCGATCTCGCGGGCGGGGAGATCGAGCTGGTGAGCATGGTGGCCAGGGAGTCGCGGCTGAAGACCGCGCTGTCGAGCGAGTGGCTGGACTCGATCGACGCGGACTACGTGCTGATCGACTGCCCACCGTCCCTCGGGCTGCTGACGGTGAACGCCCTGGTAGCTGCCGACGAGGTCTTCATCCCGATCCAGTGCGAGTACTACGCATTGGAGGGCCTTGGCCAACTCATCGGCAGCATCGACCTGGTCCGGGCCCACCTCAACCGGAACCTGCACGTCTCCACGATTCTGCTCACGATGTACGACGGCCGCACGAAGCTCGCAGACCAAGTGACCAGCGAGGTCCGCAAGCATTTCGGCGACCTCGTGCTGCGCACCGTCATCCCGCGCAGCGTGAAGGTGTCCGAGGCACCGGGATTCGGCCAGACAGTGCTCACCTACGACCCCGGGTCACGCGGTGCGATGAGCTACCTCGATGCCGCCAGGGAGATCGCCGATCGCGGGGCACAGGGCGGCGGACGGAAGCAGCCGCGATGAGTTCTCGCAAGGGGGGCTTGGGCCGCGGGTTGGCCGCGCTGATCCCAACCGCGCCCATCGACACGCGCCCGGACGACGGCGGCCGCGCCGGTGGTCCGGACACCGCGGGACAGCTGAGCGCCGCGATGGCGGAGCCGGCAGCTGCGGCCCAGACCGTGCCGGGTGCGGTCTACCGCGAGGTGGCGACCGCAGCGATCAGGCCGAACCCGCAGCAACCACGGCGCAACTTCGACACCGAGACGCTTACCGAGCTCGCCCACTCGATCCGCGAGTTCGGCCTGCTGCAGCCGATCGTGGTGCGCGAGATCGAGGGCGGCTACGAGCTGGTGATGGGCGAGCGGCGCTGGCGAGCCGCACAACACGCCGGGTTGGAGACCCTCCCGGCGATCGTGCGCCGGACCCAGGACGACGAGATGCTGCGCGACGCGCTGATGGAGAACATCCACCGCGTGCAGCTCAACCCGCTCGAAGAGGCAGCGGCGTACGAGCAGTTGCTCGCGGAGTTCGGAGTCACGCAGGCGGAACTGGCCGACCGGATCGGTCGCAGCCGCCCGGTGGTGACCAACACCATCCGGCTGCTGCGCCTTCCGGTCGCCGTGCAGCGTCGGGTTGCTGCCGGTGTGCTGTCGGCCGGGCACGCCCGGGCCCTGCTCGGGCTGGACGATCCCGGGCAGCAGGACGAGCTGGCGGCCCGCATCGTCGCCGAAGGGATGTCGGTACGCGCCGCCGAGGAGGCTGTCGTGCTGGCCGGGTCCGCCGGGGCGGACGGCGACGCCGGATCGCGGCGCCGGACGTCCAAGCGGGACGGCGCGGACACCACCGCCCTACGCGAGCTCGCCGAGCGGCTGTCCGACACGTTCGACACCCGGGTGAGGGTCGAGCTCGGCCAGCGCAAGGGCAGGATCGTCGTCGAGTTCGGCTCGACGGACGATCTGGAGCGGATCACCGCGCTGATGATCGGAGATGCCACCGGATCCACCTGAGACACAACGTGGATCCCGATCGGACGGAACCAGGTGCAGCTCGGTCCAGTGTGGACAGTCCGCATGGGCACATTCGGGGCGTGCGCGGCTGGCGGGACCTGACCTACTGATGTAACCATGTAGATGCCCGTAGTAGCCCTTCGGCGACGGCCAGCAACCGGCCACGGCACTGGGATATCGCCGCGAGCTGGATCGATCTATCGTCGGGAAACGGTTGCTCGGTCGGCCGAGCGCCATTTCCAGCAATGCACGGTTCGTGTTTCGGAGGTCGTTCGTGTCGAGGGACGTCACCAACATCACCCTCGACGCACTCGACGAGCTGCCCAAGCAGTGCCGCAAGTGCGTGTTCTGGGAGTTGGCCCCACACCTCGGCGAGCAGGCGGCCGAGTACGGCTCGATCGAGCTGGAGAAGGAAGCCTGGGTGTCCGGGGTGCTGTTGGAGTGGGGCTCCTGCGGCAAGCTCGCCCGGGTCGACGGGCTGCCCGCCGGCTACGTGATGTACGCCCCGCCGGGCGCCGTGCCACGGGCGGCGACCTTTCAGAGCGGGCCGGTGAGCGCGGACGCCGTGCTGCTCACCGCGCTGCGAGTGCTGCGCGACTTCGAGCGCACCGGTGTCGGCCGGACGCTCGTACAAGCGGTTGTTCGGGACCTCACCCGGCGCGGCGTGAAGGCCATCGAGGCGTTCGGCGAAACCGAGCCCGACGAGCCGGGTGCGCACTGCGTGATCCCGGCCAACTTCCTGCTCTCGGTCGGGTTCAAGACAGTCAAGCAGCACCCTCGCTGGCCACGGCTTCGCCTGGAGCTGCGCACGTCGCTGAACTGGAAGGAAGACGTCGAGGCGGCTCTGGAGCAGCTGCTCGGGACGGTCAGCGTGCCGACGCAGGCGAGTGCTCCCCGGGAGCCGGCACTGCGTCCGGCACCGAGCCCGGCTCGCGGTGCCTCGAACGAGTGTCCGGAGAACTAGCGTCCTGAGTCGGCGGCCAGTGCGGCCTCGCCCTCGCGGACCCGGTCCTGCAGCTCGCGGTACTCGCGGTGGCCGGCCAGCCGGGCCCGCACCTTCAGCTCGAAGACGTCCGGGGTGCGCCAGGGCGTCGTCCACTTGGCCTCGACGTCCGCGGTGACCTCCTCGCGGATCACCGACATCCGTCGGCGCCAGCCGGCCAGCTCAACACGCAAGCTCTCGAGGTCGCGCTCCTGGTCCGCCGCGTCCGCCACGATCAGGCGGGCCGAAGCTCGCGGGCGATGACGTCGGAGAAGGTGAACGTCCCGGTCGGCTGGTCGTCCTGGCCGAGCAGGTACAGCCGCTTCACCGCGACCAGGATCCCCTCGGCGACGATGTCGCGGAAGACCGGGTCGAGCAGCTTGCGGCGGTCCCCGATGTGGGTCAGGTAGCCGACCTCCACCCGGACGGCCGGCATCCGGGTCAACCGCAGCAGCTCCCAGCTCCGCGCCTGCACCCGGCAGTCGTGCATCGAGGTGCGGGCGAGCAGCTCGCGGTGGATCAGGCCGGCGAGCGCCGCGCCGACGGTGGAGGTCAGCCCGTTGGTGGAGCCGAAGTGGAAGGTGGCCAGACCCTGGGCGTGCATCCCACGGTTGGCGTCGATGTGCAGTGAGAGCAGCAGGTCGGCGCCAGTCTCGTTGGCGAACGCGGCCCGCTCGGCCTCGGGTGGGCAGGCGTCCTCGCTGCGCGACAGCAGCGCCTCCATACCGGTGGCGACCATCCGCCCCTCCAGCCGCCGGGCCAGGTCCCACGCCAGGTCCGCCTCGGCGACCCCGACCACTGTGAATCCACGGTCCGGTCCACCGTGACCCGGGTCGATCACGATCCGCTTGCCGCGCAGCCGCGGCCCGGCGCGGCGGACCCGCTCCTGCTCGCGCATCAGGCCAGGGTCGCCGCCGGTGACCTTCCGGCCGAGCTGGCGCAGCGCGCGCAGCGTGGCGGGACCGCAGATGCCGTCCGGGATCAGGCCGTAGTCGCGCTGGAACGCCCGCAGTGCCTGTTCGGTCTGCTGGTCGAACACGCCGCCGGGGCGACCCGGGTCATAGCCCAGCTCCAGCAGCCGCTCCTGCAGCGCGACGACGTCGTCGCCGCTGACCGGGGACGAGATCATAAGCGCCAGCATCCGGTCGCCGAGCGACCAGCGCGCTTCCCGCAATGCACGGTAGGTGGCCGGACCGACCACCCCGTCCGCGATCAGCCCGCGCTGCTGCTGGAACGTGCATACCGCGCGTTCGACCTCGGTGTCGAAGACAGCGGTCCTTTCGTCGGCCTGCCGGGTTCGCGTGAGCACACCGAACCGGCTGAGCATCGTGCACACCTCGGCCACAGCTGGTCCCGAGTCCCCGCGGCGGAGCAGACGCATGCACCCTCGCTCATTCGATTAGCGCGACCCCCGTGACGCGCCGGCTTCCCGGGCGTGCTCATTGTGCCCTGCCCAGCCCGAATAGTTGCAGCAGGCTCGACACCGGCGAGCCGGGCCGATCGAACGGCGCGGCGCTAGCGGTCAACCAAGGTAGTCGGCCAGGTCGTTGAGCAGCGTCGCCTTCGGCCGAGCGCCGATGATCTGCTTGACCGGCCTTGCCGTCCTGGAAAACGATCAGCGTCGGAATCGACATGACCTGGAAGTCGCGCGCGGTCGCCGGGTTCTCGTCGACGTCCAGCTTCGCGATCGTGATCTTCTCCTGGTGCTCGGCGGCGATCTCCTCGAGCACCGGCGCGACCATCCGGCACGGCCCGCACCAGGTCGCCCAGAAGTCGACCAGGACGGTTTTCTCGCTGGCGAGCACGTCGTCGGCGAACGTCTCGTCGGTCACGATCACGGGCTTGGACATCCGGTTTCCTTCTTCTTGGGGTGTGCGGTTGTGAGGTGGCTGATCAGGGCTGCTGGCCCTGCGCGCTGACCAATGCGGCGTCCACCGGCTGCTCGGCGAGCCAGCGCTCGGCGTCGATCGCGGCGGTACAGCCCGAGCCGGCGGCGGTGACCGCCTGCCGGTAGGTGCGGTCTACCAGGTCACCGCAGGCGAACACGCCCGGCAACTTGGTACGGGTGGACGGAAGCTCCGTGCGCAGGTACCCGTCGTCGTCGGCCGGCAGCACGTCGCGCACCAGCTGGCTGTTCGGGTCGTGCCCGATCGCCACGAACATCCCGGTCACCTCCAGCGTGGACTCCTCGCCGGTATCGGTATCGCGCAGCCGCAGTCCGCTCACGCAGTCGCCGCCGAGCACCTCGGTGACCACGGCGTTCGTCCGGAACTCGATCTTCGGGTCCTTCTTGGCGCGCTCCAGCATGATCTTGGAGGCGCGGAACTCGTCGCGCCGGTGCACGATCGTCACGCTGTCGCCGAAGCGGGTGAGGAACAGCGCCTCCTCCATGGCCGAGTCGCCGCCGCCGATCACCGCGATGTGCTGGTTACGGAAGAAGAAGCCGTCACAGGTGGCGCACGAGCTCACCCCGCGCCCGAGCAGCTTGGCCTCGCCGGGTACCCCGAGGTAGCGCGGCTGGGCGCCCATCGCCAGGATGACCGCCCTGGCTCGGTAGGTCTTGCCGTCGGCGGTGACCGTCTTGATCTCCTGGTCCAGTTCGACGTCGGTGACGTCGCGTGCGACCAGCTCGGCGCCGAACCGGCGGGCCTGCGAGCGCATCTGCTCCATCAGGTCCGGCCCCTGGATGCCCTCGGCGAAACCTGGGTAGTTCTCCACGTCGGTTGTGGTCATCAAGGCTCCGCCGAACTGGGTGCCCTCGAAGACCAGCGGCTCCAGCTGCGCGCGGGCTGCGTAGATCGCGGCCGTGTAGCCGGCCGGCCCGGATCCAATGATGATCACTTCGCGCACGTCTTCGGCCGCCACGTCCCACTCCTCGGGTTTCATCGCTGATGTAACAACGATCCTAGGAGCGGACATTCCGTGCCACTGCTGGCGCGCTCAGCGCGCGAAGGTGATACCGGTGTTATCGGTCGTCCGAGCAGGTCGGAGCCCCTCGGATGGCTCGACCACGGCGTTCCGCTCGCCGGTGAGCTGTGCCGGCAGGAATGGCTCGCCCGGCGCGAGGCCGAGCAAGGTGGCCGCGACCACGGCTAGCACCACGAGCGCGGCCGCGGCGAGCGCGGTGACCGTCGCCACCCGCCGCCCCGATGTGGCGGGGACCGCCGGCCGGTCCGGAGCCGGCGGGGTCGGGTCTGCTGTGCCGTCGAGCGCCGCCAACCAGCGCGCGCGTAGCTCTGCGGGCGGGACCGGAACGGGCAGCGCGGCGAGCCTGGTCCGGACATCCTGCACCGCGTCCCGGGTGACCGGATCGGTCCGGTTCACGACACGCCGCCCGCTTCGACGGGCTGCCTGACCAGCCGGTCGCCGCCGGGCCGATCGTCGAGCAGCACGGCCAGCCGGGCGCGACCGCGGGCGCAGCGGCTCTTCACCGTGCCCGCCGGTACTCCCAAGATCACCGCAGCCTCGGCGACCGGGTAGCCCTGCACATCGACCAGCACGACCGCCAGCCGTTGCTCCGGCTTCAGTGCGGCGAGGGCGTCCAGCAGCCGCATCCGGTCGGTGACGCGAGCCTGCGGGTGTTCGGCCGGCTCGCCGGATCCGGCGGACGGCAACGGCACGGTCGGCCGACTGCGTGCGTAGCGCAGCCGGCTCCGGCAGGCGTTCACCACGATCCGGTGCAGCCAGCTGCCGACCGCACAGTCGCCGCGGAACCGGGGTGCCGCCCGGTGCGCTGCGAGCAACGCCTCCTGGACCGCGTCGGCGGCTTCGTCGCGGTCCCGGAGCACGCGCAGCGCCACCGCCCACAGCCGGTCGGTGTGCCGCCGGGCCAGCTCGGCGAACGCGAAGCGGTCGCCGTCGACGTGGGCGGCGAGCAGCTCGCCGTCGGTGCGGCTGGAGGCTGACACGGTTCTGCAGGCTAGGCATCCGGTGGTCGCACCGGGCTCGATTGACCGAACCGATCACGATCGTGCACGCGGCCACCGTCCGCGTGCGCCGCCGTCAACCGGTAGCTCGGCTGAAGACCAGCTCGGAGATCTCGCTGGCGTGCTGGTCGCCGTCACCGCCGAGCTTGACGATCCAGACCAGTACGTGGTTGACCGGCTGGCTGTCGCCGAGCGAGACCTCGGTGGTGCCGGGCTGCAGCGTCACCCGGGTGATCGGCACCGTCGCCTCCAACGCCGCATCCGCGGTCGGCGCGGCACGAAGCTCCAGTTCGGTGCCTCCGCTGGAGGACCAGATGGCCAGGTTGGACAGCTGCACCGGAGAGGCGAAGGAGACCATCACACCCACCCCGGGCTTGAGCGCCGGGAACTGCTGGCGGTAGGTGAACGTCCGCCACGCGGTCGCCGGGTTGCCGTCCACCACAGCGGACACCCGGCCGGCGTTGTCCCGGTCACCGGTGTTGTCGTACACCCGGGCGCCGGCCACCGACACCTGCTCCGCCGGACCGGGCGAGCCGGCCACTCCGGTTGGCCCGACCACGACGATCGTCCCTGGGTTGTCCGGGTTCCCGAACATCACAGCGACCTGCAGTCCGATGTAGACGAGAACGACGAGCATCGCGGCGCCGAGGCAGGCCAGCCCGATCCGGAACCGGTGGCGCCGTTGGTCCTCGTCGGGTGGCTCGGGCGGCGGCTCCTCTCGCCACATGTCGTCCGGTTCGGGCGGTCCGTCGTCGATCGGAGGCAGCAGGACGCTGCCCTGTTCGGTCTCGCGCAGCTCGGCCAGCGTCTGGTGCACGGCGGCGGCGGTGCGAACCCGTGGCACGCCGGACTCGGTGCCCAGCGTCCCGCCGATCAGGCTGCCGAGCGGGGCCGGGATGCCTGGACGCGCCGTGCCGACGCCTTGCACGGTGCCCTCCGCGTCGCGTTGCACACCGTCCAGTCCGGCCCGGCTCGCATCGGCCGCCGACAGCGGCCAGCGCTGCGTGAGCAGGGCATACAGGGTGGCGCCGAGCCCACGGACGTCGTCGGCAGGGGTGGTCTCCGGACGGGGCATCGCGAACGCCACCGCGGCCCGTCCGTCCGGGGTGATCCGGATCCGCTGCGGATGGCCGCAGCCGAGGACGAGCCCTTGCCGGTGGGCCAGCTCGGCCGCCTCCGCCAGCGGCTCGACCATCGCCACCGCCGTGGAGGCCCGCACCACGCCGTCGGCGACCTCCTCGGCGAGGCTGCGGCCGGGCACCCATTCCGTGATGGCCAATCCGAGCACCTCGGGCGGCAGGTCGGCCGAGCCGCGACCGACCACATCGAGCAGCCGCGCGGAGCCAGGGTGCTCGAGATGCCCCGACCGCTTCGCCCTGGTGAGCAGCTCGTCGGCCCGCTCGGCGACGGCTGAATCTGCCGACCCGTGCAGCACGGTCACCGCGACGTCGCGCTCAAGGAGGACGTCCTGCGCCCGCCAGAACCGTGCGCCGATGGCGGCATCGGCGCCCATCTCGGCCAGCAGCCGGAACCTGCCGGCCAGCACCGTGCCGGCGCCGCATGACGTGGGCGGGACGGCCGCCGGTTCGGTCGTGGGCGCAACCGCCGCCGCCGGCTCGGTGCGGTCGGGCTCAACGTTCGAGCCGGACCCCGATATCGGATCGGTGTCTCCGTCCCCCGCGGTGTCCGGGGCGGGCTCGGATACGTCGGGCCGAGGCTCGGGAACCGGTCGGTGCCACGGCGGTGCGACACGCTGCTCCGTCACGCGCCGACCTCCCCAAATGGACCGGACCCCGCTCCCCGGTGGGAGCGTACGTCAGCCCGAGTGACCTGTGGACCCATTGTTTAAGCGTGGCTTCATCCGTGCCGTTACCGCTGGCGCCGGAGTACCTGCCAGGCGGCCTCCAACTCGTCCACCCGAAGCAGCCGCATGCCGGCTATGCACACCACGCCGCCGACCAGCCCGCCGATCGCGAGCACCAGCCAGGCGTGCGGGACCGCCGGCATCCCGGCGAGTGGGCCGAGGTCGAGCAAGGCCACCAGACCGACTGCGGCCAGCCCGGCCAGGCAGGCGGCCAGCGTCACCTTTCCGATGGTGAGCAGCACCCGTCCGGTGTCCAGCGCGCCGAGCCTGCGGTGCAGCCATACCTGCCCGACCACCACGCCCACGACGAACGAGACGCCGTTGGCGGCAGCGAGCCCCAGCACGACTTGGTTCGGCGGCAAGACGAGCGGGCAGCCGAGCAACAGCGGCACCTTCACCGCGACGATGATCACCTGGATCAGGGTGGGCGTGCGGCTGTCCTTCATCGCGTAGAACACCCGCAGCTGCAACATCACGATCGCGAACGGCAGCAACGCGAACGCGGACACCGCCACGGTGAGCCCCAACCGGGTGGCCGCGTCCACCGTGTTGGCACCGTGGGCGAACAGCGCGACGCCGAGCGCGCCGCCGAACAGCGTGAGCAGCACGCTGATCGGCACGAGCGCGACCGCGGACAGCCGGCTGCCGCGGGAAAGGTCGGCCACCACGTCCGCGGTGCGGCCCTCGGCGGCCGAGCGGCTCAGGCTCGGCATCAGCGCGGTCAGCAGCGAGACGCCGAGCACCCCGTAGGGCACCTGGAGCAGCAACCACGCGGTCGCGTAGGTCGAGACGCTGCCGGCGTCGGCCGACGCTGCGACCCGGGTAGTGGCGATGTAGCCGGCCTGGCCGATCAGCACATAGCCGACCACCCACGAGGCCAGCATCCCGGCCTCGGTCAGCCGGCGGTCCCAACCCCAGCGCGGGCGCCAGCGGAACCCGACCCGGCGCAGCGCCGGAATGAGGATCAGCGCCTGGGCCGCGATGCCGACCGTGGTGCCAATGCCAAGGACCAGCAGCTTCGGATCACCCATCCGTACCGGATCCAGGCTGATCTCGCCCGGGGTGAGTACGTACAGCCCGAGCACAGCGATCATCACCAGGTTGTTGAGCACCGGCGCCCAGGCGAACGGGGCGAACACCCCGCGGCTGTTCAGGATCGCGCCGAACAACGCGCCGATGCCGAAGAAAACGATCTGCGGCAGCAGCAGCAGCGCGAACGCGGTGGCCAGCGGCGGGCTGGCCTTGCTGACCGAGTCGGAGCCGAGGTAGAGCCGAGTCAGCAGTGGGGCGGCGAGCATCGCGGCGACGGTCGCCAGCACCAGCACCGTGGTCGCGACCGAGAGCAGGCGCTGGGTGTACACCAGCCCGCCGTCGGCGTCCTCGGCCTGGGCGCGGACCAGCAACGGGATCATCACGCTGGTCAGCACGCCGCCGAGCAGCAGTTCGTAGACGATCAGCGGCAGCGTGTTCGCGACCGTGTAGGAGTCGTTGACCACTCCCAGTCCGAGCACCGAGACCAGCAGCAGGGTGCGGACGAAGCCGGTGATCCGGCTGACCAGGCTGGCCACCGCGATCCCGCCGCTGGTCCGGACCAGCGCGGTGTCATGGTCCCGACCGACCCGCTCGCCGGGCGTCAGGGCGTCGTCCTTGCGGTCTCGCTCGGTCGGTCGCTCGGGCTCGCTGGTACCGGGCTCGCCGGTGGTGCCGGGCTCGCTGGTACCGGGCTCGCCGGTGGTGCCGGGCTCGCTGGTGCGGGCTTGCGGGTGGTGCCCGGCTGGGTGCCGGGTCCGCCGGCTCCGGCTCCGGTTCGGCCCGGTCCTGCGGAGTCGAGCGGTTCGCCGTCCGGCGTCGGGCCGTTTCGCGCCGGATCCGGCGCAGGATTCTCCGCCCGGAGAGCACGACGAGCAGCGCGCCCGCGACGACCGTCAACCACACCGCGATCGTGCCGTAGGCCGAAGAGCTGACCAGCAGCCGGCTCGGTGGACCGAGCTCAGCTCCGCTCGGAGTGAGTACCCGCGCGTAGACCGGGAACTGCCCCGACCGGCTGACCTCGGCGTTCACCCGCAGCTGGATCCGGCCCTGCGGCGGAATCCGCTGCACCGGGACCGGCTCGATCTGCAGCCCGGCGGTTGCGGTGAGCTCGACCCGTACGTTCATCGCCACCGGCAACCCGTTGGCGACGGTCAGCAGCAGCGGTGCCTGTTCGCCGGCCAGCGTGTACGGGGCCGGCGGCTCGACCACCCGCACCGAGTTGCGCAGCGCCGCGACCCAGTCGCCCACCGCCCGCTGCGCGGCCATGGCCCGTTCCGGCTGGTTCCGCCAGGCCGCCGAGGCGGCGACCAGCATGGCGTCGGTCGTGGGGTCGAACACCTCCGCCGGGCTGCGCCCCACGCCCGGTGTGTTCTCGGCGGCGGCGCGCAGGTCGGCGACGTCGTCGCGAATCGGGTGCAGCCCGCTGATCACCGACGGCGGAACCTCGGTGGTCCCGGCGCGTGCGGAGTACAGCAGCCGACCGGTCGGTGCGGTTGCCGCGGGTGGGTTGGTGAGCAGGTCAGCGACGTTCCGTGGCGCGGCCCGCCGATCGGCGAGCAGCTCGCGCAGGGTGGTCAGCAGGCCGGCAGCCCCTTCGGCGGTGTTCTCCCACCGGTGCGGCGGGGCCAGCACGACGGACGGGGAGCGGTCCGCGGCGGACTCCGGATTCGTCACCCGGAAGGCAAATGCGCCGACGACGTCCTGCCCGCCCGGTGCGGCCACGGTCTGCTGGACCGCGGCGGCCGGCCGTCCAGCCGGGTCGGCGGCCAGCGTGAGCAGCGGGTCGGTGAGCAGCGCGTGTGCCTGCCGTCCGGCCGGTGCCGGCAACCGCACAACTTCCGCCGGCCCGGCGGTCCGGTCGGTCGAGCCGAGTGATACCGCCTCCGCGGACAGCACCAGTGCGCGGCCGCCGGCGCCGGTGTAGTCGCTCAGGGTCAGCTCGTCGAGGACGCCCTCGGCCGGCCAGGTGCTGGCGGTGACCACCGGAGTGCCCAGCACACCGGCCGCGATCTGCGCACCGCGCTGCACGGCGTACCCGCCGAGGTCGGCCAGTCCGCCGCGGGACAGCGCCACCAGGTCGGCGTCCGCGTACGGCAGTGCGAGGACACATCCGCCGCGGGCTGCCGTGCGCAGCTCCTCGATCCAGCGACCTGCCGCCGCAGCGCCACGACCCTCGGCCACGCCGCCGTCGCCGGTGCGCACCCGGTAGCCGGCGGCCATCGCGGCGACCGTCTGCAGCAGTGCGGGGTCGACGGCCAGGCAGGTCGCCGCACGGACATCGCTGCCGGCGGGCGCACCCCGCAGCGCGGCGACGAGACCGCCGAGCCGGCCGGTCGGCTCCAGCGAAGCGGCCAGGTCGTCGTCGGTGAGGATGACCGGTTCGCCCGGCCCGCTCGGCAGCCGGCGGGGTTGGTCGGAGATCGGGTAGAGCAGCCCGACGGGCACCGGAGCCAGGGACGCGCTCGGCGGCTCGCCCACCGGCTGCCCGGGTTCCGCCGGCAGCCCGAGCACCGGCAGCAGGGTGCGGGCCGCCGCGAGCCGGGCGCGGACGTCGCCCGCCGGGGTGCCGTTCACGTTGATCAGCAGCTCGTACGTGCCCGGTTCGGACAACGCGAGTCCGGAGGGCGCCGGCCCGCGCAGCGGCAGCTCGAGGCGGACCTCCCGGGTGCCCCCGGGAGCCAGCTCCCCCGGCAGCGCGACGAAGTCGGTGATCACGGCGTCGGCCGGCAGGTCGCCGGTCAGCGCGGCGCGGACCTCGCCCTCGCCGCCCAACGCCTGGCTGCGCTGCGCCCGGATCTCCAGGCCGTCGACGGCGCGGGCGCCGGTGTTGATCAGCCGCCCGGCGACGGTGAGCGTTCCCGGGCCGCCCACGGTGACCACCCGCGGGGTCATCGTGTCGATCTGCAGGATCACCGCCGGCGGTGGCCGGGAGGCATCCGGATCGGGAAGTGCTTCGGCGGCCCGCGCGGTCGCCGCCGGTCCGAGGACCAGCGCAACGACGGTTGCGGCCAGCAGACCGACCAGGGCTACCCTGCCGGCCCGGCCTGCCCTGACGCCTGGACGGCGCTGGGTCACGGCACGGCGCCGGGACGGATCACCCGGTCTCCGCGAGCAGGTCGTTGGCCCGGCGGACCAGCCGGCGCTCGTCGGCGTAGGCGAGCCGAGCCTCCAGATCGGCGAGCGGTACCCACGCCACCTCGGCCACCTCGACATCGGCATCGGAGAGCTCCCCGCCTTTCGCGCGGAGCAAGAAATGATGCACCGTCTTGTGCACCCGACGATCCTCGGCCACGAACCAGAAGTCGATGGTTCCCAGCGGGGCGATGATGGTACCGAGGATGCCCGTCTCCTCCTCGATCTCGCGCACCGCGGCCTCCTCGGCCGTCTCGCCCGGCTCGATGTGGCCCTTCGGCAGCGACCACAGCATCCGGCCGCGGCGGTCCAACCTGCCGATGAGGGCGGCCGTGCTCAGCAGGTCGTCGACGACCAGTCCTCCTGCGGAGGTCTCGTCCACGGTGCGCAGTCGGCGCCGGCGAGACGGCGACCGGCGGCCCCGGCGACCGCCGGAGCGCGCCCGTGGAGGGGACACATTGGCGATGGTAACCAGCCGCCGCGTCGGCAGCGGGCTCGCGCACCTGCGGGGTGCTCGATGCGCTCCCGGCGCCCGACCGGCACGGTCTGCCTAGACTGGCGCGCTGTGTCCCGCCCTGGCCCGGTTGCCTCGCCCGCACGTGTCGCGGCCCGCAAACCCGTGTCCCTAGGGAGGTCTGCCCTGGTACCGGCCCTGACCCGAGCCCAGCAGAATGCGGTGGTGGAGCTGCTGCGGATCGCTCCGGTCGCCGACGAGCTCGGGGACCGCTTCCGCGCCGCCGGGCAGGTGCTCTACCTCGTCGGCGGCAGCGTGCGGGACGCCCTGCTCGGCCGCCCGGTGTCCGATCTGGACTTCGCCACCGACGCCCGACCGGAGCGGGTGCTGCAGATCCTGGACGGCTGGGCGGACGCCGTCTGGGAGACCGGGATCGAGTTCGGCACGGTCGGCGCCCGCCGTGGCGACGTCACCCTGGAGATCACCACCTTCCGGTCCGACGCCTACGACCGGGTCGGCAGGAATCCCACCGTGCGCTTCGGCGACTCGATCGAGGGCGACCTGGCGCGGCGGGACTTCACCGTCAACGCGATGGCCGTGGAGCTGCCGGGGCATCGGTTCGTCGACCCGTTCGGCGGGCTGGCTGCGCTGGCCGCCGGCCGGCTGGACACCCCCGCCGCGCCGGAGCAGTCCTTCGCCGATGACCCGCTGCGCATCCTGCGCGCCGCGCGGTTCGTCAGCCAGCTCGGGTTCACCCCCGCCCAGCGGGTGGTCCGCGCGATGACCGACATGGCCGCCGAGCTGGCCCGGATCACCCCGGAGCGGGTGCAGGCGGAGCTGACCAAGCTGATCCTCGGCGCCGCCCCGCGGCGCGGCATCGAGCTGCTGGTCGACACCGGGGTGGCCGAGTACGTGCTGCCCGAGGTGCCGGCCATGCGCATGGAGATCGACGAGCACATGCAGCACAAGGACGTCTACACGCACTCGCTCGTGGTGCTCGAGCAGGTGAGCAAGCGGGAGGAGCCCGGTCGCCCGGACCTGGTGCTGCGGCTGGCGGCCCTGTTGCACGACATCGGCAAGCCGGCCACCCGCCGCCGGGAGCCGGACGGGAAGGTGAGCTTCCACCACCACGAGGCCGTCGGGGCGAAGATGGCCCGCCGGCGGCTTCGCGAGCTGCGCTACCCGCGCTCGGTGGTGGAGGACGTGGCACAGCTGATCTACCTGCACCTGCGCTTCCACGGCTACGGGCGCGGGGAGTGGACCGACTCCGCGGTGCGGCGCTACGTCACCGACGCCGGCCCGCTGCTGGACCGGCTGCACCGGCTGGTGCGCTCGGACTCGACGACCCGCAACCGGCGGCGGGCGGCCGCGCTGCAGCGCAGCTACGACTCGCTGGAAGAGCGGATCACCGCACTGCGCCAGCAGGAGGAGCTCGACGCGATCCGCCCGGATCTCGACGGAAACGAGATCATGGCGATCCTCGGCGTGCCGCCCGGCCCGCTGGTCGGCCGGGCCTACCGGCACCTGCTGGCGTTGCGCATGGAGCACGGTCCGATGCCCCGCGAGCGGGCCGAGGCCGAGCTGCGGCGGTGGGCCGCCGCCGAGGGGCTGACGACGCCCCAGCCGTGATCAACGGCGCGTTTCTACGGCCCTATTGCACGAAAGTGCCGTTCGTTCAGGTGGGCTCGGCGCGGGAGGGCGTGGGCTCGGCGCCGGCGGGCGGGGCGGCGCGGGCTTTGCGGGCGGCCAGGCGGAGCAGCCACTCGTGTGCCGCCAGCCCGAGCACGTAGACGCCGGCCGCGATGGCCAGTAGCAGCGGGGCGTCCCCGTCCGGCGGGCTGAGCAGCGCAGCCGCTGCCACCGCGAGCACGTAGCAGACGTTGAACACGGCGTCGTAGAGCGCGAACACCCGCCCGCGCACCGCGTCACCGATCTCGGCCTGCACGGCGGCGTCCGCACAGAGCTTGATGATCTGCCCCGCGGTGGGCAGCACGAAGGCGGCGATCAACACGGTGGGCAGCGAGATCAGCGCGGCCAGCCCCAGCTGGGCGGCGACGCCGACGACCAGGCCGATCCGCACCGTGCTCGGCCGGCCGATCCGGCGCACCAGGGCCGGGGTGACCAGCGCCGCCGCCCCGAGCCCGACCGCGGCGATCAGGATCGCCTCACCGAGGCCGACCAACCCGGCGCGCATCAGGCCCTCGTCGGTGAAGGCGTAGCGAAACAGCAGCAGCGTGAGCAGCGTGCTGATGCCGAACGCGAGCCGGTGTGCGGCCAGCGCGGTGAACGCCGCCGCCACGGTCGGCACCGCCGCCACCGCCCGGACGCCGTCGGCGAGCCCGTGCGCCACCGCGACCAACGCCTGCGGGGGCTCGTCCATCTCGTCCGGGCCGAGCTCCTTCGGCCGGAACCTGGTACGCGATCGCGGCCCCGATCAGCGAACCGAGCACGGCGATCGAGGTCACCCAGGCCGACCCGACGTCGCCTGAGCCGAGCACCTCGCGCAGCCCGATCGCGCAGGCGGCGCCGACGGCCATCATCGCCGCTCCCCCGGTAGCCGCGATCACGTTGCCGGTGACCAGTTGCTCGGGGGCGACCACGTGCGGCAAGGACGCCGACAAGCCGGCCAGCACGAACCGACTCACCCCGGTCACCGCCAGGGCGCCGAGGAACAGCGGCATGCCGCCGATCCCGGTGCCGACCATGAGGGCCAACCCGAGAATGCCGACCCCGCGCAGCAGGCTGGCGAACACCAGCACCCGCCGCCGGTCCCAACGGTCCAGGAAGGCACCGGCGAACGGCCCGACGAGCGAGTAGGGCAACAGCAGCACGGCGAGCCCGGCGGCGACCGCCAGCGGGTCGGCCTGCCGCTCCGGGTTGAACAACACCGCGCCGCCGAGCGCGGCCTGGAACAGCCCATCGCCCCATTGGGAGGCAAACCGGACGGCGAGCAGCTGACGGAATCCGCGACGACGGAGCAGCCGCCGGCTCAGATTCACGTTCGCAGAGGCTATCCGGTCGTGGGACTCCCGGATACGCCCGTGGCGGTGCCACGATGGCGCGGTGGCAGATCACCGCGCGGTGGCCGACCTGGAAGCCGGGCAGCCTGCTGGTCGCCGGGCCCGGGCTGACCGACCCGAACTTCGCCCGGACCGTGGTGTACGTGATCGAGCACCGGGGCGAGGGGACGCTCGGAGTGGTGCTCAACCGGCCGACCGACGTCGACGTGCAGGACGTGCTGCCGTTGTGGGCGCCGCACACCAGCCGCCCGCACGCGGTGTTCATGGGTGGGCCGGTCGCCGGGCGCACCGCGCTGTGCCTGGCCGCCGTGCGCACCGGGCACGATCCGTCCCGGCTCGGCGGTCTGGTCGCGGTACGCGGTCCGGTGGCGCTGGTCGACCTGGAGGGCGATCCGGACGAGCTCGCGCCCCGGCTGCGCGGGCTGCGGGTGTTCGCCGGCTACGCCGGCTGGGACGCCGGGCAGCTGGACGACGAGATCGCCCGTGGCGACTGGCTGGTGGTGCCCGCGCTGCCGGACGACGTGCTGGTCTCCGCCGGCGCCGACCTGTGGGGTCGGGTGCTGCGCCGCCAGGGGATGCCGCAGGCGCTGTTGGCCACCTGCCCGGCCGACGTCACCACGAACTGAGCCCCGTTCGCCCCTCTGCCCGTTCTGATGGTCGGGTCCGAACCGGTTCCGCTCCTCGCTCGCTTCGGTCGCTGCGATGCTCGCCGGTTCTCCCCCTCCGCTACCCTGGATGTCGTGCAGACGGCCCGCCTGCTCCTTAGCCGGCCGCGCTGAGCCGGTCGACACCAGGTCGAAGAGGTCAGCGCGGCGACCCCTCACGCTCTCTACGAGGCGCGAGGGGTCTTGTGTTTCCAGGACGGGCCGGCAGGTAGCAGGCGATCCCAACGATGGGCACAGCGATGAGCACGGAGACGACCACGGGTCCGGCGCCCAGCCGGCCGGACGACGCGCCGCCGTTCCGGTACACGGCGGCGATGGCGGCGGAGATCGAGCGCCGCTGGCAGCACCGCTGGGAGCGCGAGGGCACCTTCCACGCGCCGAACCCGACCGGGCCGCTGGCCGAGCCGGACAAGATCGGCGACCGGGACAAGCTCTACCTGCTGGACATGTTCCCCTACCCGTCGGGCTCCGGGCTGCACGTCGGACACCCGCTGGGCTACATCGGCACCGACGTGATGGGCCGCTACATGCGGATGACCGGGCGCAACGTGCTGCACACCATCGGCTACGACGCCTTCGGGCTGCCCGCCGAGCAGTACGCGGTGCAGACCGGCACCCACCCGCGCACCACCACCGAGGCGAACATCGCAGCGCTACCGGGCGCAGCTGCAGCGGCTGGGGCTCGCGCACGACCAGCGGCGCAGGGTGGCCACCACCGACCTGGAGTTCTTCCGCTGGACGCAGTGGATCTTCCTGCAGATCTTCGAGGCCTGGTACGACACCGACGCCGACCGGGCCCGCCCGATCGCCGAGCTGGTCGCCGAGTTCGCCGCCGGCACCCGGTCCACGCCGGACGGTCGGGCTTGGGCCGAGCTGACCCGCGTCGAGCAGCACCAGGTCCTGGACGGCTACCGGCTGGCCTACATCGCCGAGGCGCCGGTGAACTGGTGCCCCGGGCTGGGCACGGTGCTGTCCAACGAGGAGGTCACCGCCGACGGCCGCAGCGAGATCGGCAACTTCCCGGTGTTCCGGCGCAACCTGCGGCAGTGGATGATGCGGATCACCGCCTACGCCGACCGGCTGCTGGACGACCTGGACCGGCTGGACTGGCCGGAGTCGGTGAAGACCATGCAGCGCAACTGGATCGGCCGGTCCGACGGGGCGAACGTTCAGTTCCCGATCGTCGGCGTCGAGGCCCCGGCAGAGGGTTCGACCGGGGCTCGACGCACGCATCGAGGTGTTCACCACCCGGCCGGACACCCTGTTCGGCGCGACCTACATGGTGCTGGCCCCGGAGCATCCGCTGGTGGACCGGATCGTCGGCGACGAGTGGCCGGCCGATGTGGATCCACGGTGGACCGGCGGCGCCGCGACCCCGGCCGAGGCGGTCGCCGCCTACCGGCGAGGCCGCGGCGAGCAAGTCCGAACTGGACCGTCAGGAGAGCCGGGACAAGACCGGCGTCTTCACCGGCGGCTACGCGATCAACCCGGTGAACGGCGCAGCGCATCCCGGTCTTCGTCGCCGACTACGTGCTGATGGGCTACGGCACCGGCGCGATCATGGCCGTGCCCGGGCAGGACCAGCGCGACTGGGACTTCGCCGAGGCGTTCGGGCTGCCGATCGTCCGCACCGTGCGCCCCGCCGGACGGCTTCGCCGGGCAGGCCTACGTCGGCGACGGGCCGGCGATCAACAGCGCCAACGACGAGGTGTCGCTGAACGGGCTGGAGGTCGACGAGGCGAAGCGGCGCATCACCGACTGGCTGGCCGGCCGCGGCGTCGGGCAGCCGAGGTGCAGTACAAGCTGCGCGACTGGCTGTTCTCCCGGCAGCGCTACTGGGGCGAGCCGTTCCCGATCGTCTACGAGCCCGGGGACGGCGAGGGCCTGCCGATCGCGCTGCCGGACGCGCAGCTGCCGGTGGTGCTGCCCGAGGTCGCCGACTACTCGCCGCGGACCTACCCGCCGGACGCCGCCGACACCGAGCCGGTGCCGCCGCTGGCCAGGGCGACGGAGTGGGTCAACACCGAGCTGGACCTGGGCGACGGCCCGGACCGGTACCGGCGCGAGACGAACGTGATGCCGCAGTGGGCCGGCTCGTGCTGGTACTAGCTGCGCTACCTGGACCCGACCAACGCCGAGATCTTCTGCGACCCGGAGGTCGAGCGGTACTGGATGGGCAAGGACCCGGCCGAGCACGGCGCGGCGGACCCCGGCGGCGTCGACCTGTACGTCGGCGGCGTCGAGCACGCCGTGCTGCACCTGCTGTACTCCCGGTTCTGGCACAAGGTGCTGTACGACCTGGGCGACGTCAGCTCGGAGGAGCCGTTCCGCCGGCTGTTCAACCAGGGCTACATCCAGGCCTACGCCTACACCGACGCGCGGGGCGTCTACGTGCCGGCCGAGGAGGTCGTCGAGGAGCCGGACGGCGCGGGCGGCGTGCGGTACACCTGGAACGGGCAGCCGGTCCGCCGCGAGTACGGGAAGATGGGCAAGTCGCTGAGCAACGTGGTGACCCCGGACGAGATGTGCGAGCGCTACGGCGCCGACACGTTCCGGCTGTACGAGATGTCCATGGGCCCGATGGACATCTCCCGGCCGTGGCAGACCCGCGACGTGGTCGGCTCGCAGCGGTTCCTGCAGCGGCTGTGGCGCAACCTGGTCGACGAGCAGACCGGAGCTGCGCGGGTGTCCGACGAGCCGCCGACCCCGCCGACGCACCGGACACCGAGACGCTGCGGCTGCTGCACCGCACGATCGACGGGGTGCACGGCGACTTCGCGACGCTGCCCTACAACACCGCGATCGCCAAGCTGATCGTGCTGACCAACCACCTGACCAAGGCTACGGGCCTGGCGTCGCGCCGGCGTCCCCCGGTCGGTGGCCGAGGCGCTGGTGCTGATGATGGCGCCGCTGGCCCCGCACATCGCCGAGGAGCTGTGGTCGATCCTGGGTCACCCGGAGTCGTTGGCCCACGGGCCGTTCCCGGTCGCCGACGAGCGTTACCTGGTCGCCGAGACGATCGAGTACCCGATCCAGGTCAACGGCAAGGTGCGCTCGCGGGTCACGGTGCCGGCGGACGCCGACGAGGTGGCGGTGCGGGCCGCGGCGCTGGCCGAGGAACGGATCGCGGCGGCGCTGGACGGCCGCGAGCCGCGCAAGGTGATCGTGGTGCCCGGCCGGCTGGTCAACGTCGTGCTCTGACCCACCGTGCGGTCAGATCCGGCGGGCGGAGTTGAACGGCATCCGGCCGATCGGGCTGATCATGACCGGTTCGCCGGACGTACTGGCGTGCACCACCTTGCCGTCACCGATGTAGATCCCGACATGGCTGACCGGGCGGTAGAAGAACACCAGGTCCCCTGGCCGCAGGGCACCGCGTGCAACCGGGGTGCCGACCCGCGACATCGCCCGGCTGGAGCGGGGCAGGCTGATGCCGATCTGCCGGTAGGACCAGTACACCAGGCCGGAGCAGTCGAACGCCGACGGTCCGCTCGCGCCGTACCGGTACGGACGGCCGAGCCTCGTGAGGGCCGCCTTCAATGCCGAGGAACCGGCAGTGACCGCTGCTGGCACGGGCTGGGGTGCTGCGACCGGGAGGGCGGCCGCGGTCGGCACGACGTCGGTACGTGCCTGCGGTGCCGGCTGCGCCACCGCCGGGAGGCCGTCGGCCGCGACGCCGGGAAGCAGGGCTGCCGCCGCGACGGTAGCTGCCAGAGCGGGTCCGAGGAGCGCACGCGGCTTGCGGGGCAAGGGGATCAGAAACCTTTCGGCGTGCACCGCCGGTATCGCATCCAATGGGGCGCTAACCATTTCGCCGGCCGAATATGGCCAGCAGAACGTCGGCGGTGCGGCCCGCGTCGACACCCCGGATGGGCATCGAATTGCCGCGGGACCGAGCAGGAAAATACGAAAGGTTCGACCCGTTGTCGATATTTGATGCTCAATTCACCGAGTTGGCCGTGTCAGACGGTCACAATAGCCGCGAATCTGTGCAGGTACGCAACGTTACCCGGGCGAAAGGGTTTCAGGTCGCAAGGACCGGCCGGCCCGCCGGGCGGAGGACTTGTCGCGAGAAATCGGCTCTTCGTCTCTGAGCGTGGTGAGCCGCTGTAGAACACGATCTTCAGCCTGAGCCTGGAAACGGGCCTGGGGCCTCATGATCCGTGGTGTCATGGACACGGAGATGGGAGGCCCCAGGTGGAAGGAGAGCGTAGTGCTGCGGCGGCGATGTTGGGCTTGCCCGGGTTCGTCGTGCTGGCGGTGTCGGAGCACGACGGCGAGCTCGAGCAGGCGATCGAGACGACCGCGGATCTGGTCGGTTGCCCGGGGTGCGGGGCGGTCGCGCGAGCTGCACGATCGGCGGCCCGTGCTGGGTCCGGGACCTGCCCACGGCGGGCCGGCCGGTGACCCTGGTGTGGGTCAAGCGGGTGTGGCGGTGCCGCGCAGCGGCTGTGCCCGACGCGGACCTGGACCGAGACCTCGCCGGCGATCGCGCCGCGGGCGTCGCTGACCGAGCGGGCCCGGGCCGAGGTGTGCCGCCGGGTCGGCCAGGACGGCGCGTCGGTCGCGGCGGTGGCCCGCGAGTTCGGGGTCGGGTGGGGCACCGCGATGGCCGCGGTCCGCGACCACGGCCGGCCCCGGGTCGACGACCCGGCACCGGCTGGCCGGGGTGCGCGGCGGTCGGGGTGGACGAGACCGCGTTCCAGCCGCCGCGACCGCGCGGCCCGCTCGACGAGCTTCGTGACCGGCATCGTGGACCTGACCCGCCGCGACGCGGCCCGCCCGGCTGCTCGATGTGGTCGCCGACCGCAGCGCATCGGCGCTGGTCAGCTGGATCGACCGAGCGCGAGCCGGCGCTGGCGGGCCGCGGATCACGCACCGCGGCGCTGGACCCGTACCGCGGCTACGCCTCGGCGCTGCGCACCGCGCTGCCGCACGCCGTGCGGGTGCTGGACGCCTTCCACGTGGTGCGCCTCGGGTTCGCCGCGGTCGACGATGTGCGCCGCCGCATCCAGCGCGAGGACTTACCGGGCACCGCGGCCGCCGCGACGACCCGCTCTACCGGATCCGCCGGCTGCTGCGCCGCGCCCACGACCACCACTCCGAGCGCTCCTGGGCCCGGCTGCTGGCCGGGCTGGACGCCGGCGACACCGCCGACGAGCAGCTCGCCCGGACCTGGATCGCCGCCCAGGACCTGCGGCTGATCTTCCGCTGCCCGGACCGGGCCCGCGCCGAGCCAGGCGCTCTACCGGTGGCTGGCCTACTGCGCCGACGCCGACATCCCCGAACTCACCCGGCTGGCCCGCACCATCGACTCCTGGCGCGCCGAGCTGCTGGCCTACTTCGACACCGGCGGCGTCTCCAACGGACCCACCGAAGCGATCAACCTCCTGATCAAGAAGATCAAGCGCGTCGGGCACGGATTCCGCAACTTCGACAACTACCGGCTCCGCCTGCTGCTGCACTGCGGCGTCGACTGGGACACTATCCGCGCCACCCCGATCAGAGGTCGGCTACCACGCTTAGTTGCGTAGAGCCGAGAAATCACCCAGATGCAGGCCACTTGTCGCTGGAAATTCCCACGACAAGTGCGGCTCCGGTGAACTACTCGCCGCGGATGAATTCCTCCACCGCAGTCCGAGCGGCCGAGTCGGAATACTGCTCGGGTGGGGACTTCATGAAGTAGCCGCACGCGGAAAGCACGGGCCCGCCGATCCCGCGGTCCAACGCGACCTTCGCGGCGCGAATTGCGTCGATGATGATCCCGGCGGAGTTCGGTGAGTCCCAGACCTCCAGCTTGTACTCCAGGCTGAGCGGGACGTCCCCGAACGCGCGGCCCTCGAGCCGGACGTAGGCCCACTTCCGGTCGTCCAGCCAGGGCACGTAGTCCGACGGCCCGATGTGCACGTTGTCCCGGCCGAGGTCGTGGCTGAGTTGGGAGGTCACCGACTGCGTCTTGGAGATGCGTTTCGACTCGAGCCGGTCCAGCTCCCTCATGTTCAGGAAGTCCATGTTGCCACCGACATTGAGCTGCATCGTGCGCTCCAATGCGACGCCGCGCTCCTCGAATAGCCGGGCGAGCACCCGATGCGTGATCGTCGCGCCGACCTGCGACTTGATGTCGTCGCCGATGATCGGCACCCCGGCGGCCCGGAAGCGCTCCGCCCACTCGGGGTCGGACGCGATGAACACCGGCAGCGCGTTGACGAACGCGACCCGAGCGTCCAGGGCACACCGGGCGTAGTACCGGTCGGCCTCCTCGCTGCCCACCGGCAGATAGGCGACCAGGACGTCCGCCTGGGTGTCGCGGAGCACCTTGGCCACGTCGACCGGTTCCTCGTCGGACTCCTGGATCGTCTCCCGGTAGAACCGGCCGAGGCCGTCCATGGTCGGCCCGCGCGCAACGGTGACCCCGAGCGGCGGTACATCGCAGATCTTGATCGTGTTGTTCTCGCTGGCGACGATCGCCTCCGAGAGGTCGCGCCCGACCTTCTTCGCGTCGACGTCGAACGCGGCGACGAACTCGATGTCACGGACGTGGTAGGGACCGAACCGGACGTGCATCAGCCCAGGGACCCGGGCCTCCGGGTCCGCATCGGCGTAGTAGTGCACCCCCTGCACCAGGGACGCCGCGCAGTTTCCGACGCCGACGACGGCGACACGCACCTTGCTCATGCCGGTGTTACTCCTTACCCCGTTCGTTGGTTCCCTCACCGGCCGAGCCGGTGGGGGCAGTTCGGTCGGTGCCGTCGCCCCGTTCGTGAGCAATGAGCTCGTTGAGCCAGCGCACCTCGCGCTCGCTTGCGTCCAGTCCAAGCTGGTGCAGCTCGCGGGTGTAGCGGTCGATCTGCTCGCCGGCCCGGGCGAGGACCGTGCGCAGCCCCTCACGGCGTTCCTCAACCCGTCGTCGACGGCCCTCCAGGATCCGCATCCGCACCTCCGCCGGGGTGCGGGAGAAGAACGCGAGGTGCACGCCGAACCGCTCGTCCTCCCAGGCCTGCGGACCACAGTCGGCGAGCAGGTCGGCGAAACGCTCCTTGCCCTCCGCGGTCAACCGGTAGACCCGCCGGGCGCGACCCTGGCCTCGCCGTCGTGGCCAGCTGCCGGCCGCCGGGTCCGGCCCGGGCCCGGGCTCCTCGATGATCAATCCGGCCCGGGACAACCGGCGCAGCGCGGGGTACAAAGAACCGTAGGAGAAGACGCGGAAGCCGCTGAGCCGCAGTCCGAGCTCCTTGCGCAAGGAGTAGCCGTGCATCGGCCCCTCGTGCAGGAGGCCGAGGATGGCGAACTCGAGCACTCCCGTCCTCCTCCGGTCGGCGGCGTCCCGTTCGGCTCTTATAGCGATCCACTATATCGAAGCGATACATCCGCTGGCTGGACGAGTTGTGCCGGTCACCGTTGGATTACCTGGGTCCGTATGGCGCGGACGGCTGCCCGGCTACCCTGGTCGGGTGCGGACCCAACGGCAGGTCGTCGACTACGCGTTGCAGCGCCGTGCGCTGCTCGCCGACGTCTACACCGGTCGGGTCGGCGTGGCCGAGGTGTGCGACGCCAGCCCGTATCTGCTACGGGCCGCCCGGTTCCATGGCAAGTCGAGTGAGCAGACCTGCCCGGTCTGCCGCAAGGAGCGGCTCACCATGGTCTCCTGGGTCTACGGCGATGCACTCCGACACGCGTCCGGTTCGGCTCGCTCCCCGGAAGAGCTGGACCGGCTCGCTGCCCTGTTCTCCGACTTCACGGTCTACGTCGTCGAGGTGTGCCGCACATGTGCCTGGAACCACCTGGTCCAGTCGTATGTACTGGGCGGTCGTGGTCTCAACCACCACGGCGAGCCGCGGCGGAGCGTCGCGGAGTAGTCCCCGACAGCCGAACAATCCGGTGAATCTCAGCCGGTGACCGAACTCGATCATCCCCAGCGATCGAGCACCAAGCCAGCGAGCCGTCCGACGGGCCGGCCGGCTCCGGCGAGGCGGGAGTGACGCGGAAGTGGACCACGAGCGCGACGTCCGGCGCGGCCCGGCGTCCCGTGCTGTCCAGACACCGCCGGGCGAGCAGATCGACGTACGGCCGCCCGAACGGCGTCGAACGGGACGAACGGGAAGCATCAGCAGGCTCCGGATGTCGCCGATGGGGCCGGCAACGGCAACGGTGATGCTGCCGACGAGCATCCGCTGTTCTCGCCGGCCACCGCGGCACCACCGCCCGAGGGCCTCCCACAACTGCCCCTGCCCCCGACACCCCAGCTCTCGCCATCACAGTCCGCGCCACCACCGCCACCACAGCCCGCGCCACCGCAAGCGCCGCCTCCACCGTCACCGCCCCCACAGTCGCCGCCCCCACCGTCGCCGCCACCCTCGCCGGACGGGCCGCCGGTGACCAGTCGCCCGCCGTCCGCTCCGCGTCCGGGACCGGTCCACGGCCCGACGCCTGAGGTCGTGCCGAACCCGGCTGCCGGGCCGGTCGCGCCGCGTGCCGCGCACCCCGTCGGGCACCCCGTCGGTCCTAGAGACGGCCCGTCGCCCATCGTCCGAGCCCCCGGCCCGCCCGCTCGACCGCCGCACGCCCGACCGTCCGGACCGCCGGGTCCGCCTGCCGTGCCGCCGTTCGCCTCGCCGCCGTTCGCCTCGCTGCCGACCGACCCCCGGCCGGAGCCGCAGCTGCTGACCCACGATCCGTCCCAGCGAACCGCCCGGCGCGACGCCGCCAACGTGGGTGTCGAACCACCTCGACGCGCCACCCGCATCGCGAGGTCCGGTGGAGCGCGGCCCGGTGGAGCGCCGCCCGGAGGCCGGCCCACCCGCAAGATCCGCCGGCTCGTCCTCATCGGGCTCGGCGTGCTGATCCTCGGCCCGTTGCTGGCCTTCGCCCTCGGCTGGCTGATCTTCTCGGTGCCGACGCCGGCGGAGGTTGCCATCCCGCAGGTGGCCACGATCAGCTACGCGGACGACACCGAGCTGGCCAAGATCTCACCGGGTGGGAACGTCAACCGGGTGAACGTACGGCTGGACCAGATCCCGCCACACGTGCAGAACGCCGTGCTGGCCGCCGAGGACCGGTCGTTCCGCTCGAACCCGGGCTTCGACATCGCCGGAATCGGGCGCGCGGTCTGGAACCAGATCACCGGCGGCTCGGGCGGCGGATCCACGATCACCCAGCAGTACATCAAGGTCACCACGAAGCAGGACGACTTCTCGCTGTGGCGCAAGTACCGCGAGATCGTGCTGGCCGCCAAGATCTCCAAGGACTACTCGAAGGAACAGATCCTGGAGAACTACCTCAACACGATCTACTTCGGTCGCGGAGCGCACGGAATCCAGGCGGCCAGCCAGGCGTACTTCGACAAGACGGTCGAGCAGCTCACCGTGTCCGAGGGGGCGATGCTCGCCGGGTTGATCCAGGCCCCTTCGCGCTGGGATCCGGCGAAGGACGCCGGCGGCTCGTCCGAGCGCTGGAACTTCGTGCTGGACGGCATGGTCTCCCAAGGCTGGCTGCCGGCCGGCGACCGGCAGGCGCAGCAGTTCCCGCAGTGGGTGCCGCCGAAGGTCACCGAGGGCGGGATCCCGGAGGACGCCAAGGGCCACATCTACACCCAGGTGAAACGCGAGCTGGAGGCCAACGGGATCAGCGAGCAGGTGCTGAACACCGAAGGGCTGCGGATCTCGACCACGATCGACCCGAAGGTCCAACAGCAGGCCGAGGAATCCGCGAGACGGATCATGAAGGGCCAGCCGACCAACCTCCGGGCCTCGCTGGTCGCCGTTGACCCCCGCACCGGCGGCATCGTCGCCTACTACGGCGGGGAGAACGGCCGCGGCTACGACTACGCCCAAGTGGTGCGGCAGCCCGGCTCGTCGTTCAAGCCGTTCGCGATGGCCGCTGCGCTGGAGCAGAACCCGCCGATCGGCCTCGGAGAGACCTTCGACGGCACCTCACCGCGGGTGTTCGGCAACCTGGAGATCAGCAACTCGGAGAGCGCCCCCTGCCCGAACTGCAGCCTGAAGACCGCCATGACCGAGTCGGTCAACACCATCTTCTACGACCTGGTGTTCAACCGCGTCGGTCCGGGCCGGGTCGCCGACGTCGCGCACCGGGCCGGCATCCCCGGGGACCTGCTGCCGAACCCGACGGGTGGTATCGCGCTGGGTGACAAGGAGGTCCATCCCACGGACATGGCGGCCGCGTTCGGCACCTTCGCAAACGATGGGCGCTACTTCGCCCCGCACCTGATCACCCGGGTGGAGACCGCCGACGGCCGGGTGTTGTTCGAGCGCGGCACGGATCCCGGCAAGCTCCAGTTCAACCAGCAGGTCGCGCGCAACGTGACCGAGTCGATGACGGACGTGGCCGGCTTCTCCGGGATTCCGCTCAGTGACGGCAGGCCGGTCGCGGCCAAGACCGGCACCGTGCAGCACCGGATCCCGGGGCAGAACAACGATGCCTGGACCGTCGGCTACACCCCGCAGCTGTCCGCCGCGGTATGGATCGGGTCAGACGACAACACGCCGATCAAGACCGCTGCCGGCCGGCCGATCTTCGGCCGGATGCTGCCCGGGCAGATCTGGCAGCGCTTCATGTCCGGGGCGCTGCGGGCACAACCGGTCGAGACGTTCAGCCCGTTCGTGCCGCTGGGCGCGCCACCGGCGGAGTCCGAGACGACCGAGCCCCCCGAGCCCGACGAGGAAGACTCCGACGAGGACGAAGACGAGGACTCGTCAGGTCTGTCCGGGCGGGACGGGTCCGGCCTGCCCGAGGGCATCCTCGGCCCGCGTGGCGGTATCTCCCCGGGTGGGCCCGCTGCGCAGCAGCCCGTTGCACAAGGGCCAGCCGCCGCGGGCCGACCCGCGGCCCGGCCGCCGCCGGCGTGACCGGGCACGGCGGCCCGCCGAACGACCAGCCCGTCAGCGGATCGGACGGCGAGCGGTCCGTACCCGCGGACACCAGCGGTGTCCTGCGGCTCGCCCCGACCCGGAGCGAGCCGATCGTCGCCGCGGCCAGCCGACTCGTCGGTGGCCCACTCGGCAAGCATGCGCTGGTCGGCCGAGCCAGGTTCTGGACCCCGCTCCGGGTGTTGCTACTGATCGCGGTGGCGTTCCTCGCGCTCGGCTGGCTGCAGAAGTCGCCGTGCCTGCAGCAGTACGTCAACGCCGACGGCGTGCTCGAGCTCGACTGGCGAAACAACCGGCAGTACGTCGCGGCGTGCTACACCGACACCGTTCCGCTTTACGGCATCGAGCGGCTCAACGAGCCCGACGCGCTGCCGTACCGCGACTCCTGGATCGAGCAGGCGGGCACTCCCTCCGAGCAGGTCAGGTACATGGAGTACCCGGTGCTGACCGGCTTCTTCCAGTGGGGGAACGCCCGACTGACCGATGTGTGGTTGTCCGTTGCGGCGCTGCCGAAGGCACTTCCGGTGGTGATCTACTTCGACATCACCGCGTTCTGGCTGGCGCTGGCCTGGTTGGTGGTGGTCTGGGCGACCTTCCGGCAGCGCAGCGGCATCGCGCTGGAGCGGCCGTGGGACGCGGCGCTGGTCGCGGCGTCCCCGCTGGTGCTGCTGCAGGTGTTCACCAACTACGACGCGCTCGCGGTGATGGCGGCCAGCCTCGGCCTGCTGGCGTTCGCCAGGGGTCGGCCGGCGCTGGCCGGAGTCGCGCTCGGGTTGGGCGCCGCCGCCAAGCTCTACCCGCTGCTGCTGTTGTTGCCGATCGTCCTCGTTGCGCTGCGTCGCCGTGACCTCAAGCCGGCGGTGCACACCACGGTGGCCGCAGCTGTCAGCTTCGTGGTGGTCAACCTGCCGGTGGCGATCGTCTGGACGCCCGGCTGGTTGGAGTTCTACCGGCTCAACGCGACCCGGCCCGCCAACCCGGAGTCGATCTACAACGTGCTGGCGCACTTCACCGGCTGGGCCGGCTTCGACGGGCCGCTGGCGGCGGACCAGTCGCCGGTTGTGCTCAACGCGGTCAGCGCCGGCCTTTTCGTGCTGTGCTGCGCCGGCATCGCGCTGCTGGCCCTGCGGGCGCCGCAAACGCCGCGGCTGGCCGCGCTGTGCTTCCTGATCGTTGCGGCCTTCCTGCTGGTCAACAAGGTGTGGAGCCCGCAGTACTCGCTGTGGCTGGTCCCGTTGGCGGTGCTCGCGCTGCCCCGGTGGCGGGTGCTGCTGACCTGGATGCTGGTCGACGCGCTGCTCTGGCTGCCGCTGGTGTACGCCTACCTGGGGACCGACGCCAAAGGCCTGCCGATGGGTTACTTCCTCGGCGCGGTCGTGATCCGGGACGCGGTCGTCGTGGCGCTGTGCGTGCTGGTCGTGCGGTCGGTGTTGCGCCCGGAGACCGACCCGCTCCGGGTGGATGGGCTGGACGACCCGGACTGGCCGGGTGCCGGTCGCCCGGCACGAAACGGCTCGCCGCCGCCCGCTGTGCCTGCCGTGCCGGGCCCGCCGGCCGATCCCGTCAGGTCGTGATCGGCGTCTCCGACATCGCCGCCTACGATGATCGGGTGCACCGCGGTTACGCCAGGGTGCGCGTCGTGGCGGTGCTGGCCGCCGCGCTCGGTGCCACGCTGCTGGCCGGATGGCTCTACGTCCGGTACGGATCCGGCTTCCTCGACCGGCTGGTCTCGCCGGACCTCGAGCGCCATGCCGACTTCCAGACCTTCTGGCTCTCCGCCCGGGCGGCGTGGGACGGCGCCGACATCTACGACACCGACGCCGCCCTGCTCAACCTGAACCCACCGCTGGTGACCTTCCTGCTGGCTCCGCTCGGTCTGCTGGACGCGATGGTCGCCTACCGGCTGCTCGTGCTGCTGACCGTCGTGCTGATCGGCGGGAGCATGGTGGCGGTCGCCAGGGAGCTGCGGATCGGCGCCGGACCGGTGGTGCTCGTCCTCGCGGCGTTGCTGATCTCGACCCCGATGCTGGGCACCCTCGGGCTCGGCCAGATCTACGGCCTGCTCGTCGCGGGGCTCACCGTCTGCTGGCTCGCGGACCGGCGCGGCAGGCCGCGCCCGGCCGGCGTTGCCTTGGGCCTGGTGGTGGCGGTGAAGCCGTCGCTGGCCCTGCTGCTGCTGTTCCCGGTGGTCCGGCGGCAGTGGTCGACGCTGGGCGCCGCGCTGCTGGCCGGCTCGTTCGCGACGCTGCTTGGCTGGCTGGCGACCGGGGGCAGCTCGCTCCCGCGCTGGATCAGCGTGCTGGTGGCCGAACCGCTGTCCACCTACTACGACAACGCCTCGCTCCCGGCGACAGTGACCCGGCTGGCCACGGCTACCGAGTGGGGTCGGCCGTTGATCGAGCTGCCGGGCGCGATCGTGATCGGCTATCTGCTGGCTGCGGCCGTGCTGGCGGTCACCCTCTGGCGGGTCCGGCTGGTGGCGCCGGACGGCGTTCCGGACACCGGACTGTGGGCGTGCACCGCCGCGGCCCTGTTGGCCGCACCGATCGCCTGGCACAACTACCTGGTGCTGCTCGCACCCGGGGTGCTGTTGCTGATCGCCACCCGCCGCTGGGCGGTGGCAGCGCTGTTGCTGGCGCTGCCGTTGATCGGCGGGGAATGGCCTCGGCTGTGGTACGTCGACGGGTCGGCGTCCGCGCTGCCGCTCTCGCTGTGGTGCGGCGTGCTGCTGGTCTACTGGCTGGCGCTGCTGCCGGCCGCACCGCGCCGGGCCGAGCCGCCCGGTTCGCCCCCGGGGCTCGAGCGGTGCGGCACATACCTCCGGTTGGCGGCACCGAGGTCGTGACATGTGCGTCGGTGTCTCCCGGTGTGTGCGGCCCACGGGGCTTGGGGTGGGCCGGTCGAATCGCCGCTTCGGAGTGCGACGTCGACCGGTGTTGTGCCGGCTAGCGCGAGCGGAGCCGGCGGACCAGCTTGAGCCCGGACCAGGTGTCGTCCACCGCGCACACCTTCACGTCCACCCAGCCCAGCGGCAACGCGTGGGCCCGCACGACGTCCTCGGTCAGGTCGGTCGGCACCCCGGAGGCCCGCTTCGGCCAGGCGATCCACAGCGCCCCTCGCTCGGCGGTCCGTTCCGCCGCCACCGGCCAGCGCCGGCTCAGCTCGCCGGAGTCCGGGCAGAACACCAGCAGGACGTCGTAGTCACCGCCGCGCGCCCGGACGTGGTGCGGTGCTTCGAGCACGAAGCCGTCCGGCGCCGCCACCACCAGCACCCGCGACCCGTCCCGGACGCCGAGCTTCACCGGCAGCGGGGTGCCGGAGTAGCCGGCACGCCCGGACGTCATCCCGCGCTGACGAGCTGCTCGCGGAGGAAGGCGATGTCCGCGGCCTGTCCCTCGGCCGGGGTCTCCACCACGACCGGTGCGCCCGCCGCTGCACACACCGCGACGAGCTGCTCGGGCTCGATGGTTCCGCTGGCGACGTTTGCGTGCCGGTCCCGGGCGGAGCCGAACGGGTCCCGTGAGTTGTTCAGGTGCACCAGGTCGATCCGCCCGGTGATCGCCTTCGCCCGGTCCACCACGTCGGCGAGGTCCTCGCCGGCGGCGAAGGCGTGGCAGGTGTCCAGGCAGAACCCGACACCGTAGTCCCCGACGGCCTCCCAGAGCCGGGCCAGCGCGTCGAACCGCCGGGCCATCGCGTTGTCCCCGCCCGCGGTGTTCTCGATCAGGATCGGCACCGCGAACCCGCCTTCGGCGTCGATCTGCCGGGCCAGGAACTTGCGCCAGTTGTCGACTCCGACCGCCGGGTCGCCGCCGCGGTCCACGTGGCCGCCGTGCACGACCAGGCCGAGCGCCCCGACAGTGGCCGCGCCCGCGGCGTGCTGCGCGATCAGCTTGCGGGACGGGATCCGGATGCGGTTGTTCAGCGACGCGACGTTGACCCGGTACGGCGAGTGGATGAACACCTCGAGGTCGCCGGCGAGCAGCTCGTCGGTCTGTGGGTGCGGCTGCGGTTCTTCCCAGCCCTGCGGGTCGGAGAGGAAGAACTGCACGACCTCCGCGCCTCGCTCGGCGGCCGCGGCGACCGGGTTCACGTCGTGGATGTGCGCGCCGATACGCATGACCGTTGAGCGTAGTGGTGGCCTCCGACATGGCGCCGCGAACCTGTGCGGTCCGTGCAGGTACGCTGGACGTGCCCGCCTCCCGAGACGGCGGGCTATCAACGAGACCCTCCTGCCGCGGACCGACCGTGGCCGACTGAGTCCATAGGAGGTGACGTGGCGTTCTCGTGCCGCGTCACTACGAGCTGCTGCTCATCCTCGATCCCAGCCTCGACGAGCGCACCGTCGCGCCCATCGCTCGACACGTTCCTCAACGTGATCCGCCAGGGCGGCGGCACCGTCGAGAACGTCGACATCTGGGGCCGGCGCCGGCTGGCGTTCGAGATCACGAAGAACGCCGAAGGCATCTACGCCGTCATCAACGTGACCTGCGAGCCGGCCGCCGTGGCCGAGCTGGATCGTCAGCTGAACCTGAACGAGTCCGTGCTGCGCACCAAGATGCTGCGCGTCGAACGGCGGCGGGCTGGGTCGGTCGACACGCCGGCCGGTGCCGGCGCGACTTCTGGTTGACCGAGACGAGCTGACCGAGCCGAGGCGAGCGAAAGGCGGGCCACCATGGCTGGCGACACCATCATCACCGTGATCGGCAACCTCACCGCCGACCCCGAACTGCGGTTCACCGCGTCCGGTGCGGCCGTCGCGAACTTCACCGTCGCGTCGACGCCCCGGCACCTTCGACCGAGCAGTCCGGCGAGTGGAAGGACGGCGAGGCGCTGTTCCTGCGCTGCAACATCTGGCGGCAGCCGGCCGAGAACGTCGCCGAGATCGCTCACCCGCGGCTCCCGGGTGATCGTCTCCGGCCGGCTCAAGCAGCGGTCGTTCGAGACCAAGGAAGGCGAGAAGCGCACCGTCATCGAGCTCGAGGTCGACGAGATCGGCCCGTCGCTGCGGTACGCCACCGCGAAGGTCAACCGGGCTCAGCGGTCCGACGGCGGCGGCGGTGGCGGCTACGGCGGCTGCGGCAGCTCCGGCGGCTCCGGCCGAGCGCCCCGGCCGACGACCCGTGGGGCTCGGCGCCGGCCGCCGGTCCGCCGGTGGGTACGCGGACGAGCCGCCGTTCTGACCGACGCCCGCTGCCACACCGACTCACGCCGAGCACCATTCTCAGGAGAAACCAGTCATGCCCAAGCCCCCCGTCCGCAAGCCGAAGAAGAAGGTCTGCGCCTTCTGCAAGGAGAACGCGCAGCCGATCGACTACAAGGACACCACCCTGCTGCGCCGGTTCATCTCCGACCGCGGCAAGATCCGCGCCCGCCGGGTGACCGGCAACTGCACCCAGCACCAGCGCGACATCGCCACCGCGGTCAAGAACGCCCGCGAGGTCGCCCTGCTGCCCTACACCTCGACCGCGCGCTAGGAAGGGGAATCACCGTGAAGCTCATCCTCACCACCGACGTGCCCGGCCTCGGCGCGCCCGGCGACATCGTCGAGGTCCGGGACGGCTACGGCCGCAACTTCCTGCTGCCCCGCAGGGCAAGGCGATCGCGGCCACCAAGGGCGCCGAGAAGCAGGTCGCCCCGATTCGCAAGTCCCAGCAGGCCCGCGAGATCCGCGATCTCGGCCACGCTCAGGAGGTCGCCGCGACGCTTGCCGGTCTGCCTTCGGTGACCGTGCCGGCCCGCGCGGCCGCCAACAGCGGTCGGCTCTTCGGCTCGGTGTCCACCGCCGACGTCGTCGACGCGGTGCGCTCCGCGGGCGGCCCCGCCCTGGACAAGCGGACCGTCGAAATGCCGGGTCAGGTCAAGACGGTCGGCAGCTATCCGGTCACAGTACGGTTGCACCCCGATGTCACCGTTGAGCTGACCGTCGAGGTCACCGCGAGCTGACGTCGAGGTCGGCGGCGGACTTGCCCGTCCGTTCGGGTGACACGCGAGAAACTGGACGTAGCTATTTTCCGTCCACAGTCGGCTCGCCGTCCCGAACAGGGATCCCCGGCGACAGCGGATCGCGCGTCCACAGGATGGTCCACAGCTCATGCCCAGCGGCGCGCCGGGTGACCGGAAGACGTCCCCAGGTAGACGCACAGGCCCGTCCACAGGCCGGGTTGGTGTCCGCCGCTGTTGGCCCTAACGTCCCCGACCACACAGCTGGCCGATCTCGCTGGCCGGCGCCAGCCGATCTCGGCGCGCCGGTCGATCTGTTCGAACGAATGTTCGTATAGTGGCTCCGGGGTCGTCGGTAAGGCGCAGTATCGACGGCACCGGGGGAGGTGATGGTCGGCGTGGCCCACCCGGACGGTCGACTATCGGACGATCGGCGGCCGGCGTTCGATTCCCGGGGCCCCCGCGCGGTCCGGGCGGACGAGCCGGCGAGCACGGCGGGTGATCGTCAGCCGCCGCAGGACCTGGTCGCCGAACAGTCGGTCCTCGGCGGGATGCTGCTGTCCAAGGACGCCATCGCCGACGTCGTCGAGGTGCTGCGTCCGGCCGACTTCTACCGCCCGGCGCACCAGACCGTCTACGAGTGCATCCTCGACCTGTACGGGCGTGGCGAGCCGGCCGACGCGGTCACGGTTTCGGCCGAGCTGCATCGCCGGGGCGAGCTGATCCGGCTCGGCGGCGCGCCGTACCTGCATACGTTGATCTCGGCGGTGCCGACCGCGGCGAACGCCGCCTACTACGGCGAGATCGTCGCCGAGAAGGCGATCCTGCGCCGACTGGTGGAGGCCGGCACCCGGATCGTGCAGCTCGGCTACCTCGGCGCGGACGGTGCCGATGTCGATCAGGTGGTGGACCGGGCCCAGGCCGCGGTCTACGAGGTCACCGAGCGGCGTACCAGCGAGGACTTCGTGGCGCTCGAGGAGCTGCTGCAGCCGACGCTGGACGAGATCGACGCGATCGCCACCCGGGGCGGGGTGGCGCTGGGAGTACCGACCGGATTCGCCGACCTGGACGCGGTGACCAACGGCCTGCATGCCGGGCAGATGATCATCGTCGCGGCCCGGCCCGGCATCGGGAAGTCCACGATCGGGCTGGACGTCGCGCGGTCCTGCTCGGTGAAGCACGGCATGACCAGCGTGGTCTTCTCCCTGGAGATGAGCCGCAGCGAGATCGTGATGCGGCTGCTCTCGGCGGAGGCTCGCATCCGGCTGGCCGACATGCGCTCCGGCCGGATGAGCGACGACGACTGGACCCGGATGGCGCGGCGGATGAGCGAGATCAGCGAGGCACCGCTGTTCATCGACGACTCGCCGAACCTGACGATGATGGAGATCCGGGCCAAGGCGCGGCGGCTCAAGCAGCGGCACGACCTCAAGCTCGTGGTGGTGGACTACATGCAGCTGATGACCTCCGGCCGCAAGGTCGAGTCCCGCCAGCAGGAGGTCAGCGAATTCTCCCGGCAGCTCAAGCTGCTCGCCAAGGAGCTCGACGTGCCGCTGGTGGCGATCAGCCAGCTCAACCGCGGCCCCGAGCAGCGCACCGACAAGAAGCCGATGCTCGCCGACCTGCGGGAGAGCGGCTCGCTGGAGCAGGACGCGGACATCGTGCTGCTGATCCACCGCCCGGACGCGTTCGAGCACGACGACCCGCGGGCCGGCGAGGCGGACCTGATCCTGGCCAAGCACCGGAACGGGCCGACCCGCACGGTCACCGTCGCCCACCAGCTGCACTACAGCCGGTTCGTCGACCTCGCGCACGGGTGAGCGGTCAGGACAGGTGGCGCAGGATGAGCCGGTTGACGTCGTCCACGGCCTCGATGTTGGCCAGGTGCGCGGCGTCGACGACGGCGAGCTGCGCGCCGGGGATGTGTTCGGCGAGCGTCCGGGCATGCGGGTCGATCGGGGTGGACGGGTCGTGCGCGCCGGCGATCAGCAAGGTCGGCGCGGTGATCCGGCCCAGCTCGCCGACGTGGTCCCAGACCTCGATCGCCTGGCAACAGCCGAGGTAGCCCCCGTCCGGGGTCTCGGAAACCCAGCGCTGCGCGGTGGCGACCGCGTCCGGGTGTGCCTCGGCGTACCCCGGGGTGAACCAGCGTGCCACCACCGACTCGGCGATCGAGGCGGTGCCACCGGCGCGGACCGCCGCGATCCGGTCCCGCCACGGGCCGGGGTCCGGGAACCCGGCCGAGGTGCAGCACAGCGTCAGTGAGCCGATCCGCTCCGGCGACTCGGTCGCCAGCCACATGCCGACCATGCCGCCGAGGGACAGCCCACACCACGCCACCCGGTCGGCGCCGAGCCGGTCGAGCAGCGCCTCGGCGTCCGCGCCTAGAATCCGACATCCGGTAGGGCCCGGGCGGCGCCGGAGAGCGGCCGTGCCCGCGGTGGTCGATCCGGATCACCCGGAATCGCCCGGTCAGCGCGGGCAGCTGCGGCTGCCACATCTCGACCGTGCTGCCCAGCGAGCCGGCCAGCACGACGATGGGTGCGTCGGGCGGTCCGTCCGTCGGTGTAGTACAGCTCGACGGTCACAGCAGGCCACCCTAGGCGATCCCCTGCCCGCCGGTCGGTGTTGAGCACGTCACGAACACGGCCCGGCGCCGGGCCGGGCTGGCGGCAACGGTGTCCCTGGACGCCGCCACGGTCGCGCTGCTCGACGAGGTCGGCTAGCCGGGCGGTCGCGCCGCCGGGTCGCCCGGCGCGGTGGCGTCGGCGGAAGCGGTGCCGTCGGTGGTTTCCGCTGACTCGGCGGACTCGGTGGTATCGGCGGACTCGGTCGTGTCGGCCGCGGATCGGCCGCGCTGCGCCGGCGCCGGCGCCGGCCCAGCCACGGCGGCGGTCTGGCCTGCCGCGGATCGTCCGGGTCGACCTGGTCCGGGCTCTGCTCGGCCGAGGCATTCATCGAACGCATCACCGAGTTCACGACCGCCAGCAGCGGCACCGCCAGCAGCGCGCCGATGATCCCGGCGACCACCACCCCGGCGGCCACCGCCAGCGCCACCGCCAGCGGGTGCAGCTGGACCGCACGCCCGAGCAGCAGCGGCTGGAGCACGTTGCCCTCCAGCTGCTGAACCCCGATCACCACCCCCAGGATGATCAACGCCTGGATCGGCCCGAGCGTCACCAGCGCGACAAGTACCGCCACCGCGCCGCTGACCACCGCGCCGACCGTCGGGATGAACGCGGCCAGGAAGGTCAGCGCGGCCAGCGGGATGACCAGCGGAACGCCGACGATCCAGAGCCCGAGGCCGATCGCCACCCCGTCGACGACGGCCACCAGCACGGTCGCGCGGGTGTACCCGACCAGCGTGGCGAACGCGCGGTCGCCGGCGACGTCGATCCGATCCCGGCCGGAGCCGGCCGGCATCGCGCGCAGCAGGAACCGCCAGATCCGCCTGCCGTCGTAGAGGAAGAAGATCAGCGCGAACAGCGCGAGGGCCAGCCCGGCCAATGCCTCGACGACCGAGGCAGCTGTGGTCAGCGCACCGGAGGTCAACGCGTCTTGGTTCGCGGCCAGCGCCTGACGGATCTGGTCCGGGAGGGTGGCGAGCTCGGGAGAGTTGATGTTGAAAGGCGGTCGTCCCAGCACGTCCCGGAACGACTGGTAGCTGCGCTCGAGCTGCTGGCCCAGGTCGGGAATACCGGCGATGAATGCCTGGACCACGAACGACAAGACGCCGACCAGCACGACGAGGCCACCGATCATCACGATCAGGGTCGCGAGCCAGCGGGGCACCCGGCGCCGGGCCAGCCAGGAGACCAGCGGCCCGAGCAGCGCCGCCAGCAGCAGCGCGACCGCGACCGGTATCACCACGACCCGGATCTGGGCGAGCAACCACGCCACCACGGCGACCGCCGCGACGATCACGAGGACTCGGCCGCAGAACTCGGAGGCAACCCAGAGCGGCCGCGGAACCGGCGATGGGACGGGCGCGTCACCGGCCGATCGGCCGGCGCCGGGACCGGTGCCTCGGTCTGGGCTGCTCATCCGGTCAACCTATCCGGGTCGGCGTGGACCCTGCCGCACCTGAAGCGGTGCCGGCGAGCCGCCGGCGCTCGGCTTTGTCCACCCGATCGGGTGGAGTTCGCGGCTGCCCGAACCGGGCAGCGCAACCGGTTCCGCCGCTGCCCCGTTGGGGCACCAGCGCTCGCCCGGTCCACCACTGCCGGGGTCGGATGCCCAGGTCACGGGGCGATCATTGCCGGCGGGCTTGGCTGGTGTATGACATGAGCATGGTGACCGGTTCGTGGAAGTCGCAGTCCAGCCTCGACGTGAATCTGGCTGTGCTCGGAGTGCAGAATCCGCACGAGGACGCGAACCTCACACCCATCTTCGATTCGCTCGCCAGCGGTGCCCGGCGCGGGCAGCCCGGGCCGGTGATGCGTCCGGTCGCCGCTCCGCCGGCGGTTCACGACCGGGGTCTGGACCCGGTCGTGGAGTTCGAGCTGGATCCGCTGCATGCCCCGATCCCGCCGCAGAAGCTGGCCGGGCCGTCGCAGCTGCGCAGCCTGCGCTCGGTGTCCGGCGGACGGCACCGTCGATAGTTGTGGGACGGACGAATCTGGGCCCGGTCGATCCGGGCCGGTAGATCTGGGCCGATCGTGTGAGCGAGCGCGGGGCTCGATTGTCCGGGCCGATGTGTGGTCTGCTAGCCGGGCAGCGAGCGGGCTGCGCTCGGTTTCTCGGTCGGCGTTGCCGACGTCGGGGGCGGCAACGCCGACGGGGCTAGCCAGCGTGGTCGCGGCCGCCGTGACCCGCGGTGCCGCCGGCCTGATCCACTCGTGCGGCTGACCGGCTTCCAACGCCCTACCCTTTCGTGTCATGTGGTCGAACTGGTCGGGCGGTCTCGAAGCCCGCCCGCGAGCGATCGTGCGACCCATGGACGAGGCCGGGATCGTCTCCGCGGTTCGCCGCGCGGCCGAGCGCGGCCTGCGGGTGCGGGCGATCGGGGCGGGTCACTCGTTCACCCCGCTGGCGCTCACCGACGACGTGGCGGTCGACCTGTCGGCGCTCACCGGCCTGGTGGCCATCGGCTCGGAACGGGTGCGGGTGCGGGCCGGCACCCCGCTCGGCGTGCTGCACCGTGAGCTGGCCGAGCACGACCGGGAGCTCGGGGTCGTTGCGGAGCTGGACGCTCCCACGGTCGCCGGCGCCGTCTCCACCGGCGCACACGGCGCCGGTGCCCAGCTGGGGTCGCTGTCCGCGCTGGTCACCGGGGCCCGCCTGGTGGACGGCTCCGGGTCGGTACGCGAGGTGCCGGCCGAGGAGCTGGATGCGGTGCGCACCTCGCTCGGTGCGCTCGGTGTGATCACCGAGCTGGACCTGGCGATCCGCCCCGCGTACCCGCTGCGGGTGCAGCGCTCGACCCGCTCATTGGACGACGCCCTGTCCGACAGCTACCTCGAAGGGCACCGGATCGCCGAGTTCGCGGTGTACCCCTATGCCGAGAAGGTCGTCGTGCGCTGGGCGGACCCCGTCGAGGCGAGCGGCCGAGCCGATCCCGGCGGTGCGCGGGGCCGCAGCTCGGACGGCGGCCCGCACGACCGCGACCGGCGCCGCCGTCACGCTCGGGCGAATCATGCCGCGGCTGGTTCCCATCCTGAACCGGGCGGCCACCTGGGTGGTGCACGACGCCGCGGTGACCGACCTGGCGTATCGGGTCCTCGCGGTACAGGCCCCCGGTGCGCTTCGAGCTGACCGAGTGGGCGTTGCCCCGTAACGCGCTTGCGAGCGGGCTGCGCGCCCTGCTCGCCGCGATCCGATCCAGGGAGCTGGAGGTCGGGCTGCCGATCCTGGTGCGGATGGGCGCGGCGGAGACCGGCTGGCTGCATCCCGCGTTCCAGCGGCCCACCGGCTGGGTGGCCGTGCACGCGGTCGGCGGCGGCGACCCCAGGCCACTGCTCCGGATCGCCGCCGAGGTGCTCGCCGCCTACGGCGGGCGACCGAACTGGGCCGCTCGGCACGACTGGCGGCTGCCCGACGTCGCGGTGCACTATCCGCGGCTGCCGGACTTCCAGCGGGTCCGGGACAGCTACGACCCGGACCGGGTGTTCACGAACCAGCACGTCGAGGACCTGCTCGGGGCTTAGGAGGGGAGGTCCGGCGCACATCGCAGCGCGCGGCGCGCGCGAGGAGCGGAACGGCCCGGGCCCGACCATCAGGCAGCGCGGCGACGGGTCAGCGCAGCCGGGCGGTGACCGCGCGCACCGCGGCCTGCGCCTCGGCTCGATCCACCTTGACCGGCTCGCCGTCGGCCAGCACCTGCTCGCCGCCCACCCAGACGTCGTTCACCAGCCGGGCGCCGCCGCCCCAGATCAGGTTCGACACCAACTGCGAGTCCTCGTCCAGCGCGACGAAGGCCGGGTCGTCGGTGCGCACGTGCACCAGGTCGGCCCACCGGCCGGTCTCCAGCGCCCCGATGTCCTCCCGGCCGATCGCGGTGGCGCCGCCACGGGTGGCGAGCAGCAGCACCTCGGTGGCGGTCAGCGCGGCCGCGTCGGCGGTCGCCAGCCGGGTCAGCAGAGCCGCCAGCCGGCCGACCACCCACAGGTCGAGGTCGTCGGAGGACGCCGGGCCGTCGGTGCCGAGCCCGAGCCGGACACCCGCGGCGCGCAGCGCGGCGAGCGGGGCGATCCCGGCGGCGAGCTTGGCGTTGGATCCCGGGCAGTGCGCGACCGCGACGTCGTGCCGGGCCAGCAGCGCGATGTCGCGCTCCGACAGGTGTACCCCGTGCGCGGCGAGCACCCGTCCCCCGAGCACGCCGAGCGTCTCCAGCATCGCCGGCACCGAGCCGTACCGGGCGCGTTGCGCCTCATCCTCCGTGCGGGACTCCGCGACGTGGATGTGCAGCAGCGCGCCGCGCTCCCTGGCGTGCTCGGCCACCGACGGCAGCGCCTCGTCGGGCAGCGTGTACGCGGCGTGCGGGCCGTAGCCGAGCTCGATCCGGTCCGCGGGCCCGTACCGCAGCCCGTGCCGGTCGATCCGGGCCGACACCTCGTCCCGCAGCTGCTCCCAGGTGCCGAGCCGGTCCCACCCCGGGACAGCGATGATCCCGGGCGTGAGCAGCACCCGAAATCCGGTGTCGAGCACCGCGGCGAGCACGGCGTCGGCGAACAGGTACATCTCCAGGCTGGTCGTCACGCCGGCGCGGAGCATCTCCACGCAGCCCAGCCGCATGCCGGCGTAGACGTCGTCGGCGTCGAGGCGGGCTTCGGCCGGCCAGACGATCTTGTGCAGCCACGGCAGCAGCGGGAGGTCACCGCCCGCGCCGCGCAGCAGCGTCATCGGGGTGTGGCAGTGCGTGTTCACCAGGCCGGGTAGCAACAGGCCGTTCAGCGCGCGCTCCGGGCCGTCATGGACGGGGGCACCGGTGCGCGGGCCGCAGTAGCCCAGCCGGCCGTCCGTCTCGATGTCGACCACCGCGTCGCGCAGCACGGAGCAGCTCGGATCGCAGGGCAGCGCGAGCGGCGCGGTCAGCCGCAGTGCTGTCGGCACCGGTGCAGTCAGAACCGAGGCGGTCAACGCCGACCGTCGAGCAGCGAGCGCAGCGCCCGGAACGGAGGCAGCCAAGCGCCCTCCGGCGGCAGCGAGTCGAGCGTGATCCGGGGCAGTGGCTCCCGAAACACCCCGTCGATGTCCTCGAGATCGCGGAACTCGAGCAGCTCGGAGGACAGCGCGAACGAGGCGTACTCGCGGAACCCGATCACGGTGACCGCGATCCCGGCGTTGACCAGCACCTCGAGTGGCTCGCGGAACGCCCGGCCGTCCCCGGAGGCGACGACCACGTGCGTCAGCCCGCCCTCGTCCCGCCGCAGCGCGATGTGCTCGACCATGTCCGAGTCGATGTCGCTGTCCTCGGTCAGCTTGGGCTTGGCGAACACCGCGAACCCGACGTTTCGCAGCGCTTCGACCCAGGGCCGCACGACCTCGGTGTTGCCGGGGACGACGTTGGTGAACACGCAGGCCTCCGCGGCCGCGTCCGGCCCGGCGAGCTCCAGCAGCCACCGGCCGACGGCGTCGAAACGCGGCCGGAACGCGGACGTCGGGCGGGCGCCGAGCAGCGAGCCGAGGCTCATGTCCATGTTCGGTGCGTCCCACACCAGCAGGACCCGGCGGCCGAGAACGGTGCTCGGATCGACCTCGTCGGCTGCCGCGACGCCGTCCTCCGGCGCGGCCTCGGCAGCCCGGTCGGGCACCGTTGTGGTCACACCTCGACCCTATCCGCAACCGGGTGACCAGCGTGCGCACCGGCCGTCGTCCGCGCGTAGAGCAGATCCCACACCGGGCGACCCTCCTGCCGGGCGCGCTGTTCGAACTTCGTCACCGGCCGCCAGGACGGGCGCGGGATCACGCCGTGCCCCTCGGCGCCAGCGGCCCGCAGAGCCGGCTCGGCGGCGCATACCGCGCGCATCTGCTCGGCGTAGTCGGCCCAGTCGGTGGCCAGGTGCAGGGTCGCGCTGGGGGCGAGCCGGGACGCGGCGAGCTTGACGAATTCCCGCTGGATCAGCCGCCGTTTGTGGTGGCGTTGCTTCGGCCACGGGTCCGGGAAGAAGATCCGGATTCCGGCGAGCGAGTCCGGCTGGATGAGCTCGCGGAGCACATCAACGGCGTCGCCGCGGAGCAGCCGGACGTTGTCCACCCCGGTGTCCCGGATCCGCATCAGGAGCTGCGCGAGGCCCGGCTGGTACACCTCGATCGCCAGCTGGGACTGCCCGGGCTCGGCGGCGGCCATCGCCACGATGCACTCGCCCATTCCGGAGCCGATCTCGACCACGACCGGCGCGCTGCGACCGAACCACTCCGTCAGGTCCAGCGCGGCGTCGAGCACGGCGTCTCGCCCGTAGCTCGGCCACCAGCGCTGCCAGGCCCGTCGCTGACCCTGGGTCATCCGGCCGGCGCGCGGGTCGTAGCTGATCACCTCGCGCCGCTGCATGCCTACATTCTGCCGCCGGGGCGGCGAGCTACCACTGCGGTGGTGTCATTACCACTGCGGGGGCGCGACGTCGATCGAACGATCGGAGGGCTCGACCGTCGGCACCGCGGCAGGCGCCGGTGGAGGCGGCCCGGTCCGATCCGGCGGCTCTGCCTCGGCGAGCAGTTGCTGCTCACGCCACTGGTTGCGGAGGCGGGTCAAGATGATCATCGTGATGCCGTGCGCCACGGCAAGGACCAGCAACACCCAGCCGGTCTTCTTGACGATCAGCTCGACGAAGCTCTCCGCTCCCACGTCGATCGTCGAGACGAGAGCGATAACGCCGAGCACGAGCAGGTGGAAGAAGGCCACCAGCATGGTGCTGAGCGAGTTCGCGGTCTCGCGCCGCGGGAAGACGTCCTCCAGGAAGCCGCGCCCGGCGCGGATCAGGATCTGCCCGTCAACGACGGTCAGCGCGATGCCTATCACCAGCACGAGGAGGTAGCCACCCACGTCACCGTCCATGCCTGGTACTACCCGCCGCGAGCGGGACTACACCTGATACTGCACATTCAGCGCCGGTAGGTTCGAAATCGTGGCCCGGCCGATCGACATGATCGCGGCATCCGAAGACGCATCCGACCCGCGTTAGCGTGGCCGTGCCCTAACCGCGCAGCCAGCCGGCCAGCTCGGCGGCCTGGTGCGCCACCGGGCGCAGCACCGGCAGCCGCGACAGCCGCACCAGCCGGGCGACCATCGAAGCGGTGCGTTCGACAAGCTCCCGGGAGCGCTGCAACCCGGGGGAGGTGTCGTGCACCCAGAACAGCACGACCCCGAGCTGGTAGAGCCAGAGCAGCTCCGGGAGAGCGCCCGGCGAGCTCCGCGGGCGGCCGCGCCGAGCTGCCGGCCAGGACCTCCCGGTACAGCGCTATCTCGGCGTCCCGCGCCGGGTGGCTCGCGGTGCTGAACGGCGACAGCGGATTGCCCGGTTGCGCAGCGGTGGCGAAGAACTGCCCGGCGAACTCGTGGTAGGGCGCGGCGACCTCCAGCCAAGCCAGCAGCGCACCGCGCAGCCGGTCGGCCAAGTCGGTACTCGCCGCCAGTGCCGGCGCGGCGGCGCCGGCGTGCTTGGCGGCGATCTGGTCGTAGAAGCCCTGGACCAGCTCTTCCTTCGAGCCGTAGTAGTAGTAGGCGTTGCCAACCGAGACCCCGGCCGACTCGGCTATCGCACGCATCGTGGTGCGCTGGTAGCCGCGCTCCTTGAACAGCCGCAACGCGGCGTCGACGATCTGGGCCCGGGTCTGCTCGGCCTTGCCGCCGGCGACGCTCACCGCCCCGCCGGGTGGTGCCATTCGGCCTGCGCCCGCGCGCTCGCCTCGACCAGGCGCTGCTCGGCCCGCCGGCCGCGGATCGCGGAGAACGCCCCGATGGTCAGCGCGGTCAGCCCGCCGAGCACGAGCAGCACGATGCCGAGCTTGGTCACCACCGCCTGCAGCCCGGAGTCGGCGGGCACCGGCACGGTCGCGACGAGCGCGAGCAAACCGAGTGCGACCAGGTAGAACAGCACCCCGACCAGGGTGCTTACCGACCCGGCGCTGGCGCGGTCGGACTCCGCGTCGGTCAGCATCACCGCACCGGAATGGATCAGGACCTTGCCGATTATCACGATGAGCACGGTGCCGATCCCCAGCACGAGCAGGTAACCCCAGAGCGCTTCGTCCATCGCCGGCTCCTCCGGTTTTGAACATGTTCAAAACCTAGTATGCCGCACCGGCCGCCGTGGCCGCCACCGGTAGGTTCGTGATCGTGCCGCGACAGATCACCCGAGACGCGCAGCGCGACGTGGACGACGAGTTCCGCGCGCTCCCGCTGGACGAGCTGGCCGACGCCGCGCTGAGCCGGGCCGGCGAGCTCGGCGCCGAACATGCCGACGTCCGGGTGGAGCGGATCCTCAGCCAGCTGATCGACCTGCGGGACGGCGCGGTCACCACGACCCAGGACGACACGACGCTCGGCCTGGCCGTGCGGGTGATCGTCGACGGGACGTGGGGGTTCGCCTCGCACGTCGCGCTGACCACCGAGGCGGCGATCGGCGCCGCGGAGCGGGCGGTGAACGTGGCCCGCACGCTGCGGGCGCTGAACACCGAGCCGGTCGTCCGGGCGGACGAGCCGGTGCACGCCGGCGCGGTCTGGGTGTCGGACTACGACGTCGACCCGTTCACCGTGCCGACCGGCGAGAAGATCGCGCTGCTGACCGACTGGTCGCAGCGGCTGCTGGCCGCCGACGGCGTGGACCACGTCCAGGCGCACTGCATCTCGGTCAAGGAGAACAAGTTCTACGCCGACACCGCCGGCACGACCACCCGGCAGCAGCGGGTCCGGCTGCAGTCCCAGTTCGACGCGGTCGCGGTGGACCGGGCCGCCGGCGGCTTCGAGTCGATGCGCACCGTGGCCCCGCCGGCCGGTCGGGGCTGGGAGTACCTGACCGGCGACGGCGCCGGGACGGGCTGGGACTGGGAGCCCGAGCTGGCGCAGCTGCCCGAGCTGCTGGCCGAGAAGACCAAGGCGCCGTCGGTGCAGCCGGGCCGATACGACCTGGTGATCGACCCCACCAACCTGTGGCTGACGATCCACGAGTCGGTCGGGCACGCGACCGAGTACGACCGGGCGATCGGCTACGAGGCCGCCTACGCCGGCACGTCGTTCGCCACCCCGGACAAGCTGGGCACGCTGCAGTACGGCTCGCCGCTGATGCACGTGACCGGCGACCGGGTCGAGCCGTACGGGCTGTCCACCGTGGGCTACGACGACGACGGGGTGCAGACCACCCGCTGGGATCTGGTCCGGGACGGGGTGCTCGTCGGCTACCAGCTGGATCGCACGTTCGCGCCGCGGCTCGGCCTGGACCGGTCCAACGGGTGCGCCTTCGCCGACTCCCCCCACCACGTGCCCATCCAGCGGATGGCGAACGTCTCGCTGCAACCCGACCCGGCGCAGGACCGCAGCACCGATGAGCTGATCGCCGGCGTGGACCGCGGGATATACGTGATCGGGGACAAGTCCTGGTCGATCGACATGCAGCGCTACAACTTCCAGTTCACCGGCCAGCGGTTCTACCGGATCGAGGGCGGCAAGCTCGCCGGGCAACTTCGTGACGTGGCCTACCAGGCGACCACCACCGACTTCTGGGGTTCGCTGGACGGTCTCGGCGGGGCGTCCAGCTGGCTGCTCGGCGGGGCCTTGAACTGCGGCAAGGCGCAACCGGGGCAGGTCGCACCGGTCAGCCACGGCTGCCCGTCCGCGCTGTTCCGAGGAATCAACGTGCTGAACACGGTGCAGGAGGCCGGCCGGTGATCGGGTCCACCGAAATCGGGCCGCAGGAGCTGGTCGAGCGCCTGCTGGAGGCACCCAAGGCTCCGGACTGCGTAGGCCGGGTCGTGATCGTCACCGAGAGCAGCACCGCGGTGCTGCGGTGGGCGAACAGCACGATGACCACGAACGGTCACAGCACCTCGTTGGCCTGGTCGGTCATCTCGCTGGTCGAGCTGCCCGACGGCACCGGGGCCGGCGTGGTCAGCTCCAGCATCACGGTGACCGACACCGCACAGGTCACCGACGCGGTGCGGGAGAGCGAGCAGATCGCCAGGGACGCCGGCCCGGCCCGGGACGCCGCCCCGCTGCCGGACCCGACCGGGGACGATCCGGAGTGGTCGGACAAGGCGGCCGAGACGTCCATCGGGGTGTTCACCAACCTGGCCGGCCAACTGGCCGACGCGTTCGTCACCGGCCGCGCGGACGGGCAGCTGCTGTACGGCTTCGCCAACCACGAGCTGGCAACCACCTGGCTCGGCACGTCGACCGGAGTGCGCCGGCGGTGGGTGCAGCCGACCGGATCGGTCGAGCTGAACACGAAGCGGGGCCCGGCATCCGCGTGGGGGGGAGTGTCCACTGCGGACTTCGCCGACGTGGACCTAGGCGCGCTGGCCGCCGACCTCGCGGTCCGACTCGGCTGGGGGAAGCGTCGGCTCGAGCTGCCGGCCGATCGGTACCCGGTGATCCTGCCGCCGACCGCAGCCGCCGACCTGATGCTCTACCTGGTCCTTTCGATGGAGGGCCGCCCGGCCCAGGAGGGGCGCAGCGCGCTGTCCGCCCCCGGCGGCGGGACGCGGGTCGGCGAGCGGCTTACCGAGCTGCCGTTCACCATGTCGAGCGACCCGTACGCGCCGGGCATGGCGTACGAGCCGTTCCTGGTCACCAGCCATTCCTCCGACGACGTCAGCGTCTTCGACAACGGCGCGCCGACGCGCCGGGTGGACTGGATCAAGTCCGGCGTGATCAACGAGTTGGCCTACCCGCGGGCGGCGACCGCGGAGTTCGGCACCGAGTTCACCCCACCCGGCGACAACCTGGTCGTGACCGGCGGGTCGGACGCCGGGGTCGGCGACCTCGTCGGGCGCACCGAGCGCGGGCTGCTGCTGAACTGCCTGTGGTACATCCGCGTTGTCGACCCGGAGACGCTGCTGCTCACCGGGCTGACCAGGGACGGGGTCTACCTGGTCGAGGGTGGCGAGGTGGTCGGTGAGGTGAACAACTTCCGGTTCAACGAGTCGCCGCTCGACCTGCTGCGCCGGGTCACCGAGGTCGGCGCCACCGAGCGGACCCTGCCCCGGGAGTTCAAGGACTGGTTCACCCGGGTCGCACTCCCGCCGCTGGTGATCCCGGACTTCAACATGAGCTCGGTCAGCCAGGCCAGTTAGCGGCTGTGCTGCTGCCGGCGGCGGTGTTCGGAGTGATGCGTGTGCTGCACCAGGATGATGCAAGAGTTATGCTCGGAGCATGTCGCAGAAGGTGCGAACGACGGTGACGGTGCCAGAGCAGCTAGCGCGGGCCGCGGCCGAACAGGCCGAACGTGAGCACACCAGCCTGGCGGCCGTCCTTGCCGGGTGGATGCAGCGCGGCTGGCACGCCGTCCAGGCCGACGGACTGCTGGCCGCCTACGACGAGTTCTATGCCGAAGCGGACGCAGCGGAGCCGCCGGCCGAGCTTCGCCGCGAGCGAGCGGCCGCCTTCGACGCGCGGTGGGACTGACCGTCGTGGCCTACCTGCGCGGTCAGGTCGTGTATGTCGACCTCGGCCACGGTCGAAAGCCGTGGCTGGTCGTGTCGAACAACCAGCGAAACGCGTCGCGCAAAGGCGACGTGGTAGTGGCGCGCATCACGACCACGCTGCGATCGGTCGAGCTGCCCTCGGTTGTTCGGCTGTCGGCCGTCGACCGTCCCTTCGTCGGATCCGTGCTCTGTGACGATCCGTACGTGATCGGCGTCGGCGAGATCGACTCAGCGGCAGGCGCCCTGCCGCCGCCGACCATGCGCGCAATCGACGAGGCGCTGCGGGTGGCGCTGGCCCTCTGACTGCCGGCGCCGCCTAGCGGAAGGCGGCAATCACCTTCGCCATCTGCTCCAGCGGGGCTGGGTCGGTCAGGTCGGCCAGCCGGACGATCACCTCTGCGACGCCGGCTTCGGCGAGCTCACGGAATCGGCCGATGTGGTCGTCGGTGGTGCCGGCGTTCACCGACGCCGCGTAGCCGGCCGGGTCGGCGCGCCGCGGGCGCAGCCGATTCACCAGCGCGTCGACGTGCGCCTGGTCGGCACCGACCAGGGCCGAGCCCAGATGGGTCAGCTCGACCTGCGCAGGGTCGCGCCCGACGTCGGCACAGTGCGCGCGAAGCACCGCCGCCTTGTGCGCCACCGTGGCGACGTCGCCGAACACGTTCGCCGCGTCTGCGTACCGCGCGGCCAGCCGCAGCGTGCGGCGCTCCCCGCCACCGCCGAGCAGGATCGGGATGTGCTCCTGCAGCGGTCGCGGGTACCCGGAGGCCTCCGGCACCGTCAGCAACCGGCCCGCGAACGCCGGCCCGCCCGGCCCCCAGAGCAGGGGCAGTAGCTGCAGCGCGTCCTCCAACAGCGCGTACCGGTCACCGACGGCCGGGAACTCCCAGCCGTAGGCGCGGTGCTCGGCTGCGAACCAGGCCAGCCCGATCCCGCACACCGCGCGTCCGCCGCTGAGCACGTCCAGGGTGGCGATGATCTTCCCGAGCAGCCCGACGTTGCGGTAGGTGACACCGGTGACCAGCGTGCCGAGCCGGACCCGTGAGGTGCACGCGGCCAGGTAGCCGAGCGTGGTGTAGCTCTCCAGGAAGTCCTCCCAGGCGCGGCCGACCTGCGGGATCTGGCGGAAGTGATCCATCACGTACAGCGCGTCGAAGCCGGCTTCCTCCGCGGCCGTGGCGATCTCGCGCAGTGCCGCGGCGCCGGCGGCGGCCCCACCGGCGAAGGTGAACCGGCCGATCTGCAGGCCGAAGCGCAGGCCGGTCGGCCGTTTCCGCTGCCGGGCCGCCGCGGCAGCCGCGCCGACGAACGCCTCCGGGACGACCCGGACCGGGGTAGGGGCGAGCACCTCGTCGAACCCCTCGGTGCCGAGGCTGTCGCGCACCGCAGGCCAGGCCCGCAGCTGCTTGGTCAGCACGTCGGCCGGGATCTGCTTGACGCGGTTGCGGTTGCGTTCCCGGCACTCCTTGGCCGGGGTGTCGAATGCGACCGCGACGCACGGCAGCCCGTGCTCGCGGGCGAGCGCCAGCCAGCCGCGCCGGCGTTCCCCGTCGAGCCCCAGGGTGTCGACCACGGTGGTCAGCCGGCGCGCGAGCCGGCGCCGCACGATCTCCTCCAGCAGGACGAACGCGTCCGCGCTCGCGGCGATGTCGTCCTCGCCGCTGCCGACCACGGCCCGCAGCCCGTCCCCGGACACGATCACCTCGGGCGGGAAGTGCGCCTGCGCCCAGGTGGACTTCCCGGACGCGCCCGGTCCGGCGAGCAGCACGACGCACGGCGACGGCAGGCGCACGGCCCCGTCGAGGGCCCCGTCGAGGCCTTCGTCCACGGCACCGTCCACCGGGCCAGTCTGGCAGCCGATCGGGCCGGCCGACCGACCTCCGCCGGAGGCCGGTAACCGCCGCCTGACCTGCTGGGTAGTCTCCGCCCTGTGCTGCAGGCCGAGCCCCGAAACCTCATCTGCGCGGGGACCAGGGCCGCCGCGATCATGCTGCTGGTGCTGGCCGCGCTGCTCGCGATGCCCGGGGTGGCCGCCGCGCACGCCCCCGGCCTGACCACCGCGCAGAGCGAACCACGGGTCGTCGGGCTCGACCCCGCGGTTCCCGGGCTGGCAGTGACAGTTGTCGAGTTCGGCGCCCGGCTACGCCTGGACAACGGCACAACCGGCACGGTGGTCGTCGAGCAGCCACCGGGGTCGGTCGTCGCACTGCCGACCGTTGCCCCCGGTGGCACCGCCTACTGGGCGGACCCGCGGATCGTCGCGCTGGCGCGCCAGCCCGCCCCGGCCGAGGGTGTGATCGGCTGGCAAATCCCGCTGGTGCTGAACGGCGCAGATCGCGTCGTGGTGCGCGGTGAGCAGGTGTGGCCGGAGCCACCCCCCGCCGGACTGTGGTGGGCGGTCACGCTGGCGGCGGCACTTGTCGCGGCTCTGCCGGTGCTCGCGGCGCGCGGTCGGCGGTTCGGGCTGGTCTGGCTGGCCGTCGCGACGCTCGTGGTCGTCGCGGCCCACGTCACGCACATCGCCGGCTCGGCGGCGGTCGCCGAGGGGCAGCCTTACCTGCTGGTCTTGCTGGCCGCGGCCGGGTTCGGGCTGGCCGGCTGGCCGGTCGGGATCATCGGCGCCGTGCTCACGCTGCGTGGCAGCCCGACCGGTCCCCTGCTGTGCTGCGTGACCGGGGGACTGCTCGCGCTGGTGGCCGCTTCCACCGACGTGTTCAGCTTCCACGACGCCGTGATTCCGTTCGCCTGGGGAGCCGACCTGGACCGGCTACTGATCGCCGTGGTCGTCGGCGGCGGCTTGGGCGTCGCGGCGGCCGGCATGGTGACCCTGCGCCGAACCGTGCCGGCATGAGCCCCGCTTCGGTCAGCCCCTGTTGGGTCGGCCGCACGTCGACAACGGGGGCTCCCGCTCCGTGATCGTCCTCGCGCACGGCATCGGCGGCCGATCCGACCTGCCGCTGCCGGCCGACCTGGTGCTGCAGGCCGGCGGCTTCGTCGTGCTGTTCACGTTCCTCGCGGTCGCGCTTGCTGTGGCGGCGGCCGCGGTTCGCCGACCCGAGCGGCGGGCGGCCGCTACCGGCGGGGCTGACCCGGTTCGTGGACGCCCCGGCGCTGCGTGCGGTGCTGCAGGCGCTCGGGCTGGTCTTGGGGCTCTACGTGCTGCTCGTCGCGTTGTTCGGGCCGGCCGACCCCAACGTGAACCCGGCGCCGCGGGTGCTGTACGTGCTGGTCTGGGTGGGGCTGGTGCCGGCGTCGCTGCTGCTCGGGCCGGTGTGGCGGCTGGTGAACCCGCTCCGTGGCGTGCACCGGGTGCTCGCGGCGGCGCTGCGGCTCCCGGTCAGCGGCGTTCGCCCGACTCCGGCCGGTGCCGGCTACTGGCCGGCCGCGGCATCGTTGGCCGCGTTCGTCTGGCTGGAGCTGGTCGCGCCGGATCGGGCCGAGCCGATCGTGGTGGGACTGTTCCTGCTGGGGTACGGCGTCGTACACGTCGCCGCCGCGCTGCGCTACGGGTCGGGGTGGTTCGCCCGCTGCGACGGGTTCGAGGTGTACTCCGACCTGATCGCGGCGTTGTGCCCGTTCGGACGGCGGGCCGACCGAAGGCTGGTGCTGCGCAGCCCGTTGCAGGGCCTCGCCGGGGTGCCGGTGCTGCCCGGGCTGGTCGCGGTGATCGCGGTCTGGTGGGCGTCCACCGTGTACGACGGCCTGACCGGCACCGCGCTCTGGGCGACCTTCGCCACGCCGGCGCCGGTGCTGACCGGCACGCTCGCCCTTGGCGCCCTGATCGCGGTGGTGATCGCCGGGTACCGGCTGGCCACCGGGAAGCTGGCCGGCGAGCTCGCCTCCACGTTGATCCCGATCGCGGTCGGCTACACGATCGCGCACTACGCGACGCTGTTCCTGGTCGAGGCGCCGCGCGGGTTGGCCCAGTTACTCGCCCCGCTCGGGCTCGGTGCGCCGCTCGGGCCGGTCACCGTCGACGCGGTACCCGCGCCGACCGCGGTGGCGGTGGTCCAGGTCCTCGCGATCCTGGTCGGGCACGTCCTCGGCGTGCTCGCGGCACACGACCGCAGCGTGCTGCTGCTGCCCCCGCATCGTCGGCTGGCCGACCAGATCCCGCTGGTGCTGCTGATGGTCGTCTACACGATGGTCGGACTGTTCTTGCTGGTCGTGGCCTAGATGTTCGGTGTATCCGCCGTTTCAGCTAGTCCTAAAGTCGCTCATGTGCGCACAGAGTGACAACGACGGTGCGAGGCTGGGAATGTTGGACAACTTCGGGCGATAGGTGGAATATCTCCGCGGAGTGCACTATCACCGGCTGTGACCAAAGGACGCCACGCGGTGGGGCTCGCGGAGGTGACCGCAGTGCTTGACGTCGGACCGTTGTCCGGGCCCGATGGTACCGAGCGCCTGATCGGCTTCGTCGATCGGTTGGTGAGTGAGTCCCGCGATCGAACCGTCCGGCTGGCGGCGGCCGAGGTCCGCAGACGGATCGCGTCCGGCACGACGCTGGTCGGCCTGCGGCGGGTGTCGACGTCGACGACCGCCTCCGGCGGTCCGACTCCCTACCCCAGGATTCCCGCGCAGTCCCGTCGCCCAAGCGACGACGCACCAGGGGTGTCGGCCGTGCTGGACGAGGAATCGCTGGCCGTGCTGGTCGCCGATCGGCCCAGCGTGGCCGCGGAAGCGTTGGCGAGCCTGCTAGCCACCGGCAGGCGGGTGTTGGTGACCGCCACCGGGGCGGACGAATTGGCGGCACTGAGGTCGGCCCTTCCCGACCCGCTGGGGCGGCTGTGCATCGGCGAGGCGCTGCCGCTGAGCCCTGCCGAGGTGCGGCGGTTGCGCGGGCTGCTCGCGACCGGCACCGCGGAACGGCTGTCCCGGATGGCCCAGGAGCTGCCCTCGGCCGGTGCGGTGCCCGACCCGCAACGGGTGGCGGAGCTCTGCCGGCTGGTCGACCGCGGTCGCCCGCGCACCATGCTGGAACTGATCCCCGGGATGCTCGGCGGCCTGGAGGACGAACGCCGAGCGGCGGTACGGCAGCTCGCGCAATGGGTGCACGACACCCTCGCCGAACTCGACGGCGACGAGTACGTGCCGTGGGCGTGGCCACTGCTGGACCGGCTGGTGTCCCAACGCGACCAGCGGGCCTTCGAGCAACTGGTCGCCGACGCCGCTCAACTGGAGACCGCACTGGACGCCGAGGGGGCGGCCGAGGGCGGGGTACGCATCGCCGGCCAGCTCTCCACGGACGCGGTGCGGCGGCTGCTCGAGTACGCGGCCTTCCTCGACGCGGGCGGCCGGCCCCGGCTGATCCTGCGTTCGCGGGAGCAGCGGGCCGCGGAGCCGGTGCTCCGCGAGATCCGTGTCGACGGCCCCACCGCGGTGTCCCGGGAGGGGGTGCACCGGATACTGGAGCACCTGGCGCTGCGCAGCGGGTTCGAGCAGGTCGCCGCGGCCTGCGAGACGCTCGGCGTGCCCGCCCCGCAGGCGGAGTCCGAGGTGCCGCGGCTGGTGTCGCTGCTGCGTTCGGTGGAGGCTGCTGCGCGCGCGGTCGGCGCGCTCCGACACGACGTGCTGTTCCTCCGGTCGGACAGCCCGGTCGCGATGCCTGATCTGGCGACCGCGGCCGAGGTGGCCAGGGCCATCGTGCAGTGCACCGGGGTGGACGAGATGGTCGAGGCCGAGCGCGAGCTCGAGCGCATGCCCGACGCGGTGCGCAGGCTGGTGCCGGCGTCGCGGCAAGCGCCCGAGCACGCTGCGGTGGTCGATGCGCTCGCCCGGCAGGACCCGGCCGACTATGCGGCGGCAGTGGAGGCGCTGGCCGCCGCGCGCCGGCAGGCGCACGACCAGGCCCAATGCGTAAAGCTGCTTGGCAGGCTGCGGGTGGCCGCGCCACAACTGGCCGATGCCTGGGATCACCCCGACGGCCGGCCGACCCTTGGCTACGCGGTGCTGTCGACGACCGCTTCGCTGCTGAACCGGATGCCGGACGTGGACAGCTCCGACGTGCTGGTGATGCTCGGCGCCGATCGGCTGCCGATGCCGAACCTGCTGCTGGCCGCGGCTGCACCCCGGGTGCTCGCGGTCGGCTCGCGGGCGGCCGTCCAGGTGGGCGGCTCCGACCCGGCGGGCACCGTGCTCGGTACGGTGCTGCGCGCCGGCGCCGCGGTGATCACCGAACCCGGTCCCGACGTGGTGCCGATCGGCGGGGACCCGAAAGACCGGGACGGCGCAGCGGGCCGCAACGTCAGGCCGCTACGACTGCCCCACCAGCTGACCGTGCCCACCGCAGATCAGCGGCAGCGCCAGGACCCCGCCTGACCGCACCGGCTCGACGCGGGCGTCAGCGTTGCACCACCTCGAGCAGCGGCTCAGGGCGATCTGACGACGGCACCTGCTCGGAGCGCTGCCACTGGTCGTCCCCGGTCGGAACGTAGAGCGACCACAGTCCGGGCTCAGGGTCGCCGTAGCGCAGCTGGATCACCGGGGTCGACGTCCAGGCATGCCCGAGCTCGGGGTACTTCGGGGGGTGCCGCTCGACGATCGTCACCTCGTCGCCCTGGATCGTGTAGCCGATCTGCAGCTCGTCACGGAGATCGTCCGGGATGCGGTCCGCGCACCACTGGCCGAACACGCTCTGGAACTCCTCGGGCACCACCCGCCCATGATCGCGCATGGTGTGCCATGCCGGCAGCCTCTAGGGTCGCCGGCATGGGTGAGCATCCGGGTGAACAGCCGCGGTCGTCCCGGTTCGGCCTGGTCGAGCCGGCCGAGCTGCCCGCGGATCTCCGCGACCGCGTCGAGACGATGGCCGGACGCACCGGTTTCGTGCCGAACCTGCTGCGGGCGCTCGGGCATCGGCCGGCCGAGCTGCGGGCGTTCCTGGACTACCACGAAGCACTGATGACCCCGAACGAGGACGGCACCGGGCTGTCCGCGGCCGAGCGCGAGCTGATCGTGGTCGCCACGTCGGGGGCGAACCACTGCACCTACTGCGTGGTGGTGCACGGCGCGATCCTGCGCATCCGGTCGAAGGACCCAGAGCTCGCCGACTTGGTCGCGACCAACCCGTGGGGGGCCGATCTGGAACCGCGGCAGCGGGCCATCGTCGACCTCGCCCTGCTGGTGGCGCTCGACTCGGCGTCGCTGACCGACGACGACCTGGACGCGGCCCGCGAGGCCGGGCTCACCGACGAGGAGATCTGGGACGTCGGCGCGATCACCGCGCTGTTCGCGATGTCGAACCGGCTGGCCCACCTGATGGCGCTGCGGCCCAACCCGGAGTTCCACGTCATGGGGCGGGGCCCCTCGTGAGCGCGTAACACCGTTCCGGCCGCCCATCGCCGCGCACGATCACCCAACCCCTGGGGCTAGTCGGGTCGGCGGCCGGAGTGCGAATCAGTCTTGCTCGAAGTCGGCGTTCTCCAACCGGTTCTTGAGCACCTCGTCGAGCATTCCCTTCTGAGAAGCGTAGGAAGCTTGCAACTCGGAGTCGGACGGCCTCGTGGCCGCGTTTGGCCCGCGCCCGTCCTTGACCTTCTGCTGCTCGGCCTTGACAGCGGACTTGGTCCGCGCCAACGCCTGTGACGACAGGCTGTTGAACAGCGGCTCGACTCGCCGATCGAACTGGTCCTTCAGGTAGGTACGCCAGTATCGCTTCGGCTCTGCTCCCTCCGGCGGTGGGCGTTTTCTGTGGTCCCCGAACCCACCGGCCCTCGATCGGATCATGCCGGCCACGTTCCCCATCCGATTTATCAGGTCCTGGTCCCCGCCGCGCACCGCGTCCTGCGGCGTGCCACCCGTCTTCGTCTTGGCCGCCTTCTGATAGATGAGGATGGTCGTCTGTCTCTCGTAGCCGGTGTCCTTGTCGGTGACCCTCCCGGAGCGGGTGAGCGCGAGCAGCGCTCGGCGGAACAGCCCGTCCGGGATGATGTGCTCGGCCTCCATCCGCCATTCCTTGATCTGGCGGGTCCCGCCACGCATCTTGCCTGGCTGCGCGCTCCACGGCGCGATCGCGCCGATCCCAGGCGCATGCGCGCCGGGTCCGGCTCGACGACTCTTGATGTGCTTCTTCACGAAGGCCAGGATGTCGTTCTGCACGTCACGGGCCTTCCGGCCGAGCGATGCGATCGCGGCCAGCTCAGCCTTTGCCCCAGGCCCGTTCCGGACGAGCCAAGCGGCGCTGCGACCTCGCAACGCCTTGGCGCGTGCCTGGTGCTCCCTCATCAGGGTGCGGAACCGGCGATCCAGTGACGTGATCTCCGTACGGGGCGCCGGCTCCGCGTCCGCGAACGCCGCCACGAGCGGACTTGGCGTTGACGCCACATAGAGGTCTGCTGGTGCCCCGGGTTGGGTGTAGAGGGAGTGTGCCTCGCCGTCGGCGTCGAACTTGTCGCGGAACGCGATGCGGAGCAGCTTGTCGCATTGGGCCCGGAGGTAGGCGAGTGCCGCGCTCGCGGCGCCCGTGACCTTCGCTCCGGCCGCAGAGGCCTTGCCCTTCACCCAGCCCTTGGCGCCCTCGTACTTCTTCTTGACCCAAGCCTTGGCGCCCTCGTACTTCTTCTTGACGTAGGCCTTGCCGGCCTCGTACTTGCCCTTCACCCAGGCCTTGCCGGCCTCGAACTTCTTCGTGGCCCACCCGGCGCCCGCCTTCAACGCCCGGATCAGCGGGCGGGCCATCGTGAGCGCCTTCTTGACGACCCAGTCGACGCCCTTCATCACCTGCTCGCCGGCCTTGGCCAGGAACTCCCGGACCTTGGTGGAGATCCCGCCGAGCCCGAGCAGCGAAGCCAGGAAGCTGAGCACCAGCGGCACCGCCTTGCCCAGCGCGGACTCGATCTTGGCCGGGACGCCGCCCCCGCCGCCCCGGGCGATGTCCATCACCGCGTCGATGATCGTGCCGATGAACTCGCCCATCTCAGCGCCCTTCTCCATGATCCACTGGACCACGTTGATCAGCGCCTGGACGATCTTGAACAGGGCGCCCGCGGGGTTGAGCATGCCAAGCACCCAGGTGATGCCGGCCTTCACCACGCGTTCGATCACGAAGGACTTGATCTTGTCGAAGATCATCTGCTTGACGTCGCCGACCTTCTCCTTGATCCACTCCCAGACCCCGGAGATGCCCATCTTCGCCAGCTTCGTGAAGATCTCGATCTTCGTCTCGACCACGTCGATGACCTTGCCGACGAACGGGTCGGCGGCGACGATCCGCGCCTTGATGTTCGCCCAGGTCAGGCCGAGCATCGAGGCGACCATCTTGAGCATGCCCTTCAGGTCGAACTTGTCCGGCAGCTCGATCCCCGAGGCCGAGAGCTGGCCGAACAGCCAGCCCTGCAGCCCCTTCTTCAGGTGCGTGAGGATGTTGTCGGCGAAGTTGAGGAAGCCCTGCTTCACCGCCTTCATGAAGTTGGTGATGAACCGCACCGGGGCGTCCAGGATCATGGTGAACGCCGATGCGGCGCGGGAGAGCAGGTTCAGGAACATGTCCTTCAGCGCGAGGATCGCGCGCACCGACTCGCCCACGGCGTTCTTCGCCTTGTCGACCAGGCCCTCGCCCTTGGCCTGCTCGGCCTTGATCTCCTCGTCGACGGCGTTGCGGGCCTCGACGTAGCGCTGCGCCAGATCCTCGACCAGCGCGTTCTGCTTGTCGTCGACGTCCGACTCGAGCTGGTCGAACTTGCCGTTGATGTCGGTTGCGGCCTTGCCGGCCAGCTTCTGCAGCTCCTTGGGCTGTTTTGCGACGTAGGCCCGGATCTCCGCGCGGCCGGCGGCGATCTTCGCCTTGGCCGCATCGAGTTCGCCGCCGATGAGGTCGGCCACGCTGGTGATGACCGCGGCCATCCGCTGCTCGTAGAACACCTGGGCCCGCTGGAAGATCTGGTTGGCCTCCGCCGGCAGGCCGCTGAACAGGTCTGCGGTCCAGCGGGCCGCTCCGGAGACGCCGGAGTAGCGCTGGTCCTTGTACCGCTCCATGTCCGCCTTGTGCTTGGCGGTGAACTCCCGGCGGGCCGCCGCCTCGCCGGTGTCGAACGCGGCGGTGACCTTGGCGTCCAGGCCCTTGAGGATCGCCTCGACCTCGCCCTTCGTCCGGTCGAAGATCTTGTTGATGTCGCCGGAGATGCGGGCGCGCTCGGTCTCCTCGGCGGTCTTGGCGGCGGTCTGCCCGGCCCCGACCTTCGCCCCAGCGGCGCTCTTCGTCCCGGCCATGGCCGCGAGCGCGCCCTTGGCCTCGGTCGTCGCGCCGGTCTTGGCGTCAGCGAGGACCTGGCCCTCCTTCCCCCGGATCTGCCCGGGTGCCTGCGCGGCGTGCGCCTCGGCGTCCTTCTTCGCGGCGGCGGCCTGCTCCAGCTGGGGCTCGCTGGACTGGGTCAGGTGCTTGTCGGTCACCCCGGCGTCGGCCATGGTGGAGCGACCTCGCATGGCCCGCCGCGCAGGTCGGTCTGCTCGGCCGGCGCCTTCGCCGGCATCGCGCCGGCCGCGTCCATCGAAGGCGGGCGGACCGCCGGCCGCGCGGGCAGCGGGGTCACCGGCTTGTCCGTGGCCGCCGCCGGGTCGGGGGGTTGGGCGGTCTTGTCCGCGACGTCCTTCGCCGAGGCGTCCTTGCCCTGGGTGACCTTGCCCAGCACCTCGCTCTTGACGCCGTCGGCCTTCCCGGAACCGGCGAACGTGTCGGCCTCGTCGAGGTTCTTCGGCGCCGCCTTGGCGATGGCCTGGTTGACCGCCGCGATGAAGCCGGCCTTGTCGAAGCCCTTCGGCTTGGCGGTCGCCATCGTGTCGACCTGGGCGGCCTTGGCCTGGCCGGCCTTGTCGTCGGACGGCGGCATCGCCGCGTCCCGCGCCTTGGCGGTCTCGGCGGAGCCGGAGGGGTGCCGCTTGAGATCGGTGGCGGCCGCGCCGATCGCGCCGGTCGTCCCGGCGAACCGGGGGTCGGCGTGCGGGTCGGCCGGCGCCGGGGCCGCCGGGGCGGGCGGGCAGGCGGTGCCGGCCTCGGCGAGCCGTTGAACGGCCGCGCCCATTGGTGCCGGCCCTTGGGCCGATGCCGTGGTCTGGGTCGAAGCCCCGGTCTGGGCCGATGCCCCGGTCAGGTTCGGTGTGGTGGCCTGGGCTGGTGCCCTGGTGGGAGCAGGTGCCGGACGATGGGCCGGTCCCTGGCGCTGGGCGGCTGCCGGGCGGCGGGTCGCGGCCCGCTGGGCGAGCAGCCGCGACACCGCGGCGTTCCCGGCTCGGGACTGCAAGTGCAGCAACGTGCCGCTGGCGGGTCCGCTGCCGGTCGGGGCGACATCGACCGCCGGCCGTTGCGGTGCCGTCGCGGGCGCCCGGCGCGGCTGGTGCTCCGGTTCGGGAGCGGCCTTCATCGCCGGGGCCGCCGCGAGCCGTCGGTGTCGTGGTGCTCGCCTGCCACCCGCCGAGTGTCCCGAGCACGTGGCCGCCGGCGGCGGGCCGGCGCGCACAACTCGGGGCAGGCTCGGCTGCGCCATCGGGCAGAACTAGCGATGCCCGCCGGCAGGCAGGCATGGCTCGAGCGAACGGTGCGGGCGCCCTACAGCACCCGGGACAGGAACGCCTTGGTCCGCTCGTGTTGGGGTTCGTTGACCATCTCGCGCGGGTTGCCCTTCTCGACGACTACCCCCTCGTCCATGAACACCAACGAGTCGCCGACCTCCCGGGCGAAGCCCATCTCGTGCGTCACGACGATCATCGTCATGCCCTCCTCGGCCAGCGTGCGCATCACCGCGAGCACGTCGCCGACGAGCTCCGGGTCCAGCGCCGAGGTCGGCTCGTCGAACAGCATCAGCTTCGGCCGCATGGCCAGCGCACGCGCGATCGCCACCCGCTGCTGCTGCCCGCCGGACAGCTGTGCCGGGTAGCTGTCGGCCTTGTCCACCAGCCCCACCCGGGTCAGCAGCTCCATGCCCCGCTCCCGGGCCGCGCTCCGGGACTCCCGGTTCACCACGACCGGCGCCTCGACGACGTTGCCGAGCGCGGTCCGGTGCGGGAACAGGTTGAACCGCTGGAAGACCATCCCGATGTCGCGGCGCTGTGCGGCCACCTCCGACTCCCGCAGCTCGTAGAGCTTGTCGCCGCGCTGGTGGTAACCGACCAGCCGCCCGTCCACCCAGAGCCGGCCGGCGTCGATCTTCTCCATGTGGTTGACACAGCGCAGGAAGGTGGACTTGCCGGAGCCGGAAGGTCCGATGATGCACATCACCTCGGTGGGCATCACCTGCATGTCGATACCGCGCAGCACCTCCAGCCGGCCGAACCGCTTGCACACCAGTTCGGCCTTCACCATCGGCTCGCTCATGTCCGCGATCCCCCCATGAACAGCCGGGTCGCCAGCCCGGGTCCAGCGGCTTGCGCATGACCGCGGCCGTAGTGGCGCTCGATGTAGTACTGCCCGATCTGGAGTAGCGAGGTCAGCGCCAGGTACCAGATCGCCGCGACGATCAGCAGCGGAATCGTCTGGAAGTTCTGCGAGTAGATCCGTTGCACGGTGGTGAGCAGCTCGGAGTACCCGATCACCACGACCAGCGCGCTGGTCTTCAGCATGTTGATGGTCTCGTTGCCGGTCGGCGGGATGATCACTCGCATGGCCTGTGGCAGCACGATCCGGCGCAGCGTCTGCGTCCGCGACATGCCCAGCGCACCCGCTGCCTCGTTCTGGCCCGGGTCCACCGAGATGATCCCGCCGCGGACGATCTCGGCCATGTAGGCGGCCTCGTTCAGCCCGAGGCCCAGCAGGCAGGCGGCGAACACGGTGATCAGCTGGTTGGTGTCGAACGAGACGAACTCCGGGCCGATGAACGGGATGCCCAACCCGATCCGCGGGTAGAGCGCGGCCAGGAAGTTCCAGAACAGCAGCTGCGCGATCAACGGGGTGCCGCGGAACAGCCAGATGTAGACCCAGGCGGTCCCGCTGAGCACCGGGTTGGGGGACAGCCGCATGACCGCGAGCAGAACGCCGCCGCCGATACCGATGATCATGGACAGCACGGTCAGCACGATCGTGTTCTGCAGTCCCTCCAGCACGGCCGGAGCAAACAAGTACTGCGCGACGACATCCCACCGGAACCGCGGGTTGGTGATCATCGAGATGATCACTATCAGCGCGAACAGTCCGAGCACGACGGCCGCTACCCAGCGACCGACGTGCCGGACCGGCACCGCGGTGATCTGCTCGGGCTCCGGGCCCGAGGGCGGCTCGGGCGGCCGCCCCTCAGCCAGGTCGGGCGCCCCCATCGGTCAGGCCTGGAGCTCGGAGGTGGTCACGGCCCCGCTCGCGACGCCCCACTTGTCCAGGATCGCCTTGTACGTGCCGTCCTTGATCATGGCGTCCAACGCGCCCTGGATGGCCTTGCCGAGCTCGCCCTTCTGCTTGGCGATCGCCACTCCGTACGGCGCGGTGTCGTGCGCCTCGCCGACCGCCTCGACTTGACCGTTGGTGGTCTTCACCGCGTAGTCGACCACGGGACCGTCCGCGAGCATCGCCGACACGCGGTTGCTGACGAGGGCCAGGTTGACGTCGGTCTGCAGCTGCAGCTCGGTGACGTTGATGGCCGGCTTGCCACCATCGGTGCACGTCTTGCTACGCGCTGCCAGGTCCTCAACCTGCACGGTGCCCTTCTGCACCCCGACGTTCTTGCCGCACAGATTGTCCACAGACAGGCCCTCGGGATTGCCCTTGAGCGTGCCCATCTTGGTTCCGGCGGTGTAGTAGCTGATCATGTCGACGGTCTGCAACCGCTCGGGATTGATCGAGAACGAGGAAATCCCGGCCTCGTACTTGCCGGCCTGGATGCCGGGGATGATGCCGTCGAACGCGGAGTTCTGGAACTCGGCGGTCAGCCCGAGTTTCTGCGCGACAGCGGTGCCGAGGTCGACGTCCATCCCGATGATGGTCTTGCCGTCCTCGGCGGTGAACTCGTTGGGCGGGTAGGACGCGTCGGTTCCGACGACCAGCTTGCCGTCGCTGGCAATGTCGGCCGGGACCAACGCGGCCAGCGCCTCGTCCTTGGCGACGGCCGGGGCGCTGGTCGGGCTGGTACCCGTCCCGCCACCGCCGCCGCAGCCGGCGGCCAGGAGGGCCAGCAGCCCGCCGAGGGCGAGCAGACGGAGTTGACGGCGGTGCGATGGCGCAGACACGGGGACTCCTTGATGCTCAACGGACCAGTATTCCGACTGGTGTGACGGACAGTAGCCACCGACATTCGCACATCCCACCCGGTGAGCACCTCTCCGTGCCACGATGTGTAGTCGAACTGTTGCCTGGGTACCGGGAACTGGGCCGGTCGGATGGGCGTTTTGCACCTGTTCAGCCCGGTGGACAGGGCGACGTTGAGACACTCGGAGGACAGCGATGGCGATGCTCCGCAATCTTGCCGTACTGGGGGCGGCGGCAGTTGCTGCCCGTCAGTACGCAAAGGCAAACCCCGAGAAGGTGAACCAGCTGGCCGAGCAGGCCGCTTGGTTCATCGACAGCCGCACCAACGGCAAGTACCGCCAGCAGATCGACTCAACGCTGGCCCGGGTTCGCCAGGTGAACGGCGGCGGGCACGGCGAGCCCGGCCAGCCCGGCACCTCCCAGCCAGGCACCTCGTAGCGGCAGCGGGACCGCCCGCTCTGCTGCGGCGTGCCACGATCGGTGTCAGCAAGAGTCATCTGCACGCGCAGAGCACCCGAGCAAGCCCGAGCGAGGCGCCGATGTCAGCTCCCGACGCGAGATCGCTGCACCCGTCCCGGGAGCACGTCCTCGCCGGCCTGAAGGCCACCGACGAGGGCGGTGCCGACCTCGTTCAGCTGCTCACCCCGGAGGGTGAGCGGCGTGACCACCCGAAGTTCGCCGCGTACGGCGCCGACATAGACGTCGCCGGGCTGCAGGACCTGTACCGGGACATGGTGCTGGTGCGCCGGTTCGACCGGGAGGCCAACGCGCTGCAGCGGCAGGGCGAGCTGGGCATCTGGGTGCCGCTGCTCGGCCAGGAGGCGGCCCAGATCGGCGCCGGCCGGGCCCTGCGCCCGGAGGACATGGCCTTCCCCAGCTACCGCGAGCACGGCATCGCCTGGTGCCGCGGCGTCGACCCCACCGAGCTGCTTGGCATCTTCCGTGGCACCGACCACGGCAGCTGGGATCCGAAGCGGACCAGGTTCCACCTGTACACGATCGTGATCGGCAACCAGTGCCTGAACGCGGTCGGCTACGCCATGGGCCAGCGGTTCGAAGGACGGATCGGCGACGACGCCGATGATTCTGCGCACGGCGAGGCCACGATCTGCTTCTTCGGCGACGGCGCCACCTCACAGGGCGACGTGCACGAGGGCTTCGTGTGGGCGGCTGTCTACGACGCTCCGGTGGTGTTCTACTGCCAGAACAACCAGTGGGCGATATCCGAGCCGCTCGAACGGCAGACCAGGGTGCCGCTGTACCAGCGGGCCAGCGGGTACGGCTTCGCCGGCGTCCGGGTGGACGGCAACGACGTGCTGGCCTGCCTCGCGGTGACCCGGTGGGCGCTGGAGGAGTGCCGTACCGGGAACGGACCGGTGCTGATCGAGGCGGTCACGTACCGGATGGACGCGCACACCACCTCGGACGACCCTTCGCGGTACCGGCTGGCCGACGAGCTCGAGCTGTGGAAGCTGAAGGACCCGATCGAGCGGGTGCGGGTGCACCTGGTGCGCGAGCAGGGCGTCGGCCAGGAGTTCTTCGACGAGGTCGAAGCCGAGTCGGATGCGCTGGCGGCGCGGTTCCGGGCCTTCTGCGTCTCGATGCCGGACCCCGGACCGGAGCGGATCTTCTCCGAGGTGTACGCGGAGGAACCGCCGTCGCTGGCCGCGCAGCGTCGGGACGCGCTCGCCTTCCACGAAAGCCTCGAGCCGCGCTAGCGCCAACACCAGCACCAGCCGATCACCCCGCACAACGTGATCACGACAGCTCGGTCGCTGCCGGCCGCACATACCATGGGGTCGCGGCACACATGCCCGGACACGTGTGCCGCGACGCTCGGCTATGTGCGGCGGTCCAGACGGGTCGGCCCGGCTCAGGTGAACCTCCGTGCGGAGATCCGGGCGTGGGAGGATGACCGGGTGCGACCCGCGTCGGCCGTTCGCGCGGCTGCGGAGGGAGGTGTCGAATGTCCGCGGTACCGGGCGAACCCGGACGGACCACCTCGATGTCCATCGCCAAGGCGATCAACGCCGGCCTGCGGGCCGCGATGGAACGGGATCCGAAGGTCGTGGTCATGGGTGAGGACGTCGGCAAGCTCGGCGGGGTGTTCCGGGTCACCGACGGTCTGCAGAAGGACTTCGGCGAGCAGCGGGTGCTGGACACCCCGCTGTCCGAGTCGGGCATCATCGGCGCCGCGGTGGGGCTGGCGATCCGCGGGTTCCGGCCGGTCTGTGAGATCCAGTTCGACGGCTTCGTCTACCCGGGTTTCGACCAGATCGTCTCCCAGCTGGCCAAGCTGCGATTCCGCTCGCAGGGCAAGGTGCCGGTGCCGGTCGTGGTGCGGATCCCGTTCGGCGGCGGGATCGGCGCCGTCGAGCACCACAGCGAGTCGCCGGAGTCGCTGTTCGCGCACGTCGCGGGGCTGAAGGTGGTGTCCTGCTCGAACGCGGCCGACGCCTACTGGATGATCCAGCAGTCGATCAGCTGCGACGACCCGGTGCTGTTCTTCGAGCCCAAGCGGCGGTACTGGGAGAAGGCCGACGTCGACCTGGACGCGACCCCGGTCGGGCTGTTCAGCTCTCGGGTGCTCCGCTCCGGCTCCACCGCGACGGTGGCCTGCTACGGCCCGATGGTGCGGGTGTGCCTGGACGCCGCGGCCGCGGCGGAGGCCGAGGGTCGGCAGCTGGAGGTGATCGACCTGCGCACGCTGTCCCCGCTCGACCTGGCGCCGGTGTTCGCCTCGGTGCGGCGTACCGGCCGGCTGCTGGTGGTCTCCGAGGCGCCGTCCGAGTCGTCGGTGTCCGCCGAAGTGGCCGCGCGCGTGCAGCAGGAGTGCTTCTACTCGCTGGAGGCGCCGGTACTTCGGGTGACCGGATACGACACGCCGTACCCACCGTCGCGGCTGGAGGAGGAGTACCTGCCCGACCTGGACCGGGTGCTGGACGCCGTGGACCGCTCGCTGGCCTGGTGAGTCGAATGCGCCAGGAGTTCCGGCTGCCGGACGCCGGGGAGGGCCTCACCGAGGCGGAGATCCTCACCTGGCACGTCGCCGCGGGCGACCAGGTTGCGGTGAACCAGGTGATCGTCGAGGTCGAGACGGCCAAGGCCGCCGTGGAGCTGCCGTCGCCGTTCGCCGGCACGGTGATCGAGCTGCTCGCCGAACCGGGTGCCACGGTCGCCGTCGGGACGCCGATCGTGGCGATCGACACCGCTGCGACCGGGGAGGCCACGGCTGCCGCGGCGCCGCCGCGACGGCGCAGGCACCGGCGGACGAGGAGGTGCCGAACCTGGTCGGGTACGGCCCCCGCGACGCGCAGCCGACCCGACGCCGGCGCCGAACCGCGGCGGGACCGCCCCCGGACGCGCCCGCTGTGGCCGAACCACCCGCACCAGCCGAACCGCCCGCTGCCAGCCGAACCGCCCGCTCCGGCCGACCCGCCCACTGCGGCCGACCGCCCACTCCAGCAGCAGCCGCGTCCAACGGCGACGGCGCCGTGCTACCACTGGCCAAGCCGCCGGTGCGCAAGCTCGCCAAGGAGCTCGGGATCGACCTCCGCACCGTGGTCGGCACCGGACCGGGTGGCGTGATCACCCGGGACGACCTGGCCCGGCCGCAGGCCGGCGGTGAGCGCCGGGAGCCGGTGCGCGGGGTTCGCAAGGCGATGGCCGCGGCCATGGTGGCCAGTGCGTTCAGCGCGCCGCACGTCACCGAGTTCCTCACCGTCGACGTCACGGCCATGCTCGAGCTGCGCGACAGGCTGCGCGGTTCGCCGGAGTTCGCCGGCGTGAAGCTGACCCCGCTGGCCTTCGCCGCCAAGGCGGTCTGCCTCGCGGCCCGCCGCACCCCGGAGATCAACTCGAGCTGGCACGAGGACGCCGGGGAGATCGTCTACCACGATGCCGTGCACCTCGGCATCGCGGCCGCGACGCCGCGCGGGCTGGTCGTGCCGAAGATCCGCAACGCGGACACACTCAGCCTGCGCGAGCTGGCAACCGTGCTGGCGGAGCTGACCGAGACCGCCCGGGCCGGCAAGACGCCACCCGAGGACATGGTCGGCGGGACGTTCACCATCACCAATGTCGGGGTGTTCGGCGTCGACACCGGCACCCCGATCATCAACCCGGGCGAGGCCGCCATCCTGGCTCTCGGGGCGATCAAGCCGGCGCCCTGGGTCGTGGACGGTGAGCTCGCGGTGCGCACGGTGTGCCAGCTCGCGGTGTCGTTCGACCACCGGCTGGTCGACGGGGCGCAGGGATCGCGGTTCCTGGCCGACGTCGGGGCGCTGCTGTCCGACCCCGGGCTGGCCGTGACGTACTAGGCACGATCGATCGGGAGCAGAAACGGGCAATCCGGCGTTATAGGAGGTGTGTTGCTGTACATAGCGCTGTATCTGGTGGTCGAGATCGTGGCGTTCGTCGCGGTCGGCTCCTGGCTCGGCGTGGGGTGGACGTTGCTGCTGCTGCTCGTGGGCGGCGTGGTCGGGCTCTGGCTCACCCGCCGCGAAGGCGGCCGCGCGATGCAGGCGATCGTCGCCGCCGTACAGGACGGGCGCATCGCACATACCGAGCTCACCGACGGCCTGTTGATCGCGGCCGGCGGTTTCTTCGTGCTGCTGCCGGGCTTCGTGTCCGACCTGATCGGCCTGGCCCTGCTGCTGCCACCGAGCCGCCGGCTCATCCGGTCCCGGCTGGTGGCTGCCGCCGAGCGACAGGTCCCCGACCTGCGCACGGCGCGGATCCGGCAGGGTGGCCCGGTGGTCGAGGGCTCGGTCGTGGACCATTCGGCCGGCCCGATGCCGGACGACCGGATGCTTCCCGCCCCCGGACCGAAAGACGACGAGCGACGCGGCTAACCCGCCCAGTGCGCGGGGTGGCGCAGCGCCGGCGGCAGCACCGTGCCGAGGCCGCCGCGGGCGCCGTCGAGCTGGGCCTGGGTCAGGAACAGGCAGCCGGTCAGGTCGGCGTCGGTGAGGTCCGCACCGCGCATGTCCGCGCCGGTCAGGTCGGCCCTTCGCAGGTCGGCCCCGGTGAGGTCGGCCCCGACCAGCAGCGTCCCCCGCAGATTGGCGCCGGCCAGCCGCGCGCCTCGCAGGTCGGCCCCGACCAGGTCGGCCCCGCCGTGGTCCACCAACGCGCTGTCCGGGTCACCGACGGACGCCCGGGCCAGCTGGCTGGTGCGCCGCAGCAGGGCATTGAGCCGGTCCCGGTGGGCCGGTAGGTCCAGGGCGGCGAGCTCGTCCGGGGTGCCGCCGGTCAGCAGCTCGGTCTCGGCTTGCGCGGCAGCGAGCTCGTCGTGCACCGGCCGGGCCGCGTCCAAGCTCAGCGCCTCGCCGAGGTACCACAGCAGCTCGTGCAGCTGGCGCATGATCGAGAACGTGGCGAACATCCGGGCCGCGAGGCGCGGCTCGTCGCGCCAGTTCCGGCCGCCGAAGCTGACCTGAACCACCTGCTGCCCGGCCCCGAAGCAGTCGTAGCTCGCGCAGCCCGCGAAGCCGCTGTCCCGCAGCCGCTGGTGGATGCCGCAGCGGAAGTCCGCTCGCAGGTTGGGGCAGGGCTGCCCGGCCGGCTTGTCGATGGCGAACTCCGCGGACGCGGTGAACGCGGGCGCGACACAGCACAGCGCGGCGCACCGGGCGCAGTCGGCCCGCAGCCTGCGCTGCCGATCAGGTGGCGGTGACACCCCTGATAACCCCTCCTCACCCCACCGCCGGTTGACGGCGCCCGGCACCCAGCACGACCTCACCCGTCTACCAGGTGACAGCCGGCCGCCACCCCGGCCGGTTCGTTCAGCCGCGGTCTTCCTGGCTGCCGGTCGAGCTCCCAGGTCGTAGTGCAGCGCACCGTGACCCGCACCGGTTCGGGATCCAGGCCGAGCTGCCGGCTGTCCACCGCCGCCTCGGCCATCGGCGCCGCCATCGCGGTACGCAGCACCACCGGGGGCCCCTCGGCCGCCTCGGACAGCCGCACCAGCCGGCCGAGCCTGCTGCCGAGCGCCTCGGCGTAGCCCTCGGCGCGCCGTCGCGCGTCGGCCACCGCCTCCCGCTGCGCCTCCCGGACCGCCGTCGACGGGTCGGACAGCGACCACTGTGGACCGAACAGGTCGGACGGTTCGGCGGCGATCAGCCGGTCCAGCACGTCCTCGAGCACCCCGACGTCCACTATGCGCAGCGCGATCTCCTCGCTGGCCACGCTCCCGACCCGGCGGTTGTTCCGCCAGTCGGTGTGCACCGCCAGCCGTCGGCGGGCCACCTCGACTCCGGGCCGCTCGAACAGCGGCTCCGCGGCGGCGACCTGTTCTCCCAGCGCACGCACCGCAGCGGCGCGTTGCCTGCCGGTGGCGGAGAACCGGACGGACAGCTCCGCCCGGTCGGCGATCGCCTCGGACTCGCCGGACCCCTCGGTCACGATCTCGGTCACGCCTGCCAGCATGCCCGGAGCGACCGGGAGAGCGGGCGACACGCCGGTATGCCGTCGCATACCGATATCTACGGATCACGCTAGAAAGCCGGATACCGTCCGAGACATGGACCCGATCCGCAACCCGTTCGCCCCGGGCGCCGGGCAGCGCCCGCCCGAGCTCGCCGGGCGCGACTCGGAGCTGCTGCGCCTTCGAGGTGCTGCTGGAGCGGGTCGCCCGCGGGCGCCCGGAACGCAGCCTGGTGCTCACCGGGCTGCGCGGGGTCGGCAAGACCGTCCTGCTCGGCGAGCTGCGCTCGATGGCGCTGCGGCTGGGTTGGGGAACCGGCAAGGTCGAGGCGCGCCCTGGTGCGGCGATCCGCCGGCCGCTGTCCGCCGCGCTGCACCGCGCGATCCGGGACATCGCGGTGCGGCACCGGGCAGCGGACCGGGTCGACGCCGTGCTCGGAGTGCTGAAGGCGTTCGCACTGCGCTCCGCCCCGGACGGGTCGCGGCTGCGGGACCGCTGGCAGCCCGGTATCGACGTGCCGGTCGCGCACGGCAAGGCCGACTCCGGCGACATGGAGATCGACCTTGTCGAGCTGCTTCACCGAGGTCGCCGGAGTTGGCCGCCGACGTGGGCGCCGGCATCGCGCTGCTGGTCGACGAGATGCAGGACCTCGGCGCGGAGGACGTCTCGGCGCTGTGTGCGGCCTGCCACGAGCTGTCCCAGGCCAGGGCACCGCTGGTGGTCGTCGGAGCCGGCCTGCCGCACCTGCCGGCCGTGCTTTCCGGGTCGAAGTCCTACTCGGAGCGGTTGTTCCGCTACGTGCGGATCGATCGGCTCGATCGGGAGGACGCCGACCGCGCGCTGCTCGCGCCCGCCGAGCGGGAGGGCGCGGGGTTCGCCACCGAAGCGCTGGCAGCGCTGTTCGCGGCCTCCGGCGGGTACCCGTACTTCGTGCAGGCCTACGGCAAGGCGACCTGGGACGCGGCGCCGCGCAGCCCGATCGCCGCCGAGGACGTCGCCGTCGCCGCGCCGGAGGCGGAGGCCGAGTTGGCGGTCGGGTTCTTCGGCTCGCGCTACGACCGGGCGACCGCGGCCGAGCGGGAGTACCTGCGGGCGATGGCCGAGCTCTCCGACGGCGGCGACGAGCCGGTTGCCACCGCGGGCATCGCCGACCACCTGGCACGGCGGCCGTCCTCGCTGTCCCCGGCCCGGGACAGCCTGCTGCGAAAGGGGCTGGTGTTCTCCGCGCAGCGCGGTCAGATCGCTTTCACCGTGCCGCATTTCGGCCGGTTCCTGCTGGCACACGACTTTCGCTGACACCCTTGGTGGCTACGCTGAACGAGTGATTTCGGCACCAGCCTGAATCCGCAGTAACGCCTCGTCGGCCGCGGCCGACGATATGGATAGCCCCGTGGCGCTGTCGGACCCCCGACCTGGCAGCTCCGCGGGGCGTTCCATGCCTGGCAGCGGGCCAAGTTTCGCGAGCTCGCCGGGATCGCCAACGACCCGTCGGGACGGCCGCGACCGGCTTCGGCGCCTCTCCCGCCGGCCCGTAGCATCTGGCCAATGCACGGCCCCAAGCTCGAGGTCCAGATGTTGCACGACCGCGTCATGGTGCAGATCACGGATGGCTCCGGCGAACGCCGGAGCAGTGCGGGGATCGTCATTCCGGCCACCGCCGAGGTGGCGAAGCGCCTGGTGTGGGGCGAGGTCATCGGGGTCGGGAACTACGTGCGCACGGTGAAGGTCGGGGATCGGGTGCTGTTCAGCCCGGAGGACCAGTTCGAGGTTGAGGTACAGGGCCACGCCTACCTCGTGATGCGTGAGCGCGACCTGCACGCGGTGGCCGCCGAACAGACCGAGCACGGCACGGGCCTGTATCTCTGAGCGCGGCGGAGGGACCAGCGAGATGGCCGAGCGGGCCGAATCGCCCGGTGGCGTCGACCAGGACGACCTGGATTCGCCGTCCGCCTGGTTCTCGTCCTGGGACAACGAGGCCACCGCAAAGCTCAATCCGACCAGCCCACCTCCGTCTCCGGCCGACCCGCCCGCGTTGAGCGCGCCGGTGCCGAGCGCGCCGGTGCCGAGTGCGCCGGAACCCCCAGCGCCGTCGGCCGCGGAGCCACCGCCCCTTCCGGAGCCGCAGTCCCCACCGGAGCCGCAGCCCCAACCAGAGCAGCAGCCCTCGAAACGACCGCAGCCCCCGCAACGACAGCAGCCCCCGCAACGACAGCAGACCCCACCCCAACCACAGACCCCGCCGGAACCGGCAGGCGGCCGACGAGCCGCCCAGCCCGCCCGAGCGGCAGTCGGCGAGCGAGCCGCAGACGCCGTCGAACCGGCCGATCGCCACGGCCGAGTCGGTGGCCTCGGCCGCCTCCCCGGTGCACGCGCCGCCGCATCCGACCCCGGCGACCGACCTGCTCCCGGTGCAGGCGGCGGACGAGGAGGCCGCCACGGTGGGACTGGCCAGGGTGGCACCGGTGTTCGCCAGGGAGGAACCGCCGAGCAGCCCAGACGGCTTCGACTACGACGGCTTCGACCCGGAGCCGCCGCCCCGCCTTCCGATCACGGGTTCGAAGCGGCGCTCTCGACGGCGGCTCTGGTTGATCGTTCCCGGTGTGGTCGGCGTGCTGGCCGCGCTGTACCTCGTGGACCTGCTCACCGGCATGGGCAGCATCCCGCGGGCGACCACCGTCGCCGGTGTCGAGGTGGGTGGGATGAGCTACCCGGCGGCCGAGGAGAAGCTGCACGCCGAACTGGACCCCCGGCAGGCCGGCCCGGTCGCCGTGCAGGCCGCCGAGGTCACCACCACGATCAACCCCACCGCGGCGGGTCTCAGCGTCGACTGGCCAGCCACGCTGGAGCGGGCCAAGGTGCAGCCGTACAACCCGATCACCCGACTGCTCGCGTTCTTCACCGCTCGCGAGGTGGGAGTCGCGACGGTCAGCGACGGCGAGAAGCTGACCGGCGCGCTGCAGGCCCTGCAACCGGTCGTGGACCGCCCGGTGGCCGAGGGCAACGTCCGGTTCGAGGGCCTGCGGCCGATCCCGGTCGACCCGGTTCCCGGTCGTGCCCTCGACGTGCCGGCCGCCAGCGGCCTGCTGCTGGCGGAGTGGATCAACGGCGCGACGGTCCAACTGCCGATGAACGAGCTCCCGCCGATCACCACGCCGGAGGCGGTCCGGGCCGCGATCGCGCAGGTGGCGACGCCGGCTGTGTCGGCGCCGGTCACCCTGGTCGGCGAGGGCAAGCAGGCCACGATCACGCCGGAGACGATCGCCGCCGCGCTGACCTTCGTCCCGGATGGGCCCAACCTGAAGCCGCAGCTGCAGAGCACTGTCGTCGCGGACGCGGTGCGGCCCGGCGCTCGCGTCCACCGAGCAGCCGGGCCGAGGACGCCACGATCGTGATCACCGGCGGACGTCCGGTGGTCACGCCGTCGGCGGACGGGCGGGGCATCGACTTCGACAAGACCCTGGCCGCCGCGCCGCCGGTGCTGACCCGGGAAGACGACCGCAAGCTCGTCGCGGTCTACGGCGAGCAGCCGGCGAAGGTGACCACCGAGGACATCAACAAGCTCGGCATCACCGCGGTGATCGGCGAGTTCACCACCCGCGGGTTCGCCGCCGACTCCGGGCGCAACATCAAGACCGCCGCGGCGGCGATCAACGGCTCGATCCTGCAGCCCGGCGAGACGTTCAGCCTGAACGGGGCGACCGGGAACCGATCGGCCGCCACCGGCTACGTCGAGGCCGGCATCATCGAGGACGGACACCCCTCGCGGGGTGTCGGCGGCGGGGTCTCGCAGGTGGCGACCACGCTCTACAACGCCGGCGTACTTCGCCGGCATGACCGACGTCGAGCACCGCGAGCACAGCTTCTACATCTCTCGGTATCCGGTCGCCCGCGAGGCCACCGTGGTACAGGGCGCGCTGGACGTGAAGTTCCGCAACGACAACCCCACCGGGGTCTACGTCCAGACCGTGTGGACGCCGTCGTCGATCACGGTCCGGCTGTTCGGCACCAAGCGCTACGAGGTCTCCTCGGCCACCGGCCCGCGCAGTAACCCCACCGAGCCGAACGAGGTGGTGATCCCGGCCGGCCAGCCGTGCGCCCCGAGCGAGGGCAGCCCGGGCTTCACCGCGAGCGACACCCGCACGCTGCGGGACATCAACACCGGTAAGGCCCGCAGCGAGACCCGGACCGTGGTGTACAAGCCCGCGCCGAAGGTGGTCTGCGAACCGCCACCGTCCTAGCGCAGGGTCCGGCTAGAAGGCCGCCGCCGGGAGGTCCATCAGCGCGTTGTCGGCGCGCTCGACGATCGCCCGGCGCGCGCTCAGCTCGGGCAGCACGGTGCTGGCGAAGAAGTGCGCAGCGCCGACCTTGCCCTGGTAGAACGGCTCGTCCTTGGCCGACGCACCGCCGTCCAGGGCGGCGACGGCGACCTGCGCCTGGCGCAGCAGCAGCCAGCCGATCAGCAGGTCGCCGACCGACATCAGCAGCCGTACGGTGTGCTGACCGACCTTGTAGACGTTGTCCGGGTCCTGCGCGGAGGCGCTGAGCTCGCCGATCATCGCGTCGAGCATGCCCTGCACGTCGGCCAGCGCCTGGGCCAGCGCGGAGCGCTCCTCCTTCAGCCGGCCGTTGCCCGACTCGGTGTCCAGGAAGGCCTGGATCTCCGAGGCGATCCGGGCACAGCGCCTGACCGTTGTCCCGCACGATCTTGCGGAACAGGAAGTCCAGCGACTGGATCGCGGTGGTGCCCTCGTACAGGCTGTCGATCTTCGCGTCCCGGATGTACTGCTCGATCGGGTAGTCCTGCAGGTAGCCCGAGCCGCCGAGGGTCTGCAGGGACAGCGCGAGCATCTCGTAGGCCCGCTCGGAGCCCACGCCCTTCACGATCGGCAGCAGCAGGTCGTAGACCTTCTCCACGGCGGCCGCGCGCTCCTCGGAGCCCGCGGCGCGGGCGGCGTGTACCTCCTCGGCCAGCGTCGCCGCGTAGGTGTACACGGCGCGCAGCCCCTCCGCGTAGCACTTCTGCAGCATGAGCATCCGGCGCACGTCGGCGTGGTGGATGATCGTCACTCGCGGCGCGGTCTTGTCCAGCATCCGGGGCAGCTCAGCGCCCTGCACCCGCTCCTTCGCGTAGTCGAGCGCGTTCAGGTAGCCGGTGGACAGCGTGCCGATGGCCTTGGTGCCGACCAGCATTCGCGCGTAGCAGATCACCTGGAACATCTGCTCGATGCCGGCATGCCGCTCGCCGAGCAGGTACCCGACCGCCGGTGTGCCGTGCTGGCCGAAGCTCAGCTCGCAGGTGGTGGAGACCTTCAGCCCCATCTTGTGCTCGACGTTGGTCGCGAACACACCGTTGCGCTCGCCTAGCTCACCGCTCTGCGGGTCGAAGTGGAACTTGGGCACCAGGAACAGCGACAGCCCCTTGGTGCCGGCCCGGGGCTCGATCCCCGGACCCTCCGGCCGGGCGAGCACCAGGTGCATGATGTTCTCGGTCAGGTCGTGCTCGCCGGAGGTGATGAACCGCTTCACCCCGTCCAGGTGCCAGCTGCCGTCCGGCTGCTGGACGGCCTTGGTCCGGCCGGCGCCGACGTCCGAGCCGGCATCCGGCTCGGTGAGCACCATCGTCGCGGCCCAGCCCCGCTCGATCATCAGCTCGGCCCAGTGCTGCTGCAGTTCGGTGCCGTTGCGGTACACGGTCGCGGCGAAGTTCGGGCCGGCGAGGTACATGAAGACCGCCGGGTTGGAGCCGAGGACGAGCTCGGCCGCGGCCCACTGAACCGACGGCGGCAGCTGGTATCCGCCGAGCTCGGCCGGCAGCCCGAGCCGCCACCACTCGCCCTCCCACAACGCCCGGTAGGACCGCTTCAACGACTCGGGCAGCGTCACCGAGTGGGTGGCCGGGTCGAAAACGGCAGGGTTGCGGTCACCGTCGACATAGGACTCGGCCAGCGGGCCGACCGCCAGGCCGGCCAGCTCGGACAGCACGCCGCGCGCGGTATCCACGTCGACGCCGTCGAACGGTGCGGAGTCGAACCGTTCCTGGACGCGGAAGACCTCGAACAGGTTGAACTCGATGTCGCGGAGGTTGGGCTTGTAGTGGCTCATGTCATCGCTCCCTACTCGCCGGTAACTACCAGGTTATTACCCGCCAGTAACAAGGGCAAGGTGAGCCCGGGTACAAAGTGCCCGCGTTCCTTGGGAGCGTCGCTTGAACCGGCACCGGACGTCGGCGAAGGTGCACCGGAATCCTGCTGTGCACATCTGAGGCCTGTGAGGTGACGTCGGCGTGCGCCGTGTCCAGCCTTCGCGACGCAGTGTGTTGCTGGGCGGCGCCGCGCTCGCGGCCACTGGCGTGCTCGGTGCCGACCTTGCCTTCGCGCTGCCCGGCCCGGACATCCTGACCCGCGCGGACTGGGGCGCCCGGCCACCGAAATGGCCGACCACGGTGCTCGACCGGACGCCGGTAAAGATCATCGTGCACCACACCGCGACACCGAACGTCGACGATCCCAGCCTGGACCAGGCGATACTGCACTCCCAGGGCATCCAGCGCTTCCATATGGACGTCCGAGGCTGGCCCGACACCGGGCAGCACTTCACGATCAGCCGCGGTGGCGTGATCATGGAAGGCCGAGACCAGAGCCTGGAGGTGCTGCGGGGCGGCGCCCGGCAGGTCGAGGGTGCGCACTGCACGGGCCAGAACGGCGTCGCCCTGGGGATCGAGAACCAGGGCACCTACACCGCGACCGAGCCGCCGACGGACCTCTGGTCGCGGCTCGCCGAGCTGTGCGCCTATGCCTGCCTGCAGTACGGCATCACGCCGACCGAGCTGTACGGACATCGGGACTTCAAGGACACCGCCTGCCCGGGTGACACGCTCTACGACATGCTCGCCGCGCTGCGCTCCGGGGTGGCCGAGGCACTCGGCATCACCCGGCTCGTCCAGCCACCGCGCTGGCCGCTGCTCCGGGTTGCCGACCGTGGTCCGCGGGTGCAGGCGGCGCAGCACCTGTTGCGCGCCGCCGGGACGCCGACCCCGGTGCACGGTCAGTTCGACCGGCAGACCGCTGACGCGGTGCGTGCCTTCCAGCGTGGGCAGCACATCGACGTGACCGGGATGATCGGCGGGGAGTCCTGGCCGCTGCTCGCCCGTCCGGTGCACGCAGGCCAGGACGACGACGCCGGCCGCGCCGTCCAGCTGCTCGCCGCCCGGCGTATCGGCCCCGAGGCCGCGACGCCGGTCACGCCGACCACCGTCGACCAAGAGTCCTGGCAGACCCTGCTGAACGGGCCCTGACCTGCGTCCACCTCGGCCGTGGGTCTGCCGTAAGGCCAGCACGACGCAGTACGCTGCGCACGCCCGCCACGATCGGGTGAAGGGGGTTTATGCGTACCACGACCCGGGGGGCGGGGTCCGACCCTGTACCTGAGCGAGACCGGGTGCTCACCGGCGCGCCGTCGGCCCGCAAGGTGTTCCGGGAGATCGCGGCGCAGCCCGGCTCGGCGGTCCGGCTGGACGTGGTCGGTCCGGGCGGCTCGGGGAAGACGACGCTGCTCGACGCCCTCGCCGACACCTACCGGCAGGCGACGGTGACCGTGATCCGCCAGGTCGGTGAGTTGCCCGACGGCGAGGAGATCGCCGACGCCGCCGTGCTGATCGACGACGCGCACCTGCTCGCCGACGACGAGCTGGACCGGCTACGCAGCCTCGCCGGCACCGGCCGGCCACGGTTGGTCGTTGCGCACCGGCCGTGGCCGAGCACCGCGGCGATGTCCCGGCTGGGCGCGATGCTGACCCGGGGCCGACCTCCGTTGGTGCTGGGCGCCCTGGACCGGGCGGGGGTGGCCAGCCGGATGGCCCTGATGTTCGGTGTCCGCCCTTCGGTCGAGTTGGTCGAGAACGTCACCGAACGGACTGCCGGCATGCCCAGCCTGGTCGACCGGTTGCTGCGGGCCCTGCGGTCCTCCGGTGCCGTCGAGGTGAGCGCCGGCTCGGAGCCGCGGATGCAGGTGGCGGTCGACCTACCGCCGGGGCTGCTCGAACAGATCAGGTACGACCTCGCCGGCCTGCCCAAGCCCGTTCTCAAGCTGCTGCTGGCCGTCGCGGTCGGCGCCCCGCTCGACGGTGAGGTGTTGGCGCCGACTCTGAACCTGCCGGCCGAGCAGGTCAGCGACCTGGTCGAGGAGGCCCGCGCGGCGGGCCTGCTCGGTGGCGAGGGCAGGCTCGCCCCGCTGGTCCGGATGGCGCTGGTGCAACACACCGCCGAGCTCCAGGTGCAGTCCGTCCGGCAGCGACTGGCCGAGGTGCAGCTCGAACGCGGCGGCAATGTGCTGGTCGTGGCCCGTGGGTTGCTCGGCACCGGCGCGAGCGGGGAGCGGATTGCCACGCTGTTCGTGACCGCCGGCGACGAGGCGCTACGCGGCGGCGACCCGTTGGCCTACGACTACTACGCCGCCGCCGTCGAGGCTGGCGCGGTGCCGGCTCCGCTGGCGGCGCGACGGGCGCACGCCGCAGCTGCCGTCGGTGACCTCGACGCCGCACTTCGGCTGGCCGACACCGCCCTCGCCGATCCCGCGACCCCTGCGCCGGAGCGGGCGCGGGCGGTGGCGGTCGCCGCGACGGTGGCCGCCCAACGGGGCATGCTGGCCCGCACGGCACAGCTCTACGGTTGGTTGGCCTCCACCGGGGCATCGACCGGGCCAGGTGCCGTGGGGAATCCGGAGATCGCGGCGGCGGCGGTGCCCGCCCTGCTCGGCATAGGGGCGTTGCACGAGGCCCGCGAGGTGCTGAACGCCCCGAACTCCGTCGGGTCGGCCGGACCACCGACGGTGCTGTCCGGTGCGGAGATGTTGATCGCCCGCGGGATCGTCGAGACGATCGAAGGCTCGGCGACCGCCGGGCTCAGCCAGCTGGCCAGGGCATCGGCCCTGCTCGAACCGGCCGGCCCCAGCGTGCTGCTGCCGGACACGCCGTCGGCGCTCGCCGCGCTGGTGGCGGCGCAGTGCGGTGAGCTCGACGTCGCCCAGTCGGTCCTGGACCGGGCGGTGGCCGCCCGGCTGGGCGGTCCGGCCACGGCCGCCCGCCACCGCTTGCTGCAGGCCTGGATCGTGATGCAGCGGGGAGCCACCGCGCGGGCCCGCACGTTGCTGACCGGCGTGCGGTCGGCGGTGGGGCGGCTGGAGCCACGCGACGAGTTCCTCGCCGCCTCGCTCGAGGTCGGACTGGCCCGCCGGGCCGGCGAGCTGCCTGCGTTGATCAGCGCCTGGGGTCGGGCCCGGGAGGGGATCGTCAGGTATCCGGTCGACCTGTACGCGCTCCATCCGCTCGGCGAGCTGGTGGTCGGCGCGGCCCGACTGCGCGAGCAGGCCTGGGTGCAGCCGCACCTCGACGAGGCACACGCGCTGCTCGCCCAGCTCGGCGACCCGCCGCTGTGGGCAGCGCCGCTGCACTGGGCGAGCCTGCAGGCATCGATCCTCAGCCAGGACGTCGAGTCCGCCGAACGGCACGCCGACGCGCTGCAGAAGGACTCCGCCAGCGGGCGGTACGTGGCCGCGCTCGCGGTGGCCGCCCGACTGTGGCTGCGTATCGCGGCCGAGGACATCGACGCGGCCGAGGTGGAGGCCGGTGCGCGTGGCCTGCACGCGGTGGGGCTGACCTGGGAGGGCGGCCGGCTCGCCGGACAGGCCGCGATCCGTACCCGGGACCGCAAGGACATGACGGCCCTGCTGAGCTGTGCCCGGGCCCTGCAGGGCGGGGCGTCCGCGGCCGCGCCTGCGGCCCCGGCAGCCGCCGGCTCCGCGATGGCCGATGCTCAGGAGTCCGGGGGCGCGGCCGAGGCCGCCGCCGAGTCGACCGACGGCACCCTGAGCGACCGCGAGCGCGAGGTCGCCGAGCTGGTGCTCGCCGGGCTGACCTACAAGCAGATCGGTGAGCAGCTGTTCATCTCCGCGAAGACCGTCGAGCACCATGTGGCCCGGATCCGCCAGCGGCTCGGTTCGGCCAGCCGTGGCGAGCTGTTCGCGCATCTCAGGTCGTTGATCGGCGCGCCCACCGCACACGACTGACGCCGCTCTCGTCCGGGCGATGCCGCTCTGATCAACGGCGCTGTTGTACGGCCCTGTCAAATGCGACGGATGTGCACTTTGACTTTGGTCGCTGTCGTCCCGACGTTTCCCGGGCGCGCGCCTAGCGTGCTTGCGCCAGCGCCCGGGCGTGTTCACCGAGCGAACGCAGCCCGCATTGCCAGCGAGTGCCACCGTGCAACCGGTCGGGCAGGCCCGGCAGACGCCGTGCGGCGCGGGCGCTCCTTGGCACGGAACGAACACGGCGCTCCTTGTACCTAACGTACCCCGGCGCCAGCGTCGGCAATGCCCCCTAAGCGAACGGACAACCACCACCGCCGCTTCGGCTGTGGACCGTCATCAACCAAGCAGCCCCCCGGCTCCCCGGTGCACCTATGGTTCACTCGGCCGTCCGCCGCACGCGCGGCATTGGGGATCTTGCTCGGCGGGGATGAAGTCGAACCTGCCTTGAAACACGCTGAACGTGAGATAGCCGTTGACGACCGGTTCACCTGACCCGGTGACAAGTTTGATGACCTCACCGGCACCCAGGCTGCCGGCGATGCCGGTTGCCACACCGAGCACGGGGACTGTGCCGCCGTGCCCTGGTGGTAGGTCGGGGAAAGCGCATAGGAAACAGGCGGTGTGGCCGGGGAGCACGGTCAGCACGTAGCCGTATCCATACTGGGCGCTGGCGTGGACCATAGGCTTGCCGGTGCGCAGGCAGTATGCGTTGCACAGCAAGCGGCCGGCGTGGGAGTCACCACCCTCGATCACGATGTCGACGTCGTCCAGCAGGGCATCAATCGTGGCCTCGTCAATGCGGGTTTCGACCGGTTCGACGGTGATGTCACTGTTGAGCTGCCGCAGTCGCCGCGCGGCGGCTGCGGCCTTGTTCGTGCCTAGGTCGGCTTCGGTGTAGAGGATCTGACGGTTGAGGTTGCTCAGCTCTACCTGGTCGAAGTCGATGATCCGGATAGTTCCGATGCCCGCGGCGGCCAGGTAGTACAGCATCGCGGACTTGACGCCACCCGCTCCGATGCTGGCCACCCGAGCGAAGCCGAGCGCCTGTTGTGCGGCCGGCCCGAGTTGCGGCATGAGTTCCTGGCGGTTGTATCGGGTGTCGGCAAAGTCCACTGTGTTCTCTGGCAGAGGAGCGGCGCGGCCTTCGTCGCCCCGCCACTCGGTCCGATGTTGGGGTCGGCTATCGACTCAGCCGTCGCAGGGCAGCGCGGCCAGTACTGTCACCGTTACTCCGGTGGGTATCGGCGTAGCGGTACTGACGACCGTCCCGTTGATCAGTGTCTTGGTGCTGCGCCGGGCGTGGCCGTCGTCGTGCAACAGCGCGTCCCTCAGTTTCGGATGACGGGTCGCGACAGCCTGCACGGCGTCACCCGCAACGGCGCTTCTCGGCAGGTCGATGACGATCGTGCCCTCGCCGAGCACGGCTTCTGGGTAGCCGCTCAACATCACCTGTGTCATGAGTCCTCCCCCGATGTCGCCCACTGGCTCGACCCCGTTCGGTGATCTAGCGAGCGCGGTACGTTCCAAAACTAGGAGCATCGGCCTAATCGTTGTACCGCCATTCGGCGGAGGCCGCTGCTGCGCGCTGCGTCTGGGTGTCCACGGGGTGCACTACCCTCGACCTGCGCGGCGGCGTGCCGCCCTTTGCGCTGTTGTGACTCTGACTAGGACTTTAAGGGGACTGTTGATGCCCAGGACGTTCGTGCGTGATCTTGCCGCGCACATTGGCCAGGAGGCGACCGTCTACGGATGGGTCAACTCACAGCGATTGCAGCGCAACCTGCAGTTCGTGATCCTCCGGGACCACACCGGCCTAGCGCAGATCACCCACAAACGGCCCGATGGCGGCAGCGAGCTGGAGGAACTGATCGAGCACGGCATGCCACCCGAGTCAGCGATCAAGGTCACTGGCACCGTGGTCGCCAACGAGGTGGTCAAGCTCGGCGGTGTGGAGCTGGTGCCCACGTCGATCGACGTGGTCGCCAAGGCCGATACGCCGTTGCCGATCGACAAGGATTCCGGGATCGAGCATCGGTTGGACTGGCGGTTTCTGGACCTGCGCTATCCCGAGCGGCGGGTGATCTTTGAGGTTCAATCCACGTTCGAGCAGGCCGTTCGAGAGTTCGCCTACGCCCAGGGATGCACCGAGCTGCACACCCCGAAGTTGATGGGCACGGCGTCGGAGTCAGGTGCGGAGGTGTTCAAGGTCAAATACTTCGACACGACCGCCTATCTGGCGCAGTCACCGCAGTTCTACAAGCAGATGGCCATTGCCGCCGGGATCGACAAGGTGTTCGAGATCGGGCCGGTGTTCCGTGCCGAACCGTCGTTCACCTCCCGGCATTCCACCGAGTTCACCGGCATTGACGTGGAGATCGCTTGGATTGACGGCGTTGAAGATGTGATGCGGTTCGAGGAAGCCATGCTCGCGCACGCGCTCACCGCTGTACGGGAACGGCACGGCGCGCAGATCAGCGATCTGTTCGGCACCGAGTTGGTAGTCCCCGCCGTGCCGTTCCCCCGCTACACCATGGCCGACGCGCTCAAGCTGCTGCGCGAACGCGATTGGGACCCATCCGGCGCCAAGGTCGATCTCGACCCGGAAGGCGAACGCGCGTTCTCGGCCATCGTTCAGGAACGACACGGGCACGAGTTCGCGTTCGTCACCGAGTACCCGATCTCAATCCGCCCGTTCTACCACCGGCGGGCGGCCGACAACCCATCCGTGACCGAGAGCTTTGACCTGTACTGGAAGGGCATAGAGATCACGACCGGCGCTCAGCGTGAGCATCGCTACGACGTGCTGGTCAAGCAGGCCGAAGAGAAGGGCATGAACCTAGAACCCTTGCGGTCCTACGTGGACTGCTTCAGGTTCGGCACCCCGCCCCACGGCGGCCTTGGTGCTGGCCTCAGCCGCATCCTCATGGTGATGCTCGACCTGGACAGCATCCGCGAGTCCACCTTCCTGTTCCGTGGCCCCAACCGCCTAGAACCCTGACCGAACCCCCGCGGCGACGAATGCCGCGACGTCAACCGCGACGGACAAGGCGACCAGACCGCGGGCGTCAAGTCAGCGAAGCGGCGCGCTCAGTCGGCCCGAACCCGTAGCGCATTCCACCAGGCGTCAACGCGGCAGGTTGGCGAGCACGCCCTCGCAACTGCGCACGATGATCCGCGCGGCGTCGGCGACGCTGCGGCCGGACATTGGGCTCTCCGCCCTCCGCTGCCACCGGCCGAGCGCCTCGAGGGCGGCGGCCCGCAACTGCGAAGGATCGGCCTCCCGGGGCAACCCCAGCCGGGCCGCCGGCGAGCCCCCGTCGCCCCCGAGCAGCCGCTCGGCCTCCTGCTGGACGTCGGTCGGGAGCCGGACGGTCCTGGTGCGGAGGTCGGCGAGCAGCCGGAGCTCGGCGAACTCGTGGGCGCCGGCCAGCACCCGCTCGACGTCCATGGCCACCGGTGCGGCGTCCGGCCGAGGCTCCCGGCGCAGCACGAGATCGATCGCCAGCAGCGCCGATCGGGCTTTGAGCAGGTCACGGCGCTCGGCGAACTGGGACGCGAGCAGCCCGCGCAGCTCGTTCAGTCCACTGCGTTCGACCAGGATCTGCGACAGCTCGGCCGCGTCGTTCGTGCCGCGTCGGAGCAGCTGAACCGACAGCCGCACGCCGAACAGCCCCAGCCGGTCCAGCAGCCGGTGCCGGACCTCGGTCGACGGATCGGCGGGGCCGTCGGGTCGAACGAACCGGTCGGCGGTGAGCAGCATCGCCTCGCGCTCCGAGTCCGGCAACGCCGCCAGGGCCTGCAGGGCGAGGTACTCGTCCTGCCGCAGGGTGCGTCCGGTGTGCGCAAGCAACCCCGCCACCGCGACGACGGTCTGCGCGAGGCCGCGGAGTTTCTCGTCCTTCCGGTACCGGATGGCGATCTTGCGTGCCGAGGACAAGGCGTCCAGCCGACCGACACCGATCTCGTCGGCGCGGGACAGCACCGCGATCGTGTTCACCGGGGTCGCCTTGGCCACGTCCTGGTCGTGGAACGACTCGAGAAAGCTGCACGTCGGTGGCGTGCAGGTGGCGCATCAGGTACAGCACAGCGTCCGCTGCCGTGGGCGACTCGTCCGGGGTGAGGAACATGCTGGTGCGCTCGGAGGTCTCCGTCGAGAGCGACCCGATGCCCGGGCGTGTCGATCAGCGTGGTGGTGCGCAGGCTGCCGCGACGGCCAACTGACCACCAGCCGGTCCACGTCGTCGGCCGGGGTCCCGCCAGGTCGATCTTCAGCGCGCCCTGGCCCTCGCGATTGATCCGCAGCTGGCGGGGCTGGCCCGGCTCGGGGAGCAGCGTCACGGCGGGGCGGTGCCCGTCGCTGTACCAGGTGACCAGCCGGGTGCACTCGCCGGCGTCGGTCGGCGCGATCTCCTCCCCGACGAGCGCGTTGAGCAGCGTCGACTTGCCCGCCTTGACCTTTCCGGCGATCGCCAGCCGCAGCGGCTCGTCGAAGCCGGGTCAAGATGATGCTGCAGCCAGCGGGACGCCTGCGGGCTGTCCCGGTAGACCTCGATCGCCCGCCGCAGCACGCCGCGCACCGCGACGCCGAGGCTGGGAGCCTGAGTCGTCATGCCGAGGCCCCGACCGGCTGCGCTCCGGCCAGCGCCTGCGCCTTCTTCGCCAGGCCGGCGACGCGTTCCAGCTCGGCCCTCAGGTCGACGATCGACTTCTTCCGCTCGGTCTCGTTCTCCTGGAGGGCGGCCTGCGACGATGTGACCGCGCCATTGATCGAGGTCTGCAGCTCCTCGGCGATCGTGGTGAAGTGGTCACGCAAGGTGCGTTGCATGCTGCCGCAGCATGTCCCGGGAGTCCTTGCCGACCTGGAACTGGACGTCGTCGATGTGCCGGCGCACGGCCATCTTGGCCTCGGCTTGCCTGCGCTGCAGCAACCGCTTCTTCTCGTCCTTCAGGCTCTTGGTCCCCATCAGCACGCCGGCCCCGATCGACAACGGGTTGATCAACGCCAGACCAGCGAGGCTGGTCAGCATGCCGAACATGAGCGCGCCCATGTACCCGCCGCGCAGGCTAGCCATTCCCTTGGCGGTGACACCGAACTTCTCCTGCTCGGGCAGGACCAGGCCAACCACCTTCGGCGCCATCCCATCGGTCGGGTTCATCTGAATGTTGGGTAGCGCGACCTCGCCGGCCTGGGCGAAATGGTCGGCGACCTGCTGGGCGATGTAACGGGCGCGCTGGGTGGCCCACACGAAGTTCGCCGACGCCGCGGCGGCGACCTGCTGGTGCACCCACCCGGAGAACTGGTCCCAGACCTCCGCCGGGTCCGCCTCGTCGGCCATCACCTCCGCCTCGCGGCTGATCTGCCGCAGCCGGTCTCTGAGGTCGTAGTCGATATCGGACTGCAGGTCGGCAACGCCGTCGTTCAGGGTGATCTGCCAGCGGGATGCCCGGCTCTTCAGCTCCTGGGCGGCGGACTTGGCCTGCTCGAGCTGCGCGATCAGCGCCTCGGCATCCTCCGGGTTCTCCCGCGCCTTGAGCTCGGCCTGCATGGTCGTGGTGATCTGCTCGCAGACCGAGAGCACGTCCGAGCTCGCCGACCGCCGGTCCAGCAGGTCGGCCTGGGCGAGCACCTTGTCGCGGAGGAACCCGATCAGCTCAGGGAAGCCCGACTCGGTGTTGGCGTCCTTGTCCTGGGTGCGTAGCGCGTGCAACCGCAGCATGGAGGACACCGGCAGCACGTCGGCGTACACGCCCGCGTTGGACAGGTGACGGCGGTCGATCTCCACCATGCGACGCCACTCCGGGTAGAGATCGGTCTTGGTCACCACGCAGGCCACGTTCGGGCACAGCTGCAGGGCCGCGGCCAGGAAGTCGATCTCCGGCTTGGTGTACTCCTGCGACGCGTCGGACACCAGCAGCACCGAGTCGGCGCCGGTCAGTGCCGCCATGGTGGCGGCGCCGTGCGCCGAGCCGAGGCCGCCGACGCCCGGGGTGTCCACCAGCACCAGCCCGGTCTTGAGTAGCTCGCGGGGGATGCCGACGTCGGCGTATGTCAGCCGCTGCCGGTTGCCAGGGTTGCCCGCCTCCGACACGTAGCGGGCGAGCTGCTCGATCGGGACGTCGGTGCGCTCGGTGTGCTCGGGTTCGCCGCTGGCCGCCTCGGACTCGCGGACCAAGGTCACCTTCGGCGACTCGGCGTAGCGCACGAGGGTCGGCACCGAGGTCGCGATATCGTCGTCGACCGGGCAAATCGGTGCGGAGACCAGCGCGTTCACCAGTTGGCTCTTGCCCTGCTTGAACTCGCCGACGACCAGCACCCGGACGTTCGGGTCGGCCAGCCGTTTGCGGGTCTGCTGCAGCCGGGCGCCGAGGTCGGGCCGCTTGTAGGCGGTGGTCGCCTTGAGCGCGACGTCGACGAGCTCGATCGCTGCGGGCACCGCCACTGCGTCGCCTCCTCCCGGTGTGAGTCCCCATTCTGTCCACAGCAACCGGAGATACGGCAATCGGGCAACACATAACGAGACCGGCCCCGCCACCCCGGGAAGTCCGGTAGTGCGGAGCCGGCCTCGTCAGTTACTGCTCGAGCTAGTGGAACCTTGGTCGACCTCGATCACGGAATGCCGTCGAAGTCAGGCGCCTCGTTGCTCTGGTTGACATTGCCGATCGGCGAGTTGTCGATGTCGACGCTGTCGCTGTCGGCGCCGCCAGTAGCGGTACCAGCGGTGGCGTCGCCACCTTCGCCACCATCGGCGTCGGTGCCGCCGCCGCCGGCGCCGCCGGCGCCACCGGTGGCGTCGGTGCTGGCGTTGCCGCCGCCGGCACCGCCGGTGATGTCGATGTCCTGCTGGTTCTGGTTCGACTGCTGGTTGACCGGGCCGGTGTTGTCGCTGGCGGCCTGGACATTGCCCTGCGAGCCCTCGCCGAAGTCGGTGCCGCTACCGGTGGTCTCGGCGCTCCCGCCGGGGCCGGTGTTCACGGCGGAGCCGTCGGACGCGGTCACGTCGCCGGTCTGAGTAACCGGGCCGGTGTTGCCGGCTGCCACGTTGGAGTCGGTGACCGTGCCGGTGTTGATCACGCCGTCCACGCTCGACTCCGGGCCCACGTTCACGCCACCGTCATCGGCGATCTGGGCGTTGACCGTCCCACCGAAGTTGTTGATGTTCTGGATGATGTCTTCGGACTGGTCGATGTTGGTAGATGTTGCTGATGTTGATCTGGTACTGCTCGATGGACGCCTCGTACACCGACGCGTCGGCACCGTGCGCCGGCGGGGTGTAGGCCGGCAGCTGCGCGACCTGGGGGCCACCCTGCTGCACGGCGTTGTTGTTGACGTCGTTGACGACGTCGGCCAGGCAGTACGCGGCCTGCTCCTGGGTGAGCCCGAGGTCCGACAGCTCGGTGGAAAGGTCGCCGCCTTCGCCGTTGACCAACGCACTTAGGTAGTCGAGGACTGCCTGGAGCTGCTCCGCGGTGAGGTCTTCCAGGCTGACTGGGTTCGTCATTCTGATCATCTCCTGTGTTTCGGTCGTCTACACCGGCACTGCGCCGGCGCTGACGACGAAGCTATGGCCGGCCGGACCTGGTGCCATCGGGGATCGCTCATAGTCTGAACTGACCCCGGATAGGGGCCACCGTCCCCTAACGGTGGGGGTGTCATGGGGGGGTATCAGATCGCCCGATCGGATGCAGATGTGTTGTGCAGGCTGGATACTGCCACGGCGGGCCGGAAACGGGGAGCCCCCAAAATCCCGGAGCGGGCGTACTGATCTGGCCGGACCCCGGACGCGAAGACGGCCGGCCCGATTCCGCGGCAGGCAGTCCACCGCAGGCCGAGCCGGCCGTCGCGCGCTCCCCAGCGCGGTCTCTTGTAGATCAGTCCGTGGTAGATCGTTTGTCGTCAGGCGTCGAGTCCTGGGTCGGGGGGTGCCGCCTCGTCCAGTCCGGCGTCGGTGAGGTCGCCCTCCCAGTCGCCGGCCACGTCCGGCTCGTCCGATTCCGGTGCGGGTTGCCCGGGCTGCCCACCGGATTGCTCGCCGGCCGGCTCAGGGTCGAGGCTCGAGGTGACCGAGAACGTCTCGAACCCCGAGCTGTCGAACGACGGGTCCGCCTCGGAGTACGACGTCTCTCCGAAACCGAAGTCGGCGCCGGCTCCGGCGAGCGGCGTATCGAAGACGCCGTCGAGATAGGGATCCAGCCCGGGGTCCGGTCCGAAGCCCGGCTCTGCCCCGGCCGCGGCACCGAACTCGGCCGGATCGAGCCCGGCGTCCGAGCTCGTGCGCAGCGCGTAGGCGAAGTCGCTCTCGCCGTCGAGCTGATCCGAGGCTGAGGCGGACGCGTCGGCGAAGCTCGCGGTCGTACTCTGCCCGAGATGGAACATCGGCATCGGCGAGCACATCCGGCGGGAGGTCGGCGAAATGCTCCTCGAGGGTGCCCGTCCGGGTCGGCTCCGTACTGCGCTGCCAACGTCGGGTCGCTCGGCAACTCGACGTTGAAGAAATGGTCGAGGCGCTCGGCAAGCGACGCGTTCTCCGGCGTGAACTCACTCACGCTCCGTCACCTCCTCGGATGCTTGTCGACTGCCGGGTGGTCCGGCGGTTCCTCGAACCGTACGGCGCCACCGGCTCGCATAGCATCGGGGAAGGATCACCTACCGGTATACGGGCATTGCGGGGTCCGCTCGGCCCCCTCGTTGGGGGATTAGGGGATGCCGCCGCTGGATGGTGATTGGGGGTACAGCCGCTGCAGGTGCGGCGGGATACTCCGTCCAGCACGCAGGGCCATCGAACCGTCCGAGGCGCCGCCGCGTGTGGGTGGGTGGGCGAGGCGAACTTCTCGGCAGGCGGGGTAAGGGGAAAGGCGATGGGTTACCAGCTTGGCATTGACCTCGGCACGACCTATACGGCCGCTGCCGTGTGCCGGTCGAATGACCGTGCGCAGGCCGAGCCTGAGGTGGTCACCCTGGGTACCCGTTCGGCGACGGTTGCTTCGGTGCTGTATCTCGCTGAGGACGGCTCGGTGCTGGTCGGGGAGGCTGCCGAGCGTCGGGCGTTGACCGATCCGGATCGGGTGGTGCGCGAGTTCAAGCGTCGGATCGGGGACGAGACGCCGTTGGTGGTGGGCGGTAAGCCGTATCTGGCTCATGATTTGGCGGCGCGTCTGGTGCGTTGGGTGGTGGATCGGGTCGCGGAGCGCGAGGGTGGTCCGGCGACGCGGGTCGCCGTGACCCACCCGGCGTCCTGGGGCCAGCACAAGAAGCAGCTGCTGGAAGGTGCGCTGACCAGGATCGGGCTGCGCGCGACCTTCCTGGCCGAACCGCAGGCGGCGGCCGTGCACTACGCCAGCGCCGAGCGGATCGAGTCGAGCTCCACGATCGCGGTCTACGACCTGGGCGGCGGCACGTTCGACGCGGCGGTGGTGCGCAAGAACGGGAGCTGGACGCTGCTGGGTCGCCCCGAAGGCATCGATCGCCTGGGCGGGGTGGACTTCGACGAGGCGGTCTTCGCGCACGTGAAGGCCGGCCTTGGCAAGGCGGTGGACTCGCTGGACCCGGCCGATGAGTCGGTGGTCGCCGCGGTGGCCCGGCTGCGCCGGGAGTGCACCGAGGCCAAGGAGGCGCTGTCGGCGGACACCGAGGTGACGATCCCGGTGCTGCTGCCGGAGCTGCGTACCCAGTCGCGGCTGACCCGTGGCGAGTTCGAGGGGATGATCCGCCCGGCCATCGAGGAGACCGTCGAGGCGTTGCGCCGCGCGGTCGGCTCGGCCGGGCTGGCCCCGCCGGACCTGACCGCTGTGTTGCTGGTCGGCGGCTCGTCGCGGATCCCGCTGGTCGCACAGATGGTCTCCGCCGAGCTCGGCCGGCCGGTCGCGGTGGACGCCGACCCGAAGAACTCGATCGCCTTCGGCGCCGCGTTGGCGGTCTCTCCGCAGCGCGCCGGCGACCGCGGGCCCACCCGGCACACCCCCGCCCGGCCAGCCGGCCACGCAGCCGCCGCCGACCGCGCCTCGGGCCGGACAAGGACCACTGGCCGGTGCCGGTCCAGCAGCGGCCGCCGCCGGTGTCGCCGCCGCCGCCTGGGCCGCCGGTAGTGGTCCAGGCACCCCCGCCGCCGGCGTGCCCACCCCGACCAGTGGCCAGGGCGCCGGGACGCCTGGCGCACCCGGCGGTCCGGGTGCCGGTGGTTCCGGTCCCGGCGGCCCGGTCGGGATGGCCGCAGGTGGTCCTGCCGGTCCGCCGCCACCGAGGCCTGTCATGAACGTCGCGGGCGGCCCGGCCTCGCAGCCGGTTCCTGCCCAGTCGCCCGCCGGCGGCCGCCAAATCTGCACAGGAGCCGAGTCGCCCGGTCGCCGGCTACGACCGGCCGCCGGCCGAGCCGGAGCCGAAGCGACCGATCGGCCTGCTGATCGGGGTCGGTGGGGTGCTCGCCGTGTTGGCGATCGTGGTCTCGGTCCTGCTCTTCGCGAACCAGACCCCGGCCGCGACCAGCAACACAACCACCCCGACTCCGACCGTCGAGCAGACCGAGGAGGCCACCACCCAGGTTCAGGAGCCGCAGAACGCCCCGCCGGTGAGCCGCGCCCCCGCAGCGCCCCCGGCCAAGCCGCCGTCGAGCGAGACCACCACGAGGACGACGACGACGACCACTTCGACGTCGGCGCAGGCGCCGGCCGGCGGCAACGCACCCGCTGGTGGGGGAGCACCCGGGGGAGCACCCGCCGGCCCGGGAGCACCCGCCGGCCCGGCAGCACCCGCCGGCGCGGGAGCACCCGCCGGCGGTGGGCCAGCGCCGGCCGAGCCGGCCGCCGGGACCGGGACGTCCGGGACCGGGACGTCGATCACCGCGTAGCCGCCCGCCACACTGCTCGTCGTGATCCGACGGGACCGGGGCCGCTGAGCGCGGTCAGCCGCTACCGGGTCGCCCACTGGGCGTGTCAATGCTCGACTCCCCGAGCACCGACGTCAGAACGATGTTGACCACCGCCAGCACGGCCAGCGCGATCGCCAGTCCCGGGGCGTTCGCGATGTAAAGGGCGAGCGCGCCCAACCCGAAGAGGACGAGCTTCGCGATCGCCAACCACGGCATCCGCAGCCGCCGGGTGGCCCTCGGCGCCAGCACGACCGCCCAGATGACGATCACCAAGGCCGGCGCGCCGAGGCCCAGTGCGATCCGAACCAGCAGGTCGTCGTCGACGGTGAACCCCCAGAAGGCCAGGGCGGCCAGCAGCGCGAGCTCCAGCCCGAACGCCAGCACCGAGTTGGCCCACCTGAGCGCCTGCATCCCCAGCCCCGCCGGTTCTCCGCCTGACCGTTGTCCACGGCTACCTCGGCCACCGCTATCGAACCAGACCGGCCACCGCTCGCGGTACTCCTGGCACGGCGGATCACTCCATCCGCCGGCCGGTGCAGCGGCTCGACCCGACGCCCCCTTGACCGGGCCGACCAGCGGGGCACGATGACAGCCATGGATACGACCCGGCCGGTGCGCCACGTCACGCCGAGCCAACGGGTGCCCGCTGACCCGACCCCCGGCATGCACCGGGAGCAGGCAGTCTCGACCGACGGAATGTGGGCGGGGCTGGTCCGCACCGAGGCGCACATGATCTCGGGGTGGCATCACCACGGCGACCACGACAGCTCGATCTACATCGTCAGCGGCGTCCTGCGGTTGGAGTCCGGTCCGGACGGCTCGGAGGTGGTCGAGGCCGGAGCCGGTGACTTCGTACACGTGCCTAAGGGCACCATCCATCGCGAGGGCAATCCGGGCGACGAGGAGAGCCACCTCGTCGTGGTACGCGCGGGCGCCGGCCCGACCACGATCAACGTGGACGGTCCGGCTCCCGGCTGACGAGTAGGCCTCCAGCACCGTCCAACACTCGCGAACCTCGGCCGGCTGGCCGGGGAACCGGAAGCCGACGACGGTCGGCCACCACGGGGTCGCTCTAGGATGCTCGACCATCGGAGGCGGCAGATGAGACTCATCCTGATCGGCGGGATCTGCGGGCTCGCTTGGGCGGCCGGCTTCCGGGGCTTCATGGCCGAGGTCGCCGGGCCGACCTCGAGCGTCGACTGGGCCGGGACGTTCGGCGGCATCCTGCTGCCCGGCCTGGTCACCGGCGCACTGCTCGGATGGGCCGAGCACCTCCGCAGGACCGGGGGTCGCCGCGGGTGGCGATGGCTGGCGCTGGCTCCGCTCAGCTTCGTCGTCGCCACGCCCGGCGTCCTGGTCTCGGTGTTCATCGACGGTCTCGGTGGTGGTGCAATTGCCATCCCGCTGTTCGGCATCGCCGGCGGGTATGCGCTGTCCGGCCGGGGGCCGGTGTGGGCTCGGCTCGCAGCCGGCGCGATCGCGGTCCTGCCGATTCCGGCCTGGGCGCTTGCCGCGACGTTCATCGCCGGCAGCGACCTCACGATGAGCACGCCGCGCGGCGCGTGGGTCGCGGTGTACTTCGGCTCGTTCCTCGCCGTGCTGGCACTCGCCTGCTCCATTCCGCACCGCGCGGTGGTCCAGCCGGCCGGGTTCGAGGGTTCTGCCGCCGAACGCAGCGACCTGCTCACCGGTTAGCGGTGCTGATCGAACGGGTGCAGACGCAGGCGGTCGTCGCTCCGCTTGCGCGGCCGATCACCACAGCGTCCGGAACTGTCGATCGCGCGTCGCTCGTCCTGATCGACCTGCACACCACGGACGGCGTGGTGGGGCGGTCGTATCTGTTCAGCTACCACCCGTGGGCCCTTGCGGCCCTGGCGCACCTGGTGGACGGGCTCGGCGAGATGCTCGTCGGCGAGGTGGTCGCGCCGGCCAGGCTCGGTGAGAAGGTGCGGGCGGCGGTGGTGTTGCTGGGTGGTCGCGGCCTGGTCGGTCTCGCCATCTCCGGGTTGGACATGGCGGCCTGGGACGCGCTGGGGCAGCAGGCCGGGCGGCCGCTTGCCTCGCTGCTCGGTGGCACTCGGGTGCCCATACCGAGCTACGACAGCCTCGGTCTGTACGCCGCGGACGAGGCTGCGGAAGCCGCGGCGGCGTCGGTGGCGGCCGGCTTCCGGGCGCTCAAGATCAGGCTCGGGTTTCCGAGTCTGGCGCAGGACCTGGCCTCGGTCCGGGCTGCCCGGGCTGCGATCCCCGACGACGTCGAGTTGATGGTCGACTTCAACCAGAGCCTCTCGCCGGCCGAGGCGATCCGGCGCGGGCGGGCGCTTGACGGCGAGGGCGTCTACTGGATCGAGGAGCCGATCCGGGCCGACGACTTCGCGAACTGTGCGCGGGTCGCCGGCGCGGTGGAGACGCCGGTGCAGATCGGCGAGAACTTCGAGGGCGTTTTCGAGATGCACCGGGCCGCGGCGTCGCACGCTTCTGATCTCGTGATGCCGGACGTGCAGCGGATCGGTGGGGTGACCGGCTGGCTACGCGCCGCCGCTCTTGCCGAGACGGCCGGCACACCGATGTCGAGCCACCTGTTCGTCGAGGCGAGTGCGCACCTGCTCGCGGTCACCCCGACCCGGCACTGGCACGAGTTCCTCGACCTCGCCGGGGCCGTGCTGACCGAGCCGACCACGCTGGTCGACGGGGCCGTGCAGGCCGCCGACCGCCCCGGCCTCGGTCTTGCGTGGGACCCCGACGCGGTGCGGCACTTCAGCGTTGCGGGCTGACCGGGCGGGCCGTCGGGCGATGGGTCCAAAGTCGACGCTGCCGCGCGAGATCGCCAAGAGCATGATCGCGATCCCGGCCGGCGAGATCGTTCTGCGGGACGAGGGCACGAGGACGAGCTGGCCGGTCGAGGTCGGCGCCTTCCACGTCGCGCCACAGGCGGTGACCCGCGAGCTCTACCAGGCCGTGCGGGATGCAGCGCCGCCCGGCCCAGCGGGCCTGCGGACGCCGGTGACCGAGGTCTCCTGGCGCGAGGCGGTCGAGTTCTGCAACCTGCTCTCCCGGCAGACCGGGCTCCAACCCTGCTACTCGATCGGCGACGATCCCGACGCGCAGGACGTGGTCTGCGACCGCGAGGCCGACGGGTTACCGCCTCCCGTCCGAGGCGGAGTGGGAGTACGCCTGCCGAGCCGGCACCTCGGGCGAGCGCTACGGGGAGCTGGACGAGATCGCCTGGTACCGCGGCAACTCCGGCGGCGTGGTGCACGACGTCGCGACCAAGGTGCCGAACGCCTGGGGTCTGCACGACACGATCGGCAACGTGTGGGAGTGGTGCTGGGACGTCTACGACCCCGGCGTCTACGGCCCGTACCGGGTGTTCCGTGGCGGCGGCTGGTATCGACCCGCCCCGAGGTTGCCGGGCCTCGAGCCGTCGCAAGAGCCACCCGAGCTTTCGGGTGGACGACCTCGGGTTCCGGCTCGCCCGGTCTGCCTGACTCGGGCCGTCGGTGGACGATCCGCTGCGCCGCATCGGTGGGATGCTTCGACGCGTGAGCGCGCCGGCGCGAAGGGTCTTCCTGAGCCACACGTCTGAGTTGCGTCGGTTGCCAGCGGGCGGTTCGTTCGTCGCGGCGGCGGAGCAGGCGGTCACGCAGGCGGTGTTGGGTGATGACCACCCCAAGTCCCGGAATTCGGCGAACAACCTCGCCGAGGACCTGCGCCGGGGCCGGTGAGCATGAGACCGCCAGCGCGCCCGACGAGGACGCTGATCGTCAGCGGTGATGCGGACCAGAGCCGGTGACCTGCCCGCTGCCCCGAGCGCTGAGCGCGGCGATCGGCGCGGCCAAGACCCGGTAGAGGGGCCGTAGCAGCCCCGCCGGAAGGTCCGGGTGCCGCTCCTCGTGCCAGACCCTGGCGCGCGGATGGCGGTTGAGCAGCAACCGGCGCTTGTCCCTTGGCTCGGTCGTGTGCACCTCGATGCGGCAGAGGTGCTTGGTGGACAGGTAGCCGTACTGGTCGGGGCTGACCAGTCGGGCAGGCGCGCCGTGGTCGCTGTCGAGCGGCCGGCCGTCCAGGCGGTCGGCGATCAGCACGTCGTCCGCCAGCGCGTCGGTGATCGAGACGATCGAGCGGTAGCCGTCGAGACCGCCGAACACGAGATGGGTCACCGACGTCCCGGGCGGCAGAGCCGGCTCGATGAGCGTGCGGTACACCGTCTCGAACGCCACCCCCTCCCAGCGCAGGTCGGTGGCGGACCAGCCGGCCACGCAGTGGAAGTCGGCGACGAGCTCGCGCCGGGGCAGCGCCGTCACGGTGGCGAGCGGCAGGTCGAACGCCTCGGTCACTGCCCCGCGGATCGCGACGACGGGATCGACCGGGACCGCCGGCGCTGGCCGCGACAGGTGCGCGCCGAACCGCGGGAACCCCTCGATCCGGTGCTGACCGGGCGGCAGGAGCGAGCTTGGCTGCAAACCCCGGCGACTCCACGCGCGTTCGATATGTCGCATGAGTTCGGGGTAGACCACCCAATGCCGGAACGGCTTGATGATCGCCAGGTATCCGCTGCCGAGCACACCGCGCGGCTTCACGTAGACCGCCAGCTGCCCCCGGTAGTCGCCCTCACCCTGGTCGACCCATGCCAGGTGCAACACGCCGTGCACGGTCGGGTTGGACAGTTCCGCGGCGAACTCGACGTCGGTCCGATAGAGGGGCACGAAGGGCGTGGAGCCGAAGCGCACGTCCGTCGCGGTGTGGCGTAGATCGTCCGGGAGCCGGCCGATCAGTGAGTTCTCGTCGGTACCCGGAATCGGCAGCTGGCCAGCCGCATTGGCGCCGTCACCGGTCGACCGGAACCGAGATCCTGCCGAGACCTAACCACTTGCCGAGGAGGTCGCGGAGCTGCCACAGGACGCGGCTCGGCAGCGACCCCGAGTTGGCCGGATCGATCCCGGAGACCATGACGTCGATCAGCGCCGGGAATTCGTCGGCGCCGCCGCACACCGGAAGGGCCCAGACGTCCTCCAGCGTGAAGTCCGGTGCGATGTCTCGGATGCGCCAGGCGTGGGACTCGTGTGTCGCGTTCGGAAGCCTCATGTCGATCGATCCTCGATCCATACGGCGTCGTATGGATGCTAGGCGCGCCGTCTTGCATCGGTCAATACGGTGCCGTATAGATGTGCGGTGGCCCACGCCCGGACTCCTCGCAGCGCGTGGGTCGGCGCCGCATTGCAGGCGCTGGCGGCCGGCGGTCCCGACGCGGTGCGGGTCGAGACGCTGGCAGTCCGCCTCGGGGTGTCCAAGGGCGGCTTCTACTGGCATTTCGCCGATCGTCAGGCATTGCTCGAAGAGATGCTCGACACCTGGGAGCGGGCCGGAACCGAGGACATAATCGCGCGGGTCGAGAGCCAACAGGCCGACCCACGACCCAAGCTGCAGCAGCTCTACGCGCTGGTCCCTTCGGGCGAGGGACTCGCCGCGGAGCTCGCCGTTCGGGACTGGGCGCGCCGCGACGACGACGTCGCCGACCGCCTCCGCCGGGTGGACGACCGGCGGATGGCCTATCTGCGCTCGCTGTTCGGGAAGATCTGCGCGGACGACGACGACGTCGAGGCCCGTAGCATGCTGGCCTACTCGCTGGTGTTCGGCAGCTACTTCATCGCGGCGCAGCACGGCGAGCGGACCCGATCCCAGGTACTGCGGCACGCGATCGACCGGCTGCTCAGCGAATCCTGGCAATAAGTTGTGCGGGTGCACAACGAAGACAGTTCGCCACACGAACTGTAAGCGCTGCGCGAGCGTTACGATGACCGCGTGGGTAAGCAGGACGACGGCCAGATCGGGGTGGTGGCGGCGCTGGTGCGATCCGCGTTCCTGGTGAATGCCGTCTACACCGAGTCGGGTCGGGAGCACGGCCTGACCCCGCAGCAAGGGCAGCTCCTGTGCGTGCTGATGGCGCAGCCGTACGGCATGAGCGAACTGGGCGCGATCTTGGGCCTGGCCAAGTCGAGCCTTACCGGCCTGGTGGACCGCACCGAGCGAAACGGCCTGGTCCGGCGCGAACCAGACCCGCAGGACACCCGCGCGGTGCGGGTCGCGCTCACTCCGCGCGGCGGCAAGCTCGCAGCCGAGTTCTACGCCGAGACGTGCCGGCGGATCGACAAGTTGCCGGCCGGGCTCAGCGCCACCGAACGCGACACGCTCGCCGACCTGCTCGGCCGTGTGGTGCTGGACAACAAGGTTCCGGTGGTCTTCATGGAGCTGGACGAAACTGCCTCCGCCTCTCGCACACGCTGAGAGTATTGCAGTTCGTACTACGAACTATTATGGTTCGCATAACGAACTTGTGAAAGAGAGGCGTGCAGTGTCCATACCAGAAGTCGTCTTCGGCCTCGGCGCGCACAGTGGCATCGACGACGGGCCGGAGCTGCTGCGCCTGGCTCAACAGGCCGACCGTGACGGGCTCGACGTCTTCTCGGTGTCGGACCATCCCTACCTCGGTGGGCGCCTTGACGCGTACGCCTCGGTCGGGTTCATCCTCGGACGTACGCAGCACATCTCGGGCTTCGTCAACGTCACCAACCTGCCGACCCGGCCTGCTCCCATGCTGGCGCGGACGGTGACTTCGCTGTCGGCGCTCTCCGGCGGCCGCATCGTGCTCGGTATGGGCGCGGGCGGGCGGTGGGATCGGATCTCCGACCTGGGAGTGCCGCGACTCTCACCGGGCGATGCCGTGGACGCTTTCGAGGAAGCGATCGTCCTGGTCAAGATGCTGTCGGGTGGCGGTCCGCCGGTCACCTACCAGGGCCGGCACTATCAGGTAGACCGAGATCGAGCCGGCTCCGGTGGCCGCACCTCCGGTGTGGACCGGATCGGTCGGCCCGAAGTCCCTGGCCGCCACCGGCCGGGTGGCCGACGGCTGGATCCCCGGCCACGCGGCGGACTGGCTGAGCGAGCGATACCGGGTCTCGCGGCCGATCATCGACGATGCGGCAGCGGCCGTGGGCCGCGACCCGCGGGAGATTCGTACGGTCTTCAACTTCCCCGGACGCATCACCGAACGGCCGCTGGCCACCACGCGCGACCGCACCGGCCGTTGGATCGGCGGTTCCGTCGCGCAGTGGGTCGAGGAGCTGACCGGGGCCGTGCTGGAGCACGGCGCGTCCGGCTTCATGTTGTTCTCCACCCGCGGCGGCACGCAGGACGTCGTCTCGCTCGGCCGCTGGGCGAGGGAGATAGTTCCGGCGGTACGCGAAGCGATCGCAAAGGAGAACGGCTAGCTGTCGCCGTAACCGATCTCGTTGCCCGTCGGCGATCGCGGAACTGCGCCTGCGCACCCCGTTCGAAAGGTCTATAGCTGGACGGGCTCTAGAGCCGCGCCGTGCACGGCGCGGGTAAGCCGAACTTCGTGCACCAGCAGACGGGTGATCACCGTCCGATACGGACGCCAGTGAGCATCAGCGCCGGCGCAGCGGCGCCCTCTGAGGATCACGCCAGCAATCGGATCGTGCGGGCCAGCCCGAGAGCGGCCCGAACGGCAGTGCGAAGCCGATCCAGAATGCAACTCGATCGGCAGCAGGCTGCCGTAGCTCGCATCGCCGCATGTCCGGCGCCGGTCCAGAGCGCACGGCTAGGACCACGTACCGCGATCCACGCCAACGGGAAACCGGTGAGCGCCGGCCGTGCTGGTGGCGGGGTATCCCGATCCGTTCGACATGGTCCGTGGTCCCGTCGGTTGGGACGCCGAACAAGGTCCACACCTCGCCGGTCTCGGCGAAGCGACGGATGGCCAACGCGCACGGGATTCCGAAGCCCAGTCCCAGAAGCAGCGACAAAGCGCCGGCGATCTTGACCATGCGACTGACCTGTGGCTGAGTCCGCGTCCGCGTCACGCTTCTGCGGAACCGGCTCGGGTTTCGCCGACCGCGCGGCGCTCGAGGGCCTGGCGGAGGTAGGCCATATTGGCTGCCTCTTCCTTCCGCATCTTCTTGATGAAGAGCGGGAAGATCAGCTTGAACCAGCCGTGCGGCCGAGCGTCGAAGTCGGAAAAGAGTCGGGTCCCTTCCGGCACCGGTTCAAGTCGGACGGTGACGGTGACTTCGATGGGGCCGCCGTTGTGGACCGCCCAACCGTCCGGCCGTTCGAAATGGATCGTTTCGACCACAACCGGCCTCGGAGCGCTCTTCCACTTCGCGAGGTAGCGGGTACCGAGACCAACGGCACCGTCGGTGATCTTCTCGATCGATTCGATGCCGGGGTTCCACTCCAGCTCGTTGCGGAGATCGGACAGGTAGTCGAACACCTCACCGGGAGCGCACCGGATCACCACCGAGTTGCTGATGACTGTCATGGGAGTCTCCTCCAACCCGCGCCCAACTAGAGCGCTCACTAGTGATGCCACTAGTACACTGCGCGTCATGGCGGTCGTCAAGGGCGCACGGTCCTCCCGCGCCGAGCGCGCTCGCGGGACTCGTAGGCGGATGGTTTCCAGCGCGCAGGAGCTGTTTGGGAGCGCCGGATATGCCGGGACGACCATGGAGCAGATCGCTGCCCGCGCCGGAGTCGCAGTGCAGACGGTGTACTACACGTTCAAGACCAAGGGGCAGCTGCTCTGTGAGGTCGTCGAGGTGACCGCCGCCGGCGCGGAGGAACCCGTGCACGTGTCTCAGCGGCCGTGGATGCGGGAGATGCTCGCGGCCGTCTCTGCCCAGCGGGTCCTCGCTTTAGGCGTCGAGCATGGCACCGCGATCTATGAACGCGTCGCCTCGCTCTGGCCCGCCATGGCGGCTGCCGCCGCGGCCGACTCCGCTGTTGACCGGTACTGGCGCGGTGTGGCGGCAGCCCGACGCGCCGGCCAGGGGCGAATGGTGGCCCGGATATCGGACCTCGGCACCCTCCGGCCAGATCTGGACATCGAGAAGGCCACAGACATCGTGTTCGTGCTCCACGGCCATGACGTCTTCCGCGGCCTCGTTCAGGAGGCCGGCTGGGCCGTACCGGAGTACAAGGCGTGGCTATTTACGACGCTCGTTGCTCAGCTGCTCGGTACACCCCGACCGGAAGCCGATGCTACCCGCGACCTCTCATATGGGCAGGGCACGTAGCGGCGGCGGCATCGCTCTGAGCGGCGCGGCCGGCTTCGGGAGGGGCTGTCTGTCCACAGCGGACGACAGAAGGCAAAGGCAAGGAGGTTGCCGCACTCCTTGCCACTCTCAACCTATAGCGCACCGGGGGTCTTGCGGCAAGACCCGGGTCGTGCTGCAGAATCTCCGGCCGAAGTCAGAACCTGCGGAAATCAGGGATTCGCGAAATACGTGTGCTCTTGTCGACGTATGGGGTCTCGCGGGACGTCGAACCGCCGGTGGGACTCGCGGTCGGTTGCGGGCCACTCGGCGCGGAGGTGCAGGTGTGCGCGCCGTCGGACGGCGCGGAGCAGCTGGCCGAAATGCAACCCTGTCGAATGGGGGAGTTTTCATGATTGACGTGATCGTTGCCGGCGGCGGACCGACCGGCGTGATGCTGGCCGCCGAGCTGCGGCTGCAAGGCGTGCACGCGCTCGTGCTGGACAAGGAGGAGGAGCCGACCCGGGTTGTCCGCGGGCTCGGCCTGCACGCGCGCAGCATCGAGGTGATGGACCAGCGCGGTCTGCTGGACCGGTTCCTCGCGCTCGGCAAGCAGTACCCGGTCGGTGGTTTCTTCGCCGGCATCGCCAAGCCGTCGCCGGAGCGGCTGGACACCGCACATCCGTACGTCCTCGCCATCCCGCAGACCACCACCGAGCGCCTGCTGACCGAGCACGCCATCGAGCTCGGCGTCGAGATCCGGCGCGGCTGCGAACTGGTCGGGCTGAGCCAGGACGACCACGGGGTCACCGCCGAGCTGGCCGACGGCACGCGGTTGCGCTCGCGCTACCTCATCGGCTGCGACGGCGGCCGCAGCACGGTGCGCAAGCTGCTCGGCGTCGGCTTCCCCGGCGAGCCCGCCAGGGCCGAGTGGCTGCTGGGCGAGATGGAGGTGGCCGTGCCACCGGAGGAGCTGGCCGCCGTGGTGGCCGAAGTCCGCAAGACCCAGCGTGGATTCGGCGCCGGGCCCCTCGGGGACGGGGTGTACCGCGTCGTCGTGCCCGCCGAGGGGGTGGCCGACCGCTCGGTCCGGCCGACCCTCGAGGAGTTCAAACAGCAGCTGCGGGTGTTCGCCGGCACCGACTTCGGCGTGCACTCACCGCGCTGGCTGTCCCGCTTCGGCGACGCCACCCGGCTGGCCGAGCGCTACCGGGTCGGCCGGGTGCTGCTGGCCGGCGACGCGGCGCACGTCCACCCGCCGCTGGGCGGGCAGGGGCTCAACCTCGGCGTCCAGGACGCGTTCAACCTCGGCTGGAAACTGGCCGCCGAGGTCAACGGCTGGGCACCGGAGGGGCTGCTGGACAGCTACCACACCGAACGGCGTCCGGTGGCCGACGACGTGCTGAACACCACCCGCGCGCAGGCCGAGCTGCTGTCCCTCGAGCCGGGTCCCCAGGCAGTGCGCCGGCTGGTGTCGGAACTGATGGACTTCGAGGAGGTGAACCGGTATCTGATCGAGAAGATCACCGCGATCGGGGTCCGTTACGACTTCGGCGAGGGCCACGAACTGCTCGGCCGGCGGCTGCGGGACGTGGGGTTGAAGCAGGGTCGCCTCTACGAGCTGATGCACGGCGGCCGCGGGCTACTGCTCGACCAGACCGGCCGGCTCTCGGTGGCGGGCTGGGCAGACCGGGTCGACCACGTCGTCGACGTCAGCGAGGAACTGGACGTGCCCGCGGCGCTGCTGCGGCCGGACGGCCACGTGGCGTGGGTCGGTGAAGATCAGCAGGATCTGCTCGGCCAGCTGCCCAGGTGGTTCGGCGCTGCCGTCAGCTGAGCGCGCAGTTGTGGCTCGAAAGGGCGGGACCTATCTCCGGCCGAGTTCGGCGCGCGCACTCCCGCGGTGACCGCCGAGCGTCGGAGGATCCAGGCTGATCGCATTGCCGGTCGCGGCCTGGGCCGGATCGTGGGCGCTCGGCACGCAGGTAGCGGCGCGGCCTTGCCGTGGCGTGGGTTCGGATCGACCCGGTATTAGAGTCGTTGGCCCCACACGGAAATGAGCGGCAACGTGCCGATATTCACGGTTCCCTCAGCCATAGCGTGCAGGTGAGCGTCAACCTCGTCTTGAGTTGCGAGCTGACGCGCGATGAGGGCGTCTCGCATCTGTTTGACATTCGCGATGCCGAGCATGTTGCCGGCCGGCACGGTCACCGTGAAGAACGCATCCGCCCTCGCCTGGTCGCATTGCTCGTCGCGGTGGACGGGTCAAGGTGCCGCAGGCATCGCGTAGCGACGATATTCATCTCGACTTGACGCATGCCGATATGGGCATATGATGGCGGCCATGGCACGAGCAGCGACGACGTCGGACGTCTTCAACGCGATCGCCGAGCCGCAGCGCCGGGAGATCCTGGTGCTGCTGCGGGCGGGTGAGCGGCCGGTGACCGAGTTGGCCCGGGAGCTGGGGATGACCCAGCCGCGGGCGTCCAAACACCTGCGGGTGCTCCGGGAGGTCGGGCTGGTGCGGGACCGCAAGGCAGGCAAGCAGCGCCTGTACGGCCTTGACGCCCGCGGGCTGCGGCCGGTCCACGAGTGGACCGGCGGGTTCGAGCGGTTCTGGAACGAGAGCTTCGACCGGCTGGACGCGTACGTGCAGGACCTGAAGCAGGCAAGGCAGGAGGAGTAGCTGATGAGCGCGACGGGACGAGGAGCGCCGGCGCAGTCCGCGACGGCCGACCGCGAGATCGTCATCTCCCGGGTCATCGACGCCCCACGGGAGCTGGTGTTCGAGGCGTTCACCGAGGTCCGGCACCTGTCGCGGTGGTGGGGACCGGAGGGGTTCACCACCACCACGCAGTCGTTCGAGTTCCGCGTCGGCGGGGAGTGGGACTTCGTGATGCACGGACCGGACGGGACGGACTACACCGAGTGGATCTCCTGGACCGAGATCGCCCCGCCGGAGCGGATCGCGCTGCTGCACGGTGAGTCCCGCGGCGACCCGAACGCCTTCGAGTCGGTCCTGACGTTCGAGCCCGACGGTGCGGCGACCCGGATCGAGATGCGCACGGTGTTCCCCACCAAGGAACTGCGCGACGAGGCGGTCGAGAAGTACCACGCGATCGAGGGCGGCCAGCAGACCCTGAGCAACCTGGCTGCCTACGTCACCGAGATCGTTCGGAAGGGAGCGGAGGGCTGATGGCCGGGAAGGTGTTCTTCAGCGTGTCGATGTCGCTGGACGGGTTCATCGCGCCCGAGTCCCTCGAGGACTTGATGGGGCAGCAGTGGATGGAACTGCAGCAGTGGATCTTCCCGCAGCGGTTCTTCCGGGAGAACCTGAAGCTCGGCGAGGGCGGCGAGGAAGGGCGCGACAACGACATCGCGCGGGAGACGTTCGAGCGCACCGGCGCGAGCGTCATGGGCAAGCGCATGTTCGACGCCGGCGAGCAGGCGTGGCCGGAGGAGGCGCCGTTCCACACGCCGGTCTTCGTCGTGACGCACGAGAAGCGTGACCCCTGGGAGCGGCCGGGCGGGACCACCTTCCACTTCGTCAACGACGGCATCGAGCCCGCGCTCGACCAGGCCCGCGAGGCCGCCGGCGACCGCGACGTCCGCATCGCGGGCGGCGGCGCGACGATCCTGGAGTACGTGAACGCCGGCCTGATCGACGAGTTCTCGATCGCGCTGTCGCCCGTGCTGTTCGGCTCCGGAATCCGCCTGTTCGAGGGCGTGGACGCGGGCCGCGTGGCCCTGGAGCCGGTCCGCGCGGAGCCCTCCCCGAGGGTGACGCACCTGACCTACGCCGTCCGGGAGCGGTAGGCGCACGGCGGACGACACACGGCGGACGGCGGACGGCGGACGCGAAGGAACACCCACGCGGTTGGCACGCAGACGGTTCTCCTGCCGGGATGACCAGCCCACCTGCTGGATGGCCAGGAAGGAGCCGGGAGGATCCGGTGGCACCGGGCCGCTCGGCGCCCATGGGGGGACGATTCGCCAGGTGGAATGGCCAGGAACGGGCCCCGTCCTGCTCGGCAGCGTTCGGACCGTCGCTGTTCCCGCGCCAGTGGCCGCCGAGCTGGTCAAGCATCTGATGTCCTACGTCGAGCTCGGACCGCTCGCGCTGTTGTTCACCGGCCCGAAGGGCGCTCCGATTCGCCGCGGGAACTTCAACTCGCTTGTTCCATGGACAGAGACCGTGACGAAGATCGGCGCAAAGGGCCTGCACTTTCATCGGCCTGGTGCCGGTGAGCCGATCGCACATGGATCGCACGAGGAGGGTCACAGCGGTGGAAGAATCAGGTTCCGGTCCACAGTGCACGGGGGCTGAGCTGGGTTTACCGGGTGGAGCGGATGACGGGAATCGAACCCGCATTATCAGCTTGGGAAGCTGACGTTCTACCATTGAACTACATCCGCGGACGGCGCCGACGATCCTAACATCGGGTTCCGGCGAGGTGTCGGTGTGCAGCGTCATGCGCGCGCGGTGACGACTACGATCAATCAGTCACTCTCTGGGAGCGACTGTCGGCCATCCGGACCATGACAGCCCCGAACGCTGAGATTTACGCATCCGGCAGACACGTGGTGCAGACTTCACCCATCTGGATGGCCACGGCCCCGCTCCCGAAGGGACCAGATGAGCACGTTTCCCGACGTGCCGGCGAGCTGCGGACCCGAGCACGAGGTGCTCTGTCGCCGCAGCCGCGCCGAGGTGGCCCGGCTAGCGCCGGTCGCCCGCGCCATCGCTTCGGCCGCTCGCATGCACCCCACGACGGTCGCCGCCGGCGCTGATCCGATCATGGTGCTGGACGCCTTCGAGGACTTGGGCGTCGAGGCCGACATCACCCTGCTGCCGGGAGTACCGCTCGTCACCACGGCGGCCGAGGCGGCGGCCCTGCTGACCAGGCTCGAAGACCTGGTGATCGAGCGGCAACCCGCCGCCGTGCTCGTTTCCGGTGGCAGCACCACCGCGGCGATCACAGCGCAGGTGGCGTTCTGGCGGAAGGTGCCGGTGGTACACCTGCAGGCCGGCTCCGCGGGCGACGACTTGCTCAGCCCGTTCCCGCAGGAGGCCAACCGCCGGGTGATAGGCCAGCTGGCCTCGCTGTTCCTGCTCACCGCCGCACCAAAGGGCCTCGGCACACCGGTCGGCCCGAACGCGATCGTGATCGGCGATCCGATGGCGGCCGGCTCACCGCCCGCTGATCCGTCACTCGCCGGCGCCGTCCGACGAGTTGGTTCCGGACGGCCGCTGGTGACCGTCGCGGTGGCCAACGACCTGCGGCTGTGGCAGGCGGCCACCGAGCTGCCGGCGGCGCTCCCGGACGTCGAGGTGGTCGCGGTGACCTCCGACATCGCGCTCTCCGATCTCCTCGCCCTGCTGTCCGCCACCAGCCTGTTGATCACCGACGATCTCGCGCTGTACCGGGACGCCACCGGGGTCGGCACGCTCACGCTGGTCGTCGAGGCCGACCTGGCCGACGTCGCCTGCGCATCGGTCGGTCCCGAGCCGCACCATGTTGTGCGGGCGGCGCAGAAGCTGCTCGAGCGGTCCGCCGGACGGATCGCTCCGCGTCAGGATGGCCTGGCCGCGCAGCGCGCCGAGGAGGCCATGGCCTGGATGTTCGGGCTGCACCCGACCCCGCCTGGGGCGACCGAACACGCCCCGGAGCCGGCGTCGGAGCTCTGATCGCGCTCGTTCACTATGGTGACGCGGTGCTGCTGTCCGATCGTGATCTGCGGGCGGAACTCGACGCCGGGCGGCTCGAGGTGGACCCCTTCGACCCCTCGATGCTGCAGCCGTCCAGTATCGACATCCGGCTCGACCGCTACTTCCGGGTCTTCGTGAACACCCGCTACACCCATATCGACCCGGCACTCCAGCAGGACGAGCTGACCTCGCTCGTCGAGCCCGACGGCGACGACCCGTTCGTGCTGCACCCCGGCGAGTTCGTGCTCGGCTCGACCTACGAGCGGCTGGCGCTCCCGGACGACCTGGCGGGGCGGCTGGAGGGCAAGTCGAGCCTCGGCAGGCTGGGCCTGCTCACCCACTCCACCGCCGGCTTCATCGATCCGGGGTTCGCCGGGCACATCACGCTCGAGCTGTCCAACGTGGCGAACCTGCCGATCACCCTCTGGCCCGGGATGAAGATCGGGCAGCTCTGCCTCTTCCGACTGTCCAGCCCTGCGGAACACCCCTACGGCAGCGCCCGCGCCGGCTCCCGGTACCAGGGACAGCGGGGGCCGACCCCGTCGAAGGCGTACCTCAACTTCCAGCGGGTACAGACGCAGCGCTGACCGCAGCGCAGCGGGCGGTGGCTGCCGTGATCACCGGGGAGTCGCCGACGCCGAACCGGATCGCGCGCAGCATCGCGTCGGTGGTGAGCCGGGTGAGCATCGCGCTGTGCAAGGCCGGCAAGGCGCCAGCCGCGAGATCCCGGGCCCAGACGGGCATCAGGTCGAACGCGGCCCTGGCGAGCAACGTGCTGCCGGCCCGAAGCATCGGGTCGTCGCCGCTGCCGCCGAGCAGGAACCGAAGCACGTCACGGGTCTCCTCGGTGACGGCGAGCCGGGGCCGCATCCCCTCCAGGTAGTCGCGCAGCTCGGCGCGGGTGTTCGGCAGCGGCTCCGCGCCGAGTCGACGCGCGATCACCGCGTACTCGGCGACGTAGCGGTCAAGGTCGGCCTCGTCCAGCGGATCCGGGTGGTAGCGCAGGTGCGCGAGGATGTTGCCCTCGGTCTGGGTGCCGTACACCCAAGCGAGCAGGTCGGGGTCCGCCGCCGCGTAACGGCGTCCGTCCGGTGCGATCCCGGCGACCGACTCGTGAGTCCGCCGGACGTTCTCGATCATGCGGTCGGCGACCGCGGTCGGGCCGTAGGTGCAGGCGACCACGAACGACGCGGTCCGACCCAGCCGGGCCAGCGGGTCGTCGGCGTAGGACGAGTGGGTCGCCGTGCCGTGCGTCGTCAGCGGCTCCAGCGCCCCCCAGATCAGCCCGCAGACCCCACCGACGACCGCCGACGCGTCCGCGTGCACGTACCAGATCGCCGACTGCGGCCCGAAGAGTCCGCGGTCGCCGGGCGGCTCGTCGTAGCGTTCGCCAGGCATCCGGTCGGTGGTGAACGCGCCGAGATAGATCCGGGCGATCCGGTGCCGGATCGGATCGAGGGCCGGGCCGAGCACGGAGCCGATCAAGCCGGTGAGCATGTACTGATTCTGGCCGCCCGTGGTGGCGGTCGCAGGTCTACGGGCCTGTTGCCGTGATCGACTTTTCGGATCCGGCGAATCCTCGCCGGCCCGAGCTAGGGTTGGCGAGGCTATGGACGTGCAGGAAGGCGCGCGGCGCCGGATCACTTGGACCCCGCGGCTTGCCGCGGGCGTCGGGCTGGCCGGTGCCTGCCTGCTGCTGTGGCCGTTCGCGGAATGGGACTGGATTCCGCTGGCGGTCGCGGTCGGGCTGCTCGTGTTGCTCAGGCTGCTCCGGCTCGACGGGCTGCTCTTCGGCTGGGCGCCGCACGTGGCGGGTCTGGTCGTGTTGGTGCTGCTGATCCTGCGCACCGGACCGTGGGAGTGGGCGCTGGCGATCAGCCTCGCCGTGCTGCTGGCCGGGATCACCCAGTGGCCCCGCTGGCACCTGCTCGCCGTCGGAGGGGCGCTCGTCATCGTCTCCACCACCGGGTACGTGATCACGCAGCTCCAAGTGAGTGCGGCCGAGGAAGCACAGCGAGACGCCCGGTCGAACCTCGAGGCGAGCTCACTTCAGCTGGAGGAGCCTGGCGCGGTCGTGCGAGCCGTCATGCGCCGGATCGCCAGCGAGCCGACCGTGCCGGACTCCGCCGCGCGGGCCTGCGCGTACCTGACCGACGCCGCCCGTGCGCAGTTCGCGGCCTCGGTCGAAGCGCCGGACTGCCTGGCCGCCGTCAGCCGACTGTCCGCCGCGGTGACCGACCGGAACCGCTACGCCGAGCCGGTCGTCCCGCCGTCGGCGGTCGTGGTCACAGCGGGAAGCGCGACGGTTGACGCCTGCCGGGCCACCTGGGCGCCGGGCGATCCACCGGGGCCGGCACTCGGTCGGTTCACCCTGAGTCAACTGGCCGGGCCTGGACGGGGCTGGCAAGTAACCGGCTACGCAGCCTGCTCCTGACCCCACGTCGGATTGAGCGGGCTCAGTCGGCTGACCCGTTCCCCGCGCCGTCGCCGCGCTTGACCGCGGTGAGCAGCAGCTGCGCCACGTCCAGAACCTCGACGTTCTCGCCGACCCCGGCGCTCTGCTTCTCGGTCAGCCCGTCGGTCATCATCACCCGGCAGAACGGGCAGCCGGTGGCGATCTGACCAGCGCCGGTGCCGATCGCCTCCTCGGTGCGCTCCAGGTTGACCCGTTTGCCGATGGACTCCTCCATCCACATCCGGGCCCCACCGGCCCCGCAGCACATCGAGCGCTCGGCGTGCCGCGGCATCTCGGTCAGCTCCGCACCCGAAGCACCGACCAGCTCGCGGGGCGGGCTGTACACCTCGTTGTGCCGGCCCAGATAGCACGGGTCGTGGTAGGTCACCGCAGCACCGTCGGCAGCGCCGTGTGCATCGGGCCCGGCGACCGGCACCAGCTTGCCGTCCCGGACCAGCCGGTTCAGCAGCTGGGTGTGGTGCACCACCTCGTAGTGCCCGTCGAGCTGTGGGTACTCCTTGCCGAGCGTGTTCATGCAGTGTGGGCAGGTGGTGACGATCTTTCGCCGGCCCGGCTCGCGCCCGGAGAAGACCTCGTTGAGCACCTCGACGTTCTGTTGGGCCAGCATCTGGAAGACGAACTCGTTGCCGGATCGGCGCGCCGGGTCGCCGGTGCAGGTCTCCTCCGGGCCGAGCACGACGTAGGCCACGCCGGCCCGGTGCAGCAGCTCCGCTGTTGCCCGCACCGTCTTGCGTGCGTTGTCGTCGAACGCACCGGCGCAGCCGACCCAGAACAGGTACTCGGTCTCCGGCTGCGAGCTCACCGCCATCGGCGCTATACACCGGTACGTCGAAATCCAGGCCCTTGGCCCAGTCCAGCCGCTCGCGGGCGTTCTGCCCCCACGGGTTGCCCTTGTTCTCCAGGTTGCGGAAGAGCACCCCGAGCTCGGAGGGGAACTCCGACTCGATCAGCACCTGGTGGCGGCGCATGTCCATGATGTGGTCGACGTGCTCGATGTCGACCGGGCATTGCTCGACGCAGGCCCCGCAGCTGGTGCACGACCACAGCACGTCGGGGTCGATAACCCCGCCCTGCTCCGCGGTGCCGACCAACGGTCGGACCGCCTGCTCCGGGCCCGAGCCGGGCACCCGGGCGAATCCGGACTCCGGCACGTCGTGCCCGGGCTTCCCCAGCTCGAGCGCCGACTCCAGGGCCTGCTCGGCAGGCGCCTCCCGGCCGCCGATGAGGTACGGCGCCTTGGCGAAAAGGTGGTCCCGGAGGTCCATGATCACGAGCTTCGGGGACAGCGGCTTGCCGGTGTTCCACGCTGGGCACTGGCTCTGGCACCGCCCGCACTCGGTGCAGGTGGTGAAGTCGAGCATGCCCTTCCAGGTGAAGTCCTCGATCTTGCCGCGGCCGAACACGTCGTCCTCGCCGGGATCCTCGAAGTCGATCGGCTTGCCAGCCGAGGTCATCGGCAGCAGCGGCCCGAGCGCCTTCGGCAGCCGCTTGGTGGACACGTTCAGCGGCGCCAGGAAGATGTGCAGGTGCTTGGAGTAGGCCACGATCACCAGGAACGCGAGCATCACCCCGATGTGCAGGATCAGCCCGATCGACTCCAGCACGTACAGCGTCTCCGGGCTCAGCCCGGCGAACAGCCGGCCTAGCCCGATCGAGATCCACGCGCCCGACTCGTAGGGCAGGTTGCCCGCGGCCGAGGCCACCGCGCGGTAGAAGAACAACGTCCAGATCACGTTGAAGATCATGAAGAGGATCAACCAGGCCGGTCCGGTGTGGCTGCCGTAGAACCGGGACGCGCGCTGCCTGCGTTCCGGCGCCTCCCGAATCCGGATCACCGCGAACGTGATGATGGCCACCAGCACGGCCAGCGCGATCAGGTCTTGCAGGAACCCCAGCGCCGGCGACGTCCCGATCAGCGGGATGTGGAAGTCCTCGTCGAACAGCGCGCCGTACGCCTCGACGTAGACGGTCAGCAGGATCACGAAGCCCCAGAACGTGAGAAAATGCGCGACCCCCGGGACCGTCCAGCGCAGCAGCCGGGCCTGCCCGAAGACCTCCACCAGTTGCGCCCGCAGCCGCTCGCCGAGCCGGTCGGTCCGCCCGTGGCTCGGGCTGCCCGGACCGCACCAGCCGGTAGAGCCAGTACCCCCGCCGGCCCGCGATGGCGGCCGCGAGCACGGTCAGCCCAAGGGCGATGATCAAGCGAGCAACCACGGTTTCCTCCCTACCGCCGCTCCGTAACGGCGAACCCTAGACCGGCGACCGACCCGTCGCCCGGCATCGCGCCGCAGGTCACGTGCGAGAGGCGGGCCAATGCGTGCTGAGAGACATGACTACACCGAGAGGTGGAGTAGATGCGCCCGAATGATGCAGCGATGAGCGCGCAGAAGGCGGTGCGACAGCTCCAATTCAACGGATCTGCTACCTACGCATAACATTCGGCCCAGCCGCCTTTGACGTGGTAGCGGGCGTTCGGGTTGAGTGGCACGGGTTAGTCGGGGCCGAAGCGCGGCACCTGGGCGGGCGGCAGGAGAAGAGGGAGCCGTAATGACCGCGCTGAACATGATCGCTAACCTGTTCGCGCAGGGCGTGAGCACTGGCGGCGTTCAGACCTGGATCCAGCAGAACATCGTGCCGCTCATCCTGCTTGCGATCGCAATCATCCTGCTGTGGATCGGCGGCCGGGGAGACAACGCCGGGGTGGCCCGGCGGGCCATCGGTCTGATCATCGGTCTCATCGCGCTCGGCATCGCGGTCAGCGGTTCCGGGCCGCGGGTGGGAGAGTTCTTGGCCAACCTCATCGTCGGGTGATCGCGTGCTGGTCCGCACCGATGACGAGGTCTATCGGGTGGATGCGGTGTGGCTCGGCCCACCACGCGCCACCTTCCCGTGGCGTGCCCGCTACGTCTCCTATGCCCTCGGTCTCGGGCTGATGATCCTGGTGATGTTCGTCCAACGGCGGATCGGCATCGAGCTGTCGTTCTTCTCGGTCGCCTGGGCGTTGGTGATCACCGTGCTGCTCACCCGGCTGATCGGAAACCGGATCAGCCCCGACCGGCCGGTGGAGCAGGTGGCCATGCTGTTCCTGCGAGAGGTCATCGGTCCCCGGTGGCGCGGTGCCCTCCGGGGCGGTCCGGTGCTCAACGGGCACGTGCGGATCGGCGACCCGACCGGCCGGGCACCGAAGCGGCGCAAGCGCGACCGCGGGCGGCAGCGAAGGCAGCGGCGTGGCTCGCACTAAGCGCGCCGGTCGCTCGGTCAGTACCGACCCCCGAACCAACGGCGCGGCCGGGCCGTCCAAGGCCCGTCGAGGCCGGGCGCTGGCCGGCGGATCGGCCGGGCCGAAGTACAAGCCGAGCATTGCGTTGCGCTCCATCGACGGGCACCTCACCCGCACCGGCGGGCAAGTGATGGCCTGGTACCGGCTCGGGGCGCAGGCGTGGAGCTTCCGCAGCGACGCCCAGCGCGAGCTGCTGATCCGCCAGATCGCCGCCCAGCTCGGTGAGCTGCAGGGTCGCTGGCTGCATATGCGGGTGACCACCCGGCCATACCCGGTGCACCTGTGGGCCGAGGCGTTCGACAACAACGCGCTGGGGCGGTTGCCGGACGTGGCGGGGGCGCTCGGCTGGGACGGCTTCTTGGAGGGTGAGCAGCGCCACCTGATGGGCCTTTCGATGTCGGACAAGGAGGTCTTCCTCGGCATCGAGGTGTCCGGCCGCAGCATGCTGGACCGCTGGCTGGAGATGGCCGCACCGGTGCTCGGGCGGGTCGCGCCGAAGGCGGCGCAGGCCGAGATCACCGCACTGGAGTCCGAGGTGCGGCACCTCGACCACCTGGTCTCCGGGCCCGGGCTGGACGCCGACCCGGCCCTGACCAGCGACATCGCCTGGCTCATGCACCGGTCGTGCTCGCTGGGCCTGCCGGCGCCGCGAAACCTGGCCGTCGCCCCGGGCACCCGCTGGGAACCGGAGGATCTGGCCGCGTTCACCGACGGTGTCGAGCTGATCCAGGAGCCCTACGCGCCCACCGTCCAGGTGGTCGGCCGGGTCCAGAGCCAGCCCGTGACCCGCAACGTCGCGGTGCTGACCGTCGGGCTGATGGAGGGGCTGCGCATCCCGGAGGTCGACGACCCGTGGATGCAGCATTCCGACCGGCTGCCGTTCCCGGTGGAGTGGTCGGCCCGGATGTACGTCCGGCGCCCGGAGGACGTCGCCGGGGAACTACAACGGCAGATGGGCAAGGTGCGCTCCCAGATCCGGCACTACACCCACGACCACGACCTGGACCCGCCGATGTCGCTGGCCCGGCAGGCCGACCGGGTGCTGGAGGTCGAGGACGAGCTGACCAGCGGGCTGACCCAGCTCAACACCCGGCTCTACGGGTGGTGGCGGATCGCGGTGGCCGGCCGAGACGAGCCGGAGGCGCTGTCCCGCGCCCAGCAGGTGCTCGACATCTACCGGCCCAAGGTCGCGATCGAGCACCCGGAGGCCCAGTACCGCTTCGCCCGCGAGTTCATCCCGGGGGAGCCGATGGCGTCCACCGCCTACCGCCGCCGCGGCTCGGTGACCTGGGCCGCCGCCGGGGTGCCGGCCGCAACCGCGTCGGTCGGGGATCGCCGCGGGATCATGCTCGGCGAGACCTGCACCGCAACCCGACGGCCAGTCGCCTGGGATCCCTGGCTGGCCCAGGAGGTGCGCCGGGCCTCGGGCCTGACCGCGGTGGTCGGCGGGCTAGGGTCTGGAAAGTCGTTTTTGACCGGTCTGATCGTGTACAAGACATTGCGGGCCGGTGCGCGCTGGACGGTGCTGGACCCGTCCGGACCGTTGGCCGAGCTAACCCGGCTGCCCGAGCTGGCCCCGTTCCGCCCGACACATCAACCTGCTGCGCGCCGAGCCCGGCATCCTCAACCCGTACCGGGTGGTGGCCGAGCCCAAGGTCGAGCACTTCGCCGACGAGGACGACCCCGAGCGGGCCTGGCGGCGCGAGCGGTCGCTGGCCGCGGCGACCCGGCGCCGGCTGGTGCTCGACGTGCTCACCGGGCTGCTCCCGTTCGACGTGGCCCGGCTGCCGCACACCCGGATCGTGCTGCTCCGGGCGGTCCGCGAGGTCGGCGGCCCGCCGGACCGGCACCCCGGGCAGGTGATCGACACGCTGCGCCGGCACGCCAGGGAGGGCGAGGACCACGCCAACGTCGTCGCCGACTTCCTGGACGAGCGCCGGGAGCTGCCGCAAGCCGCCCTGCTGTTCCCGGACACCTCCCGCGACGACCCCTGGCACGTGGACCGGGAGTACCGGCTGACCGTGCTGACCATGCAGGGCATGAGCCTGCCTCGTCCGGGCAGCCCGCGTGAGGAGTGGACCGACGGCGAGTCGCTCGCCGTCGAGCTGCTGAACCTGGCGAGCTGGCTCACCCAGCGCACCATCTACGACGTGGACCGCAACCTGCGCAAGGGCGTGGCGCTCGACGAGTCGCACTTCCTGTCCCAGGTGCCGACCGGGAAGGTGCTGATCGACCGGCTGGCCCGCGACTCCCGGAAGTTCAACGTCCGAGCGCTGTTCGCCTCCCAGTTGGCCGGCGACCTGCTCCGGGTCAGCGGGTTCGCCTCGCTGGTGAACGCGGTGTTCGTCGGACGCACCGACGACGACGAGGCGCAGGCCGAGGCGCTGCGTCTGCTGCGAGTGCCGACCGGGGTGGGCTACGAGTCGATGCTGGCCACGCTGTCGCCGCGGCCGCGGCACGACGACCGGCCCGATGACACCCCACGGCAGTTCGTCTTCGCCGACGGGCATGGCGGTGTGGAGAAGATCCGGATCGACCTCGAGTCGCCACACCTGGAGCACCTGAAGGACGCGCTGGACACCAACCCGGACCACGCCCGGGTCGCCGGGCACGGGCTGCCGATGAGTGCGCCGGCGGGGGCGGCGTCGGCGCGTTCCGCCATGCCCGCGGCGGCAGGTGGGCCGATTGCGATCGACGGGCGGGACGGTCCGAGCAATGGCGGGTACCCGTCGGGGCAAGTGACCATCGACGGGTACCAGGAGTTCGAGCTGCTCGACGACCTCGGCGGGGATGTCGCAGATCCCGAGTCCGGCCCGACGAAATGATCGCGTCGGCGCGACCTGCCGGAGGGGGAGGACCGGTGAGCATCGCAGCGCGCGGAGCGCGCGAGGAGCGGAGCCGGTTCGGACCCGACCATCAGTACGGCCGGCGAGGTCGGCGAGGTCGGCGAGGTCGGCCACGATGACGGCCGTCCTCATCGTGGTGGGGGCGGCGCTGATCATCGGGCTGATCCGGCGTCGTCGCTCGCTGACAGCGCAGCGACCACCTCGGCGCCGCAGCCGCCGGGCGGCGGTCGCCCTCGTGGTGGCGATGGTCGCCGGCTCGGCGCTGATCGGCTCGCCGGCGCTGGCCGCGCCTTTCGACTGCAAGGAGGCGCCCGAGCCGGACCGCCCCGGTAGCGGCCTCGTCGGCTCCCTGGACCCGTCCTCGGCTGGACCAGGGCGAACCGGGCAGCGTCTACGACGAAGTCGGCTACGCCGGCCTGATCTGGCACAACTACGACCTCGGCTGCGGCCCGACCGCCGCGCTGAACCCGTCCAGCACCACCGACACCTGGCTGGGCAACCAGACCTTCAACCTCGCCAAGTTCGCGGTCGGTGGGGTGAACTGGTCGCATTATCTGATCGCCGACGGCGGCGAGCTGCTCACCCCGCTCGACGAGGTCATCTCCAACGGCACCCGGGCGATGTACGAGGGCGTGTTCACCACCTGGGTCGGGCTGGCACTACTGATCCTCGGGGCGGCGCTGCTGCTGCTCGCGATGCGCGGCGACCTAGCCCGGCAGACCTACCGGGCCGGCTTCGCTGTGGTGGCCCTGCTCATCGGCGCATTGGCCTACCTCGCGCCGGTGGACTGGGCGAAGGCCGGCGACGGGCTGCTGCTCGACGGCGTGACCCAGATGCAGGCCGGGTTCCTGGAGCAGGTCGGGCTCGGCACGGTGGACACCCTGCCCACCGTGCTCACCGACCAGGTGATCTACACCAACTGGTTGCGCGGCGAGTTCGGCTCGGCTGACGTTCCGCAGGCCTCCGAGCTGGGCCGGGACCTGCTCCGCGCCCAGACCTTCACCAAGTTGGAGGTCGCCGAACGTCAGGACGGGCCGGACCAGGTGGCGGCGAAGAAGCAGGCGTTCACCGACACCGCCGGGAAGGTCGGCGACCGCTACGCGTACTTCCAGGGCAAGACCGGCAGCCGGATCGGGGTCGGCGTGCTGTCCGTGGTGCAGGCGGTGTGCATCGCGCTGTTCCAGCTGCTGTCGAAGGTGCTGGTGCTGGTCGCGATGCTGCTGCTGCGACTGATGGTGATGTGTGCCCCGGCGATCGCGGTGCTGGTGATCCTCAAGCCGGAGGTGCTGCCGGCGGTGCTGCGGATCGCCGGGGCCGCGCTGGTGAACACGCTGATCGTCGGCGCGCTCGCCGGACTGCACGCGATGCTGGTGGTGGCGCTGTTCCGGCCGGGCGCCACCATCGACCTGTGGCTGGCCCTGCTCATCACCGGGGTCGTCACGGTGGTGCTGTGGGCGGTCGCGCGGCCGTTCCGCCGGTTGGTGTCGATGGTCTCGCTCACCCGGGACCAGTTCGGCGGCGTGGTGCCCGGGGCGGGCACCGGCTCGATGTCCCGGATGTGGGCCCGCTTCGGTGGCAGCCAGCTGGACGACCGGCAGGCGCGCTGGTGGGACGAGCGCCGGGCGGCGGCGACCGCGGCGGGCGCGGCCGGCGGCGACCGTCCGGAGGCCGAGCGCGCCGGGCAGTCGGCCGGACGGGCCAGGGTCACCGTGGTCGGCAGCACTCCGACCCCCGCGGGGGCCGCGGCGGCGGGGGCGACCGTCGGCGCGGCGGCTGGGATGTCCGCGGCGGACCGGCGTGCGCTGCCGGCCGGTCCCGGTCCGATCCGGACCACGGCGGCAACCTGGCCGTCCTCGTCCGACCCCGGCGACAGCGACCGGGTGATCTACCGGCGGCCCGAGGACGTGGCCGCCAGGGCGGCGGCCCGCCCGATCCAGCCGGAGCTGGTCGACGGTCGGCCGGTCTACCGGATCTACCGGCCACGGGCCAGGCAACCGGCCTACGACCCGACCGGCGCGCCGCCGTACCGAGCGGACTGATCTGGTCGTGCCGATCCGGACACCTCGGGGCCGCTCGGCGGCATACCGCTCGATCTGGCAGTGGCCGCTGCGCTCGCCGGCCCGGTTGGCCATGGTCGTGGTGGCCGTGCTGGTCGTGGTCAGCGGAGTGAGCTTGGCGGCCACCGCGTTGTCCGGCGGCGACAGCTCCGGCCCCGCCGCGTCGACCTCGTCGTCCGCCGCGCCGACCTCGTCGTCCCGACCCACCACTGGTTCTGCGTCGCCAGGTACCTCGCCGTCCGCCCTCCCGCCGGTCGCCGAGCTCACCCCGACGACCCTGCCTCCGACGTCCGCGCCGGCCACCGCACTCCAGGTCGCCACCCAGTGGACCAACGCATGGGTCACCCACCCGCCGGGCACCACCGCCGAGCAGTGGCTTGACCGGCTGCGCCCGTACACCACCGATGAGTACCTCGTCGTGCTCGGCGGGGTCGATCCGGCCAACGTGCCTGCCACCCGGGTCACCGGCCAAGCCAAGGCCGTGCGGTACTCGCCGAAGTCGGTCCAGGTGGAGCTGCCGACCGACGCGGTCACGCTGGTCGTGCTGGTCATCGAGGAGCCGGCCGGTTGGAAGGTGGCCGGTCATGACAGGGCCGCCCAGTGATGCCGATCGGGAGGCCGCTCCGCCCGCTGCGGCTGCTGATCCCGGTGGTGGCGATCGGCGCCGTCCTGGTGCTGTTCATCGGGACCGGCCTGTTCGTGCTCGGCGGCGCCCAGCGGGCCGGGGTGTGGGGCTGCGATGCCGGGTTGGGCCCGATGGCGGCCGCCCCGGACGGCGCGGTACGCCCCCGTTCGTCGATGGACGCGGGTGCGTTGAGCGAGGAGCAGCGTGGCAACGCGTCGGTGATCATCGGCGTCGCGAAGGGCATGGGCGCCCCGCCGCGGGCCTGGCTGGTGGCGCTGGCCACCGCGATGCAGGAGTCGACGCTGCGCAACCTGGACTACGGCGACCGCGACTCGCTGGGGCTGTTCCAGCAGCGACCGTCACAGGGTTGGGGGAGCCAGGCGCAGGTCACCGACCCGGTGTACAGCACGACGATCTTCCTGCAGCGGCTGATGGGCATCCCGAACTGGGAGACGCTGCCGGTGACGATCGCCGCGCAGCTGGTACAGCGGTCGGCGTTCCCGAGCGCCTACGCGAAGTGGGAGGGCCTGGCCGCGCAGCTCGTGCAGCAGCTCTCCGACGTCGCCGACCCGACCGGGTGCGGGCTGGGCGCGGTGAACCTGCCCGACGGCGTGGTCCGCACCGCGGTCTCCTTCGTGCTGAACGAGCTCGGTAAGCCCTACGTGTGGGGGGCGACCGGACCGCATGCCTACGACTGCTCGGGCCTGATGCTGCGTGCCTTCCAGGCGGCCGGGATCGGGCTGCCCCGGGTGTCCAGGGACCAGTACCGCGCCGGCGGGCACCTGCCGGTGCAGCAGGCGCAGGCCGGCGACCTGGTATTCCTGGCAACCGATCAGCAGGATCCGTCGACCATCCACCACGTCATGCTCTACGTCGGTGACGGCAAGGTGGCCGAGGCGCCGTACCGCGGGCAGCCGGTGCGCATCCGGCCGCTCGCCTGGGACGAGCCCGAGCTCGTCCCGCTCGCCACCCGACCCGGCACCGCCCCGAACCCCGCTTGACTCGTCAGGAGGCTGCATGCAACCCGAATCCGTCCATCCGGCCTCGTCCACGCCGGTGCAGGACTACGCCGACGAGCCCTGCCCGGGGGCGACCCCCGATCACATCGTGGTACCGCGGTCGCTGGCCCAGTCGATGCCGCTTCGCTGGCAGCAGATCTTCGTGGGCATGATGAAGGACCTGCACGAGGCCTACTCGGACCTGCCGTGGCCCGAGTTCCGGGTGGTGCCCAGCCGCTGGGAGCGGCTCACCGACCTCGACCCCGAGCAGCTCGCCGCGGCCGGCTACGTCGCCGACATCGCCGCCGACGGCGACCTTGTCTACCGGGACGCCAGCTACGCGGTGGTGCCCGAGCCGGAGTCCCGCCGGGTGCTGGCGCCGGTCCCGGACCCGCTGCCCTCGGCCCGCGCCGGCCACGTCGATCCTCGCCCGGCCAAGCCCCTCTGAAGTCCGGGCGGTTGGCGGAACAGAATCGGCGCCGGCCGCGTTGGAGCGGTTGACACAAGGTTGAGTGTGGTCCACGCAGGGCTGGCTTGACGGCCAGAACGGATCGCGGTCAAACTTGAGCGAAGGCTACTCAAGCTCTGAAAGGAACCAACACCATGGCTCGTGCGGTCGGAATCGACCTCGGGACCACCAACTCCGTCGTCGCCGTCCTCGAGGGTGGCGAGCCGACGGTGATCGCCAACTCGGAGGGCTCGCGGACGACGCCGTCCACCGTGGCGTTCGCCCGCAACGGCGAGGTGCTCGTCGGCCAGTCCGCCAAGAACCAGGCCGTCACAAACGTCGACCGGACCATCCGGTCGGTGAAGCGGCACATGGGCAGCGACTGGCGCTCCCCGGACATCGACGGCAAGACATACACCGCGCAGGAGATCAGTGCGCGGGTGCTGCAGAAGCTCAAGCGCGACGCCGAGTCCTACCTCGGTGAGGACATCACCGACGCCGTGATCACCGTGCCGGCGTACTTCGAGGACGCCCAGCGGCAGGCCACCAAGGAGGCCGGGCAGATCGCCGGGCTGAACGTGCTGCGGATCGTGAACGAGCCGACCGCGGCCGCGCTGGCCTACGGGCTGGACAAGGGTCAGAAGGAGCAGACCATCCTGGTCTTCGACCTCGGCGGCGGGACGTTCGACGTCAGCCTGCTGGAGATCGGCGAGGGCGTGGTCGAGGTCAAGGCCACCAACGGTGACAACCACCTCGGCGGCGACGACTGGGACGAGCGGATCATCACCTGGCTGGTGGACAAGTTCAAGGCGTCCGCCGGCATCGACCTGACCCGCGACAAGATGGCCATGCAGCGGCTTCGTGAGGCCGCCGAGAAGGCCAAGATCGAGCTGTCCAGCCAGACCAGTACCGCGATCAACCTGCCCTACATCACCGTGGACGCGGACAAGAACCCGCTGTTCCTGGACGAGACGCTGTCTCGGGCGGAGTTCCAGCGGATCACCAGCGATCTGCTGGACCGCACCCGGGCGCCGTTCAACCAGGTGATGAAGGACGCCGGCATCTCGGTCGGCGACATCGACCACGTGGTGCTCGTCGGCGGATCCACCCGGATGCCCGCGGTCACCGAGCTGGTCAAGGAGCTCACCGGCGGCAAGGAGCCGAACAAGGGCGTCAACCCGGATGAAGTCGTGGCGGTCGGAGCGGCGCTGCAAGCCGGCGTGCTGCGGGGCGAGGTCAAGGACGTCCTGTTGCTCGACGTCACCCCGCTGTCCCTGGGTATCGAGACCAAGGGCGGCGTGATGACCAGGCTCATCGAGCGGAACACCACGATCCCGACCAAGCGGTCTGAGATCTTCACCACGGCCGACGACAACCAGCCGAGCGTGCAGATCCAGGTGTTCCAGGGTGAGCGCGAGATCGCCGCGTACAACAAGAAGCTCGGCATGTTCGAGCTGACCGGGCTGCCGCCCGCCCCGCGGGGCGTGCCGCAGATCGAGGTCAGCTTCGACATCGACGCCAATGGCATCGTCAACGTGAGCGCCAAGGACCTCGGCACCGGCAAGAGCCAGGCGATGACGATCACCGGCGGATCCGCCCTGCCCAAGGACGAGATCGACCGGATGATGCGCGACGCCGAGTCGCACGCCGAGGAGGACCGCAAGCGCCGCGAGGAGGCCGAGACCCGCAACCAGGCGGAGTCGCTGGTCTACCAGACCGAGAAGTTCGTCAAGGAGAACGAGGAGAAGCTCCCGGACGACGTCAAGGCGGACGTGAACGGGGCGCTGTCCGAGGCGCAGGAGGCGCTCAAGGGCACCGACACCGAGCGGATCCGCTCGGCCATGGAGAGGCTGGCCACCGAGTCGCAGAAGCTCGGCGCGGCGCTCTACCAGCAGCCGGACGCGGCCGCCGGTGCACCCGGCGGTGACGCGGGGGCACAGCAGGATGGCGGCAGCGCGGACGATGTCGTGGACGCCGAGATCGTCGACGAGGACGACAAGAAGTGAGCGAGCAGCACAACGGCGAGCAGGAGCGCGTCGTGGTGCGGGACCGGCGCCGGATCGATCCGGTGACCGGTGAGGCGCGGGTGCCGGCCGGCGATGAGTCGGCCGGTGCCGGCGCGGGCCCCACCGCCGGCGCGCCGCCGAGGGATGAGGACGTGTCAGCACAGTTGGAGGAGCGGACCGCCGACCTGCAGCGGGTCAGTGCCGAGTACGCCAACTACCGCCGCCGAGTCGAGCGTGACCGGGAGGCGGTGGTGACCGCGGCCAAGGCGCACGTGGCCGCCGAGCTGCTCGGCGTGCTCGACGACCTCGATCGGGCTGAATCGCACGGCGATCTGACCGGGGCGTTCAAGGCGGTGGCCGACAAGCTCGTCGGCTCGCTCAACGCGCTCGGTTTGGAGGCGTTCGGCGCCGACGGTGAACCGTTCGACCCTGCGGTGCACGAGGCCGTGCACCACGACACCTCGCCAGAGGTCGCCGGACCGACGGTCATCGCTGTGCTTCGCCGTGGCTACCGGCTCCGGGATCGGCTGATCCGGCCGGCGATGGTGGCGGTCGCCGACCGCCCCACCGAACCGACTGCTGGGCCGGATGCTGGCCCGGTCGCCGGCGATTTCCGGCCGGGTGACCTGCCGCCGGCCGCCGAGCCGTTCACGCCGGGCGGCCGCACCGAGCCGCCGCCTGGCTCCGCACAAACCGAACCCACCGATTGATCCGGGAGGAGGCGAGACGATGCCCCAGCGGGACTGGATCGAGAAGGACTTCTACCGCGAGCTCGGGGTGTCCGCCGATGCCTCCGACGCCGACATCAAGAAGGCCTACCGCAAGCTCGCCCGCGAGCTGCACCCGGACGCCAACCACGGCGACGCCACCGCCGAGGCGCGGTTCAAGGCGGTGGGCGAGGCGTACGCCGTGCTCTCCGACTCGGACAAGCGGCGTGACTACGACGAGACCCGGCGGCTGTTCGCCTCCGGCGGCATGGGCGGCGGCGGTTATCCGGGCGGCTACGCCGGCGGTGGCGGCGGGTTCGACGTCAACGACCTGTTCGGGCAGGGCGGTGCCGGAGCGGGTGGGCTAGGCGACCTGTTCGGTGGGCTGTTCACCAACAACCGGGGCGCGGGGGGTCGTACCACGACCCGACCGCAGCGCGGCGCCGAGGTGGAGAGCGAGATTCGGATCTCGTTCGACGACGCGGTGCGTGGCGCGACGGTGCAGCTGCGGTTGTCCGCGCCGGGACGGTGCGAGCGCTGTGGCGGCACCGGCGCCCGGCCCGGGTCGACGCCGCGAACCTGCCCGACGTGCAACGGCGTCGGGCTGGTCACCACCAGCCAGGGCGCGTTCGCGTTCTCCGAGCCGTGCCAGGACTGCCGCGGCACCGGGCGGCTGATCGACGACCCTTGCCCGGAGTGCCACGGCAGCGGTCAGACGACGCGTACCCGGCCGCTGACCGTGCGCATCCCGCCCGGGGTCAGGGACGGGCAGCGGATCCGGCTGGCCGGGCAGGGCGAGCCCGGCCGCAACGGCGGCCCGGCCGGTGATCTCAACCTGCTCGTGCACGTGACCCCGCACCCGCTGTTCGGCCGCTCCGAGCGCAACGGCGACGACCTCACGCTGAAGGCGCCGGTCAGCTTCCCGGAGCTGGCGCTGGGCACCACGATCACCGTGCCCACGCTGGACGGCACGGTGTCGCTGAAGGTGCCGCCTGGTACCTCGAGCGGCAAGACGCTGCGGGTGCGCGGCCGCGGCGTGCAGCGCCGCGACGGGAAGACCGGCGACCTGCTGGTCACAGTCGAGGTGGACGTGCCTGCGACGCTCGACGAGGCCGCCGCGTCCGCGCTGCAGTCCTACGCGGAGGCCACCAAGGCACACGATCCGCGGGCCAAGCTGCTCGACGAAGCCAAGCGGTGATGCCTGATGGGTGCGCAGCGCACAGGGGGCCCGGGAGCGCACCGGCGGGCCCGGCCGTTGCCGGCTGACGACCCGGACAGCCCGGTGTTCGTGATCTCGGTGGCCGCCGAGCTCGCCGGCATGCACGCGCAGACGCTGCGCAGCTATGACCGGATCGGCCTGGTGAGCCCGGGCCGGGCGGCCGGTGGCGGGCGGCGGTACTCCGAGCGGGACATCGCGCTGCTCCGCGAGGTGCAGCGGCTGTCCCAGGTCGACGGTGTGAACCTGGCCGGGGTGAAACGGATCATCGAGCTGGAGCAGTTGGTCGATGAGCTCACCGCCCGGGTCGAGGCGCTGACCGAGGACTTGGACGCCGCACGGGCGGCCGCCGAGCAGGCCGCTGCGCTGGTGCACGCCTCCTACCGGCGCGACCTGGTGCCGCGGTCGCAGCAGGGCAGCGCGCTGGTCGTCTGGAAGCCCCGGCGCTGATCGACGCGTCGACGCGTCAAGCGGTGTCAGTCGGTGGTGAACGGGTCGTAGCGGATGTGGTCCAGCGGCGTGCCGGCCACCAGCATCCGGGACACCGTCGCCCGGATCATCGCCGGCGAGCCGCAGACGAACACGTCGTGGTCGGCCCACGCGCCGTACCGGGTGACGACCTCGGCCAGCGTGCCGATCTCCGCCCCGGAGCCGACATCCTCCCGCTCCACAACCGGGATCACGTCCAGCCACGGGCTGTCGTAGGACATCTTGCGCAAGCTGGTGAAGTCGTAGAGGTCGTCCCAGGTGCTGCCGCCGACGAACACCTGCGCCCGCGGGTTCTCGGGCTGCTGCGACATGTCGTCGAGCAGCGCCTTGAGCGGCGCCAGCCCGGTGCCGCCGCCGATCATGAGCAGGTCGCGGCCGGACTGCCGGTCGACGGTCATCCGTCCCATCGGTGGGCCGATCCGCCAGGTGTCGCCGACGTGTGCGTGCGCGACGATCGCCCGGCTCACCCAGCCGCCCTCGACGGCGCGGACGTGGAACTCCATCCGCCCGTCGTCGCGCGGCGCGTTGGACGGCGACAGGTAGCGCCACAGCCGGGGCCGCTGCGGGGTCTCCACGCTGACGTACTGACCTGCCCGGTACGGCACCGGAGTGCTGGGCAGGATGGACACCTTGGCGATGTCCCAGCCGATCCGTTCATGGTCGACGACCCGCCCGAGCCAGGATGCCGGGCCGTGCTCGCCTTGGGCGGCGGACATCATCGCGCTGGCGACGATCGTAAAGGCGTCGGTCCACGCCTTGGCCACCTTTGGGGTCCAGGCCTGGCCGGCGAAGGCCTCGATCGCCCCGAGCAGCGCGCGCCCCACCGACTCGTAGTGCTGGGTGATCACGCCGAACTTGCGGTGATCCCGTCCGAGCTGGGCGAGAAACGGCGTCAGCTCCGCAGGCCGGTCCACCATCTGCACCACGTGCACCAGCGCGCGCAACAACCGGCTGCGCTGCACCTCCATGTTGGCCGGGAACAGTTCACGGGTCTCCGGGGCAAGGTGGAACAGCTTGGCGTAGAAATGCTGTGCGAGTTCCCCGGCGTCCGGCTCGACCAGTTCCCAGGTCGTCCTGATCGTCTGCACCGTGGCGGTCGCCTCGGCCGAGGCGGCCTCGCGCGGGCTGGGAGTGTCCTCGGCCAGCACCTGTTCTGCCGTCATACCTGCTCGGTCAGCTCTTCCTTCATCGGGTCCTGTGACGTGTCCGGCTGCTGCTCGCGGTGTTTGCACCTGCTTCCGGTCGGCATGATCGGGTGCGTACTCGGCAATTTCCAGCGGCCTAGAGTAGCGCGAGGGGTCGGTGGGCGCGTCAGGTCGGGGTGCAGGTACCGATGTCTTCGATGTGTTCCGAGCGGCCCGGCATTTTCGTGCGTACCTGAGCGGAACAGACTCAACTTTGTGCGCGTTCCCTTCGGTAAAGGGCAGGGCAAAGGGAGTCTCTGGCCCGTCGCAGCAAGACCTGGAGGATCTCAGCGTGGACTCGTTCAACCCCACGACGAAGTCGCAGCAGGCCATCTCGGCCGCGGCGCAGGCCGCCGCGCTCGCCGGCAACCCCGACGTCGGGCCGACACATCTGCTCGGCGGGCTGCTCGCCCAGAGTGACGGCATTGCAGCGCCGCTGCTCACGGCGGTCGGCGCCGACCCGGCGGCGGCGCGCGCGGAGAACGCCGCGCTGGGCAACAGGCTGCCGTCGGCGTCCGGGGCAACGGTCAGCGCGCCGCAGCTGAACCGGGACGCGCTGGCCGCGATCACCGCCGCGCAGCGGCTGGCGACCGAGATGGGCGACGAGTACGTGTCCACCGAGCACCTGCTGGTCGGGCTGGCCGAGTCGAAGAGCCCGGTCGGCGAGATGCTCCGCCGGCTCGGCGCCACCCCGGAGGCACTGCGCGAGGCGTTCGCACAGGTGCGCGGTGCGGCCCGGGTCACCAGCCCGGATCCCGAGGGCACCTACCAGGCGCTGGAGAAGTACGGCGTCGACCTGACCGAGCGGGCCCGCTCCGGCGAGCTCGACCCGGTGATCGGCCGCGACACCGAGATCCGGCGCGTGGTGCAGGTGCTGTCCCGGCGGACCAAGAACAACCCGGTGCTGATCGGCGAACCCGGTGTCGGCAAGACCGCGATCGTGGAGGGGCTCGCGCAGCGGATCGTGGCCGGTGACGTGCCCGAGTCGCTGCGCAACAAGCGCGTCGTCGCGCTGGACCTGGGCGCGATGGTGGCCGGGGCGAAGTACCGCGGCGAGTTCGAGGAGCGGCTCAAGGCGGTGCTCAAGGAGATCACCGACAGCGCCGGGCAGATCATCACCTTCATCGACGAGCTGCACACGATCGTCGGCGCCGGCGCGACCGGCGAGGGCGGCACGCTGGACGCCGGCAACATGATCAAGCCGATGCTGGCCCGCGGTGAGCTGCGGATGGTCGGCGCCACCACGCTGGACGAGTACCGGCAGCGGATCGAGAAGGACGCCGCGCTGGAGCGCCGCTTCCAGCAGGTGCTGGTCGGTGAGCCGTCGGTGGAGGACACCATCGGCATCCTGCGCGGGCTCAAGGAGCGCTACGAGGTGCACCACGGCGTCCGGATCACCGACGCCGCGCTGGTGGCAGCCGCGTCGTTGTCGGACCGGTACATCACCGCCCGGTTCCTGCCCGACAAGGCGATCGACCTGGTGGACGAGGCGGCGTCCCGGCTGCGGATGGAGATCGACTCCCGGCCCGTCGAGATCGACGAGGTCGAGCGCGCCGTCCGCCGGCTGGAGATCGAGGAGATGGCGCTCGAGAAGGAGTCCGACGCGGCGTCGGCCGACCGGCTCGCGGCGCTGCGCGCCGAGCTCGCCGAGAAGCGCGAGGAGCTCACCGCGCTGACCGCCCGCTGGCAGAACGAGAAGGGCGCCATCGAGTCGGTCCGCGAGCTGAAGGAGCAGCTCGAGCAGCTGCGCGGGGAGTCCGAGCGGGCCGAGCGGGACGGCGATCTCGGCCGGGCCGCCGAGCTGCGCTACGGCAAGATCCCGCAGCTGGAGAAGCAGCTCGACGAGGAGACGGTGGCGACCGCCGACCCGGGCGAGCTGATGCTCAAGGAGGAGGTCGGCCCGGACGACGTGGCCGACGTGGTCAGCGCGTGGACCGGCATCCCCGCCGGGCGGCTGCTGGAGGGCGAGACCGCGAAGCTGCTGCGGATGGAGGACGAGCTCGGCCGCCGGGTCGTCGGTCAGGCCGAAGCGGTGCGCGCCGTCTCGGATGCCGTGCGCCGGGCCCGGGCCGGGATCTCCGACGAGAACCGGCCTACCGGGTCGTTCCTGTTCCTCGGCCCGACCGGGGTCGGCAAGACCGAGCTAGCCAAGGCGCTCGCCGAGTTCCTGTTCGACGACGAGCGGGCCATCGTCCGGATCGACATGAGCGAGTACTCGGAAAAACACAGCGTAGCTCGACTCGTCGGGGCACCCCCCGGCTACGTCGGCTACGACCAGGGCGGGCAGCTCACCGAGGCGGTGCGCCGCCGGCCGTACAGCGTCGTGCTGTTCGACGAGGTGGAGAAGGCGCACAGCGACGTGTTCGACGTGCTGCTCCAGGTGCTCGACGACGGCCGGCTCACCGACGGGCAGGGCCGGACCGTCGACTTCCGCAACGTGATCCTGGTGATGACCTCCAACCTCGGCTCCCAGGCGATCGCCGACCAGGCGCTGGACGACGAGGGCCGTCGCGAAGCGGTGCTCGCCGTGGTGCAGCGGCACTTCAAGCCGGAGTTCCTCAACCGGCTGGACGCCGTCGTGGTGTTCCACGCGCTGACCACCGAGGAGCTGACCCAGATCGTGGAGATCCAGCTCGCCGCACTCGGTCGGCGGCTCGCCCGGCGGCGGCTGACGTTGGAGGTCAGCGAGCCGGCGAAGGAGTGGCTGGCGATGAACGGGTTCGACCCGGTCTACGGGGCCCGCCCGCTGCGTCGGCTGATCCAGACCTCGATCGGCGACCAGTTGGCCCGCGAACTGCTGGCCGGCGAGGTCCGTGACGGCGACGCCGTGCGGGTCGATCTCGACCCGACGGCCGAGGGTGGCACTGGCGCGATGATCGTCGGCCGCCGCGCCTGACCCAGTCCGCGCCTGCACAGGGCCGCGCCTGCAACGGGCCGCGCCCGCACAGGGCCGCGCCTGACCCAGCCTGGCTGCACTGCGGTGGGCTGGCCGCACACAGGTTCGGGCCGCGGCACATATGTCAGGACATTGTCAGGACATGTGTGCCGCGGCCCCGCGGTGTGTGCCGGCGTCTGGAGCGTCACGAACGGCACTTTCGTGCGGCATTGCACGAAAGTGCCGTTCGTTCGTAGGGCGGGATCAGTGCTCGGCGGCGGCCGCGCCGGCGCTGATGAACTCGACGGCGTGCGCCACGACTTCGGGATCCCGGACGATGCGCCGGTGCCCGAGCCCGGTGGTCGTGACCAGCTCCGCGCCCGGCCAGCTCGCCGCGATCGCTTCGCTGTCCGCCGGGCTGGTCTCCCGGTCCGCCGAGTCGTGGAACAGCAGCAGCGGGGGGACGGTGATCTCGCTACCGAGCGTCGGCAGGTCCCAGGTCGAGAGCGGCCGGCCGAGCTGGCGCTCCAGCATGCCGGGCAACCTGGCCCTGATCCGCGGCCCGAGCCCGAGGATCGCGCTGAACACCGGAACGTAGTTCGCCGGGTTGGATATCGGCGCGAGGAAGATCACCCGGTCGGCGCCGAGCCCGCTGCGCAGCACGTCGCCGACCCCGATCACGCCGAGGGAGTGGGCGACGATCGCGTGCGCCGGGCCGTGCTCGTCGACGGCGGCGCGCAAGGCGGCACTGAACTCGAGGCCGCTGGTGCGCCGGGGGCCGAGCCGGCCCGGCCCGGAGCGGCCGTGGCTCGGCGCGTCGAAGGTGATCACCCGGTAACCGGCCCTCACCAGTGGATCCACGAACGCGCCGAGCTGGCCGCCCCACCCTCCCCAGCCGTGCACCAGATAAACGGCCGGCCCGTCGCCCCAGCTCCGACCGACGACCGGTACCGACATGCGCCCGCCGCCCGCGTCGACGACGAACTCGCGACCGCCGTACGGACCGGGACGGTCACCCTTTCGGCCCGACCGCGGAACGGTGAACCACAGCCGCTCCGCCCAGCGCGCCCCGAGCCCGGGAGCGACCACTTCGAGCGTGCGGAACGCCGCTCGGAGGACAGCGGGAGCATCGACGGAAGCAGGACGAACGATCGTGCGTTTCTGTGCGGTGGGCGTCGATGTGTTCATGGCTGGTTTCGCTCCCGTTGGTGGTTAGCCGGCCGCCCGCGCCGCTTCGAGCAGCACGGTGAAGGCGCGGCGCGCTCGATCCTCGGCCTGTGACTCCCGCAGCAGCCGGCTGGCCACCGTGTAACCGAGCAGCACGCCGTCTAGATCCTGGGCGAACTGACCGGGATCGGCATCCTCCCGGAAATGCCCCTCGGTGACCCCGGTCCGGAACACCTGGACGATCAGCTCGACGAAGTCCCGCTTGTCCTGCAACAGCCGGTCGCGTACCGGCCCCGGCTGGTCGTCCAGCTCGATCGCGGCCGAGACCAGCAGGCAGCCACCGGGGTCGGTGCGGCACCAGGACAGCCAGCGCTCGAACAGCTCGCGGACCCTCGGCTCGCCCCGCGGCGCGGCGAGCGCCGGGCGGACCACCTGGTCGATGAACTGCCCGGTCGTGTACGCCAGCAGCTGCTCCTGCAGCGATTCCTTGGACTGGAAGTGCGCGAATAGCCCGCTCTTGGACAGCTGGGTGGCGGCGGCGAGCGAGCCGATCGTCAGGCCGCCGAGCCCGACCTTGCTCGCTACCCGCTGCGCCTCGTCCAGAATCGCCAGCCGGGTCGCCTCGCCTTTACGCACGGTCCATTTCTAGCACGATCGTTCGTCAATTTCTAGTCGCATGATCCACACTGAGCGGCGGCCCGGATGTGTGCGAGTGCGACCAGGTCGGGCAATCGCCGGTGTCGATCCGCCGCCGCTCCCTACGGTCGTCGGCATGGAGCCATCCACACGCCGACCGGGCGCGCGGTGGACGCGACCCGCAGCCCCGGAGCCAGGCCAGGAACCAGGCCCGGCGCCGGGTCCGGAGGCCGGCCCGCTCGGGCCGCCGAGCGCGGAGGGCTGGCTGGCCGGCTATCAGCACCGGACCGAACGCCTCGCCCGGCAGGCCGCCGCGACACAGGCGGAGCTGGCCGCCATCGCCGCGACCGAGTCGAGCCCGGACCGATCCGTCAGCCTGACCGTCAACTCCGCCGGCGCCCTCACCGCGTTGACGATCGGCCCACCGGCCGAAGGACTGAGCCGGGTCCAACTCGCCGCCACGATCCTGGCCACCGCGCGCCGAGCCCAGGCCGCGGCGGCGTCCCGGATGGTCGAGGTCATGCGGCCGCTCATCGGTGGGCGCAGCGCCGCGATGACGCTGCTTCGCGCGCACCTACCGGATCCGGACGCCCCGGATTCGGACACTGCCGAGCCACCGGGAAGGCCGCGATGAACGAGGGGTTCGGGCTCGACGACGACCACGTGCAGGCCCATGCCCGGGCGGTCGAGGACCTCGCTCGGCGAATGCAGCAGGTCGTCGCGGCCGGCCGGTACGCCGAGCAGCTGACGGATGGGGCGTTCGGCCTGATCGGCGAGGTCTTCGCGGCCGCGGCGCGTCAGGGCATGGCCCAGGGGTTGCGTGACGTGGCGAGCCTGGCCGACACCGGGACGGCGATGGCCCGCGGCCTGGACGCCGTGGCCACCTGCTACCGGGATGCCGAACGGACCAATTCCGGCATGTTCGGCGACAACCGATGACTGCGGCCGAGCCGCCGAGCGAGCCGCAGCTGATCGTCGCGCCGGAGAACGACCGCAGCGAGCCGTGGAACGACCCCGAAGGCGCCGGCGTGCTGTCCAGCTGGGCTGATCTCGGCGCGGCGATGCCGACCGATCGGCCCTGGGACGCGGGCGAGATCGGGTTTGCCGCCTCGGCCGCTGCGCTCGACTCGCTGGGCACCGTGATGGATCCGCTCGGGGAGCTCGGCGCGGCCGGCGTGGGCTGGGTCATCGAGCACGTCGAGTTCCTGCACGAGCCGCTCGACTGGCTGGCCGGCGACCCGGCTCAGATCACCGCCCAGGCACACACCTGGCACAACATGTCCCGGGAGCTCGGCCGGATCGCGCAGGACCACCAGCAGAACGTGCACGGGCTGACCGGCTGGGACGGGGCGGCCATGGAGGCCTACCGGGAGGCTGCGGGGCGGTACACGCACTGTGTCGGCTCGGTGTCCGAGCACGCCGAGACGGTGTCCCAAACCGTGTCCGGCACCGGCGCCACGGTGGGCGCGGTGCGCGCGATGATCCGCGACGAGATCGCCGAGCTGGTCTGGGATCTGGCGGTGAAGGCGATCGCCATGGCGGCCGCCGCGGCGCCGACGGCCGGTGCCTCGGTTGCTGCGTTCCTCACCAGCGCCGTCGCCCGGGCGGCGCAGACGGCCGCGGAGAACGGGATCAGGGTCGCCGAGCTGTTGGACCGGCTGGCGGCGGCCACCGACCGTCTCTCCGATCTTGTCCGGCGGTTCGGCGTGATGGCCGAGACGGTGAGCAGCGGGCTGCGCCGGGTGGACGAGGTGCCGGCGATGCTCGACGTGGACTTCCTCGGTGATCTCGCACGGTCGCCGATCGGGCGGCTCGCCGTCTCGGCCGAGGACGTGGTGGCCAACGAAGGCATCGCGGGCGCCGTCGAGATGGGTAAGGAGCACAGCGAGGCCGAGCAGGCGCTGTCCGGGGACCGCCCCTCGGCACCAGAACCCACCTGACCGGCGATCTGCGACAGCGACGGCGCCCGTCGAGCCGTGCCGTCGCGGCGAGCCGTCGGATAAATCAACGTCACCAGCCGTACGCTGGATCCGATGGGTCTTCCGGCACCGATCTGGTTCGTCATCGCGGTGGTCGCGCTGCTTATCGGCGGGCTGTTGCTGCTGGTCGAACGGCTCAGGCTCACCGGTACCTCCCGAGATCGGAAGCAATGGGCCGCGCTCCGTGACTGGGAGTTCATCGACGAGGATCCGGTGCTGCCCGGGCGATGGCGCTACGGGACGATCCACCAGGGCGGTCCCGGCGTCGCGAAGAACCTTGTCAGCGGGTGGCTGAGGAGCCATACCGGGAACCGGCGGATCTACGTCTTCGACCACGAGCAGCACGGGACGATCACTTCGGTGATCGTCGGGGTGGAGACCAGTGCCCAGCTGCCCGTCGCGATGGAGCTGCGGTTGGCACAGAGCGCCCGACCTCCGGACGACGTCGGGCTCGAGGGACACGGCCCGATCGGCAAACGCATCGCGTTCGTCTCCGACGTCACCGCCGCGCAGCCGATAATCACACCTCGGCTGGCGGCCACCGCCGACGCGGTCGGCGACGACGTCGAGCTGATCTGGGCCGAGGGTAACTGGGTGCTCGCGGCGGCTCCGGTGGGCAGCGACCCGAATCGGTTGCAGGACCTGTTGCTCGACCTCGTCGAGGTGGCTACCGCGCTGGAGCGGGCGCGCGATCCCCTGTCGCCGCAGTCGCCGTCCGGGGCGAGCACGGAGACGACGTCGTCGACGGACTCGCCGGAGACCGGTTCGGCTTCAACAACCTCGCCCGCGAGCTATTCGCCTCGACCGGCCGCGTCGGAGCCGACGTCCGATGCTGCGTCGTCCGAGGATGCGGCGTCCGATGCTGCGTCGTCGGAAGATGCGCTGTCGGAGCCCAGGCCGTCGCCGTCACCCTCGCCCCGGGAGCCGGGCCGCCCGGAGGGCCGGGACTTCCAGCCGCGCGAGTCGTAGGACACGACCTCGGGATGGCAGGCAGCGCGCTGGTCACCGGCGGCACCTCCGGTATCGGGCTGGCCTTTGCCCGCAGGCTCGCCAGCGAGGGCTACGACCTGACCCTCGTCGCGCGCACCGCCGACCGGCTGGCCTCCACGGCCTCGGAGCTGCGGGATCGCCACGCGGTCGAGGTGGAGCCGGTCGCCGCCGACCTGGCCGATGCCGACGGCCGGCAGGAGGTCGCCGAGCGGCTGGCAGCCGGCGCACCGGACTTCCTGGTCAACAGCGCCGGCTTCGCCACCAAGGGCGAGTTCGTCGACACTCCCTTCGACACCCTCAAGGCACAGCTCGACGTGAGCGTGACGAGCGTGCTGCAGCTGACCCGGGCAGCGCTGCCCGGGATGGTCGACCGCGGCTCGGGCACGGTGGTGAATGTGTCCAGCGTGGCGGGGTTCGTGCCCGGCCGCGGGTCGACCTACAGCGCCGGGAAGGCCTGGGTGATCTCGTTCACCGAAGGCGCCGCCGCCGCGGTCGCCGGCAGCGGCGTGCGAGTGATCGCGCTGTGTCCTGGGTTCGTACGCACCGAGATGCACCAGCGGGCCGGCATCGACATGGGGCGACGCCGCGGGCCGTTCTGGTCCGACCCCGGCGACGTCGTGGATGCCTGCATGGCGGACCTGGCCCGCGGCCGGGTGGTCTCGGTGCCCGGCCTGCCGTACAAGGCCGCCGTCGGGCTGATCGATGTGCTGCCGCGAAGCCTGGTCCGCCGGTTGGGCGGCAGGACCGGCCGCGGCCGGTCGTGAACGCGACGGTCGAGGACGCGGCAGCCGGGGACGCCCGGGACGAGCTCGCCGGCTGGGTGCGCCGGCTGTCCGTCATCCGGGGCCGGGTGGTGCTGTCCAGTGGGGCCGAGGCCGACTACTACGTCGACCTGCGCCGGGCCACCCTGCATCACGACGCCGCACCGTTGATCGGTCGGCTGCTGCGCGCGCTGACCGCCGACTGGAGCTACCACGCGGTCGGCGGGCTGACCCTCGGTGCCGACCCGGTAGCGACCGCGATGCTGCACGCCGCGGCCGGCGAACCAGGCGCGCCGCCGTTGGACGCGTTCGTGGTGCGCAAGACGGTCAAGGAGCACGGCCTGCACCGCCGGATCGAGGGCCCGGACGTGGCCGGTCGCCGGGTGCTGGTCGTCGAGGACACCTCGACCACCGGCGACTCGGCGCTGGCCGCCGTCGCGGCGGTCCGGGAAGCCGGAGCGAGCGTGGTCGGAGTGGCCACCGTGGTGGACCGGGAGACCGGCGCCCGGGAGGCCGTGGATGCCCACGGGCTGGCGTACCGGTCGTCTGCTCGGGCTGGACGACCTCGGCCTGCGTCGATAAACCGGACGACTGGGGCGAGAATGCCCGGCATGGACCGATCCCGCGGACCCGACCATCAGAACGGACGATGGGTCCGGGCCGACCGAGTGGACCTTCGGCGGATCCGGTCGGGGTGGGACCGTGGCCCGGCGGGCAGCCGGATTGGCCCGACGACCCGCGGCTGGACCCCGAGCTGCTGGTCGACGGCGACCGGCGCAACGTGGTCGACCACTACCGGTACTGGCGCCGGGCGGCGATCGTGGCCGACCTGGACACCAGGCGGCACCCGTTCCACGTGGCGATCGAGAACTTCGGCCACGACCACAACATCGGCACCGTGGTCCGCACCGCGAACGCGTTCGCCGCGGCCGCCGTGCACATCGTCGGACGTCGCCGCTGGAACCGCCGCGGGGCGATGGTCACCGACCGGTACCAGCACCTCGTCCACCACGACGACGTCGCCGGGCTGACCGCGTTCGCCGACGAGCACCGGCTGAGCGTCGTCGCCGTCGACAACGCGCCCGGGCGCGGCAGCGGTTGGAACGGGTCGGGCTGCCGCGACGGTGCCTGCTGCTGTTCGGCGCCGAGGGACCGGGGCTGACCGCCGCAGGCCCGGGCGGCCGCGGCAGGCGCGGTGTCGATCGCGCAGTTCGGCTCGACCCGCTCGATCAACGCCGGGGTGGCCGCCGGGATCGCCATGCACGCCTGGATCCGCGCAGCACGCCGACCTCGACGCGGCGTGGTGATCCGGCTCAGCCGGCAGTGCCGGGTGCTCGCGCCGGTTCGGCATGCCGGCGCTGCCGCCGGGCCCTGAGCACCTCGAACGCGATCGGCAGTACCGAGACGAACACGATCGCGAGGATCATCAGCTCGAGGTTGTTCTTGACGAACTCGAACCCGCCCAGCCAGTACCCCAGCACGGTCACCCCGACCGCCCAGGCCGCCCCGCCGATCACCGTGTAGGTGAAGAACCGCCGAGGGTCCATCCGCCCGACACCGGCCATCACCGTGATGAACGTGCGCACGATCGGCACGAACCGACCGAGCACGATGGCCCGGTTGCCGTACCTGTCGAAGAAGGCCTGGGTGCGCTCGACGTGCTCCCGCTTGAAGAACCGTGAGTTGGGCCGGCTGAAGATCGCCGGGCCGGCGGCCCGTCCGATCCAGTAGCCGACGACGTTGCCCAGGATCGCGCTGACCAGCAGCAGCGCACACACCAGCCACAGCGGCGCCGGGATCAGCCCGGTCGCCACGAACAGACCCGCGGTGAAGAGCAGCGAGTCGCCGGGCAGGAAGAAACCGATCAGCAGCCCACACTCGGCAAAGATGATCACGCACAGGCCGACCAGTACGAACGGGCCGAGCCAGACGATGATCCGCTCCGGATCCAGCCAGTCCGGGCCGAGAGCATGCGCGGTGGCGGCGAGCTGCGTCACGGCGTTCACGGTAGTGCAACCGGATCAGCCGATCGGCGGGAGCACCCCCGGGGCGAGCAGGGACAGCAGTGCGAGCCCGGCCCCGAGCGCGACCCCGATCAGCAGTGCCAGCAACAACGCCCAGCCGAGCGCGACGCGGCGTGGCGCGGCCGGCTCGGCCGGCTCGGCTGACGGCGCGGGCCGTCCGGCGACGCTGGCCTGGGCCCGCAACGCCGCCGCGATCATGCGCTGCGGGTCGGGCTGGGGGTGGTCACCGGGTCGCGGTTCCGGCAGGTGGACGGCCATGGCGGTCAGCCCCGGCCCGCCATGATCCGGCTCACCGCGTGCAGCCCGCGGCTGGCGTTCGACTTCACCGCTCCGCGGCTGATCCCGGTCAGCTCGGCGATCTCGGCCTCACTCATCCCGCCGTAGTAGCGCAGCACCAGGACCTCACGCTGCCGGTATGGCAACGCGCTCAGCGCGTCGACCACAGCCTGGTGCTCCGCGGACAGCATCGCGAGCGACTCGGCGGACCGAGCGTTGGTGGTGTGCGGCGGGACGTAGTCCCGGGCGGTGCGCCTGCGGCGCAACGTCGACCGGGAGCCGTTCAGCACCGCGGTGCGCAGATAGCCCAGCGCGGCGGCCTCATCGCGCAGCGTCGACCAGTTCCGGTGCAGCCCGGTGAACGCTTCCTGCACGATGTCCTCGGCGGCCGAGTGGTCGTCGACCAGCAGCACCGCTAGCCGAACCAGCCGCACCCGGTGTGCGGCGTACAGGTCTCCGAGGGTCCGCGGGCGGGCGGACGGGACCGGCGCCGCGTTGGTCCGCTCGAACGCCTTGATGTCGGCCGCCTGCAGCGTGCCGAGGGTGCGCTCGACCGTCCGCTCGATCCCGCCCACGCGGGCGTCGGAGACCACCGGACCACCGTAGACTGCCGGCACCGGCACCCGGGAGGAACGCAGACGTCATGCCGATCGCGACACCCGAGATCTACAACGAGATGCTGGACCGGGCGAAGGCCGGTGAGTTCGCCTATCCGGCGATCAACGTGACCGGCTCGGAGACGCTGCACGCGGCGCTGCGCGGGTTCGCCGAGGCGGAGAGCGACGGCATCGTGCAGGTGTCCACCGGCGGGTCGGAGTTCTGGTCCGGCAGCACGGTCAAGGACATGGTCACCGGTGCGGTCGGCTTCGCGGAGTTCGCGCAGGTGGTGGCCGCGAAGTACCCGTTGCACGTCGCGCTGCACACCGACCACTGCCCGAAGGACAAGCTCAACGCCTGGGTTCGGCCGCTGATCGCGCTCAACACCGACCGCGTGGACCGCGGCGAGAACCCGCTGCTGCAGTCTCACATGTGGGACGGCTCGGCGACGCCGCTGGAGGAGAACCTGTCCATCGCGGCCGAGCTCCTCGAAATGTGCGCCAAGGCGAAGCTGATCCTCGAGGTGGAGATCGGCGTGGTCGGCGGCGAGGAGGACGGCGTCGTCGGGGAGATCAACGAGAAGCTGTACACCACGCCGGAGGACTGGGAGCGCACCGTCGACGTGCTCGGCGCCGGGGAGAAGGGTCGCTACCTGCTGGCCGCGACGTTCGGCAACGTGCACGGGGTGTACAAGCCGGGCAACGTGAAGCTGCGCCCGGAGATCCTGAAGGTCGGCCAGGAGGTGGCGTCCCGCAAGCTGGGGCTGCCGCCGGGCTCGAAGCCGCTGGACCTGGTGTTCCACGGTGGCTCCGGCTCCTCGCTGGAGGAGATCCGGGAGGCGCTGTCCTACGGCGTGGTGAAGATGAACGTCGACACCGACACCCAGTACGCGTTCACCCGCCCGGTCGCCGACCACATGCTCCGCAACTACGACGGCGTGCTCAAGATCGACGGCGAGGTCGGCAACAAGAAGGCGTACGATCCGCGCTCCTACCTGAAGGCGGCCGAGGCCGGCATGGGTGCGCGAGTGGTGCGCGCGTGCGAGGACCTGCAGTCCGTATCGCGTGGCCGCAAGCACTCGCGCTGACCCATGACAATCGGCGGAAACCTGCTCGGGCCGGAGCCGACGCTGCTCCCGGCGAACGACGACGCCGCCGAAGCGGCTCGACTCCGAGGACCCGGCCACGGTCGCCGCGGCCTACCCGCAGCTACAGCGCTGCCTGGGCGGCGCTCGCCGAGCTGGCGCTGGACGCCGGTGACCCCGTCACGGCATACGCCTTCGCCCGCACCGGCTACCACCGCGGGCTCGACCAGCTTCGCCGCGCCGGGTGGAAGGGGCATGGACCGGTGCCGTGGTCGCACCAGCCGAACCAGGGATTCCTGCGCTGCCTGGCCGCCCTCGGCGCCGCGGCGGCCGCGATCGGCGAGCGAGACGAGGCGGAGCGCTGCCGGCAGTTCCTCACCGACTCGGACCCGGCCGCGGCCGAAGCGCTCGGCGTCGGCTGAGGAGGCCCCGGTCACCCAGCGGCGGCCGGTTGTGCGGAGCGGGCCCGGAACATCCGCCGGTAGGCGTGCGGGGTGGAGTCCAGCCGCCGGGCGAAGTGGTGCCGGAGCACGGCGGCCTTCCCGAAACCGGCCCGGGCGGCGACGTCGTCGACGCCGAGGTCGGTGTCCTCCAGCAATCGGCGGGCGAGCAGCACCCGCTGCCCGGTCAGCCAGTCGTGCGGCGTGGTGCCGGTCTCGGCGACGAACCGCCGGGCGAACGTGCGGGGTGCCATGTGCACCCGGGCGGCGAGGTCCTCGACGGTCACCGGGCTGTCGAGGTTGTGCACCAGCCAGGCCAGCAATGGCTCCAGCGTCGGTGCATCGGCCGTTTCCGGCATCGGCGCTTCGACGTACTGGGCCTGGCCGCCGTCGCGGTGCGGTGCGACCACCATCCGCCTGGCCATCTTGGTGGCGACCGCCGAGCCGTGTTCCCGCCGGACCAGGTAGAGGCACAGGTCGATCCCGGCTGCGGTGCCGGCGCTGGTCAGGATGGGCAGGTCCTCGACATAGAGCGAGTTGGGCTCGACCCGCGCGTTCGGAAACCGCCGGGCGAGTTCCTCGGCGTACTTCCAGTGCGTGGTGCAGCTCCGGCCGTCCAGCAGGCCGGCCTCACCCAGCGCGAACGCACCTGAGCACAAGCTGATCACGTAGGCGCCGCGGTCCGCGGCCCGGCGCAGCGCCTCCAGCGCCGGCTCCGGGGCGGTGCAGTCCAGCGGATGCGCGGGCACCGCGACCAGGTCGGCGTCCTCGAGCCCGGACAGATCGGCGTGCGGTACCAGCTCGAACCCCGGCTTCGTGCGCACCGGTCGGCCGTCCGGAGTGCACACGGTGAACTCGTAGTACGGGAAACCGTCGACCCTGCGGTCGGTGCCGAACACCTCGCAGACCACGCCCAGCTCGAACGGCGCCACCTTGTCCATAGCCAGCACGGCCACCCGCTCGATCACACCGTGCAGCATAGCCGATGGATGGCAGAAAATCGATGAACTTTGTCAATACTGCCACTCGCGTGCGGCGTCGGACGGACGCATGCTTGATGACGTCAGCTCCGGTGCGCACCGGTCAGGACTCAGAAAACCGAGGTCAGGCCGTCATGGAACTGCTCATCTTCGCCTTCTTCGTTGCCATCGCACTGGCCGCACTACTGGGCCGCACCGCCGACACCCGGGACGGCGCCGACTGGCGCGAGTCCGCGCGGGGGATCCCCGGACAGTGGTGAACCCGGGCCGTCACGATGCCGGCCGCACCAGCCGCAGGTCGGCGGTGTGCCGGTACCAGGTCCACCTCCGCACCGGGCGCGGTTGGATCACTCCGTCGCAGACCACGGTGGCCGGCTCGCAGCCGATCTGCACCGCCCGCCCGCCGGCTCGCCGCGGCCGGCGCAGCCGCCCGGCGTCCACCTCGACCAACACTCCCGCCGGCCCCGGCGTGACCACCAGCCGCCGGGTACGGCCGCGCAGTACCAGCTCGTTGTCGCAGTAGCACTCGCCGCGGACGTCCAGCAGCTCCCCGCGCCCCACCAGCACCCCGCCCGCGTCGTCGCGGACCAGCGGCACCGAAGACGACGGACCCGAGACCGCCAGCTCCAGCGCGGCCGCCGCCCCGGTGGGCAGCCGCCAGCACGCCGCCGCCGCGGACCGCCGGTCGGCGGGGACGTAGCCGACCTCGACGTCCAACCGGTCGGCCCGTAGCAGCCGCACCACCACGGCGGCGAGCTCACCGTCGTTGCCGAGCACGACCAGCCGACCCGGGGAGTGCGCCGCCAGCACGGCGTCGAAGGCCGCCCGGTCGCCCGGATCCGGCAGGTTCACCACCGGCCGGCCCTTGACCTGCAATTCGGTGCGCACGACCCCGTCCGGCCACGCCGCCCGCTCGCCGCAGGCGATCAGCACGGCAGGATGATCGGCTTTCACTCAGCTACCCTTCGGGTTGTCGATCGAAGTCTTGTCGACCGGCCGGGGCGCGGCGTTCCCAGAGCAGGCTCCCCGCCCCTTCGTGCCCGTCGAGCGGAGTTTCACATGCCGGCCATCGTGCTGATCGGCGCCCAGTGGGGCGACGAGGGCAAGGGCAAGGCAACCGACCAGCTGGGCGGCCGGGTGCAGTGGGTGGTCCGGTACCAGGGCGGGAACAACGCCGGGCACACCGTGGTGCTCCCGGACGGCCAGGACTTCGCGCTGCACCTGATCCCGTCCGGGATCCTCACCCCGGGTGTGCACAACGTGATCGCCAACGGGGTGGTGGTCGACCCCGGCGTGCTGCTGGACGAGCTCGCCGAGCTGGAGGCCCGCGGCGTGGACACCTCGCACCTGCTGCTGTCCGCCGACGCGCACTTGATCATGCCCTACCACGTGGCGATCGACAAGGTCACCGAGCGGTACCTGGGCAAGTCGAAGATCGGCACCACCGGGCGCGGCATCGGCCCGGCGTACCAGGACAAGGTGGCCAGGGTGGGCGTGCGGGTGGCCGACCTGCTGGACGAGAAGATCCTGCGCGACAAGGTCGAGGGCGCGCTGGAGACCAAGAACCAGGTGCTCGTCAAGGTCTACAACCGGCGCGCGCTGGACGTCGACGAGGTAGTCGACACGGTGCTCGCGCACGGCCGGCAGCTGGAGCCCCGGATCGCGGACACCCGGCTGCTGCTCAACCAGGCGTTGGACGCCGGCGAGACGGTGCTGCTGGAGGGCTCGCAGGGCACGATGCTGGACGTCGACCACGGCACCTACCCGTTCGTCACCTCGTCGAACCCGACGGCCGGCGGCGCCAGCGTGGGCTCCGGGATCGGGCCGATGCGGCTCACCCGGGTGATCGGCATCCTCAAGGCGTACACCACCAGGGTCGGCTCAGGTCCGTTCCCCACCGAGCTGAACGACGCGATGGGCGAACACCTGCGCAAGGTCGGCGGCGAGCACGGCGTGACCACCGGCCGCCCACGGCGCTGCGGCTGGTTCGACTCGGTGATCGCCCGCTACGCGGCCCGGGTGAACGGCATCTCGGACTTCTTCCTGACCAAGCTGGACGTGCTGTCCGGGCTGGAGAAGGTGCCGGTGTGCGTGGCCTACGAGGTCGACGGCCGGCGCAGCGCCGAGATGCCGCTGACCCAGACCGAGGTGCACCACGCGGTGCCGGTGTACGAGGAGCTGCCGGGCTGGTGGGAGGACATCTCGGGCTGCCGGGACTTCGATGAGCTGCCGGCCGCCGCGCGGGCCTACGTGCGGCGGGTGGAGGAGCTGTCCGGCGCGCCGGTGTCCGCGATCGGCGTCGGCCCCGGACGCGACCAGACCATCACCCGCGAGCCGTGAGCCGGCAGCTTTCCGCCGCCGTGTCGGGGTGATCGGAGAACACTCCGTCGACGCCGAGCCGGAGGAACTGCCGGTACTCGGCCGCCGCATCGCCCCAGCGCCGTTCGTCGTCGCCGCCGCGCAGCTCGGCCGGTAGGAACCGGTTCTCGTTGCGGAACGTGTAGGCGTGCACGAGCAGCCCGGCGTCGTGTGCCCTGGTGACGAGATCGGTCGGCGCCGTGGAGCACCCGGCGGCGTCGCGGGGCACGATCAGCCCCTTGGCCGGCCCGATTCCGGCGGCGTACCCGGCGATCTCGTCAAGCGGGCCCGGGACCGCGTCATCGCGCAGCAGCTGGATCAGCGGCACCGCCAGCTCGCTTCGCAGCATGCGCAGCGACGCCGGGTCGAACGACTGCACGAAGACCGGCGCGCCGGCCCGGTTCAGCCCGCCCGCGGTCAGGGCGTGCACCACACGTGGCTCCAGCGCTAGCCCGATGCCGCGGAAGTGCGCCGGGTGCTTGGTCTCCGGGTAGACGCCGATCTGCCGGCCCAGCTCGGCGGACAGCCGGGTACGCAGTTCGATGATCTCCGCAAACGTAAGCACCGCGTAGCGGCCGTCGAACTCGGTGTTGCCCGGCCGGAGCTCGGGAATCCGCTCCTCGGCGCGCAGCTCACGCAGCTCGTCGAGCGTGAAGTCCTCGGTGAACCAGCCGCTGACCCGGCGGCCGTCGACGGTCTTGGTGGTTCGCCGGCGGCGAACCTGCGGTGCCGGGCGACGTCGGTCGTCGCGCCGATCTCGTTCTCGTGCCTCGCGACCAACACGCCGTCTCCGGTCGCGACCAGGTCCGGCTCCAGGTAGTCGGCGCCCATCCGGGCGGCCAGCTCGTAGCCGGCCAGGGTGTGCTCCGGGCGGTAACCGGCCGCTCCCCGGTGGCCGATCACCACGGGCGTCCGCACGAGCTGCACGGTAGGCCAGCCCGCACGTGCACCCGTGCGCCCGTGCCCCTACCCGTCCCCACTACCAACCCGCAATGAGCGGGCTTATTGCGGGTGGAGACGGTCGGCTCGCTGCGAATGAGCGGGCTCATTGCGGGTGGTGCCGGCGAAGGGTGGACGGGGTGGTGCCCCGGCGAGGGTGGACGGGGTGGTGCCCCGAAGGGTAACCGGGCGGCGCCTATCGTGTGTGCCCGTGCGCGTGCTGGTCGTCGGTTCGGGTGCCCGGGAGCACGCGCTTGTCCTCGCGCTGGCCCAGGATCCGGTGGTCAGTGCGCTCGCCTGCACCCCAGGCAACGCCGGCACGGCCACCCTCGCCGAGCAGCCCGGGCTCGCCGACCCGGCGGCGCCGGACGCGGTGGCGCGGCTGGCCGGCGAGTGGTCGGCCGACCTGGTGATCATCGGGCCGGAGGCGCCGCTGGTCGCCGGTGCGGCGGATGCGGTACGGGCGGCCGGCATCGCCTGCTTCGGCCCGAGCGCGCAGGCGGCCCGGATCGAGGGCAGCAAGAGCTTCGCCAAGGACGTGATGTCCGCAGCCGGGGTGCCCACCGCGCGGTCCGTGCTGCTGGACACCGCGGCCCGGCTGGACGAGGAGCTGGCCGGCTTCGCGCCGCCGTACGTGGTCAAGGACGACGGGCTCGCCGCCGGCAAGGGCGTCGTGGTCAGCGCGGACCTCGAGGTGGCCCGCGCGCACGCGCTGAAGCTGCTCGACGGCGGACACCCGGTGGTGCTGGAGTCCTACCTCGACGGACCGGAGATGTCGCTGTTCTGCCTGGTCGACTCCTCGACGGTGGTGCCACTGCTGCCCGCGCAGGACTTCAAGCGGCTCGGCGACGGCGACAGCGGCCCGAACACCGGTGGGATGGGTTCCTACGCGCCGCTGCCCTGGGCGCCCGCCGGGCTGGTCGACGACGTGGTCGCCCGGATCGTCCGGCCGGTGGTGGCCGAGCTGGACCGCCGGGGGTCGCCGTTCTCCGGGCTGCTCTATGCCGGGCTCGCGCTCACCGCCGTCGGCCCGCAGGTGATCGAGTTCAACTGCCGTTTCGGCGACCCGGAGACCCAGGCGGTGCTGGCGTCGCTGCGCACCCCGCTGGCCGGTCTGCTGCACGCGGTCGCCACCGGGCGGCTCGCCGAGCAAGCATCGCTGGACTGGGCGCCTGGTGCGGCGGTGGCGGTGGTCGTCGCCGCGGAGGGCTACCCGGACCTGCCCCGGGTCGGCGACGTGATCACCGGGGCGGACGGCCACGGCGTGCTGCACGCCGGCACCAGGCGCCGGGAGGACGGCGCGGTGGTGTCCGCCGGTGGCCGGGTGCTGTCGGTGGTGGGCACCGGTGACGACCTCGGCGCCGCGCGGGACGAGGCGTACCGGCGGCTGGCGAAGGTGCAGTTGCCCGGCTCGCACCACCGCAGTGACATCGCGCTGCACGCCGTCCGCGGCGAGATCGCAGTCCCCCGCCCTGACCCAACGAACGGCACTTTCGTGCAATAGGGCGATACAAACGCGCCGTTGATCACGGGTTCACCTGGGCGGACCCGCTCACCGGACGCGGCGATTAGGCTCGCCCGGATGACGACCGCTCGCCTGACCGTGGCGGCCCGGGCGGATATCCCGCCGTTCCACGTCATGGACGTGTGGAAGGCCGCGGGGGAGCGGGCGCGCAGCCACGGCGACCTGGTCAACCTCTCTGCGGGACAGCCGTCGACGCCGGCGCCCGGGCCGGTTCGGGCGGCGGCCGCCGATGCGCTGGCCAACCAGGTGCTCGGCTACACCGAGGCACTCGGCATCCCGCCGCTGCGGGCGGCGATCGCCCGGCACTACGAGCGCACGTACGGGTTGGACGTCGCACCGGACGACGTCGTCGTCACCACCGGCTCGTCGGGCGGCTTCCTGCTGGCCTTCCTCGCCGCCTTCGACGCCGGCGACCGCGTCGCGATGGCCCGCCCCGGCTACCCGTGCTACCGCAACATCCTGACCGCGCTGGGCTGTGAGGTTGTCGAGCTGCCATGCGGCCCCGAGACCCGGTTCCAGCCGACCGTCGAGATGCTCACCGCCCTCGACCCGCCGCCACAGGGGCTGATCGTGGCCAGCCCGGCCAACCCGACCGGCTCGGTGCTGCCCGCCCAGGAGCTGTCCGCGCTGGCGGCGTACTGCGAGCGGCACGGCATCCAGCTGATCAGCGACGAGGTGTACCACGGCATCGCCTACCCGGACGCACCCTCGACCGCCTCCGGGTGGGCGACCAGCCGAGAAGCGATCGTGGTCAACTCGTTCTCGAAGTACTTCTCGATGACCGGCTGGCGGCTGGGCTGGCTGCTGGTGCCGCCCCGGCTGCGCCGCCCGGTGGACTGCCTGACCGGCAACTTCACGGTCTGCCCGCCCGCGCTGCCGCAGCACGCCGCGCTGGCCGCGTTCGACGAGCGCAGCTACGCCGAGGTGGACGGGCACGTCACCCGCTATGCCGTCAACCGATCGCGGCTGCTCACCGGGCTGGCGTCGGCAGGCATCGACAGGCTGGCGCCGGCCGACGGCGCGTTCTACGCCTACGCCGACGTCAGCCACCTCACCGATGACAGCATGGCGTTCTGCCGGCGGCTGCTCGCGGCGACCGGGGTGGCCATCGCGCCGGGGATCGACTTCGACACCGCTGCCGGCGGCAGGTTCATCCGGATCTCGTTCGCCGGCTCCACCGCCGACGTCGACACCGCGCTGCACCGGTTCACCCGCTGGCTGGCCGCCGGGCAGCCCTGGGGCTCCCGGTAGAAAGTGGATCAGCCCTCCATCGGGCCGATCCGGTCCAGCGCGTCGGCGATATCGGCGTCAGACACGTCGACGTGGGTCACCAGCCGGACCTTCCCGGCCATCGGGGTGGCGGCCACCCCGGCCCGCTCCAGCCGGTCCAGCGCGCTGGGCAGGTCGGCGACCTCGACCAGCACGATGTTGGTCTGCGGCTCCTGCACCTGCCAGCCGAGATCACGTAGCCCGGCCGCCAGCCGGGATGCCTTCGCGTGGTCCTCGGCCAGGCGCGGGATCCCGTCCAGCGCGACCAGCCCGGCGGCTGCCAGCACGCCCCCCTGGCGCACCCCGCCGCCGAGCATCTTGCGCAGCCGGCGGGCCTCGGCGGTGAACTCGGCCGAGCCGGCGACCACCGATCCGACCGGCGCACCGAGGCCCTTGCTCAGGCACACCGACACCGTGTCCACCCCGACGGCCAGTGCCGCCGGCGGGACGCCGAGCAACACCGCGGCATGCCAGATCCGGGCGCCGTCCAGGTGCACCCGCAGCTCGGCCGCGCGGGCCGCGGCGACCAGGGCGGCGTGCTCCTCCGGAGCGGTCACCGTGCCGCCCGCGCCGTTGTGGGTGTTCTCCAGGCACAGCAGCCGGACCCGCAGCGCGTAGTACGGCCCCGGCCGGCCCGCCGCCCGCCGCACCGCATCCGGTGAGATCCGCCCCGGCCCGGCGTCGTGCGGCAGCGGCCGCGGCATGCCGCCGGCCAGCCAGGCGGCGGTGCCGAGCTCGTTGTCCAGCACGTGCGCGCCCTGCGGAGCGAGGAACGCGTCCCCGCGGCTGAGGTGGGTGGCCAGCGAGATCAGGTTCCCCATGCTGCCGCTGGGCACCCAGAGCGCGTCCTCGGCGGCGAGCAGCTCGGCCACCCGGAGTTCCAGCGCACGCATCGTCGGATCCCGATCGAGCACGTCGTCGGCGACCTCGGCGGTGGCCATCGCCGTGCGCATGCGCTTGCTCGGCACCGTCACGGTGTCCGAGCGCAGGTCGATCACACCTCGACCGGCCTCGGTCGACCGGCGGCGGGAGCGGGTTTGCGTCCGCACGAATCGTCATCCAACCAGCGCGGGCGCCCCGCATCACAACCGGGTCACGAGACGGTCACGAAGCCGTCTTGTCGGCCGTGAAGTAGCTGTTCGCCTCGGGGCGGAACATCAGCACGATCGCCGCGACGCTCAGGCCGAGCGCGACGACGAGCATCAGCATCAGCGTGATGAGAACAGGTGTGCCCGGCGCGGCCAGCAGCTCCGCGCGTTGCACCAGCTGGCTCACGAAGCCGACGATCACGAAGAGCACCAGCGCGCAGAGCACACCGCCGGCGATCCCGGTCAGGATCCGAGCCCAGCCTCGCCCGGCACGCATCAGCAGCGCGCCCACCACGATCACGGCGGGGAGGACCAGCGCCGGCAGGCCGACACCGAGCCCGAGGAGCAGCGTGACCACCTGGGTAAGGACCACCAGCGTCGCGACCGCAAACCAGAGCCGGACGGACAGCTCGACCGGGCGGGGAGCGACCATGCTGGCCGACGGTAGTCGGTCCGGCTATGCGTGGCGATGGCCGCCGGAACGGTGTTATTCGCGCCGGGACGGCACAATGTGCCGGGTGATCCCCAACGTGCTGGCGGCCCGGTACGCCAGCCCGATCCTGCGCCGGCTGTGGACCCCGGAGCACAGGATCGTGCTGGAGCGGCAGCTCTGGCTGGCGGTGCTGGAGGTGCAGCGCGAGCTCGGCGTCGAGGTGCCGGAGAACGCGCTCGACGACTACCGGCGGGTGATCGACGAGGTCGACCTGCCGTCGATCGCCGAACGGGAACGCCGCACCAGGCACGACGTCAAGGCCAGGATCGAGGAGTTCAACGCGCTGGCCGGTCATCAGCACGTCCACCTCGGGATGACTAGCCGGGACCTCACCGAGAACGTCGAGCAGCAGCTGATCAAGCGCAGCCTGCTGCACCTGCGGGACCGGTCGGTGGCCGTGCTGGCCCGACTCTCCCGCCGCGCTGCGGAGTACGCCGAGCTGGCGATCACCGGCCGTACGCACAACGTCGCTGCGCAGGCCACCACGCTGGGCAAGCGGTTCGCCACCGCCGCCGAGGAGATGCTGGTCGCGTTCACCCGACTGGACGAGCTGGTCGAGCGCTACCCACTGCGTGGGATCAAGGGCCCGGTCGGGACCGCGCAGGACATGTTGGACCTGCTGGGCGGGGACCGCGAGAAGCTGTCCGCCCTTGAGCGACGGGTCGCCGCACAGCTGGGATTCGACGAGGTGGCGACCAGTGTCGGCCAGATCTATCCCCGCTCGCTGGATTACGAGGTGCTGAGCTGCCTGGTGCAGCTCGCCGCCGCACCGTCGTCGCTGGCCGTCACGATCCGGCTGATGGCGGGGCACGAGCTGGTCACCGAGGGCTTCCAGCCGGGCCAGGTCGGCTCCAGCGCGATGCCGCACAAGATGAACCCGCGCTCCGCGGAGCGGATCAACGGGCTGATGGTGCTGCTGCGCGGCTACGCCGGAATGGCCGGCGAGCTCGCCGGTGCGCAGTGGAACGAAGGCGACGTGTCCGACTCGGTGGTCCGCCGGGTCGCGCTGCCGGACGGGTTCTTCGCCGCCGACGGGTTGATCGAGACGACGCTCACCGTGCTCGACGAGTTCGGCGCCTACCCAGCGGTGATCGCCCGTGAGCTGGACAGGTACCTGCCGTTCCTGGTCACCACCGCGGTGCTGACCGCGGCGGTGCGTGCCGGCGTCGGCCGGGAGACCGCGCACGAGGTGATCCGCGAGCACGCCGTCGCGGTCGCGCTGGCGATGCGGGAGAAGGGCCAGACCGGGAACGACCTGCTGGCCCGGCTCGCCGCCGACGAACGCCTCGGACTGCCGCCCGGAGCACTGGACGCACTGCTGGCCGACCCGCTGGCGTTCACCGGTGTCGCGGACGAGCAGGTTGCCGGGGTGACCGCCCGGGTCGGCGAGATAGTGGCGCAGTTCCCGCACGCCGCGGCGTACCGGCCCGCGCCGGTCGTCTAGGACGCTGGTCGAGCCGATGCGGTTGCTGCACTCGGGCAAGGTCCGGGACGTCTACCTCGACGGCGAGGACCTGGTGCTGGTCGCCTCGGACCGGATCTCGGTGTACGACGTGGTGCTGCCGACCCCGATCCCGGACAAGGGCAGGGTGCTGACCCAGCTCTCACTCTGGTGGTTCTCCCGACTCGCCGATGTGGTGGGCAACCACGTGATCTCCGGCACCGACGTGCCCGCGGAGTTCACCGGGCGCGCGATCCGCTGCCGGCGGCTGTCGATGCTGCCGGTGGAGGCCGTCGCGCGGGGCTACCTCGCCGGCGGTGGGCTGCGTGAGTACCAGCAGCACGGCACGATCAGCGGGGTCGCGCTGCCCGCCGGCCTGGTCGAGGGCTCCAGGCTTCCGGAGCCGATCTTCACGCCGTCCACGAAGGCGCCGATCGGCCAGCACGACGAGCCCATCGGCTACGACGACGTGGTCGCCGCGGTGGGTGCGGAGACGGCTGCCCGGCTGCGCGAGCTGACCCTGGAGCTGTACCGGCGGGGCGCCGGACGGGCCGGGCAGCAGGGGATCATCGTGGCGGACACCAAGTTCGAGTTCGGGCTCACCGCCGAGGGCGAGCTGCTGCTCGCCGACGAGGTGCTCACCCCCGACTCGTCCCGGTTCTGGCCAGCGGACGGCTGGCGGCCCGGCCGACCGCAGTACGCCTTCGACAAGCAGTTCGTCCGGGACTGGGCCGCCGGCACCGGGTGGGACCGGCGACCGCCCGCGCCTGCCATCCCGGCCGAGGTCGTGGCGGCCACCCGGGCCCGCTACCTGGAGGCCTTCGAGCGGCTTACCGGGCTTCGCTGGCCGGCAGCGGGTTTCGCCCGGGGTTTCGCCGGGGGTTTCGCCGGACCGTCGCTGACCCGTTAGCCCGAGGTTTCCTTGCTGTCACATGCGTCCTGCCTGATAGGAGGCATGAGTGCTCGGCTGGTCGTCTCGCTGTCCGGGATCGCGGACCAGGACCTGCCGGAGTGCCTCTCGCTGGCCGATGCGCTGCGGCACCGCGGCGTGCCGCTGACGCTGCTGGTGCCAACCCGGCGGGCCCCGAACGACGCCGCGGTCGAGGCGGTGCGGGCCGGCTCGCCGGCCTGGCAGTGGATCCGCCGCTGCGCGCTGGCCAGCCCGGACGTCGTCGTGCTGCAGGGTGTCGACCCGCGCAGCCTCGGGCGGCAGGCCGAGTACGCCGCGCTGCGCCGGCACGAGGCCCGGCTGCGGCTGATCGCCGCGACCCGTGAGCTGTCCGCCCTCGGGTTGACCAGCGCCAGCTTCTGCCCGCCGCGCTGGACCTCGTCCACCGGCACCCGGCTGGTGCTGCGCGAGCTGGGGTTCGCGGTCTGCGCGGACCTGGCCGGCGTGCACCACGTCGCCTCCGGCGACTTCCTCCGCGGGCGCACGCTGACCCCGGGCCATGGGTCGGTGGGCTGGAACCGCGCGGTGGTCGGCGCCGCCGGACGGGCGGCCCGCCGTGGTGGGCTGGTGCAGCTCACCGTGCGCGGCGGCGACCTCGGCCAGCCGCGGGTCGCGGGCATGGTGCTGGATGCCGTGGACACCACGCTGGAGCACGGCGCCGAGGCGCTGACCTACCCCTCGCTGACCACCGTGCAGCGGCGGCTCGCGGCGTCCGCCTGATCCGCTTGGTCGGCTGACCGGCCCCGTACCCTCGGGCGCATGGCCCGGTTCGTGGTGGACGTGATGCCGAAGCCCGAGATCCTCGACCCACAGGGTCAGGCCGTTGCAGGTGCGCTGCCCCGGCTGGGATTCACCGGGGTGCGCTCGGTGCGCCAGGGCAAGCACTTCGAGCTGGACACCGACGACGGGGTCGACGACGAGACCGTGCACAAGATCGCTGCGACGTTGCTGGCCAACCCGGTGATCGAGGACTGGGTGGTGCGGCGGGTGTCGCCGTGACCCGGGTCGGCGTGATCACGTTCCCGGGCAGCCTGGACGACGTCGACGCGGCCCGCGCGGTGCGCGCCGCCGGCGCCGAGCCGGTGTCGCTGTGGCACAAGGACGCCGACCTGCGCGGAGTGGACGCGGTGATCGTGCCGGGCGGGTTCTCCTACGGTGACTACCTGCGGGCCGGCGCGATCGCCCGGTTCGCCCCGGTGATGGGGCCGGTGCTGGACGCCGCCCGGGGCGGGATGCCGGTGTTGGGGATCTGCAACGGTTTCCAGATCCTGTGCGAGGCCGGGCTGCTACCCGGGGCCCTGGTGCGCAACGCCGGGCTGGTGTTCGTCTGCCGGGAGCAGCGGTTGCGGGTGGAACGGGCGGACACCGCCTGGACGACGAGCTATCCAGTCGGCGCAGAGGTGGTCATCCCGGTGAAGCACGCCGAAGGCCGCTACGTGGCCGACGCGTCGACGTTGCGTTCGCTGGAGGCCGAGGGTCGGGTGGTGTTCCGCTACCTCGGCGGCAACCCGAACGGCGCGGTCGCCGACATCGCCGGGGTGTGCTCGGCGAACCGCCGGGTGGTCGGGCTGATGCCGCATCCGGAGCACGCGATCTCCGAGCTCACCGGGCCGTCGGTCGACGGTCTGGCGGTGTTCCACTCGGTCCTCACGGCAACCATCGCCGCGTAGCCGCAGCACCACACCCGACCATGCCCGCCATGCCCGCCATGCCCGCCACTTCTGCGCGCCGCACGCGCCAACCACGCAATGAGCGGGCTTATTGCGGGTTTGCAGCCGGGGTGAACCCCGAATAGCCCGCTCATTGCGTGGTTCGGTGATGGTGGGTGCGGCGACTACCCTCGGCTACCCTCGGCGTCCGTGCTCCCCGTCGACTCCGTGCCGCTAGACCGCGTCGACACCGTCGCCTCGGCTACCGCCAGCCCGGACGAGCCGCAGCCCTACCGCGAGCTCGGGCTGCGCGACGACGAGTACGCCCGGATCCGCGCGATTCTCGGCCGCCGGCCGACCGAGGCCGAGTTGGCGATGTACGCGGTGATGTGGAGCGAGCACTGCTCCTACAAGTCCTCCAAGGTGCACCTGCGCTACTTCGGCGAGACGACCACCCCGCAGATGCGCGAACGGATGCTCGCCGGGATCGGCGAGAACGCCGGCGTGGTCGACGTCGGCGACGGTTGGGCGGTCACGTTCAAGATCGAGTCGCACAACCATCCGTCCTATGTGGAGCCATACCAGGGTGCGGCGACCGGGGTCGGCGGGATCGTGCGGGACATCCTGGCCATGGGTGCCCGCCCGGCGGCGGTGCTCGACCCGCTGCGGTTCGGACCCGCGGACGCGCCGGACACCGCCCGGGTGCTGCCCGGTGTGGTCGCCGGGATCGGTGGCTACGGGAACTGCCTCGGGTTGCCGACGATCGGCGGCGAGGTGGTGTTCGACCCGTCCTACACCGGAAACCCGCTGGTCAACGCGCTGTGCGTCGGGGTGCTGCGGGCCAAGGACCTGCACCGGGCACACGCCTCCGGGGTCGGCAACAAGGTGATCCTGTTCGGCGCGCGGACCGGGCTGGATGGCATCGGTGGGGTATCCGTGCTGGCCAGCGACACGTTCAGCGGCGACGAGGCGGGCAGCGGGCGCAAGAAGCTGCCCAGCGTGCAGGTCGGCGACCCGTTCACCGAGAAGATGCTGATCGAGTGCTGCCTTGAGCTGTTCGCCGAGGGACTGGTGGTCGGCATCCAGGATCTCGGCGGCGCCGGGCTGTCCTGCGCGACGAGCGAGCTGGCCAGCGCGGGCGAGGGCGGCATGCGGGTCGACCTGGACGCGGTGCCGCTGCGCACCGCCGGGATGACCGCTGCGGAGATCCTGGCCAGCGAGTCCCAGGAGCGGATGTGCGCGGTCGTGCGGCCGTCCGATGTGGACGCCTTTCTGGCGGTGTGCGCGAAGTGGGACGTGCTGGCGAGCGTGATCGGTGAGGTCACCGACGACGGCCGACTGGTGATCACCTGGCAGGGCGAGACGGTGGTGGACGTGCCGCCGCGCACGGTCGCGCACGAGGGTCCGGTGTACCAACGGCCGGTGTTGCGGGGTCCGCAGCAGGACGCGCTGGTCGCCGACGACCCCGCTCGGCTGCCGCGACCGTCCACACCGGACGAGCTGCGCGCGACGGTGCTGCGGATGGTCGGCAGCCCGAACCTGTGCAGCCGGGCCTGGATTACCGACCAGTACGACCGTTACGTGCGCGGCGACACCGTGCTCGCCCAGCCGTCCGACGCCGGTGTGCTGCGGATCGATCCGGGCACCGGGCTTGGGGTCGCGGTGGCCACCGACTGCAACTCCCGGTACTGCGCGCTGGACCCGTACGCCGGCGCACAGTTGGCGCTCGCCGAGGCCTACCGCAACGTCGCGGTCACCGGGGCGCGGCCGATTGCGGTCACCAACTGCCTGAACTTCGGCTCGCCCGAGGATCCACACGTGATGTGGCAGTTCGCCGAGGCGGTCCGCGGGCTGGCCGACGGCTGCGCCGCGCTGGCGCATCCCGGTCACCGGTGGCAACGTCAGCTTCTACAACCAGACCGGGTCCACCGCGATCCTGCCGACCCCGGTGGTCGGGGTGCTCGGGGTGCACGACGACGTGCGGCGCCGGGTACCCACCGGCTTCCGCGCCGCCGGCGACGTGGTGCTGCTGCTGGGCGCGACCCGGGAGGAGTTCGGCGGCAGCGAGTGGGCGCACGAGGTGCACGGGCACCTCGGCGGGCTCCCACCGGCGGTCGACCTCGCCGCCGAGCAGCGCCTGGCCGACCTGCTGGCCGAGGCCGCCCGGCACGGCTGGGTCTCCGGCGCGCACGACCTCGCCGAGGGCGGGTTGGCCCAGGCGCTGGTGGAGTCCGTGCTGGTCGGCGGGCACGGCGCGACCATCGAGCTGCCGGGCGAGCACTCGCGATTCGTGGAGCTGTTCGCCGAGACGGCGGCCCGGGTCGTGGTCACGGTGCCGCCCGACCAGCTCGACACGTTCCGCGCGCACGCCCGCACGGTCGGAGTTCCGGTCGCCGACCTAGGCACGGTCCGCGGCCCCGGCGACCCGCTGGAGATCAGCGGGCTCGCCGCACTACCGCAGCCCGAGCTCCGCGCCGCCTGGGAGCCCACCCTGCCGGCCCTGTTCAACCGCTAACCCGGCGACCCGGCCGCCGGTGCGCAGCATGATCACCGCTGGTGCGCAGCATGATCACCGTTTGTGAAGCCGCAGCAGCGCAATCCGCGGCAGATCCTTCATTCTCGGCGATCACCGGAGCGGTAGCCCGCGGTCGGCTGGCCGGCTAGCGTGTCGCGCGCCGTACCGGCTCCTCGGGCACCACGCCGAGGCGGCCGGCCTGGAAGTCCTCGAAGGCCTGCAGCACCTCTTCGCGGGTGTTCATCACGAACGGCCCGCCCCAGGCCAGCGGCTCGCGGATCGGCTCGCCGCCGAGCAGCACGACCTCCAGCGCCGGGTGCCGGCCCTCCTGCTGGGTGTCAGCGGTGAGCTCCACGACGTCGCCCGGGCCGAACGCGGCGAGCTGCCCGGTGTGGATCGGCCGCCGCTCCTCGCCGACCGTGCCGTCGCCGGAGAGCACGTAGGCCAGCGCGTTGAAGTCCGACCGCCACGGCAGCCGGACCGCGGCACCCGGGGTCACGGTCGCGTGGATCATGATCATCGGGGTATGCGTCGAGCCCGGTCCGCGGTGCCCGTCCAGCTCGCCGGCGATGATCCGCAACAGCGCGCCGCCGTCCTCGGAGGCGACCAGCTCGGACTGCGAACCGCGCAGGTCCTGGTACCGCGGGTCGGCCCACTTCTTCGACTTCGGCAGGTTCACCCAGAGCTGCAGCCCGTGGAACAGCCCACCACTGACCACCAGGTGCTCCGGCGGCCGCTCGATGTGCAGCAGACCGCTGCCGGCGGTCATCCACTGCGTGTCACCGTTGGTGATCACGCCGCCTCCGCCCTGGCTGTCCTGGTGCTCGAAGATCCCGTCGATGATGTAGGTGACGGTCTCGAATCCGCGGTGCGGGTGCCACGACGTGCCACGCGGCTCGCCGGGCGCGTACTCCACCTCGCCCATCTGGTCCAGGTGCACGAACGGGTCCAGCAGCCGCAGGTCGACGCCGGCAAAGGCGCGCCGGACGGGGAACCCCTCACCCTCGAACCCACTCGGCGCGGTCGTCAGCGAGAGCGACCGGACGCGATCGCGCGTCCGGCGGCGGTGGGCTGACCCTGGGCAGCACCGCGATGTCGGGTGCGGTGACGGCTGGCATCTGAACCTCCTGGTTCGACGTCCTCGACTAGCTTTGTTGTCACTTCAACAAAGTTAGTGCGCCAAACCTTCCAACGCCTCGCTGGCTGGCAGCGTCGCCAGCATCCGGCCGGGCAGGGCCAGCTTGCTGCGGCGCACCCCGCTGCCGATCACGACGAACGGCGCGGCGGCCACCGCGGCGTCCACCAGGATCGGCCAGCCCGGCGGCAGACCGACCGGGGTGATCCCGCCGTACTCCATGCCGGTCAGCTCGACGGCAGCGTCGGTCGGCAGGAACGACGCCTTGCGCACGTCGAGCCGTCGCCGCACCACGTTGTTGACGTCCGCCCGGGTGGTGGCCAGCACCATGCAGGCCGCGTAGCGCACGTCGCCCGAGCGCTTGCCGGCGACCACCACGCAGTTCGCCGAGGCGTCCAGCGGCGAGCCGTACGCCGCGCAGAACTCCGCGGTGTCCGCCAGCGACGGGTCGATCTCGGCGACGCCCACCAGCGCGGCATCCTCGGGCGGCAGGGACTTGAGCGTGGCGGCGACCGGCTCACCCAGCAGGTCTGGGCGCTCGAGCGCAGGGACGACGTCGAGCGACCCCATCACCGCCCAGCCGGCGGCGGTCACCAGCGCGGTCCGCGCTGTACCTCGGTCACCTTCGGCCGCACATCGACCAGGTAGATCAGCACGGCGATGAGCCCGGCCAGCCAGAACAGCGCGCCGGCGCTGCGCGGGCCGGGGAACACCACCAACACGAGCAACCCGGCGCCGGTGATGCCCAACCAGGCGGGTTTCGTCAGCTTCTCCGCGGCCGTGAACGCGTCGGACCGCTGCAGCAGCGCATGCACGAACGCAAACGCGCCGACCGGGATCGCCAGCACGTAGATGCCGAAGAGAATGTAGTCGTCCAGGACGTAGGCCAGCCCCACAACTGGAGGGTACGTGCGAGCCCGCCCAAGGGTCATCCCCGGGGCGGGCTCGCCTCAGACGCCGCGGGAGGCGGCGGTGGTGTGACTACTTGTCGTCCTTGGCCGGCTGGGTTCGCGCGGCGGCCTTGCGGCTGGTGCTGCGGGCGGTGTGCGCGGCCTCGTCGCCGGCCTGCTCGATCTTCTCGGCGGCCTCGCCGGCGGCTTCCTGGACGGCCTCGGCAGCCTGCCCGGCAAAGCGCTGGGTGCGCTGGGCCGCCTTCTCGCCGCTGGACCGGGCGGTCCGGCTGAACCGGTTCAGAGCGTCCTCCGCGGCGTCGTGCACCTCGTCGACGAACCCGTCGATCCGACCCTCGAACCGGTCGGAGGCGTCCTGCGACACCTGCATCACCCGCTGAACCTGCGGCTGCTGGCGCAGCTTCGCCCAGGTCTGCTCACCGCGCTTGGCCAGCTCGACGTAGGCCTTCCGGGCGGACTCGGCCATCGCGTCGACGTTCTTGCGCAGCTCGTCGCGGTTCAGCCGGTTGGGCAGCTCCGAAGCGGCCTCCCGGCGCTCGGTGGCCCGGGCGCGCGCGGTGGTGAACGCGTCGATCGCGGCGGTAACCGCGATGTCGGTCGCGCCGAGCACGGCGAGCAACGGCGTACGGGCGGCGCCGGCCTGCTCGTTGATGGTCTTGGCGGCTTGCTCGCGGGCCTTGCGGACGTCCGCGGACGTTGGCAGCGAAACGGCCATGGGAATCACTCCTTCTCGGTGGATGCCTCGGTTGATGCCTCGGTTGATGCCGATGTGTTCGCGGCGGGCTCGGCGGCCTGCTGGCCGTTCTCCCGCCGGAATGACTGGTAGATGTCGAGCAGCACCTGCTTCTGCCGCTCGGTCAGGTCCTGGTCGGCGAAGACAGCGTCGACGACGGCGCTGGCCGGCCGCTCCTGCAGGATCCCGGCACGGATGTAGAGCGCCTCCGCGGAGATCTGCAGACCGCGGGCGATCTGCTGCAGGATGTCGGCCGACGGCCGGCGCAACCCGCGCTCGACCTGGCTGAGGTACGGGTTGCTCACCCCGGCCTGCTTGGCGAGCTGGCGCAGGGAGACCTGCGCGTTCTCGCGCTGGGCCCGGATGTAGCTGCCGATGTCGTCGACGGCCTGCCCGACCTTCTGGCTGGCACGCTCCACAGCGTGACCCACCACGTTCTCGATGGGTCCGTCGTTGCTCATCGACCTCTCCTCCTCGACCTGACCCGATCGACGCTACGCGCCAGCGCTTGCTCTTGCAAGCGCACTGCTTGCGCAGGTGGAGTGGCCCTCGACACGTCCCCGCGGCCCCGGACTGCCCTACTGAACGAACGGCACTTTCGTGCAATAGGGCCGTACAACGGCGCCGTTGATCAGAGGGCATCGCCGCGCCACCCGCAGGGCATCGCCGCGCCACCAGAGGGCATCGCCGCTCCACAGGCCCGGTGATCACCCTGCCGTGCGCTACGAACGGCACTTTCGTGCGATAGGGCCGTACAACGGCGCCGTTGATCAGAGGGCATCCGGCGGCGCCGCCGGCGCCGGCCGGAGTTCAGGCCGTGGCGAGGCGCTCGGCGGTGTCGGCCGCCATCCGCAACAGGCACGGCCAGGGTGGGCGGGGCCGGAGCCCGGCCGCACAGCCCCGACACTTTCCGGCGCCGTCGTTGCGGTGCTCGGCGATCAGCTTGGTGCGCGACTCCGGTCGGTCCATCAGGAACTCCACCAGCGCCTCGAACACCCCGGCCCCCTCTCGCGAGCGCCGCCCAGCCCCGGCTCCGACCACCGGAGACTGGGCGGCTCGTCCGCCAACGGCGGACGTGATCGGCAGCGAGCAACGCTCGTCACGCCGTTCGCACGTACGCTAATGCATGTACGTACATGGGCAAAGGCGCCGAACAGATGATCGGTCCGTGACACGCCGTCACCAAGATGGCAGGATGTCCGGCGCTGGCCGCACGGAAGGCGGAACGGAATGGTCGGACCGGGTCTGCGCCGCAGGCAGCTCGGGCGTGAGCTGCGTCGGCTGCGAGAGTCCGCGGGGATCACCCGTGAGCACGCCGCGGACTACATCGGCGTCAAGCCACCGACCGTCTCGCGCATCGAGCTCGGCCGGCAGGGCATCCGGACCGCGAACATCCGGCTGCTGCTGCAGCTCTACCGGGTCGAGTCGCCGCAGTCCGACGCGATGATCCGGATGGCCGGCGAGGCGAACCAGCGCGGCTGGTGGCTGGCCTACGGCGACACCGTCCCGGAGACGTTCAAGCCGTACCTCAGCCTGGAGGCCGACACCGAGGAGATTCTGGACCTACCAGGCCGAGCTGGTCCCGGGCCTGTTGCAGACCGCCGAGTACGCCCGGGCGATCACGCTCGCGGCCGGGCCGGACCGCACGGACGACGAGCTGGACCGGGCCGTCGAGCTACGGGCCACCCGGCAGCGCCGGCTGGTCGAGGAACCGACCCTCCGGTTGCACGCGGTGCTGAACGAGGCCGTGCTGCACCGCCAGGTCGGCGGCGCATCGACCATGCGCGCCCAGCTCGGCCACCTGCTCGATCGCGCCGGCCAGCCGAACGTGACGATCCAGGTGCTGCCGTTCGCCGCCGGCGCGCACGCCGCCATGTCCGGCCCGTTCACCCTGCTGCGCTTCAACGACGAGCCGTCGATGAACTGCGTGTACCTTGAGAACGACCGCGGCGAGGTCTACCAGGAGCGCCCGGCCGACATCGAGCACTACGGCTCGATCTTCGAGCGGGTGATCGAGGTAGCGGCGACGCCGGAGCGGTCGGCGGGGATAATCAAGAAACTCGCACGGTCTTCGTAGCGCAAAGGAGGTGCGGGATGAGCTCCGACCTCTCCCGCGCGCGCTGGTTCACCAGCAGCTACAGCAACGGCAGCGGACACGAGTGCGTCGAGGTGGCGCTGCTGGCCCGCCGGGTGGCGGTCCGGGACAGCAAGGACCGCGGTGGGCCGGTGCTCGCCGTGCGTACCCCGGCGTGGGTGAGCCTGCTCGACGGGGTCCGGCGCGGCGAGTTCGACGCCTGAAAACGGCGCCGCGTCAGCGGCTGGCCACCCGGCGGTAGCGAGCCACGGTGAGCGGCATGAACACCGCGATGATCGCGATCGAGCACAGCACGGTGTAGAGCACGGCGTTCTGCGCCGGCCAACCTGCCGGCTCGGGGAACCCCGGCAGCTGGGTCGGGTTGCCGAACAGCTGACGCGAGGCCTGCGCCACCCCGGTGATCGGGTTCCACTCGCCGATCGGCTGCAGCCAGGGCGGGAAGCCCTGCACGGAGACGAACGCGGCGGACACGAAAGTGAACGGGAACAGCCAGATCAGCCCGGCGCTCTGCGCCACCTCGACGCTGCGCACGGACAAGCCGATGAACGCGCCGATCCAGGACATCGCGAAGGAGAACAGCAGCAGCAGCGCGAACCCGGCGGCCGCCTCCGGCACGCTGCTGTTGATCCGCCAACCGACCACCAGCCCGGTCAGCGACATGATCACCAGGGTGAAGGCCGTCACCCCGAGGTCGGACGTGGTGCGCCCGAGGATCACGGCCAGCCGGGACATCGGCAGGCTGCGGAACCGGTCGATGATGCCCTTCTGCAGGTCGTTGGCCAGCCCGATCGTGGTGAACGCGGAGTTGAACGCCACGGTCTGGGCGAAGATCCCGGCGATCAGGAACTCCCGGTAGACGTCACCCCCGAGGCTGCCGGCGAAGATCAGCGCGAACAGCGCCACGAACATGATCGGCTGGATGGTCAGCGCGACCACCGCGTCGGGCACCCGCTTCAACCCGACGAGGTTGCGCCAGGTCATGATCCCGCCGTCGCGGACGATCCCGGTCAGCGCGCTCACTTCGCGTCCTCCTCGGCGATCCGCCCGGTGAGGGTGAGGAACACATCGTCAAGGGTCGGGCGGTGCAGCCCGATGTCGAGCACCTCGATGCCGTCGGCGTCGAACCGGCGCAGCGCCTCCATCAGCGCCTTGGGCCCGGCGGTGACCGGCACCGCGAGCCGGAGCAGCTCCTCGTCGGCGGTCGGCGGCCCGTTGCCGATCTCGCTGAGCACCTGCATCGCCACCGCGAGCTGCTCGGGCTGGGCGACCACCAACTCCAGCCGCTCCCCGCCGATCTGCGCCTTGAGCTGGTCGGACGTTCCGCGCGCGATCACCTTGCCGCGGTCGAGCACGGCGATCGTGTCGGCCAGCCGGTCGGCCTCCTCCAGGTACTGGGTGGTGAGCAGCACCGTCGCGCCGTCGGTGACCAGCTCGGCAATCAGCTCCCAGGTCTCCAGCCGCCCACGCGGGTCGAGCCCGGTGGTCGGCTCGTCCAGCATGACGACGGCCGGCTTCGCGACCAGCGCGCCGGCCAGGTCGAGCCGGCGACGCATGCCGCCGGAGTAGGTCTTGGACGGGCGGTCGGCGGCCTCGTCGAGCCGGAAGCGCCCCAGCAGCTCGCCGGCCCGACTGCGCGACGCCGAGCGGGACAGCCCGTAGAGCCGGGCGACCATGTAGAGGTTCTCCCGGCCGGTCAGGTTCTCGTCGACCGCGGCGTACTGGCCGGACAGCCCGATGCTGCGTCGCACCTGCTGGGGCTCCACCAGCACGTCGTGTCCGGCGACCCAGGCCCGGCCGGAGTCGGGTCGCAGCAGCGTGCTGAGGATGCGCACCGCGGTCGTCTTGCCGGCACCGTTCGGGCCGAGCAGGCCGAGCACGGTGCCGGTCGGGATCTCGAGGTCGACACCGTCGAGCGCCCGGGTCGACCCGTAGGTCTTCACCAGGTCCTCGGTCCGCACAGCGACGTCGCTCATGATCTCGACGATACGGCGGAGCCCTGACCGGAGTCGCGGGGGTTTCGCGCGTCGCGAAACGCGCTCCCATCCATCCAAGACCCGCCGGGCGGTAGCACCGAGAATGGCTGCATGCCGACCTGGACGGACGTGGTGAGGATCGCCAAGGCACTGCCCGACGTCGAGGAGGCGAGCTGGTTTCACAGCCCGTCGCTCAAGGTGGCCGGGAAGGGATTCGCCCGGTTACGGGACGAGGCCGAGGGCGGCCTGGTGCTGATGTGCGACCTCGACGAGAAGGCGGCGCTGCTGGCCTCCGGCGATCCCGCCTTCTACACGACCCCGCACTACGACGGGTATGGCGCGATCCTGGTCGACCTGGAGCGGGTCGACCCCGATCAGCTCGCCGAGCTCGTCGAGGAGTCGTGGCGGCGCAAGGCGCCGGTCAGGCTGCGGAAGGCCTTCGACGCCAAGTGAGAATGACACCCGATCGGGTACCGCCGCTCGGCGTAACGGAACATTGCCACTCCGCGACAAGCAGACGACAATGCCCGCCCGGTCCACGTCGGATCGACGGGTAGCCGAGGAGCGACGGAGGTCCCGGTGAGCAGGCTTGTTCTCGTGGCGCGTGATGCCGTTCGGATGATCCGCGAGGGGCATTCCCGCCGGTTGGTGGAGTCCGTGAAGACCAGGCTCGAGTCGGTCACGCCATCGCTGGGGCTCGCCCGCGACCTGAACGTGCCGTTCACCGCGCCGGACGCGAAGCTGAAGGTAGAGGTGCGCCCGCTCCGGCCCGGCGAAGAGATCGACTTCCTCGCACTTGACGGCCCCGACATGACCGACGACGCCGCGCACACGATCCTGCAACAGCGCCGGCTGCTCGATTCGAAGGTGGGCACCTGCTGGATCGCGGTGGACCCGGACGGCAGGCCGGCGTATATGCAGTGCCTGGTCCAGCCCGAGCACACCGACCGGCTCCGCGGCCTGTTCGGCGACCTGTACCCGCGGCTGCTTCCCGGCCACGCGCTGCTCGAGGGGGCGTACACGCCACCGGACTTCCGCGGCAAGGGCATCATGGCCCACGCGATGGCGCTCATCGCGGCGTCGGCCGCCGACCAGGATGTGCGCTCGGTCGTGACGTTCGTCGGCGAGGACAACATCGCCTCGCTGAAGGGCTGCAAGAAGGCCGGGTTCTGGCCGTACACCCGACGGCTGGAGGTGTACCGCTTCGGTCGCCGCCAGGTCCGCTACGAGCCGCTCCCGCCCGGGACGCCGTACGCGTTCGACCAGCCGGAGCGCAACAGTGTCGCTCCTGAGGCACCCCGGCCCATCCCGACGCCGCGGGCCGATGACGACCGCACGGGACCGTCCAGCCGGTCTACCGCCAGTCGCTAGCCGCTAGGCGCCAGGGGTTAGAGCGTCGGGCCCGGTCAGCGGTCCGCCGCGGAGCGGTTTGCCGTCGAGCAAGCGGTGCTCGTTGTCCCGGAGCCGGGGCTCGTAGTGGGTGAAGAAGATCTTCCCGACCAGGTCGCGCCGGCTACGCACGCCGGTCTTGTCGAACACGCTCTTGAGATGCTGCTGGACGGTGTGCGTCGAGACGACGAGCTGCTCGGCGATCTCGCCTGTCGAGCTGCCCTGTAGCACCAGCCTGGTGACGGCCTGCTCCCGCTCGGTGAGCCCGTAGGCCGACATCAGCAGCGGGGTGATCCGGGCCGGGTGGGCCGGCTCGACGATCACCGCCACCCGGGAGGTGTCCCCGCTGACCAGGGAGGCGCCGTGCAGTACCACCCACGACCCGGACCGGCCGAGCACCCGGGCGACGGCGATCTCGCCCGGCTCGTTGGGTCGTTCGGCGGTGCGCAGCGCCCGGGCCGCGACCGAAAGCACCGCTGAGGGCAGCCGCCCGGTGTCCCAGTCCCCGTCCGGCAGGTCGTGCAGCCAGCGCTCGACGCCGGGAGTGGTGGACTCGACCTGCCAGTCCGCGGTCAGCACGACCAGCCCGGGTGCGTTCGGCGCGTCGGGGTCGGTGGCCTCGCCGACGAGCAACGCCCGGCGGGCGCCCTCGGCGAGCAGGGGCGTCACGGCCTGGATGAACGCCAGCTCGTCGCGGTCGAACATCGGCTGACCCGGTTCGCGGTACAGCCCGAGCGCGCCCCACACCTCGCCGCCGCGGGTGCGCAGCCCGGCGATCATCTCCTGGTCGCCGCCCATCTGGATGTTCGCCTGCCAGCGCGGGCTGCCGCTCGGGTCACCGCCGGTCGCCTCGTGCAGGGTGGAGATCCCCCGCTCGGACCGGGCGACGCCGGCCAGCTGGTGGACGTCGTCGCCGTAGTACTCCTGGGCCAGCCATTCGCTGGGGAACTCGGGCATGCCCTCCTGGAAGTGGCTGGTGATCAGCAGCGAGGCCGGGTCCATCGTGTACCAGCACGGTGACCAGTAGTGCGGCACCGCCGTGCCGAGCACCTCGGTGCTGGCCCGCCAGAAGCTGGGCAGGTCGTGACGCTGCCGAGCGAGCTGCGCAAGCTTGTCCTTCGCGCGCTGCTTGGCGTCCTCGGCCATGGATGCACCGTACGGGCGCATCGAGCGCGCAGACATACCAGCTTTGTGGAATGGCCGCGCGCGCCGCCCGTTCATACGTTTTCGCCGTACCGGCTGCAACGGCATCGGAGGCGCAGATGACCAGGACCACTCCTAGTGCGCGGGTGCTCGGCCCGCGGGACGGTGAGAGCTACGGCACCGCGGACACCGCCGTAGACCGCTTCATGATCAACGGCTCGGAGACCGGCGGCCGGTTCGCGCTGGTCGAGCACACCCTGGGGCCGAAGGTGCTCGCCGCCCCACTGCACCTGCACACCCGCGAGGACGAGTACAGCTACGTGCTGGAGGGCACCGTCGGCGCGCTGCTCGGCGACGACGAGGTGGTCGGCCGCCCCGGAGACCTGATCTTCAAGCCGCGCGGCCAGTGGCACACGTTCTGGAACGCCGGCGACTCGACGGCGCGGATCCTCGAGCTGATCTCGCCCGGTGGGCTGGAGGAGCTCTTCAAGATCCTCGGCAAGCTCGGTGAGTTTCCCGAACCGGACGGGCTGGCCGAGCTGACCAGCGGTTACGCCTGCGAGGCCGACCTGGACGCGACCATGCCGATCGTGCAGCGGCACGGCCTGCGGTTCTGAGCAGCCCGGTGAATGCGTCGGCCCGGTCCCCGGAGGAGCTGGACACCCTCCTGGAGGACGCCTTCGTGCTGCGCGACACCGCCGCGCTCGTCGCGCTGTTCGACCCGCGCGCCGTGCTCGTCGCCGACGGTCGGCCGGTGGCGCATGGGCGTGGCGAGATCGCCGCGGCGGTGACCGCGCTGTGGGCCGACGACGGCAGCTACCTGGCCGGCTCGCGTCAGGTGGTGCTGGCCGGTGACACAGCCCTGGTCATCGGCCAGGACGCGGTGCACGTCCTGCACCGCAGCCGCGAGCGCACCTGGCGCTACGCCATCGCGGTGCTCGGCTGTCGGTCAACCAACCACGCTTCACGGAGGCAGTCATGATCAACACGAATCGCGTCGCCCAGGACACCCACATGCTGGCGACGTCGGTGCCCGGCCCGAACGGGCTGACGTTCCCGGTCAACGCGTTCGGCTTGCTCGGCAGCGAGCCGGCGCTGGTGGACACCGGACTGTCGCCGCAGACCGAGGAGTTCCGCGCCGCGCTGTGGAACCTGGTCGACCCAGCCGACCTGCGCTGGATCGTCGTCACGCACGACGACCGGGACCACACCGGCAGCCTGCGCGAGATCCTCGACGAGGCACCGAACGCCACCGTGGTCACCAACTTCATCAGCATGGTGAAGATCGGCGAGGACTGGCCGCTGCCGATGCACCGGCTGCGGCTGGTCAACCCCGGCGATCGGCTGGAGATCGGCGATGACGTGCTGGAGGCGTTCCGCCCGCCGACCTACGACAGCCCCGGCACGCTGGCCTTCCACGCGCTGCGCCGGGACATCCTGTTCAGCTCGGACTGCATGGGCGCGATGCTGCCCTCGCTGGCCGAGGTTGCCGAGGAGCTGCCGGCCGCCGACTACCAGGCCGGCGCGATGATGTTCAACTCCGCGATGTGCCCCTGGCTGCGCGACGTTGATCTCAGCGCCTGGCAGGCCCGGGTCGCGGACCTACGCAGGCGCGACCCCGCGCTGCTGCTCAGCACCCACGGGCTGCCGATCAGTGGCGGCATCGAAGGACTGCTCACCGCCGCTGCCGGGCTGCCGACCGGGCCGACGTTCACCCCGCCCGGCCAGGAGTTCGTCGACGCCATGCTCGCGATGTCTGGCTCGTCGGAGGCGGCGGCCATGGCGCCCGTCGGGCACTGACACCACCCATCGGCGCACTGGACTGCGCCGATCGGGGGAACCCCGGTGCTCGCAATGGCGGCAGGCGGGCCTATCCTGACCCGAACTTGATCCGAGTCCGAGGGGGGATCAGGGGTGCTCGGGCCGCGCTGGACGGTTCCTGGCTACACCCATGTCCGCGAGCTGGGACGCAGCGGCCAGGGGACCGTGGTGCTCGCCACCGACGACGCCACCGGCCGCGAGGTCGAGATCGAGTACCGGTCCGACGCGCCGCTCGGCGACGCGCAGGCGCAGCAGCTCGCCCGGCTGGACGACCCGCGGGTGGTACGGCTGTACGACTACGTCCGCACCCCCTGGGGAACCGCGACCGTGTCCGAGCACGTCTCCGCGGTGTCGCTGCGCGACGTCCTGCGCGAGCACGGCGCGGTGGCGCCGGAGCCGGCGCTCTGGGCGCTGATGGGCTCGTTGCGCGGTCTCGCCGCGGGTCACAAGCTCGGCCTCGCACATGGTGACCTCCGCCCGGAGCACGTGCTCATCACGCCCGACGGTGATGTCAAGCTCCGGAACTTCGGAATCGCCGCGACGGCGGGCGCTGCGCCGGCGGACGTCGGCGCGGCCGGGTACCTCTCCCCACAGCGCTGGCAAGGAGCCGGTGCCTCGCCGGACGGCGACGTATACGCGGCGGGGGCCGCGTTCGTCGAGGCCATGACCGGGCAGCCCCCGTACCGAGCGGCGTCCCGGCGGCAGGCCCGACGCGGGCACGAGCGGGCCCCGGTCCCGGCGCAGGACCTCCCGGAGCCGGTACGTGAGCTGGTCGCCCGCGGACTGGCGAAGGACCTCGCCGATCGCCCGCCCAACGCCGGGGTGCTGCTCGTGGAGCTCGAAGCCGCCGCCCCGCTCGGCTACGGCGAGAACTGGGCGGAACGCGGCCGCGGTCAGCTGGCGCGGCGGGCCGCGCTGGCCGGCCTGTTGCCGGTGGCCGCATCCAACCGGCTCGACCTCCAGGCAGGCGTCGACCACGAGCTGCGCCGGCGGCGGGTGGCCGGCGTGCTCGCCGCCAGCGCCGTGCTGCTCCTGGTCGGAGGGCTGGTCACGGCCGGACAGCTGGGCGGCGCTCCCGGCACTACGGCCGCCGGCCCCGCGGGTGCGGCGGCCACCAAGGCCGGGCCTGCCGACCCGCCGACATCGGGGCCGGGTGGCACCGGACCCGTGCCGCCGGTGGGGGGCCGACCCGCGACCGGGTCCGCCGGCGGCGGGTGCGCCGCGAGCCGGCGACGCCGTCCCGGCCGCGCTGACCGCCGACCCCGAGCCGCCGCAACGGCCCGCCCCGGCCGCCCGTCCGCCGCTGCGGCCGGTCGGCGCCGGTCCGGCCGATGGTTCGTCGGCGGGCCCGCAGACTCGATCAGCGCCGCCCACGCCCCCGGCGCGCGGGCAGGCAGGCGAGCGGAGCGGCAAGAACCAGGCTGGGTCAGCCGGACCGCGAGCGGGACCGCGACGGCAAGCGGCACGGCCGGGCCGGTGAGCGCCGCGTCCAGGGCCAGGACGGCGGGGAAGGCACTCGGCGCGCAGCCGGGCAGCGGCACCGCTCCGGCCCAACCGGCAAGCCGGACCGCAGCGACCGCGAGGGAGACCGTTCCGAGCGCAGGGAGCGATCCGGGCCGGACGGGTCCGGCGCGCGGGGCAAGGCGAACCGCGGCACCGGCAGCCACGGCGGCAGAGGCCGGGACTGACGCCGGGCGAACGGCTCGCAACGGCGGGACGGTCAGCCGCCGACGAACAGCATCTGCGCGACCGTGTAGATGGCCAGTCCGGCGAGCGCGCCGACGACCGTGCCGTTGATCCGGATGAACTGCAGGTCGCGGCCGACCTGCAGCTCAACCTTCCGCGAGGTCTCCTCGGCGTCCCAGCGCTGCACGGTCTCGGTGATCAGCGTGGTGATCTCGCCGCGGTAGTGCCGCACAACGTGCCCCGCCGCGTCGGCCAACCAGCCGTCCACCTTCGACCGCAGGGACTCGTCGGTGACGAGGCGGTTGCCCAGCTCCATCAGCCCGTCGGCCACCCTCCTGCGGAGCTCGGAGGACGGATCGGCGGCGGCGTCCAGGATCATCGTCTTGATCGTCGACCAGGCCTTGCCGATGAAGCTCTTCACCTCCGGGTGGGCGAAGAACTGCTGCTTGACCTGCTCGACCCGCTCGATGGTCTCCGGGTCGAACTGCAGATCGTTGGCGAACTCCACCAGGAAGGTGTCCAGCGCCTTGCGCATCGCGTGGTCCTGGTCGTTCTTCACCGCCCAGGCGAAGGCAAGCACCTCCGCGTAGACGCGGTCCGCGATCATCTCGTCGACGAAGCGGGGCGACCAGGTCGGCGCCCGCTCGGACACCACGCGCAGCATCGTGCTGTGGTTGGCCCGCACCCAGTCGTAGACCCGGTCGAACACCAGGTCGACGAGCCGGTGGTGCGACCCGTCGGCCAGCACGTTGACCAGCACCCGGCCCAGCGGCGGCCCCCACGGCCGGGCCATGAGCTGGCGGACCAGCGTCTGCTCGAGCACCTCCTGGACGTCCTCGTCCCGGAGCACGGTCACCACGCCACGGGCGGCGGTGGCCAGCTCGGCGGTGATCCGCTCGGCGTTCTCCCGCTGCCGGATCCAGGAGCCGAACCGGCGGGTCACCTCGGCCCGGGCCAGCTTGTCGCGGACCACGCCCTCGGCCAGGAAGTTCGCCCCGACGAACTCGGCGAGACTGTCGCCGAGCTGGTCCTTCTTGGTCGGAATGATCGCGGTGTGCGGGATCGGCAGCCCCAGCGGGCGGCGGAACAGCGCGGTCACCGCGAACCAGTCGGCGAGCGCGCCGACCATGCCGGCCTCGGCGGCCGCTCGCACGTATCCCAGCCACTCCGGTCCGCCGTTCACGATCAGCGCGTGCGAGATCAGGAAGATGACCGTGGCGCCCAGCAGGAAACTCGTGGCGACGAGCTTCATCCGGCGCAGGTCACGCCGCTTGGCCTCGTCGTCCACGCCGCCCAGCGGGACGCTCGGGCGAGCCGCCGGAACGAGTGTGGTGGTCTGCACGATCCAATAGTGCCCGCTGGGAGGCGGATCGAAGGATCGACGCTGCTCGGCGTGCTGCACCGGGGCCGATCCGGCGGCCCGTTGTTGGGGCGCGGCACCCGAGGTGGGGAGGTTCACCCCGGGCCACCGCGCCTCTCCCGCCTGGGCCTGCTCGGCGCGGTGGGACCTCCGCAACAACGAGCGGCGAGCCGGGCGGGCGGCCCGCGGTCGCTAGGACCGCACGCCGATCGGGATGGCCGTGGACCGCTGGGCGCCCCGACCCTCCCTGGATCGGGCCGGCCACCGTTCTTCGGTGGTGGCGGCCGCTTTCACGAGTTCGCCGACGAGCTCAGCGGCGGGCAGCCGCCAGCCGCAGGCGGACGGATTGACCCGCCAGTGCACGAAGCCGTCCGCACACTCCGACGGCGGCGCCGGCACCAGTGCGCCGTGACGGCTGATCCGCACGTCGGTCAGACCGGCGAGCGTCGAGAGGCTCGACGAGCCCGACCCGGCATCGGATCCGGCGGCGACCGGGATCCACCAGCGCCTGGTCGAGGTGGCGGCGACCGGCACCAACTCGCCGTGGGCACGCAGCGCCGCGCAGGCAGATCGGCCGACGTCGGCCGATACCTCGATGACGTCCAGCAACGATCCGGTGGCGAGCAGGATCCCGAACGGCCGCCGGTCCCACCACGCTGCGACTCGAGCCGGGTCACAGGATGCAGCGGGGGCGCCGCCGGCCAGTCCGGACAACGCCGGGCTCATCCGGCCGTTCCGGAACTCGCCGGGCACCACCGGCCAGCCATGCTCGGCGAACCCGAGTGCGGCTGCCCGCAGCTCCGCGCCGTACACGGCCCGATAGCTGTCCCACCACAACATGGCTTGGCCTCCGTCATGTGAACGTCCTGTGAACCACAACACAGCCGGGATGAATTGGGTGCGGTCAGAAAAACCACCAGCGCTCACTGGGCGTGATGCGGAGACGAGTGGAGCCGCGATTGGGTCCGTTCAGCCGTCACCCACATGGCACGTGCGGTGACCGGCGCCCTGTCCGAGACCGATGGCTCATGGGGCGATTGGTTACAGGTGTTGCGTCTGCGCCTGCTGTGCCGGGCGCGGGCTTGAAAGCTGCGGGTGGCAGCGCCAGGATTCGACCCGATGACCGACCTCGGGCACGGCGGCTTGCTGCGGGATCGCACCGCACCGCAGCGGGTGAGCTTCCTCGAGCTGTTCTTCGACCTGGTCTTCGTCTTCGCGGTCACCCAGCTCTCCACCGGTCTGTTCCAGCGTCTCGACTGGGTCGGCGCCTACCAGACCCTGCTGTTGCTGCTGGCCGTGTTCGGCGCCTGGGTCTACACCGCGTGGGTCACCAATTGGTTCGATCCGAGCCGCACCCCGGTGCAACTGCTGATGATCGGGCTGATGCTGGCCAGCCTGGTGATGACGGTGGCCATCCCGGAGGCGTTCGGCGCCCGCGGGCTGATGTTCGTGCTCGGTTACCTGGTGATACAGCTCGGCCGCACGGCGTTCGTACTGATCGCCCTGCGCGGGCACGAGCTGCGGAAGAACTTCCTGCGGGTGCTGTTCTGGCTCTCGGTCGCAGCGGTTTTCTGGCTGGTCGGGGCGTTCCTCGACGAGCCGGCTCGAGCGGTGCTCTGGACAGTGGCGGTACTTGTGGAGCTCCTCGCGGCCTTGTTCCGCTACCCGACCCCACGGCTGGGGCGCACCCGCATGGCGGAGTGGACGACCGCAGGCGAGCACCTGGTGGAACGCTGCCAGCTGTTCCTGATCATCGCTCTCGGCGAGTCCATCCTGATCACCGGACTGACCTACTCGGCCGGCCCGCTGGACGCCGGCCGCACGGCGGCGTTCGTGGTCTCGTTCATTGGGGCGGCGGCGTTGTGGTGGATCTACTTCCACCGCAGCGGTAGCCGCGCGATCGCCGCGGTAGCCGCCGCCGCCGATCCTGGTCGGGTCGGGCGGACGGTCAGCTACGTCTACATCCTGATGGTGGCCGGGATCATCGTGACCGCGGTCGGCGACCGGGTGGTGATCGAGCACCCGGGCGGGGCTACCGAGCCGGCGTGGCTGGTGGTGATCCTGGGCGGGCCGGCGCTGTTCCTGGTCGGCCACGCGTTGTTCGTCCGGGTCGTCTTCGGCCGGTGGGGGCCGTCTCGGCTGGTCGCCCTGCTCGTGCTGGCGGTGCTGGTTCCGGTGCTGCAGTTCGTCTCGCCGCTGATGGTGTCGATCTACGCAACGCTGGTGCTGGTGCTGCTCGCCGCATACGACAGCCTGTTCGGCGAGCCGGCCTATCAGGCGGACAGTCAGCAGCGCCGCCCGGCGCCACCCGTAGGGCCGGCCCCGGCGCGGGTGCCCGGCGTACTCGACGGCGAGCCGAGCGAGCGCAGCACCTCCAGGCGCGAGCCTGGTGCTCGGTAGCGCCGGCGGCCGGGCGTCCCGGGTCAGCTCAGCGGCACGAAGCGGCGCAGCTTGCCGGTCTCGGGGTGTCTGCCGAGCAAGGGCACCGTACGAACCCGCACTTCCGGTTTGGTCAGCCCGGCGGCGGCCAATGCCGCTGCCAACCGTCTCCGCAGGCCGGCGGTGTCCAGCGTGGCCGGCGCCACCGCGTCGACGTCGATCCCGGCGGCGGTCTGCCGCACCTGGTACTCCGCGATCTCCGAGGTCCTGACCAGTACGGAGCGGATCACCAACGGGTGGACGAGTACGCCGCCGTAGCCGAACACGTCGTCCGAGCGGCCCTGCACGGTGGCGCGCAGGTGACCGTGCTCGGGCGCTGCCGGCTGCTGGGCGAAGCTGTCGGTCAGCTCGTAACGGATCAACGGCTGCAGACGGTTGGTCAGGTTCGTGATCAGGACCTTGGCCGACGGCGTCCCCGGCGGCACCGGCCGGTCGTTCTTGTCCACCAGCTCGATGATGCAGCCGTCGTCCGCGAAACTGTGCACGTCCTCGTCGGGCAGGGTCTGCCCGAGCAGCCCTTCGGTGCTTGCGAAGGTGTCGATGACCGGTACGCCGAATCCGGCGCGGATGGCTGCGCGCAGGTCGGGTGTCAACTGCTCGCTCGTGCACGACACGACCATGGGTGTGATCTGCAGCCGGCCGGCCTGTTGCTCGGCGGCCAGCCTGGCCAGCACTGTCGGGTAACCGAGGAGCATGGGTGGGCGCATGTCGTTGAGCTGCGCGACGATCTCCGGCAGCGGTTGGGTGACCGGCGTCGTGAGGTAGCGCATCGGCACCCCGCCGCCTGCGGTCAGCGCCGCGGCGGCGCCCGTGAGGTGTACCGCCGACCGTGCGCCGATGATCGCGATGGGTAGCCCACCGGGCGGATGGCCACCGCCGGCCCGCAGTCGGGCCACCAAGGACCGGGTAACTGTGCTTAAGAACGTGACCAGCGCGGGCCTGTCGAAGACGAACACGCTGCGTTCGCCGGAGCTACCGCCGGAGGTGAAGGCGATGTACTCACCGAGGATCGGCTCGGGTTCGGTCCCGGTGCGGGCCAGCGCGGTTTCGACCTGAGCTCGACCCAGCCTGCGATCGGTGAACACGTCGTCGAGCTCGGCCATCATCTCGGTCTTGGTCATCACCGGCAGTGCGCTCAGGTCGGTCGGCTCGACCCGGCTCAGGTCGAGTCCGGCCAACCGCCTCGCGTGGAACGGGGAGTACGTCCGGGCGTGCTGGACCAGCGTGCGAAGCTCGCGGCGCTGGTGCGCCTCGATCTGCTCGCGGGTCCAGCTCAGTCGCTCGATCTGCGCGGGGTAGCTCCGGGAGATCTCGGACTCCAGCGTGGTGCGCAGTGCGGCGAAACCGCTTGTGGTCGTGGACGCCGTCGTTGTCGTGGCGGTGGTCGGCGTGGCGGTGGTCGGCATTGGGACTCCTAGGCCTGGGCGGATGCGGCGGATGCGGTCGAGGACTCCGCGGCATACGGAATGCCGAATGCCCTGCCGGCGAAGTCCTCGATCACGGCGGGCGGCAGTGCGTCCGGGTCGGCGGCCTGTTCCAGGACCAGTCCATTGCCGATGGCCAGCACGAACTGAGCCATGACACGCGGTGGGAAGTCCGGCTCGATCCCGGCATTGGCAAGCACCTGGCCGATCGCGCGAGCCAGGTGGTCGATGGTGTCGGAGTGCGCGTCTGCGTAGCGGCGGTTGAGCTCCGCATCCCGTGCGGCGTACACCCGGAACTCGATCAGCAACCGGGCCCAGCCCTCGGCGTCCGCGGAGTGCCTTTCGCCGGCCCGCAGCAGTGCGCGTAGCCCGTCCGGCCCGGCCAGTGCGCGGGCGATCTCGGCGTTCTCCTCGGCGCGCTCGGCCTTGCGGCGGGCCAGCAGAGCGAGGAAGAGGTCCGCCTTGCTGGCGAACTGGGAGTAGACGACTCCCTTGGAGAAGCCGGCGTCCTCGGCGATCGCCTCGAGCGTGGCACCGGCGTAGCCGCGGGCCAGGAACACCCGCCGAGCCGCCGCCAGCACGAGCTCCCGGTTCCGCTCGACCTGTTCGATCCGGCTGAGACGCGTCATGCCGAGAAGTAGATACCGTCGGTGTTCAGATGTCAATGGTATTCAAATTCCAGAGGTATCCGAGATCGGCCGCGTACCTAGTGTCCCGTGAGCGAGGTCGTCTTACCCGCCTCCGGCGCCCAGCGCGCCCCGCTGCGTTGTCGTCGAGGCCGATACGACCAGGTATCGGCCTTCCTCCGCCTTGCGGTGCATCCACCTGGATCGCCGGATCCGGGCCTCGCTCACGGGACACTAGGCCTCGACGGTCTTCGGGCTGCCTGAGTACCGGACCAGTTTCGTCGAGCTGCACCGGACGCCGGGGCGTCGGCCACCGGGCCAGCCCGCGTTCGGAACCAGGGCCTTGCCCGTGACCTGCTCAGGGCCTACCCCGTAGTGCCCGGCCGCCGGCGACGCGAGCATTTGCCCGGGAACATGACGAGGAAGGAACCGCGATGAGCGCGTCTAGAATGATCAGGATCGGGATCGGCGTGCTGGGCGTCCTGATCGGCGTGAGCCTGCTGATCGGAGCCGCGGTGGTGCTGTGGGCACAGGTCAGCTTGCGCGACGCCGACGGGTTCTACAGCTCACCGCAGTACCGGCTGAACGCGGCCGGCCATGCGATCACGCTGGACAACGGTGACCTCGGCGCAGGCCCACCACTGATCGGAGAAACCAGGGCCGTGCCGGCCACTTTGCGGCTCCGGGTCGCCGAGCGCGGATCGGGGCCGGTGTTCGTGGGCATCGCCCGACAGGACGAGGTCGACGCCTACCTGCGCGGAGTGTCGCGTGCCGAGGTCAGCGACCTCGACGAGCGCGCCTCGGTGGTGTCGACCCGGGTGCTTGACGGCGCGGCAACCCCGGCACCTCCGGGCGAGCAGACGTTCTGGGCCGCCTCCGTTACCGGTAGCGAGACGCAGACGCTGACCTGGCCGGTACAGGGCGGACGCTGGACCGTCGTCGTGATGAATGCCAGCGGTGCCGGAGACGTCGACGTGACTGCCTCCGCCGGCGCCCGGGTCGCTTACCTGACCGAGATCGGGCTCGTGGTACTCGTTCTGGCGGCGCTGGTGCTGCTGGCGAGTGCGCTAGCCCTGTTCCCGTCGAGGCGCGGGCCGACCAGCCGGGCGGAAGGCGCCGCCCGCGAGCCGGACGCGCCGGCCGACCGGCTCGAGCGGACCGTGGACCTTGGTGCGGAGGTTCCGGCGGTGCATCCTGCGGTCGAGCGGCGAGGGCCCCAGGCGTGAGGCGTGCGCTCCAGGTGGCGGCCGTCGTCCTGACGGTCGCCGCCGCCAGCGCGGGGCTTGCGCAGCATGTCGCGGCCCGGCGTGACCGACGCCGGTATCCGCCGCCGGGGCGGCTGGTGGACGTCGGGGGCCACCGCTTACATCTGAACATCGATGGTCCGCCGGACGGCTCACCGGCGGTCGTACTGGAGGCGGGGCTCGGCTCGTTCTCGGCGAACTGGTACTGGGTGCAGGCCGCCCTCGCGCCGACGACCCGGGTCGTTTCCTACGACCGGGCTGGCCTGGGCTGGAGCCAGCCTGGGCCGCTGCCGCGGGACGCCGGGCGGATCGCGGCCGAACTGCACACCGCGCTGCGCGCGTGCCGGGTCGGGCCGCCATACCTGCTGGTCGGGCACTCGTTCGGCGGCCTGCCGGTGCGGGTGTTCGCCGACCGCTACCGCGACGAGGTGGTCGGTATGGTGCTGGCCGACACCTCGCACCCCGACCAGTGGGTTCGCTGGCCGACCCCACAGGCGAACCGCCTGCTCGCGGGGGCGCAGTGGATCACCGGGTTCCTCGCCTGGTTCGGCCTGCTGCGGGTGTTCGACGTGTCCGGCACGCTCGTGGCCGGGCTCCCTGCGCGTCCGGCTGCGGAGCTGCGCGCACGGGTCGCGCTACCCAGGACCTCGGTCACCGAGGCCCGCCAGGTCACCGCGTGGCGGACGGTCAGCCGGGCGCAGGTGAACGGCGCCCAATCGCTCGGCAGGCTTCCCCTTGTCGTACTCGGGGTCACCGAGCAGCCGCTCGGTCGCGACCTGCTGACCGCGCTTCAGGCGGAGCTGCCCGGGCTGTCCGACAACAGCGAGTTGCGCATCGTCGAAGGCGCCAGCCACGAGTCGCTCGTCTCCAGGGCGGAGTACGCCGCCGCCGTCGTGGATGCGATACGAGACGTACTCCGCGCGGCGCGCACCGGGCAGTCCCTGCGCTGAGCCCCGGCTCGCGGCGTCAGCCGCGGAGGTAGGCGAGCACCGCGAGCACCCGGCGGTGATCGTCGGGTGCCTGGTGCAGCCCGAGCTTGGTGAACACGCCGCGGACGTACGCCTCGACGGTCTTCGGGCTGAGGTAGAGCCGCTCGCTGATCGCCTGGTTGGAGCGGCCCTCGGCCATCACCTCCAGCACCTCGCGCTCCCGGTGAGACAGCGTGTCGAGCGGGTTGGCGGTGCGGCGGCGCCCGACGAGCTGCGGCGACCACGCTCGGATCGATCACCAGCCCACCGGCGGCGACCCTGCGTACCGCGTCGGTCAGCTCGGCGAGGTCGGTCACCCGCTCCTTGAGCAGGTAGCCCGAGCCGGCGGCGCCGGACTCCAGCAGCCGCAGCGCGTAGTGCGGCTCGACGTGCGCGGACAGCACGAGCACGCCCATCCCGGGGTGCGCCTCATGCAGCCGCTCGGCAGCCTCCAGGCCCTCCGTGGTGTGCGTCGGCGGCATTCGGATGTCGACGATCGCCACGTCCGGCGGGTCCGCCTCCACCCGGTCCAGCAGCGCATCGGCGTCGGCCACCGTCGCCGCCACCTCGAATCCGGCGTCGGCGAGCAGCCGCGCGATGCCCTCCCGGAACAGCGCGGCGTCGTCGGCCACGATCACCCGCACGGCAGCTCCGCGACACACCGTGGTGCCGCCGCCGGCCGGGCTGCGCACCCGGAGCCGGCCACCGAGTGCGGCGGCCCGGTCGGACAGTCCGCGCAATCCGGACCCGGCGGCGTCGGCCCCGCCCACGCCGTCGTCGGACACCTGCACCGTGACGTGGCCGTTCGTCGCGTCGACGGTGATCGCCACCTCGCCCGCACCGGAGTGCTTTGCGGCGTTGGCCAGCGCCTCGGAGACGACGAAGTAGCAGGTCTGCTCGACGGGTTCCGGCAGCCGCCCGGCCGGCGCCGTGGTGAGACACGGCCGGCACCGCCGACCGTTCGGCCAGCGAGGTGAGCGCCGGTCCGAGCCCGGCGTCGGTGAGCAGCACCGGATAGATCCCGCGGGCCAGCTCACGCAGCTCGGCCAGCGCGGCCGCCAGCTCGGCGTCGGCCTCGTCGAGCAGGGTGCCGAGCTCGCCGTCGCTCGCGCTACCGAGCTGCGTGCGGGCCAGCCGCAGGGCCAGCGCGACCGAGACCAGGCGCTGCTGGGCGCCGTCGTGCAGGTCTCGCTCGACCTGGCGGCGGGCGGCATCGCCGGCTTCCACGATCCGCGCCCGGGAGGCCCGCACGTCCTGCAACTGTGCGCGGATCTCGGCATGCAGCCGCTCGTTCTCGACGGTCAGGCCGGCGCCCGCGGCCACCGCGTCCACCAGTTCCGGCTCGCTGGTCAGCGACGCGTCGTGGACCAATGCCGCGATCCGCGATCCGTCACGCTCCAGGTAGGTCACCGCCCGCCCGTCCGCCGCGGCGACCGTGACCGGGTTGCCGCGGGAGTCGACGAACTGCTGCTCGTCCGGCAGCCAGTAGGCCAGCTCCAGCGACGGGTCGCGCAGGGCCTTCGCGAGCACCGCGCGCAGCCGGTCGGGCACCGGGACGCCACCGCCGAGCTCCACCATCATGGTGCCGATCGCCAACCGGTCCAGCCGGCTGCGCAGCAGCCCGAGCAGCAGCGCGATCGGCCACACGACCAGCACCATCTGCGCCGCCCAGGCCAGCACCACGCCGACCTCGGCGGGCAGCAGCAGCAACAGCGCGGTCCGCTGCACCAGCAACGTCACGACGATCACCGCGCCCCCCCACACCGCCGGGGCGAGGCTCCGGCGCTGCACCGGCGTCGCGGCTCGCAGCTGGGCGAACACGATGACGAGCAGCGTGACGAAGAACGCCACCACGACGGCCTGGATCACCAGGTCGACCGGATCCGGCGTGTACTGGCCGGTCGCCCTCGCCGGCGGGGGGATCACCAGCCCGTTCGGCGGCAGTCCGCTTGCCAGCCCGCGCTGCGCTCCGAGCAGCAGGAACACCAGGTCCAGCGGTGCCGACAGCAGGTAGCCGATCGTCACCATGATCCGCTGCGCCCAGGTCGTGATCCGGCCGGTGGGGAAGGTGATCAGCAGGTGGACGAACACGCTGAGGTAGATCGAGCCGAGCAGGACGCCGACGAAGAACGCCGCCGGGGTGGCGATCGCCGCGATGAACCGGGCGAACCACGCGAAGCCGAGCACGACCATCAGCAGCCCGGTGCGGCTGTCCGGGCGCCGGGACCAGGCGATCAGGCCGACGCCGATGAACGACCAGCCGACCGCGAGGTTGAGCACCAGAGTCGGGGCCAGCAGCTCGGGAGGCGTCTGGTAACCACCCCAGACCAGGGCGGCCGAGGCGCCGAGACCCGCCGCGGCGCCGGTCGCGCCGATCGTCAGCCGACCGCGCCGGCCCAGCGGCGTCACGTCGGAGAGCCGCTGAGGGCCTGCAGCAGGGTCTCCCTGCTCAACTCGGCCTTCGCGATGAAGCCCCGGGCACCGCTGAACTCCACCTGCCGACCGTAATCCGCGCGAGCCCGGCTGGACACCAGAACGATCGCGGCCGCGCCGGGTTCGGCGGCCAGCGTCCTGGCGATCTGGAATCCGTCGACGTCGGGCAACTGGACGTCGAGCAGCACCACGTCCGGGGTCAGCTCGCGCACCGCGGTGATCGCCTCTGCGCCGTCGGCGGCCTCCCCGACCACCTCGAAGCCGCCGGCCGCCAGCAACCGGCGGGCGAGCGAGCGAAACGAAGCATGATCATCGACGATGAGCACACGGGACGGCACATCCGCATGCTGGCAGTCGGGCCGGCGGCGGACTACGGGGTCAACCCTGTGCCGACCGGCCGGCTCACCCTGGTTGTTCCGCAGCCGCCGGAGGACCCTGAGGCCTCCGACGCGCTCGAGCGAAGGAGGCATCCATGGCTCGTGCCGTCATCCCGGCGAACTCGTCGGACATCTCGCAGTCCGCGCTGACCCGCAACGCCGGGTGGGTTGCGGTGATCGCGGGGATGTTCGTTGCGGTCACCCACCTCGTCCTCTGGGGGCTGTACGACCGGAGCCGGCTGGAGGCGACGCTCGCCGATCCGCTGTTCCAGACGGTCAACGCGGCGTATTTCTTCGCTTTCTGCGGGCTGGCGATCGCACTGGTCGCGGTGCACTCCTGGCAGGCCCGCGCGGCGGGGATCCTCGGGGTGCTCGGGTTCTGCGCCGCCCTGATCGGGATCATGAACCTCGGCGGCAACATGTGGTTCGAGGGTTTTGTGGCTCCCTGGGTGGTGCGGATAGCGCCCGAGACGCTGGTCGCCGAGAAGTCCGCGCTGCTGTCCGTGGGTGCGGTGTCGAGCTACCTGCTGTTCGCGATCGGGTGGGTGGCGTTCGGGCTGGCCAGCCTGCGCGCCAGGGTCTTTCCGACGGCCATCTGCATCGCGATAGTGATCGCCGGCGGGATCGGTTTCCTGGCCGCAGCACCGCCGTGGGGCGTGCCGATCGGGCTGGCGATCGGGTGGCTCGGGGTGTGGATGGTGCGCGCGTCTGCCGCCGGAAGGCTCGCCGGGTCGGCTTGAACCTGCGCCACGGCTGCCTCTGTGCAAGCTGACTAGAGGGACAACCCTCGGATGGTCAGTGGGCTGGCCCGCTGGTCGCGTCCCGGCAGCCAGAGGAACGTCGGGACGTCCCGACCCGTCGTGAGGAGGCAACCATGTCCCGCGCCGTCATCGACGTGAACTCTGCCGACATCTCGCAGTCGGCGTTGACCCGACACGCCGGGCCGATCGCCGTGGTCGCCGGCGTGCTCTTCGTCGGGACCGATCTTGCGCTCTGGGCGCTGGTCGATCGCAGCGACCTGCCGAGGCATGCTCACCGATCCGTTGTTCCGGGTGGTCAACGCGGCGTACTTCGTCGCGTTCTTCGGGCTGGCTGCTCGCGGTCGTCGCGGCGCACGCCTGGCAGGCCCGGGCGGCTGGCACCTCGGCGTCGTCGGCTTTGCTGCCGCTCTCCTGGGCATCCTGAACCTCGGCGGCAACATGTGGTTCGAGGGCTTCGCCGCGCTCGTGGCTGGCCAGGTCGTGCCCCAGGCGTTCGCGCCGAGAAGATCACGCACCTGTTGATCGCGGGCGCGTTGTCGAGCTACCTGCTCTTCGCCGTCGGCTGGGTGCTGTTCGGGCTGGCCAGCCTGCGCGCGAGGGTCTTCCCGGTCGGCGATCTGCATCGCGATCGTGATCGCCGGTGCGATCGGTTTCCTCGCCGCGGCCCCGCCCTATGGCGTGCCGATCGGCCTTGCGATCGCCTGGCTCGGGGTGTGGATGATGCGCGCGTCGGCCGCCGGACGGCTCGCCGAGTCGACCTAGATTCCGGGCGAGCGCAAGGAGAAGCCACAGTGTTGATCACGACGATGAACGATCTGCCGGGCTACCGCGTCGAGCGGACGCTCGGTGAGGTGTTCGGCCTGACCGTTCGCTCGCGTCACTCGGGTTCCCAGCTCGGCGCCGCGTTCAAGTCTCTCGCCGGCGGCGAGCTGCGGGGAATGACCAAGAACCTGGAGGAGAGCCGTCAGGAGGCGATCGCCCGGCTCACCGAGGCGGCCGAGGGCATGGGCGCGAACGCGATCATCGCGATGCGGTTCGACACCACCGAGATGGGCAGCACCTGGACAGAGGTCTGCGCATACGGGACGGGCTGCGTCGTGACCCAGGCCTCTTAGCCGTCGACTACGGGGTCAACCCTCGGGGCTTCGCGGGCTGGCCCGCTGTTCGGCGGAACCGCGGCGGCGGAGCCTTCAGGAGTCCCACTGGACGAGCCGAGGAGCGTCCCGATGACCTCATGGATCAGGCAGCACCGGCTGATCACTTTCTTCGTGCTGGCCTACCTGGTGTCCTGGCTCGGCTGGCTGCTGCACGCGGTCGGTCTGCTGCCCGTCTCGCTGTTCCTGGAGTGTGGGCCGCTGGTCGCCGCGCTCGTGGTGATCGCGATCGCCGAGGGCCGCGCCGGCTTCCGGTCGTGGGCGGCGCGGCTGGTCCGCTGGCGGGTCGGCTGGCAGTGGTACGCCGTGGCGCTCGGGCTGCCGATCGCGCTGGTGCTGGCCACCGCCGGGCTGAACTCGGCGCTGGGCGCGGCCGCGCCGGACTGGTCCCGGCTGGCCTGGTCGGGGATCGCGCTGGCGTTCGCGGTGCGCATGATCAATCCGCTGGACTCCCCGCTCGGCGAGGAACCCGGCTTCCGCGGCTACGCGCTGCCGCGGCTGCAGGCGGACCGTTCGCCGCTGTCGGCAACGGTGATCCTCGGCGTGCTCGTCGCCGGCTGGCACCTCCCGCTGGTGCTGGACGGCCGCCTCGGTTGGATCGGCTTGGTGTCCACGGTGGCGATCACGTTCGTGTACGTGTGGCTGTTCAACCACACCGACGGCAGCGTGCTGCTGCCGGTGATCTTCCACGCAATGCAGGGCGCGTTCACCTTCGGCGGGCTCGGCTACGCCGCGGTCGATCTCGCCCGGGCCGAGTACCTGTACTGCGCGGTCCTGGTGGTGCTCGTGATCGGCATCGTGGTCTTCGACCGGCGCGCGTGGCGGGTCGCACCGCCGTCGGCGGTCGAGGTCAGTCCAGGCCGCCGAAGACGCGCTGGTCCCAGTCGATCACCGAGCCGGTGACCACGCCGCTGCGGTCGGACAGCAGGAACACCACGAAGTCGGCGATCTCGTCGGGCTGACCGAGCTTGCCCATCGGCACCGAGCTGGCGGCCTTCTCGCGCCAGTCGTCCCCCGCGCCGTGGAAGCTGCGCTGGATGACGTCCTCGCCCTCGGTGTCCGTCCAGCCGATGTCCAGCCCGTTGATTCGGATCCGGTCCCAGCGGTGCGCGAAGGCGGCATTGCGGGTGAGGCCGGCGAGCCCGGCCTTCGCCGCCACGTACGGCGCGAGGTAGGGCTGCCCGCCCAGCTCCGACGACGAGATGATGTTGACGACCGTGCCGGGCGCGCGAGCGGGCGACCATGTCGCGCACGGCCGCCTGCATCGCGAAGAACGGGCCGCGCAGGTTCACCGCGACGTGGTCGTCGAACAGCTCGGGTGTGGTGTCCAGCAGGGTGCCCCGCGAGGTGAGCGCGCCCGAGTTGACCAGGCAGTCGATCCGGCCGTGCTCGGCGAGCACCGCCGCCACGCCGCCCTGCACCTGGTCGACATCGGCGAGGTCGACCTGGACGTAGGACGCGGTGCCGCCGTCCGCGGCCAGTTCCGCGACGAGCGCCTTGCCCGGCTCCGGGCGCCGCCCGGTCACGGTGACCGCGGCCCCTTCCCGAACCGCGGCGCGGGCGATCGCGGCGCCGAGGCCCTGGGTGCCGCCGTTGACCAGTAACACCTTGTCGGTGAGCAGACCCATGGTGGCCTCCCTGCCGGTTGATGCCTACAGGGTGATAACGGCCTTCACGATATTCCCGCCGCGTACCGCCTCCAGCAGCTCGGGGAGCTGATCGAGATCGCCGACGTGGCTGACGATCGGCGCGAGGTCGAGCGTTCCGGACTCGAGCAGCCGGATCGCGTCCGGGAAGCTGTCCTGGCCGACGTACGAGCCGAGGATCGACAGCTCCTTCTGCGTGATCTCGCTCTGCCGGACGGCCGGCTCGGCGTGCGTGTTAATCCCGAACAGCACGATCCGGGCGCGGCGTGCGGCGATCTGAACCGCCGTCGCGAGCTGGGATCCGACCGCGTCGATGACGACGCCGGGACCGTCCAGCAGATGCTCTGACACGGCGGCCGGCACGGCGCCCGCGCCCGGGTCGAGCACCGCGTGCGCACCCAACCGGTGCGCCACCTCGCGGCGCGCGTCCGATGGCTCGACGACCACGACGCGCCCGACCCCCGCCGCCCGGAGCACGGCCAGGAACAGCAGGCCGATCGGCCCGCCGCCGATGATCACTGCATTCTCACCCGGCGACGGCTGGGCGCGGTTCAGCGCATTCAGTACGCAGGCCAACGGCTCGGTGAGCGCCGCGATGTGTACCGGGATCGACGGGTCGATCGGAATGCACGCGCCCTCCGGTGCGACCACGTAGCCGGCCAACCCGCCGTTCCGGTAGACGCCGATCGCGTCCATCTGCGCGCAGTGGTTGGCCGCCCCTGAGCGGCAGGGTCGACACTTTCCGCAGGTCAGGATCGGGCGCACAGCGATCCGGTCGCCCACCGCGACCGAGCCCACCGCCGACCCGGTCGCGGCGACGCTGCCCACGAACTCGTGGCCGAGCACGACGCCGGCGGTGGCGGGATGGCCCGGCGGATCGCTGAGGATGTGTACGTCGGTTCCGCAGAGCCCGCAGGCAAGCACCTGGATCAGCACATCGTCCGAGCCTTCGAGCACGGGTTGCGGTCGGTCCTCGATCGAGAGCACCCCCACGCCGGCGAACACCGCCGCCCTCATCAGGTGCTCCGCCGTGCTGCGAGGGCCGCGAGCTCGGCCCGCAAGGCCTCGGGCTCCCAGGTCTCCCGCACGGCCTGGCCGAGGACGTCGGCCTGGGTCGCCGGTGCGAGGCCGTCGATCGGCTCGTCGCGGTCGAGGTTGGTGGGGAAGGAGTAGGCCTCCGCGCTGGCCGCGATCACGTTCCGCAACGCAGCGTCGCTCACGCCGGCAGCCTTCTGCGGCCAGCAATGTCGGATACAGCGCGATCGCCATCCGCGCCCGGTCGACGCTCTCCATCGCGCGACCGAACGCCGAGGACACCTGGAGCAGATTCGCAACCCGCTTGATGTCGGTCGAGCGGTTGTGCCCGGCGGCGTGGAACAGCGCCGGGTTGAAGAACACCGCGTCGCCCTTGGCCAGCGGCAGCTGGACGTGGTGTTCGGTGAAGTACGCACGGAACTCGGCCCGGCGCCAGGCCAGGTAGCCGGGCCCGTAGCGCTGGGAATGCGGCAGGTACATGGTCGGCCCGGAGGCCACCGGCATGTCGTTGTGCGCGACGGCACCCTGCAAGGTGAGCACCGGAGAGAGCCGGTGCACATGTGCCGGGAACAGCTCGGCGACCTCGTTGGTCTGGAACCCGAGGTGGTAGTCGCGGTGCGGCTGCTGGGCGGCGCCCCCGGGATTGACCACGTTGACCTGCGAGGTCACCTGGTAGCCGGGCCCGAGCCAGGCCGTACACACGAGCGCCAGGATGTCGTTGGCGTAGTAGTCGGCGAATGCCGTCGGGGCGCGCAAGGCCAACTTCTCCAGCGCGTTCCACACCCGATCGTTCGCGCCCGGCCTGGCGAAATGGTCCCCGGCCGCGGTGCCTGCCGCGTGCTGCTCGGCGATCATCGAGTCGAACTCCGCTGTCACCCGGTCGACGACCGCCGCGTCGGGGAACGCACGCGCCATCACCACAAGCCCGGGGCCGTCCAGCATCGCGGCCACGAGCTCGGACTGCACCTCGCGCCGTCCGGACCCGGTGCGCAGTCGGGTGCGCAGCCGCTCGCAGTCGTAGATCACGACATCGTCGACGACCGAGTCGGCGTGCGGATAGTTCGCCGGGTTCGTTCCCTGGTCGAGGACGGCCCGGAGGTCATCCAGCCGGCAGTCCTGCTCGGTGAACCAGCTCGACGGGCGTGCGCTGGTCTGGGTGCTCATGGGCAACGGTCCCTTCGTCGGCGCCAAGCGCTGCGGCCGGCGTGGACTGGCGCCCAGCCTAGGGTCCGGGACCCGTCAGTCAACCGCAGAAACCCATCAAATACCCTTCAGTACAGCGACGCTGTCCTTCTAGGCTCGGCGACACGCCTGCACTGCTACCGCAGAAAACCGTCAGTCATCCGGCAAGGAACCCGATGCCCCACGCGTACCCGATCCGGGAGATCGCCCGACAGGCCGGCGTCAGCGAGGCCACCGTCGACCGGGTGCTGCACAAGCGGGGCGGGGTGCGGGCGAGCACGGTCCACGAGGTGGAGCTGGCGATAACCGACCTGGACCGGCAGCGGTCCCAGCTGCGCCTTGGCGGACGCACGTTCATGATCGACATTGTGATGCAGGCGCCCGAGCGGTTCTCCTCGGCGGTCCGCGTTGCGCTGGAAGCCGAGCTTCCGGCGCTGCGGCCGGCGGTGCTGCGCTGTCGCTTCCACCTGCGCGAGACCGGCCGGCCTGCCGACCTCGTCGCGACCCTGGACCGGATCGAGAGGCGCGGGTCGCAGGGCGTGATCCTGAAGGTTCCGGACGTGCCGGAGCTGGCCGCGGCGGCCCGACGCCTGGTGCGGGCCGGGGTGCCGGTGGTCACCGTGGTGACCGATCTTCCCGCCAGTGAGCGCTCGGCGTACGTGGGCATCGACAATCGATCGGCGGGCGCGACCGCCGCCTACCTGATCGGGCAGTGGGCAGGCGACCGGCCCGGCAACGTTCTGGTGACGCTGAGCAGCGGGTTCTTCCGCGGCGAGGAGGAGCGCGAGATGGGCTTCCGCAGCGCCATGCGCAATCGCTACCCGGGTCGGTCACTCGTGGAGATCACCGAGAGCGACGGGCTGGACGAGCGGCTGTACGACCTCGTGCTGGCCGCGGTGCGCGCTGATCCGAGCATCAACGCGGTGTACTCCATCGGCGGCGGGAATCGGGCGACGGTCGCCGCCTTCGACGCGCTGGACCGCGAATACGTCGTGTTCGTCGCGCACGACCTCGACGAGGACAACACCTGGCTGCTCGGCGAAGGCAGGCTGTCAGCGGTGTTGCACCACGATCTCAATGCGGACCTCCGCCGGGCCTGTCAGGTGATCATGCAGGCGCACCGGGCGCTACCCGGCACGATCCACTCCTGGCCGTCGAGCATCCAGGTGATCACCCCGTACAACCTGCCGACGCCATCGCCACCGCAGTGACCGAGGAGGGTGGCGGGTGGTGGCCAGGGGCGGGGTCGAACCGCCGACCTCTCGCTTTTCAGGCGAGCGCTCATACCAACTGAGCTACCTGGCCGGGGCAGTCGGCGGTACGCCGACCGCCGAGAAAGCGACCCCGACGGGACTCGAACCCGCGACCTTCGCCGTGACAGGGCGACGCGCTAAACCAACTGCGCCACGGGGCCTCGTGGCTTGCCTTGCGTGCCCCCAACGGGATTCGAACCCGCGCTGCCGCCTTGAAAGGGCGGAGTCCTAGGCCGCTAGACGATGGGGGCTTGGCCCGGTATGGACCTTGTCCCGCAACGGCTTTCCGTTGAGAGCAGTCTCAGCATACGCAAGAACCGGCCGGCTCCCACAGCGGGATCCGGTCTCGGCGGAGCTCCCTCAGCGACGGACCGGCGGCGTCTGTTCCGGGTTCGGCGCGATCAGTCCGAGCATGTCCAGCAGCCGGCGGCAGTCGTCGGAGTCGAACGAGTTGCGGGCGACGACCATCCGGGCCCGGTGGACCTGCTCTTCCGACACCCGGTACGCGTCGGCGGCGGAGCGTTGCGCGGGGATCGAGGACGAGACCGATCGGGTGAACCGTTGTGTTCCTGCGTCCCGCTGAACCGTCCCCGACTCACTCATCGCTGCTCGCCTCCCCGTCGCCGTGACCTCCACGTTACCTATCCGGATGGCTAGATGCACACCCCCCGCCGGGTGACTTGTCGACCGAGAGTCACGTGATGAATACCTCACGCATCCATCCTCGGGCCGGACGGCGTCCGTGCCGGAACCGACCGATGGGGCTACCCCCTATGGGTATCATTCGATCGAAGGCCGAGCGATGGCCGAGCGGAGGAGCCGATGCCCGGATACACCCAGACCAAACAAGCCCACCTGCGTCGGCTGCGCCGCGTGGAGGGTCAAATCCGCGGCCTGCAGCGCATGGTGACCGACGACGAGTACTGCATAGACGTACTCACCCAGGTCTCCGCGGCGACCCGGGCGCTGCAGAGCTTCGCCCTCGAGCTGCTGACCGAGCACATGGAGGGCTGCGTGGTCGACGCCGCCAGGGAGGGTGACGAGCAGGCCAGGGTCAAGGTGCAAGAGGCCGCGGACGCCATCGGTCGGCTGGTCCGCTCGTAGCTGCCCGTCCGGAACGTGCACGCGCGCACGTGCAAGGATGCCAGTTCGCCGAAAGCCGGGAGGGATACGCATGGGAGTGTCGACGGCGCACCACCAGACGATCACCGTGACCGGCATGACATGTGAGCACTGCGTCCGCGCAGTGCGTGAGGAGCTGACCGCGCTCGACGGAGTGCACAGCGTGCAGGTCGAGCTGGCCTCCGGACGGGTCGAGATCCACAGCGACCGGGAGCTCGCGCCGGCAGCGCTGGCGGCCGCGGTGGACGAAGCCGGCTACCAGCTCGGATAGCCGTGCCATTCCGGGAGCGCAAGCAGGACCGGCGGCGCAAGCGCCGCGCGCCGACCTCGGAGGGCGCGGACGGCGCCCCCGACCGTGAGCTGGACACCTATCTCGCCGCGTTGTCGCCCGAGTCGGACGTCGGGCCGTCCGAGCTGACCGGTCGGTTCGGCTCGGCCGAGGTCTTCCAGCTCCGGCTGCCGGCGCTGCGGATCGAGCAGCTGCGTCGCTTCGCCGCCGAGCAGGGAGTGCCGCCGGCGGCGCTTGCCGTCGACTGGGTGATCGAGCGGCTGGACGCCGAGGACCCGGAGACCGGGCCGGTGCCGGTGCTACCCCCGCCACCGTCCTTCGAGCCCGAACCGCTGGCGCCGGCCGCCGACCCGGGCCGGCACCGTCGCTGAGCTTCAGGGCTGGAGGTCGCCACCAGGCCGGGCCACAGCCCCGGTGCCCAGCGCGCCCGCCGGCCGATGGGGATGGGACGACAGGGAAACGAGCGTTCGCCCCGAGTGCGTACTCCGTACGAGTGGTGCGGTGACTCCGGGCGAGCAGGTGCAGGATGACCCCATGAAGGTCGTGGTGGACTTCGACCGTTGCGACAGCAACGCCATCTGTATGGGCATCGTCCCCGAGGTGTTCGAGGTGCGTGAGGACGGCTTCCTCTACATCCTCGACGAGCGCCCGCCCGAGGCCCTGCGTGCGCAGCTCGAGGAGGCCGTGAGCGCCTGCCCGACGCAGGCGATCACCCTCGAGGACGACTGACGGCGGGGCTTGCCCAATCGGCCGCGACGTGATCGGCCGTTAGGTGATCGGCCACTGCACCTCGGTGCGTTGCTCCCCGGGCTCGACCAATGTCGGATCGTCGAGGTAGATCTCGCGAGGCGGGCCTGCCGGCTGGTGGCCGTGGGCCTGGATCTCAGCACGCGGATCGCCTCCGCCTCGTTGGCCTGCGACAGCCGGTAATACCGGTATCCGGAGGACGGATCGACCTTCGCCGGCACCAGCAACCCGATCTAGTCGTAGAGCCGGAGCGCTTTCAGCGACAGCCAGGTCATCTTGGAGAACCGCCCGATCGGCACCATCTGCTCCACGCCCCGAACCATCCGCCCTCCCCCAGGGGCAGAGTCGAGCCGACCGGCAGGACATCAGGGCTGGTAGGGCGGGGCGACTCCCCAACCCCAGCGGGGCACCGGCGCGTGCGCGGCGACGTCGTCGCCGGGCTGGGAGTTGTGCATGGCGAGCCGGGTGCCCCACTCGAGGTAGCCGACGAACGCCGCGCGGAACTCCGGGTCGGCGGGCAGGCCGGCGTCGTCGGCGGCCAGGCTCATCAGGGTGGCGAACCGCAGCCGCTGTTCGGATGTGATCGCGAGCCCGCGATGATGCGCCAGCATCGCGCTCGTAACCGCCGAGCCGACGGGTGTAGTCGGGCGGGCCGCCGAAGACCTCGATCCACCACAGCGTGACGTGTGCGCGGTGCTCCTCCCCGACGCCGCCGGGGAACAGCGGGCTGAGCAGGTCGTCGCGCTCGACCCGGTCGTAGAAGGCGTCGATCAGCCCGCGGAACGCACCGGCTCCGCCGGCCCAGTCGAAGAGAGAGGGCGGCTGGCTCATGATGCAACAGTGTAATCAGACCGCTACCAGGCCGACTTGTCCTCCGACGCTGAACGCGGACATGTCGGGTACCCACGGGCTGCGTGGTAGGGGTTGCGCAGGGCCCGCTTGAGGTCCGCGTTGGCCGCCTGGGTGCTCACGGCAGCGACGATTCCGTCTGCCCCGTTGGGCGGAGTCAAGCGATCGGCGTACGCCACCGGCCTACGTACGAGTTCAAGCTCGGCGGCCGGCCGGGGAGCGGCTCGGTGTGTGCGGCGCGCAGCCCGTCCACCGCGATGGCGATCAGCCGGTCGCGGACGTTGTGCTCCTCCTCGCTCGGCAGCCCCGCGGTGGGTCGGCTGAACTGCTCGATGAGCAACGCGATGTCCAGCGGTGTGACGTCCGCGCGGAGGACGCCCGCCGCATGCGCCCTGGCCACCAGCCGGTCGGCGAGTCGCATGGACCGCCGGCTGGTCTCCCACATCTGCGCGCTGACCTCGATCGTGCCGGCGACCGGAGACAGCGCACCGGTGTGGTTCTGCACGCAGCTGCGGAGGTAGCCGGCCAGTCCGGTCCACGGGTCCGGGTCGCCCAACGCAGTGGTCGCGGCCTCGACGGTTTGCTCCATGGCCAGCACGCACAGGTGCTGCAGCAGGCTCTCCTTGGTCCGGTAACGGCGGTACAGGCTGCCGATGCCGACCCCGGCGCGGGCCGCGATCGCCGCGACCGGGGCGTCGAAGCCGTCGGTGGCGAACACCGCGCGAGCGGCGTCCAGCACCAGTTTGTCGTTGCGCGCCGCCTCGGCCTGCCGGCCGCGACGCTCCGTCGCCCGCTCGGGGTTCGCCATCGGCCGAGCCTACCTATAACGGAGCGATTCGCTCCGTTATGCTGATTCGGAGCGTTGCGCTCCGATAAGTTGCAGGAGGCAGGGATGCAAGCAGTTGTGCTGAATGAGTTCGGGCCACCGGAGCGGCTGGTGGTCGACGAGGTGCCGGATCCGGTCGCCCGGTCCCGAGCAGGCCCTCGTGGACGTGGCGTTCGCGAACATCACCTTCGTGGAGACCCAGTTCAGGGCCAACGGCTGGGGCCCGTTCGCCGGGAAGCTGCCGGCGATCATGGGGAACGGGGTCGGTGGCGTCGTGGTGGCGGTCGGGGCGCGGGCCGACGCCGGGTTGGTCGGCCGTCGGGTGGTCACCAGCACCGGAGGCACCGGCGGATATGCCGAGCGGGTGGCGGTCGATGCCGATGGGCTCATCGAGGTGCCGGCCGGTCTCGAGCTGGACGCCGCGGTCGCAGCTGCTGGCCGACGGGCGCACGGCGATGCTGCTGGTCGACGCGGCCGAGCTGCGCCCGGGTGATCGGGTGCTGGTCGAGGCGGCCGGCGGCGGTGTGGGGACGCTGCTGGTCCAGCTCGCGGCGGCTGCCGGAGCGCGGGTCGTCGCCGCGGCCGGATCGCCGCGCAAGCTCGACATCGCCCGCGACCTCGGTGCCGCGGTGACCGTCGACTATCGCGATCCTCAGTGGCCCTCGCGGGTGCGTGACTCGGTCGGCGGGCTCGACGTGGTCTTCGACGGGGTCGGCGGCGCGATCGGATCGACGGCGTTCGAGCTGCTGGGGCGAGGCGGGCGGATGGTCAGCTTCGGGTTCGCCAGCGGGTCGCCGACCGGGATCAGCCCGGAGGCGGTCGCGTCGCGCGGTGTGACGATGCTCGGGGTGCCGCGGCCCTCTCCCGCCGAGGCGCGGCGCTTCACCGCCGACGCGCTGGAGGCTGCCGTCGCCGGCCGGTTGCGGCCGGTGATCGGGCAGCGGTTCCCGCTCGCGGAGGCCGCCGCCGCGCACGCCGCGATCGAGTCCCGGAACACCATCGGCAAGACCCTCCTGGAGATCGGGAGCACCTCGCCGCGGCGATCCTGACGTCGGAGGTGTGCGCCGAGCACGTGCGCGTCGCCGGGCAGCGGTTCCCGGGCGGCGGAGGCGACCGCCGGTGGGGACACCCGGTATCTCAAAGGTCGGGCTGGCCGGGGGGTCGGACGGGCGCTGGCCGGGAGGCCACGGGCAAGGTTCGGCGGGGATCGTAACGACGGATGCAACCAACGTCGACCAAGAAGGAGTTGGGTATGAGCAGCAGCATGGGCGGCTCACGTTCGGCCGCTATGGACCGCCACGCCGAGGACGGTGGCGCCGTGCGCCCTGGCGGTGCCCGATCTTCGATGCCGTGGCAGGTGATCAGCGCCGTGTTGCTCTTGGTGGTGGGCGGGATTCACCTCTTCCTCGTCCTCACCGGTACCGGCGGCGTGCTGGGCGTCCTGTTCGTGCTCAACGTAATCGGAGCGGTCATCCTGGCCATCGCGATGATTGTCGCGCCGCGGCGGCTGCTGCCGCTGGCGAGCCTGCTGAGCTTGCTGTTCATGGTGGGCACGCTGTTGGCGTTGGTACTCGCGCTGACCGTCGGGCTGTTCGGAATACGCGAGACGATCGGCGGCGAACTGGTGGTGACCACGCTCGTCATCGAGTCCATCGGGATCATCGTGCTCGCACTGACCACCGCGATGGTGTACCGACCGCGGCACGCTCGTTGAGGGGCGGAGTTCGGGTCGCGGTGAGCCGCGTTGTTGCTCGCAGGCATTATCGATCACGTATGGCCGGTGCAGCCGGGGGCGCACCCCCGGTCAGGGCTCGCCCCAGGCGTCGATGCGCAGGAAGCGGCTGACGGCGAAGGACCAGACGATGCCGAGGATCGTCACCAGCAGCGTCGCCAAGTGCTCTGACCTGCGTAGCCTCCGCCGGGTGAGCCGAGCAGGTTGCTTGCTGGTTGCTCCTGATCATGCAGGTACTTCGGTTGCGTGACCCGGCTGCCGGGCTCCACGCCCTGGCTAGGGTGGTCCAATGAGGCCGGTCTCCGACGAGTTCCTGCTGAACATGGCCGAGGTATCGGGCGCACTCGTCGGGCTCTTCCTGGTCGGTGTGTTCTTCTTCGTCGAGACCGGCATGGATCGCCTGGAGGTCTCCCGCGAAGTCCTCGAGCGGTACTTCCGTTCCGGCACCAGGATCGTGCTGGCGCTGTTCGCGATGTCGCTGCTCCTTTCGCTGACGCTCGTCGTGTTGATCCCCGGATGTGCAGCCGACCCGCGAGGACCTGACGTGGTCGATCCTGTTGTCGTTCGCGGCCGCCTTCCTCAGCGTCTGCGCGTTGGTCCTCTCCGCGTTCGACATCAGGCGGTTCGAGGACGCGGCGATCACTCGCACGGCGAAGGGCGGCGACGAAGGGTGAGCTCGCCGTGGACGCATCGGCGGTGGGCCGCGAGCGGCACGGACACCATTCCCCAGATCGATGATCAATCTCTGTTGTTGCTATCAGCTGTCGCTGCCAGCGCCGTCGTGCGAAGCTCGCGCACCCTCACCGCTCCGGCGTCTCGTCCTTGTCGTAGGCCTCGACCGACTCGTCGACATAGGTGTCAGCGAGCTCCTTGGAGAGGCGTGTGGTCCGCTCCTTCATCGCGTCGATGTCCTCCGGCGATGCGGCGGCCCACTCGGCGCTCACGCGATCGGTGAAGTCCTGGACCTCGATGCGGAGATCGTCCCGCATCTTCGCGCGAGCCTCTTCGGCAGCGTTTCGGAACTTCCTCACCGCGTTGTCGACGATCCGCCGCTCGAGCAGCACGACGATGCCGACGAGCAGCAGGGTGGTCCCGACGCCGGCGAGTACCTGGGCCAGGTAGTTCATGCGACCATCCGGCGCGGTGACGAACCACCCGAGGACGACGGCCACGACGCCCGATGCGATGCATCCAAGGAACCAGCCCCAGCGGATGCGGAAGCCAGGTGGTCGTGTTTCAGAGGCGGTGACTTCGGCCAATTCGGTGGTCACCATTCCAGCTTCGGTGCGGGATTCCCTCGCGTCAAACGTTTGTACTTCGTAGCTGTACAAAGCCGGAAACCGGCCTACAAGATCGGTGATCAAGCCGCTGAGCTGGTCGGGGTGGCGGGATTTGAACCCACGACCTCTTCGTCCCGACTTGACCGGTAGGGGTCTCACGGATCTTGTGCCGTCGCAGCGCACCGCCCGTGACCAGGGCGCCAGCGGTCATCGTCCGCCGGCGTGGACCGTGGCTGCCACGATGTCTCTCGCCTGCGTTCGGCGTGGTCACTGGAGCGCGCCGCCGCTGACCAGCAGGCTCTGCCCGCTGATCCAGCTGGCGAGGGCGGAGGCCAGGTATTCGGCGGCGTCCGCGACGTCGTCGACCGTGCCCATGCGGCGGCCGATTCGGCCGGGTTGGGCGGTGACGAACTGCCGGACCGGGTGATTCGGGTCGGCCTCGGTGAACACGCCCGCGCCCTCGATCGCCGTCGGCAGGATCGTGTTCACGGTGATGCCGCGGTGGGCGAGCTCCTGCGCCAGCACCTGCACGGCGTAGCGGGGTGCCATCTTGCTCGAGGCGTAGAGCCCTTCCCCTTGGACTGGCAGGACCGTCGTGCTCGAGCCGACGTAGATGATCCTGCCGTTGTCGACGACGTGCCGGGCCGCGGCCTGGAGGGTGAAGAAGGTGCCCTTGGTGTTGATTGCGAAGAGCCGGTCGAACTGTTCCTCGGTGATCTCGAGGAAGGGGATGGCGATCATCTCGAGGCCCGCGTTCGCGACGGCGATGTCGATCTGCCCGAAGCGCTCGGTGGCCTCGGCGAAGAGGCGCTCGATGTCGGACACCTTGGACATGTCCGCCTGGATGGCGATCGCCTTCGCGCCGAGGCGCTCGATCTCGGCGACCGTGGCGTCTGCTGCCTCCCGGCGGGAGACGTAGTTCACCACGACGTTCGCACCGAGAGCGCGCGTAGCGCAATGCGATCGCCTTGCCGACGCCGCGCGCGGAGCCGGTGATCACCGTGCGTCTTTCCTGTCAGATTTGTCATTGAATTCACTGCCTTCCCGGCTCACAGGCTCTGTCCGCCGGAGATTTCGATGCGCTGCCCGGTGACCCAGTGATTCGCGTCCGAGAGCAGGCTGGCCACGGCCGCGGCGATGTCGTCGGGCTCGCCCACCCGGCCCATCGCGACCTGCGAGGTGAGGTAGGCGCGGACCTGCTCGTCGTGCATCATGCCGCCGCCGAAGTCGGTCGCGGTAGCTCCGGGAGCGACGGTGTTGACCCGGATACCGCGACTGCCGAGCTCCTTGGCCTGGTAGCGGGTGAGGACCTCCACCGCGCCCTTCAGCGCGCCGTAGGCGGAGTGACCCGGAACGACGATCCGGGCCAGGCCGCTCGAGACGTTCAGGATGGCGCCGCCGTCAGCCAGCTGCGGCAGCAGTGTCTGGGTCAGGAAGAAGACACCTTTGAGGTGCACGTCGACGAGGGCGTCGAAGTCCTTCTCGGTCGTCTCGGCGAACGAGGCGGTGAGGTCGTGGCCGGCGTTGTTGACCAGGTAGTCGAAGGTCGTCCGGCCCCAGCGTGCCTGCAGCTCGGCGCCGAGCCGGTCGACGACGTCCGGGAACGAGCTCACGACACTGGTGTCGAGCTGCAGCCCGACCGCGGTACGACCGGCAGCGGTGACGGCCGCCACGACCTCGTCGGCCTGCGTCTTGTTGCTGCGGTAGGTCACGACGACATCGACGCCCGCCTCGGCCAGGTGCAGCGCGTACGCGCGCCCGAGACCTCGGTTGGCCCCGGTGATGACGGCGATCTTCTGAACGGTGCTCATGATGAAACTCCTGTCGTGGTCTCCCTGCGGTTCGGGCGCTGTGCCGATCCTGGTGACCAGTGGACGCGCGCTCCGAGACGCCATCCAGTGCCCGCTTATCCACTGTCTGGCGATCCCAGGCTGGCGCCTGAGCATGGGACCGCCAGACAGTGGATCGCCGCGCTCGGGCGCGGCACAGTGTCGTCATGGACCAGACGGACCTGGCGACATTCCTTCGCAGTCGCCGGGAGGTGTTGCAGCCAGACGACGTCGGCATGCCACGGGGTCAGCGTCGACGCACGCCGGGACTGCGTCGCGAAGAAGTAGCCGTGCTGTGCGGAATGTCGACCGACTACTACAGCCGTCTCGAACGCGGCCGCGGTCCGCAGCCGTCCGAGCAGATGTTGACCGCGATCGCCCGCGGGTTGCGGCTCACCCTCGACGAGCGCGACCACCTGTTCGTCCTCGCCGGCCACAACGCACCGGCTCGCACTGCTCACAGCGACCACGTCAATGCCGGCATGATGCGGATCCTCGATCGGCTCGAGGACACGCCGGCCCAGGTCGTCACCGGTACCGGCGAGACGATCATCCAGACCCCGCTAGCGGTCGCCCTGTTCGGCGACCAGACGCAGTTCACCGGGCCCGCGCGAAGCATCATCTACCGCTGGTTCACCGATCCGAACGAGCGCACGATGTACGTCCCGGAGGACCACCCGACGCACAGCCGGGTCTACGTGGCTCACCTCCGGACCGTCGCGGCCCGCGAAGGCAACAGGTTCACGCGCCGCCGGACTCGCACGCCAGCTCGGCGTCGAGAGCCCCGAGTTCGCCGCCCTGTGGGCCAAACACGAGGTCGGCATGACCTACGCCAGCCGAAAGAGAATCGTCCATCCGCAGGTCGGGACGATCTCGCTGCATTGCCAGATTCTCGTCGATCCCGATCAGTCCCAGTCCCTGCTCGTGTTCACCGCCACCCCCGGCTCGGAAGACCACGACAAACTCCGGCTGCTCTCAGTGATCGGAAGTCAGCAGCTCGATGCAAGCCTAGGTGGATGAACGGGGCACGCTTAGTCGTTGCTGGTGGGCCAGCGACCGACTCGGACGGAAAGACCATCCGCTCTCGGCGGGAACTCGCCCTCGATCGCCGCACGTGCTCAGCACTCGTTGATCACTTGGCAATGCTGGCAGCCGAGCAGCGGCATTGCATGACGTCCGACACACCTACGCGACGATGTCCCTGCGTGCTGGGGTTAATCCCAAGATCGTCAGTGGGCGGCTCGGGCACGCGACGGTCGCGTTCACCTTGGACACCTACACAGAGGACATCCCGGAGCTGCATCACCCAGCAGCGAAGCGGGTCAGTTGGCCTGTTTCTCGGCGGTGAGGACGTCGCGACAGACGCGCCTCCCATGGATGATCTACGGTAACTGGCCTTGGCTACCGATCTGGCTACCGAAGGGCGTCCGGCCCGGGCGAAGCTGGTCGGCCTCACTCCACGGTTGGGCAGCTGACCAGGGTTGTTGGCTGGTCGGGGTGGCGGGATTTGAACCCACGACCTCTTCGTCCCGAACGAAGCGCGCTACCAAGCTGCGCCACACCCCGATGGCAACTAGTGCCGGGGAACGAGTCTAGCCGACCTTGCTGACCGTCCTGCCACGGCATTCCCGGGCACCGGGCGCGGTACGAGGGTGAGCAGGCTCGCCTCCGGCGGGCAGGCGAAGCGCACCGGTGCATACGGCGAGGTGCCGAGCCCGGCCGACACGTGCAACCACATCCCGCTGTCCCACCGGGACGCTCCGCGGGCGCGGGATCGGTCCAGCCCACAGTTGGTCACCAGCGCGCCGTAGCCGGGTATCCGGAGTTGCCCGCCGTGGGTGTGGCCCGCCAGCACCAGGTCGTAGCCGTCGGCGGCGAAGCGGTTGAGCACGCGCGGCTCGGGGGAGTGCGTGAGCCCGACCCGCAGGTCCGCGGCGGGGTCTGCCGGGCCGCGGATCCGGTCGTAGCGGTCGCGGTGCAGGTGCGGATCGTCGACGCCGGCGACCGCGACACGCAGCCCACCGGCGTCGAGTGTGTGTCGTCGGTGGGTGGCGTCGAGCCAGCCGCGCTCGTTGAACGCCGCCCGCAGGTCCTGCCAGGGCAGCTTCGGTCCGTGCGCCCGTCGGGCACCCGGTACCAGGTAGCGCACCGGGTTCTTCGGTTGTGGCGCGTAGTAGTCGTTGCTGCCGAACACGAACACCCCCGGCCGGTCCAGCAGCGGCGCCAGCGCAGCGAGCACATCAGGGACCGCCTGCGGGTGAGCCAGGTTGTCCCCGGTGTTCACCACCAGATCCGGCTCCAGGTCGGCCAATCGGGCCACCCAGCGCTGCTTGCTGTTCTGACCGGGAACCAGGTGCAGGTCCGACACGTGCAGCACCCGGATCGGTCGCGCCCCCTCCGGTAGCACCGGAAGGCTGGCTTCGCGCAGTGTCCAGCGGCGCAGCTCGATCCCGGCCGCGTACCCGAGCGTCGCCGCGCCGGCCAGCGCGATCGCGGAGCCGACCTTCGCAGTGGTGCCCATCAGCCGCAGCCTACGTGGGGCCGTCCGCGTCGACGTTCTACCTTTCGGTGCATGGGTGAGTTGAAGGCACGGCTGCGATCTGACCTCAACGCGGCGACGAAGGCCCGTGACGAGGTGGTCAAGGCCACCCTGCGGTTGGCCCTGACCGCGATCAGCACCGGGGAGGTCGCCGGCGAGGTCGCGCGTGAGCTCGACGACGCTGAGGTGCGCAAGGTCCTGGAGCGGGAGTCCCGCAAGCGGGACGAGGCGGCGCAGGCCTTCGCCGCCGCCGGCCGCGAGGAGCTGGCCCGGCGCGAGCGCGCCGAAGGCGAGGTGCTGGCCCGCTACCTGCCGCGCGAGCTGACCGCAGACGAGATCGACGCGCTCGCCCGGTCGGCCGTCGACGAGATCGCGTCGAGCACGGGTGAGCGGCCCGGCCCGCGGCAGATGGGCCAGGTGATGCGGGCGGCGCAGTCGGCAGCGACCGGGCGGGTCGACGGTGCCCGGCTGGCAGCGGCCGTCAAGGCGCTCCTGGCGGCGCCCTGACGGGTCGACTTGTCGTGGGAAACCACCCAGAAACCCGCCACTTGTCGTTCTAAGAACCCGCGACAAGTCGGCAAGGGGTGGGTGGGGTCAGTTGGCGGCGGGGGTCTTGCGACGGCTGCCGCGTTTCGGCGCTGGGCCCCTGGCGCGGCGCTCGGCGAGGAGCTCGGTGGCGCGCTCGTCGGTCAGCGTGTCGACCGCGTCGCCCTTGCGCAGTGAGGCGTTCGTCTCGCCGTCGGTGACATACGGCCCGAACCGGCCGTCCCTGATCACCATCGGCTTGCCGGACGACGGGTCCGCGCCCAGCTCGCGCAGCGGCGGCGCCGCGGCCGCGGACTGACGCCCACGCTGCTTGGGCTGCGCGTAGATGGCCAGTGCTTCCTCAAGGGTGACGGTGAACAGCTGGTCCTCGTCGGCCAGCGACCTGGAGTCGGAGCCGCGCTTCAGGTACGGGCCGTAGCGGCCGCTCTGCGCGGTGATCTCCTCGCCGTTGTTCGGGTCGGTACCGACGACGCGGGGCAGCGACAGCAGCCGCAGCGCGTCGTCGAGGCTGACGGTGTCCAGTGACATCGACTTGAACAGCGAGGCGGTGCGGGGTTTCGCCGACTTGGGTGCATCGTCGGGCAGCATCTCCGTGACGTACGGGCCGTAGCGGCCCTCACGGGCGACGATCTGGTTGCCGGTCTCCGGATGGGTGCCCAGCACCCGTCCCTCGGACGGCATCGCGAACAGCTTCTCGGCGACCTCCGGGGTCAGCTCGTCCGGTGGCAGGTCGTCCGGCAGGTTGGCCCGCTGCGTCTCACCGTCCGGCCCGGCACCGTCCAGCGCCCGCTCCAGGTACGGCCCGTACCGTCCGACCCGAACCACCACGTCGCGGCCGTCGTCGTCGGTGAACAGCCGGATCGAGTTGATCTGCCGGGCGTCGATCTCCTCGAGGTTGATCCCGACCAGCTTCTTCAGCCCGCCGGCGCCGGACACCGAGCCGTCGCCGTCAGTCTCGTCGCCGAAGTAGAACGCGGTCAGCCACTCGGTACGGCGCTGGGCGCCGCCGGGCGATGGAGTCCAGCTCGTCCTCCATCTCGGCGGTGAAGTCGTAGTCCACCAGCCGAGCGAAGTGATCCTCGAGCAACCCGACCACGGCGAAGGCCACCCAGGACGGGACCAGCGCGCTGCCCCGTTTCCACACGTAGCCGCGGTCGATGATGGTGTTGATGATCGAGGCATAGGTGGACGGGCGGCCGATGCCCAGCTCCTCCATCGCCCTGACCAGGCTCGCCTCCGAGTAGCGCGGGGGCGGCGTGGTGCTGTGCCCGTCCGGCCGCAGCTCGCGCGCGGTCACCGCCTGGCCGGCGGTCAGCCGCGGCAGCCGGGACTCGGCGTCGTCGGCCTCGCCCCCGACCTGGTCGTCGACGGTTTCCACGTAGGCGCGCAGGAAGCCGGCGAACGTGATCGTCCGTCCGGACGCGGCGAAGGTCACCTGCTCACCGCTGGTCGCCACGCCGGTCATCCGAACGCTCATCGTGGAGCCCCGGGCGTCGGCCATCTGGCTGGCCACCGTCCGCTGCCAGATCAACTCGTAGAGCCGGAACTCGTCGCCCTCCAGCTCCCTGGCCAGCTCGCCGGGCGTGCGGAACAGCTCGCCGGACGGCCGGATCGCCTCGTGCGCCTCCTGCGCGTTGCGCACCTTGCGGGTGTACTGCCGCGGACCGTCGGCCAGGAAGCGATCGCCGTAGAGCTCCCGGGCCTGCGCGCGGGCCGCCTGGATCGCGGTGTCCGACAGCTGCGTGGAGTCGGTTCGCATGTAGGTGATGTAGCCGCCCTCGTAGAGCCGCTGCGCGGTGCGCATCGTGCGCTCGGCGGAGAACCGCAGCTTGCGGCCCGCCTCCTGCTGCAGGGTCGAGGTCATGAACGGCGGGTACGGCCGGCGGGTGTAGGGCTTCTCCTCGACGCTGTCGACGGTCAGCTCGGCGCCCTGCAGGGCGGCGGCCAGCCGTCGGGCCTCGTCCTCGTCGAGCACCCTGACCTCGCTGCGCGGTTGCCCGTCCGGGCCGAAGTCGCGGCCGGTGGCCAGCCGGGCGCCGTCGACGATCGTCAGCCGGCCCGGGAACGTCCGCGGGCCGGCGTCGGTGTCCGGCGAGTCAGGTGCGGCGGCCTCCAGCGTCGCGCCGATGTCCCAGTAGGACGCCGGGACGAAGGCGATCCGCTCGCGTTCGCGCTGCACGATGATCCGGGTCGCCACCGACTGCACCCGGCCCGCCGAGAGCTTCGGCATGACCTTCTTCCACAGCACGGGCGAGACCTCGTAGCCGTACAGCCGATCCAGGATGCGCCGGGTCTCCTGGGCGTCGACCAGATCGAGGTCGAGGTCGCGGGGGTTGGCCGCGGCGGCGCGGATGGCCGGCTCGGTGATCTCGTGGAACACCATCCGGCTGACCGGCACCTTCGGCTTGAGCGTGTCCAGCAGATGCCAGGCGATGGCCTCGCCCTCGCGGTCCGGGTCGGTGGCCAGCAGCAGCTCGTCGGCGTCCCGCAGCGCCGCCTTCAGCTCGGTGACCGTCGCCTTCTTCTCCGGGGTGACGATGTAAAGCGGCTGGAACTCGTGATCCACGTCGACGCCGAGCCGGGCCCACGGCTGGCCCTTGTACTTCGCCGGGACGTCGGCCGCGCCGCGCGGTAGGTCCCTGATGTGGCCGCGGGAGGACTCCACGACATAGCCGGGACCGAGATAGGGGGCGATCTTGCGCGCCTTCGTCGGCGACTCGACGATCACCAGCCGTCGTGCTGCGCCGCTGCCGCCGCCTGAGCCGCGCCGCCCGCCCTTCTTGCCTGCGGTGCTACCCGATGCCACCTCGGTACCAACTCCTGCCTGCCGGCACGCCTGAATGACGGACCCGGTCCGCCAGTGTGCACTACCCGCCACGGGCGGACTCAGAGAAAGCGGTCACACCCGATAGCCGAGCGGCAGCGTAGCCACCCGGTCAAGCCGGCGGAGGAGGCACTGACGATCCGCTCTGGGGTGATCCGCTCTGCGGTGATCCGTTCTGGGGCCATCCGCCAGGATCGACCCCGGGCGGTACCGGGCCGACGAGCTCGGCCAGCCGGGCGCGCACCTTCCGGGTGCCGGCGAAGCGGAGCACCGGGCGGCCGCCGCGCCCATGGTGCACGGTCCCGGTCAACCCGGCCCTGGCGACTGCCGCCTGCAGCGCGGCGTGCGTACCGGGCGCCTGTGGATCGAGCGCGATTGCGCCCGCGTCGACGCCGGCACCGAGCAGCCAGATCCGCAGGCTCGCGCCGTCCAGCTCGAAGCTGGGCGGCACGGCCTTGACCGCGCCGCGGGCCCAGCTGCCGGCAAGCGCGACCAGGTCGGCCCGGAACGCGGTCCGCAGCACGGTCGCCCCGGTGGGAGTGTCGACCAGCTCCGCCGGTACGTCGCGCTGCGCGCACTCCGCCAGCAGGGCGTCGGCCCGGCGGTCGTCGGCGAGCACGATGGACAACCGGGCGGTGGATCCGTCGCCGAACCGCACGACCTGGCCCGGTCCGCACAGCAGTCCCGCGAGGTCGGCGACGCCACCGGTGCGGGCGTCGGCTGAGAACAGGGACAGCTGAGGCACATTGATCACCATAGAACGGGTGTTCGAGCTGGTGGGTGCGGCGCGCCGCGGCCGTCGGCCGCGATTGTGGATCCCTTTCGGGGACTCAGGCTGGGCGCGGGGTCGGCGTGGCCGCGGGTGCCGGCTGTGGGGTGCCGGACGGTGATCCGTTCGGACCCGGGACGCCCGAGCCGGCCGGCGGGGTGCCGAAGCCGATCCGTTGGCAGGACGGGCTGGCTTGGGCCGCACCGCGCAGCGCGGCGTCGGCGTCGAAGCCCGTTCGGGCCTCCTCGAGCCCCGCGCGCAGCGAGATCAGCCCGCGGCCCGAACGTTCGAGGGCGATCGTGAACGGGATGGCGTCGTACGGGTTGGCGGCGACCAGCTCTGCGTGGTTTGCGGACAGTGCGCCGTGCAGGGTGTCGACACTCGCCCGGAGCCGGGCCAGCGCGGCGTCCCCACCGTCCAGCGGCGACTCTCCGACCTCGGCCAGCGTGGCGCGGGTGCGGTCGAGCCCTTCGACGGCGGCGCGCAGCGCGGCCACCTGAGCCTGCTGGGTCGCCGGCAGATCTGTCGGCGTGACGCCCGGTGCAGCCTTCGTGCCGTCGACCCACCCGGCCAGCGCGTCACACACCTGCCCGGTCCACTCGGGCGGACTGAGCTGGCCGCACCCGGCGAGCAGCCCGGCACCGACCAGGACGGCCAGCACCCGGCACACCAAGCCGCCGCTGCTCATCTACGCGGATCGGGTCTCGTGCCTAGCTGACCGTCTCCTCGGCCGGCGCATCTGCGATCGCGGTCGAGCGGCGCTTGGACACCACGATCGCGACGACGATCACCGCGACGGCGGCGAGGGCGATCGCGATCCGCAGCGGGGTGGACTCGGTCGCGCCCACCGAGAAGGCGACGATCGCCGGGGCGATCAGCAGCGACACCAGGTTCATGACCTTGATCAGTGGGTTGATCGCGGGTCCGGCGGTGTCCTTGAACGGGTCGCCCACGGTGTCGCCGATGACCGTCGCCTCGTGTGCGGGCGAGCCCTTGCCGCCGTAGTTGCCGTCCTCGACCAGCTTCTTCGCGTTGTCCCACGCGCCGCCGGAGTTGGCCAGGAAGATCGCCATCAGGGTGCCGGCCGCGATCGCGCCGGCCAGGTACCCGGCCAGTGGGCCGACGCCCAGGCCGAACCCGACCGCGATCGGCGCGAGCACCGCGAGCAGCCCGGGCGGGGCCAGTTCGCGCTGCGCGTCCCGCGTGCAGATGTCGACCACCTTGCTGTACTCCGGGCGCTGCGAGCCGTCCATGATCCCCGGTAGCTCGCGGAACTGGCGGCGCACCTCCATCACGACCTGGCCGGCCGCGCGGGCCACCGCGTTGACCGCCAGCCCGGAGAACATGAACACCACCGCGGCCCCGACCAGGATGCCGACCAGGACGTTCGGGCTGAACACCTCGTTGATGAAGCCGCGCCCAAGGTCGACGACCTGACCCGCTTGTGCGAGGGCCTGCGCGATCGCGTCCCGGTAGGCGCCGAACAATGCGGTCGCGGCGAGCACCGCCGTCGAGATCGCGATGCCCTTGGTGATCGCCTTGGTGGTGTTGCCCACCGCGTCCAGCTCGGTGAGGATCTCCACACCCTCGCCCTTGACGTCGCCGGACATCTCCGCGATGCCCTGCGCGTTGTCGGACACCGGGCCGAAGGTGTCCATCGCGACGATCACGCCGACCGTGGTGAGCAGCCCGGTCCCGGCCAGCGCGACCGCGAACAGTGCCACCGTGATCGAGCTGGACAGCAGGAATGCGCCGTAGACAGCGGCGCCGATCACCAGTGCGGTGTACACCGCGGACTCGAAGCCGATCGAGACGCCCGCCAGGATCACGGTGGCCGCACCGGTCTGCGAGGTCGCGCCGACGTTCTTCACCGGCCCGTGCTCGGTGCCGGTGAAGTAGCCGGTGAGCCACAGGATGACCCCGGCCAGCACGATCCCGATGATGACGGCGACCGAGGCGATGATCCGCGGGTCGCCGGCGATGGTGCGGACGGCGGCGTCCGTCGGGCCGTTGAGGGCGGCGAAGCTGGACGGCAGGTACACGAACGCGGCGACCACGCAGCCCACCCCGCCGAGTACCGCGGATATGTAGAAGCTGCGGTTGATCGCCCGCAAGGCACCCTCGCCGGCCCGCACCCGGGTGATGTAGATGCCGATCACCGCGGTGATCACCCCGATCGCGGGGAAGATCAGCGGGAGCAGCAGCCCGTGCAGCCCGAAGGCGGCGACGCCGAGGATGAGCGCGGCGACCAGGGTCACCGCGTAGGACTCGAACAGGTCGGCGGCCATCCCGGCGCAGTCGCCGACGTTGTCCCCGACGTTGTCCGCGATCGTGGCGGCGTTGCGCGGGTCGTCCTCCGGGATGCCCTGTTCCACCTTGCCGACCAGGTCGGCGCCGACGTCCGCGGCCTTGGTGAAGATGCCGCCGCCGACCCGCATGAACATGGCGAGCAGGGCGGCGCCGAAGCCGAAGCCCTCGAGGACCTTCGGCGCTGCGCCGGCGTAGGCCAGCACGACGACCGCGGCCCCGAGCAGGCCGAGCCCGACCGTGAACATGCCGACCACGCCGCCGGTGCGGAACCCGATCCGCATGGCCTTCTCCCGGCCGCCGGTCCCTTCCCGGGCGGCCGCCGCCACCCGGACGTTCGCCCGGGTGGCCAACCACATTCCGAGGTAGCCGATGGTCGCCGAGAACACCGCGCCGACGATGAAGAACGCCGATCGGCCGATCCGCTCGGACCAGTCCACCGCGGGCAGCGCGAACAGCAGCAGGAAGACGATCACCACGAACACGCTGAGCGTGCGGAACTGCCGGTTCAGGTAGGCCGCCGCACCTTCCTGCACCGCCTGGCTGATCTCCTGCATCCGCTGGGTGCCCTGGCCGGCGGCCAGCACCTCGCGCATCAGGAGGAACCCGACGACGAGCGCAGCGACGGCCACCGCGGCGATCACTCCGACGACCGTTCGGTCGCTCACGGTGAGCTCGAGGCCCGCCGCGAGGATTTGCCCGGACATCCATCCTCCTGGGTTGACTGGAGTACGGCGCACGCCTGGACGTCCGGCGTCGACCAGACCAGACCGGCATGGCGATTGCGGTGAGTCTAAGGGGGTCAGTGGGCTCAGGGTGGACGGAGGGTGGCCGTCGGCCGGCATCTGGCCGGAGGTAACGATTCGGTCACGACGGAGCGAACGGTGCCGGATCCGTGAACATCCGGGCTGGTCGCTGCGTACTCACGATGTAGTGCAGCGCGGATCGAGCGGATCGCGCCCACCGCCGGGACGGTGGGTGTGGGCTGCGGTCGTCGCGGTGCCGGTGGTGGTGCTGTCCCTGATCGCTTCGACCGGGCCGGGCGCGGCACCGGCGGCGGCGGGTCCGCAGTCTCCGACCGCGGCTCCGCGCGTCGAGGCAGCTCCGCGCGTCGTGGCTGATCCGCACGTCGCCGCGCAGTCCGACCCAACCTCGATGCCCGAACCGATCCCACCGCTGTTCGGGCTCCCTCCGGCGCCCCCCGACGTCGAGCTGCCCGAGCCGCCCCGGGCGGTCGCCGGAACGGCCGTGGCCGCGGTCGACGCACTCATCGGCTCCGGAGGGTGGCCGCCCGGGGTCTGGATGGCCACCGCGATGCTGGACCGCGCCACCGGTGAGCTGGTCGTGGGCTCGCGCGGCGCCGAGCCGGTGTACACCGCGTCGCTGTCGAAGCTGATCCTGGTTGTCGACGTCCTGGACCGCAGGCGGCTCGAGGGGCTGGCGGTCACCGAGTCGGACAGCCGGCTCATCCAGCGTGCCCTGGGGCCGAGCGACGACGGCGCGATGAGCGGGCTGTGGGGTCGGTTCGACGGCCCCGGGCTGGCGCAGCGGATGACCGATCGGCTCGGGTTGACCGCGACGCGAGCGCCACGGGATCCCTCGCAGTGGGGCGAGATGATGACCTCCGCGGCCGACCTGGCGAGGGTCTACCAGCACCTGCTCGACGAGATGCCCGCCGCCGACCGGGACGTCGTGATCGGCTCGCTCGCCTCGAACCCGCCGGTCCGGGGCAGCGACGGCTTCGACCAGGGGTTCGGGCTGCTGGCGGCCGGCGCCGGCCTACCCGCTTCCGCCAAGCAGGCCTGGATGTGCTGTCACGGCCAGCAGTTCACGCTGCACAGTGCGGGCGTGGTGCGGTGGCGAGCAGGCGTGGCCGACCGCCGTCGGTCCGCGGTTCGTCGTCGTGCTGCTCTCCAGGCAGCCCCGCGGCGGGGGGTGGTCGGCCGCGATGGATCGGCTGACCCAGGCCGCTTCGATGGCCGCGGACCGCGCTCGCCGGCTGACACCGCGATCGTCGGGCCTGCCGGCCCGGCGGGATGCACCAGCGGTACCGCCCGGGAGTCGGCGCGATGTGCCAGGCTCGGTGTCCGTGGAGTCCGTGCTGCCTGGTGCCGACCTGCTGGCGAGGGTGCTGGCCGGCTCGCAGGCGAGCGGCGGCGAGTCGAGCCTGCGGCACGTCGCACGGCTGCCGGCGCGGCCCGGGCACACCGTCGGCTGGCCGACGTGGGCGCCGGAGTCCGCTGGTCGCGGCCTTTACCCGGAACGGGCTGTGCGATCCGTGGCGGCACCAGGTCGGAGGCCGCCGAGCTCGCCGCCACCGGCCGGCACGTGGTGATCTCGACCGGTACCGCGTCCGGGAAGTCGCTGGGCTACCAGCTACCGGTGCTGTCCGCGCTGCTCGAGGACCGACGCGCGACCGCGCTGTACCTCGCTCCCACCAAGGCGCTCTGCGCCGACCAACTGCGCGCGGTCGATGCGCTCGGGCTGCCCGGGATTCGGGCCGCCGGCTACGACGGGGACACCCCGATGGTCGAGCGCGACTGGGTTCGCGCGCACGGCCGGTGGCTGTTCAGCAACCCGGACATGCTGCATCGCGGCATCCTGCCGCGGCACGCGCAAGTGGGGGACGTTCCTGCGCCGGCTGCGCTACGTGGTGCTCGACGAGTGCCACGCCTACCGCGGGGTGTTCGGCTCGCAGGTGGCGCTGCTGATCAGGCGACTGCGCCGGGTGTGCGCCCGTTACGGCGCGTCGCCGACCTTCGTGCTGGCATCGGCGACCGTCGCGGCACCTGCCGAGTTCGCCTCCCGGCTGACCGGTCTCGACGTCGCTGCCGTGACCGACGACGGCTCGCCGCGGGCGGCTCGCACCGTGGCGCTGTGGGAACCGCCGCTGCTGGACGGGCTGGTCGGCGAGAACGGTGCGCCGGTCCGGCGGTCGGTCGGCGCGGAGGCCGGCCGGATGCTGGCCGACCTGGTCGTGGACGGCGCCCGGACGCTGGTCTTCGTGCGCTCCCGGCGCGGCGCCGAGCTGACCGCGCTGGCCGCCCGACGCTGGCTGGCCGACGTCGACGACGGGCTCGCCGATCGGGTGTCGGCGTACCGGGCCGGCTACCTGCCGGAGGAGCGGCGGGCGCTGGAGCGTGCGCTCGCCGACGGTGAGCTGCTCGGGCGTGGCGTCGACGAACGCGCTGGAGCTCGGGGTGGACATCGCCGGGTTGGACGCCGTTGTCGTCGCCGGGTTCCCGGGCACCAGGGCGTCGTTCTGGCAGCAGGCCGGGCGGGCCGGCCGGGCCGGTCGCGACGCGCTGGTCGTGCTGCTGGCCAGGGACGACCCGCTGGACACCTACCTGGTCCATCACCCGCAGACGTTGCTCGGTGCACCGGTCGAGAGCTGCGTGCTCGACCCGGCAACCCCTACCTGCTGCGGCCGCAGCTCGCCTGCGCCGCCGCCGAGCTGCCGCTGACCGAGGCCGACCTGGTGACGCTGTTCGGCGGCGGCCCGGCGCGGGAGCTGGTCGACGAGATGGTCGGCGACGGAACCCTCCGGCGCCGCCCGGCCGGATGGTTCTGGCCGTCCACCGACGTGCAGCCCAGCGCTGAGGTGGACATCCGCGGCTCGGGCGGCACGCAGGTGGTCGTCGTCGAGCAGGCGACCGGTCGGATGCTGGGCACGGTGGACGCCGGCAGCGCACCGGCCACCGTGCACCCCGGCGCGCTGTACCTGCACCGTGGCGAGAGTTACCTGGTCGACGAGCTGGACCTGGACGTCCGGGCTGGCGATGGTGCACGCCGAGGAACCGGACTGGACCACCACCGCCCGCTCGACCGCCGACGTCGCGATCGTCTCGACGGACAGCCGCACCTAGCGTGGACGGGGTGCAGGCCTGCGTCGGCACGGTGGACGTCACCGTCCAGGTGGTCTGCTACCTGCGCCGGCTGCCGACCGGTGAGGTGATCGAGACCGTGCCGCTGGAGCTGCCGGCGCAGACCCTGCGCACCCGGGCGGTCTGGTACGTCCTGGAGCCGGCCGCGCTCGACCGGACCGAGCTCGCGGCGGCCCGGGTTCCCGGTGCGCTGCACGCCGCCGAGCACGCCGCGATCGGGCTGCTGCCGCTGTTCGCCATGTGCGACCGATGGGACATCGGCGGGATGTCCACCGCGCTGCACCCGGACACCGGTGCGGCGACGGTCTTCGTGCACGACGGACAGCCCGGCGGCGCGGGCTTCGCCGATCGCGGGTTCGCCGCGCTCGCCGAGTGGCTGACCGCCACCCGGGCGCTGATCGAGGAATGCCCGTGCCGGTCCGGCTGCCCGTCGTGCATCCAGTCGCCGAAGTGCGGCAACGGCAACGCGCCGCTGGACAAGGCCGGTGCGGTCCGGGTGCTGGACGTGGTGCTCGGCGCTGTCGAGGAGACCGGTGCCGCCGGACCGGTGGGCCCGGTCGCAACGGTCGCTGCTTCGGGAGAACGGTAGTTCGGCGACACATCCACGTGCTGGTCGAGTGCGAACCGCCCGCAGCAGTCGGACGTTGCGTGTTCCGGGATTCCCGACCGGGCGCTGCTGCCCGGAAATCGCTCAGCGGTCAACGGGACCCGCCCTGGCGTAGGCGCGTGCCGTAATCGGCTCGAAGAACGGCAGCGACGTTCCGGCGCTGACCTCGACCGAGGCGTCCCAGTCGGCTAGCCGGCACCCGGTGAGCCGGACCGACATGCCCTCGGTGACCCGGCGAGCCGCATTGCAGGCAACCGTTGTGCCGTGTACTGCCTGACCGGCGGCGGCCAGCGCGGCGAGATCGGCTGCGGCCTCCAGCCGGTGCCGCGTCGTGATGGCACCGCCGAGGCCGACCGCGACCGCGGTGACGACGATCAACCCGGCAAGGGCGCCGACCGCTGCAACGGTCGCGAAGCCTCCGTCGGCCGGCTGTCTCACGGCGGCTCCTCGGCAGCGGCGTCCGGGGCATCCGGTGCCGGCGCCGGGGCCCGCTCGGCGGAGGGCGAGACCACCGGTGGCGCGTCGACAGGTGGTGCCTCGCCCACTCCTGGCTCGAGGACAGCGACCGCGGTCGCGGAGAGCCTGGGCATCGACGTGCCGGCGCCGCCCAGCAACGGGCTGCTCACCTCGACCTGGACCTGATCACCGTGCACGGCGATCGATACCACCGCGTCGCGAGGCGCCAACTGGGTCGCGATCGAGCCGGCCCGCTCGCCTTCGCCGCGTGCGGCCAGCCGTGCTGCCTCACGGGCGGCGTCCATACACCGCAGGTGCGCGGCCGTGGCGAGAATCGCGGCGAGCGCCGCGGTGAGCACGATCACCAGCGTGCACACGGCGATCGCGGCCTCCACGGTCACCGCGCCACGCTCGCCGGCACTGTCCATGATCTCGACCTCGCTCAGAACGTCACTTCGAGTGCACGCTGCACGATCGAGGTCAGCGCGGACAGGATCGAGTCGCCGGTGACCACCGTGTAGAGCAAGGCGCCGAACGCGGCCGCAGCGATCGTGCCGATCGCGTACTCCGCCGTGCTCATCCCTGCCTCGTCCCTGGCCAACCTGCGCAACGCCGGGCCGAGACCGGCCCGCTCGTGGTTCATCACCGTGATCTCCCTTCGTCGACCTTTCACAGACGTTCGTGCGGATCACCACCGGGCCAGCAGTCCCTCGGCCAGCCCGACCACAACCGGGACCACGCCGAGGGCCAGAAACGCCGGCAGGAAGCACAGGCCGAGCGGGCCTGCGACGGCCACCGCGGCCCGCTGCGCGCCGGCCTCAGCGGCGTCGGATGCGGCGGCACGTAGCTCGCTGGCGGCCGCGGCCGCCACGTCGGCGAGCCCGGCGCCGCTGGTCGCCGACCGTCGTGCGGCCCGCACCAGCCCGGCGGCGCCCGGTAGCCCCTCGGCCGCGGTCCACGCCGCCGCCGGATCGGCACCGAGCAGCAGCAGGTCGGCGACCCGCTCGAGCTGCGCGGACGCCGGTGCCGGCAACCGGGTGGCGACCGCGCGGACCGCGATCACCGCGGACAGGCCGGCCCGGAGGCAGGCGGCGAGCAGCTCCCAGGCACCTGCGAGCTCCAGCCCGCTCGGCGGCAGCGGCCCGCGGCGCACGTGCCGCAGCGCCGCGGCCCCGGCCAGCACGCCGGCCACGGCTCCGAGCGCGACACCAACCGTGCCGCCGACGGCTGCCATGACGGAGACGGCGGCGCCAAGCCCGGCGACCGGCACCAGCCATCCCGGCCGGCGCCGGTCGGTCGGAGCGGCGAGCCCCGGCGGCCGGTCGAGCCGCGCCAGCCGGCCAGGTGCGGTGGGACCGGGCGCCACGAGGACCGCGAGTGCGAGCAGCATGACCGCGGCCGTCATGGCCGCACCGCTCTGGCGCTGATCCGGTCGTTCCACACCAGCCCGGCGCAGATCAGCCCCACGCCGACCACCAGCAGGAACTGGCCGAAGGTGCTACCGGACAGCACCCGCAACGGCGCGGCACCCATGGCCTCACCGAGCATGACGCCGAGCGCCGGCAACGCCGCCAGCACCGTCGCGGTCGCCCGCGGTCCAGCCAGCTGTGCGCTCGTCCGCCGGTTGAACCGCACCCGGTTGTCCAGGTCGGAGCGCACCGCGTCGAGCAGATCGGCAAGCGGCACCCCGTGCCGATCCGCCACTGCCCAGGCGGTCGCCAGCCGGCGCAGCTCCGCACCGAGCGCCGGGCTCGTCGCCGCATGGCGGGCGATCGCGGTCGGCACGTCGCCGCCGAGCCGCGCGGTCGCGGTGATGACATCGAGCGCCGCCAGCACTTCCGGCTCGGCCCGGTCCGCGCGCGGCCGCCGCCGTGGCCGGGTGCGCTCCGCTGCGCAGCTCGCCGACCATCAGTCCGAGGACGTCTGCCAGGTCCGCGGCGGCGGCAAGATGACGCCGCCGGATGCGGCGGGACGACCGGCGGCGCCAGGTCACGAAGGCGGTCAATGCTCCGGCCAGCCCGCCGCCGACGCCGGCCAGCGCTGCGCCCGTCAGGCAGCCCGCCACGACGACCGCGGTCAGCGCGGGCTCGTGCCGGGCCGTCCGCCGCCACCAGCGCGCCGGCGCGGGCCGACCCGACAGCCGGCTCAGCCGGAGCCGGCCGGTGCGGCCGGGCCAGCAGAGCAACGCGACCGCGAGCACCGCGGCGGCTCCGACATGGTGGGCCCCGAACGTCACCACGGCGGGTTCACCTCGCGCTCCGCCAGAAGGGCGGCGAGCTCGGTTCGCCCGTCGCACCATCCGCCGGGATGTCGCCAGACCGGCAGTACCTCCAAGCGGTCCCGCTCCCTTGCCAGCACACCGACCGCGTCCAGCCGCCGCGCTCCCGCTCGGTCCCGCCGCATGTGCACCAGGACCTGCACGGCGGCCGCCAGCTGGCTGTGCAGCACGTCGCGCGGCATCCCGCCGAGGGCGGCCAGCGCCTCGAGCCGGGCAGGCACCTCGCGAACCGAATTGGCGTGCACGGTGCCGGCGCCGCCTTCGTGCCCGGTGTTGAGCGCGGCAAGCAGGTCGCACACCTCCGCGCCACGGACCTCGCCGACGACCAACCGATCAGGCCGCATCCGCAGTGCCTGTCGGACGAGGTCGCGCAAGGTGATCTCACCGATGCCCTCGATGTTCGGTGGCCGAGCCACCAGGCGGACCACATGCGGATGAGTGGGACGCAGCTCGCCGGCGTCCTCCACACAGACCACCCGCTCGGTGGGGTCGACGCATCCCAGCAGGGCGGCGAGCAGCGTCGTCTTGCCGGCTCCGGTTCCGCCGGAGATCAGGAATGCCAGCCGGGCGGCGATCACGGCGGTGAGCAGCGCCGCGCCGGCGTCGTCGACGGTTCCCCGGCGACGGAGGGCGGCGAGGTCGTCGGTGGCCGGGCGGAGCACTCGCAGCGAGAGGCAGGTGCCGTCGGTCGCCAGCGGCGGCAGCACGGCGTGCATGCGCACCGCGGTGCCGACGATCCGGGCGTCCACGAACGGGCTGGCGTCGTCCAGCCGGCGCCCGGCCGCGAGCGCCAGGCGCTGCGCGAGCCGGCGGACCGCGTCGTCGTCGGGGAAGCGGACCGCGGTACGTCGCAGCCCGTCCCCACGGTCCACCCAGACAGCGGTGGGACCGGTGACCAGGACATCGGTCGTCCCAGCGTCGCGGAGCAGTGGTTCGAGCGGGCCGGCGCCGGTGAACTCCTGGCCGAGCAGCCGTAGCGCGGAGAGCACGTCGGCGTCCGAGGCGACCCCGCCGGCCTCGGCGCGGACGGCATCGGCGACGGCGTGTGGCGTCACGTCCCCGCCGTCGGTGGCGAGGCGCAACCGGACCCGGTCCACGAGGTCTCGGGCAGGCGGAGCGCTCATCGGGAACCGCCTCGCGCCGATCCCCGTCGCAGCGAACCGTTGCCGGCGGGTCCCCGAAGCGACTGGAGGATCTCCGCGGCCGCGGTGGCCAGCGGGCCGCGCGATCGTCCCGGCGGCTGGCCCTGGTCCAGCATCCGGGCCAGCCCCGGCTGTGGGCGCATCGCGGCGAGGACCGGCAACTCCAGCGTGCGCGCCACGTCGTCCGCGGACAGCCCGCCCGGCGATGGTCCGCGGACCACCAGAGCCACCCTCGCGCCGCGCTCGGCGAGGATCGCGGCCACCCGCGCCGCCGCGGCGCACGACCGGACCTCGGCCGGTACGACCAGCGCGGTGACGTCGGCGGTGTCCACCACGGCGAGTGCGGCGTCGGTCAGGTGGCGCGGTAGGTCGCAGATCACGATCTCGCCGGCCCGGCGACCGGCGTCGACCACGGTGGCCAGCGCGTCCGGATGCGGACCCTCGCCGGATCGCCCGCAGGAGGCCAGGCTCAGCAGCCGATCGCCGGCGGCCGTCGTGCCCACCGGTGGTGCGGGCAGGGCCGCCCGCAGCGACGCGGCCGGCACCCGGCCGCCGCGCAGCGCCAGCTCCGGCCAGCGCGGGCCGAGCGCGTCCTCGGCGCCCAGCACGAGGTCGAGCCCACCCCCCAACGGGTCGCAGTCGACCAGCAGCACGGGTCGCCGTCGGCGGCCGCGCGTACCGCCACGGCCGCGGCGAGGACCGAGGCTCCGGCGCCGCCCCGGCCGCCGACCACGGCCAGCACGCTGCCCTTCATGCGCATTCCTTCTGCCGCGTCGGACAGCGCTCCGACCAGCCAGGACTCGGCCTCTGGCACGGAGATGACGTGCTGCGCTCCGGCGGACATCGCGTGTTGCCACACGGTTGTGGGCGGGTCGCCGCGAACGATGACGATCACGCCCTCGCGCCGGGGCAGCTGCAGGCGTGCGCACCGCTCGGCGGCGGACTCGTCGAGGATGACCAGCGGGGCGCTCGACCACGCCGGGCGGGCGGCGACCGGGTCGGCGGCCCGGTGCACGTCGCAGCTCGCCGCCGCGGCGAGCCGGAGTACGTCGTCGAGCAGGTCGTCGTCGCTGATCAAGACGAGCACGCTGCGGTCGTCCACGGCTGGCTCCCGGTGGTCGGAGGTCCGCTGCACGGGCGGTGCCATCAGCGTGCGGCGCGAGACGCCGGTCCGACCGAGGTCGTGATCAAGATGTGGATGGCGGGCCGGAATGTGGACAACTCGGTGGACGGGATGAGCACCCGGGCGTGGATTGTCGGTGCACGGCCCATCCGCGCGGTCTGGGATGATCGCAACGTGACCCGCGCCGCGGCGTTCCTCGACCTGGACAAGACGATCATCGCGGGTTCGAGCTCGCTGGCGTTCCGCCGGCCGCTGCGCCAGCACGGACTCATCGACCGGCGCACCATGCTGCGCGGCGCCTACGCGCATTTCCTGCTGATGTTCGCGGGTGCCGACGAGGCGTTCATGGCCACGCTTCGTGACCGAATCACCGCGTTGTGCACCGGGTGGGACGTCGCCACCGTGCGAGCCATCATCGGCGAGACGCTGCACGAGGTGGTCCGGCCGATGGTGTACGCCGAGGTCGCCGACATCATCGCGGCGCATCGCGAGCGGGACAGGGCGGTCGTGCTGCTGTCCGCGTCCGGGGAGGAGATGGTCGCCCCGATCGCCGAGATGGTCGGCGCCGACGACTTCGTGGCCAGCCGGATGGCCGTTGCGGACGGGCGCTACACCGGCCAGATCGAGTTCTACTGCTACGGCCAGTGGAAGGCGGACGCCGCGCGGGACATCGCCCGCGAGCGCGGGCTCGACCTGGCCGCCTGCTACGCCTACTCCGACTCGATCACCGACCTGCCGCTGTTGGAGACCGTGGGGCACCCGGTCGCGGTCAACCCGGACCGGGCGCTGCGCCGCGAGGCGGACCGTCGAGGCTGGCCGGTGCTGAGCTTCGCGCACCCGGTCCCGCTGCGCACCAGGTTGCGCTCCACCCCGGCCGCACGCACCGCGGTGGTTGCGGTGCTGTCCGCCGGGGTGCTGGCCGGGGTGCTGGTCGGCACCAGCCGGCTCGGACGCCGCCGCCGCTAGGCAGACGCCACTAGGCAGACGCCACTAGGCAGACGGCGCTAGGCGCGGCACTAGCCGGACTTCGTTAGGCGGACGGCACTAGTCGGTTCGGGCATTGACTGCACCAGTCGGTGGCTACTGTCCGTTGCTGAACCGGTGCACCTCGGCGGCCCCCTTGATGTGACCGCGACCACCGACTAGGAAGGACAGCACGGACCTCTGGTCGGCCAGGGGCGGCGCGGAAGAGAAGTGTCGCTCACCCCAACTGGAGCTCCGTGCGCGGACGCCGGGCACTCCACGCACAGCACGCCGCGGGAGGCATGTCGTCGTGGGCCTGCGTATCGGGACGCCGGACGCCGAGGCCATAAGCACGACACGTAGTGCACGCCTGGACCCCCGGACGTTCGCGCTGACGGGCGGCGCTCCACATCGGAGCGCCGCCCGACTCATTTGTCGAAACAACCGGAAACGCCGCTGATCAGCAGCGGGTATCAGGCCTCGGTTGCGGCTGCGATCGAGAGCCCCTCGGCAGCGCCGGTGCGCCAGGCACGGCAGCAGTGCAGCAGCCAGCCCGCGAGGCCGTCCGGCGAGCCGGAGCCGAAGCCGTCCAGCGCCGACCGGTACTCCGCCACGCCCCGCAGGTGGCCGACCTCGGGCACGGCCAGCCCGTGCGGGTCGAGCCCACTGCTCACCGCGACGAGCCGAGCCGCCGCCCTGGCGACAACGCCGTCCGCCGTGCCGAACGGGGCGAGGCTCAACAACTCGCCGTGCACGACGGCGGCGAGCACGACCCCCGAATGGCGACTACTCTGCGTGACGATCTGGCCAAGCAGGTTGAGCCGGACAGGAACCTCCGGGTCGGCCCGCGGCCGTCCGAGCAGCCCGTCCCGATCCGCCGCCGGCACCAGGTCGGCGGCCGCCAGCAGGTGCAGCCGGGCCAGCGCCTGCAGCGGCATGCGGCGCCACACCGGCAGCAGCCGGCCGAGCTCGCTGGCCACCCGCAGCGCGCCGGCGAGCACCGGGTCGGACACCGGGCCGTCCGACGGCAGGTCGAGCGCCGCGCCGTCCAGCCCGGCCGACGCCCGAGCCGCCCGGATCCCGGCCTCGGCCGCGTTCGCCGCCCGACGGTTCGCCGGCTGCGCGTACAACCGGGCCAGCGCATGACGCACGCCGTCGACCGCGTCGGGCACCCCGGGCAGCCCGGCGAGCGGGGCCAGCGGGTCCGCAGAAGCGGTCACGGACCGGCCCGGCCGACTCGGTCCGGGTCCCAAGGTTGCGGCTCGGCGGGCTCGGCGGGCTGGGCGGGTGCAGCGGGCTCGTCCAGCGACGCCAGCGGCAGCCACCACCAGCCCACGTCGTGCCAGCGACCGTGCTTGTAGCCGACTCGGGGGAACACCCCGATCCGCCGGAACCCCACCGCCTCGTGCAGCCCGACGCTGCCCGGGTTCGGCAGCGCTATCCCGGCGTATGCGGACGCGTAGTGCAGCGCGGTGAGCAGCGGCAGCAGCTGCCCGTAAAGCGCGCGGCCCACACCCGCGCCGCGGGCGGTCTCGGCGACATAGACCGAGGTGTCGACCGACCACCGGTACGCGCCGCGCTCGTGGTGCCGCGCCGCGTAGGCGTAGCCGGCGACGCAGCCGTCCCGCTCGGCGACCAACCAGGGCAGCTTCGGCTCGGCCGCGATCCGGGCGGCCATCACCGGCACCGAGGGCGGCGCGATCTCGAAGGAGATCGCGGTGTGTTGCACCACCGGCGCGTAGATCGCCTGTATCGCCGCGGCGTCTTCCGGCGACGCGGGCCGAACCCGAACCATCGCCCGATCATGCCCAGCGGTCCGCTGCTCGTCATCCCGGTTCCGGGCCCGACCTGCTGACCCGTCCGATGCGGACTACCTTGCTGGACAACCGAAGCCGGACAATCGGGCTCGGACAACCGGGCTGACGAACGGGCGGAACGGCACTACCGGGAGGTCGACGAATGACCGAGACCCTGAGCAACCTCTCCACCGAGACGCGCAAGTTCCCACCCAGCGCCGAGTTCGCCGCCCAGGCCAACGTCGACGGTGACGCCTACGCCACGCGCGGACGCCGACCGGGAGGCGTTCTGGGCGCGAGCAGGCCGACCGGCTGGACTGGGCGCAGCCGCTGGGACCAGGTGCTGGACTGGTACGAGGCCCCGTTCGCGAAGTGGTTCGTCGGCGGCCAGCTGAACGTCGCCTACAACTGCGTCGACCGGCACGTCGAGGCGGGTCACGGGGACCAGGTCGCGATCCACTGGGAGGGCGAGCCGGGCGACTCCCGCACGATCACCTACGCCGACCTGCAGCGCGAGGTCTGCAAGACGGCGAACGCGCTGATCTCGCTCGGCGTGCAGGCCGGCGACCGGGTGGCCATCTACCTGCCGATGATCCCGGAGGCGGTCTTCTCGATGCTGGCCTGCGCCCGGCTCGGCGCCGCGCACAGCGTGGTCTTCGGCGGGTTCTCCGCCGACGGCGCTGCGCTCCCGGATCGACGACGCGCAGGCCAAGCTGCTGATCACCGCCGACGGCCAGTACCGCCGCGGCAAGGCCGCACCGATGAAGGCGAACACCGACGCAGGCGGTCGCCGAGACCCCGAGCATCGAGCACGTCGCTCGTGGTCGCGGACCGAGACCGACGTGCCGTGGACCGACGGCCGCGACGTCTGGTGGCACGACCTGGTCGACGGGCAGTCCGACCAGCACACCCCGGAGGCGTTCGACGCCGAGCAGCCGCTGTTCATCCTCTACACCTCGGGCACCACCGGGAAGCCCAAGGGCATCCTGCACACCTCCGGCGGCTACCTCACCCAGGCCGCCTACACCCACCACGCGGTGTTCGACCTCAAACCGGACAGCGACGTCTACTGGTGCACCGCCGACATCGGCTGGGTGACCGGGCACTCGTACATCGTCTACGGCCCGCTGGCCAACCGCGCCACCTAGGTGCATCTACGAGGGCACCCCGAACACCCCGCACGAGGGCCGGCACTGGGAGATCGTCGCAGAAGTACGGGGTGTCGATCTACTACACCGCGCCGACGCTGATCCGCACGTTCATGAAGTGGGGCGCGGACATCCCGGAGAAGTTCGACCTGTCCTCGCTGCGGCTGCTCGGCTCGGTCGGCGAGCCGATCAACCCCGAGGCGTGGATGTGGTACCGGGAGAACATCGGCGGCGAGCGCTGCCCGATCGTGGACACCTGGTGGCAGACCGAGACCGGCGCGATCATGATCTCCCCGCTGCCCGGGGTCACCGCGACCAAGCCCGGGCTCGGCGATGCGCCCGCTGCCCGGGCATCTCCGCGAACGTGGTCGACGAGGGCGGCACGATCGTGCCGAAGGGCGGCGGCGGCTACCTGGTGCTCGACAAGCCGTGGCCGTCGATGCTGCGCGCCATCTGGGGCGACGACGCAGCGCTACCGGGACACCTACTGGTCGCGCTTCGCCGAGCAGGGCTACTACTTCGCCGGCGACGGCGCGAAGTACGACGAGGACGGCGCGATCTGGCTGCTCGGCCGGGTCGACGACATCATGCTGGTGTCCGGGCACAACATCTCCACCACCGAGGTGGAGTCCGCGCTGGTCTCCCACCCGACGGTGGCCGAGGCGGCGGTGGTCGGCGCGCCGGACCCGCATGACCGGGCAGGCGCATCGTGGCGTTCGTGATCCTGCGCGGCAACGTCGCCCAGGACGAGGCGAAGGGCGAGCAGGCGATCGCGGCGCTGCGCGAGCACGTGGCCCAGCGAGATCGGCCCGATCGCCAAGCCGCGGCAGATCATGGTGGTCGCCGAACTGCCCAAGACCCGCTCCGGCAAGATCATGCGACGGCTGCTGCGGGACGTCGCCGAGAACCGCGAGATCGGCGACGTCACCACGCTGGCCGACTCCACCGTGATGGACCTGATCTCCGCGGGGATGCAGTCCGGCAAGGGCGAGGACTGACCGCCGCAGGGGTGCCGCCGCCGCACCGAACGAACGGCACTTTCGTGCAATAGGGCCGTACAAAGGCGCCACTCGCGGGCGGCCGACAAGTGCGCGCGGGCGTCCGAGTGCGCGCGGGCGCCGTCGACGGCCGAAGCCGCCCGGGGTGCGGGATGCTCGGAAGCGTGCCGCGCGACGAGTTCCGCTACCCGATCCCGGAGCGCGAGCTGCGCTGGAGGTTCTCCCGGTCGAGCGGGCCCGGCGGCCAGGGGGTGAACACCGCCGACTCGCGGGTCGAGCTGTCGGTCGATCTTGCCGCCGTGCTGCCGCCGGAGGAGCTGGAGCGGGTGCGCCGCCGGCTCGGCGCCCGGATGACCGGGACCGTGCTGACCGTCGTGGCCAGCGAGCACCGCACCCAGCTGGCCAACCGGAAGGCGGCGCGCGAGCGACTGGACGCGCTGCTCAACGCGGCGCTGGCACCCGAACCGCCGCCGCGGCGGCCGACCCGACCGTCCGCCGGCGCCCGCGCCCGGCGCCGGGAAGCCAAGCAGCAGCGCAGCGCGGTCAAGCGCCTCCGCGCCCGTCCGGACGACTGACGCCCGCCCGAGGACTGACGCCAGCCCGGAGGACTGACGCCCGCCCGGAGGACGCCCGCCCGCTCGGTGGACTGGGGGCCGGACGTCCCTAGACTGATCACCGGCGAGCCGGGAAGCCTGATCGGCGATCGGAGCCCGTTGCCGACCACTGGAGCCGCCGGTGATCACCCCGAGCCGAGCCGTCGTCGCCGAGTTCGCCCGCTACCTGCGGATCGAGACCGTCGGCGGCGTCATCCTGCTCGGTGCCGCGGCGGCCGCACTGATCCTGGCGAACAGCCCGCTGTCCGACTTCTACGATGCCGTGCGCGACTTCACCGTGGGGCCGGCCGCGCTGCACCTGAACCTCACCCTGGAGACGTGGGCCACCGACGGGCTGCTTGCGGTGTTCTTCTTCGTCGCCGGGTTGGAGCTCAAGCGGGAGCTGGTGATCGGCGAGCTGTCCCGGCTGCGGGACGCCGCGCTGCCGGTGGCCGCGGCGATCGGCGGGATCGTGGTCCCGGCGGTGATCGCGCTGGCGGTCGGCCGCGGCGCCCCGGGCATGGAGCAGGCCTGGGCGATCCCGGTGGCCACCGACATCGCGTTCGCGCTCGGCGTGCTCGCGCTGGCCGGCCGCAGCCTGCCCCCGACCGCGCGGATCTTCCTGCTCGGCCTGGCGGTTGTCGACGACCTCGGAGCGATCATCCTGATCGCCGTCGTGTTCACCGGCGGCGTGCAGTGGCTGGCGCTCGTCGCAGCGGCGGCGCTGCTCGCGATGTACGCGTTCCTGCAGCACCGCCGGGTGCGCTCTCCGCTGTTCTACGTGCCGATCGTGCTGGCCACCTGGTTCGCGGTGCACGAGGCGGGGGTGCACGCCACGATCGCCGGCGTCGCGTTGGCCCTGCTCACCCGGGTGCGGCCGGATCCCGGCGAGGAGGAGGGCCCGGCGGTCCGGCTGGAGCATCGACTGCAGCCGTTCTCGGCCGGGTTCTGCGTGCCGGTGTTCGCCTTCTTCGCCGCCGGGGTGCCGGTCGGTGCGGGGGCGCTGGCCGCGATGATCGCCGAGCCCATCTCGCAGGCGGTGATCGCCGGACTGCTCGTCGGCAAGCTGGTCGGCATCTTCGGTGCCTCGTACCTGGTCGTGACGTTGACCCCGGCGTGCCGGCCGCGGGGCCTGCGCTGGCGGGACATCTTCGCGGTCTCGATGCTCGGCGGGGTCGGGTTCACCATCAGCCTGCTGATGACCGAGCTGAGCCTGGGTGATGCTCCGCCGGGCGTGCTGGACACCACGAAGGCCGCGGTGCTGGTCGCCTCTGCAACCGCCGCCCTGCTGGCCTCGGTGGTGCTGGTTCGCCGCAGCCGGGCACACGATCGACGGCGGTCGGCGGCGGCCAAGCACGACCCCGGGCCCGACGCCGACGCTGAGCCCGAGGCCGGGCCCGAGGCCGAGCCAGATGCCTATGGTGGAGAGCATGAGGGCGCGTGATCTCGCGCAGGACCTGCCGATCGTCGGTCCGGACGACTCGGCGCTGAGGTGCGGCCCGGCTGATCGCCGGCCAGCGGCTGCCCGGGGATCGCGGTGGTCGACGCGCGACGGCCGTCCGGTCGCGGTGCTGCCGGCCTCCCAGGTGCTGCGGTTCGTCGTCCCGGTCTACGTCCAGGAGGACCCGTCGCTGGCCCGGGTGCTGGACGAGGCCGGCGCCGAGCGGCTGTGCCCGGAGAGCCTGGCCGGCAACGGGTGCGGGACCTGCTGCCCGGCAAGGCGGCATCGGGTCGAGCTCGCGGCCGTCGACGGCGGACGCCACCGTGGTGGAGTGCGCCGCGGTGATGGCCCGGCTGCGCAGCCCGCTGCTGGTGGTCGTGGACGACGGCCGGGTGCACGGGCTGCTCACCGCGTCGCACCTGCTCGAGGTACTGCTGCCGCGCCGGCGACGAAGACCGCGATCAGCCGGCGAGCACGAAGTAGCGCAGCCAGACGTAGACGGTGGCGACACAGCCAGCGTCGCCGCGGCGACCACCAGGCCGTAGCGGGTGAACTGCCAGAACCCGATCGGCGTGCCGTTGCGGGCGGCGATGCCGGCGACCACGACGTTGGCGCTGGCGCCGATCGAGGGTGGCGTTGCCGCCGAGGTCGGCGCCGAGGGCCAGCGCCCACCACAGCACCTGCGGCTGCCCGTCCGGGCCGACGATGTCGGCGACGACCGGGGCTCATGCTGGCCACGTAGGGGATGTTGTCGACGATCCCGGACAGCACGCCCGGAGCCCCACAGCAGCACGCCGGTGAACGCCAGCAGGTTGCTCGTCGGCGAAGCCGGCGATGCTCTGGCGACAGCGCGTCCAGCACGCCGGTGTCGACCAGGCCGCCGACCATGACGAACAGCCCCATGAAGAACGCCAGGGTGGCCCACTCGACGTCCTGCAGCGCCGTCCTCGGTGGTGACCCGGGTGACCGCGACCAGCAGCCCGGCGCCGAGCAGCGCCACCACCGACGGCTCGTAGCCGAGCACCGGGCTGCAGCACGAAGGCGACCAGCACGAGCCCGAGCACGGCCAGCGACTGCCACAGCAGCCGGGGGTCCTGGATGGCCTCCCGCTCGTTGAGCGCGCATGATCCCGCGACCCGCTCCTCGTCGACGCGGAACGCGTCGGCGAACATCCAGCGGCACAGCCCGATCAGCACCACCATCAGGACCGACGACGACCGGTGCCAGGTGGACCAGGAAGTCGTTGAACGACAGGCCGCCGCGGCTGGCGATGATGATGTTCGGCGGGTCGCCGACCAGGGTCGCGGTGCCGCCGATGTTGGAGGCGAACACCTCGGCGATCAGGAACGGCACCACCGGCAGCGCCGAGCCGCTGGCACAGCAGGATCGTCACCGGCGCGATCAGCAGCACCGTGGTGACGTTGTCCAGCAGCGCCGACGCCACCGCGGTGATCACGCATCAGCAGCACCATCAGCCGGAACGGCCGGCCGCGGGCCCGCTTGGCCGCCCAGATCGCCAGGTACTCGAAGATCCCGGTGCTCGCGCATGCACGCTGACGATCACCATCATGCCGAGCAGCAGGAAGATGACGTTCCAGTCGACCCCGGTCTCCTCGGAGAAGAAGGCGGCTTTGCGCGTCGCTGATACCGAGCGCCAGCACCAGCGCGGCCCCGCCGAGGGCAGCCGCGGTGCGCGGTGACCCACTGCTCGGTGGCGATCAGCACGTAGGCGCCGAGGAAGATCGCGCACGCGGTCAAGGCGGGAAGCAGGTCGCACCCGTCTGCCTCTCGGTCGGACGGCGCACGTCGAACAGTTGCCGACCAGACTTCCCGGCGCACCGCGGTCCACCTTAACGGTCGGAATCCGGGTCCCGGCGTTCCTGCAGCGGCTGGCGCAACGGGTGGATGCTCCGCATGGCACGATGACCCCGCTGATCGGGAACCATCGGGGCAGGGGACGCAGTCGTCGCGGGAGGGTACGAGGTGGCCAGGCCGAGCGGATTCGAGGGACCTGAGGTGCCCCCGGTGCTGCCGTCGATCCCGCTGTCGGCGGAGCCGGAGCGCCGGGCGGAGAACGAGTCGATCGGCGATCTGGTCAAGGACGTGACCACGCAGGTGTCGACGCTGGTGCGGTCCGAGGTCGAGCTGGCCAGGACCGAGGTCACGGCGGAGGTGAAGAAGGGGCTGCAGGGCAGCGTGCTGTTCCTCGCCGCGCTGACCGTGCTGTTGTTCAGTCTCTTTTTCTTCTTCTTCTTTCTTGCCGAGCTGCTCGCGGTTTACATCGGACGCCCGGCGGCGTTCGGGTTCGTCTTCGTGCTGATGCTGCTCGCCGCTGGGTTCCTCGGCCTGCTTGGCTACCTGCGGGTGAAGAAGATCCGCAAGCCGGAGCGGACGATCGAGAGCGTCAGGGAGACCGCGGCCACGTTGAGCCGGGTAGGCCGCGCCGAGGGCAACGGACACCAGCCGGGCTTGCACCCGGGTGACCGCCCCGCCGGACGCACGCTGGTGCGGGACGGAGTAGTCCCGCGAACGGCGGATTTGTACGGCCCTATTGCACGAAAGTGCCGTTCGTTCAGGGATCAGGCGGCGCAGGAGCCGGTGCGCACCGCGGAGGTGCGCTCGGGTGCGGCGTTCAGCTCCGGGGCCACCTGCTCGGCGGTGAGCACGAACCCGGTCTCGGTGTCGTCCAGGGCCGCCCCGAACACCACGCCGAGCACCTGCCCGTCCGGGCTGATCAACGGCCCGCCCGAGTTCCCGGAGCGCACCACCGCCCGGACGGTGTACACGTCGCGGGTGACGGTGCCGTCGTCGTAGATGTCCGGCCCGCGCAGCTGGATGCGGTCCCGGATCCGGGCCGGCACGGCGCTGAACGGGCCGTCGAGCGGATAGCCCAGCACGACCGCGTCGTTGCCCGCCCGCGCCGGTTCCGGGGCGAACTCCAGCGGGTCCACCCCCAGCCGTGGCACGGCGAGCACCGCCACGTCGATGTCCGGGTTGTAGGAGACCACCGTCGCGTCGAGCAGCCCTCGGCGACCGGGTACCTCGACGCCCACGTCGTTGGTGCCGGCGACCACGTGCGCGTTGGTCATCACCCGGTTCGGCGCGATCACGAAGCCGCTGCCTTCCAGCTGCCGGGAGCAGGACGGCGCCCGGCCGCGGACCTTGACCACCTTCGACGAGGCGAGCCGCACCCCTGGCGAGCTCGCCAGGGCCGGGTCGGGCGGGCCGACCTCGGTGATCGGGGTCTCGCTGAACGGGCTGAGCACCTCGGGGAACCCGGACGCGTCGAGCAGCGAGCGCAGCTCGGCGGGCAGCTGCCGGGCAGCGGCGGGCATGATCGAGTCCACCGCCCGCAGCACCTCGGAGCCGCGCACGCCGGCGGCCAGCGCCGGGAAGCTGGCCGAGGCGAGCGGCAGCGCGATCAACCAGGCGGCAACCACGACCGTCGCCGCCTGCACCACCGCACCGAGTACCGAGTCGACCCGCCGCGAGGTGGTCCCGCGGATCCGGTCCCGGACCCGGCGACCGAGCAGCACGCCAGTGGTCTCGCCGAGCGCGATGAGCAGCACCACGACGGTGACGCTGGCGATGATCCGGGTCGTGTTGGACTCGATGCCCTGCACCAGCAGCGGGGCGAGCCGCACGCCGAGGATGGCCCCGCCGAGCACGCCGACGAAGGACAGCAGCGCCACCGCGACACCGTGCCGCCAGCCCGAGATACCCGCCAGCACGGCGAGCACGAGCACGACGAGGTCGACCCAGCTCACCCCGCGGCCTCGCGTCCGCCATGGCCCCTTCGAGCGGGGTGGCCGGTGCGTCGGCGGGCCGCGGACCAGGCATCATCGAGATCACGGAGCAGGGAGCGGTCCCACGGACGTTCCCATCCGCCGAGGGACAGCAGCGCAGCCAGCAGGACACCGGTGAAGCCCCACACCACCATGCCCGCCACCTCGAACGCCGGCCCCACGTAGCCCGATGGGTGCCGCACCTGGAACCGGTTCGCCGGGTCGACCAACTCGGCGACCGGAACCCGTGCCACGGCGGCGGTCTCCGCCGGGTCGACCGGGGCTACCGCCGCCGGTGCGCGCCAGTGTGCCAGTACCGGTGTGACGCTGAATCCGGACGGTGGGATAAACAGCTCGGGCAGCAGTGCGAGCGGCTGCACCCCGGCCGGCTGCACCCCGGTCTCCTCGGCGGCCTCGCGCAGCGCGGTGGCCACCGGGTCGGCGTCGCCGGGCTCGGCGCCACCGCCCGGGAAGGACACCTGCCCGGCGTGGTCGCGCAGGCCGGCGGCGCGCTCGGTCAGCAGCACGTCCGGGCCGTGGGTGTCCCGCCCGAAGAGGATCAGCACGGCCGCGGCCCGGCTGCCGTCCTCCGGAGGCGGCAGGCGGTGCCGGGTGAGCGTCTCGGCGTCCAGCCCGCGCGACGCGACGACCAGCGGCACCAGCCAGTCCGGAACGTCGCGCAAATCGACCAGCGGCCCGCTCAACCGCCGCCCCCGGCAGGGCGGGCCCCGGTGTATCGAGCCACGGCCGCGGCGACCTCGTCCGCGGACCGCAGCGGAACCGGTGGCTCGATCAGCGCGACGCTGCCGTCCGGGCGGACCACATAACTGACCGGCAACGCCGGCGGCGCACCGAGCGCGGCCCGTACGTCGCGGTCCGGGTCGCTGACCGAGGGCAGCCGGACGCCGAGCTCGGTGAGCAGCGCGAGCCCGGGCTGCGGGGATTCCTCGACCTGGACCAGGAGCACCTGCGCCGCGCCCGGGCGGGCGGCGTACTCGGCCAGCACGGGCAGCTCGGCGCGGCACGGCTCGCACCACGACGCCCACAGGTTCAGCACGGTCACCCGCCCGGCGAGCGCAGCGCCGAGATCGACGATTCCGGGTGCGCCGAGGCACGGCGACGACACGCCGGTCAGTGGGCCGCTCGCGGGCGGGGCGTCGGGCGCAGGGTGTGGGCACTCGGCGAGCCGAGCCTCGGTGCGGGCCGCGGCGAGCTCGGCCTCCGACGCCGCGGGTTGCGGTCCGGGGAGCTGGTCCGTCGGGCCGGCGGTGCGCGGCCACAGCGCGAACACCCCGACCGCGGCGAGCACCAGGACGAGCACGGTCGCTGCAACCTCCGAGCGCCGCAGCCGGCTCATCACGGCACGGCCTCCACCGCCGCTGCATCGGGCTGGTTCGGGTCGGGCAAGCCGACCATGGCCAGCAGGTGCCCGGCCTCCGGGCCCTTCACCAGCGCCGCCGCTCGTTCCGGGTCGGTCGGGCCCAGCCCGTAGGAGGGGCAGTCAGCGGCGAGTGGGCAGGCGCCGCAGGCGGGCGTGCGGGCGTGGCAGATCCGACGGCCGTGGAAGATCACCCGATGCGACAGGATCGTCCAGTCCCGCTTCGGCACCAGCGCGGCGACGGCCTGCTCGATCTTCACCGGGTCGTCCTCGTCCGTCCATCCCCACCGTCGGACCAGCCGCCCGAAGTGGGTGTCCACCGTCAGGCCGGGCACGTCGAACGCGTTGCCGAGGATCACGTTCGCGGTCTTGCGTCCGATCCCGGGAAGCGTGACGAGTTCGTCCAGGGTGTCCGGCAGCTCGCCGTCGAACCGCTCGACCAGCGCGGCGCCGAGTCCGATCAGCGCGGTCGCCTTGTTGCGGAAGAACCCGGTCGGCTTGAGCAGCTCCTCGAGCTCGGCACGGTCGGCGCCGGCATAGTCGGCGGCGCTGCGGTACCGCGCGAACACCGCGGGCGTCACCTCGTTGATCTTCTTGTCGGTGCTCTGGGCGGACAGGATCGTGGCGACGGCCAGCTCGAGAGGGGTGCTGAAGTCCAGCTCGCAGTGCGCGTCCGGATAGGCAAGGGCCAGCGTCCGGACCATCCGCCGAACTCGTCGTGACCGCCCGAGCGGGGTCTCTCCGGCGGCCACCCGCGCCGCGAGCCGCCGTGCCCGCCGTGCTGGGCCGTCCACTCGGCCCAGGATACGGCCGCGCCGGATCCGAGCCCGGCAGGGTCGCGCGCGAGGCGGACCAGCGGCAAGATGACAATCCGGGAGCGGTTTGGGGAATCACCCACCCCCGCTGCTGCGTCGCGTGCTTCCATGCGGGACGATGCCTCCCGCCATGACTGCCTGGTTGTCGGTCCTCGTGCCGCTGCTGATCATGTTCTTCGCGCTCGGCATGGAGCGGGTCGAACGTCGACTGCGGGAGACCACGGTCCGCCAGGAGGAGCTCGAAGAGTTCCTGGAACATGCCCGCCCGGACGAGGTCGGGGCGCTGTTCCGGCAGGGCACCTCCCGGGCCTTAGAGCTGTTCCGGCTGCGCAGCCGCCGTGGCCAACCCGACCAGAACGGCGTGACCCCCGGTGCTGCGCAGGCCGCGATCACCGCGGGTGGCTCCGGCCAGACCGGCGCGGGCGATACCGGCAGGGGCACCGGAAGGGACGCCGACGGGGGCTCCGGCCCGGAGACCCGGCCGTCCCGGGTCGCCTCTTAGCCCGCCACCGCTGCGCCCCGGCCTCGATCGTCCAGTCACCCCCTACACTGCCGGGCAGAGATCCACGCTGGCGAGGGAGTGGCTGGTGGACGAGGTACTGATCCGCGCAGGCATCTTCCAGGGTGTGGAGCCGGCAATCGCTGAATCGCTGGCCGACACGCTGGAACCGGTGGACTTTCCGCGCGCACATGTGATCTTCAGTGAGGGCGAGCCCGGCGACCGGCTCTACATCATCTCGACCGGGAAGGTGAAGATCGGTCGCAAGTCTCCGGACGGCAGGGAGAACCTGCTGGCCGTGATGGGCCCGTCGGACATGTTCGGCGAGCTGTCGGTGTTCGACCCGGGACCGAGGACGTCCTCGGCCACCACCGTCACCGAGGTCCGGGCCGCCACAATGGACCGCCCGGCGCTGCGGGAGTGGATCACAAAGTATCCGGAGATCGCCGAGCAGCTGCTGCGGGTGATCGCCCGCCGCCTGCGCCGGACTAACAACATGCTCGCGGATCTGATCTTCACCGACGTCCCGGGGCGGGTGGCGAAGTCCTTGTTGCAGCTCGCCCAACGCTTCGGGACGAACGAGGGGGGCATGCTGCGGGTCACCCACGACCTGACCCAGGAGGAGATCGCCCAGCTGGTCGGCGCGTCCCGGGAGACCGTGAACAAGGCACTCGCCGACTTCGCCCACCGCGGCTGGCTACGGCTGGAAGGCAAGAGCGTGCTGATCCTGGAGCCGGAGCGGATGGCCCGCCGGGCCCGCTGACCCCAGGCCCGGTCCGCCCGCACCCGCCCGCACATCCCCGGGCGCCCACACCCGGGAGCGCACCGCGAGCCCCCGGCGTGCACCCCGTCAATTCCGCAATGAGCGGGCTTATTGCGGGGCGCCTCGTCGAGGGCCTGGGCTGGAGTCTTCCATGCCAGGGTTTGGCGGGGTCGGGTGTTGAGCTTGAGGGCGGTGGTGTCGCAGTCGGTCTGGGTCAGGCCGCGGAGGTCGGCGCCTTTGGGCCAGTACTGGCGCAGCAGACCGTTGGTGTTCTCGTTGGTGCCGCGTTGCCAGGGTGAGTGCGGGTCACAGAAGTAGACCTGTAGCCCGGTGTCCAGGGTGAACCTGGCGTGCTCGGCCATCTCCTTGCCCTGGTCCCAGGCCAGGGACTTCTTCAGCTCGAGGGGCAATCGGCTGATCATGCTGGTGAGCATCTGGCGGGTCTCGATGCCGCGGTGCCGCGCGGGCAGCGGGGCGAGCAGCACGAACCGGCTGGCGCGTTCGACCAGGGTCAGGACAGCACCCTTGCCGACCTCGCCCAGCAGCAGGTCACCCTCCCAGTGGCCGGGGACGGCGCGGTCGTCGGCCTCGGCGGGGCGCTGCGAGATCGGCACCATCCCCACGATCCTGCCGCGGTTTTTGACGGCCCAGAACTGCGAATGAGCCCGCTCATTGCGAGCCACGGCGGCGGCGAAGGGCGGTGGGCGGTGGGCGATTCCGGTCGCCGACGCTGACCGACCGATGTAATGCTCGGGGCGTGTCCGCATCCGCCTCGTTGGCCGACTACCGCGCCGCCCTTCGCGCGCCCGGCGCGACCGGGCCGGTGCTGACCTCGGCGCTCGGCCGGCTGCCGATCGCCATGATCGGCCTGGCCACGCTGCTGTACGTGCAGCGGATGACCGGCTCGTTCGCGGTCGCGGGGCTGGTGTCGGCCGGCCTGCTGGCCGGCGTCTCGGTGGGATCGGTGCTGCAGGGGCGGGTGATCGACAAGCTCGGACCGAGCCGTCCGCTGCTGATGCTCGCCGCGGTGTTCGCGGTCGCGGTCGCCGGGCTGGTGCTGGCCACCGAGGCCCACGCGCCGACGCCGCTGCTGATCGGGGCGGCCGCGCTGGTCGGGCTGAGCGGTCCCGCGCTGCCCGGCGCGTCCCGGGCGCTCTGGGCGGACCTGGTGCCGGCGGGGCCGGTGCGCAACGCCGCCTACGCGTACGAGGCGATCAGCCTGGAGGTGTTCTTCATCCTCGGGCCGGCGATCGCCGCCCTGCTGATCACCGCTCCCTGGCCGGGCACCGGACTGGTGGTGGGAGCCGCCGCGATGGTCACCGGGACGACCGGGTTCGCCCTGACTCCGGCGGCGCGGCGCCGCCGGCCATCCGGTTCGGCCCGCGTCGAGCTCGCGCTCGGAGCGCTGCGCGAACCGGCACTGCGGACCGTCGCACTCGCCGCGCTCGGGTTCGGAGTGGTCGTCGGGGCGGTCGAGGTGGGGGTGCCCGCCGCGACGACGGCGGTCGGGCAGCCCGCCCTCGGCGGTGTGCTGCTCGCCTTGTGGTCGGTGACCTCGGTGCTCGCCGGGCTGCTGTACGGGATCCGCCCATGGCCGCGGGCCCTGCACCTGCGCATGCCCGTGCTGCTTGCCGGCTTCGGGCTGCTCGTGGCGGCGATGGCCACGGCGGACGGGTTGCTCGCGCTGGCGCTGGTCATGCTCGCCGCCGGCTGCCTGATCACCCCGCAGGTGACCGCGCACTCACTGGCGGTCGAGATCGCCTCGCCGCCGGAGAGCGCCACCGAGGCGTGGGGCTGGGTGATCACCGCCGCGACGATGGGCATCGCGGCCGGCCAGTCGGTGGGCGGTCTGCTGGTCGAGGCCGGCGGACCGCCGCTCGCCTTCCTCGCCGGTGGCGCCGCCGGCGTGGTGATCGCCGTGCTGCTGTGGTTGAGCCGGACCAGCCTGGCCGGCAAGGCCCGCGCGGCCGCACAGGCCTAGCGTTCCCGCAGGTAGGCGAGCTGAGCCCGGACCGACCACTCCGCGGCCGGCCAGAGCGCGCGGTCCACGTCGGCATAGACCAGCTCGACGATCTGCCGGGCGGTCGCGTCCGTGCCGAGCACGTCCAGCGCGGACCGGACCTGGTCGAGCCGCTGCTCGCGGTGGGCCAGGTACTCCGCGGCGACCGTCGCCGCGTCCGGCAGCTCCGGACCGTGCCCGGGCAGCACCGCCGTACCGGGCGCGAGCTCGGCCAGCCGGCGCAGCGAGGCGAGGTAGTCCCCGAGCCGGCCGTCCGGGTGGTCGATCACCGTGGTGCCGCGGCCGAGCACTGTGTCGCCGGTGAGCACGGCCACCCCGCCGCCCGGATCGACGGGGCCTTCCAGGGCGAAGCAGAGCGAGTCGGAGGTGTGCCCCGGCGTGCCGAGCACCCGGATCAGCAACCCGGCGGCCTCGACCACATCATCGCCGCGCAGTTCGTCGGCGCCGAGCACCAGCGCCGGGTCGAGCGCCCGCACCGGTGCACCGGTGATCTCGGCGAGCCGCCGGGCTCCCGCGGCGTGGTCGGCGTGCCGGTGGGTGAGCAGCACGACCGCGGCGTCCGGTGCCGCGGCCGCCACCCCGGCGATGTGACGCTCGTCGTCCGGTCCGGGGTCGACCACCACCGAGGTCTCCGCACCGGGAGCCCGCAGCACCCAGGTGTTCGTGCCCTCCAGCGTCATCGGCGAGGGGTTGTCGGCGAGCAGCACCGATGCGGTGGAGGTGACGGCCCGCAATACGCCGTACGCCGGGTGACCGGTCACCGCATCCCGTCCGGCAGCTCCACGACCAGCCGTCCACCCTCCCGGCGGAGCAGCGGCATGATCGGATGGATCGTGCGGTCCCGCGCGGCGGCGAGTGCGGTCGCCACATCGGGCAGCTCCACGAGTTGCTCCAGCGTCACCCAGGTCGGCGGCATCAGCTTCATCGGTCCGGCCCGCCACTCGGCCAGCGCGGCCGGCACCGACCACCAGCCGGCCTCGGCGACCTCGCCGGTGGCCCCGTCGGCCTGCTGCCCGTCCGGCAGCGCGGCCAGGAAGAACCAGGTGTCGTAGCGTCGCGGCTCACCCTCCGGAGTGATCCACTCGGCCCACGGCGCAAGCAGGTCGGTGCGCAGCAGCAGGCCCTCGTCGGTGAGGACCGCGCCCAGGTCGGGCTCGGTCGCGATCTCCTCGCGGCAGCGGCGCAGCCGGACCGGATCGCTGAGCACCTGGTCGGCGGCCGGACCGGCGAGCAGCACGCCGGACTCCTCGAACGTCTCCCTGATCGCGGCGACGACCAGCGCGCGCGCCTGCTCGGCCGGGCAGCCGAGGCGAGCGGCCCACCAGTCCGGTTCCGGCCCGTGCCAGCGTTCCGCGGGCATTCCGTGGTCGGATCGATCCACCCGGCCGCCGGGGAAGACCGTCATACCAGGTGCGAACGCCATCGCGTCGACCCGGCGTTGCAGGAACACCTCGAGCCGCTGCCGGCCGTCGCGGAGCAGCGCGACCGTCGCCGCCGGGCGGGGTGTGACCGGAGGGCTGGCCACGCCCTAGCCGGCCAGGTCCGGGGGGCCCGGGCGACGTGGCTGGCTGCGGCCGTTGAACATCCTCGCCACGCCGTCCGGCATGTCGACTCGGGGCTGGGTCTCCCTGGCGACAAGCTCCTGGTGCAGCTGCCGCAGCAGTCCGCGCTCGGTGTCGGTCAGCCCGCTCAGCGCGGCGAGCTGCCGCTCGTAGACCGCGGCCCGCTCGGCTTGCTCGGCCGGGTCGGTCTGCATCGGCTCCGGCGGGGTGGGCAACCCTTCGGGTACCGGGTCTTCCGAAACCCCATGCAACGCGGGCTCGTCGGAGGCGGACCCGGGAGCCGGCTCCCACCGGAATCCGAGCGCCGACAGCGGATCGTCGTCTCTCGACGGGTCGGGCGTGGCGTCCGCTGTCAGCCGCCGCCACCACTCAGGCGGCGCCGCACCGAGGTCGCCCGGCGCACCGAGGTCGCCCGGCTCTCCGAGGTCGTTCGGCGCACCGAGGTCCGGCACCCGGTCGTCGGCCCGGCCCTGCACCGGGACGGGCGAGGTCCACGGGTCCGGCGTGACGTCCGGTGCCGGATCGGGTCCGGGCGGCAGCAGGTCCGACCCGGAGGAGGCAGGAGTGTCGAGCTCGGAGGCCAGCGGCGGTTGCCAGGCCGGCCCGGTGCCGAGCTGCGCGACCGACCGCGCGCCGGGCAGACCGTCGTACTCGCCGTTCGGCTGACCGACGCCAACCGACCGGCCGCCTTCGAGTGCGTTCCCGTCGCGGGATTCCTCGTCTGGCTCCGGGGGCTTGCTGTGCCGCGCGCGGCCGGAGTCCGGGAGCTCGCGGGTATCGGGGAGGACGCGGCGGTAGGTCCGAGGCGGTGGCCGTCGGTGGGTCCAGGGCGAACGCGGGCTCGGCAATCGGCTCGCCGGGCGGTTCGGCGACCGGCCCCTCCGACGGGCCGATCAGCTCGGCATTGCGCATCGCGGCTTGGTGGTACTCCGGCACCGCGGTGCTGGCCGTGAACACCTCGACCGAGGCAACCTGCCCGGCGCGCTTGAGCGCGTCAGCGACCTGGTAGGCCAGCACTTCAGGCGCGTCCTCGGATCCGGTCGTCGCCTCCACCAGCACGACCGGGTGCGGCACCGGTCCGGGGCAGCCGCCGCTCGGGGTCAGCCGCCACGCCCGCCACACCTGGCAACCGGCCAACATCCGCTCCGCGACCTCGGCGAGCACCGCGTCGAACCGCGGGTCCGGCGCGGGCCCGCCCTCCACGGCGTCGCGTCCCGGGGCCGCGAACCGGTGCGTCGGGGCGGCGCCGTCCGCCCGGAGCGCCAGTGGGGCGGACGGGTCCGGCCCGACACCCATGCCCTCCGCCAGGGTGTCGAGGAGCTCACCCGCGGGCGCCGGCACGACCACCCGTTCGGCGAGCAGCGTGCCGACGACCAGCTCGACCGCCTCGCCCTGCTCGCCGACCGCGACCAGCTCGCGGGCCCAGGCCAGCAGGTCGTCGTCGATCCGCCCGGCGAGCGCCAGCAGCAGCTCGTGCAGGTGGGAGGTGGCGGTCGGGTCAACCATGCAGCCGCCTCAGCTCGCTCGCCAGAGCTGGGTCGAAGCGAGCAGTGCCCGCTGGTGATAGGGCGGCAGCCGCAGCTCGCGGGGCAACACCTCGACGCACGGCGTGCGATCACCCTGGGCGCGCAGCACCCGCTGCAGGGTGCCGGTCAGCACGGGCAGCCGGTCCGAGCCGTGTACCAGGACGACGCGTTGGACCCGCCGGGCGTCCGCCCGCCAGGTCCGGCGCAGCTCCTCCGCACCGAGCGTCTCGCGCACCACGGCGACGATCACCTGGTCCGCGGCGTCCCAGCCGTCCGGCCCGAACTCCAGGTCGAACTCCACGTCCGGGTCGTCCGGCTCGGACACCGAGAGCACCGCGTTCACCAGCCGCTGCCGGGCGCCCCACCGCCCCACACTGCCGGCCAGCAGCTCGTGCTCGCCGGCGGTGAGCCCAACCCGGTGCCGCAGCAGCGCCCGCGGCAGGGTGCGAGCCAGCGCGGTGTAGCCGTCGATGGCCAGCCAGTCCCGGAGCCGCCACAGCAGTTCGTCGGGCAGCCGGCCGGCCAGCCGGACCAGCAGGTGATGGCAGGCCAGCGACTCCGCCTGGGCCGGAGCATAAGCGCCGAGTTCGGGTGGGGCCGCCGTCACGGCGCGACCTCCACCACGATCTCCACCTCGACCGGAGCGCCGCTGGGCAGCTCCGCCACACCGACGGCCGACCTGGCGTGCTCGCCAGCCGTTCCGAAGATCTCCAACAGCAGCTCGGACGCGCCGTTGATCACAGTTGGCTGCGCCGAGAAGCCCGGCGCGGACGCCACGAAACCGGTCACCTTCACGACGCGGCGCACCGAATCGATGCCGACCAGATCGTCGACCGCGGCCAGCGCGTTGATCGCGCACTGCCGGGCCAGCCCGGCCGCCTGCTCCGGGGCGACCTCGGCCCCGACGTGCCCGGTGGCCAGGAGTTCCCCGTCCGCGGTCGGGATCTGTCCCGCGGTGAAGACAAGCGAACCGGAGCGGACCGCGGGGACATAGGCCCCGCCCGGCGCGGCGACCGGCGGCAGCGTGATGCCGAGGGCGCGGATCCGCTCGGTCGGCGACATCAGCCCGATCCGCCCAACTGCCGTTTCAGGTAGGCGACCAGCTGTTCCCCGGTCGGCCCCGGCAGCACGGTCACCAGCTCCCAGCCATCACTGCCCCACTGGTCGAGGATCTGCTTGGTGGCGTGGGTGATCAACGGAACGGTTGCGTACTCCCACTTCGGGGCCGCTCCGGCGGGACCAGTCATGTCGGGCATGGTAGCCAGCGTCACCAGATCGCTCAGGGCCGGCGTCCGTAGGCTGAAATACGTGACGTCTAGCACGACCTCGACCGGCTCCGGAGCTGAAAACCGGGAGCAACGGACCCCGTCGGCGCGGGACGCGGCGCCACCGGCCTGGCCGGACGAGCTGGCCGCAGCCCGGTTGCACGTGGTGACCGGGAAGGGCGGAACGGGCAAGACCACCGTCGCGGCGGCGCTCGCCCTGGCCCTCGCCACCGGCGGTCGGCGCACGCTGTTGATCGAGGTGGAGGGCCGGCAAGGGATAGCCCAGGTCTTCGACACCGCGCCGCTGCCCTACCAGGAGCGCAAGATCGCGGTCGCGCCCGGCGGCGGCGAGGTCCGCGCGCTGGCCGTGGACGTCGAGGCCGCGCTGCTCGAGTACTTCGAGATGTTCTATCACCTGGGGCTGGCCGGCCGGACCCTGCGCCGGATGGGCGCGATCGAGTTCGCCACGACGATCGCACCCGGACTGCGCGACGTGCTGCTGACCGGGAAGGTCAAGGAGTGCGTCGGCCGCAAGGGTCGGGACGGGCGGCCGGTCTACGACGCCGTGGTGCTCGACGCGCCACCGACCGGGCGGGTGGTGCGGTTCTTGGACGTCACCAAGGCAATGGCCGACCTCGCCAAGACCGGGCCGATCCACAAGCAGAGCGAGGGCGTCGTCCGGCTGCTGCACTCCCGGACGACCGCGGTGCACCTGGTCACCCTGCTCGAGGACCTTCCGGTCACCGAGACGCTGGACACCGTCACCGAGCTTGCGGACGCCGACCTGCGGGCCGGTGCGCTGATCGTCAACCGGGCGCGGGCCAGGTATCTCGGCGCCCGGTCGGTAGCCGCGGCCGCGAGCGGGCGGGTGGACGCCGACCGGGTGCGCGCCGGGCTCGCCGACGCCGGGCTGGACCTGTCCGCGGAGGCGCTCGACGGTCTGGTCGCCGAGACCGTCGAGCACGCCGTCCAGGTCGACGCCGAGGCGGCCGCGATGCATCGTCTGACCGCGGAACCGGCCAAGGCGCTGCCGGTCCTCGAGCTGCCCGAGGTCACCGGTGGAGTCGACCTCGGTGCGCTCTACGAGCTCGCGGAGGCGTTGGGAGACCAGCACGTCCGGGTGCGACCGGTGTCCCGGCCGACTGCACCGGCGGCGGCTCGATGAGCCCGGCCCGGCACACGCCGCGGCTCGACCTGGACCGCCTGCTCGACGACCCGACGCATCCACATCGTGGTGTGCACCGGCGCCGGTGGGGTGGGCAAGACCACGGTGGCCGCCGCGCTCGCGTTGCGGGCCGCCGAACGCGGCAGGCGCACCGTGGTGCTCACCATCGACCCGGCGCGGCGGCTGGCCCAGGCGTTGGGGCTATCCGCGTTGAGCAACGATCCGCGTCCGGTGCCGGCCCTGAACGGAGCGGCCCCGAACGGCGCGGCCGTCGACGGCCGGGACCCTGCCGAGCTGCACGCGATGATGCTCGACATGCGGCGGACCTTCGACGAGATGGTGTACGCGCACACCAGCCGGGACCGTGCAGAGAAGATCATCGCGAACCCGTTCTACCGCAGCGTGTCCAGCTCGTTCGCCGGCACCCAGGAGTACATGGCGATGGAGAAGCTGGGGCAGCTCGCCGCGAGCGACAACTGGGATCTGATCGTGGTGGACACCCCGCCGTCCCGGTCCGCGCTGGACTTCTTGGATGCCCCGAAGCGACTCTCGTCGTTCCTGGACGGCGGGATGATCCGGCTGCTGTCCTCCCCGGCGAAGGCGGGTGGCCGCGGCATACGCCGGCTGGTCGGAGCCGGGTTCGCGCTCTTCGCGCGCGCCGTCTCGATGATCGTCGGCGGCCGGTTGCTCGCCGACGCCTCGGCCTTCGTGCAGGCCTTCGACACCATGTTCGGCGGCTTCCAGGAGCGCGCCAAGGCGACCTACCGGCTGCTGCACTCGTCGGGCACGGCGTTCGTCGTGGTCGCGGTTCCGGAACCGGATGCGCTGCGTGAGGCCGCGTACTTCGTCGACCGGCTGGCCGAGGAGTCCATGCCGCTGGCCGGCCTGGTGCTCAACCGCACCCACCCGGTGCTGGCTCCCGGCCTGTCGGCCGGCACGGCGCGGCACGCCGCGGAGCGGGCCGAGCAGGGCGGCGGTGGGACGCTCACCGCCGCGGTGCTGCGGCTGCACGCGGACCGGGTGGAGCTCGCCGAGCGGGAGCGCCGGATGCTGTCGCGGTTCTGCAGCGCGCACCCGCAGGTCCCGGTTGCCCAGGTGGCCGCGGTGCCCGGCGCGATCGCCGACCTGGGCAGCGTGCGCGAGATCGGCCGCCGCCTGACCACCGGCTCAACCAGCCCGACCGACTCCACCGAGCCGACGGCAACGAACGGCACCTTCGTGCAATAGGGCAACACAAAGGCGCCGTTGATCATGCCGATGCTCATCATGCCGGTGGTCAGCCGTCGAGGGCGGCTCGGCCGCGGTCGTACTCGCGGCGCGCCGCGAGCAGCAGATCGGACCACCGCACCACGTCGGGCCGGCGCTTCAGCAGTGCCCGCCGTTCACGCTCGGTCATCCCACCCCAGACCCCGAACTCGATCCGATGATCGAGCGCGTGGGCCAGACACTCGGTCCGTACCGGGCACGGGCGGCACACCTCACGCGCCTCGCGCTGCCGTGCGCCGGTCACGAACAACTCGTCCTGCTTCAGGTTGCGGCAGCGTGCGGCCCGTCTCCAGTCCTGCTCAGCGAGCATGCTCGGACGGTAGGAGCGCGCCCGGCCCGCGCAGTACCGGGCAAAACTACTCAACTACCCAGTGTCATCTCGGGCCGCCATCAGACGCTCATCTGACACCTGGCTGACAAGGTTTGCGTAGCCTCTACTCGTGCTCATCCCGCGACGACTGCGTCGGCCGATCGCGATGCTGGTCGGGTTGGGAACGGCGATGGGCGTGTTGGTCGCGGGCATGGTGTTCCCCTTCGCGGCGGGCGCCGGGTTGGTGTCGAACGAGGCCGGCGACGCGGTGAACGCGGTGTCCTCCGAGCTGATCGACGGCGCCGCACCGATGCTGACCACCGTCCAGGACGCCGCCGGGCAGCCGGTGGCCTTCCTCTACGACCAGTACCGGGTGCCGGTGCCGACGGAGGCGATCTCCCCCGCGATGAAGGCCGCCGTGGTGGCGATCGAGGACCGGCGGTTCTACGTGCACGACGGGGTGGACTGGCAGGCCACGATCCGGGCCGTGGTGGCGAACTCGGCATCCGGCGACGTCGTGCAGGGCGCGTCGACGCTCTCCCAGCAGTACGTGAAGAACTACCTGCTCTACGTGGCGGCGAGAACGAGTCCGCGCGGCTGAAGGCGACCGAGCAGACCTCGGCGCGCAAGCTGAAGGAGGCGCGGATCGCGCTGCAGCTGGAGCGGTCGCTGAACAAGGACGAGATCCTCGACCGGGTACCTGAACATCGTGTTCTGGGGCAACAACGCCTACGGCGTCGCCGCCGCCGCGCGGACCTACTTCGACACCACCCCCGACAGCGCTCACCATCCCGCAGGCGGCGATGCTGGCCGGGATGGTGAACAGCACCAGCGCCTACGACCCGATCGCCCGCCCGGAGGCCGCGCTCGAACGGCGCAACATCGTCATCCACTCGATGGCCGAGCAAGGCATGATCACCGACGTGCAGGCCGCCGAGGCGCTGGCCGCGCCGCTGGGCGTGCTGAACCCGCTCAAGACGCTGCCCAACGGGTGCATCGGCGCCGGCGACGCGGGCTTCTTCTGCAAGTACGTCGTGGACTACCTCAAGGAGGCCGGGTTCTCGGTCGACCAGATCAACCGCGGTGGTTACACGATCAAGACGACGCTGGACAGCAATACTCTCGCGCTGGTCAGCGCGGCGCTCAAGGCCGAGGTGCCGCCCAAGCAGCCACACGTGGCCAACAACATGTCGGTCGTCCAGCCCGGCAAGGACAAGCACCGGGTACGGGCAATGGCCTCGAGCCGGTACTTCGGGGTGAAGGCCGTCGAGGAGCAGACCAGCTACGGGCTGCCCTACGAGCCGGTGCGGCTCGGCGCCGGCTCCATCTACAAGATCTTCACGGCGGCGACCGCGCTGAAGAAGGGGCTCGGGATCAACGACGTCATCGCGGTCCCGCCGGACGGCTACACCTCACCGATCTACAAGGACGGCAGCGGACGGCCGATCCCGGTGCGCAACGCCGGCGACTACGGCGCCCAGATGACGTTGCAGGACGCGCTCGCGCAGTCCCCGAACACCGCGTTCGTGAAGCTCGAGGAGTTCACCGGGATCCCGGACGTGGTGGACATGGCGGTACAGCTCGGAATGCGCTCGCTGGCCGAGGACCCGTTCATCGACCCGCGCACCCAGCAGCGCACCAACAAGTCGATCGCCCAGGTCGCGAAGGACCAGGCGATAGCCTCGTTCACGCTCGGGGTCACCGAAACCAGCGTGCTCGAGCTGGCCAACGTCGGCGCCACCCTCGCCAGCGAGGGTGTGTGGTGCCCGCCGAGCCCGATCGAGTCGATCACCGACTCCACCGGGCGCCCGGTGCCGGTGATCGAGGAGCAGTGCTGCGCAGGTCGTGGACGCCGGCCTGGCCAACACGATGATGGTCGGCCTGGGCAAGGACCACACCGGCGGCACGGCGACCGGTGCCGCCGGCGCGTTCGGCTGGAACCGGCCGATGGCCGGCAAGACCGGGACCACCCAGCAGCACAAGTCGGCCGGATTCGTCGGCGTCGTGCCGCAGCTGTCCGCCGCGGTGATCACCTTCGACAACTCGCGGTCGCCCCGGCCGCTCTGCGACGGCGCCGGCTCGCCGTTCGCGTGTGGCAGCGGCAACATCTACGGCGGCAAGACACCGGCGCTGACCTGGTACCGGGCAATGACCGGGATCCTCAACGGGCAGCCCGCGCTTCCGCTGCCGGCCGCCGACCCGCGGTACGTGAACGGCGGCGCGCAAAAGCCGGTGCCCGCCGTGGTCGGGCGCGGGGTGAACGAGGCGCGCGCGCTGTTGGAGCGGGCCGGCTGGCAGGTCTCGGTGCGTGAGGTCGACGGCGAGGAGGAGCGGGGCACCGTGCTGGCGCAGGCCCCGACCGGGTCGGCCCTGCCCGGCGAGGTGATCGTGCTCGAGGTGAGTAACGGCTCCGGGGAGTCCTCGGACGAGTCCGGTACGCCGTCCGAGCCGGACAGCGGCGGCGGGGGACCGCCGCGCGGCTCGCCCGGCGGTCCAGGTGGGTAGTGGCCCGGTCATCGGACAGCTGGTTGCTGGACACTGCGTCGGTGCCGCTGTTCCGGGCCCGGCTCACATACCCTGCCGGAATGAGCGGCGACCCGCTGTTCGGCCCGGACGGCACCCAGTCGCCGACCGCCCGGGCCGCGGGTCCCGGACGGTCGGCGGAGCCGGCTCCGCCACCCCCGGCCGGGCCCGACACCGCCGTTCGCGCTGAGCCGACGCCCGACGCCGAGGACATCCGGCCCGAGGACATCCGCCCCGAGGACGTCCGGCCCGAGAACGTCCGCCCCGAGAACGTCCGCCCCGAAGACGTCCGCCCCGAGAACGTCCGCCCGAAGAGGTCCGCCCCGAGGACGTCGACGCTGAGGACGTCCGCCGCGAGGACGCCCTGCCCGCGCAGCGGCCGGGTTGGAACGATCTCGCCGACGAGATCGCCACGCCACCGTCCGGTGCCGCGGTGCCCACCGCACCGGTAGCCGAGCCGACCACCACGCGCCCGGACGCGCGTCCACCGGTACGCGACGAGGAGCCGAGCCTGTTCGGGCTGACCCGCCGCTCGCGCAGCCGGCTGGGCTCCCAGCTGTTCACCGCGGTTTTCGTGGCTATCTTCGTGATCATCTTCCTGCAGCTGATGACCCGCCTCTTCACCGGCGGTTGAGCGCACGATCCACCGGTACCGGCCCCGTGCCGGAGTCCTCGTCGCGTGGGAGCATCAGCAGTGCAGTGCCGCCGTGGCGCGGAGCCGTGGGCGATCCGACGCGCCGGGCGAGGCGAACGCCGTCGGGAGATGCGACGAAGGAGGTGAGCCGCGATCGCTACCGAGCCGGCCGAAGCGGCGCTCGCAGCGCCGACCTCCCAACGGCTGGGCAGCGTGCTGTCCATCCCGGCGTTCCGACGGTTGTGGCTGGTCACGGCGGTCTCGGCGACCGGGGACTGGTTGTCGCTGCTCGCCCTCTCCGCGCTCGCCACCCAGCTGACGTCGGGTTACGCGGCGCAGAGCTTTGCCCTCGGCGGCGTGGTCGCCATCAAGTTGCTGCCCGCGCTGGTGCTCGGACCGCTGGCCGGCGCGCTCGCTGACAAGTTCGACCGCCGCAAGCTGATGGTGATCGCCGACCTGTGCCGTTTCGCGCTGTTCCTCTCGATCCCGCTGGTCGGCTCGCTGTGGTGGCTGTTCGTCGCCACGTTCCTGATCGAGGTCTGCGCGCTGTTCTGGATCCCGGCCAAGGACGCCGCGGTGCCCAACCTGCTCCGCCGGCCCGACCAGGTGGAGACCGCCAACCAGCTCAGCCTGATGATGACCTACGGCGTCGCGGTGATCGTCGCGGCCGGGCTGTTCGCGTTGATCTCCTCCGCCAGCGGGGTGTTCCAGGCGGCGACCCCCACGACCACCGTCTACATCGCGCTGATGATCAACGGCACCGCGTACCTGCTCACCGCGCTGACCGTCTGGTTCGGCATCCGCGAGATCTCCGGGCGGTCCGAGCGCGGCGCGGCAGAGGCCCGCAAGAGCGTGCTCGCCCTGCTGCGTGACGGCAGCCGCTTCGTTCGCGGGACGCCCCTGGTGCGTGGCCTGGTGATCGGCATCGTCGGGGCGGTCGCGGCCGGCGGTGCGGTGATCGCGACGGCGAGGCTGTACGCCACCAGCCTCGGTGGGGGTGACGCCGCCTACGGGGTGCTGTTCATCGCAATGTTCGTCGGGATGGCGGTCGGCATGGCTGCCACCCCCCGGCTGTCCCGGCGGCTGCCGCACAACCGGCTGTTCGGCGCGGCGATCGTCGGCGCCGGGCTGGCCCTGCTGCTGGTCGCCGTCTCGCCGCACCTTTTCGTCGCGCTCGCCACGGTCGGCCTGGTCGGCTGCCTGGCCGGGATCGCGTTCCTCACCGGGTTGACGATCATCGGCTCGCAGGTCGCGGACGCGGTGCGTGGTCGGGTCGTCGGGTTCGTGCAGTCGATCGTCAGGGTCGACCTGATCGCCTCGATGGCCATTGTGCCGTTCCTGGTCGGCCTGGTCGCCGCGCACGCGGTCACGATCGGCGACCACATGTATGTCATCGACGGCACCCGAATCGTGCTGTTCGCCGGCGGGCTCGTCGCCGCCGTCGTCGGGGTGCTCGCCTACCGGCAGATGGACGACCAACGCGCCGAGCCGCTGCTCCCCGACCTGATCGCCGCGCTGCGCCGTGGCGACCGGCGCTCCGGAACCGGCCTGCTGGTGGCCGTGGAGGGAACGAGCGCCGACCAGACGGCCGAGCAGACCCGGCGCCTGGTCGCCTGGCTGGAGTCGGCCGGCTACCCGACCGTGCAGCCGGTAGCTCCGGGAGTGGGCGAGCAGCGGCTGGCCGGCGCGGTGCGCGGCGCTGCGCTCGACGGCCCACGGGCCCGGGCGCTCGCCGCTGCGGCCGTGCACGCCGATCTTGTCGAGCGTGGGATCCGTCCGTCGCTGAGCGACGGTTCGGTGGTCGTGGTGGACCGGTTCCTGGCCGGTCCGCTGACGCAGTTCGGGATCGGCCCGGCGGACGCGCCGCCGGACGGACCGTCGGAGCCGCCCGACCTGGACCCCGGCGAGCTCGAGAACCTCACGCTGTGGGCGACCGGACGGCTGCGCCCGGACATCACCGTGCTGCTCGACGACGCCCCGGCCGACGACGCGCTTCGACCGGCCGGTGCGCAGCCGTGGAACCTGCACCGCCTGCTTGGCCTGATGGCCACCGCCGAGCCGAAGCGCTACCTGGTGGTCGACGCCGACGCGGAGCCGGACGTCGTAGCCCAACGGGTTCGCGACCGGTTGCAGCCGTTGCTCGGCTCGCCACGGGTTGCGCGGGTCGGCGAGGAGCCGAACGAATCGCAGATCCTGCGGTGACCGTCTGGGACGCCGTGGTCGGCCAACCGGCCGCCGTGCAGGAGCTGCGGGCGGTCGCCGCCGACCCCTCCGGGATGACCCACGCCTGGCTGTTCACCGGGCCGCCCGGCTCCGGGCGATCGGTCGCCGCGCGGGCGTTCGCCGCCGCGCTGCAGTGCGCGGACGCCGGCTGCGGGGTCTGTCAGGCGTGTCGGACAGTGCTCGCCGGGACGCACGCCGACGTCCGGGAGATCGTGCCGGAGGGGCTGTCGATCTCGGTAGCGGAGATGCGTGCGCTGGTGCAGCTGGCCGCCCGCCGGCCGAGCACCGGACACTGGCAGATCCTGCTGATCACCGATGCGGACCGGCTGACCGAGGGCGCGGCGAACGCGCTGCTCAAGGCCGTGGAGGAGCCGCCGGAGCGGACGGTCTTCCTGCTCTGTGCACCGTCGGACCATCCCGACGACGTGCCGGTCACGATCCGCTCCAGGTGCCGGACGGTCGCGCTGCGCTCCCCTTCGGTCGATGCGGTGGCCGCGGTGCTGGTGGCTCGGGACGGCATCGACCCGGAGACGGCGCACTGGGCGGCGGCCGTCGGCGGCGGCCACGTGGGACGGGCGGCCGGGCTGGCCCGATCCGCGGAGGCCCGGGCTCGGCGGGAGCAGGTGCTGGACATCCCGCTGCGGCTGCGCGGGTTCGCCGAGGTGTTCGCCGCGGCAGACGCGCTGATCAAGGCGGCGGAGGGCGAGGCCGCGGCGCTGAGCGAAACCCGGGACGCGGCCGAACGCGAGGCGCTGTCGGTGGCAATGGGCGCGGGTGGCACCGGACGCGGCGTGGCGGCCGCGCAGCGCGGGGCGAAGGCCGCCGAGCGGGAGCTGGAACGGCGGCAGCGCTCGCGCGCGACACGCACCCAGCGCGACGCGCTGGACCGGGCGCTGGTCGACCTGGCCGGGTTCTACCGCGACGTGCTGGTATCGAGGTCGGGCGCCGACGTCCCGCTTGGCAACCCGGACCGCGCCGACGATGTCCGGCGCGCGGCCGCGACCTGGTCGGCGGAGGCGGTGCTGACGCGGTTGGAGGCCGTGCTGGCCTGCCGGGAGGCGCTCGAGCTGAACGTGAAGCCCAGGATCGCGGTCGAGGCGCTGCTCACCGCGGTGCGCACCTGAACGTGGCCGGTCCGCTGCCAATGGGCATCGAACGGTTACGCAACGATTTGATGCAGTTGCTAGGTGGAGTCGGCCCGAGGGTCGACAATGCAGCCGCCAGCTCCCTCTGGACGTCTTGAACGCGATGTCCAGGTCTCGCGAATACCTTGAGGAGTAGCCGTGTCCACCGCACAATCCGATCCGGCCGAGGTCGTCGCCACATTCGGCCGCAGCAAGGCATTGCTCATCACCGTCGGTGTGTTGACGCTCGTCGCCGGGCTGCTGGTGGTGTTCTGGCCCGGCGCGACGGCGATCGTGCTGGCCGTGATCTTCGGCGTGCAGCTGATCATCCTCGGCATCTACCGGCTGGTGCTGTCGATCGCGGCGGGCGAGGAGAGCACCGGGACCAGGGTGTTCTTCGCAATCATCGGCATCCTGTCCATCGTGATCGGCATCCTCTGCCTCCGGGATCCGCTGCTGACCATCGCGGCGCTCGGCCTGTTGCTAGGGCTGGTCTGGACGATCACCGGCATCGTGGAGATCGTGCATGCCTTCACGGGGGAGAAGGGCTCCGGCCGAGGGTGGCTGCTCGCCGGCGGGCTGCTGAGCCTGATCGCCGGGATCATCGTGCTCTTCTACCCGGCCATCAGCATCGTCGTGTTGGCGTGGGTGATGGGTATCTTCCTCGTGATCTATGGGGTCATCATGATCGTGCAAGGCTTCATGACCCCGAAGGCGGCGGCCGCCTGAGCGAAGCGTGGTCCGAGACGGGGCGCCGGCAGCACGACCGGCGCCCCGTTCACGTTGGCGGCCGATATCGCGCGCTGTCGCCGTAGCTAAACTGGCCAGGCAGCACGCCGCCTTAGCTCAGTCGGTCAGAGCGACGCACTCGTAATGCGTAGGTCCGGGGTTCGACTCCCCGAGGCGGCTCCGAAGTTCAACGGCGGCTCAGCAGGTCAGCAGCGGCTCGCCGGTCACAGCGCCTTGCAGGATCCAGCACTCCGACCCGGGTGCAGGGGGCCTGGTGTTATTCCTGCAGGAAGGCGAGGAGGTCGGCGTTGATGGTCTCCGCCTGGGTGGTGGGCATGCCGTGAGGGAAGCCCTGGTACGTCTTCAGCGTGCCGTTCGGTAGGAGCTTTGCCGTCAATGGGGCGGAATCTTCGTAGGGAACGATCTGATCGTCGTCGCCGTGCATCACCAGCACCGGCACGGTGATCTTCTTCAGGTCTTCGGTGAAATCGGTCTGCGAGAAAGCGACGATGCCGTCGTAATGGGCTTTCGCGCCCCCCATCATGCCCTGGCGCCACCAGTTCTGGATGATAGCCTCCGAAGCCTCTACGCCCGGTCGGTTGAAACCGTAAAACGGCCCCGATGGCAGGTCGCGATAAAACACTGAGCGATTCGCCGCGAGTTGCGCCTGCAAACCATCGAACACCTCTTTGGGAAGGCCACCCGGATTGGCGTCCGTCTTGACCATCAACGGCGGCACCGCACTGATCAGCACCGCCTTTGCCACCCGGCTGTCGCCATGGCGCGCCAGGTAGTGCACGACTTCTCCACCGCCGGTGGAATGTCCGACGTGGACGGCGTCCCGTCAGGTCGAGATGCGCCGTTAGGGCCGCAAGATCGTCCGCATAGTGATCCATATCGTGCCCGTCACCGGTCTGGGTCGACCGGCCATGGCCGCGCCGATCATGGGCGATGACGCGATAGCCGTGCTGCAGAAAGAACAGCATGTGGGTGTCCCAGTCATCGGCCGACAGCGGCCAGCCGTGACTGAACACGACCGGCTGCCCCTCGCCCCAGTCCTTGAAGAAGATCTCCGTGCCATCCGAGGTGGTGATCGTGCCCATGCCGAACCTTCCGGAGAATGTGCGATGACGTCCACGACCTGCTACCGGCCGCCCGACGAACGAACGTACGCCGGATGCACAGCTCGCATCAACGGCTTGACAACGCGCGTCCGCCAGCGCTAACCGGCCAGATCACCGTGGTTGCGTCAGGGCGAGCGGCTGTCACCTGGCTCTGGTGATCTGCGTTCTGGCCTGACCTGGCGGATTTCGACGAGGTCGAGGCCGAGCGCCTCGATCTCGGCCAGTACGCCGTAGAGCGCCGACCGATCCATCCGGCCGGTGAGCACGGTTTGTGCACCTTCCCGCCGCGACGCCATGGCTGGGAACGCGGACAGCATCGTGGCGCCGAGGTGGCCGTTGACCCGGATCACGTAGCGGGCGGGCGCTGGGTCCATGGCGCCATGCTGATCGGCTGGCAGGTGAACGCTCATCGCCGGGATCTGGTGACCGCCGGGCTAACGCGTGCGGCCGGCCGACAGGAGCCGCAGCTCTCGCGCGCGCTGTACCGCCGAGGAGCGATCACTGGCCTGGAGCTTGGCGTAGATGTTGCGGACGTGTGTGTTGACCGTGTTCACCGAGATGGACAGTTCGCTTGCTATCTCGGGCCTGGAGAGGTTCGTCGGGAGGAATCGCAACACCCTGAGCTCGCTAGGGCTCAGTTCTTCGGTTGGCGGCGACGGGGACCCGTCGTGAGCCGTCAGGGATGAGCCGCGCAGGACGTCGAGGATGTCGGTCAGCAGCGCTGCGTGAGCCGTCCCATGCCGCGGCAGGGCCTCGAGCAGCTCCCTGGAGTCGGTGATCGCGAACGGCAGGACCAGCCGGTCCGGCTCGGCGAGGGCGAGTGCGGTTTCGACGGCCCGGTTCGCCCCGCGCTGGTCACCCAGCTCGCGGTGCGCGCGTGCGGCCAACAACTGAGCCTCGATCACCGTGACGTCACCGATGACCAGTGCCGTGCCGTCGAGAACCGTTTGCAGCGCGGCGAGAGCTCCGGCCGGATCGCCTTCCGCGAGGCCGATGGCCGCGTAGGCATTGCGGACTTCTCCCGAACTTGCCTGCTCGTCGGCCAGCGCCGCGAGCGAGTCGCGGGCCGCGCCGAGCATTCCGAGGCGCGCCTGGGTGGCAAGCAGCCAGCCGGCCACCATGCTCGCCAGCGCGTGCGAGCCGACCAACCGCGACTGCAGGTCCTCGGCGGCGCTGAACGCCTCGAACGCCTCGGGGTGGCGCCCGCGGCCGGCGTGGAGCATTCCGGTCACGATGTGCAGCAGCACCCTGATGCCCGGCCCGGCATCTGACCGCAGAGCCTGTTCGGCACGGCGCAGCCATCGCTCACCTTCGTCGAACTCACCCGTCCAGGTCATCGTGCTGGCCAGCGTGACGAGCGCGGGCGCGATCATCGGCTCCGCGCCCCAGCCGTGTCGCTCCGCGAGCGTTATCGCCTCCTGGCAGCGCTGCCGGACGGTGGCGAACGAGTGGAATTTCGACGCGAAACCGAGCTGCGCAAGGCAGCTGACTTCGAGGTACGGCCGGCCGATCTGGTGGGCGAGGACCGCGCCCTCCTGCAGGTGGCGTTCACCGTCTGGAAGCCCCAGAGACCATGCCTCGGCGATCCCCAGATTCATCAGTGCCACCGCTCGCAGGTCGTTGCCGAGCGCGATGTCCACGTCGGTCTGTCCAGCTAGCGGGGCGGCAAGGAATTCTGCCTGTGCGACGACGTCGGCCAGGTTCCCGCGCCGCCTGGCCAGTGACAGCCTCAGCGACGCGATCGCCACCCGAAGGCGGCGCTGACGATCCGGTGCCGCCTTCTCGGCATAGGACTCGGCGACCGCCAGATGGGCGGCCGTCTCGTCCAGCAGTCCCTGCTCAACATCGACCGTGGCGCGTACCACGGCCAGTTCGGGCAGATCCGCTCCGTGCGGGAAGGCCCGCAACAGCGATTGGATGGTCTGCGCCTGCCCGTCGAGCATCAGGCCGAAGGAATGGTCAGCGAGCAGCCGGGCCGCGGCTGGCCAGTCGCCCGCCGCCTGCGTATGCCGGATCGCCTCGACAGCCCAGCCCTGCTCGCTGAACCAGGCGGCGGCCTGCCGGTGCAGCGCTGGCATCTCTTTGGGCCGAGTCCGTCGGAGCTCCAGCCGAAGGAGGTCCGCAAAGAGGTGGTGGTAGCGGAACCAGGAGCGTACGGGGTCGATCGAGACGACAAACGCGTTCGCGTCTTCTAGATCCAGCAGGATCTGTTCCGAGCCCGAGCGGCCGGTCAGCCGATCTGCAAGTTCGCCGTTGACGCGATCGAGCACGGACGTGCACAGCAACAGATCCAGGACCTCGGCTGGCTGGCGTTCCAGCATCTCGGCGATCAGATACTCGGCGACCGTGCGGTCGCTGCCGGAGAACCCTGCGACGAAACGCTCCGGGTCGGGATGACCGACCAGGGATATTGCTGCGAGCCGCAAGCCCGCGGCCCACCCCTCCGTCCGGTGATACAGCAGAGTGGCTCCGGCCTCCGTGAGCGCAATGCCCGAGGCATCGAGCAGCTCGCGCGTCTCCCGCTCGCTGAAGCGCAGATCCGCCGCCCGGAGCTCGGCCAGCTCGCCGTCGAGGCGAAGCCGATGCAGGCGCAACCGGAGATCGCGGCGGGTGGCCAGCACCGCGTGCACATGCGGAGGGAGCCTGGTCAGCAGGCTCGTGAGCTGGTCAACGGCCCCCGGCGAGGTCAGCTCGTGGAGATCGTCGATGACCACGATGACCGGGTCGTGATGCGCTGCCAGCTCCGAGAGCACTCGGTCGACCATGGCCGGCTCGTTGAAGTCGGGTGTCGCTGTCGGCGGCTCGTCCGGTGTCATGCCGGCGGCATGACGGACCGCGTCGAGCAGGGCAAGCCAGAAGAGTTGCCCGTCTTGATGGTCGCGTTGCACCTGCACGGCGGCGAGCCGATACGGCTGGCCCGGGCGGTGCGCCCAGGCGCGCAGCAGCGACGTCTTCCCGCTGCCGGCCGGTGCCGAGATGATCGTGACCTTGCGCTCCGCTGCGCGATCCAGCGCAGCGAGAAGATCACCTCGGTCAATCAGTCGGAGGTTGGCGGTGCCGCCATCAGGGGCCTGCCTCGATACCTGCGTCTGACGCCGTTGCGTCGGCGACACGGTCCTCTCGCTAGCAGGCCGGTGCCCGGGATGTCAACGGCGCGCGAATCACCATGATCCGGTGACGTCCGCTCACCTGGCTGCTGGCGAACCTGGTCCACGGCGCACGGCCGCAAGCGGACGCGCCCCAGTCTCAAGGGAGACACCGTGACATCACCAGCCTCCGACCTCGGGCCGAGCTCACCGCTCCACCCCTGACCAGCACGCACCGGCGCCGGCCACCGCTTGCCCCGGTGCGGCAGGACCGACGAAAGGAAGACCGTCATGTTCAAGTCAACCTCCACCTATCTGATCCTGCTCGGCGTTCTGGGCGTCATTGTCGGGATCATCGCCATCGCCTGGCCGGGCATCACCGTCCTCGCGCTGGTCATCCTGTTCGCGATCTACGCGTTCATCGCCGCCGGTCTGCAGGCCGCCCGCGCGTTCAACAGCGATACCGCGGGACCGGTATTCGGGCACCTGGCGCTCGCGGTGATCAACCTGGCAGCCGGGGTGGTCGCCCTGGTCTGGTCCCAGCCCACCGCGCTGGTGCTGGTGCTGATCGTCGGCGTGTGGGCGTTGGTGGCCGGCCTTGTCGAGGTTTTCGCCGCCTTCGGCAGCGAGCAGACCGCGGGCACCCGGGCGCTGTTCATCGTGACCGGGCTGGTCTCGATCGCCTTCGGTGTGGTGCTCGTGGCCCGTCCGGACATCGGCGCGGTCGCCCTCGCCGTGCTGTTCGGCCTGTTCGCCATGATCCACGGGGTGATGGACATCGTGGGCGGTGTCCAAACCCGCCGAGTCGGGCGCACCCTGCAGCCGGTGCTGCAGCACGCCGCGTGAGCGACGGCCACGGTGCGGGCACCCCCCAGCCACAACCCGCCGGGGTGCCCGCACCCGTCTGGGAAGGAACCCACCATGCTCAAGCATGACCTCGACACCAAACCCCACCGGGCACAGTCCACAAGACCAGACCGGCACGCGCACCACCCGGTTGTCCTGGCCGAACAGGCGAAACGAGCCCGGTCGTTCCAGCTGCGGATCGCCGACTGGATCACCGCCTTTGCGGGGTCGATGAACTTCGTCTACCTGCACATCGCGTTGTTCACCATCTGGATGCTGTTCATCGAGACCGCGCCGTGGCCGACGCTGACCCTGATCGTCTCCCTGGAAGCGATCTTCCTGTCCACCTTCGTCATGATCGGCCAGAACCGGCAGGCCGCCTTCCAACAGGCCAAGGCCGACCACGACTTCACCGAACAGGAGCTGGAGCTCAAAACCAACACCGAGCTCACCCGCGAGATCCACGTGCTCACCTCCGAACTGCACAACCGGCTGCTGGACAGCCCCACCCGTCGGCGGTCGTAATGGCTGGACGGGAACGCCAGTTGAACAGCTCCATGGAGTGACCCGGCCCGCCCCGGCGCTCCCACTGGCCTCACGGCAGCCCTGCTCGCGGGGCACCCGCACGGCTGGTGAGCGACTTGGTCAAGCAGGCCCGGCGCGGCGGAGGTGGCGCTGCTGGCCCACCCGGTAGGCCTCGGCCAGCCAGCCCGCGAACTCCTCGTCGACCTCGGTCGGTGAGTCGCAGCCGAAAGGCGTGCAGGACGTTGCGCGGCGAGTAGGTCTCGATCTTGTGGAACCGCGGGCTGTCGACCTGGCGGGCGAGCACGAGATGGCCGTTGAGCCACTCGCGGCGCGGCATGAACGCCGCGAAGCTCATCCGGACGTGCAGGGCGATCCGGGTCTTCTCGGCGAGCACGGTGACCGGGCCGAGCCCGGCGACCACGTCGAGCGCCCGGTCGAAGGTGGCGCGCACCAGCGGTGAGGTCGTGGCGAAGTGCCGGTCGAGATCACCGAGCTCGGCGCAGGTGTGGGTCTGGTTGCGGTTGGCGAACGTCCGGCCGCAGGACGGGCACCGCCACAGCGGCTCACCGACGTCGGCCACGCGGACAAGTATCGCGCGGACGAACTGTTCCAGAGCGGCGTCGGACCTGCACGAACGAAAGGCAGCTGTCTGTTCCACCGACGTGCAGCGGGTCAGCGGTACGGTCGGCGCGTGCACGACGCGGCGTCAAGCCGGGACGAAGTACGCACGGCCGAAGTGATCGCCGCGCTCTCGTTGGCAACCGATCTGAGCATTGGTCTGCCGCTGGAGAACGGGCTGAACAGCACGTTGTGCGCCATGCGGCTCTGTCAGCTCCTCGGCGTTGACGACGTTGTCGCGTCACAGACCTTCTACGGCTGCTTGCTGTACTACGTCGGGTGCACGACAGACGCCGACATCGCCGCGCAGCGGTTCGAGGACGGCGCGTTGCTCGCCCATTTCAACCCGATGATCTACGGCGCTCCGCTTGAGCTGATGTCGGGCATCATCCGTGCGCTGGGCGGTTCCGGTCCGGCGCCGACGCGCGCGCTCAGGGCGGTTGGGCAGTTGCCCGGCGCCCTTCGCGGGCACAAACGGCACATCGTGGCGCTCTGCGAAGTAGCGGAGATGCTGACCAACCGACTCGGTCTTCCGCCCGCCATCCAGGCGCTGATGCGCCACCTCACCGAGCGGTGGGACGGCAAGGGCGGGCTGGGCAGGTCAAGTGGGGACGACATCCCGCTGCCGATGCGTGTCGTGCACGTCGCCCAAGACGCGACATTGCAGCACCAGATCGGCGGCACGGGCTACGCGGCGCGAGTCATCGGCGAGCGCGCCGGGCGTGGGCTCGATCCGGACGTCGCACGGCTGGTGGCCCGGCACCCAGCCGAGGTACTGGAGGCCGACACCGCCGGCTCGGCTTGGGACGAGACCCTGGCGCGCGAACCCGACCCCCGGCTGATCCTGCGCGGCGGGCAGGTCGAGCAAGCGCTGGCCGCCATGGGTAACTTCGCCGACCTGCTCTCCCCGTACCTGGTGGGCCATTCGGCTGGCGTGGCCCAGCTCGCTGGGGCTGCCGCGACGCTGTGCCGCTGGCCCGATGCGGAGGTGACCGCGGTGCGTCGCGCAGCCTTCGTGCACGACCTCGGACGCGTCGCGGTGTCCACCCGAATCTGGCAGAAGCACGGCCCGTTGACCGCAGACGATTGGGAACGGGTCCGGCTGCACGCCTACCACACCGAACGGGTGCTGAGCCGCTCGTCGTTTCTGGCCCCGCTATCGCCAGTCGCGAGCGCACACCACGAGCGGCTCGACGGCAGCGGCTACCACCGCGGCTCGACCGTCGCGGCGCTCACCCCACCGGCTCGCCTGCTGGCCGCGGCCGACTGCTATCACGCCATGACCGAACCCCGGCCGCACCGCGACGCACTCACGGCGTCCGAGGCCGCCGCCGCGGTCCGGGAGCAGGTTCGGGCCGGGCGGCTCGACGCCGCCAGCGTCGCTGCGGTGTTGGAGGCAGCCGGCCACGAGGCCGGACCGGTCGAGCGCCCGGCCGGGCTGACCGAGCGGGAAGCGCAGGTCATAACGTTGCTGGCACGCGGTCAACAGACCAAGCAGATCGCCCGCGCGCTCGGGATCTCGGTCAAGACCGCCGACCGCCACGTGCAGAACTCCTACGCCAAGATCGGCGTCTCGACCCGTGCCGCCGCCGCTCTGTTCGCCATGCAGAACGGTATGACCGGATGGGGAGAATTCCCGATCGTGGGCACCCACCAGCGTTCCTAGCGTCCTGCACAGGTCATCTCGCACCCAGCCGGATGCCTGGCAGAGGAGCCGCTATGAACGTCACACCCAACGACCGAGGAGCTCAGCACACGACGCTGGCCGGCGGGCTCGAGCCACTGCCCGCGCCGCGGACTACCTGGCCCGCCTGGGCCGGGATCGTCGGCCCGGTGCTGTTCGTCGCGGCGTTTCTGGCCCAGGAAGCCTTCCGCCGCGGCGAGTACGACCCGCTGTCCGAACCGGTCAGCGCCCTGGAGGCCGGGCCGAACGGTTGGATCCAGCAGGTCAGCTTCGTCGTACTGGGTGTCCTTACGCTGGTGTTCGCGATCGGGCTGCACCGAGGCCTGCGAGGGACCCGCGCCGGCATCGCCGGCCCGGCGCTGCTCGGCCTCAGCGGGTTCGCATGCCTGCTCGCCGCCCTGTTCCCACTCCGGGAGGACCCGTCCGGCGCGACCTTCGACCCGGGCGGTCACTCCATTGCCGGCGTGACGTTCTTCCTGGCGAGCGCCCTGGGGCTGATCCTGGTGGCCCGGCGTGCGGCCAGGGATCCGCGGTGGCAGGGCATTGCCGGCTACACGCTGGCGGCGGGCGTCGTGGGCGTCGCCGGGTTCGTCCTCACCGGGACACTGGTCATCCCAGACGGTGCCCCGCTGCACGACTGGGCCGGTCTGGTGCAGCGGGCACTGGTCCTGCTGGTCATCTTCCCCGCCCGGCTCGCCCTGTCGTACCGGCTGTTGGTCGTGACGCGAACCGCGACAGCGTCCTGACCGACCTCGCACGGGCTATGGGGCGCCGTAGGTCAGCTCGGGGTAGTCCGATGGTCCGGTGAGCAGCGGCGGTACGGGCGCATTGTTGAGATGAGTGGCAAAGAACGCCAGCAGGACGTCGCAGGTGATCCGCCACATGCGGGCTGGCTCGATCTTGGTCGCGGCGAGCATCGAGCGTGCGGGCGAGTCGCCGCTCAGCGGCAACAGCGGTACGTCCATGAAGCTCAGATGGGATGCGCCCTTCACCTGCACCGTGTAACCGGTACGGGCCCGCTGCTGGACGGCCCGCCAGCCTTCGAACGTGATCGACTTCTCGGCCTCGTAACTGGCGGCGTCGACGGCCATCCCCGCCATCACCGCATCCGCACCGGTCATCGCGAACTCGGGGTGCTCGGCGAGAATCTGCAACGCCGGCCGATCCAGCCCGGTCTGCGCCACGTCGGTCCACAGTGCACCGTCCAGGTTCGCCGCGGCGCGGCATCGACCGTCGTCGCGGCACCACTGCAGCGCGGCGTTGCCGCCGAACGAGTGCCCGAACGCACCGAATCGGTCCACGTCGACTCGGCCCCCCAGCAGGCTCGCCGGGTCCGCTTCGAGCCGTTCGAGGCCGTCCGCCACCGAGGCGAGGTCGGCGGCCTTGTACCGGCAGACCGCCGCGCGTTCGCGAAACCGCTCCTCGTACGGCCCGGACTGTGGCCCGAGCACCCCGGCGATGGCCGCGGGGTTCATCGGGACAACGCGCCCGTCACCGAACACCGTCACCGCCGTCTCGAAGGTGTGGTTGACACCGACGACCACGTATCCGTGGCTGGCGATCTCCTCCGCGATGGCGGCCAGCAACAACGGTGGGAACCCACTGGGCGACAACAGCAGCGCGGGATACGTCGGCTCGGCGTCGTCGACCGGCGCGTCCGCGACGGCGTGGCTGTGGACGCCTGCGGTGTCCAGCCCAAGGAACTCCGTGGTCGGCAACCACGGCTCCGGCAGGTACTGCGCCGGCGCGGCGTCCGGCGCCGGCGTGGCCGGATACCACACCCACAACACCAGCTCGCGAGGATCGTCCGGGGTGCTCGAGAACATCTCGCGTCGTGTTGGGTCGAGCACGTCGAACGATGTCCGGCCGATCCGATGGCGCCCAGTGGGCTCCGGTAAGCCCGGCTCATGCAAACGTGCAGTCATGCCGGTCACCAGGCCGGCTGCGACGCGACCAGCGCCCGCTCAAGATCGGCGGCGATCTCGCCCAGTTCACGCCGCACGGTGTCGACGTCGCCGGCGGTGATCAGGACGTTCAGCCGGCGGCTAGCCGCTCGCACCGCGTCTCGCAACGTGCGTGCTCGGGTTCGGCCGACGTCATCCGGGGCGGTGGCCTCGAGCGAGGTCAACCGATCCTCGAGGGCGGAGACCCGGCTCGACCCGACGGACCAAGCGTCCGCGGCCTGATTGAGCGAGGGCGATTGTCGCAGCCCGGGGACCAGTGAACGGGCGAACCAGGTCACTTCCGTTTCGGCGTCCGCCAGGTCGTCCCGCCACGCGCTCCGTCGGCTCGCCCGCACCAGCAGTGGGATCGCCACCGCGAGCGCGACCACCAGCGCCGCGAGCAACCACCACAACCACGGGGTGGCGTCGGTGGGTTCGACGGGTGCCGCCGCAACCGACGGCGTCGGCGTAGCGGTCGGTGTAGGCGCCACCACCGCCGAGGTGGGATCAGGTATCCGGGTCGTCGTGATGGTCAGGGTCGGAGGATCCGGAGGGGTCACCGACCGGGTGGGCGTCGGTGGCTCGGCGGTCGGGGTCGGCCTCTCCGGACTAGTCGCCGACCGGGTGGGAGCTGGAATCGTCGCCGTCAGACCGGGTAGCGCGTCGGCCGGCCGCGACAACGACTCCGACGGTAGGTCAGGGGCTTCACCCCCTCCGCATCCAGCGACCAGCAACGCCGCCGCTGCCAGTCCAGCCGCGCCTGCGGCCAGCCGACAACCCGCGCCGGCGGAGCCGGATTTCCGCGTCGCATTCACCGCGGCAGTCCAGCGCTGCCCCGGCACTGTGGTCATCACCTCGGAGGGGTGAGCTCTCGTGCCACGGCCTGCGTCGGGCATTGCTCGGCCCGGTGCCCGAACCGGCCTAGCGCGGATCGTCCTCACGGTGACGACCCGGCGGCCTGCTCGGGGTCCTGCTCCGCCGTCCTTCCTGACGGGCAGCGGTGACGAGAGGCCGGGGTCCGGGTGGCGCCGGACCATCCAGCGAAGCAGGAAAGCGGCGGCGACGGTCCCCAGCAGAATGAAGATGCCGTTGTCGCCGGCGAGGTACTCGTTCACCAGCACCGGCGACGACGTGACGGTGAGCGTGGCCAGGGTCGCCCAGGCGACGTTGTGAACCGCGTGCGCGATCGAGGCCGGCCAGACGCTGCCGGTCACCAGGCGCAGATCGCCGAAGACGAAGCCGGCCGCGACGATGGTGGCCACGAACAGCGGCAGGACAATCAGCCGGTCGCCCTCCGAGTGATAGAGCGAGGTGAGGAAGATCAGCGGGAAGTGCCACACCGCGTGCACCAACCCAGTGATCAGCAAGGCCCGGTTGCGGCCGAGCGGCGTGAGCTGCGGGAGCAGGTAGCCCCGGAAGGCGACCTCCTCGGCCACGCCGTAGGTGACCGTCACGAGTGCTGCGGAGAGCAGGAAGTTCAGGATCAGGTCGAACGGATTGTCGGGTGCGACGAACGACGCGAACCCCAGGAGCACCACGAGCACGGTGGCCACCACGCTGACCAGCAGGCTCAGGATGAACGCGACACCCCACCACCGAGCGCCCAGTCGGTGCAGCCCGAGCAGGCGCCAGCCGTCCTTGGACAGCCCGTCCCGGGTGATCACCAACATCATCAGCAGCGTCGCCAGGACCGGGGTGGCGGTCCACAACATGAAAGCCGGTCCCTCGGGGATCTCCAGCGCCGTGATCAGCAGCGCGACGACCACGGCCAGCGCGAGCACCACAACGGTGAAGAGCGCTGCCTTCCGATTCGGACTGAGCTCGGCGAACATTCCCGGCCCCTCTCGTCGGGCTGGCTCACCGTTGTCGCCGCACGACCGGATTGCAAGAGGCGGCCGTCCCGCAACATCAGAAGCAGGCGTGGTCGGGAGTCGGGAGCACCGACGACCACGCGAGCCGTTCATGTCGACTCCTTGGCCTCGCTACTGGCGTAGGGGGAGAGTCGACCGGGTTGACATGGCTAACAGCGTTAGCTACGGTCGGCTAACGGCGTTAGCCTAGGAGGCACTCGTGCATAAGCAGCTGCGGAGCGAGATCGACATCGACGCGACACCGGCGCGGGTGTGGGAGGTGCTGAGCGACTTCCAGGCCTATCCCGAGTGGAACCCGTTCATCACCAGCGCGGACGGCGAGGCAGCGGTGGGACGGCGAATCGCGATGCGGATGCAGCCGGTCGGCGCCCGCGGCGTGACGCTGAAGCCAACGATCACGCAGGCGAAGGCGGGGAGCAGGCTGAGCTGGCAGGGGCGGATCGGTGTCCGTGGCATCTTCGACGCCGAGCACGTCTTCGAGCTCGAGCCTCGCGAGGACGGCGGGACCCGGCTGTCCCAGTCCGAGCGGTTCGGCGGGCTGCTGGTCCCGTTCATGGCCAGGTCATTGGACAACCACACGTTGCCGGCATTCGTCGCGATGAACACCGCGCTGAAGCGCAGGGCCGAACAGCAGCCGGCGAGGCCGGGTGGCTGAGTTGGCCGGCACCCGGGGAGCCGAGATCGTGGCGGTGGCCCGCAGCCTGCTGGAACACGAGGGCATGGCGGCGCTGACCATGCGTCGGCTCGCCGACGAACTGGGCATCCGCGCACCGTCGCTCTACAAGCACCTGCCGAACAAGGCAGCGGTCGAGCTGGCAATCCTGGTCACCGGGTTCGAGGAGGCCGCTGCAGCGTTCGAGGAGGCCACCGAGGACGCGGAGGACGGGTTGGCCGCATTCGTCCAGGCCTACCGCGAGTTCGCGGTGGCCCACCCCCACCTCTACCGGTTGATGACCGAACGTCCGCTGCCACGGGCCGAACTGCCGCCAGGGCTGGAGGCCCGCACCGCCGCGCCGCTTCTTCGCGTGACCGGTGGCCCGGAGCGAGCCCGCGCGGCGTGGGCCTTCATCCACGGCATGGTGATCTTGGAGCTCAACGGACGGTTTCCGTCCGACGGGTTGACCGAGGCCGCCTGGCTGGCCGGGCTGTCGGCCTTCCGAGTTCCGCGCGCTGCGGCGAACCCCCGCGGGTAGCGATCGGGAGCGAGCCATGCCACCCGCGCCGTCCACCCGCGACAACGCGATGACTGCGCTGATCCTCGGCTTCTTCGCGTCCGCATGGTTCGGGTGGGCCCAGGAGGACCCGCCGGCGTCTTGGCAGCCGGCGCTGGTAGTCGGAGCCCTGCTGAGCCTGGCAGTCGCTGTGGCCGGCGGTGTCATGGCGTGGCGGGCCTGGTCCGGCGACTCGGCGCTGAGGGCGCCGGGGGGCGATGCGGCGGTACGGGCGGATTGTCGGGCTCGAGTTCGGCATCGCCGCGGTCGGTGCCATTGGGCTGCTCCTCGTGGGCTGGTCCGCGTACCTGGCCCCTGGATCTGCCTCGTGGTGGGCATCCACTTCTGGCCGTTGGCGCCGGTCCTGCGGCGCTCGTCTTTGCGCGCCCTCGGCGTGCTGCTCGTCGCGGTGGCCGTGCTGGCCGCTGTCATGTCCGGGGTCGCTGATGTCATCCCGTCCGCGATCGTCGGCGCGGGCGCCGGGGCGGCCCTGCTCGGCTATGCCACCTGGTGCGCGGTGGCGGCGCTGCGGGGTCGCGACGAGCCGGCGCGAGCCGCATGACCGCAGCTACGTTCCGCTGCTGATGGTCGCTACCAGGTTGACCGCCACAGCGAGGATCCCGGTGGCGAAGACATAGGAAAGCAGTGCGTGCCGGAGGGCCGTCCGGCGCATGGTCTGGCTTCGCAGCGGGGTGTCGGAGATCTGGAAGGTCATCCCGATGGTGAACGCCAGATAGGCGAAGTCGCCGTACGCCGGCGGCGTGTCGGTGTTGAAGTCGATCTGCCGCGGCGCTGTCAGGTAGTAGAGGTGGGCGTAGCGCAGCATGTACACGGTGTGCAGCACCGCCCAGGACAGCACGATCGACGACAAGCCGATGGTGATCCGGAGGACCTCGTCGGCGCCGGTGGCCCGTCCGGCACGCGCCAGCACGACCGCTACGGCGACCAGGCTGGCGAGGGCCGCGAGGAGCAGGATCAGGTCGCGCACCCGCATGTCCTGCAGGTCGAACTTCGTGGCGCGGCGCTGGGTCTCGTCAGCATCGAGGCGCCGGGTGCTGGTCCACACCCAAACCAGGTAGACGGCCGCCGCGACCTCCCAACCCAGCAGAGCTGCGATGAGTGGGCTGCTGAACAGCGCCCACAGGACCCCGGCGACGATCCCGATCGCCGCCGCAATCACGATCTCGGTCTGTGGGGTCACGTCCCGCCGAAAGATGCGGGCGATCAGGTGACCGTCGTTTCTCGGCAGGCCGGGCACGGTCAGGCGATCGGATCGATGGCCTGCATCCACTTCGCGGCGAGGTCCGTATAGCCCGCCGCGTTGGGGTGGATGCCGTCCGGCGCCATCTTCGACGGGTCGGTCCAGAACGGGTCGTTGGTGTCCACAGTGGACACGCCATGCGCGGCGGCCACTTCTTGCGCGGTGGTGGCCAGGCGCTTGGCCAGCGTGGACATCTGGCTGACCTCCTCCGAGGTGACGTCGGGCAGCAGCTGGTTCAGCAGGCTGATGTCGGCGACGCCCGTGCGTAGGCTCTGGTCGTCGGGTAGCCCGACGACAACCACGGCACCGGCCTCCTGGAGCTGCTGCACTGTGCGGTCCAGGTTCGTGCGGTAGGTCGCGACCGCGGCGTCCTCGTCGGCGCTCGGCGCCGGGTTGACAGTGCTGTTCTGGTAGACGTACCAGAGGTCGTTGGAGCCGATCAGCACGGTGGCCAGCGCCGCGCTGCCGTTGGCGGTGGCGTTGCGCACCTGGTCGACGGCCTGGCCGAGCTGGCCCGGGGCACCGTCCTGCCCGTTGACCAGCATCGTGCTGTCCCAGCCCGACTGCCCGAGGTTGACCAGCGTCGAGTTCGCCCGCTCAGGCTGCGCCGAGACGGCCTCGGTAAGCCGCCCCACGAAGCCCTGCCCGGACTCATCGCCCTCACCCGCGGTCAGGCTGTCGCCCAGCGCCACGACAGTCACCGGCCCGGGTGCCAGCTCCTTCGCCGTCGCCGACCCCCCCGAGCTTCCCGCCGATCCGGGGTTCCCCGGCACGGTCGAGCCGCAGCCTGCGGCTACGAACATCGCGAGCAGGAGGACCGGTCCGGCGACGACCCGGCAGCGCCTCCGCAGCATGGCAGCACTGTGTCAGACGGACGTCGCGGGCACGCGGATTAGCCGCCGTGTCAGCGCGGCGAGAGCCGCACATCCCCGCAATGAGCGGGCTCATTGCGGGTCTGGTGGGCGGCGCGGGCCCGAATAAGCCCGCTCATTGCGGGGGTGGGTGCCCGAGCAGGCGGAGGATTGGCAGGTGATCACATCGGCTTCGGGCGTCGCCACACTGGGGACCATCCTCGGCGTGTGGGCGCACCCGGACGACGAGGCCTACCTGTCCGGCGGGGTGATGGCGCTGGCCCGCGACATCGGATCGCGGGTGGTGTGCGTGACGGCCACCCACGGCGAGCTCGGCACGTCCGACCCGGCGGCCTGGCCGCCGGACCGGCTCGCCGTCGAGCGCACCGGCGAGCTGGCGCGCTGCTTGGAGGTTCTCGGCGTCAGCGAGCACCGCTGGCTCGGCTACCGCGACGGCGGATGCGCGGACGCCGGCGCGTCCGAGGCGGTCGAGCAGGTGTGCGACGTGATCGACGCCGTTCGGCCGGACACCGTGCTGACCTTCGGTCCGGACGGGATCACCGGCCACCCGGACCACCGTGCGGTATCCGCGTGGACCACCGCGGCGTTCGAGCGAGCTGCCCCGTCCGAGGCGCGGCTGCTGTACGCCGCCGTCGCGGAACGGCGGGTGTCGGAGTGGCACGAGGTCGACGCCAGCCTTGGCGTGTACCTCCCCGGCTATCCGGTGATCACTGCGTCCGACCGGCTCGCGGTCGACCTGCCCCTGGACCCGGACACCGCCGCCCGCAAGGTGCGCGCGCTGTCCGCCCAGGCGACCCAGACGGCCGGGCTCATCGCCGAGATGGGCGTCGACCTGTACACCGCCTGGGTCAGCGACGAGTCGTTCGCCGTGGCGTAGCCGGCACGTGATCACCGGTCTGTAGCTCGGGGAAGGGCGGTTACCTGTCGAGCGCGACTAGTCGGTCGGCCACTTCGGCGGCGGTCGAGATGCGAGCGTCGCCATCGGCCAGACAGTCGCGCACCAACTCGGCATCGGCCGGCGCCAGGGACGGGTCGATCTTGGGCGTACTGGACAGCACCTTGCGGATCGCGAGCAACGGCTGGGTGTCCGGCAGCTCGCCGTACAGCCCGATCCCGGCGAGGCTGCGGTGCACGGTCGCCCCGAGGGCCCAGACCTCGGTACGCCGGGACGGTCTGGCGCCCGCGATCAGATCGGGGTCCAGGTACTCGACCGAGCTGGCCTTCCCCATCCCGGTGAGCGTCGCGCCGGGTGCGAGGTACCGGACCAGTCCCAGGTCGGACAGGCGGCCGCCGTCGTCGGCAAGCACGACGTTCGCCGGCGTGATGTCGGCGTGCGCGAGACCGGCCTCGTGCAGTGCGTGCGCGGCGAGCGCGGCGTGCTCCAGGGCGGTGAGGACCTCCGCGCGCGTCAGCGGGCGCGCCGGTGCGGCCAGCGAGCCCAGCGGGAAGTACTCCATCGCGTAGATGAAGGTGTCCTCGAGAACGGCGTCGAAGACCTTGACCAGGTAGGGCGAACTCACCGCGGCGAAGGCGCGCAGCTCGCGAACACCTCGCTCGTAGGCCTGCTCACCGATTCGGTCCGCGAACACCTTCAGCGCGACGAACTTGTCTGGAATACCCAGTCGCGCCGGCGGCCGTGCCAGGTAGTACCGACCGTTGTTGCCTTCCCCGAGCAACCGGACGATCCGGTAATCGGCAATGATCTCTGGTGCGCGCGAGTCGGGCTGGGTGCCGCCGGACGGGGCCCGGATCGGTGCGTTCACTCAGCCTCCTCGCCGGACCCGGCGATCACGAGTGGCCCGCTCCCTCGGCGACCCCTCAGGTGCCAGGCGGGCGAAGGGAATCAGTAGCATACCGGCGCCCGAGGCGTCCGGAACCAGGCCGGCCGCCGGGCCGGAACCGGGGCCGACAGCACGCTCGGCCCAGGTGGCCGAGCCCGCACAGGGGGAACCGTCCGCGTGGACCTGCCGCACGTGATCGCGTTCGTCCTGCTGGACATCGCGATCGTCGTCGTTGCGGCCCGACTCGGCGGGCGTCTGGCCCGGAAGATCGGCCAGCCCGCCGTCGTCGGCGAGAATCCTCGCCGGGATCGCGCTCGGGCCCACGCTGCTCGGTGCGCTGCCCGGCGACCTCGATCAGCTGCTCTTCCCCGCTGACGTCCGCCCGTTCCTGATGGTGATCGCCCAGATCGGGCTGGTCCTGTTCATGTTCATCGTCGGGCTGGAACTCGACTCGTCCCTGATCCGTGGCCGGGAACGCGCCGCCGGCGCCATCGCCGCCGGCACGCTCGTGCTGCCCTTCGCGCTCGGGACGACGATCGCCCTGCTGCTGTACCCATTGCACAGCGTGGTCGACGGGCAGACGGTCCCGCCGCTGGCGTTCGTGCTGTTCATCGGCATCGCGCTGTCGATCACGGCGTTGCCGGTACTCGCCCGGATCCTCACCGAGCGAGGCATGCAGCGGACCCAGGTGGGTGTGTTGGCCCTCGCCTGTGCCGCCCTGAACGACGTCGTCGGATGGTCGCTACTCGCGCTGGTCGTCGCGGTCGCGGCGGGGGGTGACCCCGCCGGCGCGGCCCGGATCATCGGGCTGACGGTGGCATTCGTGCTGGTGATGTTCCTGGTCGTCCGGCCGTTGCTGGCGCGCCTGGTCGCCTGGCACCGCTCGGTGGGACGGCTGACCCCGGACATGCTCGCGGTCATTCTCGCCGGGCTGCTGCTGTCGGCCTGGGCAACCGACGTCATCGGGGTGCACGCGATCTTCGGGGCGTTCGTGTTCGGCGCGATCATGCCCCGGAGCGGTGCCGCGGCGCTCACCAGGGAGATTCTCGAGCGGCTCGAGCAGATCAGCCTGCTGCTGTTGTTGCCGGTCTTCTTCGTGGTCGCCGGCCTGCAGGTGGACGTCGGAGCTGTCGGGCTGGACGGTCTGTGGCAGCTCGGGCTGATCCTGTTCGCCGCGATCGCGGGCAAGTTCCTCGGCGCGGCGCTCGTCGCGCGGTCGTTGCGGATGCCGCGCAGGCAGGCCACCGCGCTCGGCGTGCTGATGAATACCCGAGGGCTGACCGAGATCGTCATTCTGACGGTCGGCGTTCAGCTGGGAGTGCTCGACCCGATCTTGTTCACGTTGATGGTGATCATGGCGTTGGTCACGACGGGGATGACCGGGCCGCTACTACGGCGGGTGTACCCCGACCGGGTGGTGCAACGCGAGCTCGCCGCCGCCGAACGGGCCGAGTTGGGCGAGGTGGACGCGTTCACCGTGCTGACCCTGATGCCGGACGGCGCCGATGCGGCCCAGCGGACCGCCCGCCTGGCCCAGCAGCTCACCGGCCGGGAACGGCCGTCCCGGGTCGTGCTGTGCCAGTTGCTGCCGGCGCAGCCGCAGCTGGAGGTGGCGAGCGGGCTCGGCGCCGAACTAGCGCTGATCACCGGCGCCGGCGAAGAGCTGCGGAAACTGGCGAGCGAGCTGGAGGCGGCCGGCACACCGGCATCGGTGGTTGCTCGGTTCTCCGCCGATCCGGCGGCGGATTCTGGCCGCCTTGGTGCACACCCTCGACGCCGACATCCTGCTGCTGGTCGAGGCGGATCGCCCGACCACGGCCGGGTCGACCGACGGCACCTCCGCGCCGGAACCGAGCACGGTCGAGGCCTTGGGGTCCAGCTTCGACGCTGTTCCCGAGGTGACCGTGGTGATCGCCCGCTTGCGGGGCGCCGCCCTCGCGCCCGGCGAAACCCCGGTCGGGGTGCTGGTCGACGGCGGCCCCGGTGGCCGAGCGGCGGTTCGAATGGCCGCACACCTCGCGCTCCGGGTCGGCTCGGCGCTCGCGGTGGGCGTGGCGAACGGTCGACGGGCCGGCCGGCACGGCGCGAGTGCGGTGGAGACGCTGCTCCGCGCCGGGCTATCGGCGGCCGCGGTCGAACCGACCGAGCTGGCCGACTCGGCCGTACTCGTCCTCCCGGCGGGCACCGTGCCGCCGGCCGAGGTCGGCGACGAGGTCACCGTGCTGCACGTCCGCCCCTCGGCCGCCGACACGGACGAGGACCTCACGCAGGTCGTCGCGCGGGTCGCGCTCGGGCAGGGCGACTGACCAGACCCGGGTCAGCGCACCCCGGACGGCGACTCGAACACGAACGTGCGCTCTCCCATCCGAACCCGGGTACCGGGAGCCAACCTGCTGGGTGTCCGGGCGGGCAGGCTGGACCAGCCGTTCTTTCCCGGCGGCGCGAGGAAGGTGCCGTTTCGCGAGCCGGCATCGACCAGGATGACGTCCCAGTCCTTGACCCGGATTTCGGCGTGCACGCGGGAAACCGCTCCGGTGGAGTCCTCCACCACGATGGCCCGCAGATGTCCTTTCCTGACCCGCTCGTCGCTCTCCGGCATCCGTCCGACCAGATACTCCGCGTCGACCGTGTACGTCTTGCCGTCGTCGAACACCAGCAGGCCGAGCGGTGGGCGGGCACCGAACACCAGTACACCGGTCCGCTCGTTCATCCGGATGCCGCACAGCACGCAGAAGTGCGAGCGGGGGTCGTTGAGGTGGCCTCGGGCGCACAGATGCCCCTCGGCCTGCGGCATGTCGGACGACTGCGGGTCAGCCCGCCCGGCGTCCGGCCGGGTCAGGGGGCGTCCGGACTCCAGCGGCGGCCGAGGTTCCTCGGCCGGCGACCCGAGGATCTTGTCGGCACGGGTCGGCGTGCGCAGCGGCGACTCCGCGGACGGCGGGGGCGGCTGTTCGGGCGCCTTCTGGTTGTCCGGCGGGTCGGCGACGGGCTGCTCGGTGCCTCGGACGGCTGCGGACTCCCGCGTTTCCGGCCCGTCCGGCGGGAGCTCCACCGGCGTCACCGCTGGTGCCTCCGACGGGGCGCTCGAGGACGGCCCTGCCGGCGGGGTACCCGGCCCCGAGGTTGCCGAGGTCAGCGTCACCGACACGCCGGCGACGACTCCGGACCGGAGGTCGGCCAGCTCGGACAGCGGGCCCGCCGCGGTTCCGGTGCTCTCGGCATCGGCCAGACCCAGACGCATCGGCTCGGCCCGCACCGTGAGGAGCCGATCGGTCCACGCCGCCGCGTCGGCGCCGGACAGTGACACCGCGGGGGCCTGGAACTCCACGGCGCCGTAGAGGAACACCGCGAGACCGTCGGCCGTGGTGGCGACGGTTCCGAACCGGAGGCCGCCTCCCGGATCGTCGGTACCGCTGAGCCAGCCGGCGAGGCGGCGGGCGAGACCCCGGCCTTGACCGGGGCCGGCCGACGAGGCGCAGATGGCCAGTAGGTGCCGCACCGGAGTGACGTCGTCCGCCTGGACGACACAGATCAGACCGGGGTGTCGAACCACCAGACCCACTCCCGGGCGGACCACCGCGCGGAGCTCGTCCAGGTCAACTGAGGGCATTCGTCACACCAGCCGTCCGCCTCGGAACCGCCACCGCACGAACGGCACCCGCATCGGACCGTTGACCATGATCCATACGACCAGCCAGGTCGTGAGGAACTGCAGGAGGAACGCCGCGAGCGGCACTCCCGCCGGCAGTCCGGGAACGAGGCCGGCGGCCAGCAGGATCCACAGCAGCACCCCCTCGTTGATCACCGTGATCAGCCCGAAGAAGGTCGGCCAGTCCTTCTCCCAACGGAACTGCTGCAGGAGGTGGTAGACGAGCTCCCAACCGATTCCGAGCACCAGCACGGCGAGCAGGACGAGGAACGCGCTGCGGTACACCGCGCCGAGGCTGCCCGGAACCGGCAGCACCGGACCGATGATCAGCGTCCACAACCCGCCGAACACGACGAGCGCGAAGATCCTGGTCTGGATGCGACCGTTCAGCGTGGGGAGCACGACTCTCGCCTCAGATCCTGGTTCCGCGGGCCCATTTCCACCATTGGCTCACCGAACGCATCGGTCCGAGCCGTTGGCAGAATCCCACGAGCGCCAGGTCGTCGGCGATCTCCTGGGCGGCGATCTGCAGACCAAGGAAGGTGTCCACCCCGGGGAAGTAGCCGCCGAGCGTCGCCGTCCCGGAGGCATACATCCGACCGGGCTCGCTTCGGGTGCCACGGACCTCGAAGTTCCGCTCCACATCGAGTCGGTTCAGCGGGTTGCGTCCGGCTCCACTGTGGTCGAGCAGGTCGGCGAGCACGCGGTGCTCGCGGATGTCCGCCTCGAGCCCGGTGCAGTCGACGACACCCGCCACCTCCACGTGGAGCGGGCCGCGCTGAGTCTTCATGACGACCTGCACGACGCCGTCGGCGCCGGGCTTCATGGAGTCGATCTCTCCCTGGAAGGCGTGGTACCAGTCGTCCCGTCGGCCCCGGGCCATTTGCCGCTGCCAGCCCCGCCGTTTCGGCGTGTTGGTCCCGCTGAACACCTCGTACAGGTCCGCCCGAGCCTTGCCCTCGAGCTTGCGGACCCTCGACTTCAACTGCCCGCCCCACACGGACTTCGGGTAGTTGAAGCCTTGGTAGGCCCAGCCGTCCCCACCCCGTCGACGCATCCAGACGTTCGGCCCGTGCGAACCCGTGACGAAGGTGCGGAACACGTGCAGGATGCGCGTCTGCAACCCGTACCGGTCCCGGTCGTCGATGAGCCGCTGCAGGATTCGCGATGCGACGATCCCGCCGCCGCGGACGAGAACTGTCCCTGGCGTGACGCGTAGCCGCTCGTAGATGTGCTCGTGCGGCTCATAGGCGTTGACGACGCTGCTGAAGTCGCGGTACCGCTCGCGATACTCCATCAGGTCGGGCAGAAACTTGAGACCCGGATAGCCGACCGCAACGTGCACGAACCGGCTGCGGAACGCAACGCGCTTGGTCTGGCTGGTTCCTTCCGGCGGGGTGAAGACGGTGAAGTAGCCGCCGCCGGCTCGTCGCCGAACCATCCGAACCTGGGCTTTCACCACGGTGTCGGCGTATCCGATTCGGTGGTGCTCGTGCTCCAGCGCCTCGAATACCTGCCCGGCCGTTGGTGTGTAGTAGTCCGCGAACACCGGTTCGACCGTGAGCTGGTACAGCGGCGCGAAGAACTTGCTCAACGAGCGCGCCGACAACGCCTCGCGGACCGCGTAGCTCGGGAAACCCCAGATATTGTCCGGGCAGGATGCGGAATCGCTGCGCAGCCGTTCGCCACGCGGGATCTGCGAAACCCGGGTCAGGTACTCGTAGCTCTCCCACGGGTGCTCGAGCTGGGTGACGACGCGGATCGCGGACGACGGAACTCCGCAGATCCGGAGGTAGTCGACGGTTACGAAAGAGCCGATGCCGCCACCAATCGAGACGAATGGCACGTCGAAAACGGGGATGCCCGCGCGGGCCAAATGGTCGTCGTACCACCAGTCGGTGGCGATCAGCTCCGGTGTGATGTCACCGGGCCGCGGGTCCGCAACGGGTGACCGACCGGGTGCCGGATCGGGGCGGTTGGGCATTCCCGGATGCGGGATCGTGTCCTCGCGCACGCGGTCCCCTTCCACGCCACAGGCCCTCGATCGGACGCTATCCGGAATACGACACTCGGCGCCGGGATGTTACGCCGCTGGCTGCGACGTCCCACGGCCGTCGGGCTGAGTGGGGAGGACGACGAAGCCCCGGTAGGTACGGCCGGTGGGCCGCGGGTACCGGGGCGTTCGCCGATCCTGTCCGTAGCTGCTCAGCTGTCGAGTGCTGCGACGTTCTTCATGACGACCTCGAACGTCTCCTGCAAGGCCGCGGTGGGGCTGAACTCCACCACCTCGGTGCCGGCGGTCAGCACCGGGAGGTGGCCAGGGCCGACGTAGTACGCCTGCCCGGCGCCGATCTCCTCCTCGCCCTCATCGGTGCGATAGATCAGTTTGCCCTTCAGGACGATGCCCCAGTGCGGGCACTGGCAGCGGTCCTCGGGCAGCCCGGCGAACAACGGCGAGAGATCGGCGTCGGCGCTGTAGTTCTCGAACGCCACCGTGTACTCCCCGACCTCGGCGAACCGGCCCTCGTAACCCGGCAACGTCTCCACATCGGTGATCTCGTGCTTGGCGATCCTTGGCATGATCTTCTCCTCTCCTTTTCAGCGCGCCGCGGTCGGCTGGAAGGCGCCGATCTGCATGAACAGGGTGCCGGAGTCGCCCAGCATCCATGCCTCGACGATCTTTCCGGCGCGGACCCGGAACACGTCGCAGCCACCGACCTCGATCGGGTTACCGGACGCCGGCACACCGAAGATGGGCGCCCGGTGGGTGCCCCGCATGGTCGTCTTCACCGCGACCCGGTCGTCTTCGGCGATCACGTCCTCGATGGTCAGATGCAGGTCGGGGAACGGTGTCAGGAACGCCTCGGAGTCCTTGCGGAACGCCGTGGCGCCGCCGGCACCGCCGAGGCCGTGCCCGACGAAGTTCTCGTCGACAAGAGCCTCGAGCTCGTCCATCTTGCGGGCGTTGAAGTACTCGTAGTACGCGATTGCGACGCGCTTGACCTCGTCCATTTCGGACCTCCGTGTTGTCGGAATGACAAGACGAAGGCTGCGCTCGCCGAGCACGGAAAGCATGGGGAGCGTTCCCTATTCGGATCCCCGGCCGGATTCCCGTTGCGAGTCAGGGCCGCTGTGGATGCAGCATCGCGTATCTCGCCGCCTCGACCCGGCTTCGCAGGTTGAGCTTGCTGAGGATGCTGCTGACGTGGTTGCCGGCGGTCTTGACGCTGATGAACAGCCGCTGTGCGATCTCGGCGTTGGTCAGTCCCTGCCCGAGCAGCCGCAGGACCTCCCACTCGCGTTGGGTGAGCAACTCCAGGCCCTTGGTGCCGACCCTGCTGTGGTCGCCCAGTTCGCGCAGCAGCGCGGCGGCGGCGTCCGCACCACGTGACGCACCGACGGCCTCGTAGATCAGCAACGCTGCCCGGCCCTCGGCCCGGGCCACCGACTGGTCCCGCGACACGTGCAGCTGCGCCAAGGCGATGTGCGCCTCGGCGCCCTCGATCGAACCGCTCACGCCGGCGAGGTGATCGAGCGCCTCCTCGAACGACGCCACCGCGGATCGCTCGTCGCCGCGCGCCAGCGCGACCTTGCCGCGGCCGACCGCCGCCCGGCGACAGGGCGCGGGCGCTGCCCGCTGTCTGCGCCGTCGCGGTCAGGCCGGCGGCCGCCCGGTCCGCGGCGTCGAAGTCGTCGGCGGCGATGTTCGCGTCCACCAGGGCGGCCTGCGCCGCCGCCTTCACCAGGTTGTCGCCCGCGATGCGGCGGGCCGCCCTACTCGCGGACGAGATCGCCAGCGACGTGTCGCCATTGGCCAGCGCGAGGTGGGCCCTGGCGACCTGCGCCTCGGCGCTCTCGTCGTCGCCGAGCAGCTGCTCGGCCTCCTCGAACCGCCCCTGCAGCACCAGCAGCTCGGCGAGCTTTGCGGCCGGCGGCACACATCGCGCGGTGTGGCCGGTCTCGTGCAGGCTCACCACCGCGGCCCGTAGCTGCTGCTCGGCGCCGGCGTAGTCGCCCTCGATGGTCTCCGCGGCCGCGCAGCAGGTCGAGCAGAACCCGAGGATCGCCGGGTAGCCGCGCCGGTCGACGAACTCCTCGACCACGCCCATCCATCGGGCGAAGCGCTGGACGTCCCCGGTCAGCTCGGTGGCCAGCACCAGGTCACAGCAGGTCTCTCCGACGGTCCGCAGCCGTGTCGCCTCGCCGCCGGTCGCCAGCGCGAGCGCCTCGTCGAAACGCGCCAGCCCATCGCCGAACACTCCGGCCCCGATCAGTGCGAGCCCCGACCGGGCGAGCGCCATGATCTCCAGATCGACATCGCCCCCCCGCCGGGCCGACGCGAGCGACGCCTCGGCGAGCCTGCGCTGCTCGGTGACGTCGGTGGCGCACATCGCTCCGGCGAGTGCGACCCAACCCGCGACTTCCTCCGCGTCACCGCCGAGATGGGTGGCCCGCGTCAGCCAGCCCGACGCGGCCTCGGCGTTGCCCAGCAGGGCGTACTCGCGGGCCAACCAACTCGCCAGCCGGGCGGCCAGCACTCGTTGGCCCTCGGCGTTGGCCTGCCGGCAGCCCTCCGTCCAGGCAGCGATCGCCCCGTCGGCGTCGCCGAGCCACCACCGCGCCTCCGCGAGAAGCTCGAGCGCCGCTACCTCCAGTTGATCACCCGGGAGCGACCGGACGACCTCGTCCCAGCGCGCGTCAGATGCCGCCGCCCTGGCCTGCTCGAGGGCGTCCACCGGCGAATCGTACCGCCGGCGAAGCTCGCCGAGCCCGACCCGAGCCGCCTCCTCACGCCGCCCGTCAGCCCGCGTCAGGACTTGAGGTGCTCGAGGAACCAGTCCCGGGCCGCGCCGCTAGAGATCTCGAAGCCTTTGCCATAGGCGTCGAAATGCCCATCGGGGAGGATCTGCAGCTTCTTGGGTTGCCGCGCAGTTTCGAAGGCAGCGATGGCCAGCTCAGACGGTACGAGGTGATCGCCATAGGCCGGCAGCATCAGCAACGGAGTCGGGCTGATGTAGGGCAGGTAGCTGCCCGGCTCGTACTCGGTGAACATCTCCACGCTGCGCAGCGTGACCTCGTTCTTCCACGCCGGCGCGCGAGTCTTACCCGCCTCTGAGAACCACTGCCACGAGTCTGGGGTGGGTAGCGCGGAGGGGGCGAGCGGGTCTTCGTCGACGACCGGGACCATCGCCGGCGGATCGCCCTTGAACCGGGCAAGACGATCGTCCTCGAACATCCGCTGGAACCCAGCGATGAAGTCCGACCGCACCAGCGTGCGCATGTTGTCGTGCCCGCTGATCATCGGGACCTGACTGACCACCGCCTTGACCCGCCGGTCGATGGCACCGACGACCAAGACGTGAGCGCCGGAGTAGCTCGTGCCCCAGATCCCGATCCGGGTCGGGTCTACGTCGGGCAGGGTGCTGGCATAGGTGATGGCGTGCCGGTAGTCGCGAATCTGCGCCCAGGGGTCGATCTCCTGGCGGGGTTCGCCGTCGCTTGCGCCGAAGTTACGGTGGTCGAATACCAGCGCATTGAGCCCGACCGCCGAGAAAGCTTCGGCGAAGCTGTCGAGATGCATCTCCTTCACCGCGGAGAACCCATGAGCCAGTACGACCGTCGGAGCGCCGGCACCGGCTCCTTCCCCCGGGTACAACCAACCACGAAGGGTGACGCCCTCGGCGTCGAACTCGATGTCACGTCGAGTCATAGCTATCGCCTCCTGGGTCTCCTCGAAGCCCGAACTGCCTGATGGGACAGGGCCGTGCGTCGATTCGTCGTCGAACAGCGCTTCGTCGACCGTAACTGCCCCTGCTACCGGGTGTATACGGTCGGCCGGGGCTAGGCAAGCCGCCGTAGCGCGTGACCGGAGTGGCGGCCGAAGGGCAGCGTTACGAGCTGACCTACGGATCTGCCGCTCGGCGAGCCCTCGCCGACCGACTGCCCCGAACGCGTCGCCTCTGCGGTGTGGGCCTTGTGCGACGGTCCGCTTCGCGATAACTCCTTCCGTGTGGGCAAAGCGTTGCGATCGCCGCTGGCCGGCCAGTACTCCGCCCGCCGCGGTGTTCGGGTGTGGCCGGTCACCGCGCACCGCGCCTTCGCGCGTTGCACCGCCCAGGGCGTGTGGCCCCGGCTGCACCGGGGTGCTGCTCGGCCGCCACCGCTGGGCCGTCGAACGCAGCTTGGCCTGCATCGGCCGCTACCGACGACTGATCCGACGCTACGACCGGCACGGACACCACTTCCTGGCCTTCCTCACCCTCGCCTGTTCCATGATCAGCTACCGCACTAAGCCGCCGCGGCCTCACACTTTGATTTGCGATTGTGGCGGAGGTTTTCGGCGTGGGGTTTGGCTGACATCTATCCCACATCTATCCATTTGGGCGGGGTGAATTCGGGTGCGCCGCGTGCCATGGTGATGGCCCAGTCGCTGCCGTGGATGAGGCGGTGGTGGAATCGGCAGAGCATGACGAGGTTGTCGATGGCGGTGGGTCCGCCGTGTTGCCATTCGATGATGTGGTGGGCGTCGCACCAGCTGGGTGGGCATCCGCAGCCGGGGAAGGCGCAGCCGCGGTCGCGGGCGGCGACCGCGCGGCGTAGGTGGCGGGGTACGACCCGGCTGGCCCGGCCGATGTCCAGTGGCTGCCCGTTCCCGTCGAGCACGACGGGGATGACACAGGCTTCGCAGGCCAGCATCCGTAGTTGGGTGGGGGTGAGTGGGCCGCCGTGGTCGAGCATGCCGTGGCGGGCGCGGGTTTCCAGCTCGGCGAGTGGGACGGTGACTACCAGGTGTGGGCGTTGCCCACCGACCATGGGCAGGTCGGCGGTGTCGAGGCGTTGGCGGCAGAGTTCGGCCAGTCCGTCGCCGCGGCGTTCGGCGAGGGGTCGCTGGTCCTCCGCGGTCGGTGTGGACAGCGTGTCCAGCGCGGTGCGTAGTGCGTCGAAGCTGGGCGCGTCGAACACACCGGTGATCCGTCCACCCGTCCCGCCCGGTCGGGTGGCCAGGTACAGCTCGTTGACCTGCTCACCGTCGCCGTGGTCGGGTTCCGGGCCGTCCTGATCCAACGTGGTGATCAGGTCCCGGGCGAAGCCGGTCAGCTCGCGGGGCCGGTACTCCCGGGCCCGGGCGGCCAACTGCTGCTCCGCACCCGCCCACACCTCCGGGGCTAGCCGCCCCGCGGCCGTGGACTGCCGAGCGCGTCGGCGATCACCTCGACATGCCGCAAGCTGACCTCACCGGCGGCGAACACCGCGGCGGTGTCGGTCAACCGCGCCGGCAGCACCTGCCCATCCAGCGACACCCGCTCACACACCTGCTCGGCCACCCGGACCCGCCGGTTCGCCGCGCCGAGATCCCAGCCGAGCAGGTCGGCCACCGCATGGGCAGGCGCGGGAGTAGCCGCGGTCGGTGAACACCCCATCCCGATCCAACCCCGCGGTCACCTCGATCGACAGCTGCTCCAACTGGCGAGTCAGTTGTTCACACACCGCCAGGGCTTCGATCCGGGTGTTTGCATGCGCTGAGGAATCGCAGGCGGCGCGCAGCGCAGCGACACCATCCGCAATGGATTGGTGCGCTATCGCGAGCGGGCTGCCGTTCTGCATGCCACCAATTATCCAAGCCGCACCGACAATTCCCGGGCTTTACGCATTCACAATGGCACAGACTTTCCCGAATAATATTGGCTGGCTTTTCGGCGAATCACCCAACGTCCCGACCTGGCAGGCCAATCAATCCGGAACCGACAACTCAGCCGGCCCGTCCCGGCTTCTTTTTGAAACAACGGGAAGCCTCAGCCGAGCCTCGCGGCGCGCAGGGCCAGGTACCGCTGCTCGGGCAGGCTCGCGGTCGTCCGGGCCGCAAGCCGGTAGGCGTCCTGGGCGGCGGCGGTATCGCCGGCCAGCTCGAGGAGGTGTCCGCGGACCGCCTCCAGACGATGGGTATGCCCCATCCGGTCGTCGGAGTCGAGCGTGCCGAGCAGCGCCAGACCGGCCCGCGGGCCGTTCACCATCCGCGCCGAGGCGTACGACCCCGGCCGCACCTGACATGCGGCCGGGCAGGCTGTCAGCCGGCCAGTACCTTGCGCACCACCTCGGCGAAGCCCGTGGGCTGCTCCATGAAGCCGCCGTGCCCGCCGGGGAACTCCACGGGCGACGTGCCGAGCAGCTCGGCCAGCGCCGTCGAGGTCCGGTAGGTGCTCAGGTTGCCCGAGTCGGCGCCGAGGCCGACCACGACCCGACTCGGGCCGGCGGTCAAAGCGCCGATGTCGGGCACGTAGCGGGTGGTGCCCCGGAGCTCGTGGGCGAAGAAGCGGGCACCGTCGGCGATGTCCTGCTCCGAGGGCTCCCCCTGCGGCTGCGCAGGCGCCCCCTCATCGGCTGTGTCGCCGCCGCCGTTGTCGTCGTCGTCGAACCCGGCGCTCGCCATGAACTTCCCGAACGCGGCCTCCAGCCCGTCCCGGTGGAAGGTCTCGACCATGTCGTCGACCCCGGCACGCTGCTCGGCGGCGTCGGGCAGCAGTTCCAGCAGCGGCGGCTCGTGCGCGATCAGCGTGCGCACCTTGGTTGGGTGCCGGGTGACGAGCGCCAGCCCGGTGATCGCACCCCCACTGCTGCCGAGCACGTCGGCAGTGTCGGCGCCGAGGGCGTCCAACAGGGCGGCGAGGTCGTCGGCCCGCAGGTCGGGGGTGGAGTCCTGCTCGGGGTCGTCTAGCACGCTGGCGGAGATGCCCCGCGGGTCGTGGGTGACGACCGTGAAGTCGTCGGCCAGCACGTCGGCGACCGGCGCGAAGTACGCGGCGGCCATCGGCGCTCCGGTGATCAGCAGCAACGGCCCCGCGCCGCGGACCTCGTAGTGCAGCCGCCCGCCCGGGATGGCAAGGGTGTGAGAGGTGGTCATCTGCCGGTGGTCCTTCCTCGAGTGTCGCCGTGATCACGGTGACGCGGGTAGGACTCCGCCGGGCCCTGGAACTCATCGCGGCCGTGCGCCGGGTCACTCCAAGCCCGGATAGTGGATGTCGAACGGCTTGTTGGTGATGAAAAGGATCGTGCAGTCGCCGTCCTCGCTGGCGCCGTGATGCATGACCCCGCCTTCCGGGAACCACACGAAGCTGCCGGCGGGGTAGGTGCCCACGTGCGTGGTCAGCGTGCCGTCGAGGACGTAGATGCCGTGCGCACACGGGTGGGTGTGCCAGGGGTTGGTGAACCCGGCACGGTAGATCAACTTGAGTACTCGCATGCCGGTGTCCGGGTCGTCCATCAGCGGCATGGAGGTCAGCTCGATGCCGAGCTGGGGTATCGGAAACGGCTCCCAGTCCTGGGTGTGGGTGTCGACCACTGTCAGCTCGACCGGCTTCAGCTCCTCAGCCATCCGTCAACCCTCGGCCATGCCTCAGCGCGGGGCAAGGACCGTTCGCCGCAGCTGCTAGGCGGTCAGCCGCCCCAGATGTCCTCCAGGAAGCGGTCATGGGCCTTCAGGTCGTCCAGCCATGCCTGGGCATCGGCCGCCGACCCGCCGGTCTTGTTCCGGTAGATCTCGGTGAGCGCGGCCCGCACCCCCGGGGCGATCGTGTTCGCGTTGCCGCACACGAACACCGCCGCACCCCGCTCCAGCAGGTCCCAGACCTCGTCGGCGCGCGCCGCCACCTCGTGCTGGACGTACTTGCGCCCGTTCTCCGGCTTCCGGGAGAACACCGGGTAGACCCGGGTCGAGCACAGCTTGCCGAGGTCGCGCAGCTCGTCGGCGTAGATGTAGTCCTGGTCGGGGTTCCGGCAGCCGAAGAACAGCAGCGATTCCCCGGTCGCCTTGCCTTGTTCGGCCAGGGCCGCCCGTTCCTGCAGGAAGCCGCGGAACGGCGCCAGCCCAGTGCCGGCGCCAACCATGATCATCGGAGTTGACGGGTCGGCTGGCGGCCGGAACGCGATCGTGGGCTTCCGCACGAAGGCGAACAGCGTGTTGTTCGGGGCGGTGCGCGCTAGGTAGTTCGAGCACACCCCGGTGAAGTCGCCGTCCCCACCGCGCGCCGGCGCCTGCAGCACGCCGGTAGTCACGCTGCACACCTCCGGGCTGGCCAGTGCCGAGGACGAGATCGAGTAGTACCGCGGCCGCAGCGGTGGAAGCAGGTCGAGGTAGACCTCGAACGGCAGCTTGCAGCTCGGGAACTCGTCGAGCAGGTCGAGGATCGAGCGGTACGGGACGAATACCCGCTCCCGGTACTTGGCATGCGACTCGGGGTCGTCCCCGGCGAGCGACTCCAGCTCCGCCCGCTGGCCCGGGTCGTCGGTGTAGCGGGCCATCGTCTCGATGTCCGACCTGGTGGCGACGTCCTGCAGCTCCACGCAGCTGCCCAGCACGCCGAGCAGCGGGGCCGGCTCGTCGATCGGCAGGTGGGTGTGCGTGCCGCTGTTCGGGATGATCGTCAGGTAGGTGCCGGCGTCCAGGGTGAACCGACGCATCACCCGCTGGATGAGCGCGTAGTCGTTGCGGGGCAGCACGCCGAGGTGATCACCGGCCTGGTATGTCGTCCCTTCCGGCAGCGCGATCTCGACGTGCCGGGTCGAGCGCTCCGGCGGTGCGCCGTCGTTCCGGTTGAGCTCCCGGTTGCCCCGGACCAGCGCCGGGAGTCCCTGGTAGGACAGGATCACCGGGTTGGTGAGCTGCCGGTTCACCACGGTGATCGACAGCCGAGGGCCGGTCGCGGCCGGCTCGGCGGCGGACACCGGCAGGCGCAGCGCGTCGGCCAGGTCGGTCCACAGCCCGCTGTGCCAGGAGCGGAACTGCGCGTCGAAGTCGCCTCGGGCGTCGCCCTCGCCGCGCGGGTGCACCTGCCGCGCACCGTGCGAGTCCAGCTGGCTGTCGATCAGCTTCGGTACGGCCTGGTAGGTGGCCGCCCACTCGGTGTTGCCGCAGCCGAACACGGTGTACGTGGCTCCCGCGCAGGCGTCCTTGGCGGTCGCCGGGTCGCGCAGCCAGGAGACGAACTTCTCCGCGTTCTCCGGCGGCAGGCCGTTGTAGGAGGCGCTGATGACGATCGTGGCGCCGTCCGCTGGTAGCTCCCCGACGTGCTCGTCCAGCGGACCCTCGGTGACGTCGTAGCCGCGCGCGGTGCCTTCCTGGGCAAGCTTGGCGGCGATCCCTTCCGCGGTGCCGAGGTTCGAGCCGAACAGTACGAGCAGCGGGGTGCCGTGCCGGTCGGCGGTCGGGAGCGGCGCAGGGGCGGGCTGAGCGGCTGCCGCTGCCGGGGCGGCCACCGGGTGGTCGATCGGCCGGCCCACCCGTGGCTTGATCTTGATCAACATGTCGGCTGGCTTGACGGTGAGGGTGGTCTTGATCTTCAGCTGGTAGTCGTCGTAGTCGACGAACTCGAAGCGCTGCAGCAGCATGCCGAGCACCAGCGCGGCCTCCTGGAGCGCGAACTGACGGCCGATGCAGGCCCGCTGCCCGGTGCCGAACGGTTTGAAAGCGTTCGGCGGCAGGCTGCTCAGCTTCTCCGGTGTCACGTGGTCGGGGTTGAAGTCCTCGGCATCGGCACCCCACACGCTCTGGTCGCGGTGCAGCATCCCGCTGAGCACCGTGACCGGAGTGCCCGTCGGGATCTCGTAGCGCCCGTTGAGCACGGTGTCCTCGCGGGGGATTCGGTTGAAGCCCGGCGCGGTGGGCCACAGCCGCAGCGTCTCGTTGAGGATCTGCATGACATAGGTCAGCGAGTGCACCTGCTCGTGGCTGGGTGCGGGGTTGGCGCCGAGGATCTCGTCGACCTCCGCCTGGGCCCGGGCGGCGATCTCCGGGTTCTTCATCAGGAAGTAGATCGCGAACGACAGCAAGCCACTGGTGGTCTCGTGCCCGGCGATGAGGAAGGTGATGCATTGCGCCCGGATGTTCCGGTCGGTCAGCCCCAGCCCGCTCTCCCGGTCGATGCCGGTGATCATCTTGCCGAGAAGGTCGTCCTGCTCACCCGCGTCACCCTGCGCGCGGCGGTCCGCAATGAGCTGGTCCACCAGGGCGTTCATGAACTCCTGGTCCTCTTCGAGCTGACGGGTCGCCCGCACCCGAAGACGTGACTGGATGGGCATCGACCTGGCGCGCCGCTGGGACTCCTCGAGAATGCGCATCATCGCGGCGACGAACGGGTGTGCGTCCTCCCGGTAGAACGAGTTGAATCGGTAGCCGAAGCCGCACAGCGCGATCGTGTCCAGTGTCAGCCGGGTGGCGTCCGCCGGGACGTCGACCTCCTCGTCCGGGTTGAGCCGCTCCCACTTGTCGCAGAGCTGCCCGGCGAGGTCGAGCATCATCGGCATGTAGTCCTGCATGGACCGCTGGCTGAACGGCGCGAGCAGGATGTTGTGCGCCCGGCGCCATGTCGGGTCGTCGGTGTTGGAGGTGAACAGACCCGCGCTTTCCGGGTCATCCGTGCGCAGGTTTGACAGCCCGCCGGTGACGAGCTTGTCCCAGCTTGCGTCGTCGCAGATCTCGTCCATCAGGTCGGCGCCGCTGACAAACAGCCGGACGCCTCCCGGGAAGGTCATCTTGTAGATCGGTCCGTACTCGCGGGACAGATCCATCAGGCTCTCGAACGGGTGGGCGGCATCGATGTTCCGCAGGTTCCCGATCACCGGCAGCCCGTGCGGGCCGGGAATCGCCTCGATGCTGATCGGCGTGCTCACTGCGCTTCCTCTCGCTCCGGGCTGCTGGGTTTCCGGTGGGTGCGCACCCCGACGACAACGCTCACCAGCAGCAGCCACGCAGGCAGCACCAGCAGGATCGCCGGGTGGTTGGTCGTGCTCACCAGGAGCACCGCCGCCGCCAGGTAGCCGACGATCGCCAACCAGCGCGGCAGCACCCCGGCCGCCCTGGCCAGGGTGGTAGTCGTGATCATGTACATGCCGGCGAACCGGACCCCGAAGATGAACACCATCAGGTAGCCGGTGGCGTTCAGGGCGCGGGCCACGTCGGGCGGCGGCAGCGGATCGGCGGAGTACAGCGTGTCGAGCACCGCGATGGCCCCGGCCGCCGCGGTGCCGGCGAAGAGCATCGCGACGAACGCGACGCCGGAGGCGAACTGCAGACCGCTCGGGATCGCAGACAGCGGCTCACCAGAGGCGGCGAACATCGCGCGGGACGCGGCCAGATGCCAGAGGAAGGCGATGCCGGCGAGTGGGGCGATGTACAGCCCGACGGCGACCAGCACGCTGGTGGAACCGCTGGCGTAGAAGGCCGTGTAGACGCTGTCCGGGACGCCGAGGCCGGGCGCCTGCTGCACGAGCACCAGCGCCGCGACGAACAGCACGGCGAACACGATCGCCGAGATGCCGCTCACCCGGGCGTACTGCCGTATCGCCAGGTGCCCGACCGCCGCGCGAGCCAAGTTCGACGGGAACGCGGGCTGATCGGGGTCGCTACCGGCATTCCGCGCAGGCAACGGAGTACCGGCCATGACGCCCTCCAAAGCGTTGAGCGCGGCGCCAGCGGTCCTTGCGCAGACCCCATCCGGCCGAGCCGAAGGGTAGTTAGCTCCACGGACGGACGGGGGTCAAGAGGGACTTCAGTAAAATCACGGCGCGCTAAGACCCACTCACATAGCGTGGTGATCAGGTCGGGGCCGACTGGCGCACCAACAAGACCCCGGCTCGGGCGACGATCGGTCGGCGCACGATGCCGGGCCCCTCCCTTCATGCCTTCGACTTCGCAGCCGGCGGTCCGGCAGGCGGTGCAGCCGGCCTAGGGGGTGCGTCTTTCAGCCGAGGGCCGACGTACCTACCAGGCATTAGACTGCGAGGAGTGGATGTAGGCCCGCGGTCCGCGCCTGACATCACCGGCGCCGTTCAGTCGGCGCCCCGTCGTATCTCCGCGATGCGAGACCGGAGAATCCTGCTCATCCCACCGGAGGAGATCCGATATGCCGAGGCGGCCGGACACCATGTCTGGCTGGTGACCGACCAGGGCCGCGTCCGCTCCGCGACGCATGGCATCGAGCACCTAGAGCGAGAGCTCGTACCCCTCGGATTCCTGCGCGTGCATCGCAGCTACATCGTGAATCTGGCGCGCATTCGGGAGATCAGCCAGCACGGCAAAGGGATTCTCACCGTGAGCACCCATCCGCGGAAGCTCGAGGCCATCCCGGTGTCCCGGCGTTGTGTGGCTAACCTCCGTCGACAACTCGGGCTGTAGGCGGCGAGGCTCGTTCCCTACCGCTTGTGACCGCCAGGCCGCAATCCGTGCCGGCCACGTCGCAGTTCGTGCCGAACCTCTTGCTCGGACGGTCGGCCGGCGCACAGGCTGATCGCGACGCAGCCGCGGCTGCGGCCATCCGCCGATGTCCTTGGCTGCTTCACCAGCTCGTCAACTCGAGGAGATCGGCATGGCAATCGACTTCACGCTCAGCCCCCAGCAGAAGAACATCCAGGCGGCCGCCCGCGACTTTGCGCAGAACGTGCTCGCGCCGATAACGCAGCAGGTCGACGAGGAACCCGATCCATTGCGGGCCTTTCAGATGATGAAGCCCGCCTATGCGGAGGCGTGCAAGCGGGAAATCACATTCGCCATGCTGCCGAGCGAGTATGGCGGCGGCGGAATGTCCAATGTCGACTTCGTTATCGCCGCCGAGGAGATCCAGGCCGTCGATCCCGGCTTCGGGACGACGGTCCTCGTCAACGGGCTCGGTCTGATGCCGGTCTGGTACTACGGCACCGAGGAGCAGAAGGAGCGCTTCATCCGGACCGCGACCTCGGACACCAGCGGTGAGTTCATCGTCGGGTACGCGGCCAGCGAGCCACCCGGCTCGCCCGGAGGGACGGCGAACTTCGACGCGCCTGCCGCCGGCGGTGCCGGCATGGGAGTCACCGCCACCCTCGACGGCGACCACTACGTGCTGAACGGGCGGAAGTACTGGCCGTGCAACGTCGGCGGTTGGGACAACGAGGGCGCCAACCTCAATCTGGTCGTGGTCCGGACCGACCCGCAGGCGGGCGGTAAGAGCGCGCTGTCCGCGATCATCGTGGAACGGGGCACCGCGAACATCACCTACAACTCGATCAGCACCTCCGCCCAGCGCAGCGCGCCGAACTGCGAGATCATTTTCGACGGCGCACGGGTGCCGGCGGCGAACCTGATCGAGGGCACCAAGGGCAACGGGGACCTGCTGATCAACCGTAACTTCGCCTGGTCGGGCCCGGTCGCCGCGATCGGTGCGGTCGCGGTGGCCCGCGCGGCATACGAGGCGGCGCTGGAGTTCGCCAAGACCTACACCGCGGGTGGTCCCGAGCCGATCATCAACTATCAGTACCCCGGCTACGTGCTCGGTGACGTGGCGGCGGCGATCGAGGCCGCCCGGTACTTCAGCTACAAAGGCGCGCACTACCTCGACCAGCACGACTTCCACGGCGAAATGCTCGGTGCGATGAACAAGATCTTGTGCACCGAGATGCTGTTCGACTGCGTGTACAAGTGCATGCAGGTGGTCGGTGTCAACTCGATGGACAAGAAGTACCAGTTCCACCGGTACCTGCGAGAGGCGTCGCTGTTGCCGCTCTACGACGCCGGCAACTTCGGGATGCAGCGCCGACGGGTGCACGGCGTGATGGCCGACCCGTCGTTCAACCCGCGGGCCGTGATGGACGACGAGGCGATCGAGTTCACCAAGGCGATGGAGGGAATCGACACGGTCCCTGGGCCGAGGGACTGAGGCACCAGCGATCAGTGCGTGCTGGCGCGCGGTCCGTCCCGGGATCTGCCCCGGTCCGGGCCGCGCTCCCGCCAGGGGTCGCGGTCCGCGCCCCGGTCTCGCAGGTACATCGCGGGCCGGTCGACCACGACCCTGATGTTGCCGGTCGCGTCCATGTAGGACACGTCGTGGTCCTGTAACCAGTCCCGCGCAGCGGGTCCCAGGTAGCGCGCGACGACCACCGGCACCACCTCCTGCCCCGAGCCGGCGAGTCGGTCCATCGCGGCCTCAAGCCGTTGCACGACAGCTGCCAGATCGCGGATGACGACGGTGCGCTTCGGCTCGATGACGAGCACCGCCCTGGCACCGTCCGGGGCGACCAGGTCGATGACGGCGTCCGCCCGGCCACCGCCCGCGCCGCCCATGATCTGTTCGGCGACATGCACCTGCCAGCCGGGCGGCAGGCGTTCCACGAGTACGGAGACCCCGCGGCGCAGGACGTCGATCTCCCGCTCAGGAACCTCCCGGTCGGGGACGTCCCGCCCGGCCGCCGCAGCCCCGTCCATCACACCCTCACCCCGGAACGTCATGACCTTCGCCGTCGCACGCTCTCACCTCATGGTCGCGGCGGCAACCACCGGTCGGCCGCGACACACCTCGCCCTGGTCAGCGCAGGCCGCCGCGGCTGACCAGCTGGGCGGCGATCACGTTACGCAGGATCTCGTTCGTGCCCTCGCCGACGATCATCAGCGGAGCGTCCCGGAAGTACCGCTCGACGTCGAACTCGGTGGAGTACCCGTAGCCGCCGTGAATCCGGATCGAGTCCAGCGCGATCTGCATCGCGGCCTCCGAGGCGAACAGCTTGGCCATGCCTGCCTCCAGGTCGCAGCGCTCGCCCGCGTCGAACCGCTCGGCCGCGTACCGGATGAGCTGGCCGGCGGCGGCGAGCTTGGTGGCCATGTCGGCCAGCAGGTTCCCGACCGACTGGTGCTGCCAGATCGGTTTGCCGAAGCTTTCCCGCTGCTGGGCGTACCGCAGCGCGTCGTCGAAGGCGGCCTGCCCGACGCCGAGTGCGCGGGCCGCGACCTGGATCCGCCCAGTCTCAAGGCCGCGCATCATCTGCCCGAAGCCGTGACCCTCGTCACCCCCGAGCACGGACGACGTCGAGGCGCGGTAGCCGTCGAACACCAGCTCGCAGGTCTCCACGCCCTTGTACCCGAGCTTCGGCAAATCCTTCGACACCGTGAGCCCCGGCCCGTGCTCCACCAGCAGGATCGACATCCCACGGTGCCTCGGCCGCGCATCGGGATCGGTCTTGCAGAGCAGCGCGATGACCCCGGCGTGCCGGGAGTTGCTGATCCAGGTCTTGGTGCCGTTCACCAGGTAGCTGTCGCCGTCGCGACGCGCCGTGGTGGTCATCGATTGCAGGTCCGACCCGCCGCCGGGCTCGGTGAGCGCCATCGTCGCCCGGAGCTCGCCGGTGGCCATCGGCGGCAGGAACCGGTCGCGCTGCTCGGGGGTGCCGAACTCGACGAGCAGCGAGGAGACGACCGTGTGACCGCCCATCGCGCCGGCCAGGCTCATCCAGCCCCGGGCCAGCTCGGCGGTGACCTGCGCGAAACACGGCATGGACACCGGCGCCTCACCCCACGGCGCCGGGATGGCCAGGCCGAACACGCCGAGTCGCTTCATCTGCTCGATCAGCCGCTCGGGGTAGGTGTTCTGGTGCTCCAGCTCCCGGACGACCGGGCGCACCTCACGGTCCACGAACTGCCGGACCGTCTGCACGACGGCCTGCTCTTCCTCGCTCAGCGTGCCCATCGCGGCATCATCCCCGCGTCCCGGCCACGGCGCTCAGAACCGGCCGCCCCCGCCGCGGCGGCCACCGGTGCCGGACCCGCCGAAGCTGCCCGGCGACCAGCCGCCGCCCCGGCCGCCGCCCCCGCCGCCGCCAGCCGCCGCTCCACCCGCCGCCGCCGCCCCAGCCTCCGCCGCGGCCGCCGAACAGGATGCCCCCGAGCACCAGGCTGCCGAGATCGATGCCGCCTCCGCCGCCGAGTCCGCCGCCGCCCTGGGGCTCGCCGTACGGGGAGGACCAGCCGGACACGTCGGACTGCGCCAGCCGCAAGGACTCCTCCGCCATCCGGTCCGCCTGCTGTGCCTCGGTGAGCGCCGTCGACGGGTCCTGCCTCGCGGTGGCCTCCGCGGCGTCGAGGTGGCGGCGCGCCTCGGCCAGCCGGGTGCGGGCCTCGCTGCCGACCGCGCCGCGCCGGGTGTTGATGAAGTCGCCGGCAGCGGCGACGCTGGACCGAGCGGCGAGCAGTGCCTGGTCCAGCAACGCGGCGGCGCGCTGGTTGCGTGCCTGCGATTCGCGCGCGGCGGCCAACCCGGTGTCCAGCGTCACCCCCGCGTCGTCGAGCTGGCGCAGCGCGGCGAGCGGGTCCGGCAGTCCGCCGTCCGAGGGCCGCTGTGACATGTCGGCGGCGGCGAGCGCGGCCTCGGCACGCGCGACCACCGGCGCGAGGCCGCCCGGATCGCCGGCGACCAGCATGGCGCGGGCCTCGGCCAGGTCCTGGTCGATCTCGCTCCGCGCGACGGCGATCTTCGCCGCGGCTTGCTCGAGGTCGGACTCCAGCCGCGTGATCCCGGCCAGCAGCGTCTCGGCCTGGGAGATCGCCTCCTCGGCGGCGCGTCCGGACACCACCGCCGGGCCGCGGCGGCCCGCCGTGCAGCTCCCCGCGGGCGCTGCTGGATCTCGCCGGCCGCGATCGTCAGCCGCTGACCGGCCTGCTCGACGTTGTCCGCGACCGGTGCCGACGCCGTCGCGGCGTACCTGTCTCGCAGCGCCTTCAGGCGGGCCGCGACCTCGGGCGCCGTGGCCTGCACGGCGGCGTGCCGGGTGGTGAGCGAGTCGAGATACTCGGGCGCTGTCCGCTCCAGGTCGCGGAGCCGGTCGAAGGCCTCGGCCTGCTGATCCAGACGCTCGTCGGCCGCCCGGCACAGCCCGATGATCTCGGCGAGCAGCGCCCTGCGCTCCGGCTCGGTCTCCGGGACCTCGTCGTCGAGTCGCTGGCGCAGCTCGAAACCCTTCACCAGGTCCGCGCGGGACTGGTCAAGGGCGACCCGGAACTGCGCGACCGCCTGCTCGCCGAACTGCGCCTGCGCCATGCCGAGGTCCTGCTCGGAGGTCTGCACCGCGTCGTCGACGTCGATCAGTGCGGCGCTGGCGCGGTAGCCGAGGTCTTCGGTGCTCACCCCAGCGAACTCGTCCGGTGGACCCGGCGGCTGCCCCGGTTGCGTTGCTGGCGTCCCTGCGCCGCTCTGCTGCTCGCGGCGCCGGCGGGCACGCCGGACCAGCAGGTAGGCCCCACCACCCAGCAGCGCGATCCCGCCGACGGTGACGACGACCGGTAGGACCGAACCACCTGCGCCCGCCGCGCCGCCGGCCGAGGTGTCGGCGGTCCGCAGGCCGTCGGCGAGCGCGATCGTCGCACCGGCCCAGTCGCCGGCGGCCAGCCGCGGCTCGACATCGCGAGCGGTGATCTCGTCCAGCTGGTCGTTCGAGAGCGGGTAGTCGGGTGCAACCGAGAAGCCGTATGCCCGGTCGCCTACCGCTACCGCGAGCAGCACGTCCCGCCGGCCCAGCTGCGACAGGTCGGCGGTCTGTTCGGCCCACGCCTGCCCGCTGAGCCCGTCGAAGCTGTCGACGTACACCGCGTACAGCTGGGTGCCGTTCGCCGCCCGCAGCTCGTCGATGGCCTGCTGCACCTCCGGCCGGCCGGCGCCGAGCGCCCCCACCTGGTCGGTGATCTGGCCGTCCAGCCGGAACGGTGTGTCCGCCAGGGCCGGTGTTCCGCCGCCGAGCAGCAGCATGGCGACCACCGCGGCGGCAGCGAACAACCTGCGCATGTGCTCACCCAATCACGCCGCCGGACGGGCGTGTCGTGCACGTCGCGGCGCGAGAACCCCGCAATGAGCGGGCTCATTGCGGGGTTGGGCGCCGCTGAACCCGCAATAAGCCCGCTCATTGCGGGTTCTGGCGGGTTCAGGCGGCGACCGGCTCGTCCCACCGGATCCGGTGGTCGAGCATCCAGCTCTGGTCGTCCCGACCGGCCAGGCCCAGCTTGAACACCGCCGGCAGCAGCAGGCGGCCCACCGGCCCGAGCGCCTTCTGCGAACCGTTCTTCTTGCCAGCCGCGACGACCCGCTCCACTCGGTCGCGTCGGATCCGCTCGTACACCCCGAAGGCCCGGTCGACGTCCGAGTCGTCCCGCAGGCACTTGGCCAGCACCAGCGCGTCCTCGATCGCCTGCGACGCGCCCTGCCCCGACGCCGGTGAGACGGCGTGTGCCGCGTCGCCGATGATGATCATCCGGCCCCGGTGCCAGGTGGGCACGGTGGGGAAGTCGTAGGTGCTCCAGCCGGAGAGGATCTCCTCGGTGGCGCCGATGATCTCCAGAGCAGGCAGCCGGTCCCCGGCGAACAGCTCGACCAACCGCGCTCGCCACCGTTCCGAGGAGATCGCGGCGAGGTCCTTCGCGTCCCGCTCGGCCTGCTCCGGCGGGTTGGCGAACCACCAGATCTCCCCGTTGGGGTGCTTGGTGTAGCAGAAGAAGCACCGTTTGCCGAAGATCATGTACAGCACGCCGGGTTCGCCCGGCACGTCGACCCCGCGGGCGTAGCCGCCGGTGTTGAGCAGCGGGACGTACCGGGGTGCGGGCGCGGCCGGATCGATGATGCGCCGGACGGTCGAGCGCAGCCCGTCGGCGCCGACCAGCACGTCACCGGTGGCGGTGCTGCCGTCGGTGAACCGGGCCTGCACCCCGTCCGGGCCGGTCGAGGCTTCCGCCAGCCGCTTGCCGTACTCGACAGTCACGCCGCGGCGGACGGCCTCCTCGCGCAATCCGGTGTACAGCGCCGCCCGGCGCACGGTCTTCGCGGTGGTGCCCTCGGCCACCGAGCCGCCCATGCTGAAGCCGGCCAGCGTGCGTCCGCCGCTCATCGACAGCTCCATCCGCGGCGTCTCGAAGCCCACGTCCCGGACCAGGGTGTGCAGGTCGAGCTCGCGCAGCGCGGCGATCCCGTTCGGCGCCAGGCTGAGGAAAGCCCCCACGCCGTCGGCGGTCTTGTCGTATGCCTCGTACACGGTCGGGTTCAGGCCGGCTCGCTGGGCCGCCATCGCGGTCACCGTGCCGGCGATGCCGCCGCCGATGACCAGAAGCTCGGTTGAAGTCATATTATGACTATACATAGTATGACGTACGAGGCAAGTGGCATTCGAGCAACCGGTTAGGGTGATGGCCGTGCCAGCGCGGGTCGACCGGCAGTCGCCGCTGGGCCTCGTGCTGCTCACGCTGCTGGCCGAGGCGCCCGATGCACCCGTACCGCATGCAGCAGTTGATCAAGGAGCGCGGCAAGGACCGGGTCGCCAACGTGGCGCAGCGCAACAGCGTCTACCAGACGATCGAGCGGCTGCAGCGGGCCGGCCTGATCCGTGTCCGGGACACCGAGCGGGACGAGCGCCGGCCGGAGCGCACCACCTACGAGCTGACCGACAGCGGCGCGGAGACAGTCAACCGCTGGCTGCAGACCATGCTGTCCACCCCGGCGCGGGAGTTCCCCGAGTTCCCCGCCGCGCTGGCCTCGATGCTGATCCTGGACCCGCCGACGGTCGCGGACCGCCTGGAGCAGCGCGCCGACCTGCTGGCCGCCGAGCTGGCCGGCACCGAGGCCGAGGTCGGGGCGCTGCCGCGGATCTTCGTGCTGGAGGACGAGTACCGGATCGTGGTCGGCCGCGCCGAGGTGGACTGGCTGCGCTCGGTCGTGGCCGATCTCCGATCCGGTGCGCTGCGCTGGAGCCGCGCCGAGCTGGAGTCCTATATGGACACGGGTCCGTCGACGAGCTAAGCGCCGAGCTGGCGGAGCAAGCCGGCCTGATCCACCATCCCCCAGTGCTCGACGATCTGTCCGTCGGCGATCCGCACAATGTCCATCACGTCGAAGCGCACGTTCGCGCCGGTCGGCGCGATGCCCATGAAGTCGCCGGTGTGGGTTCCACTGAACACCTTGTAGGTCATCACCTTGTCGCCCTCGGCGAGCTGGTCGAGCACCTCGACCGCGAACCCGTCGAACGCCGAATGGAACATGTCGAAGATCGTCTTGACCTCCGCGGGACCGCCCGGGGCGTTCGGGAACATCGGTGTCCGGTTGACCATCTGCTCGGCGACGGTGTCCAGCAGCACCTGTTGGTCGTTGCCGGTCTGGTACTCGTCGATGAAGCGCTTGATGATGGTCTTGTTGGTCTCGCTCACGGCGACCTCCTCGGGTCTCGACGGTGTGTCGAGGTTCCCGAAAACAGTGCGCCGGGCGCGTCGGTAGAACTACCAACATTCCCCGCGAGCGCCCTCCTAGAGCAGGCCGTGTTCCATCGCGAAGAGGGCAGCGGCAGCCCGGCTGGACAGCCCGATCCGGGCGTAGACGTCCTGCACGTGATGCTCCGCGGTTCGTCGGGAGATCACCAGCGCGTCGGCGATCGCCTGGTTCGACAGCCCGCGTGACATCAGGCGCAGCACCTCGACCTGACGCCCGGTCAACCCGGCCGGCCGGATCCGCCCGGCGGTGGACGGGCCGCTCGTCCCGGTCACGGCCAGCACCGCGTCGACCGCGTCGGTGTCGAGTCGCCCGGAACGTGCCTCGGCCCGCAGCAGCGCCGCGGCCTTGACCGGCTGGTAGGCCGGCCGGTGCGGACGCTCGCTCACCAAGCCTGGTAGACGTCCGCGGCGGCGAGTACGCGGGCGGTCGTGGACAGCTGGGCGGCCGTCGCACCGCGGTGGTATCCGGAGCCGTCCAGGCGGTCGTGGTGCATGCCGGCCAGCCTGGCCAGCGGTGCCAACGCCGCGCACCGGCCGAGGATCTGCTCGCTGTGGTAGGCGTGCAGCCGCACCTGCATCCAGGCATCGCTGCCCAAGTGACCCGGGTGCTCCCAGATCCCGTTCGGCACCGCCACCCGCCCGACGTCCTGCACGAGCCCGGCTCTGCCGAGCCAGCGCCGTCTCCTCGGTCGGCATTCCCAGTCGGCGGCACGCTCCGTCGACGAGCCTGGCGACTCCGGCGGAATGGCCGTACAGAAACGGCGCCTTGAGCTCGACTGCCTCGCCGAAGACCCGTAACGCCTCCTCGGCTGCGGGCCCGCCGACCGTGGTCCGTGGGCCGGGCTCGGCGGCCAGCAACCGCTCCGACAGCTCGCCGGCCCCGGTCGGGGCGAGCAGACGTTCGGCGTGACGGACGAACGTCGCCGAGATCGCCGGGTCCAGGTACCCGCCGGAGCGCTGGCTGATCGCGCGCCGCGCGCCGTCCGGCCCGCCGAGCTCGTCGAAGAACACCGCGTAGCCGGCGACGTTCGTCAGCCGGGCCACCAGCGCGATGTCCTCCCCGCGCCGCTTCCGTGGACCGCCACCACCGTTCCACCACTCGAAGATGTCCAGCAGCCCGGTGCGCACCCCGTCCGGGAGTCCGAGCCGCTGGGCGATCAGCGCGGCGGTCTCGCAGTTGGCCAGCGTGTACCCCTCGGTCATCTGGCGGGAGTGCAGCAGCGCCGACCGAACCGTTCGCAGCCGCTGACCGGGCGGTGCCTCGCGAGTGATCCGGGGCAGGTAGTCGAAGCGCGACCTCGCGCTGCCGGGTGAAGTCGGTGGCCAGGCTGGCGCGCTTGATCGATGTCTCGTCGGCGAACAACGCGGTGACCTCGTGCGAGTAGGCGGTGCAGCCGATGTGTTGCAGCAGCGCGGTGTAGAAGACGTCTGCGACCACGGGTTCCGGGCAGCCGCTGGACCTGGCGAGCTCGATTGCGACCCACGCGGTGCGGCCGGCGGATCCGACCGGCAGCCCCATACCCAGGTCGGCAACCGCGGAGAACGCCACCACCAGCTCGGCGAGCCGCAGCTGCCCGGCGCCGCGCCGGGCGGGCGTCGCCTCTGATCGTTCCGACGGCACGGCGGTCATCGTCGCCGGTCGGGGCCCGGATGTCTCTAACCAGATCGTCCGGGCGCTGACTGTGCGCCGGGTCACAACCCGGGCACCGGGGAACAACGCGCCGTGCCGGCCGGCTTGCACCGTGTTGTGGGGAGAGCGGTCACTACCGATCCAGCGGCAGCCGACGACGGTGTGGTGCGCCCGCCGGAAGGGGCCGCCCGGTTGCGGCTGGTGCTCATCCTCGGTGCGCTGATCGCGCTCGGGCCGCTGACCATCGACATGTACCTGCCGGCCCTGCCGGAGATCACCGCGGACCTGCTGACCACCGAGGCGGCGGTGCAGCTCACCCTCACCGGCACGCTGCTCGGGCTCGCCGCCGGTCAACTCGTGATCGGGCCGTTCGCCGACGCGTTCGGGCGCAAGCGGCCGCTGCTGATCGCGGCGGCGGTGTACGTCGTCGCCTCGGTGCTGTGCGCGGTGGCGCCGACCATCGGCGTGCTGGCCGGCCTGCGGGTGCTGCAGGGCATGGGCGCCGCGGCCGGGATCGTCGTCGCGCTCGCGGTCATCCGCGACCTCTACGTCGGGCGGCCGGCCGCGATCCTGCTGTCGCGGCTGATCCTGGTGATGGGCGCGGCGCCGATCATCGCCCCGACCCTGGGCGGCGCGCTACTGGGCTTCACCTCCTGGCGCGGGGTGTTCGTCGCGCTCGCGGTCTACGGGCTGGTGCTGATCCCGATCGCCTTCCGGTTCCTTCCCGAGACGCTGCCAAGGCGGCGTCGGCGGCCGGCCCGGATCGTGCCCACCGTGCGCAAATACGGCGAGCTGCTGCGCGACCGGGTGTTCGTCGGCCTGGTGCTCACCGCCGGGCTGATGATGTCGGCGATGTTCGCCTACATCGCCGGCTCGTCGTTCGTGTTCCAGCAGCAGTTCGGCTTCGACGAGCAGAGCTTCGGGCTGCTGTTCGGCGCCGGCGCTTTCGCGATCATCGGCGCCAGCCAGCTGAACGCGTACCTGTTGCGCTGGTTCGAGCCCCGCCAACTGCTGCTGAGCGCCGTACTCGCGGGCACGATCGCGGCGCTGGTCCTGGTGGCCGCCGCGTCCACCGGGTTCGGCGGGCTGATCGGCGTGCTCGTCCCGCTGTGGACCACGCTGGCCGCGATCGGGGTGGCGCTGCCCAACTCGCCGGCGCTGGCGCTGACCCGGCACGGCGAGGCGGCCGGCACTGCCGCCGCCCTGCTCGGCGCTGTGCAGTTCGGCATCGGTGCCGTGGTGTCGCCGCTGGTCGGGGTGGTCGGCAACACCGCCGCCGGCATGGGTCTAGTGATCGCGACGGCGATCGCGGCCGCGCTGCTGGTGCTCACGCTCGTGGTGCGGCCGTGGCAGCTCGGCAGTGCGGACGCGGCGGACATCGCGGACGCCGCGGACGCCCGGGCTGCCGAGGCGGCCGGCTAGCCAGTGCCGTCCGGCTTGGCCGCGCTGCGCAGCTTGGCCATCGCCTGCTCGACCCCGGCCCGGGACGGACCGGCAGTGATCCGGCAGGCGGTCCCGAACGCCGACAGCTCCCTGGACGCGGCATCGGCGAGTGCCCGGACCGTCTCGGGGTCCTCCTGCCGGCCCTTGGTCCGGATGTCCAGCCGGATCAGCCACCCGGCCGTCACCGGCGACGGGTAGCCACCACCCGCTCGAGCAGCGCCAGCAGCACCCGGGCCGAGGACTCCCAGCTGTACCGGCCCGCGCGGGCCCGGACGGCGGCCGAGCGACGCTCCCAGGCATCGTCGTCGTCCAGCTCGCGGACGGCCCGGGCGAAGCCGCCGACGTCCTCCGGCGGCACGTACGCCGCGGCATCCCCGGCCACCTCATGGAACGCCGGGATGTCGCTGAGGACCACCGGAGTGCCAGCGCTCATCGCCTCCACCACCGGGAGCCCGAAGCCCTCGTCCTTGGACGCCGACACCAGCGCCGTCGCCGATCGCAGCACCTCCCGGTAAAGGCCGTCGGACGCGCCGTCGTGGAACACCAGCCGCCCAGCGCCGGCGAGTGCGGTGAGCCGGCCCCGCTCGCCGTCGTCGATCCGGGACATCAGATGCAGTTCGAAGCCGGGCAGCGAGCGCATCGCGGCGGCCAGCGTGCCGACGTTCTTGTACGGCATGAACGACCCCATGTAGACCAGCACGCGCCGGCGCGGAGCCCGCTCGACCTCGAAGGCCCCCGTCGCGCCGGAGGTGGCGTCGGTCGAGGGCGCGTTGGGCACCACGGTCACCGGACGCCGGGTCAGCCGATGCTCGGCGATCAACGCGGCGGTGGTCTCGGAGACGGTCACCACCGCGTCCGCACGGTTCAGCAGCATCCGCTGCGGCCACCAGGCCAGGTGGTAAAGCCGCCAGAGCGCCCGGATCGGAGCGGCGAACTCGGGCGGCGGGGTGCGGTGCCGGTAATAGATCAGGTCGTGCAGGGTGAGTACCAGCCCGTAGCGCCGCCCCCAGCTGCCCATTGTCTGCATCGGGCTGAACACCACGTCGGGTCGCAGCCGGCGCACCTGCCGAGCCACGAAGCGGCTCGCGGACGCTGGTCGGGGAGCTGACCAGGTGCCACGGCGCCACCGGCAGCCGGGCCAGCTGCCCGCGGTCGCTGACCAGCAACTCGACCGGGTGGATCTCGGCAAGCGCGGTGGCCAGGCCGCTGGTGTAGCGGCTGATCCCGTCCGGCACGTCCACCCGGATGTAGCGGCAGTCGACGAGCACCTTCACGGCGGGCCGAGCTCGGTGAGGAAGTCGGCGACCGCATCGGCCACCGCAGCCGGGGTCTCGTAGTGCGTGAGGTGCCCGGTGCCGGCGACCACGGACAGCCGGGCGGCGGGGAAGCGCCCGACCAGCTCACGCTGCGAGGGCAGCGGTGCGATCCGGTCCCGCTCACCGGCGACCAGCAGCACCGGCATCGCGATCTGCCCGGCGTAGCTGTCGACGTCCGCACTGACCGAGGCCCGGAACGCCTCCAGCAGCACCCGGCGGTCGGCGAACCGGCCGAAGTGCCGACCGTGCTCGGCGTGGATCCAGCGGCGCAACGTCCGGTCAGTGGTGGTCGCCATCGCCACGCTCGCCACCCGGGTCAGCACCGGGTTGCGCAGCATCGCGGTCCCGACCCGGACCGGTAGCGCGGCGGCGAGTCGGTGGTAACGCACGGCGAAGTCGACCCCGCCGGCAGTCCGGGCGGCCGCGGTGATCGGGTTGATCAGGACCAGCCCGCGAACCTGCGCGCCACCGGCGACCGTTGCGGCCGCCACGATCGAGCCGAAAGAGTGCCCGGCCAGCACCGCATCGCCGTCCGGCGCGACGGCCGCCAGCAGGTCGGCGGCCCAACGGGCGTAGCCGGCGACGTCGTGGGCGTCGGCTGGCATTGGCGGCGACGCGCCGAACCCCGGCAGGTCCGGCACCACGAGGCTGGTGCCGGCCAGGTGCGCCACGATCGGCTCCAGCCCCTCGTGACTGCCGCGCAGGCCGTGCAGGAACACGAGCCGCGGCGGGCCGTGCTCCTGGCCGTGCTCTGGGCCGTACCGCCAGCAACGGGTCACGCCGCCGCGCAGCGCCAGCTCCTCGGTGCGCACCGGGATCCGTTCGACCAGCGTGGCGTACGGAGAACCGCCCGCGCTCGCCATGGCGAGACGATACGTCTCACCCGGATTGCCGATCGGCATGGGGGATTGCGCGCACCGCGGTGATTCGGTTGGGTCCAGCGCAAATGACTGCAGATCGAGTGACCGCGGGGTGCGGGCGCTGCTCGTCTCGGTGCTGGCCTCGGCCGCCTTCGCCGTGCTCTCCCTGATCTGGGGTCTCGCCGCCGGCTCACAGATGATCCTCTTCGACGGGCTGTACTCGTTTGCGGCGGTCGGGTTGTCACTGCTCGCCGTGCTGGCGCTGCGCACCGCGCGCAAGGGGCCGGACGACCGCTACCCCTGGGGTCGCGAGGTCTGGGAACCGCTGGTGGTCGTGGTGAAGGCGGCGGCGCTGGCCGGGCTGTGCGTCTACGCGTTGGTCGCCGCTGTCGCCGAGATCCTGAACGGCGGGCGGGAGATCGACGCGGGTTCGGCGGTCGTCTACGGGGCGGTGGCCACCGCGGGTGGGGTGGCGATCTCGTTGTACCTGCGGCGGCAGGCCCGGCTGGGCTCCGACCTGGTCCGGGCGGAGGCCGCCGAGTGGATCGGGGACACCCTGCTCAGCGCCGGGGTGCTGGTGGGTTTCATCGGGGCGCTGGTGCTGGAGTCGACCGGGCGCTCGGACCTCGCGCGCTACGTCGACCCGGCGCTGGTGGTGGTGATCTCCGCGGTGTTCCTGTGGGTGCCGGCCCGGCTGCTGGCCGGCGGCTTCCGGGAGCTGCTGACGATGTCACCCGCGCCGGAGATCCAGGAGCACGTCCGGGCCGCGGTGAGCGATCGTCGAGCGCGACTACCGGTTCGCCGAGTCGTTCATCCGGACCTCGAAGGTCGGCAGCCGGCTGGACGTCGAGATCGACTTCGTGGTCGATCCGGACTCGCGGGCGCAGACCGTCCAGCAGTTCGACGAGGTGCGGTCCGAGCTGTCCGACCGGCTCGAGCTCGCGCCCTACACCACCTCGATGATCGTCACATTCACCGCCGATCGGAAGTGGGCACTGTGAACCGAAGCAGACGGCGACTGCGGCTGGCCGGCCCGAGGACGTCGTCGTCCGGCTGGCCACCCCCGAGGAGCTGTTCACCGCCGACCCCGCCGCGCTGCTCTCCGGATCCGGGCGGCTGGTCAGCGGGGCGGACGAGTTGGTGGAGCGGTTCCTCGCGATGGGCAAGCGGAACGTCCGCCACCACCGGATCGTGCTCGACGTCGCGGGCCCGGTCGAGCCCGACCTGGCCGACCGGCTGGTGCAGGCGCTGCACCGCTATTGCGACCTGCGGGCCGAGCGCGTCGGGCGGCAGCTGGGCGTGATGTGGCGGGACGGGGTGAGCACGTTGCTGATCGGGTCGCTGCTGTTCGTGATCGGGGTCGCGCTGTCCCAGAGCTTCGTGCTCGACCCGGAGGTCGACCCGTTCTGGAAGGAGCTGTTCGGCAACGGCGTGTTCCTGGTCGTGGCCTGGATCGGCCTGTGGTACCCGCTGGACACCCTGCTGATCGAAAGGCGGCCCGCGAAGCGGGAGCTGCGTGTGGTGACCGAGATGAAGAGCCTGCCGCTGCTGGTGCGCACCCACACCGGCACGCAGTCTGCCGAGGGCTAGCCGCTACAGCTGGCCCTCGCCGCGGGCGCCCGCCGTCCAAATCCGCAATGAGCACGCTCATTCCGCCTTGGACGGGGGCTCGAACCCGCAATAAGCCCGCTCATTCGGTATTTGGATGGGGTGGGCGGCGGGGTCACCGCGCGGGGTTTTGAGCCTCGGCTCAGCGGACGAAGCCCGGCCACCGTGTGAGGGTGCGCAGCACCGGGCCGATCCGCTCCTCCTCGAAGGCGAGGTGGGTGAGCAGGTCGGCGGCGAGCGCACCGATCGCGGTGATCAGGCTGTCGCGCCGTTCCGGCGTGTCCAGGTCGCCTGCTCGCCGGCCGGCTCCGTCATCGATCACCAAGCTACGCCCGCCGACCGAGTCCGCCGGACACTGCGCCGGGGCTCGGTGGCTCACAACAGGTCGGTCCAATACGCTGCCGGACGCGTCCGGCCCCGTCTTGACCGAATCAGGCGTACTTCGTGTCGGGGCCCTGGAGGTGATGGTGCTGTCGACCTGGATGATCGCCGTCCTGGTCTATCTGGCGATCGGAGTGATCGTCGTACTGATCGGGTTCATCACGATGATGCGTTCCCCCCGCCGGCGCGAGCTGCTCAACCCGCGGGTGTTCATTCGGACCAGCTTGATCGGTCTACTCGCCTTCCTGTTGTGGCCGATCATGGTGCTGCTCGCGATCGTGTGGCAGTTCCCGGCGGGTCGAGCCTGGATGATCGACTTCTTCGGCGGCGCGCGCAGCTAGCCGTCCTGCCGAGCATGCTGGACGCTGCGCGCGAGGACCGCACCGAGCCCGGACCTGGTGGCCAGGATGATCAGCTCGTCGGTGCTGGTCAGGGTGTAGTCCGGCGGCACCTGGAGGTCGACGTCCGAGCCGGCGCGCTGGATCGCGATCAGCCGGGCCTGCGAGCTGTCTATCGCCGACGCGGGCAGCCCGACCAACGCGGAGCCCTCGCGTACCGGGACCTCGGCGATGAGCAGCACGCTGCGGCCGACCGGGATCGTGCCGAGCACCTCGCGGCGCACCATCGCGGCCGCGAACGCCGGCGCGGCGAGGAACGACACGCTGCACGAGATAGTGATGCCGAACGTGCTCTGCACGCGCTGGGCCAGGTCGTTGTCGAGCAGCCGCAGCACGACGCGGAGGTCGTCCTTGATCATCCGGCCGTGCAGACCCGCCTCGAGGTTGGTGACGTCGTTGCTGGTCACCGCCACCAGTGCCCGGCTGGTTCCGACGTAGGCCGCGCGCAGGGTGTCCTCCCGGCTGGCGTCACCGAACACGACCGGCAGCCCGAACCGCCGGGCCAGCGCCACGCCGCGGGCGTGCTCGTCGCTCTCCACGCAGACCACCGGCACCCCGAGGTCGTGCAGCTGGGCGACCACCCGGGACCCGACGTTGCCCAGCCCGACCACCACCACGTGACCGGCGATCGGGCGCGGCCGGCCCAGCGCGGTGGCCAGTCGGGCGCCGACGACCGCGTCGACGACCGCCGCGGTCAGCACCGGGATCAGCGCGATGCCGGCGATCGTGATCATCGCTTGGGTGGCCTTCGCAGCCGGGCTCAGGGCGAGATCCGGCTGGGCCGCACCGGCCGCGTCGAGCAGCGTCAGGTAGATCGCGTCTGGCCACGGGTAGCCGCTCAGCAAGGCGAACAGCGCCGTCCCCAGCGCGAGTACCGCCAGCAGGGCCAGCGCCGTCACGCCGAGCTTTCGGTTGAGCGGCACCCGGATCCGACGCCAGAGCCGGGCCGGCAGGCTTCCCTCGGGTGACGGGCTGACCTCCGGGGTGTGCCCCGGGTCCTCGGCGACGGCCAGCACGATGTCGGTCTCCTTGGCGGGCACCAGCCGGGCGCCGTCGGTGCCGCTGCCGTCCGCCAACCCGCAGATCAGCCGGCTCGCCGAGACCTCGGTGCGACGGGCCACGTACAGCGTGCCGCCGGCCAGCCGTACGTAGCTGGGCGCCAGCTCACCCAATGCGGCGGCCACGAAGGACGGCGCTGCGGTCGCCGAGTCGGACAGCACCGCGCAGCCGGGGAACAGGGTGCGGATCCGCCGTCCGAGGCTCATGTTGAAGAACCGGATCACCAGCCGCGCGTCCCGGTTGAGCTCGTGCACCCGGAGTGCGGCGTGGATGTTGCCGACGTCGTCCTGGTCGACGAGCGCGACCGCTTCGGACTGTTCCACTCGGGCGGCGCGTAGCGCGTCGGAGGTGAGCTCCCTCGCCTCGATCACCTCGACCCGGGGCAGGGTCGCGATGTCCAGCGTCGGGGCCGGGTTGGCCGCCGGCGAGCGCCTGATGACCGTGACGTCGTAGCCGAACTGGGTGATCAGCGTCTCGGTGATCAGATAAGCCAGGGCGTTGTCACCGCACACGACCACGTGGGACCCACTCATGCGGCCCAGTGTGCTGCCAGGCAGGACTCGTGCGCGCGGGTCGGCATGTATCACCAGTGATACGCTGGGGTCTATGAGCGAGGTGACGATTCGCGAGCTGCGGAACCACGGCGGGGACGTGGTGGAGCGGGTGACCCGCGGCGAGACCGTGACCGTGACCAGGGCCGGGGTGCCGGTCGCCGAGCTGCGTCCGATCCCACGGCCCCGGGTGACGGCGGAGGCGTTGGTCGCGCGGTGGCGTCGGCTGCCAGCCGTCGATCCTGCCACGTTCCGGTCGGACGTCGACGCCGTGCTTGACCCATCCCTGTGACCGGGCAGGACGGCTTCGGTGTCATAGACACCAGCACCGTGATCTTGCTGCGACAGCTCACGGACCCCTCGGTGCTGCCGCAACATCCGCTGATCACGACGATCACTCTGGCGGAGCTGTCCGTCGGCCCACTCGTCGCGTCCACGGACAGCGAGCGGGCCGCGCGCCAGGCCGTGCTCCAACAGGCCGAGGCCGACTTCGATCCGCTGCCGTTCGATGCCGCGGCCGCGCGGGCGTTCGGCCAGGTCGCGGCCGCGCTGCGCCGATCCGGACGCAAAGTGCAGGCCCGCGCATACGACGCGATGATCGCGGCCGTCGCCCTGGCGCGCGAGCTACCCGTCTACACGTGCAACCCATCCGACTTCATCGGGATCGACGCGCTCCAGGTGGTCCCTGTGCCGCTCCCCGGTGCGGGCTCGGCCGCCGGCTCCCAGCGTGGGACGTAGTGCTCCAGGAAGACCTGGCCGACGAGTTCGCCCCTGCTGCGCACCCCGGTCTTGCGGAAGATCGCCTTGAGGTGGTCCTGCACGGTGTACGGGGAGACGTCCAGCTGGCGGGCCATCTGCTTGGTCGACATCCCGGCCATACAAAGCCTGGTCACCTGGCGCTCCCGCTCGGACAGCCCGTAGGCCAGCGCGACGAGTGGGGCGACCTCGCTGACCGGCGCCGGCTGCACGATCACCGCGACCCGCCCGTCGTCGCCGCCGGACAGCGGCGTGCCGTAGAGCAGCAGCCAGGTGCCGCTGCGGGTGCGCACCCGGGCGCGGGCGGCCAGGCCGAGCGGGTCGTCACCGCGCCCGAGCGAGCGGGCCCTGGCGGCGACCGCCTGCACGGTCCGCGACTCGGCGGGGGAGGGTGGCGGCGGCTCCTCGACCATCTCCGCGATCCACTGCTGCGCCCCAGGTGAGATCGACTCCGGTCGGCCGCTCCCGTCGAACACGACGACGCCCGGCGCGTCGGACACGATCTCGCTGGGCACGGCGTCGGCTGCGCCTTCGCCGGCGACAACGGTGGAGAGCACGGACCTCCGGAAGCCGTGCGCGAGCGGCTCGCTGAGCGCGGCGAGGAAACGCTCGTCGGCGACGGTGAACCACGGGCTGCCCTGCTCGCGCAACAGGCCGACCGCGCCCCAGTACGTCCCGTCGGCGACGAACGACGCGCGCAGCTCGTCGCCGATCCCGTAGGCCTCGTGCGAGCGGTGCCGGGCGCTGCGGGACAGGTCGCCGTGGGTCGCGGTGCTGGTGGCGCCGGCCAGCCGGCCGCTGCGGGCCAGGAACCACCACTTGTTGACGTCCTCGATGACGTACTCGTACTCGGCGAGCCAGGTGCCCGAGCACCCGACGTTCACGTTCAGGCCGCCGGTGAACAGCACGGTGCCGGGATCGACGGTGTGCCAGCAGACCCTGGTGAACGGGACGACGTCCCGGATCACCTCGGCGACCTCGTGCGCGAGCGCCACCCAGTCGGTGCTGCTCCTGGTCAGTCGCACCACCTTGTCATGCGCGCGGCGACCAGCGGCGCGGTCCACCGACCGAGCGTAGCCAGCGCCGCGACCAGCGGACATCCCACGAATCTGGGACGGTTCGCGGCCGGATCCGCCGGTATCTGGGATTCCGGCCGCACCGCCACGCCCCGGAGCCTGTGGTCACCCGACCACGGAGGTCCCGATGTCCCAGGCCACGACCACAGCCGCCGCACCATCGACCGTCAGCCCGGAACCGATCATGAAGCTGGCATCCGGCTTCATGGCCGCCAAGCACCTGTTCGCCGCGAACGAGCTCGGGCTGTTCGAAGCCCTCGCCGACGACCCGACCACGATCGACGGCCTGGCCGACCGCATCGGCCTGACCCGGCGCGCGGCCCGGATCAGCGCCGACGCGATGGTGGCGCTCGGCCTGCTCGAACGCGACGGTGACACCTACCGCAACAGCGCGGAGGCCGACACGTTCCTCGCCGGCCGCACACCCGCGGACCTGCGGCCGTTCCTGCGCTTCTGGGACCGGATCAGCTACCCGGCATGGACGGACCTGGCCGACGCGCTCGGTCGCGGGCCGAAGCAGGAGATCTTCGAGCTGGACGACGAGCTGCAGGCGGTCGCCTCGGCGGGCATCGAGGCGATCCTGGCCGGACCGGCCAACGCGCTGCCCCGGGTGTACGACCTCGGCCGGCACCGCCGGCTGCTGGACGTCGGCGGCGGCACCGGCTCGTGGTCGATCGCCGCTGTGCGGGTGCACCCGGGATTGTCCGCGACCGTGCTGGATCTGCCCGTGGTGGCCGCCATGGCCCGGGAGCGGGCGAGTGCCGCCGGGCTGGCAGACCGGGTCGAGGTCGTCGCGGCCGACGCGATGCGGGACCCGATCCCGGCCGGGCACGACGCCTTCCTGGTCGCGAACCTGGTGCACTACTGGTCGCCGGAACAGAACCAGGCACTGCTACGCGGCATCCGGGCGGCCGCCCCGCCCGACGCCCGGTTGTTGCTCGCCGACTTCTGGACCGACGCCACGCACACCCGCCCGCTGCACGCCGCGCTGATGGCCGGGGAGTTCGCTGTGCACCTGGAGCACGGCGACGTCTACAGCGTGGACGAGCTGCGGGGCTGGCTGCCGGCCACCGGCTGGCGGTTCGTCGAGCACCTGCCGCTGGCCGGGCCACAGAGCCTGATCGTGGCCGTGCCGGCCTGAGCGGGCGGCCGCCGTCGAGCCGTCCGGGCCAAGTGGCCGTCAGGACGGGCCGGAGCCCGTAGGTTCGGAGCCATGAGCAACCTCGACCTGCACCCGGTCAGCGTGCTGTGCGGCGGCGCGGACGGCTCGCCGCGGGCCCCGGTGCACGACCTGATCCCGGGGCGCGAGGTCACACTGGGGGAGAGCGCCCGGGTGCGCCGGCTGCTGCCGACGCTGGGCCGGCGGTTGGTCGGCGCATGGTGCTTCGTCGACCACTACGGCCCGGACAACATCGCAGACGGGCCCGGCATGCAGGTGCCGCCGCACCCGCACACCGGGCTGCAGACGGTGAGCTGGCTGCTCGACGGCGAGGTGCTGCACCGCGACAGCCTGGGCAGCGAGCAGCTGGTCCGGCCCGGCGAGCTGTCGTTGATGACCGCAGGCCGGGCGATCGCGCACTCCGAGCAGTCACCCACCGAGCACGCCTCGGTGCTGCACGGCGCACAGTTGTGGATCGCGCTGCCGTCCGTGGTCCGGCGCACCGACCCGGGCTTCGAGCATCACCGCACGCTCCCGGTGCTGTCCGACCGCGGGGTGCAGATCACCGTGCTGGTCGGCGAGCTCGCGGGCGGACGGTCGGCGGCCCGGGTCTACTCCCCGCTGCTCGGCGCCGACCTGGCGCTCACCGCGGGCGCGGACGTCGCAGTGCCGCTCGAGCCGGAGTTCGAGCACGCGGTGCTGGTGGCCTCCGGCAGCGCGGTGGTCGACGGCGTGGACGTCGGCCCCGGTGCGTTGCTCTACCTGGGCTGCGGGCGGGCCGACCTCCGGGTGCAGAGCTCCGGGGCTTCCCGGATGCTGCTGCTCGGCGGCGAGCCGTTCACCGAGCAGATCGTGATGTGGTGGAACTTCGTCGCGGGCAGCTCGGAGGAGATCGCGGACGCCCGCGAGGAGTGGATGACGACCGATCGATTCGGCACCGTTCCGGGTGGCGCCGACCGACTGCCTGCGCCGACGCTGCCGCCGGGACGGCTCCGGCCGCGTGGCCGCACCCGCTGAACCTCGATGCGGGCGACCCGTCGTGCGGGGACTACCGTGCTCAGCAGCGGCAACGGGAGTAGCGGAGGGTCGGAGTGGAAGGGCGACGCGAGCCAGCGGAGCTGGACGAAGACGAGCGGCAGCGGCTCCATCGGGCCCATCAGCGGTTGCGCAACTCGTCCCAGGCGCTCGAGGCCCTGACCGTGATCGAGAAGCAGCCCCGCCGTTGGGCGGCGAACCCGGCACCGGCGGAGGCGCTCGACGCCGCAGCGGCCGAGCTGCACGGAGCGGTCCAGGAGCTGTGGCGCGCCCAGCGCGAGCTGCTCGTCGTCGAGCCGCCGGCCGGCGCGCTGACGGCCGGCTGACGAACGGTGTCGGCGGCCATAGGTGTTACGGACCGTTCTGTATACCCTGCCAACAATGTGAACTGCGGTGCGACGGCTGACGATCCGCGCCGGTGAACAGGAGGTACCTCGATGAGCGATCTGCCAGCTGACTTCTTCACCAAACCGGTCGCCGACGTCGACCCCGAGATCGCCGACGTGCTGGCCAACGAGTTGTCCCGCCAGGAGCACACCCTGGAGATGATCGCCTCGGAGAACTTCGTGCCGCAGGCCGTGCTCGACTGCCAGGGCTCGGTGCTGACCAACAAGTACGCGGAGGGCTATCCCGGGCGGCGCTACTACGGCGGCTGCGAGTTCGTGGACATCGCCGAGCAGCTGGCGATCGACCGGGCCAAGGAGCTGTTCGGCGCCGAGCACGCCAACGTGCAGCCCAACGGCGGCGCGTCGGCCAACGCGATCGTCTACAGCACGCTGATGGAGCCGGGCGACACCTTCCTCGGCATGAAGCTGGACCACGGCGGGCACCTCACGCACGGCATGAGGCTCAACTTCTCCGGGCTGTACTACAACGTGGTGCCCTACGGCGTGGTGAAGGAGACCTCGCTGATCGACATGGAGGAGGTCGAGCGGCTGGCCAAGGAGCACCGGCCGAAGATGATCCTCGCCGGCTGGTCGGCCTACCCCCGCGAGCTCGACTTCGCGCACTTCCGGGAGATCGCCGACTCGGTGGACGCCAAGCTGTTCGTCGACATGGCGCACTTCGCCGGGCTGGTCGCCGCCGGTGAGTACCCGAACCCGGTGCCGCACGCGCACGTCGTGTCCACCACGATCCACAAGACCCTCGGCGGCCCGCGCAGCGGCATGATCCTGTGCACCGAAGAGTTCCGCAAGAAGATCAACTCGCGGACCTTCCCCGGCTGGCAGGGCGGCCCGCTGATGCACGTCATCGCGGCCAAGGCGGTCGCCTTGAAGATCGCCGCCTCCGAGGAGTTCCGGGAGCGGCAGCGGCGCACCAAGGCCGGCGCGCAGGCCGTCGCGCAGGAGATGCTGGCCGGCGGGCTCAACGTGCTGACCGGAGGCACCGACACCCACCTGGTGCTCGCCGACCTACGGGAGTCCCCGTTGGACGGCCAGCAGGCCGAGGACCGGCTGGCCGAGATCGGGATCACTGTCAACCGCAACGCGGTGCCGTTCGACCCGCGCCCACCGTCGGTCGCCTCCGGGGTGCGGATCGGCACACCAGGGCTGGCCACCCGCGGGCTGCAGGTCGAGGACTTCCACGAGCTGGGCACGGTGATCGCCGAGGCGCTCACCGGCGACATGGACGACGCGAAGCGCACCGCGCTGTCCGCCCGGACCAGGGCGATCGCCGAGCGCTACCCGCTGTATCCGCAGCTCGCTCCGCGTTCGGTCTAGCCGGGCTCTCACTGGCCATGCCGAGCGGCTTGCGGTGAGCACACCCGAGGCAGCGGCTCCCCGCGACGATCTGCGGGTGCAGGACTCGATCGCGGCCTACGACGGGGTCGTCTCGGCGGCCGAGGCCGAGGCGATGCGCCGGGCGATCCGGCGGCTGACCGCCGCGCTCGGCCGCACCCTCGCCCGGCACGGCGGCGAGCAACTGGTCAGCCTCGTCGACACGGTGCGCCGGCTGGCCAGGGAGGCGCCGGAGGCGGGCAGCACGGAGATCACCGGGCTGCTGTCCGGATTGGACGCCGGCACCGCCGTGCAGCTGGCCAGGGCGTTCTCCTGCTACTTCCGGCTGGTGAACGTGGCCGAGCAGCTGCACAGGTCCCGGGAGATCGTGAGTCGCCGGCCCGGCGGGCGTGGACCGCTGGCGGTGCTGATCGAGCGGCTGGGCCGTGAGGCGGACCGCGACGAGGTGCAGGCGGTGCTCGCGCGCACCGAGCTGCGCCCGGTGTTCACCGCGCATCCGACCGAGTCGTCCCGGCAGTCGGTGCGCAACGTGTTGCGCCGGGTGGCCGACGCGCTCGACGACCGGGTCGACGACCGGGCCGACGAGGACCGGCTCGACGCGTTGGTCGACCTGCTGTGGCAGACCGACGAGATCCGGTTGAGCCGGCCCACCCTGGCCGACGAGGCCCGCTCGGTCACCGCCTACCTGGAGCAGCTCGGCCGCGACGTGGTGCCGGACCTGCTCGAACTGTTCGCCACCGAGCTCACCCGCGCCGGCTTCGCGTTGCCACCCGACGCCCGGCCGGTGTCCCTGGGCTCCTGGGTCGGCGGTGACCGGGACGGCAACCCCTACGTCACCCCGGAGGTGACGACCGAGGTGCTCGGGCTCTACGCCGAGCGCGCGCTGCGGATCCACCGCGCGCTGCTGGAGGAGCTGGTCAGCGAGCTGAGCGTCTCGACCCGGGTGGTCGGGGTGTCCGAGGAGCTGCGCGCCAGCCTGGCCCGGGACCGGCGTTTCCTGCCCGAGATCTACGACCGCTTCGTCCGGCTGAACGCCGAGGAACCGTACCGGTTGAAGTGCTCCTACCTGCTGGCCCGGCTGGAGGGCACCCGAACCCGGCTGCAGACCCTGCTGGAGTCCGGCACCGGCGCGCCCGCCGATGGTCTGGGGCACGGGCACCGCGAAGGCCGCGACTACCTCGGTGTGTCGGAGTACCTCGCCGACCTCGCGGTGATGGACCGGTCGCTGCGTGCCCACCTCGGCGAGCGGATCGCCGAGGGCACCCTGGCCCGGGCGCTGCGCACCGCCCGCGCGATCGGTCTGCACCTGGCCGAGCTGGACATCCGGGAGCACGCCGAGGTGCACCACGATGCGCTGGCCGCGCTGTACGACCGGCTCGGCGGGATGGAGCGGCGCTATACCGAGCTGGACCGTTCCGAGCGCACCGCGCTGCTGTCCGAGGAGCTGACCCGGGGCCGACCGCTGGCCCCACGCCGCGGCGCGCTGCCGCCGGCCGCCGCACAGGTGATCGCGGTGTTCGACATGCTGGCCGCCGCCCAGGCCGTGTTCGGCGAGGACGCGGTGCGCAGCTACGTGGTCTCCATGAGCCGTGGCGTCGACGACCTGCTCGCGGTCGCCGTGCTCGCCCGCGAGTCCGGGCTGATCGACCTCGGTACAGCCGACGAGCCACGGTCCGCTGTGGACCTGGTGCCGCTGCTGGAGAGCGTCGAGGAGCTGAGCCACGCCGGCCGGCTGCTCGACGAGCTGCTGCGCGATCCGGGCTATCGGCGGCAGGTGCGGGCCCGCGGCGACGTCCAGGAGGTGATGCTCGGCTACTCGGACTCGAACAAGGGCGCCGGGATCACCACCTCGCAGTGGCAGATCCACCGCGCGCAACGGCAGCTCCGCGATGTCGCCGCCGAGCACGGCGTCCGGCTGCGGCTGTTCCACGGCCGCGGCGGGTCGGTGGGCCGCGGCGGCGGGCCGGCCGGCGAGGCGGTGGCGGCCAGCCCGTACGGCGTCGTGGACGGCGCGATGAAGGTCACCGAGCAGGGCGAGGTGGTCTCCGACAAGTACGCGCTGCCGGCGCTGGCGGCGAACAACCTGGAGATCATGCTGGCCGCGGTGCTCGACGCGACCCTGCTGCACCAGGCGTCCCGGGTGTCGCCGGAGACGCTGGCCCGTTGGGACGAGGCGATGGACGTGGTCAGCGAGGCGGCGCGGGCCGCCTACCGCGAGCTGGTGGAGCGCCCGGGCTTCCCGGAGTTCTTCGCCACCGCGACCCCGGTAGAGGAGCTGGCCTGGCTGAACGTGGGCTCGCGACCGGCCCGGCGACCGGGCGCCGGTTCGGTCGGGGCGACCGGTGCGGCCGGGCTGGACGGCCTCCGGGCGATCCCGTGGGTGTTCGGCTGGACGCAGACCCGGATGGTGGTGCCGGGCTGGTACGGGCTGGGCAGCGGGCTGCGCGCCGCCCGGGCGGCCGGCTTCGGCCCGGTGCTCGACGAGATGCGCGACTGGGCGTTCTTCACCAACCTGCTGGGCAACGTCGAGATGACGCTGGCGAAGACCGACCTGCGGATCGCCGGGTTCTACGTCGCCGCGCTGGTCGACCCGCCCCTGCAGCCGATCTTCGATCAGATCGTCGCGGAGCACGACGCGACGCTGCGCGAGGTGCTCCGGCTCACCGGCGCCAGCACGCTGCTGGCCAGGCACCCGGTGCTGCGCCAGACGCTGGCCGTGCGGGCCGCCTACCTGGAGCCACTGCACCACCTGCAGGTCGAGCTGCTCGACCAGCGGCGCCGCACCGACGACCCGGACCCCGACCTGCACCGGGCGCTGTTGATCACCGTGAACGGCATCGCCGCCGGCCTGCGCAACACCGGTTAGCACCTCTTGCCGTGCACCCCCACCCACGCAGCAGCACCGTTTCTCGACGCCGGCACACACCCCCGGTCGGCGGCACACATGTCCTGCGGTGTGTGCCGGACACCCGCGGTATGTGCCGCCGCATCAAGGCGGACGACGCGGCTCCGTCGACCGGCCGCGGCTGCCGCTAGGGGCGCCGCGTCGTTCCCAAGGCGCAGCCACTTTGGCAAGATGCTTAGAACGGAACCAGCTAGACAGGCCGGTCTCACCCCTAGGATCGGCAGTGTGACCGGCGTCACCAGTGCCCCACCCGCAGGTCGGGACCGCCCGTCGCGGCCACCAGCAGCGCGAGCCGGTCGTCCGAGTGGCCGACCGCATGTTCGAGGAAGGCAGTGACGACCATGGGGACGACCATGGGGACGACCATGGGGACGACCATGGGGACGACCGTGCGGAATGGGATCACCCACCTGTTCGTCCCAGGGCCGACCAACGTGCCGGAGGCCGTCCGCCGGGCGATGAACGTCCCGCAGCAAGACCACCGGGCGCCCGACTTCCCCGAGCTCACGCTGCCGCTGTTCGCGGATCTGAAGCAGGTCTTCCGCAACCGAGACCGGCCGGGTGTTCATGTACCCCTCGTCCGGGCACCGGGGCCTGGGAGGCCGCGATCAGCAACACGCTCGACCGCGGTGACCGGGTGCTGATGTCGCGCTTCGGCCAGTTCTCCATGCTCTGGGCGGACATGGCCGAACGGCTCGGGCCTGGACGTGATCTGCATCGACCGGGAGTGGGGCGAGGGTGTCCCGCTCGCGGAGTACGAGCGCGCGCTCGCCGCCGACCCGTCGATCAAGGGCGGTGTTCGCCACCCACAACGAGACCGCCACCGGGGTCACCTCCGACGTCGCCGGCGTGCGGGCGGTCATGGACGCCGCCGGCTCGGACGCGCTGCTGTTCGTCGACGGCGGTGTCCTCGATCGCCTCGATCGACGTTCGAGCAGGAGGCGTGGGGGGTCGACCTGGCCGTGTCCGGCTCGCAGAAGGGCCTGATGCTGCCGGCCGGCCTGGCGGTGCTCGGGGTGAGCGCGAAAGCCCTGGCGGCGCGCCGAGACCGTCGACCATGGAGCGCTGCTACTTCAGCTTCGCGGACATGATGCAGCACCAACGACGTGGGCTACTTCCCCTACACCCCGTCGGTGCCGCTGCTGCACGGCCTGCGCGCCGTCGCTCGACCTGCTGTTCGCCGAGGGCCTGCCGCACGTCTTCGAGCGCCACCACCGGCTGGCCGAGGGCGTGCGTCGCGGCGTCGACGCGCTCGGCCTGCGGCTGTGCGCGGTCGCGCCGGAGTGGTACTCCGACACCGTGACCGCGATCCGCATCCCGGACGGCGTGGACGGCGCGCGAGGTCTGCCGGATCGGCTACCACCGCTACCGCACCTCGTTCGGCGGCGGGCTGACCAGGTCGCCGGGCAAGGTGTTCCGGATCGGGCACCTCGGCGACCTCAACGAGGTGATGCTGCCTGGCCGCGCTGGCCGCGGCCGAGATGGCGCTGGCCGACGCCGGCGCGGAGGTCGAGCTGGGCGCCGGGGTCGCCGCCGCCCAGCACTACTACCGCGAGGCGGCTCCAAGCGGGATGCCGATCGGCACCGTGGCACCGCCGGCCGTCTCCGCTTCACCCCAGTAGACGGACCCACCTTTCCGAGATCCGGACCGACCGAGGAGACCGCGTGAGCCACACCCTCCACCCGATGCGCACACCGCGGCTGCAGCGCAGCGAGCTCGCCGTGCCCGGCTCCAACACGACGTTCATCGACAAGGCCGTCGGCTCGGCCCGCCGACTTCGTCTTCCTCGACCTGGAGGACGCGGTCGCGCCGCCGGAGAAGGAGCAGGCCCGCAAGAACGTGGTCGCCGCACTGAACGACATCGACTGGGCCGGCAAGGGCAAGACGGTGTCGGTGCGGATCAACGGGCTGGACACGCACTACATGTACCGCGACGTCGTCGACGTCATGGAGCAGGCCGGCGACCGGCGTGCACACGATCCTGGTGCCGAAGGTCGGGGTGCCAGCGGACCTGTACCTGGTCGAGGCGCTGGTCAACCAGATCGAGCAGGCGTCGTGGATACCGGACCAGGGTCGGCATCGAGGCGCTGATCGAGACCGCGCTCGGCATGGCCAACGTGGAGGCGATCGCGGCGAGCGCCACCTCGCGCGACAGCCGGTTGGAGGCGCTGCACTTCGGGGTCGCCGACTACGCCGCCAGCAACCGGGCCCGCACGGTCAGCATCGGCGGGCTCAACCCGGACTACCCGGGCGACCAGTGGCACTTCGCGCTGTCCCGGATGATCGTCGCCTGCCGGGCCTACGGGCTGCGCCCGATCGACGGCCCGTTCGGCGACTTCTCCGACCCGGACGGCTACCGCGCCGGCGGCGCGGCGGGCCGCGGCGCTCGGCGCGCGAGGGCAAGTGGGCCATCCACCCCAGCCAGATCGAGCTGGCCAACGAGGTGTTCAGCCCGCCGGAGGCCGAGGTCGACCGGGCCCGGCGGATCATCGCCGCGCTGCGCGAGGCGCGAGGCCGAGGGCAGGGGCGCCGCGTCGGTCGACGGCAAGATGATCGACGCCGCCTCGGAGCGGATGGCGCGCAACGTGCATCGCGCTGGACGAGGCGATCCAGGCCGCCCGGGATCGCCGAGCGGCGGCCGCATGGACATCCACGAGTACCAGGCCAAGGAGATCCTGGCCCGCTTCGGCGTGCCGGTCCCGCGCGGCGGCCTGGCCTACAGCCCGGAGCAGGCCTCCTACCGCTGCGCCGGAGCTCGGCGGCGCGGCCTGGGTGGTCAAGGCGCAGGTGCACACCGGCGGGCGGGGCGAGGCCGGCGGGGTGAAGGTCTGCCGCTCCGACCGCGAGGTGCAGCGACGCGGCGAACGAGCTGTTCGGCCGCCGGCTGGTGACCCGGCAGTCCGGCCCGGCGGGCAAGCTGGTCTACCGGGTGTACGTCGAGGAGGCCACCGACATCGCGCGGGAGCTCTACTTCGGCATCGTGCTGGACCGCAGCACCGAGCGGGTGGTGATCTCGCGCCTCGGCCGAGGGCGGCGTGGAGATCGAGGAGCTGGCCGCGACGCAAGCCGGACGCGATGCTGCGCACGGTGATCGAGCCGGCCGTGGGCTTCCTGGAGTTCCAGGCCCGCGAGATCGCGTTCGCGCATCGGGCTTGGCGCCGGCGCAGATCGCCGAGGCCAGCCGGATCATTCCGCGCGCGCCTACCGAGCGTTCCGCGACCTGGACGCGACCATGCTGGAGATCAACCCGCTGGTGGTCACCGGCGACGGCAGCCTGGTCGCGCTGGACGCCAAGATGTCCTTCGACGACAACGCGCTCTTCCGGCACCCGGAGATCGCCGAGCTGCGCGACCGCAGCCAGGAGGACGCCGCGGGAGAGCCACGCCGCGGACCGCGGGCTGGCCTACGTCGGGCTGGACGGCGACATCGGCTGCATGATCAACGGCGCCGGCCTGGCGATGGCCACCATGGACATGATCAAGCTCGCCGGTGGTGAGCCGGCGAACTTCCTCGACATCGGCGGCGGGGCGTCCCCCGAGCGGGTGCTCAAGGCGTTCCGCGCGGTGCTCCAGGACGACAACGTCGAGGTGATGCTGATCAACATCTTCGCCGGCATCAACCGCTGCGACTGGGTGGCACAGGGCATCGTCGCCGCCTTCAAGGAGATCGACGTGAAGATCCCGGTGGTGGTGCGGCTGGCCGGCACCCACGTCGAGCAGGGCCGGCGGATCCTGCGCGAGTCCGGGCTGCCGATCATCACCGCCGACACGCTGGCCGAGGCGGCCGAGAAGGCCGTCGCGCAGGCGCGCCCGCAGCCTGAGGAGGACACCCGATGGCCATCCTGGTCGACGAGCGACACCCGCGTCCTCGTGCAGGGCATCACCGGTCGCATCGGCCGGTTCCACACCGAGGAGATGATCGACTACGGCACCAACGTGGTCGGCGGGGTCACGCCCGGCCAGGGCGGCGAGGCGCGTCCGGGACCGGCCGGTCTTCGACACGGTCAAGGAGGCGGTCGCCGCGACCCGGGCCGACGCGTCGATCGTCTTCGTGCCGCCGCCGTTCGCCGCCGACTCGATCATGGAGGCGGCCGACGCCGGCATCCGGTACTGCGTGTGCATCACCGACGGCATCCCGACCCAGGACATGATGCGGGTCAAGCGCTACATGCGCCGCTACCGGCGCGGCAGAATCGGATGGCGCTCACCGGGCCGAACTGCGCCGGCACCATCACCCCCGGCCGAGTGCCTGCTGGGCATCATGCCCGGGCACATCTACCTGCCCGGCCGGGTCGGGGTCATCGGCCGCTCCGGCACGCTCGGCTACGAGGCGGCCGTCCCAGATGACAGGCGCTGGGCATCGGGGTGTCCACCTCGGTGGGCATCGGCGGCGACCCGATCAACGGCTCCTCGTTCCGCGACCACCTGGAGCGCTTCGAGGCCGACCAGGACACCGACGCGGTGCTGATGATCGGCGAGATCGGCGGGCCGCAGGAGGTCGAGGGTGCGGCGTACGTACAGCGAGCACATGACCAAGCCGGTCGTCGCCTACATCGCCGGGCTGTCGGCGCCGAAGGGCCGCAAGATGGGCCACGCCGGGGCGATCGTGTCCGCGGCCGGCGACTCCGCGCAGGAGAAGGTCGACGCGCTGCGGGCCGCCGGGATCACGGTGGCCGCGAACCCGTCCAGCATGGGCGAGACCGTGGCCGCCGTGCTGGCCGAACACGGCCTCGCGCAGGCGAGCGTCTGATTCGAGGAGACCACCGTGACCGACCCGAAGATCTTCGTCACCCGCCGTTGGCCGGAGTCGGTCGAGCAGCAGCTGCAGGAGCGGTACTCCGACGTATGGCTGAACACCGATGACCGTCCACTCGGCCACGCCGGGCTGCGGGCCGCGCTCGAGGAGGCCGACGTCGTGCTGCCGACGGTCTCCGACAAACTGCCCGCGTCGATCTTCGAAGGCGAGCTGCGCACCCGGTTCCTCGGCAACTTCGGGGTGGGCTACAACCACATCGACACCGACGCCGCCGCGAAGGCCGGCATCGTGGTGACGAACACCCCGGGTGTGCTGACCGACGCCACCGCGGACACCGCGATGACGCTGCTGCTGATGGCCGCTCGCCGGGCCGGCGAGGGGGAGCGCGAGCTGCGGGCCGGGCGCTGGGCGGGCTGGCGGCCCACGCACATGATGGGCGCCGACGTCACGGGCAAGACGCTCGGCATCATCGGGATGGGCCGGATCGGGGTGGCGCTCGCGCGGCGCGGGCACTTCGGGTTCCGGATGCCCGTCGTCTGGTACGACGCGGCCGACTTCGAGCCCGACCACGGCATCCCGGACGCCCGTCGGGTGGGCAGCGTCGAGGAGTTGCTGGCGGAAGCCGACTTCGTCTCGCTGCATATGCCGGGCAGCAACTCGAACTACCACCTGATCAACGCCGAGCGGCTGGCGCTGATGAAGCCGACCGCGTTCCTGATCAACAGCGCCCGTGGCGACGTGGTCGACGCGGCGGCGCTGGCCTCGGCGCTGCGTTCGGGCGTCATCGCCGGCGCCGGGCTGGACGTCTACGAGGGCGAGCCGGACGTCCCGGCGGGGCTGACCGAGCTGGAGAACGCGGTGCTGCTGCCGCACCTTGGCAGCGCGACTCTGGAGACGCGCACCGCGATGGGCATGCTCGTACTGGAGAACCTGGCGGACTGGCTGGACGGTCGCGAGCCGTCCTGCCGGGTGGCGTGAGCCCGGTAGCCGATCCCCGCGCCCTGCTGCGGGCGATGTTCGATGCCGCGGTCGCGGCCGCGGACCCGATGCTGCGGGTGCTGGAGTTCCTGCCCGACGCTCCGGCGGGCCGGATCGTCGTGGTCGGCGCAGGCAAGGCGTCCGCCCGGATGGCGCAGTCAGTCGAGCGGTCCTGGCCCGGCCCGCTGGCCGGGCTGGTGGTGACCCGGTACGGGCACGGCGCGCCGTGCCGGCACGTCGAGATCGTCGAGGCGGCGCACCCGGTGCCCGACGAGGCCGGTTCGCGGGCGGCGGCGCGGATGCTCGCGCTCGTCTCGGACCTGACCTCGGACGACCTGGTCCTGGCGTTGATCTCCGGCGGCGGTTCGGCGCTGGCCACACTGCCGGCGCCCGGGCTGACGCTCGCCGACAAGCAGGCGGTGAACACCGCCCTGCTGCGCTCCGGGGCGCCGATCACGGCGATGAACCTGGTGCGGAAACACCTTTCGGCGATCAAGGGCGGGCGGCTGGCCGCCGCCGCCTACCCGGCGCGCACGGTCGGGCTGCTGATCTCCGACGTGCCTGGCGACGATCCGCGGATCATCGCGTCCGGCCCGACGGTGCCGGAGCCGTCGGCGCCGTCCGACGCACTCGCGGTGCTCGAGCACTACCGGGTGGAGGTGCCGCCGGCGGTGCAGGCGCACCTCGCGACCGCTGACCCGCCGCCCGGCCCGGACGACGTGCGGATGTCCAGGGTGACCAACACCGTGATCGCCGCCCCGCAGCGGTCGTTGGAGGCCGCGGCCGAGGTCGCCACGGCGGTCGGGGTGCGGCCGCTGATCCTGGGCGACTCGATCGAGGGGGAGGCCCGCGAGGTCGGCGTGGTGCTGGCCGGGATCGCCCGCCAGGTGGTGCGGCACGGCCAGCCGGTGCCCGCGCCGTGCGTGCTGCTGTCCGGCGGGGAGACCACCGTCACCGTGCGCGGCGACGGCTCCGGCGGGCGGAACGTGGAGCTGGCGCTGTCGCTGGCGCTGGCGCTGCGCGGCGAGTCGAGGGTCTACGCGCTGGCGGCGGACACCGACGGGGTGGACGGCGCCGAGGAGGTGGCCGGCGCGATCGTCACGCCGGACACGCTGGACCGGGCGGCCGCGATCGGGCTGGACACGGCCGGTGCGCTTGCCCGCAACGACGCGCACCCGTTCTTCGCCGCGCTCGGCGACCAGGTGATCACCGGCCCGACCCTGACCAACGTCAACGACATGCGCGCCGTGCTGGTGACCGCGTGACGCGCGTTCTGACCGTGCGGGAGCTGAACCGGGCGCTGCTGGCTCGGCAGTTGCTGCTGGGCCGGGTCGAGCTGCCCGCCCGTGATGCGATCGAGCATCTGGTCGGGCTGCAGGCGCAGCTGCCGCAGGCGCCGTACGTCGCGCTGTGGTCCCGGTTGGCCGCGTTCGAACCGGACGACGTGTCGGCGCTGATCACCGAGCGGGAGGCGGTTCGCATCGCGCTGATGCGCTCGACGGTGCACCTGGTCACCGCCCGGGACGCCCTGGCGATCCGGCCGGTCGTACAGCCCGTGCTCACCCGCACCCTGCACAGCAGCAGCCCGTACGGGCGGGGCATCGCCGGCGTCGACGTCGACGAGCTGCTCGCGGCGGGGCGGGCGGCGCTGGCCGAGCGGGCGCTTGGGCTGTCCGAGCTCGGCGCCGTCCTCGCGGTTCGCTGGCCGGACCACGACCCGAAGTCGCTGGCCTACGGCGTGCACTACCTCGAGCCGCTGGTGCAGCTCCCGCCGCGCGGACTGTGGCGGCGTAGTGGCAAGGCGGTGCTGGCCACCGCGCCGCAGTGGCTCGGCCGTGCGCTCGACGGTGACACCACGCCGGACCGGCTCGTGCTGCGCTACCTCGCGGCCTTCGGACCGGCGAGCGTGGCCGACGTGCGGAACTGGTCGGGGCTGACCGGGGTGCGCGAGGTGATCGATCGGCTCCGGCCGGGGCTGCGCACGTTCGCCGGCGAGAACGGCCGCGAGCTGTTCGACGTGCCGGACGCGCCGCTGCCCGACCCCGACACCCCGGCGCCGCCGCGGTTCCTGCCCGAGTACGACAACTTCTTCCTCGGGCACGTGGACCGCAGCCGGGTGGGCAGCGAGACCGACCGGGTCAAGATCGGCCAGAGCACCATCGGCTGGCAGCCCGTGCTGGTCGACGGCTTCATCCGTGGCGTGTGGCGGCTGACCGAACGCCGTAGGGCTGCGGTGCTGCGCATCGAGCCGACCAGCAGGCCGACCGCCGCAGAGTCCGACGCGCTCGCCGCCGAGGGTGAGCGGCTCGTCGACTTCCTGGCCCCGCAGGCCACCGAGCGCACCATCCAGCTTGTCGACCCCAGGTAATCCCAGGTAACCCCAGGTAACCCAGGTAGCAGCAGCACGCCCACCAAACCCGCAATGAGCGGGCTTATTCCGGGTCGCGCCCGGGCGAAAACCCGCAATAAGCCCGCTCATTGCGGGAGGTGCACCCCGCTAGTGCGGGCGGCCCTTTCGCAGCGGTGTCACGAGTGGGTGGACGATCTTGCGCACGGCCTGGCGCTGGCGGTCGGTGAGCACCGGCGGGCGCCACTGCGCTTCCGCCGGATGGGCGGCCGCGGCGATCTCCACCCGCAGCCGGTCGACGGCGGCGAGCAGCGCACCGTTCTGCTCCCAGGCACCGGCGTCCTCGTGCGGATCCACCATCAGCAGCTCGGCGAGCCGTTCGCGGCGCTCGGTCAGCTCGGCGATCCGGTCGTCGACGACCTGCTGTGCCGCCGGCGGTGGCTCGCTGCCGGTCGCCAGCGGTACCAGCGCATCGAGCGCCGCGCCGACGGAGTCCAGCACGTCGGCCAGCGCCTCCCTGGTCTGCTGGTCGTAGGCCGAGCCCTGCTGGTCCTCGGGCACGAAGTAGGTCCGGTCGAGAATCGCGCGGCTCAGGTTGCGCAGCACGACGTAGGACAGCTCGAGCCCGGTCAGCACGGCGCGCAGCCGAGGTCGGGCCTCCCGGGTGGGCCGAGCCCGCGGGTTCAGCCGGGCGCTGTCCTCGGCGCGGGCGAACCGTTCGTCGGCGTGCGCGACCTCCCGGCCGAGCGCCCGGGCCTGGTCCAGCCAGCGGCTGGACTCGGCGCGCGACCACTCGCGACGCAGCGCTCCGGCCAGCGACCGGCTGAACTCGGCCATCCGGTGCGCGACCTCGCCGATCGCGGCGCCCGCCGGCCGGTGATAGAGCGGCGGAACGACCAGCACCGAGACCAGCACGCCGACCGCGGCGCCGAGCAGCGTCTCGAAGACCCGGCCCGCCGCGGCGTCCTCCAGGCCGCCGACGGCGAAGACGAGCATCGCGCTGATCGGCACCTCGATCAGGTTCGGCCCCAGCCGCAGCGCCCTCCCCAGCACCAGCGACACCGCGACGACCAGCCCGAGGCTCCACCAGCTCAGCCCGATCTGGGTCGCGACCACCACCGCGACCAGCACGCCGGCGACCACGCTGACGATCCGGTCGAGCCCGGCCGTCAACGTCCCGTACATGGTCAGCTGCACCACCAGCAGCGCGGTCAACGGCGCGAGCAGCGGATCGGGGCTGGTACCGAGCATCTCGGCCAGCAGATAGGAGATCACTGCCGCGAGCGTCAGCTTTGCGACCCACACTCCAGAGCTGTGGTCACGCTGGGCGTGCCGTCGGGCGAACCGTCGTAGGACGGCACCAAGTCCTGCATTCACACCATGTCCATCGCCCCAGCGGTCCGAGTGCTATCCCGGACTACCCGACATGTGGCGAGGCGAACACCGATCCGCTGAGGTGCCGGGCGAGCCGGCGGGCCAGCGACATCACGGTGAACGTCGGCGGGAGCCCCCACGGGATCGGTATGACCGAGGCATCGCAGACGAACAGGCCGTCGATCTCGGTTTGCAGGTTGGCGTCCACGACGTCGCCGACCTTCGCGGTGCCGCCCGGGTGCACCGCGACGTGACTGGTCTGGTAAATCGACAACGCGCCGGCCCGCGTCAAGATCGCGCGAGCGTCGGCCGAACCGCGCTCCAGCACGGCGCGGTCGGCGGCGGTCAGCGGCTTGCCCGGGGAGCCGAAGCGGGTCATCGCCCCGCTCAGCTCGTCGCGGGCCTTCACCATCACCGAGGCCTGCGAGCGGAACCCGAGTGCCCGGTCCGGACGACCCGCCGCCACCGCGAGCGTGTTGTGCAGCCATTTCGGGCGGCACAGGTCGGTGAGCATGTACCCCTCGGCGTCGAGGTGCGCCGCACCGAGCATCGGCGGCTCGACGCCGGCGTCCAGCCCGGGCAGCGTGCCGGTGATCGCCAGCACCGGGTCGTAGAAGTAGTCCCGGCCGGCGCGGTCGATCCCGCTGGCCCGCAGCAGCATCGGCGAGCCCAGCCCGCCGGCGGCCAGCACCACCCGGTCGGCGTGCGCCAGCCGGCGCGACCGACCGCGGGCGAGCTCCACACCGCGCGCCGCCCCGCGCGATGTCAGCACCCGCACCGCCCGAGTGCCGGTCAGCAGCGTGGCGCCGCCGGCGACCGCCTCGTCGACGAACCGGCGGGCCGTCCAGCGGGCGCGCCCGAATGCGCTCAGCCCGTCGCGGCGCAGCACTGACTGGTCGACGAACTTCGGGATCGGTTGCCAGTCGAAGCCCAGTGCCTGAGCGGAGTCCATCAGTGCCACCGCGCGCGGGCCCATCAGCGCGCGGGGCAGCGGCGCCGGCTCGAGCTCCCGGGCCAGCGCCTCGGCGTCGGCGCGCAGGTCGAGCCCGGACGGGCCGAGCAGCGAGTGCGGCGGCGGCCAGGCGGTGCCGAAGAAGTACGTCGAGCTGCCGCCCACCGTCACCCCGCGCAGCACCAGGACCGACCCCGAGCGGTACATGCTCCGACCCGGCGCCCACAGCTCGCGCAGCGCCTGGCGGGCCCGCCCGGACGGCGGTCGGGCCGATCCCCGCTCGACGAGCAGCACGTCGGCGCCCCGAGCGGTCAGCTCGCGGGCCGCGGTCGCACCGCCCGGTCCGGTGCCGACCACGATGGCGTCGAACCGCCGGCCGGACATCTCAGTCGTCCAGCGCGGCCCGGCCGGCCTCCAGCCGGGCGACCGGTACTCGGAACGGGGAGCAGGACACGTAGTCCAGCCCGGCGCGGTGGAAGAAGTGCACCGAGGCGGGGTCGCCGCCGTGCTCGCCGCAGATGCCGACCTTGAGGTCGGGTCTGGTGGCCCGCCCGCGCTCCACCGCGATCTCCACCAGCTCGCCGACGCCCTCGGTGTCCAGCGACTCGAACGGCGAGACGCCGAACACCCCGGCGGTGAGGTAGTGCGAGAAGAACGACGCTTCGACGTCGTCGCGGGAGAAACCCCAGGTCGTCTGGGTGAGGTCGTTGGTGCCGAACGAGAAGAACTCGGCCACCTCGGCGATCTTCCCGGCGCTCAGCGCGGCCCGCGGCAGCTCGATCATCGTCCCGATCAAGGCGTCGAGCGGCTCGCCGGCCCGCTCGGACTCCTGGGCGAGCACCGCGTCGATCTCCTTCTCGATCATCTGCAGCTCCTGCACCGCGCTGACCAGCGGCACCATGATCTCCGGCTGCACGTCGACGCCGGCCGCCCGCACCGCGGCCGCGGCCTGCGCGATCGCCCGCACCTGCATGGCGAACAGCCCGGGCACCACGATGCCCAGCCGCACCCCGCGCAGCCCGAACATCGGGTTCTCCTCGTGCAGCCGGGTCACCGCGGCCATCAGCCTGGAGGCCTCCTCGTCCTCCTCGCCCCGCTCGTTGGCCAGCGCGTCCCGTACCGACAGCTCGGTCAGGTTGGGCAGGAACTCGTGCAGCGGCGGGTCCAGCAAGCCGGATCGTCACCGGCAGCCCGTGCATCGCCCGGAAGATCTCCTCGAAGTCCTTGCGCTGCAGCGGGAGCAGGGCGTCCAGGGCGGCGGTCTGCTCGTCCTCGCTCTCGGCCAGGATCAGCCGCTCGACGAGCTCGCGGCGCTCGCCGAGGAACATGTGCTCGGTGCGGCACAGCCCGATCCCCTCGGCGCCGAAGCGTCGGGCCCGGGCCGCGTCGGGCCCGGTGTCTGCGTTCGTCCGTACCCGCAGCCGCCGCGTGCTGTCGGCGTGTTCGAGCAGCCGGCGCACCGCATCGACCAGGTCGCCGGTGTCTTGGTCCGACGGGTCGGGCTTGCCCTCCAGGTAGTTGACCACCGGTGAGGGCACCACCGGCACCTCGCCGACGAACACCTCCCCGGTGGTGCCGTCGATGGAGATCAGGTCGCCCTCCTCGACCACGACGTCGTCCGGGCCGGTGAGCCGGCGGCGCTTGAGGTCGATCTGCAGCTTGTCGGCGCCGCACACCGCTGTCTTGCCCATGCCGCGGGCGACCACCGCCGCGTGGCTGGTCCGCCCGCCCCGGCTGGTCAGGATGCCGCGGGCGGCGATCATCCCGTGCAGGTCGTCCGGGTTGGTCTCCCGGCGCACCAGGATCACGTGCTCGCCGCGCTCTGCCCACTCGACGGCGGTCGCACTGTCGAACACCGCCTTGCCGCTGGCGGCGCCCGGTGAGGCGTTGACGCCCTTCGTGAGCGGCTTCGCATCCGCGTTCGGGTCGAAGGCGGGGAACATCAGCCGGGCCAGCTGATCGCCGGTCACCCGGCGCAGCGCCTCGTCGGTGTCGATCAGGCCTTCGTCGACGAACTGCAGCGCGACGACGAACGCGGCCTGCGCGGACCGCTTGCCGACCCGGGTCTGCAGCATCCACAGCTTGCCGCGCTCGATGGTGAACTCGATGTCGCACACGTCGAGGTAGTGCCGCTCCAGCCGGCCCATGATGTCCAGCAGCTCGTCGTAGGACTCCTTGTCCAGCTCGCCGAGCTTTGCCAGCGGCAGCGTGTTGCGGATGCCGGCGACGACGTCCTCGCCCTGCGCGTTGGGCAGGTAGTCCCCGTAGATGCCCTGCACCCCGCTCGCCGGGTCGCGGGTGAACGCGACGCCGGTGCCGGAGCCCGAGCCGAGGTTGCCGAACACCATCGCGACGATGTTCACCGCGGTCCCCAGGTCCTCGGGAATCTGCTCCTGGCGGCGGTAGGTGATCGCCCGCGGCGCGTTCCACGACTCGAAGACCGCCCGGATGGTCAGATCCAGCTGCTCGCGGGGGTCCTGCGGGAACTCCCGACCGGCCTGCTCGGCGATCACCCGCTTGAACGTCACCACCAGCTCGCGGAGGTCTGCGGCGTCCAGGCCGAGGTCGTCCTTGGTCCCCTTCGCCTTCTTCGCCGCATCCAGGGCGGCGTCGAAGCGCTCACCGTCGATGCCGAGCACCGTCTTGCCGAACATCTGGATCAGCCGCCGGTAGGAGTCCCAGGCGAACCGCTCGTCGTCGGCGGCCCGGGCCAGGCCCTGCACGGACTCGTCGTTGAGCCCGACGTTGAGCACCGTCTCCATCATCCCGGGCATCGAGAACGCCGCCCCGGAGCGCACCGAGACCAGCAGCGGATCGTCGGGGTCGCCCAGCCGCCGGCCCATCGTGGCCTGCAGGGCGTCGAGATGCTGTCCGACCTCGGCGGCCAGCTCCGGTGGTTCCGCGCCGTCCTTCAAGTACGCCTGGCACGCCTCGGTGGTGATGGTGAACCCGGGGGGGACGGGCAGCCCGAGGTTGGTCATCTCCGCGAGGTTGGCGCCCTTGCCGCCGAGCAGGTCCCGCATCTCCTTGTTGCCCTCGGCGAACTCGTAGACGTACTTGCCCATGCCAGTCCTCCCGTGACGGCGCTCGGGTCACCGTAGATCGGCGATACTTCAATTGCCGCTCAACTGTGCGCCGAGTGACATCTCCTTATCGGTTTAGAATCACCGCTGCTCAACCAGTCGAAACGCTAGACGTTCGGCGAGGGTTGTCGTACTTGTCGGGTAATGTCCCTGTGCTGATCATGCCGGGCGGGAAGCTCGCCCGGCGTCTCAACTCGCGATGACCGTGGGCTGGCCGCCATGACCGTGCTGGATCGCCGCGCGCTGAACCGGGCGCTGCTGGCCCGGCAGCTGCTGCTGCAACGGGTCGACCGGCCGGCGATCGAGGTGGTCGAGCACCTGGTCGGCATGCAGGCCCAGGAGCCGCTCTCGCCCTACGCCGGCCTGTGGTCCCGGATCGCCGGGTTCGACCACACCGAGCTCGCGGAGCTGCTCACCGAGCGGCGGGCGGTCCGGCTGGCCATGATGCGCGGCACCGTGCACCTGATGAGCGCCCGGGACTGCCTCGCGCTGCGACCGGTGGTGCAGCCCGTGCTCAGCAAGGTGTTCCACGGCTCCGGCTTCGGCCGAGCCGTGGCCGGGATGGACCTTGACGAGCTGCTCGGCACCGGCCGGAAGCTCCTCGAGGAGCAGCCAAGGACCAACCCCGCGCTCGGTGCCGCGCTGGCGCAGCGCTGGCCGGACCACGACGCCCAGTCGATGGCCTACGCCGTGCACTACCTCCACCCGCTTGTCCAGCTGCCACCGCGCGGGGTGTGGGGGCAAACCGGCGGCGCGGTGCTGACCACCGCGGAGTCGTGGCTCGGCGCTCCACTGGCCGCCGAGACAGCGCCGGACGAGATGGTGCTGCGCTACCTGGCGGCGTTCGGGCCGGCCAGCGTCGGCGACATCCGGATCTGGTCGCGGCTGACCGGGCTACGCGAGGTCGTCGAGCGGCTCCGGCCGGGGCTGCGCACCTTCCGCGACGAGCGCGGCCGGGAGCTGTTCGACGTGCCGGACGGGCCGCTGCCGGACCCGGACACTCCGGCGCCGCCCCGGTTCATGCCGGAGTTCGACAACCTGCTGCTCGGCCACGACGACCGCAGCCGGGTGATGACCGACGCGCAGCGGCCGTACCTCGACAAGCCCACCCTGCTGGTGGACGGCACCGTCGCCGGGCTGTGGCGGGTCGAGCGCAGCGATAGCGGTGCGACCCTCATGATCAGAACGGACCGCCCGCTGTCGGCAGCGGACACGGCCGCGGTGGCAGACGAGGGCGCCCGGCTGCTCGGATTCGTGGCCACCGACGCCTCGTCGCGTGACGTCGAGATCCTGCCGCCCGGTTGATCCCGGATCTACCGGGCGGGTGGCAGCGCGGGAGCACCGTCCGCCGGGCCTCAGCGGGCAAAGCCGACGCTGACCGTCCCGAGTTCCCCGAAGTCGGCGGTGACCCGGTCACCTGCCTGGATCGTCGCCGGCACGGTGCTGGTACCGGTGGTCACCACATCTCCGGCCCGCAGCCTGCGGCCAAGCCGGGGCAGCTCGTTGGCGACCCAGGTCAGCGCGATCCGCGGATCTCCGAGCACGTTCGCCCCGCTGCCCTTCGCCGCGACCGCGCCGTTGACGTGCAGCGCGGTCTGATGGCTCGCCAGGTCCAGCTCGGCCCAGCCCGGGACGGCCCGGCCGAGCACGAACCGCCCGGCGCACGCGTCGTCGGCGATCAGCTGTGCGGCGCCGACGGTTTCGAACCGGGTGAACCGCGAGTCCGGTACCTCCATAGCGAGGTGCATGGCGCGCACCGCGCCGAGCACCTCGTCCATCGTGAAGTCCAGCCCAGGTGCGGCGTCGAGGTCGCGGTCGATCACGAAGGCGAACTCCGCCTCCGCGACGCTCATGTGCAGGTCGTGCGACGGGAGCTGGTCGCCGTCGGGGTACCGGAACCGGTCGAAAAGCCGGCCCGCCAGCGGACCGTCGACGGCGATGTGCCGCTGCCCGGCCGGGGAGGTGGCGGCGAGCTTCCAGCCGTAGCTCGGCCCGGCGATCACCTCCAGCGCCGCCTGCACCGCCATGCCTGCCTGCGCGTCGCCCGGGCGACAGTCGGTCGGCAAGTCGGTGCGCCGTTGGCCGGTCTGCCAGGCCGCCCAGATCAGCTCGGCGGCCCGGGCCGCACGGTCGATCACCGGTCAATGCTGCCTGGTGATCGGCGTACCGCGCCATCCGGTCGTAGCCTGCCAGGGTGACCCAGCCGACGGACGACCTGCTGACGCTCCCGTTCGAGGAGCTCACCCGCCGGGCCCGGGAGGTCCGCGACGCCGCACACGGCACCCGGATCACCTACTCGCCGAAGGTGTTCATCCCGCTGACCCGGCTCTGCCGGGACCGCTGCGGGTACTGCACGTTCGCCACCGCGCCGGCCCACCTGCACAGCGCCTACCTCGAGCCCGACGAGGTGCTTGCGATCGCCCGGCGGGGCGCCGAGGCCGGTTGCCACGAGGCACTGTTCACCCTCGGCGAGCAGCCGGAGGACCGCTACCCGGCGGCCCGCGACTGGCTCGACGCGCACGGCTACACATCCACAGTGGACTATGTCGCCGCGGCCGCCCGGCTGGTGCTGGACGAGACCGGGCTGCTGCCGCACGCCAATGCCGGCGCGCTGCCGCCGTCGGAGCTCGCCGCGCTGCGCGCCGTCGCGCCGAGCCAGGGCATGATGATCGAGTCGCTGCGGGACGACCTGGTCGCGCACCGCGGCGCCCCGGACAAGACCCCGGCCCGCCGGCTGGCCACCCTGCATGCCGCGGGCGAGCTGGCCATCCCGTTCACCACCGGCATCCTGGTCGGCATCGGCGAGACGCCGTCGGACCGGCTCGACGCGCTGCAGGCCATCGCCGACGCCCACCGGCGGCACGGGCACGTGCAGGAAGTGATCGTGCAGAACTTCCTGCCCAAGCCCGGCACCGCTGATGCGGGCCGCGCCGCCATGCCCGCCGGCGGACTTCGTCCAGGCCATCGCGCTGGCCCGGCTGGTCCTGCCGCCCGAGGTGCACCTGCAGGCTCCGCCGAACCTGTCCGACCCCGAGCAGCTCGGCGCGCTGCTGGACGCCGGGATCGACGACTGGGGCGGGGTCTCCCCGGTGACCCCGACCACGTCAACCCGGAACGGCCGTGGCCGGCGATCGAGGCGCTGCGCGAGGTCACCGAGTCCCGCGGGCTGGCGCTGGCGCCGCGGTTGACGATCTACCCCGAGTTCGCGCTGCGCCCGGAGCGCTGGTTGGACGAGGGGCTGCGGTTCCCGGTGCTGGACCGGTCCGACGCCGAGGGCCTGGGCCGGGACGACCCGGGCGCGGCCTGGCCGGAGCGGCACGCCGCCGCGGCGAACGTCGGCACCGGTGCCGAGGTGGTCCAGGTCGGCCGGCGGTCCACCGCGTGGTACTCCGGCGCGGACACCGCACCGCCGGTGCTGGTGCCGGCGCCGGCCTGCGCCGAGGGCGCCGTGCGAGAGGTGCTCGACGGGGTGCGCGCCGGGCAGCAGCCGGGCGAGGCCGAGCTGGTCACGCTGTTCGGCGCCCGCGGCCCCGAGGTCGCCGCGGTGGCGGCGCTGGCCGACGAGCTCCGGGCGGCGGCGGTCGGCGACACCGTGACCTACGTGGCCAACCGCAACATCAACTACACCAACGTGTGCACGTTCAAGTGCCGGTTCTGCGGCTTCTCCAAGGGACCGCTGTCGCTCAACCTGCGCGGGGCGCCGTACCTGCTGACGCTGGACGACATCGCCGAGCGGTCCCGCGAGGCGTGGGAGCTCGGCGCCACCGAGGTGTGCCTGCAGGGCGGCATCCACCCGAACTTCGACGGCGACTTCTACGTCGACGTGGCCCGCGCGGTGAAGCAGGCCGTCCCGGAGATCCACGTGCACGGGTTCACCGCGCTGGAGGTCACCGAGGGGGCGCAGCGGCTCGGCGAGCCGCTGGTCGACTACCTGCGCCGGCTGAACGACGCCGGGCTGCGCTCGCTGCCCGGCACCGCCGCGGAGATCCTCGACGACGAGGTCCGCGCGGTGATCTGCCCGGACAAGATCACCACCGACGAGTGGCTGGAGTGCCACCGGGCCGCGCACTCGATCGGGCTGCGCTCGAACGTCACGATCATGTTCGGCTCGGTCGAGCGGCCGGTGTCACTGGGCCCGACACCTGATCCGCACCCGGGAGCTGCAGGCGCAGACCGGCGGGTTCACCGAGTTCGTCGGCCTGCCGTTCGTGCACATGGCGGCGCCGATCTACCTCAAGCGCGCGGCGCGCCGCGGCCCGACCTGGCGCGAGGTGGTGCTGATGCACGCCGTCGGTCGGATCGCGTACCACGGCCTGATCGACAACATCCAGGCGTCCTGGGTGAAGCTCGGCGCGGTCGGTGCCCAGCAGTTGCTGCGGGCCGGCGTCAACGACCTCGGCGGCACCCTGATGGACGAGAACATCAGCCGGGCCGCCGGCGCGGTGCACGGGCAGGGGCTGACCGAGGACGACTTCCGCATGATCGTCGAGCCGATCGGGCGCACGCTGCGGCAGCGCGACACGCTGTACGGCCCGGTCGGGCCCACCGAGCCCGTCGAGCCGGTCGGCGCGGACCGGTGAACGCCGACTACGCCTGGGTGGGCGACGCGCTGAGCCAGAGCGTGCCGTGGGTGAAGACGTCCGGGGTGCGGTTCCTCGAGGTCTCCGCCGACCGCGCGGTGCTGGGCCTGCCGGACGAGCCGGGCGTGCACAACCACGTCGGGGGCCCGCACGCGGCAATGATCTTCGGGCTCGGCGAGTCGGCGTCCGGGGCGGTGGTGCTCGCGGCGTTCGTCGAGGCGTTGGGGAAGGCGACGCCGCTGGTGGTGCGCGCCGAGGTCGGTTACCGCAAGCTCGCGCTCGGCCCGCTGACCGCCGAGGCGCGGCTGACCGCGGACGCGGCCGAGGCGTTCGGGCAGCTGGAGGCCGGGCAGCGCCCGGAGTTCACGGTCGCGGTGGAGGTCCGCGACGCGGAGGACGTCACGGTCGCCCAACTGGCGGTGGTGTGGACGCTGCGCCCGCACCGCGTTGATGCGTGACGGCCTGGCACGGTTCGATCCGTGGTGTGTCTGCGCCGGCGGGTACGAGGCTACGAGGTGTGTGGCGAGCGCGAAGGGGGAACGCCAATAGTGGCCGGGCGGGGATCGGAACGCGCCGCGTCGACGTCCTGCTCCGGCAGCCGGAGCTGGTCGGCCTCGGCCCGGTGCGGTCGGCGGAAGTGCGCGACGACCCACCCGAGGCCGCGCCCGTGCCCGCGCACGAAGGACATCACCCACACCTCCCCAGTCGAGTGAACCACGCTGCACCGACATCCCGGCGGCGGCGCGCACCGGCGCGCGGTGTGGTTCGGGTCTGTTCTCGGTAGCTTTCGGCCGTGAGCCGTTCGTACGTGGTGACCGGGGGCGGGCGCGGTGTCGGTCGTGCCGTGGTCGAGCGGCTGCTCGCGGCCGGCGACCGGGTCGTCGCGATCGAGCTCGATCCGGCCGCACTGGCCTGGACCGCCGAGCATCCGGCCGGTGCCCGCCTGGTGGCAGTGATCGGAGATGCCGCCGACGAGGCCGTCACCGAACGGGCCGCGGATCGGGCGGAGGCGGACGCCGAGCTGACCGGCTGGGTCAACAACGCCGCGATCTTCCGGGACGCCGCGCTGCACTCGGCACCCGTGCACGAGGTGCTCGACCTGATCGGCGGCAACCTCCATCCGACGGTCGTCGGATCCGCCACCGCGATCCGTCGCTTCCTAGGCGTCGGCGGCGCCGCCGGCGGAGCGATTGTGAACGTGTCCTCGCATCAGGCGCAGCGGGCGGTCCGGGGCGCCCTTTGCTACGCGACGGCCAAGGCAGCCGTCGAGGGGCTGACCCGTGCACTGGCCGTCGACTACGGCCCGCACGGCATCCGGGTCAACGCCGTCGCCCTGGGCTCGATCGACACTGAGCGGTACCGGGAGTACCTCGCCCGGCAGGAGTCCGCGGCCGCCGGGCACGTCGAGGCCGAGATGGGCCGGCTGCACCCGATCGGGCGGGTCGGCCGGGTCGAGGAGGCAGCGGACGTCGTCGCCTACCTGCTCTCCGGTGAGGCCAGCTTCGTCAACGGCGCTGTCGTGCCGGTGGACGGCGGGCGAGCGGCGCTCGGTCGCGACCCGGAGGAGGCCTGACCGAACCGGGGCTGCCGCTCAGCTGGCCCGCTGGTCGTCCCACTCCCGCATCGGGCTCATCTCGCCCGGGCAGTCCGGGCAGGTGAGCACGTAGCCGGTGGTCTCGGTGGCCGGCAGCAGGACCTCGGCCCCGCACTCCGCGCAAAGCCACCAGCCGGCCGTGGTGACGTGGGTGAGCATCTGCATGACGGCAGTGTAATTACATGACTGTCATTTTCGCACCGCAGGTTCCGGAATCAGGCAGTCGTTTGGTTCCGCCGCCGCCGCGGCTGGCAGGATGCATGGGGTGGACCGGCCGTACGAGATCGTCCGCCGCGCCGGCCGGGATCTGGTGCGGATCCGGGCCAGGGGGTCCGACCTGGTCAGCCAGCCCTTCGTCTTCCGCGGCACCGCGTTCACCGCCGAGCAGCGGGCCGCGCTCGGCCTGACCGGGTTGCTGCCCAGCGCGGTGTCCTCCCTGGAGGGCCAGGTGCAGCGGGTGTACGCGCAGTGCGCGCGGCAGCGCGACGACCTGGGCAAGCACGTCTACCTCACGCTGCTCCGCGATCGCAACGAGGTGCTGTTCTACCGGCTGATCTCCGACAACCTCGACGAGATGCTGCCGATCGTCTACACGCCGACGGTCGGGCAGGCGATCGAGCGGTACAGCCACGAGTTCCGCCGCGCCCGCGGCGTCTACCTGTCGATCAACCACCTGGACGAGATCGAGCAGTCGCTGCGCAACTTCGCGGCCACCATGGACGGGGTCGACCTGGTGGTGGCCACCGACGGCGAGGGCATCCTCGGCATCGGCGACTGGGGCGTCGGCGGGATCGACATCTCGATCGGCAAGATCTTCGTTTACGTCGCCGCCGCCGGCATCCATCCGCGGCGGACGATCCCGGTGGTGCTGGACGCCGGCACCGACAACCCCAGCCTGCTCGGCGACCCGATGTACCTCGGGAACCGGCACCCCAGGGTGCGCGGCGAGCGCTACGACGAGTTCGTCGAGACCTATGTGACCGCCGCGCACCGGCTGTTCCCGGACGCGGTGCTGCACTGGGAGGACCTCGGCCAGGACAACGCCCACCGGGTGCTGCAGACCTACCTGGACCGGGTGTGCACGTTCAACGACGACATCCAGGGCACCGCCGCGGTCGCCCTCGCCGCGGCGTTGGCCGGAGTGCGGGCGGCCGGTTCCCGGCTCCGCGACCAACGCATCGTGATCTACGGACCGGGCACCGCGGGAGTGGGCATCGCCGACGTGCTACGCCAGGCCCTGGTCCGGGACGGGCTGACCGACGCCGAGGCGGCCGCCCGGTTCTGGCTGGTCGGCCGGCACGGCCTGCTCGGCGCCGGGGTCGACGCGGTCATCCGCGACTTCCAGCGCCGCTACCTGCGTCCGGCCGACCCCGGTCCGGGGGAGCCGCGCGGCGGCGCGAGCCTCGGCGAGACCGTGGCAGCCATCCGGCCGACCATGCTGATCGGCACCTCAACGGTGCGGGGTGCGTTCACCGAGCCGATCGTGCGCACGATGGCCAGCCACGTCGAGCGGCCGATCATCCTGCCGCTGTCCAACCCGACGTCGAAGTGCGAGGCACTGCCGGCCGACCTGATCGCCTGGACCGAAGGGCGGGCGCTGGTTGCGACCGGCAGCCCGTTCCCCCCGGTCGAGCGCGGCGGCGTCCGGTACGAGATCGCCCAGGCGAACAACGCGCTGGTGTTCCCGGGGCTCGGCCTCGGGGCCATCGTGGCGAAGGCATCGCGGATCACCGACCACATGCTGCTCGCGGCCGCGACCGCGGTCGCCAGGGTGATGGAGCGAGAGCGCCGCGGCGCGCCGTTGCTGCCACCGGTGTCCGACCTGCGCGGGGTGTCCGCGCGGGTGGCCGCCGCGGTGGCGCTGGCCGCGGTGGACGACGGGGTGGCCCGGGTCCCGGTCGAGGAGGAGCCCGTGCGGCAGGTGCACGAGGCGATGTGGCGGCCGGAGTACCCGGAGATTGAGGCGATCTAGCAGTTGGCGCGCGCTTGTGCGTGCAACTATAGGCGGGCAACGGAGACGGAAATTCGCGAAAGGCAGGCCGATCATGCCGCAACCGGAGGGTGCCGAGCTGCAGGCCGTGCGGGACCGCCGCGACGCGCTGCGGGACAAGTACCTGCGTCCACCCGCGCAACGACCCAAGACCACCGTCCAAGGCGTGCACCATCTGGCGCTGATCTGCCGGGACGTCGAGGAGACGATCCAGTTCTACCAGGAGTTCCTCGGGTTCCCGCTGGTCGAGCTGGTGGAGAACCGCGACTACAACGGCTCCAGCCACTTCTTCTTCGACATCGGCAACCGCAACCTGCTCGGCTTCTTCGACTTCCCCGGGCACGAGCACCCGGACTTCCACGAGACGATCGGCGGCGTGCAGCACATCGCGCTATCGACCTCTCCGGAGAACTTCCGGGCCGCCAAGGAGAAGCTGGATGCCGCGGGCATGGACTACCTCGGGCCGGACCGAGGCGTGCTGAACAGTCTCTATCTGCGTGACCCGAACGGGATCGGCATCGAGTTCTACGAGCAGGAACTCGGCCTGTTCGAGGGCGAGATCTGCTCGCCGAGTAGCCGGCCACGGAGGGTCGGGCGATGACGCCGCCCGACCCTCCACCGTCGACTAGTTGACCGTGATCCGCACCGCGTCGAACGCCGGCGTCTGGTTCGCCCGCTCCATCATCGGGATGCGGTGTGAGCCGTCGCCGGCCCAGGTGGCGCACTGCGCGATGCCCTTTTCGGGCAGCCCTGCGATCTCAACGGTCACCGTGTCCGGCTTGGCGCCTCCGCCACCGTCCTGGGTGGCCACGAACACCGGCGGGACCGGCGCCGGGTCAGGGGCGACGTCGTTGCTGGCCAGCATCCGGCAGGCTGTGTGGAAGTGCCCGCGCTGGAGGCCGTCCTTGTTGAGGAACGAGCTCTCCAGGTAGTAGCCGCCGGCGGCGGCACCGAGGAACCGGTCCCGTACCAGGTTCCGGGTGCTCACCGTGATGGTGAACTTCTCGCCGGCCTTGACCTTGTTCGGCGATTCAGTGATCAGCAGCGACGGGTTCTTGCTGGCCGAGGAGACCTCGCCGAACGCCGTGTCGACACAGCGCGGTGCCTTCTGGAAGCCGTCGTGCCGCTCCAGGTCGCTGTTCTTGCAGTCCCGGCCGAGGACGTCCAGCCCGTTGGTGGGCTTGCCCTTCGTTTCCTCCTCTGCCTTCTTCTTGTCCTCGTCGGAGACCTGCGCCTCCGCACCGTGGTCGTGGTCAGCGGCAAGGGCCTTGTCCGCGCCGTTGTCCGCGCCGTTGTCCGCGCCGTTGTCTGCGGTCGCGCCGTTGCTGCTCGGCCAGGTTTTGGCCAGGGTTTTGGCCAGGGTTTTGGCCATTGTCATCGACGACCTGGACCGGGTTGTCGTCGTCGGCGAGCTCCGGTGCCTGGGCCGAGGCGGAGCCGGTCGCGAGCGTAATTCCAGCCGCGATCACCGCCGCTCCGACCAGGGCGAGCAGCCGGGTCGCCGTCGGCATGCTGTGCTTACCGCGTCGTACCATCGCGTTCTCTCAATCCTTCTGGGGAGCTCGGGACGTGCCGTCAGGCGCGTCCCGACTTCATGCCCGGGAACTGCTAGCGCCGGGCCGCATGTCGTGGGCCGCGTTCGATGACCGGGGGGGCCGCGGTCAGCTCGAGCGGCTGGGGTCGTTGTCGGGGGATTTCCATACTGTGCGCCGGCGCGGAGGATGCGTTCCTCCGGCGGCGGGCCGAGCGGCTGCTGCGCACGAACGCGAACAGCCCGACGATGGCTAGCAGCGAGGCGAGCACCACGACGGCGGCCGCCCCGACGTTTGGCGAGTCGACGATTGCGGAGGCCCGGTCGACGGGTGGGGACTGCGGCGCGGGTGCCGGCGCGGGTGCGCCGGGCGCCTGCGGCTCGGGGAGGGCGGAGAAGTCGACGAGCCCGGTGCTCTCGAGGTACTCGTGGTGCCGGCTGACGAAGGTCGCCGCCGTCACCGCGAACTTGCGCACCAGGTCGTTACGGGTGCCGGCGCGCACCTGGGAGATCGCCGGCAGCACCTTGCCGTGTGCGGCGCGCAGCCGGTTCACCGCCAGCCGGTCGTAGTCCGCGCCCGAGGACGCCGAGATCTCGGCCATCCAGCCTTGCTGCTCTTCGGAGGGCTGGTTCGGCAGCACGACGCCGAGCTGGCCGGCCGCGTCACGCACGATCGCGTCCAGTTCGGTGTGCTCCTTCGCGATCTGCCCGCCGATCTCCTGGACGCGCTGTCCGCTGGCGCGCTGCTGCATCTCCTGCCCGGTCGGGATCTCCCACAGGCCGGCCAGCCGCACCTTCTCCAGCAGGTCACGGTCGGCCGGGCCGAGCGGGCCGAACTGGGTCTCGGTCCACCCGTCGGGCACACCCACGGCGCCGTCCTCAGCACGCCAGGACTGGAACACCGCCGCGGCGATTCCGCCGATGACGGCTACGACGACGGCCCAGCGGACGAGCCGGGGTATTGAGGTGAGCACGGCTGGGGAGCCTTTCTGCGCTGTGCTGCTTGTCGGGGAGCTGCCTGTCGGGGGCTGCTTGTCGGGTAGGGGTCAAACGAGGTCGAACTGTTCGGTGTGGACGCGGGTCTGTGGGACACCCAGCTCGGCCAGCGCCTCGGTCACGCTGATCACCAGCGCCGGGGGACCGCAGACGAAGTAGTCGAGCTGGTTGCGCCGGAACGGGCCCGGCAGCACGGTCGTGAGCAGCTGCGCATCCACGGTGCTGCCCGGACCGGTCCAGTCGGCCGGTGGCCGACGCAGTACCTCGACCACCGTGAGGTCGAGTCGTCGCTTGAGCTCGGCGAGCTCGTCGCGGAACAGCAGCTCATCGGCGCTGCCTGCCACTACCACCAGCCGATGCGGCCGGTCGTCGCAACGGTGGGCGAGGGTGCGGAGCATGGACATCATCGGGGTGATGCCCACTCCGCCGGCGATCATCACCAGCCCGGTGGCGGTGAGGAAATCCATCGTGAACGCGCCGTGCGGACCGTCCACCCAGATCGGGCTGCCGGGGCGAAGCTTGCTCAGCAGCCCGGTGAAGTCGCCGTTGTGCCGCACGGTGAACTCCGGCTTGGCGCCGGGGTGCGCCGCCGAAGCGATGGTGAACGGGTGCTCCTCGGCGGCGACCGAGCGGTTCAGCCGCAGCCACGCGAACTGACCGGGCGCGAAGTCCAGGCTCGGGGAGTCGAGCTTGTGCCGACCGGAGCGCGGTTCGAGCACCAGCGTGCTCACCGTGGCGTTCTCCGGCCGGACCTCGTGCACGATGAACTCCGCGCGCCCTCCGAACGCCGGGCGCCACGCCCAGCGGTAGGCGAGCACCACGAGCACCGTGCCGGCGAGCACCACGAAAAGGGCTCGCATCGCGGGGTCGTACACGAGGTGGCTGAGCAGCAGCACGTGCAACCCGGCGAGCACCAGCACGCTCGCGGCGAGCGCGACGTGCAGCCAACGCCACACCTCGTAACGGTGCCGCAGCCGATGCCGGTAGACCGACAGGGCGACCAGGCCGGCGAGCGCAAGCAGCGCCCACATGCCGGCCTGGGCCCGCGCCGGCGCCCGTTCGAGATCGAGGAGTACGACGTTGTCGGGGTCGGCGGCGACCACGAACGCGATGTGCGCCAGCACCAGCCCGATCACGTAGACACCGAGCAGACGGTGCATCGCCAGCACGCCGCCGATGCCGAACGCCTCGCTCAACGCGCGCATCCGGGACGGCAGCACCGCTGCGCACACCAGTGCAGACAGCGCGAGCAGCCCGCTGAGCACCGCAAGCTCCGACCACAGCGAGCGTTCCTCGCTGGACAGCAGGCGCAGCAGCACGGGAGCGAAGAGGATGGCGGCGATCGCCGTCCCCCACGCCGTCCGGGCGAGCTGCGGTGACATGCGGGGCACGTTAGGGAGGCACCTGCGCGGTGCGACGCGTTTATGAGAACGTGACGCGCTCATCGGGTTGGAGTGACACGATGAACGGGTCGGATTACTCCGAATGCTAGGCAAATTAGCTCCGAATGCTGCGCAACCTGTTCACGAGATGCTGTTCCGTTACCCCCTCCACTGCGTCGACACTGCCGTTCACCGACGGTGGCTGCGCGCGGGGCGCCCGGCGTTGGGTTTGACGGCGTGTCGCCGAGGAGGCTCTAGTCGATGGACGGGCCGACGGACGCGGTGCGGGGCGGCCTGGACCGCTCGCCGGTGCTGCTGCTGCTGTCGGCCCGCCGGACCGGCACGACGATGGTGCAGGCGCTGCAGTCCGCGGGATTCGTCGCCGAGACCGGTGACGACGAGCGGGCGGGTTTGGAAGCGGCCGCGGCCGGAGACCTGCGTGCGGTGGTCGTCGACCTGCGGCGGTCCGGGCTGGATCTCGCCGCCTTCGTGGACGAGCTGAACCGCATCGCGCCGGACGTGCCGGTGATCGCGATCACCCCGGACGAGCTGCGGGACTACACCGCGGCCAGCCTGCGCGGCCACCGGGACGACTACCTGGTCACCCCGTTCCGGGTCGAGGAGCTGGTCACCCGGCTGCGGTTGCGCTGTCGCGCCCAGCGGCCGGCCGTACCGGCCGTCACCCGGTGGGGAGACATCAGCGTGGACAGCGCGCTCGGCCTGGCTAGTCGGGACGGCACCCTGCTGAACCTGTCGCGCACCGAGTTCGCCGTGCTCTCCGCTCTGGTCAAGCAGCGCGGCCGGACGGTGTCCCGGGAGCGGCTGGCCGGCCTGGTCTGGGGTCGCCGCCCGGCGTCCAACGTGGTCGAGGTCTACATCGGCTACCTGCGCCGCAAGCTCGGCCCGGACTCGATCCGTACGGTCCGCGGGATGGGCTACGTGCTGGACGGACCCACCGCCCGCTAGCGTTTGTCCGCGTCGGCGTGAGTGTCCTGGTGCTGGTCCGTGTGCTCTGCCATGGCGGCGGCCTCCGAGACGTCCCACAGCCGGCGGGCGAGCTCCGGGTCATGCGCTGCCCGGACCGGCTGCACGACGCGCGGTGCGCCGCGCAGCTCCCCGAGCCCACCCGGGCCGATGAACTGCCCGCCCTGGACGTCCGGGTCGGTCGCCGCCCGCAGCTGGCTTTGCGCGCCGGCGCTCGGGTTCTGGCCGAAGATCCGGTTGCCCAGCTTGGCCGCCCCACTGCAGCAGCCCGGTCGGGCCGGTGGTCTGCAGGTTGGTCGCCGCATAGCCGGGATGGGCGAGCACGCTGCGCACGCTCGAACCCTCGGCCCGCAGCCGCCGGTCGAGCTCGAGCCCGAACAGAGCGTTGGCGAGCTTCGACTGCGCGTAGAACGACCACGGCGTGTACTGCCGCTCGCCGGTCAGGTCGTCGAACCGGATCCGGCCGGCCCGGTGCGCCGACGAGCTGACCGTGACTACCCGAGCGGCCGGGCTCTCCTTGATCCGGTCGAGCAGGCGCAGGGTGAGCGCGAAGTGTCCGAGGTGGTTGGTGGCGAACTGGGATTCGTGCCCCTGCGGGCTCAGCCTTCGCGGCGGCATCATCACACCGGCGTTGTTGATCAGGACGTCGATCGGGATCTCGTCGTCCAGAATCGAGGTGGCGAAGGTGTGCACCGAGTCGAGGTCGGCGAGGTCGAGCCGGCGAAGCTCGAGCTCGGCGTCGGGCAGCTCGGCGCGCAGCGTGGCGAGCGCGCCCGTTCCCTTCTGCAGGTCGCGGACGGCCATCACGACGTGCCCGCCGTGGCGGGCCAGCTCGCGGCTGGTGGCGAGGCCGAGCCCGCTGTTCGCGCCGGTCACGAGGTAGGTCCGGCCGGTCAGGTCCGGGATGTCCGCTGTGGTCCATCGTGCGGTCGTCATGCTGCACATAGTGCATCGCATGACACTTAGTGTCAAGTTGCGCACCAACTGACATCTGCGCCGCTACGGGCGCATTGGTGGTAAGGTCGACAGGATGACCAGCTCCCTGGGTGGCTCGCCGTCGCTTGCCGAGCGCAAGCGGCAGCTCGTCCGCGACGAGCTGGCCACGGTCGCCCTGAAGTTGTTCGCATCTCGCGGGTTCGATGCCACCACGATCGAGGAGATCGCCGACGGGGCTGGGGTGTCCCGGCGCACGTTCTTCCGCTACTTCGAGGCCAAGGAAGACGTGATCATCGAGTTCCTTGACGAGCTCGGCGTCCGGCTCTGCGCCGCGCTGGCCGCTCGCCCGCCGGACGAGCCGCCCGGCGCCGCGATCCGAGGTGCGTTGTCAGTGTTCCTGGACGCCTTCGCGGAGCACCCGGAGAAGGCGATGATGCTGGCCAGGCTCACCCTGGACACCCCGCGGCTGCGCGCCCGGTTTCTGGACCGGCTGGACGGCTGGCGGGCCTGCGTGACAACCGAGCTGGCGTCCCGGGCGGGCGTCGAGTCCGCGGACGAGATGGGCCCGGCACTGGCCGCGGCGGTCGCCATGGCGGCGTTCGACACCGCGATGATCCGTTGGATCCGGGACGGCGGAGGCGACCTCGGCGAGCTCGTCGACCAGGCGTTTGCGCGCTGCGCTGACACACTCGGCTGAGTGGGGTTGTCCTCGGTGGCACGCGAGAAGATCACCCTGACCGGCGCCCCGGCGACCATGCTCGCCACCCTTTACGGAAAGGCGCTGGACAGCCGCACCTCGGATCCCGTGCTTGGCGACCGCTACGCCGACGACGCGATCGCGCGCATCGACTACGACTTCGCGTCTACCGGCATGACCGCCTCGACGGCGGCCGGGGTCGCATTGCGCTCCCGGCAGCTCGACGACTGGACCCGCTCGTTCATCGCGCGCCACCCGGAGACGACCGTGCTGCATCTGGCCTGCGGGCTGGACACCCGAGCGCTGCGGCTAGACCCACCGCCGTCGGTGCGCTGGATCGACCTCGACTACCCGGAGGTCATCGGGCTGCGATCGCGGCTGCTCGCTTCGCCCGCCGGGGACTACCGGACGGTCGCCGCCTCGGTGACCGACGACGGATGGCTGGCCGAGGTCCCGGCCGACCGGCCGACCGTGGCGGTGTTCGAGGGCCTGACCATGTACCTGCACAAACCGGACGGACGGCGGCTCATCGAACGGATCACCGGGCGGTTCGCCCGTGGCGAGCTGCTGTTCGACTGCTACGGCACGATCGGGATCCGGCTGCAGAAGCTGGTGCCCGCGGTGCGCAACGCGGGCGCCACCCTGCACTGGGGCATCGACGATCCGCACGAGATCGAGGGCTGGCACGACGGGCTGCGCCTGGTGGACGCGTTGCGCAGCGTCGACATGCCGGGCCTGGAGAAGCTGCCCTGGACGGGCCGAGCGCAGCTGTGGGTGCTTGCCCGGATACCCGGGCTGCGCGACGTCGGCAGGATCCTGCGTTATCGCTTCTAGTGTCGCGGCAACTAGATAGCTCTACTTTTCGGCTGGTGTTCGGGGTCATGGTTCATGGCGTTGTCTGTGGCTGTGGACCTACCGCCCCGGGGACCGCCGAGGGCATCGGTGGGCTGGCTGATCGGCCCAAACCCGGCCGGCCGGTGGTGGTCGATGAGGTCGCGGTCGTGTTGGCGAGCCTGGAACCGCCACCCGGGCGGCTCGGGGTCACCCATTGGTCGTCTCGGCTGCTGGCCGGCGAGCTGGGGATTTCCCATGTCTGGGTGGGCAAGATTCTGGCGCCGCTGGGGTCTGGCGCCCTGGCGGGTGGAGACGTTCAAGTTTTCTACCGACCCGCAGCTGCAGGCCAAGGTCCGCGACGTCGTCGGGCTGTACCTGAACCCGCCGGACAAGGCAGTGGTGCTGTGCGTCGATGAGAAGTCCCAGGTCCAAGCCCTGGATCGGACCGCGCCGATCCTGCCGATGCGCCCGGGGATCCCGGAGAAACAGACCCACGACTACCTCCGCCACGGCACGACGACACTGTTCGCTGCGCTGGCGATGGCCACCGGCCGGGTCGAGCAGGCCTGCCTACCACGGCACCGCCACCAGGAATTCCTGCGCTTCCTGCGCCAGGTCGCCAAGGCCTACCCCAGGATCAAGCTGCACCTCGTGGTGGACGACTACGCCACCCACAAACACCCGGCGGTGACCGCATGGCTGGCCCGCAACCCGCGGATCACCCTGCATTTCACCCCGACCTCGGGGACCTGGCTGAACATGGTCGAGATCTTCTTCTCGATCATCACCCGGCAGGCCATCCGCCGCGGCAGCTACGGCAGCGTCAAGGACCTCATCGCCGCCATCGGGCGCTTCATCGACGGTTGGAACAACCGCTGCCAACCCCTCGTCTGGACCAAGACCGCCGACGACCTACTCGACCACTGCCGCCCAGGTCAACGAACTTCGTTTACGCGGCACTAGGACTCTGCGCTAGTCGCGGCGATCCGGGATTGTGGTGGTGGTTTTCGGCGTGCGGTTTGGCTGGGGTCCACCCATTTGGGCGGGGTGAATTCGGGTGCGCCGCGGGTCATGGTGACGGCCCAGTCGCTGCCGTGGATGAGGCGGTGGTGGAATCGGCAGAGCATCACGAGGTTGTCGATGGCGGTGGGTCCGCCGTGTTGCCATTCGATGATGTGGTGCGATGCCGCTAAGTTAAGGGCGTCGCACCGGCTGGGGGGACACGCGCAGCCGGGGAAGGCGCAGCCGCGGTCGCGGGCGGCGACGGCGCGGCGTAGGTGGCGGGGCACGACCCGGCTGACCCGGCCGATGTCCAGTGGCTGCCCGTTCCCGTCGAGCACGACGGGGATGACACAGGCTTCGCAGGCCAGCATCCTCAGCTGCGCTGGGGTGAGCGGGCCGCCGTGGTCGAGCATGCCGTGGCGGGCGCGGGTTTCCAGCTCGGCGAGTGGGACGGTGACTACCAGGTGTGGGCGTTGCCCACCGACCATGGGCAGGTCGGCGGTGTCGAGGCGTTGGCGGCACAGTTCGGCCAGTCCGTCGCCGCGGCGTTCGGCCAACGACCGCTGGTCTTCGGCGGTCGGTGTGGACAGTGTGTCCAGCGCGGTGCGTAGCGCGTCGAAGCTGGGCGCGTCCAACACGCCCGTGATCCGCCCGCCGGCCCCACCCGGCCGGGTGGCCAGGTACAGCTCGTTGACCTGCTCACCGTCGCCGTGATCGGGTTCCGGGCCGTCCTGATCCAACGTGGTGATCAGATCCCGAGCGAAGCTGGCCAGCTCGCGGGGCCGGTACTCCCGGGCCCGAGCGGCCAACTGCTGCTCCGCACCCGCCCACACCTCCGGCGACAGCCGCCCCGCCGCCGAGGACCCCAACGCGTCGGCGATCACCTCGACATGCCGCAAGCTGACCTCACCGGCGGCGAACACCGCCGCGGTGTCGGTCAACCGTGCCGGCAGCACCTGCCCATCCAGCGACACCCGCTCACACACCTGCTCGGCAACCCGGACCCGCCGGTTCGCCACACCCAGGTCCCAGCCGAGCAGGTCGGCCACCGCATGGGCGGCGCGGGGTAGCCGCGGTCGGTGAACACCCCATCCCGATCCAACCCCGCGGTCACCTCGATCGACAGCTGCTCCAACTGGCGGGTCAGCTGCTCACACACCGCCAACCCTTCGATCCGGGTGTTCGCATCCGCCGAAGAATCACAGGCGGCACGCAGCGCGGTCACACCATCCGCAATGGATTGGTACGCTGTGGCGAGCGGGCTGCGTTCCTGCATGCCACCAATTATCCAAGCCGCACCGACAATTCCCGGCCTTTACGCATTCACAATGGCACAGACTTTTTCTGAATAGTATGGCCGGCTATTCGACGAATCACCCAACGTCCCGACCGGGCAGGCCAATCAATCCGGAACCGACGAATCAGCCGGCCCGTCCCGGCTTCTTTGATGTCGAGTGAACAAGTTCGACTCAGCCGACCCGACCTGATTCGTGTAGTCGGACGGTGAGCGCGGCGCGGGCCATCCGGCGCAGCACGTCGGCGACCATCGCCTGGTCCGCGCCCGGGCCGGTGTACGGGGTGGAGTTGAGTAGGCCGAATGCGCCGTGGGCGGCCACCCGCGCCGATTCGGCCGGCAAGTCCGGGTGCAGCCGTACCAACGTGTCGACCCAGATCTCGACGTAGGCCCGCTGCAGCCCGCGCACCCGGCGCTGGGACGACGCCGGCAGGTTCGCCAGATCCCGGTCCTGCACCACGATCAACTCCGGCTCGCGGAGCGCGAACTCGACGTGGAAGTCGATCAGCTCGGCCAGCACCGACTCCGGGTCGGCGTACTGCTCGGCCCTGGCGCGACCGCCGGCCAGCAGCCGCTCGCTGATCCCGACAAGGAGTTCGGCCAGCAGCGCCTCCTTGGAGGCGAAGTGCCGGTAGAGCGCGGGCCCGGTGGTGCCGACCGCGACCCCGAGGTCGGCGATGCTGACCCCGTGGAACCCACGCCGCGCGAACAGCTCGGCCGCGACCTGCAGGATCTGGGCGCGCCGCGTTGCGGACGGCTTGCGCTCCGGCTCGGCCGGGGTGACGGTCATCTCGGGCACGGTGCTAGACGGAGCATGTTAACGAACGCTAACATGTTAATGGTTGTTAACGGGATGAGGTGCACTACGTGATGGACGCGCCGGTCCTGCAGAGCGCCGCCGATCCGGCGGCCGATGGGTACGCGCACAACGTCAAGTCCAACACGGCGTTGGTGCTGGAACTACGTGACCGGCTGGCGGCGGCCCGGCTCGGCGGATCGGAACGGGCCAGGGAGCGGCATACCGCGCGGGGCAAGTTGCTGCCCCGCGACCGGGTCGAGGAGCTGCTCGACCCGTCGTCGGCGTTCCTCGAGCTCTCCCCGCTGGCGGCCGGCGAGATGTACGGCGGTGACGCACCAGCCGCCGGGATCATCACCGGGCGTCGGCCGGGTGGCCGGCCGGGAGTGTGTGCTGGTCGCCAACGACGCGACGGTCAAGGGCGGCACCTACTACCCGATGACCGTGAAGAAGCACCTGCGCGCCCAGGAGGTCGCGCTGCACAACCGGCTGCCGTGCGTCTACCTGGTCGACTCCGGTGGTGCCTACCTGCCCGCGCAGGACGAGGTGTTCCCGGACCGGGAGCACTTCGGGCGGATCTTCTTCAACCAGGCGCAGATGTCCGCCGCCGGCATCCCGCAGATCGCCGCGGTGCTCGGCTCGTGCACCGCGGGCGGTGCCTACGTGCCGGCGATGAGCGACGAGGCGGTGATCGTCCGCAACCAGGGCACGATCTTCCTCGGCGGCCCGCCGCTGGTGAAGGCGGCGACGGGTGAGGTGGTGACCGCCGAGGAGCTCGGCGGCGGCGAGCTGCACTCGCGGGTGTCCGGCGTCACCGACCACCTGGCCGACGACGATCAGCACGCACTGCGGATCGTCCGCTCGATCGTCGGCACGCTTGGGCCGCGTGCGCCGCGGCCGTGGGAGGTGCAGCCGACCGAGGAGCCCAGTACGACCCTGCCGAGCTGTACGGCGTGGTGCCGACAGACCCGCGCACGCCTTACGACGTCCGCGAGGTGATCGCCCGGCTGGTGGACGGCTCGCGGTTCCACGAGTTCAAGTCCGAGTACGGCTCCACGCTGGTCACCGGGTTCGCTCGGCTGCACGGACACCCGATCGGCGTGGTTGCGAACAACGGGATCCTGTTCTCCGAGTCGGCGGTGAAGGGCGCGCACTTCATCGAGCTGTGCGACCAGCGCGGGGTGCCGCTGGTGTTCCTGCAGAACATCAGCGGGTTCATGGTCGGCCGGGAGTACGAGGCCGGCGGGATCGCCAAGCACGGCGCGAAGATGGTCACGGCCGTTGCGACCACCCGGGTGCCGAAGCTCACCGTGATCATCGGCGGCTCTTTCGGAGCCGGGAACTACTCGATGTGCGGCCGGGCCTACTCGCCGCGGTTCCTGTTCATGTGGCCGAATGCCCGGATCTCGGTGATGGGCGGCGAGCAGGCGGCGTCGGTGCTGGCCAGTGTCCGCGGCCGGGACGATCCCGAGCCGGAGCACGAGTTCACCGCGCGGATCCGGGCGCAGTACGAGCACCAGGGGCACCCGTACTACTCCACGGCCCGACTGTGGGACGACGGCGTGATCGACCCGTTGGACACCCGGATGGTGCTCGGGCTGGCGCTGTCCGCGGCCGCCAACGCGCCGCTCGGACCGTCCGGCTTCGGCGTCTTCCGGATGTGACGCGTGGTTCCGTTGGCATCGAAACTGGCCTCGCGAGATCCACGGCTTTCAAGCCGGTGGCTGCCTCGACCTCACCGCGCACCGGGAACCGGGCTGGTCACGAAGCGACGTGGAGTGTCCCGAGTCCGCGCGTGGGAGGTGTGAGGCATTGTTCCGCAGTGTCCTGATCGCGAACCGCGGCGAGATCGCCGTACGGGTGATCCGCACGCTGCGGGCGCTCGGGGTGCGCTCAGTCGTCGTCTACACCGACTCCGACGCCGGTGCGCGGCACGTCGCCGAAGCCGACGACGCGGTCCGGGTGGACAGCTACCTCTCGATCGACGCGGTGCTCGACGCCGCCCGGCGCGCCGGGGCACAGGCCGTGCACCCCGGGTACGGCTTCCTCGCCGAGAACGCGGCGTTCGCCCGCGCGTGCGAGGACAGCGGCGTGGTGTTCGTCGGCCCGCCGCCCGCGGCGATCGACGCGATGGGCGACAAGATCCGTGCGAAGGCGTTGGCCGCGGAGATCGGGGTGCCGGTGGTGCCGGGCGTCTCCGGCGACGCGCTGGGCACGGCCGACGACGCCGTGCTGGCGGCCGCGGCTCGCGAGATCGGGTTCCCGATCCTGGTCAAGCCGTCCGCCGGTGGCGGCGGCAAGGGCATGCACGCCGTGCACGACCCCGCCGAGCTCGCCGAGGCGATCGCCGGCGCTCGCCGGGAGGCGCGCAGCTCGTTCGGCGACGACACGCTGCTGCTCGAACGGTTGATCGCCCGGCCCCGGCACATCGAGGTGCAGGTGCTGGCCGACGCGCACGGCACCGTCCTGCACCTCGGTGAACGGGAGTGCAGCCTGCAGCGGCGGCACCAGAAGATCGTCGAGGAGGCCCCGTCCGCGCTGGGCACCGACACCCACCGGGCCGGGATGACGGCCGCCGCGATCGAGGTCGCGCGGGCCGTCGGGTACACCGGCGCGGGCACCGTCGAGTTCCTGGTCGACGCCGACCGGCCCGACGAGTTCTTCTTCCTGGAGATGAACACCCGGCTGCAGGTCGAACACCCGGTGACCGAGCTGACCACCGGCCTCGACCTGGTCGAGCTGCAGCTTCGGGTGGCCGCGGGAGAGCGGCTGCCGTTGACCCAGGACGATGTTCGGCTGGCTGGGCACGCGGTCGAGGCCCGGGTCTACGCCGAGGACCCGGCGGCCGGGTTCCTGCCTACCGGTGGGCGGGTGCTGGCGCTTCGCGAGCCGGCCGGCCCGGGGGTCCGGGTCGACTTCGGAGTGCGGGCCGGCGAGCTGGTCGGCAGCTCCTACGACCCGATGCTCGGCAAGGTGATCGCGTACGGCGCCACCCGCGAGGAGGCGCTGCGCCGGCTGGACGCCGCGCTGGCCGACACCGTCCTGCTCGGGGTGGGCACCAACCTCGCCTTCCTCCGCGCGCTGCTCGCGGATCCGGACGTGCGCGCCGGGCGGCTGGACACCGGCCTCGTCGAACGCCGGTCGGACGACTGGGCTCGGCCGGAGCTCCCGCGCGAGGTGCCGACCGCGGCCGCACTGCACGCCCTGCTGGCGCTGGAACCGTCCGGGCAGATCGTGGACCCGTTCGAGCTGCCCGGTGGCTGGCGGATCGGCGAACCGGCCTGGACCCGCTGGCGGGTGCTCGCCGACGGGCACGATCCGGTGCCGGTGCGCACCCGCGGACGGGCGACGCGGGCGCAGGTGGCCGTCGGCGATGCGGCGCCGGTCGACGCGTCGGCCGCGACCGACGGCGACGACCTGGTCGTGTCGCTGGACGGCAGCGTGCTGCGATTCGCCCTGGCCCGGGACGGCGAGCGGGTCTGGCTCGGCCGCCGCGGGCAGGCGTGGGCGCTGCGCGAGCAGCCGCCGCTGGAGGCCGCCGGTGGCGCCGGCGGCGCAGGCGGGTGGTCCGGTCCGCGCCCCGATGCCCGGGACGGTCACGGTCGTGGCGGTGACCGAGGGGCAGCGGGTCAGCGCCGGGGCCCGGCTGCTGGTGGTCGAGGCGATGAAGATGGAGCACGTGCTCACCGCGCCGGTGGACGGAACCGTTCGCGAGCTCCGCGCCCGCCAGGGCGCGACCGTCGAGCGGGACGCCGTGCTCGCCGTGATCGAGGAGGACTGAGAAGTGTTCGACGAGCTCAGTGACGAGCACGCCCAGCTGCGCGCGACCGTGGAGGAGTTCGCCCACAAGGAGGTCGCGCCGGTGATCGGCGACTTCTACCAGCGCGAGGAGTTCCCGTATCAGCTGGTCGCACAGATGGGCGCGATGGGGTTGTTCGGCCTGCCGTTCCCGGAGGACTACGGCGGCATGGGCGGGGACTTCTTCGCACTCTGTCTGGCGATCGAGGAGCTGGCCCGGGTGGACTCGTCGATCGCGGTGACGCTGGAGGCGGGCGTGTCGCTGGGCGCGATGCCGATCTACCGATTCGGTAGCGAGGAGCAGCGGCAACGCTGGCTGCCGGCGCTGTGCGCCGGCACCGCGCTGGCCGCGTTCGGGCTCACCGAGGCCGGTGGCGGCAGCGACGCCGGCGCCACCCGGACAACCGCGCGGCTGGACGGCGACGAGTGGGTGATCAACGGGTCGAAGTCGTTCATCACCAACTCCGGCACCGACATCACCTCGGTGATCACCGCCACCGCGATCACCGGCCCCGCTGCCGGGAGTCGCAAGGAGATCTCCGCGCTGCTGGTCCCGGCCGGCACCCGGGGCTCGGCGTGTCGCCCGGGTACTCCAAGGTCGGCTGGAACGCCAGCGACACCCGTGAGCTGTCGTTCACCGACTGCCGGGTGCCGGCCGAGAACCTGCTCGGAGAACGCGGCCGCGGCTACCCGCAGTTCCTCTCGATCCTGGACGAGGGCCGGATCGCGATCTCCGCGCTCGGCGTCGGGCTGGCCCAGGGATGTGTGGACGAGTGCCTGCGCTACGCGCGCTCGCGAGAGGCGTTCGGCGCGCCGATCGGCTCCTACCAGGCGATCCAGTTCAAGATCGCCGACATGGAGGCGCGGACGCACACCGCGCGGCTGGCCTACTACCATGCCGCCGCGCAGCTGGCCCGCGGCCGGCCGTTCAAGAAGGAGGCGGCGATCGCCAAGCTCGCCAGCTCGGACGCGGCGATGGTGAACGCCCGCGAGGCCACCCAGATCTTCGGCGGCTATGGGTTCATGAACGAGTTCCCGGTCGCCCGGTTCTACCGCGACGCGAAGATCCTGGAGATCGGCGAGGGCACCTCCGAGGTTCAGCGGATGCTCATCGCCCGCGAGCTCGGGCTGTGAGGCGGCGGCCGCGCTCAGTGCGGGTCGTCGCGGTCGTGCCGGGCGATCACCGGGCCGTGCAGGCCGGTGGCGAAGGGCCGGCCGTTGATGTTCTCCCGGCCGTGCCGGTACCAGACCACCGGGTGCCGGGTGCCCAACTCGTCCAGCGTGAACGTGGTGACCGAGGTGTGCAGCACGCCCGGATGGGTGCTGCACCGCTTGGCGTGCTCGCGCGCGGCACTCTCCGATGACCAGATCACCTCGATGTGCCCGACGTAGCTGTCCTCCCTGGTCACGTGGGTGCCGTAGACGCGCCGCGCTCGCTCCATCACGCCCGCACTCTTGCACGAGAGGCCGTCGCTAGGAATGCAATTGCACAGTATTGCTTGACGGAAGTGAGGCCACGTCCCATCCTGTAGACGCCAAGCGCGGCAATCGAGGGGAGACACCATGAAGCTGACCTGGCTCGGCAAAGACACGAAGGATGGCAACAGCCCGACGTTGTACGCCACGGACCGGGGCACGCTCGTCATCCAGGGTTGGAAGATCACCGACGCCGAGGCGCGTGCCGCGCTGCGCGGCATGCCGGGCCACGAGGACGCGGTCGAAGTTCCACCCGCCCTGTTCCGCTTCCTGCCGGCCGAGCGGTCCTGATGCCCGCGAAACTCGGCACGGCGGAATTCGACGCGCTGTTCACCGGCTTCGAGCGCTCCGCGCGCCGGTGGGAGGCCCGCAGCCGCTACGACGTCGACGAGGAGCGCTTCCAGTTGCGCGCGTTCCTGGCCGGCGAGCTACCGGCGCAGTACTCGCCGACATACGGCGAGTGGTGGCGCGAGAACATGCGGAGCAAGACCGCAGCCGGCAAGCGTTTCGAGCGGGTGCGGGTGATGAACGAGCCGCTCACCGACTACAACCGGTACATGGTCTACGCCTGCCGCAACGCAACCGCCAACGGCGAGGACGCCCGGTTCATGCTGCGCAGGCTGGCCAACGAGCTTGACCTGCCGGACCACGACTTCTGGGTATTCGACTCGGCGCTGCTGGTGCTGATGCGGTGGACCGCCGACGACCGCTGGCTCGGGCACGACGTGGTGACCGACCCGGACATCGTCGCGCGACACGAGGCGTGGATCGACCTGGCGATGGCGCACTCCACTCCGTACCGCGACTACATTGCCGAGGATCCGACCCGGGAGTACCCGCCGATCAGGCTGGCCGGGGAGGTGGCCGCGGGAGGCCGGTGACCGATCAGCACGATGGCCGGGTGGGCTTCGGCAGCCGGCTGCGCCGGTTGCGCCAGGACGCCGAGCTGTCCGGCAAGCAGCTCGCCGAGCGGCTCGGCTGGCCTGCCTCCAAGGTGTCCCGGCTGGAGCACGGCCGGCAGACCGCCTCGGTCGAGGACGTCGGGGCCTGGGCGAGCGCGGTCGGTGCCGCTGAGCCGGTGCGCGAGGAACTGGTCGCCGACCTGCGCAGCCTGCGGGTCGAGTACGCGACCTGGCGGCGCCAGCTCCGCGCCGGCTTCGCCCCGCGCCAGCGGGCTGGGCGGGTGCTGGAGGCCGCCACCACCCTGATCCGCGCGGTCGAGACCGGGCTCGTGCCTGGGCTGCTGCAGACCGCCGACTACGCCCGGCACGTCTACCGGGGTCTCGCCAAGCTGCGCGACGGTCCCCAGGACATCGAGGCCGCGGTGCAGGAGCGGATGCGTCGCCAGCAGGTGCTCTACGACGCCGAGCGCAGCTTCCGGTTCCTGCTTACCGAGGCCGCGCTGCGCACCCGGATCTGCCCGCCGGCCGTGCTGCGCGCCCAGCTCGACCGGCTGCTCGCGGTGTCTGGGCTGGACAACGTCGAGCTGGCCGTCATCCCGTTCACCACCGAGGTCCCGGATGCTCCGACGCACGGGTTCTGGATCTTCGACGACACGTTGGTGCTGGTGGAGACCGTGAATGCCGAGCTGGCCATCCGCGACCCCGACGACATCGCCCTCTACGAGCGGCTGTTCGAGATGTACTGGGACGTCGCCGACCGCGGTGAGGACGCGACTCGACTGATCACCCAGGTGGCCGTCGAGTTGCACGGTCAATAGCGGACCTGTTTGCCGCTGCATCCGGCCTGACCCCGGGTTTACCCTCGATGGCGGAGAGGGTCCCGGATGATCTTCACGCAGTACTACCTGGAGTGCCTGTCGCAGGCCTCGTACCTGATCGGCGACGAGGGCAGCGGGCAAGCGGTGGTCGTCGACCCGCGGCGGGACGTCAGCGAGTACCTGGCCGACGCCGTGGCGCGCGAGCTGCGCATCGTCGGGGTGATCAACACCCACTTCCACGCCGACTTCCTGGCCGGGCACCTCGAGCTGGCCGCGCAGACCGGGGCGTGGATCGGCTACGGCTCGCGGGCCGAGCACGGAGTACCCGATCCGGCACCTCGCCGACGGCGAGCGGGTCCCGCTCGGCGACGTGACTTTGCAGATCATGGAGACCCCCGGGCACACCCCGGAGTCGATCAGCGTGCTGGTGTTCGAGCACGCCGACGACGACGTGCCTTATGGCGTGCTCACCGGCGACGCTCTGTTCATCGGCGACGTCGGACGCCCGGACCTGCTGGCCTCGGCCGGCGTGACCGCCGCCGAGCTGGGCCACCAGCTGTACGAGAGCGTGCAGAGCAAGCTGATGGCGTTGCCCGACGAGGTGCGGGTATTCCCGGCGCACGGCGCCGGCTCGGCGTGCGGGAAGAACCTGTCCACCGAGCGGCAGTCCACCATCGGCGCGCAACGCCTGACCAACTATGCGTGCCGGCCGATGAGCGAGTCGGAGTTCCTGGACATCGTCACCGCCGACCAGCCGCCCGCGCCGGAGTACTTCGGCTACGACGCCGAGCTGAACCGCCGGCGGCACGAGCTCTTCGACCCCGACCGCCACCCGGCCGCGCTCGACCCGGCCGGAGTTCCTGGCCCGCCGGAAGGAGGGCGCGGTGGTCGTGGACGCCCGCGGGGCGCGGGACTTCGCCGCGGGCCACCTCACCGGCGCGCTGAACGTGCCCGCCGACGGCAGGTTCGCCGAGACCGCGGGCTCGGTGCTGCGGCCCGACCAGGACCTGCTGGTAGTGGCGCCGACCGGCCGCGAGGAGGAGATCGTGATGCGGCTGGCCCGCATCGGGTTCGACCACGTGGTCGGCTACCTGGACGACGCGGAGGGGGAGTTCGACGAGCTGGCCGCCGACGTCGAACCGGCCAGCCGGCTGACCGCCGCCGCGGCTGCGGGACGCCCTGGCCGGCCCGCAACCGCCGTTCGTGCTCGACGTGCGCAAGCCGTCGGAGCGGGAATCCGGCGCGATCGAAGGCTCCGAGCACATCCCGCTCGCCGAGCTGGCCGGGCGGATCGACGAGGTGCCGCGGGACCGGCCGGTCGTTGTGCACTGTGCCGGCGGCTACCGCTCCAGCGTCGCCGCGAGCCTGCTGCGCCGGGCCGGGCACCCCGACGTCTCGGACCTGCTCGGTGGCTTCGCCGCCTGGACGCCGGCGCACGACGAAACGACCGCGGCGGCGTCGACCTGACGCTGGGGCTACTTCTTCTTCGACTTCGGTTTCTTCGGCGAGAACGCCGCGACGTGGTCCAGCGCCTCGCCGATCCACCGACCCGCTGAGTCCGGGCTGGCGCGCCACGCCGCGGGCAGCGTCACGTAGCCGCCCATCGGGCGCTCGGCGGGCCCGAACGGTCCGGCGCCGTCCTCGGCCAGCAGCTTCTCCCGGTCGGCCTCGGCCAGCTTGACCCCGACGTCGGCGCCGAACAGGCCCATGAACATGTTGCCGTTCACGAACGCCCCCAGGTTGCCGAACATCGGCTTGACCTCGACGCGCGGGTCGTCGGGCACCAGCGCGCGGAAGTACTCCTTGTCACCCTCGGTCGGCTTGGGCATCTCCATGAGGCGCAGTCTGGCCGCCCCGCAGGGGTCGCGCCAGGGGTCGGGTCAGTGCTCCGGCTCGTGCCCGATGACGCCTTCGCCGGAGGCGATGATCTCGCCCGTCCAGCGGCAGTGCGAGCACCAGCAGTAGTAGACGCGGTTCTCGGCGGCCCAGTACTCCACCGCGATCCCGGCGCGATCGAACGCGCCACCGCAGCGGGGACAGAACCGCGGCAGGTCGCGGCGGTGCGCCTCCGCGTCCGCGACGAAGCGGCGATCGGTGGGCCCGAACGAGACCGGGTCGGCGGGCATGGCCCGGACCGTAGTCCTGGCCGGGACGGTGGCGGTCACCGTGACGCGGCCGCCTTCTGCTCGCGGACGGCGTCGGCCGCGTCGAGGTGCAGCTTGATGATCGTGTCCAGTTCGGGACTGAACCGGGTGGACCCCATCTTGCAGAAGTCGACAGCGAACTCCGCGCCGGCGTTGAACTTGTCCTTCTCGCACGGCAGGTCGATCCGGTCGTGCTGGCTCCCGGACCACCCCGAGCGGGTCCTCGCCGTTCGCCACCTGCTGCATCTGCTCGCGGAACATCCGGCGCAGCAGCGCGACGCCGACGTCGGAGCGGCCGAGGTGCTCGGTGGTGCGGTCGAGAATCGGGCCCTGGGTCACCCAGGTCATGATGTCCTGACCCTCGACGTAGTTGGTGACGTGCCGGCCGTGCTCGTCGACGACCGGGATGGTGTAGTCCGGGATGATCGACTGCGGCTCCGGCACGTACCCGTCCGGGGAGTGCACCGAGTACAGCATGAACCGGGTCGTCGTGCGGTTGACCGGCACCCGGATCTGCATCTGCTGGATGCCGAAGCCGCCGACCCGCATGTTGTACGGGAACACCAGCGGGTGGCCGACCTTCCAGTCGTCGTTCTCCTCGGTGGCGCCCTCGAGCACCCGGCGTTTGATGATCCCCCACTCGAACGGGGTGAACCCGATCTTCAGGTGCTTCTTGCCGAACGAGGCCGGGGCGTCGAAGCCCTCCTGCCGGCCGACGAACTCGAAGTACCGCCCGTGCAGGTGCTCGACGTGGTGCGGGTCGACCGCGTTCTCCATGATCTGCACGTAGTTGCACGGCAGGTCCGCCCAGCCGATGTCGCGGTAGCCGTCCATCACGTAGGTGTCGAACCGCGGCAGCTCCGGCGCGGGGGACGGGCCGACGTACGCCCAGACCAGCCCGCCCATTTCGGCCGCGACGCCGGCCTGCGGCGCTCACCCGGTCCATGAACGACGTCGAGTCCCGCTCCGCGGGCTGGTCGACGCAGCGCCCGCCCATGTCGAACTTCCAGCCGTGGTAGGCGCAACGCAGCCCCTCGCCCTCGACGACCCCGTAGGCCAGCGAGGCCTTCCGGTGCGGGCACTGCTCCGGGACGATCCCGTACCGGCCGCTGGGTGAGCGCCAGAGCGCGAAGAAGTCCCCGAGCAGTTCGACCCGCTTGACCGGGAACTCGGCCAGCTCGCGGGTGAACGCGACCGGGTACCAGTACCGCCTGAGCAGCTCGCCCATCGGCGTACCGGCCGCGACCTGGGTCAGTTCGTCGTTCTGCTCGGCGGTCAGCATGGTGATCTCCCCGCATCGTGTCGTGCCTCGACGGTAGGTAGCGGCGCCTCACCCGGACAAGGGATGCTTTCCGCATGGAGGGAAACGCACAGGCGGCCGGTGCCCTCGCCCGAAGCGAGCGGTTGTCGTCGGTGCGCAACGCCGCCCGGCTGCTCAAGGAGTTCTCGCACACCGACCGCGAGCTGGGCGTCAGCGAGCTGGCCCGCCGGCTGAGCCTGGGCACCAGCACGGTGCACCGGCTGCTGGCCACGCTCACCGACGAGCGGCTGCTCGACCGCGGCCCCACCGGCCGCTACCAGCTCGGGCTGGCGGTGTACGAGCTGGGCGCCGCGGTCTCCCCGCACCTGGATCTGCACGAGGCGGCGCTGCCCGTGATGGCCTCGCTGCGGCACAGCACCCGGGAGACCGTGCACATCGGCGTGCTCGACGAGCTCGAGGTGGTGTTCGTCGAGCGGCTGGAGGGTCTGGAGACGATGCGCATCTTCACCCGCGTCGGCACCCGGCTGCCGGCGCACAGCACGTCCACCGGGAAGGTGCTGCTCGCCTCGCTGCGCCGAGGACGAGCTGCGCTCCCGGCTCGCGGACGGCCGGCTGCGCCGGCTCACCGCGCACACCGTGACCGACGTCGACGCGTTGGTCGAGCAGCTGCGCACGGTTGCCAGCCGGGGATGGGCGGACAACGACGAGGAGAGCCGGATCGGGCTGAGCTCGGTCGGCGCACCGATCCGCGACGCCGGCGGCATGGTGATCGCCGCGCTGAGCATCGCCTGGCCGACCGGTCGGACCGGTCCCGGTGTACTGCGCCGCCACGTCGCGCTGGTGGTCGACGCGGCCAAGGTGATCTCACGCCGGCTCGGCGTGCAGACCCAGCTCGCCCGCCGGGGCGGCTAGCGCACACCGGGCCCCGGCTCCGCGGCTCCGCGGCTCCGCGGCTCCTCAGCTCCGGCTCCGCGGTCCCAGCTCCGCCGCCCAAAATCCGAATGAGCGGGCTTATTGCGGGTTTGCGACCCGTCGCAACCCGCAATAAGCCCGCTCATTGCGGTTGACGGTCCCGGCGCGGACGAGCGCTCATTGCGGAGCAGGTGTGGCGGGTCAGCCCTCCAGGACGCTGACCGTGCCGGTGTTGCCGTCGACCCGGATCCGCTGGCCGGTCTTGATCCGCTTGGTGCCGAACGCGGTGCCGACCACGGCCGGCAGCCCGTACTCCCGGCACACGATCGCGGCGTGCGACATCATCCCGCCGACGTCGGTGACCGTCGCGCCGATCTTGCCGAAGATCGGTGCCCAGCTCGGGCGCGGTGAGCGGCGCGACCAGGATCTCGCCGTCCTGGATCTCGCTGACCTGCGACGGGCTGAAGATCACCCGCGCCGGGCCCTCGACCACGCCCGGCGAGGCCGCCATCCCGCGCAGCTCGCCGGAGTCGCCGGCCTCACCGGCGGACAGCCACTGGTTGATGCTCTCGTTGGTGATCCCCCAGAGCATGATCGTGAACGGCTCGGTGACGACCTCCGGCGGCTTGCCCAGTGCGGGCGGCGGCGACCACTCGGCCAGCGCGGCCAGGATGGCCTTGCGCCGGGGCAGCTCCTTGGCCCAGTACTTCGGGCCGCGGGCCGGGGCGCCGACCGCCCAGCCCTGGTAGAGGTCCCAGATCACGTCCGGGATCTCGTTGCGCCGCCAGTAGAAGACGTCGTTCTCGTCGGCGATGAAGCCTTCCTTGACGAACACCCGGCCGAGCTCGCGCATCTTGCGCCACACCATCGAGTGCGCCCAGTGCTCGACGTAGAAGTTGTGGTTCTCCACGTACGGGAACACCACCCGGGCCAGCCCGATCTTCTCCTCGAACGCCTTGCGGTCCTCGTCGGTGGCCAGCAGCTCGCTGTACTCCGAGACGATCCGGTCCCGCTCGGCGCGGACCTGCTCGACCGGCCGGGCCAGGTCGTCGCCCTCGCGCACCTTGGCCGCGTAGTCCCGGATGAAGGCGAACGGGATGTCCCGGTGCTCGATCCAGATCTTGTCGGCGTGGTAGAAGCCCGAGCCGGTGGAGAAGTTGAACCACGGCTCGGCGCGCCTCGTTCCACGCCGCGAGCCAGCGCTTGCCCGCGTCGGACGCGTTCATACCGCTCGTCGACCACGTCCGGGCGGTCGGCGTCGGCGAGCACGTCGTCGATGTTCAGCTCGACCGCGAGCCGGGCGAGCTTCTTGAGCTCGTCGTCCGGGCGGAACAGGTCGACGTCGACGCCGGCGACCATCTTGGCGATCGCCTGGTCCGGGATGTTCGGGAACGCCTGCTTGCAGAAGCCGAAGAAGTCCAGGTAGGCGGCGTAGCCGAGGTTGAGGAACTCGAAGTGGTGCATCCACAGCTTCAGGCAGAGGTCGAGCAGCCGGTGGTAGTTCGCCTGCAGGGTCAGCCCGGAGCCGGTGCCGTGGCCCTCGGTGATCGACCGCGATGTCCTCCATCTCGGGCAGCGGCTCGAACTTCAGCGACTGGATCTCGGCGACCAGGCTGCGCATCTTGGTCAGCCAGTTGTCGTAGAGCCGGTCCCAGTTGCCGAAGTAGAACCCGGCGCGCTCGAGGAACAACGGCACCCGGCGTTCGATCTCGGCCGGGTCGGCGACCGGGACCGGGGTGAGGAAGCCGTAGCCGTTGACGATCCGGGCGTCGATCCCGAGCGCCGGCGGGATCATGTAGTGCCGGGTGTTGTACTGCGAGAGCGCGGCGATGGCGAGCTCGAAGAACGTCGCGTCCCACGGCGTCAGCACGGTCGGCCAGTGCACGCCGTCCTGGAACCAGAACATCGAGGACTCGTACGTCGCGGCGCTCCTCGGAGAACAGCGCGGAGTAGGTGTAGAGCTCCTCCCACCCCTCCGCGCCGGGGGGTGTCTCGATCTCGAACGGGTCGGGGAATCGTGCCTCGGCCATGCCTACCTCCTTTTAGGACTGCCCGTGTTAGGACTGCCCGTGGGACTCGCGTCAGTGCCCGTGCGGCGGCTTGGCCCGGTGCAATGGCGATACGAGGGTGGAAACGATGCTGTGGTAGCCGGTGGCGGCGCCCGCGCTGACCGGTGCCGGCGGGCGCTTGCTCCACACCGTCTCCGGCCGGCTCTGCAGCAGCAGCACCCGCTCGCCCTCCGGCAGGTCGGCGTCCAGCGCCCACTCGACGTCCTGCGGGCTGCCGTAGTGCTTCTCCGCGGTGCGGGCCAGCCGGGCGACCGCCTTGACCTCGTCGTCGTCCAGGCAGGGCGTCGAGCGGCGGTCCGCCGGGACCTCGGCCTGCTCCACCCCGCGGCCGTCGTGCGGCCAGCCGGTACTCGGTCGCCTTCTCCGACACCGTGCGGCGGGTGATCTCGAACAGCACCTTGTCGACCAGGAAGTTGTCCGGCGTGACCTCGCCCGCGACCACCGCCTCGCCGAATCCCCAGGACGCGTCGATGGCGATCTGGCTGCGGTCGCCGGAGTGCGGGTCGAGGGTGAACGCGACGCCGGCCGCCCGCGGGCGGACCATCTTCTGCACGGCGACGCTCATCGCGACGCTCTCCTCGGACAGCCCCATCCGGTGCCGGTAGGCGATGGCCCGCTCGGTGAACAGGCTGGACCAGCAGCGTTGCACCGCGGCCAGCACCTCGTCCGCGCCGCACACCCAGAGGTAGCTGTCGTGCTCACCGGCGAAGCTGGCGTCCGGGGAGTCCTCACAGACCGCGGAGGACCGCACCGCGACCGGCAGCTCGGCAACCTGGCAGCGCTCGCAGAGCGCGGCATAGGCGTCGGCCACTTCGGCCCGCAGGTCGGCCGCCATCGGGAGCGCCTCGACGGTGGCCCGCAGCCACGTGCTGGTCGCTGCCAGCTCGGCGGGATCGTTCGGGTCGCAGGCCGCAAGGGTGGCCCGCAGGCTGTCGGTGACGCAGTCGCAGCTCGCCGCGTGACCGTCCGTGGTCACCGCGAAACCGGGAGGCACCGGGAGCCCGGCCGTCGTCATCTCGCCGAGGCTTGCGCATTTGCCGCCGAGCTTGGGGGCGAGGTGATTTTCCCAATTCTCGAACCACGCGACGTATGTCACGGGCAGTGACGCTATTTACGGCGTGTTAACGGTCACAACGATCGTTCCGGTATGTGGAAAGCGGATCACGGCCGTCCGACACTCGCGCCCCGCCGGGTGACGTCACGGGTGCTTGTGCTCGGCGCGCGCCGTGGGCCGGCTCAGGCCGGGGGCAGATCGGCCATCTTGAGCACGCTGAACACGGCACCCTGCGGGTCGTTCAGCACGGCGAAGCGGCCAGGTGGGATGTCGGTCGGCGGTACCGACACCGTGCCGCCCAGCTCGCTGGCCTTCGCCGCGGTCGCATCGGTGTCGTCGACGGCGAAGTAGACCATCCAGTGCGAGGGGATCTCGTCCGGCCAGTTCTCGTCGTCCATCGGCATCATGCCGCCGACAGGCGTCCCGCCCAGCATCCACTGGGTGTACGCGACCGGGCCCATCGGCTGGGTGTCGGGCGTCCAGCCGAACACGGTCCGGTAGAACGGCACCGCGAGGTCGGGTTGCCTGGTGGTCAACTCGTTCCAGCACAGCGCGCCGGGTTCGGTGACCAGTCCGGCGCCGATGTGCTCCCGGGGCTGCCAGACCGCGAACACGGCCTGGGTGGGGTCGGCGAACACCGCCATCCGTCCCGCGCTCAGCACGTCCATCGGCCCCAGTAACACCGCGCCCCCGGCGTCACGGACCGCCTTGGCGGTGGTGTCGACGTCGCCGACCGTGACGTAGCTGGTCCACCACGGCGGCAGGTCCGGCTGCGGCAACGGGCCGATGCCGGCGACCGGCTTGCCGCGCAGGAGGGCCATCAGATAGCCGCCGGCGTCGGGACCCATGTCTTGAACGTCCCAGCCGAACAGCTCTCCGTAGAAGTGCGCCGCCGCGGCGGGGTCCGAAGTGCCGAGGTCGACCCAGGACGGGGTGCCGGGTTCGTATTTGGTCATCTCCATGGAATCAGCCAACGGCAATCACCCGGTTGCGAGAAGCCTCGACTCGCCGAACGGTCGCCGTGAGCTGCTGCACGAGATCGGGACGGCTGGATGGCCGGTCAGTTAGCATCGCGAACGATGAGCGATGCGGCCGCCCGGAGGGCGTTGGTTGCCGCCATCACCACCACGACTGTCACGGTGCTGCCGGTGTTCCTGCTTGGCGGCCTGGCCGTGCAGGTGGGCGCCGAGCTCGGCTTCGGTCCGGCCGGCCTCGGGCTCGCCGTCGCGCTGTACTTCGCGGTTAGCGCGTTGACCTCACTCCCGGCCGGTGCCCTCGTCGAGCGCTACGGCGTCACGCTCACCAGCCGGGTCGGGATCACCGTGGTCGCTGCCGCCTTGCTGGCGATCGGGGTCGGGGCGCGCTCCTACCCGGCGCTCGTCGGCGCGTTGCTGTTCAGCGCCTGCGGGAACGCACTCGGGCAACTGTCCTCGAACGTCGTGCTGGCCCGGGGCGTGCCGACGCGCCGGCAGGGCCTGTCGTTCGGCGTGAAGCAGTCGGCGATCCCGCTGTGCACCCTGCTGGCCGGGGCGGCGGTGCCGACGATCGCGCTGACCGTCGGCTGGCGGTGGGCGTTCGTGCTGGCCGCGGCGCTCTCGCTGGCGGCGCTACCGCTGACGGTCGGCGGGACGTCCGGCAGCCGGCGTGACGGTGCGGACCGCGATGCCCCGGAGCGGGCGACGGCCGCACTGGTCGTCGTCGGGGCGGGCGCGGCGCTCGCCGCGGGGGCCGCGAGCGCGCTGGGCATCTTCCTGGTGGACTCGGCCGTGTCCCAAGGGGTCGACGTCACGGTGGCCGCGGCGACGTTGACCATGGGCAGCGTGATCGGTCTCGTCGCCCGCTTGCTCGGCGGCTGGCTCGCCGACCGGCGCTCCGGCGGGCATCTGATCGTGATCAGCGGGTTGCTCGCGGTCGGCGCACTCGGGCTGGGCTTGCTCGCCGTGCCCGGAGTCGCCGCGCTGCTGATCGGCACGGCACTGGGCTACGGCCTCGGCTGGTCGTGGCCCGGGCTGCTGAACTTCGCGGTGGTGCGGCTGCACCCGGCCGCGCCGGCCGCCGCCACCTCGATTACGCAGCTCGGGGTGTACGTCGGAGGCAGCGTCGGTCCGGTCAGCTTCGGCCTGGTCGCCGCCAGCCTCGGCTACCCGGCGGCGTGGCTGTCCGGGGCGGCCATGATGGTGGTCTCCGCCGCGCTGGTGCTGGTCGGGCGGCGAATGCTGGTGGCGTACCGGGCAACGCGAGAGCCGGCTCCCGCTGCGCCCGATGTGGGGTGACGCGCTAGGCGTTCGGCGTGGTCGGCCTGGTCGGCGCGTCCGACGCGTCCGACGCGTCCGACGCGTTCGGCGTGGCTGGTGTGGCCGGTGTGGCCGGCGCGTCCAGCATGGCTGGCGCGTCCGGTGTGGCTGGCGTAGCCGGCGCGTCCGGCGTAGCCGGCGCGGCCGTGCGCACCTTGATGTACCCGGCGACCAGGGCGGCGAGCTGCACGCCGGCCCAGGTGATGATCGTGTACACCGCGATGATGAGCGCCGCGACGAGTCCGCCGAAAAAGCCGCCGAAACCCTGGCTCCCTATCGAGAAGATCCCCCCGACCAGCGCCAGCACGGCGGCAAGTAGGCCGACGACGAGCACGACGATGGCGACGGCGTTGAAGATCGAGGAGACCCGGTCAGCGTTGCGGGCGATTGTTGCCTGATCCATGATGGCGGAGCCTGACAGAGGGCACGTCCGGCGACAAGAGTCCAATGTGGCGTTTCGAGCAAGATTCGATTACGCCTTCCGTCGACGGTTTGCCCCGATTCGTCCGGCCGGCCTAAAGGAGCCGCGGTGGGTAGGGCGGACGGCTTCGACGCGGTGGTTGTCGGCTCCGGACCGAATGGGCTGGTCGCAGCGGTCACGCTGGCCCAGGCCGGCTGCTGCGTTCTGCTCGTCGAAGGTCAGCGCAGCGTCGGCGGCGGGCTGCGCACCGAGGAGCTGACCCTGCCCGGCTTCCGGCACGACGTCTGCTCGACGGCGCTCCCGCTGGCACTCGCCTCGCCGGCATTCCGTGCCCTGCGGCCGGAGGACGACGGTGTGCGCTGGGCACACCCGGCGGTGCCGGCCGCCCATCCGCTGGACGAAGGGCCGGCCGTGCTGGTGCATCGTGACCTTGGGCGCACCGCCGAGGCCCTTGGCGTGGACGCTGCACGCTGGCGGGCGACGGTCGGCGCGACCGCCGCCGCCGGCCCGCGGCTCACCGGGTCGCTGCTCGCGCCACTGGACCTCCCGCCTCGTGCCCCGCTGGCGCTCGCCCGCTACGGCGCCCTGGGGCTGTGGCCCGCGACCTGGCTGGGCCGGCTCGCTTTCCGCACCGCACGGGCCCGGGCGGCGTTCGCCGGGATGGCGGCGCACTCGATCCTCGACCTGAACGCCCCGATTACCGGCGGGTACGGCCTGTTGCTCGCTGCGCTGGCCCACCAGGTGGGCTGGCCGGTCGTCGCCGGCGGCTCCCAGGTACTGGCCGAGGCGATGGCCGACCGGCTGCGCCGGCTTGGCGGCGAGGTGGTGACCGCGACCCCGGTGCGCAGCCTGGCCGAGCTGCCGGCGGCCCGGTCGGTACTGCTCGACGTGTCGCCGCGTCAGGTGCTCGGACTGGCCGGCTCCCGGCTGCCGCCCGGGTACCGGCGCCGGCTCGAACGGTTCCGGTACGGGCCAGGGGTGTTCAAGGTGGACTGGGCGCTCGACGGACCGGTGCCGTGGCGGGATCCGGCGGTGGGCGGCGCCGGGACCGTGCACGTCGGGGGAACACTGCCGGAGATCGCCTTCGGCGAGCGGGAGGTGGCCCGCGGCAGGCACCCAGAGCGGCCCTTCGTGCTCGCCGTACAGGCCTGCGGGGCGGATCCCAGCCGCGCGCCGGCCGGGCGGCACACCCTGTGGGCCTACTGCCATGTGCCAAACGGCTCCACCGTGGACATGACTGGACGGATCGAGGCGCAGCTGGAGCGGTTCGCCCCCGGGTTCGGAGATCGGGTGCTCGCTCGGCACACCATGTCGCCGGCGGATCTCGAGGCGCGCAACGCGAACCTGGTCGGCGGAGACATCGCCGGCGGCTCGGCCGACTTGCGGCAGTTCGTCGCCCGCCCGGTGCTCGGCCTGCACCCGTGGCGGACGCCGCTGCGCGGGGTGTACCTCTGCTCGGCCAGCACGCCGCCGGGGGCCGGGGTGCACGGCATGGGCGGCTGGCAGGCGGCCCGGCTGGCGCTGGCCGAGCGGCACGCCGTGCGGATCGCCTAGCGCAGCCGCTCGGCCAGCGCGATCGCGTCGTAGGGGGCGTGCACCTTCACGTCGTTGTCGAAGTACACGAACACGTCGCCCTGGTCCGCCCAGCCGCGGATCCGCTCCGCCCAGGAGTCGAGCGCCTCGGCGCTGTACCCGCTGGTGTACAGCTCGACGTCGCCGTGCAGCCGGACGTAGCGGAAGTCCGCGGTCGGTTCGGTGAGCAGTGGCCAGCGTCCGGCGGTGTCCGCGGTGACCAGCGCGACCCCGTGCTCGCGCAGCAGCGCGGCGAACTCCGGGACCGCGAACGACTGGTGCCGCACCTCGACCGCGTGCCGCACCGGGCGGTCGGCGTCGGTGCTGGTCCAGGCCCGCCCCTCCAGCCGCTCGTCGTGCCCGGCGGCCAGCTCCGCCGCCTCGCCGGTGGTGCGTGGCAACGACGCGAGGAACGCCGCCATCCGCTCCGCGGAGAACCCAAGCTGTGGCGGCAGCTGCCAGAGCAGCGGCCCCAGCTTGCCGCCCAGCGCCAGCACACCCGAGGCGAGGAAGTTGGCCAGCGGGGTCTGCACATCGCGCAGCTTCTTCATGTGCGTGATGAACCGCGCTCCCTTCACCGCGAACACGAAGTCGTCGGGGGTCTCGGCTGCCCACGACTGGAACGAGGACGGGCGCTGCAGCGCGTAGAACGAGCCGTTGATCTCCACCGAGTTGACCTTGCGGGAGAGGTACTCCAGCTCGCGGCGCTGGGCCAGCCCGGCCGGGTAGAACGTCTCGCGCCACGGCGGGTAGCGCCAGCCGGAGGTGCCGATACGGATCATCCCTGGCGGATCATCCCTTGCGAGCCAGGAACCCCCGCACCCGCTCCCGGGCGTTCTCGGTGATCTCCCGGCCGTGGGTGAACGCGGCGACGTCGTAGTCCAGCTCGCCGAGCACGTGCGCGGTCTGCTTCGTCATCGTGAAGTCGGTGCAGAACGAGCGCGGCGGCCAGCGCATGCCCAGCGCGTTGAAGATCGCGTCGCCGGTGATCAGTACCCGACTCGGCTCGTGCAGCAGCGACACGTGGCCGGGGGAGTGGCCCGGAGTGGAGACGATCCGCAGCCCGCCGGCGACGTCGAGCACGCTGTCCGGCTGGAGCCGCTCGCCGACCTCGATGGGCGGGAAGCCGATTCCGGGCAGCCGCTGCATCAGCCGCCCGGCGAACTTCGAGGTGTCGGGCGGCGGCGGGACCCCACGGGCCGCGAAGTCGGCCTCGGCGTCCGGCACCGCAACCGGTGCGCCGGTGCGGGCGGAAAGCTCGGCGGCGCCGGCGGCGTGATCCAGGTGGGCGTGGGTGAGCAGGATGCGGGTCACCTCGGAGGGGTGCTTGCCGATCGCGGCCAGGCCGGCGACGATCCGCGCCGGCGCCCGTTTCATCCCGGCGTCGACCAGCGTCACCGAGCCGTCGTCGTCGACCAGCGCGAAGGTGTTGACGAAGTCGAACGGGGCGGTCGGGATGCGCCATACACCGGGCGCAAGGGAGATCGCCGGAGAGGAAGCCACGGCAGCCAACCTAGTGTCCCGTGAGCGAGGTTCCTTGCCCGGATCCGTCGATCCAGGTGGATGCACCGCAAGGCGGAGGAGAAGGCCGATACCTGGTCGTATCGGCCTCGACGACAACGCAGCGGGGCGCCATCTGGGCGGCGGAGGCGGTTAAGACGACCTCGCTCACGGGACACTAGGGCAACCTCCGTCGGCCGCCGCGTGCCCTTGACGCGCGTGGCAGCGTTGGCGAGGTGGCCGACCGGCTGTCCCCGCTCGACGCGTCGTTCCTGTTCCTGGAGAGCCGCACGACCGCCATGCACGTCGGCGGGGTGCTCACGTTCGACCCGCCGGCCGAGGGTGAGTTGGACCTGGACGCGTTCACCGAGCTGATCGGCCGCCGGCTGCAGGACGTGCCGCGCTACCGGCAGAAGGTCCGCGAGGTGCCCGGCCGGCTCGGGCTGCCGGTCTGGGTCGACGACCCGAACTTCGACCTGCACTACCACGTGCGCCGGGCGGCGCTGCCGAAGCCGGGCAGCGAGGCACAGCTGCGCGAGCTGGTGGCCCGGATCCAGAGCCGGCACCTGGACCGGAACCGCCCGCTGTGGGAGCTCTACCTGGTCGAAGGGCTGGAGCGGCGCCGGTGGGCAGCGATCACCAAGGTGCACCACGCGATGGTGGACGGCATGGCCGCGGTGGACATCGGTTCGGTGCTGCTCGACCTCACGCCCGAGCCGCGGGAGAGCCCGGGCGCCGAGTGGCACCCGGAGCGCGAGCCGTCTGGGCTGCAGCTCGCCGCCGAGGCGGTGGGCGAGGCGCTCCGCCGCCCGCAGGCGATGCTGGACAACGCGAGGGTGGCGGCCGCCGACTTCCGGGCCGAGGCGCAGGCGGCCCTGACCACCGCCGGCCTGATGCTCGCCGCGGTGCGGAACACCGCGCAGGGCGCGCCGTCGAGCCCGCTGAACGCGCCGATCGGTGCGCAGCGGCGCTACGGCATGGCGCGCACAAAGCTGTCCGACTACAAGGCGATCCGCAAGGCGCAGGGCGTGACGGTGAACGACGTCGTGCTCGCGACCGCGACCGGCGCGCTGCGCACCTGGATGCTCAGCCGGGGCGAGCCGATCACCGCCGACACGACGGTGCGCGCGCTGGTACCGGTGAGCGTGCGCCGGGGCGGCAAGACCGGCGGCAACCAGATCGCGTCGCTGTTCGTCGACCTGCCGTTGGGCGAGCCGGAGCCGCTGAACCGGCTGAAGACGATCAACGCCGCGATGCTGGGGCACAAGCGCAGCGGTGAGGCGGTCGGGGCGACCGGGCTGATCAGGCTGGTCGGGATGGCGCCGCCGACACTGCACAGCATGGCCGCACGATTGGTGAACCGGTTCAGCAGCCGGGTGTTCAACACGGTGGTGTCGAACGTCCCGGGGCCGCAGCTGCCGCTGTACGCGATGGGCAGCCGGGCCCGGGACATGTTCCCGGTGGTGCCGCTCGCCGTCGACCAGACGGTGTCGATCGGCGTGACATCGTTCGACGGCGGGGTGTACTACGGGCTGAACGCCGACCGGGATGCGATGCCGGACGTCGACGTGCTCGCCGACGCGATCCCGGATGCCCTCGCCGAACTCAAAGCCGGCTCCGGCTGACTGAACGCCCCACGGCTGCACTCCGGCCCAAGGGTGCTCCGCCCGCGACCAGTCCGGACTTGTCGCGGGATTTTCTAACGACAAGTGGCCCGGGGATGGGTGGATTCCCCCGACAAGTGGGGGTGGCAGCGGCGACGGCGTGGTAGCACCGCTGCCGGGTGAGCCGGGAATCACCGGCTGCTCGCCTACGCTGAACCTCCGGTGAGCGCCGAACTCCGTGACCGGCTGCCCGGGCTGATGCTGCGCGACGCGCATCGGCTCGCGCAGCGGCTGCGGCGTGCCCGCGGCGCCCGGGACCGCAAGCAGCTCGTCGCGCAGGTCGAGGCCGCCGAGCAGCGGGTGGCCCGCCGCGCGGCCAGCGTGCCGAAGATCGAGTATCCGCCCGAGCTGCCGGTCAGCCAGCGGCGGGACGAGATCGCGGCCGCGATCCGGGACCACCAGGTGGTGATCGTCGCCGGTGAGACCGGGTCCGGGAAGACCACCCAGCTGCCCAAGATCTGCCTCGAGCTGGGCCGCGGCGTCCGCGGCGCCATCGGGCACACCCAGCCGAGAAGGCTCGCCGCCCGCACCGTCGCCGCCCGGATCGCCGACGAGCTGCACACCGACATCGGCAAGACCGTCGGGTTCAAGGTGCGCTTCACCGACCGGGCCGGCGAGCACACCCTTGTCAAACTGATGACCGACGGCATCCTGCTCGCCGAGATCGCCACCGACCCGCAGCTGCGGCAGTACGACACGATCATCATCGACGAGGCGCACGAGCGGTCGCTCAACATCGACTTCCTGCTCGGCTACCTCAAGCGGCTGCTGCCCGGCCGCCCGGACCTCAAGGTGATCATCACCTCCGCGACGATCGACCCGGAGCGCTTCGCGGAACACTTCGACGGTGCCCCGGTCGTCGAGGTGTCCGGCCGCACCTACCCGGTCGAAGTCAGGTACCGGCCCTACGGCGTCGACGACGACCGGGACCAGACCGAGGCGATCTGTGACGCGGTGCGCGAGCTGCGCGCCGAGGGCCCCGGCGACGTCCTGGTGTTCCTGTCCGGTGAGCAGGAGATCCGCGACACCCGCGACGCGCTCGCCGCGCTGGACCTGCCCGACACCGAGCTGCTCCCGCTCTACGCCCGGCTCTCCACGGCCGAGCAGCACCGGATCTTCCAGCCACACCGCGGCCGGCGGATCGTGCTGGCCACCAACGTGGCCGAGACCTCGCTGACCGTGCCCGGCATCCACTACGTCATCGACCCCGGCACCGCCCGCATCTCCCGGTACAGCAACCGGCTGAAGGTGCAGCGGCTGCCGATCGAACGGATCTCCCAGGCGTCCGCTAACCAGCGCGCCGGGCGATGCGGCCGCACCGCGGACGGGGTAGCGGTCAGGCTCTACGCGGAGGACGACTTCGCCGCCCGCCCGGAGTTCACCGACCCGGAGATCCTGCGCACCAACCTGGCCTCGGTGATCCTGCAGCTGGCCGCGGCCGGCCTCGGTGACGTCGAGGCCTTCCCGTTCGTCGACCCGCCGGACCGGCGGGCGGTCCGTGACGGGGTGGCGCTGCTCCGCGAGCTCGGCGCGCTCGACGCTGCCGAGAAGCTCACGGACACCGGGCGCACGCTGGCCCGGCTGCCGGTCGACCCGCGGATCGCGCGGATGCTGGTGCAGGCCGACCGCGAGGGCAGCCTGCGTGAGGTGCTGGTGATCGCGTCCGCGCTGTCCATCCAGGACGTCCGGGAGCGGCCGGAGGACAACCGTCAGCAGGCCGACGCGTCGCACGCCCGGTTCGCCGACCCCACCTCGGACTTCCGAACGGTCCTCAACCTCTGGCGGCACATCACCGAGGCGCAGCGCGGCCGGTCGTCCAGCGCGTTCCGGAGGATGTGCCGTACCGAGTACCTGCACTATCTGCGGGTGCGGGAGTGGCAGGACCTGCACGGCCAGCTCGGCCAGATCGCCCGCGACCTCGGCATGACGCCCAACCAGACGGAAGCCGACCCGCAGAACATCCACACCGCGCTGCTGGCCGGGCTGCTCTCCCAGATCGGGCTGTACGAGTCGGACAAGCGGGAGTACCTGGGTGCTCGCGGAGCGCGGTTCGCGATCTTTCCCGGCTCGGCGCTGTTCCGGAAGCCGCCCCGCTGGGTCGTCGCCGCGGAGCTGGTCGAGACCAGCCGGCTGTGGGGGCGGATGTGCGCCCGCATCGAGCCGGAGTGGGTGGAGCCGCTGGCCGAGCACCTGGTGAAGCGCAGCCACAGCGAGCCACACTGGTCGCGAAAGCGCGGTGCGGTGGTGGCGACCGAGCGGGTGACGCTCTACGGCGTGCCGCTGGTGACCGGGCGGACGGTCAACTACTCGGCGATCGAGCCGGAGCTGTGCCGCGAGCTGTTCATCCGGCACGGGCTCGTCGAGGGCGACTGGGACACCCGGCACAGGTTCCTGGCCCGCAATCGGGCGATGATCGCCGACGTCGAAGAGCTCGAGGACCGGGCCCGCCGGCGCGACATCCTGGTCGACGAGCAGACCCTATTCGACTTCTACGACGCCCGAATCCCGGAGTCCGTGGTGTCCGCGCGGCACTTCGACGCGTGGTGGCGCCAGACGTCCCGGGCCGAACCCGACCGGCTCACCTTCACCCCCGAGCTGCTGGTCAACCCGGCCGCCGACGCCGTCGACGCCGCCGAGTACCCCGACGAGCTGCACCGGGACGGCCTGACGCTGCCGCTGTCCTACGCGTTCGAGCCCGGCACCGAGGCCGACGGGGTCACCGTCGACGTACCGCTCGCCCAGCTCAACCAGGTGGACGCCGAGGACTTCTCCTGGCCGGTACCCGGGCTGCGCCAGGAGCTGGTGGTCGCGCTGATCCGGTCGCTGCCGAAGGCGCTCCGTCGCGACTTCGTGCCGGTGCCGGACACCGCCCGCGCCGTGCTGGCCGAGCTCGGTCCGGCGAACGGGCCGCTGCCGGCCGCGGTGGCCCACGCGCTGGGCGTGGATCCAGACGCGTGGGACCTCGACCGGGTGCCGGCGCACCTCAAGCCGCGGTTTCGGGTACTCGACCAGTCCGGCGAGCCGCTCGCCGAGGGCGCCGATCTTGACGAGCTCAAGCGGCGGCTCGCCCCGCAACAGCGGGCGGTGCTGACCCGGGCCGCCGACGGCATCGAGGCCGACGGCCTGCGTGACTGGACGATCGACGCGCTGCCACGTGTGGTCGAGCGGGACGGGGTGCGGGCCTACCCGGCACTCGTCGACCGCGGCGACACGGTCGCCGTTCGGCTGCTCGGCACCCCGGCGGAACAGCGGGCCGCGATGACGGCCGGCACCCGACGCCTGCTGCTGCTCGCGGTGCCCTCTCCGGCGAAGTCCGCGGTCCGCTCGCTCGGCAACCGGGCGAAGCTGACGCTGTCCACCAACCCGCACGGTGGTGTCGCCGCACTGCTGGACGACGTGCTCGGCGCGGCCGCGGACGCGGTGATCGCCGACGCCGGCGGCCCGGCCTGGGACGTCGATGGCTTCGCCGCGCTCCGCGAGGCGGCACGCACCCAGCTCGGGGAACGCACCGTGGAGGTGCTCGCCGAGGTGGAGCGGATCGTGGCGGCCTGGCAGCGGGTGTCCGGCCGACTCGACGGCACGCAACCCCGCCCGGCAGAGGCAGACATGCGCGCCCAGCTCGACGCGCTCGTGTACCCGGGCTTCGTCACCGCCACCGGGGCCGCCCGGCTGCCCGACCTCACCCGCTACCTGCGCGGGATCGAGCTGCGCCTGGACAAGCTGCCCGGGCGGGTCCAGCGCGACGCCGACTGGATGCGCCAGGTGCACGACGTGGCCGACGCCGCGGCGGCGCTCCCATCCGGCGAGGCGACCGAGCGGATCCGGTGGATGATCGAGGAACTGCGGATAAGCCTGTTCGCCCAGGAGCTGCGCACCGCCCATCCGGTGTCCCCGAAGCGCATCCTCCGCGCGATCGACGACCTGCGCTGAGTCTCCCGGAGAGACGGTGGCAGTCAGCGGTGGCATCCAGGTAGCATTGCCGGTGTGAAGGTGAGTGTCAGCCTGGCCGACGAGGACATCGAGTTCCTCGACGAGTACGCCCGGGCGCAGGGTGTGGCTTCCCGGTCCGCGGTGATCCGGGCAGCACTTCGGCTGCTCCGCGCGGCTGAGCTCGGCAACGACTACGCCCAGGCCTGGGAGGAATGGGCTGCCAGCCCGGATCGGGATGATTGGGACACGGTCGTCGGCGACGGCATCCCGGCAGCGACTTCCTGATTCGACGTCTCGATGCGACGCGGTGAGATCCGGTTGGTAGATCTGGCACCGAGCCGCGGCTCGGAGGCCGGTCGGCGGCGTCCGGCGGTCGTGGTCAGCAACGACGGCGCGAATTCGACGGCGGCCCGGCTCGGCCGCGGAGTGCTGACGGTCGTGCCCGTCACCTCGAACGTCGCCCGCGTCTACCCGTTCCAGGTGTTCTTGCCGGCGGCGGCATGCGGCCTACGGCTCGACTCGAAGGCACAGGCCGAACAGGTAAGGGCGGTCGCATACGAACGGCTGGGGGAGCCGGTCGGGCTGCTGCCCGCACCCCTCGTCGCGGCGCTCGACGACGCGCTTCGACTGCATCTCGCGCTCTAGTGTCTAGTGTCCTAGCGAGGTGGGTCAGGCTGCACCGACGACGCGCGGACCGCCGCCACCGAGCGGTCGATCAGCTCGGCCAGCACCGTCATGTCCACATCGGACAGCCGCTTGAGGTAGAGGCATGCCTTGCCCGTCGAGTGCTTGCCGAGCCTGCCGAGCAACTCCGCACGGCCGTCGAATCCGTCCATCAAGTACAGCGTCAGGTTCTTGGCCCGCGGCGCGAACCCGACCATGAACCACTCGCCGTCCCGGCCGCTCGCGTAGCGGTAGTGGAACCGGCCGAAGCCGACGATCTTGCCGCCCCACACCGTGCCGGTCTCGCCGGTCGCGCCCGCCATCAGCCCGACCAGCGTCGCGGCGTCCTGCCGCTGCCCCTCGTCCGGGATCGCGGCGATGAATGCCGACACGTCCTCGCCGGAGGGCTGGGTCTTCAGCTCGGCCATGACGGGACACTAGAGCCAGGGCGGCAGCGACGGCACGTCGCCGCTCAGGCTCCCACGTACCGGCCGCCCGAGCAGGTAGGCGGCCAGGTCGGCCAGCGAACCGCTGACGGTCGACGGGTCGCCGCCGCTGCCGAGCCGCCACGACCCGTCCGCATCGGTCGCGGTCAGCGCCACGTCTGGCACGTCGGCCCGCCGTCCGAACGCCGGCGCCACGTCGTCCAGCACGGTGCGCAGCAGGTCCGGCGGCCAGTCGGCGAATTCGACGCCGGCATCCAGGTCGACCGCGTGGATCCACAGCTCGCGGATCCGCATTGCCGGCACGTCGGCGGCGGTGATCTCCTGCCCCCGTGCGTTGCGGATCGGGACGCTCCACCGGTCCGGCGGCAGGTCGGCGAGCGTTCGGGCCAGCCGTCGGTCCGCGTACAGCAGGTCGGCCCGGAGCTCGTCCGGAGACTGCGCCGCGGCGGCCTCGATGCCGGCGCTGCGCTGCTCCGGGCTGTCGTACATCGGCGTCTCGACGCCGGTCGCGGCCCAGGTCAGCAGGTTCACCAACGCATCGGCGTTCCGCGCCACGTGCCCGACGACGTATGCGCGGCTCCAGCCCGGCAGCCGGGACGGCTCAGCCAGAGCGGACTCGCCCAGCGCCTGGGCATGCTCCTCGAACAGCGAGGTCCCGGCAGTCAGGTGTTCGCGCACGTCGGCGCTGATCATCGTCTCCACTACAGCTCCCGCAGTCTGGGCATCACGTCGGAGGTGAACGAGGTGAGGAACCGCTCCTGATCGAAGCCGGGTCCATGGAAGACCAGGTGGTCGAAGCCGGCGTCGAGGTAGGGCTTGATCTGGGCGAAAGCGGTGTCCGGGTCGGAGGCCACGATCCACCGGGTCGCCACCTGCTCGATCGGCAGCTCGTCGGCGGCGCGGGCCATCTCGATCGGGTCGGAGAGCGTGTGCTTCTGCTCCGCGGACAGCGCCAGCGGCGCCCAGAACCGGGTGTTCGACAGGGCGAGCTCGGGATCGGGATCGTAGGAGAGCTTGATCTCGATCATCCGGTCGATCGAGTCCGGCTGGCGTCCGGCCTTCTCCAGCCCTTCGGTGACCGCGGGCAGCAGCTTCTCGGTGTAGAGGTCCATGCCCTTTCCGCTGGTGCAGATGAACCCCTCGCCGACCCGGCCGGCGTACCGGGCCATCATCGGCCCGCCGGCGGCGACGTAGATCGGTATCGGCCGCTCGGGCCGGTCGTAGATCGTCGCGTTCACCGTGCGGTAGTACTCGCCGTCGAAGCTCACCCGCTCGTCCGTCCAGAGCGAGCGCATCAGCTGTACCGCCTCGCGAAGCCGCGCGAAGCGCTCCTTGAACTCGGGCCACGGCATCCCGGTGACGACCGTCTCGTTCAGCGCCTCCCCGGTACCGACCCCGAGCATCACCCGGTCCGGGTACAGGCAGCCCAGCGTCGCGAACGCCTGCGCCACCACGGCCGGGTTGTACCGGAAGGTGGGGGTCAGCACGCTGGTGCCCAGCAGCACCCGGGAGGTGCGTTCCCCGACCGCGGCCAGCCAGCCCAATGAGAACGGTGCATGCCCGCCCTCGTGTCGCCACGGCTGGAAGTGGTCGCTGACGACCACGGTGTCCATGCCGAGCTCCTCGGCCCGTACCGCCAGCTCGACGAGCTGGCGTGGTGCGAACTGCTCTGCCGACGCCTTGTAGCCGATTCGCATGCTCTCAGTGTGGCCCCAACCCAAGACGGAGCTAGGCCGGCAGCGTGGTGCCCGGCACCCTTATGGACGATTTCGCGGTCCGTGTCGCGATCTGAGCTAATGTCTGCGCCCTCAGCGGCGACTTCATAAGCGGACGGCCGTACGATTCGGCCGGACCAGCGTCGCTGGACGGCTCGATGGACCGCCCATGATGGCCGGGTCGGGCTGCTGACGTCGGCATGCTGGGTCGGAGAGGGTTTGTAATTGGCGCGATACACCGGACGCGCGTAGGCGTGACGGCACATCACCTGAGTACGCCAAGACGCCCGACGAGCACGGCGACCTCGTCGCCGTGCAGGCCGACGAGCAGCTGATCAATTCGCTGCTCGCCGATTCCGCCGACGACTCGTCCGAGCCCCGCAGCGGCGCGCAGGGTGACGTCCGGCTCGGCGTCGATCGTCGCGGCGTGGCGCGAGCAGGTGTACGCCGAGCCGGTGCCCGAGCTGGTCACCGTCGACCGGGCCATGGCCGTGATCAACAGGGCCCGCATGAGGCGCCGGCTGGTTCCGTTCTCGGCCGCGGCCGGCCTGCTCCTGCTGGTGTGCGCCGGCCTGGCCATCGGCGGCGGTACGGCCAGCCCCGGCGACCCGCTCTGGGGACTGTCCCACGTGATCGACAGTGATCGCGCCGGGTCGGTCGAGGCCGCCGTCGAGGTGCGCGCCCGGCTGCTCGCCGCCCGTACCGCGCTGGCGGAGAACCGGCTGGCCGATGCCGCCCGCGAGCTGGCGGTGGTCCGGACGGCGCTGGCCGAGGTGCGTGCGGCAGAGGGCTACGCCGCTTTGGCGGCCGAGGAGCAGGCCCTGACCGCCGCGTTGGTGGCTCCGCCGGCGCCCTCGTCCCAGTCGAGCCCGGCGCCGCTGCGCGCCGCCGACCGAACCTGCGCCACCCGCCGGAGCGACCCCGTCGCTCGGACCGTCGACCCCGCCGGAGCCGTCGACGCCTCCGGAGTCGTCCACCCCGCCGGCCACCGAGCCGAGTTCGTCGAGCCCAGCGGACCCGGGTGCCGAGCCCTCGACACCGCCGGACGAGCCCGGCGGTCCCGACGCCGAGCCGGTCGCGGAACCCCCGGCGAGCCCAGCCCGTCCGGCGACGCGGCGGCCGGCGATGCAGCGTCCGGCGATGCAGCGTCCGGCGATGCCGGCGGCCGGCGACGCCAGCGGCCGGCGATCCCGGCGGCCGGCGACCCAGCGGCCGGCGATGCCGCGTCCGGCGATGCCGCGTCCGGCGGTGCAGCGTCCGGCGAGGGAGACCCGCCACCGGCAGCGGATTCCGCGGCGGAGCCACCACCGGCGGACGAGCCTTTCCTCGGGGTCGATCTGGGCGCGGTCGGGCTTTCGGTCGATATCTGACCCGCAGTCGGGCCGGGGTCGCGGTGAGCGGCGGATCCGCTACTCGAGCCGCCAGCCCTCGCTCAGGTACTTGTGTGCCAGGAACTCCGCGAACGAACTCATGATCGCGGGATGGGCGGCGACGAGCACGTACCGCTGCTCATCCTGATCGACCTGAAGCACGATCTGCAGCCCGTTCAGCATGATGTCCGATTTGTGGAACTCGCGAATCAACCCACCAAGGGCGTCCAGCTGTTCGTTGTGCTGCCTGGTTGCCCCGTTCGCAAGCGTGCTGACCAGATAGATGCATGCGTTCTCGGGGGCCGGCCAATCCTCGTTCACCGGCAGCTCGCCGGGCAGCATCGTGTCGATACCCATCAGGTTGAGGGCCGCCGTGGTGTCGACGAACCACGGCTCGACGGCCGTGTCGGGGGCGGGCTCGACGGGATTGCCTTCGGCATCCAGCTGACCGAGGGTGAGCGCGATGGCGGCTCGACGGATCTCCACTCCGACCCGGCGGAGCTCCAATTCACGGAACGTACGGAGACAGATTTCCTCGTCCGACAATTCCTTCGCGAGCCGGTTGTACACCGCTTTGCCGCGCGTGCACTCGTCCTCTTGGCTCAGGTGTTCCTCGGAGGGTGTCCACGCGGGCCAGCGGGATAGTGGCGCGCTCGAGGAGACCAACGGCCTCACCTACCCCGAGGTCTCGTCCTCGGTCCAGGGCGACCGCAGCCAACCCTGGCCGATCACACCCGCGCGGCCTCCGGCGATGGGCTGACCTGGGTTGATGATCATTGCGCGGTGCGGATCGTCGCTCGCCGGTGGACGCGATGAGCTACGCATCGATCCTCCAACGGCCGTCTCGACCTCGGGCCCCGGCGGCGGCCCTGCTGGCCTTCCAAGCTACTCCGACCTGCCCGGCCACCGCGAATTCGCGCAGCATCCGTGATCGAGCACATTGATCACGGCAACGTATATCGCGCGAATCCTGACCGCCCGCCCTGCAGTGGTCAACCAACTGTGGGTTATCGCACCATAAGGGACATAAATCGAGGCTTGCGCGCAATTCGGTCGTCGCACCTCATATCACCCTGGGCTCGGTCAGCCGGTCTGGACGAGCCCGATCACGTTGCCGTCCGCGTCCGTCGCGATGGCGGTGAGCCTGCCGCCACCGACGTCCTTTACTTCCCGTTGGGTCTGCGCGCCGGCGTCGACCAGCTGCTGCAGCGTCGCTGCGACGTCATCGACGTGCCAGTAGCTCACCGGGCCGGGCGTGCCGATGCGGTGGCCGTGCGGGTCCAGTCCGACCTCCTGGTCACCGAGGCGGAACCCGACGTAGTAGGGCTGGTCGACGTAGGGCTCTGCGCCGCTCAAGTGGCTGAACAGGGCCTTGGCCTTGGCTAGTGTCCCGTGAGCGAGGTCGTCTTACCCGCCTCCGCCGCCCAGCTGGCGCCCCGCTGCGTTGTCGTCGAGGCCGATACGACCAGGTATCGGCCTTCTCCTCCGCCTTGCGGTGCATCCACCTGGATCGCCGATCCGGGCAAGGAACCTCGCTCACGGGACACTAGGTCCGTGACCGGGTAAATGATCGTCTTGATGCCGTTCGACATGGCTACTCCTCGAGTTGATCGGTCACATCGGCCGCGTTCTGTCGGTCATTGACATGACCGACCGCGAACAAGGGATGTGACCGATGGACGGACCCGACTGGCTGGCGGAACGGTTCGAGGTCAACCGTAGCCACCTGCGCGCGGTGGCTTACCGGATGCTCGGCTCGCGCATCGACGCCGACGACGCGGTGCAGGAGGCCTGGCTGCGGCTCGCCCGATCGGACACCAGCGACGTCGAGAACCTGCGCGGCTGGTTGACCACCGTCGTCGCGAGGGTGTGCCTGAACATGCTGCAGTCGCGCACCAGTCGCCGCGAGCAGCCGCTGGACGCCGGCTCGTCCTCGCTGGAGCCGGTCGTGGCGACCGGAAGCGATGTCGACCCAGAACACGAGGCGCTGCTGGCGGACTCGGTCGGTGTCGCGCTGCTCGTGGTGCTCGACGCGCTCAGCCCGGCCGAGCGGCTGGCGTTCGTGCTGCACGACATGTTCGACGTGCCGTTCGACCAGATCGGCGCGATCGTCGGACGCTCGCCGGTCGCCGCCCGCCAGCTCGCCAGCCGGGCCCGCCGCCGGGTGCACGACGCCGCCGGTTCGGCCGACGCCGACCTGACCCGGCAGCGCTCGGTGGTGGATGCCTTCCTGGCCGCGTCCCGCGAGGGCGACTTCGAAGCGCTGCTCGCCGTGCTCGACCCCGACGTCGTGCTGCGCGCCGACCGGGCGGCCGTGCTGGCGGGCGCGTCCGACCTGGTGCGGGGCGCCCCGGAGGTGGCGGCGAGCTTCTCCGGTCGCGCCCGGGCCGCCCGACCGGCCCTCCTTGACGGCGCCGCCGCGGCGGTGTGGGCCCCGCACGGGCGGCCGCGCATCGTGATCGCGTTCACGATCGTCGAAGGGCGGATCGCCGAGATCGAGCTGCTGGCCGAGCCCGGCACCCTCGCGGAGCTGGACCTGACGATCCTCGACGGCTGAGCTCCGCTGTCGGTTACTGTCGCGGCGGAGTCCTATGCCTACTTCTTCCGATCTTCGATCCGAGGTCGTCGACACGCTGCGCGCGGCCGGCTGCGTGTTCGCCGAAGACGAGGCCCGGCTGCTGGTGTCCGCTGCGCGGACGGCTGCCGAGTTGGACGCGCTGGTGGCGCGGCGGGTGGCCGGCGACCCGCTGGAGTACGTGCTGGGGTGGGCGGAGTTCTGCGGGCTGCGGATCGTGGTGGAGCCCGGTGTGTTCGTGCCCCGCCGCCGCACCGAGTTCCTGGTCGAGCAGGCCGTGGGGCTGGCCCGCGGGCTGTCCTCGCGACGGTGGACCGTCGTCGACCTGTGCTGCGGCTCGGGGGCGGTGGGTGCCGCGCTCGCTGCGACGCTGGGAGACATCGAGCTGTACGCGGTCGACCTCGACCCGGCCGCGGTGCGGTGTGCACGCCGCAACGTGGCAGCGTTCGGTGGTCGGGTGTATGAGGGCGATCTGTATGCGCCGCTGCCGGGCGAGCTGCGCGGCCGGGTCGACGTGCTGGTCGCGAACGCGCCGTACGTCCCCACCGGGGCGGTCGCGCTGATGCCGCCGGAAGCGCGGCTGCACGAGGCGCGGGTGGCGCTCGACGGCGGGGTGGACGGGCTCGACGTGCTGCGGCGGGTCGTCGCGCGAGGCCGCGCAGTGGCTGGCGCCGGGCGGGTGCCTGCTGGTCGAGACGAGCGAGGATCAGGCGCCCGAGATGGCCGCGGCCGTCACCAGGGGCGGGCTCGCGGCTCGGGTTGCGGAGTCGGAGGACTCGAGCGCGACGGTCGTGATCGGGCTAGCGCCGTGATCTGGCCCGCGCCGTGCGCCGTGCTCGCGCCGTGATCTGGCCCGCGCCGTGCTCGACCAGCCGTAGACCGGCACCCCGTGCTTCCACCTGAGCGCGGCACACACTCCGGGTCCGCGGCACCCACGTCATGACATCTGTGTCGCCGACCGGCGGTATGTGCCGCCGAACCCCGAGGGTGATCGCTGGGGCCTACGCGGGCAGCGTCTCCGGGAGGCCGAGCCGTGGGAACAGCTCCGCGTCGATGAACGCCGTCACCGCGGCGATCTTCTCGCCGCGCAGCGTGAGCACGTCGATGACCCTGCCGCGATAGCGGCCCGCAGCCTCGTCCCAGGTGTAGCAGCCGACAGCGACCTGCCCGTTCGCGCTCGTCGTCAGGTGCCGCCAGCGCACCGTGAACGGCCCGTTGACCAGGAAGTCGACTATCGCCTCCTCGCCGCGATACCAGCTCGGCAGCGGCGGCATGGACCAGGTCGCGTCCTCGGTGAGCAGCTCGATCAGCGCATCGGCGTCGCCGCGTTCCAGGGCCGCCGTGTACTGGTCGACGATCTCGCGCAGCTTGATGTCGCCCAGCGTGCGGATCGTCCGCTGCTGGCTCTGGCTTGGCATCTCGTCGTCGACTGTCTTGCGTGCGCGCTGCAGTGCGCTGTTCACCGAGGCCGTCGTCGTGTTCATCATGTCGGCGACCTCACGGGCCGAGTACCCGAGGACGTCGAACAGCAGCAGGGCGGCCCGCTGGTTGCCCGGCAGGTGCTGCAGCGCGGCGACGAACGCCAGCTCGACGCTCTCCCGCTGCTCGTAGCGGGCGGACGGCGCGTCGGACGCGTCTGTGAGGCCCTGGTCCGGGAACGGCTCCAGCCAGGCGACGTCGGTCAGCGGTTGGTCGTCGGACGCCTGCTTCGCGGACGGCCCGAGGTCGATCGGCAGCGCGCGCTTGCCCCGGCGCTCGATCGCGGTCAGGCAGACGTTGTTGGCGATCGTGTACAGCCACGACCGCAGCGAGCTGCGCCCCTCGAAGCTCTGGATCCCGCGCCAGGCGCGTAGCAGGGTCTCCTGCACCGCGTCCTCGGCGTCATGCGTCGAACCGAGCATCCGGTAGCAGTGCGCGTAGAGCGCGCCGCGCAACGGCTCGACCAGGCTGGCGAACGCCGCCTGGTCGCCGGCTCGCGCCGCGGCCAGGGTCGACTCGTCGTCGGTGGGTGGCGCAGCAGCTGTGATGTCCATCGAGCGACCATTATCCTCCGCCCGCTCTGCCCGGACGTGTCGCGCAGGTCACCGCGGCGGCGTGCCGGTGGTCTTGGCTCGCCGCCGCCAGCGGGACAGTGCGCGCTCGGTGTACCCGCCGGGTTCGGTGCGCCCGGTCAACACCAGCTCCAAGGCGGCCTGGAACGACTCGCTGCGCTCCAGGTCGTCGGACATCGGCCGGTAGCCCGGCTCGTCGGCGTTCTGCTCGTCGACGAGCACTGCCATCCGCGCGAAACCGTCGCGCACCTGCCGCTCGTCGACGATCCCATGGTGCAGCCAGTTCGCGATGTGCTGGCTGGAGATGCGCAGCGTGGCGCGGTCCTCCATCAGGCCGACGCCGGACAGGTCGGGCACCGTCGAGCAGCCGATGCCGAGGGCCACCCACCGCACGACATAGCCCAGGATGGCGTGCGCGTTGCTCTCCAGCTCCCGCTGCCGGCTCTCGTCGTCGAGCCCTGCTCCGCCGTCGGGCAGCACCGGCAGCACCAGCAGCTCGCGCCGGTCGGTCAACGGGCGGTCGGCCAGCTCGCGCTGCCGCGCACGTGCGTCGATGCGCAGGTAGTGCAGCGCATGCAGGGTGGCCGCTGTCGGCGAGGGCACCCACGCGGTGTTGGCGCCGGCCTCCACCTGCCCAGACTTCGTCGCCAGCATTTCGGCCATCGCGGCGGGCTGGGTCCACATGCCCTTTCCGATCTGCGCCCGACCGGCGAAGCCGGCGCGCAGCGCAACGTCCACGTTGCGGTCCTCGTAGGCGGACAGCCAGCCCGCGGACCTCATGTCCTCCTTGCGCACCACGGGCCCGGCCTCGAAGTCGGTATGGATCTCGTCGGCCGTGCGGTCCAGGAAGCCGGTGTTCACGAAGATCACTCGTTGCTGCGCCGCGGCGATGCACGCCTCGAGGTTGACCGAGGTGCGCCGCTCCTCGTCCATGATGCCGATCTTCAGCGTGTTGGGCTCGAGGCCGAGCGCCCGCTCTACCGCGTCCAGCATGTCGACGGTCAGCGCGACCTCGTCGGGCCCGTGCATCTTCGGCTTGACCAGGTAGCCGCTCCCGGCGGGTGAGTTGCGGAACCGGCCGAGCCCGCGCAGGTCGTAGAGCATCGCGGTGGCCGCGACCAGCGCGTCGAGGACGCCCTCGCCGATCGGCGAACCGTCGACCGTGCGCACGGCGTCGGTGCGCATGTGGTGGCCGACGGTGCGCACCAGCAGCAGGGCACGCCCAGGCAGCGTGCGAGCAGTGCCGTCTGGTGCCGTGTACGTGCGATCGGCGTTGAGCTTGCGCTCGACCGTGCGGCCGTCCTTGTCGAACCTGCTGGCCAGCTCTCCGGTCATCAGGCCGAGCCAGCTGCGGTACGCCGCCACCTTGTCCGAGCCGTCGACGGTGGACACCGCGTCCTCGAGATCGACGATCGTGGTGACCGCCGATTCGACCAGGACGTCGGCGACACCGGCGTGCTGCTGGCGGCCGACCCGATGCGCGCGGTCGACCAAGAGCTCGACGTGCAGCCCGTTGCGGCGGAACAGCACCGCCGGCTCACCGCCCTCGACGCGGTGGCCGGCGAGCTGGGCGGGATCGGCCAGCGCCGTCTCGCCCTTCGGCGTGTCCACCACCAACGCGCCGCTCGCCACCCGGTACCCGGTGGCATCGGCATGACTGCCCTCCGTGAGCGGGAAGAACTCGTCGAGCAACCGGTCGGTGTGGGCGATCACCTGCTCGCCGCGCCGCTCGTCGTAGCCGACCGCCGGCTCGTGGTCGAGCGGCAGCACATCGGTGCCGTAAAGCGCGTCGAACAGCGAGCCCCAGCGGGCGTTCGCGGCGTTGAGCACGTACCGCGGAACGGTGGCCGGCACGACGAGTTGCGGGCCGGGCACCTCGGCGATCTCACGGTCCACCTTGGATACCTGGACCATGGGCTCGACTGGCGGGAGCAGGTAGCCGATCTCGGTGAGGAACGCCTGGTACGCGTCGAGCTCGCCGGGTCCGTGCTGACGGTGCCACCCATCGATCCGTTCCTGGAGCTCGTCGCGCCGGGCAATCAGCGCGGCCGTCCTGGCGGCAAACCGTTCGTGCAGCTCGGCGACGGTTGCCCAGAACCAGTCCGGCTCCAGGTCGAGCCCGGGCAGCAGCTCGTCGGCGACGAACGCCCGTAGCGCCGGGTCCACCTGCAGCTCCATGCCGAAGGGTACCCATGACCGACCGCCGCCACGCCGAGGCGCGGGCGCCGTGCTCACTTCCGACCGAGCGAGTCGGTTTCGCCGTCCGCTTCGTCGTCGCCGTCGGAACGCCGCCCGAACTGCACGTTGATCTCCTGGGCGTCCTTGAACCGCTGGGTCGTCGCATACGACTCGTAGCTGCGCCGGTCGGCCGATGTCAGGGCGTCGGCCGCCGGGACCGGCGCGAGCAGCGAGCGCGGCCATAGCTTCTTGGCGCGCACGACGTTCATCTCGGCGGCGAGCACCACGGCGCTGGCCTGCAGGTAGATGAAGGCGAGCAGCCCGAGGACCAGGCCGAACAGCCCGTATGCCTGGTTGGCACCGCGCAGCACGAAGTCGACGAACCACGCGCCCAGCACCTGGAGCCCCTGGAACGCCAGCGCCGCCGCGATCGCTCCCGGCAGTACCTCACGGGTCGTGACCGGATGTGCGGTCAGTAGCCGAAAGGCGAGCACGAACAGCACGGCGTTGGCGACGATCGACACCACGGCGCTCGCCACCCGCACCCCGAGCCCGAACTGGGCACCGAAGCTGTCCGCCACGGTGGTCACCGTCGACAGCGCGGTGGTCACCAGGATTCCGACGCCGAGCATGATTATCAGCGCCAGGCCACGCAGCCGCGAGAGGAACGGATCGGGTCGTCGGCGCATCTGCACGCCCCACACCTGGTTGAACGAGTGCTGCAACGCCAGCGCCAGGCCCAGCCCGCCGTACAGCGCGATCGCAGCGCCGATGGCGAGCCCGACGCCGGAACCCTGCAGCGGGCGGGCGTTGTTACGCAGCTCGTCTCCGACGATCGGGAACTCGGCGAGCGCACTGTTGATCAGCTGCTGTTGCAGCTGCGGGTGGTCGTGCAGCAGGAACCCGAGGATGGTCGTAAAGATCAGCAGCAGCGGGAACAGGGAGAGGAACGCGTAGTAGGTGATGAGTGCGGCGAGGAAGGCGCCCTGGTCCTCGCCGAACTTGTAGATCACCGCAAGTGGCAGGCCCACCCACGACCGACGGCGCTGGAACGCGTCGAGGCGCGAAAGCAGGCTCACACTGGGGCGGTACCCCCCGCGGCCTCGGGCCAATCCCGGGCGACCGTGTAGCGCAAGCAGGCGAAGTCCAGGCTGCGCGTGACGTCCCGCAGCGTGAGCGGGAGTCGTCGTGGCAGCAACGGCTTGCCTTCGCCAAGGGTGACCGGGGTAATCGCCAGCAACAGCTCGTCGAGCAGCCCGGCGTCGGCGAACTGGCCGGCCAGGTCACCGCCGCCCATGATCCAGACGTTCTTGCCGGCTGCGGCTTCGACCATGGCGGCGTGCACGGTGGCGATGTCGTCGCTGGTGAACACGATCGGCGCGACCGACTCCAGGGTCGGCAAGGCGCGATGGGTGAGCACCCAGCAGGGCACGTCGTACGGCCATGCGCCGTTCGCCCCTCCGGCGACGTCCAGGTGAGCGAGGATCCACTCGTATGTGGTGGAACCCATCGCGATCGCTCCGACGTCGACGATGAACGGGCCGTACCCGGGCGGTCCCCCCTCGGCGCTGCGGGCGAGGAACAGCCAGTCCAGGGAGTCGTTCTGGTCGGCGATGTAGCCGTCCACGCTGGCCGCCACGTAGTACTGGGTAAGGCTCACGATCGATTCCTTTCTTCGGTACTGGACACGAGGCGTGCTTCGATCCCGGCGATCAGGAGGTCGAGCCCGGCGTCGAAGCCGGCGTCGAAGTCGTAGGCCAGGCCGTCGCGGCCGAGGGCGTCGACCACTCGAGCGAGCGCCGGCGCGGCGCCTGGCGGAAGCGCGCGCAGGCGCTCGTGCAACGCGGGGCCGATGTCGACACCTTCCGGTGTCACGGCGACCTCTGCGATCAGCGACCCACGGACGAAATCGACGATCGTGTTCACGGCTTCGAGCGCACCCCGTGGCGATGCGCCCGCGGTCTCCAGCGCGGCGTAGATCGGTTCCGCAACCCTGATCTGGGCATCGGCAACGACCGTCGGATCGGTGACGACGTGCAGCGCGAGGTTGCGATGCGCGGCCAGCCCGGTGCGGATTGCCCGCGCGGCGTTCTTGATCTGCTGCTGCCAGGACGCCGGGGTCGCTCTGGTCGAGGGGATCTCGGCGAACACAACCTCCACCAGCCCGGACAGCACGGCCGCCTTCCCGGGCAGATGATGGTAGATCGACATCGGGTTCACCCCGAGCTCGCCGGCGAGCCGACGCATGGTCAGCGACTGCGCGCCGTCGGCGTCGACGATCCGCAGGGCAGCGTCCAGGATCTGCGCCCGGGTCAGCGACGGCTCGCCGGTCCGGGGTCGACCCGCTCTCCGGGCTCGGCCGTCCTGCCCGACCGACTTATTCATACAGCGTATGGTAAAGTATCGTACGTTGTATGGCAAGCCGGTCCAGGGTTCCGCGCGACCGGCAAGCGGTGCTCGCGCCTTCCTGTGCTGATCCGATGAGTTCGGTACCATTCGGCGGCTATCGAGCCGAGGCCGGCGTCACCCTATCTGTCCGAGGAGGATGATCGAGCTATGTCAGATGAGCACGAGTTCTCACTGAATTTCAAACAAATAGCCGGCCCAGGCGTTCCCGGCGCCGAGGACGATATTCCGGCATATCACTTCGACGCGCTGCTATGACATCGGTGAAGGCCGGCGGTGTCATCGGCACGGGGCATTGACTCAGTGACCGGGATTGACCAGGCCAGTCAGGCAGACCGGGCCGCGGCCTTTCTCCAACTACACCACGGCGATCAGCCGTTGCTCCTCCCGAACCCATGGGACCAGGGCTCGGCGAAGCTCTTGGAGTCGTTGGGGTTCCGCGCCCTGGCCACCACCAGCGGCGGCTTCGCCGCCAGCTTGGGCCGGCTCGACGGGCGGGTGACCCGCGACGAAGCGCTCGAGCACTCGGCGCTCCTTGCCGCCACCACCGGGTTGCCCTTGTCCGCCGACCTGGAGAACGGTTTCGCGCACGACCCCGCCGGCGTGGCGAGACACGGTTGAGGCAGCGATCGCCGCCGGCCTCAGTGGCTGCTCCATCGAAGACTTCACACGCAACCCTGATGACCCGATCTACGAGCTTGGTCTGGCCACCGAGCGGATAGCGGCAGCGGCCGAGGCAGCTCATCGAGGACCCGTGCATCTCGTGCTCACGGCGCGCGCCGAGAACCATCTTCACGGCCGGCCCGATCATCGATGACACGATCGCGCGCCTGCGCGCCTACCAGGACGCGGGCGCCGATGTGCTGTTCGCCCCGGGCTTGACGGCCGCGGACGACATCCGTCGAGTCGTCGAGTCCGTCGACCTGCCGCTCAACGTCGTCGCGCGCCCCGCCCTGCCGTCGGTCGCGCAATTGGCGGAGCTCGGGGTCCGCCGAATCTCGGTGGGCCAGGCCTTTGCGTATCGGGGCTACGGCGCTGCCGTCGAGGCGGCGCGCGAGCTGCTCCAGGAGGGCACCTTCGGCTTCATGGAGCTCGCCGGAGTTGGCGTCACGGCCGGTCGCGCAGCCTTTGCCTGATCGCGCGGCGACGTAGCCGCGGTCCGGCCAGTCGCGACCGGGTTGCCTGACCTGGATCGATGGACGGACGTGGCAGGATCTCTGGGGTGACCAGCAGACCCGACGCTGCGCAGCACCTGCGCGACCTCGCGCGACTGCGCCGCGTCCGCGACCGGATCGACCGGGAGTACGCGCAGCCGCTGGACGTCGAGGCGCTCGCCCGCGGCGTGCACATGTCGGCCGGGCACCTCAGCCGCGAGTTCCGCCTCGCCTACGGCGAGTCGCCCTACAGCTACCTGATGACGCGGCGCATCGAGCGGGCGATGGCCCTGCTGCGTCGTGGCGACCTCAGCGTCACCGAGGTCTGTTTCGCGGTCGGCTGCTCGTCGCTGGGCACCTTCAGCACCCGCTTCACCGAGTTGGTCGGTGTGCCGCCCAGCACCTACCGGGGCCAGTCGACGGGCGCGATGGCGGGGATGCCGCCTTGCGTGGCGAAAAAGGTGACCAGACCGATCAGGAATCGAGAAGCGCGGGCCGCCGAACCGCACCTAGCGTGACCGCCATGGACATCACGATTCACCAGACCTACCTCCCACACAACGACCCGGACGCCTCGCTGGCCTTCTACCGCGACACCCTCGGCTTCGAGGTCCGCAACGACGTCGAATACGGCGGGATGCACTGGATCACGGTCGGCCCCGCCGACCAGCCCGGCACGTCCATCGTCCTGCACCCGCCGGCCGCCGACCCCGGGATCACCGACGACGAGCGCCGCACGATCGCCGAGATGATGGCCAAGGGCACCTACGCCGGCATCAACCTGGCCACCAAGGACCTTGACGGCACCTTCGCGCAGCTGCAGGCCGGCGACGCCGAGGTCGTCCAGGAGCCGACCGAGCAGCCGTGGGGCGTTCGCGACTGCGCCTTCCGCGATCCGGCGGGCAACATGATCCGCATCTTCGAGTTGCGCTGAGCGGGACGGCGAGGCGCCGCTGACGGCGACGCTTATGGAGACCGCGCAGGCGGCCACGGCTACCCAGATGGAGACACTATGAGCATGGCCACGAGGACGGACCCGCAGTCGCCCGCGCTGCACGCTGCCGACAGCCACGATCTGATCCGCGTGCACGGCTGCGCGCGTGAACAACCTCAAGGACCTCAGCGTCGAGATCCCGAAGCGCCGGCTGACGGTGTTCACCGGCGTCTCCGGCTCGGGCAAGAGCTCGCTGGTGTTCGACACGATCGCCGCGGAGTCGCAGCGGCTGATCAACGAGACCTACAGCGCCTTCGTGCAGGGCTTCATGCCGACGCTGGCGCGGCCCGAGGTCGACGTACTCGACGGGCTGACGACCGCGATCATCGTCGACCAGGAGCGGATGGGCGCCAACCCCCGCTCCACCGTCGGCACCGCCACCGACGCCAACGCGATGCTGCGCATCCTCTTCAGCCGGCTCGGCGAGCCGCACATCGGCTCGCCCAACGCCTACTCGTTCAACGTCCCATCGGTGAAGGCCAGCGGAGCGATCACCATCGAGCGCGGCGCCGGCAAGACGAGGACCGAGAAGGCCACCTTCACCCGTCTCGGCGGCATGTGTCCGCGCTGCGAGGGCATGGGCTCGGTCACCGACTTCGACCTGGCTGTGCTGTACGACGACAGCAAGTCGCTCAATGAGGGTGCGCTGACGATCCCCGGCTACAGCATGGACGGCTGGTACGGCCGCATCTTCCGCGGCTGCGGTTTCTTCGACCCGGACAAGCCGATCAGTAAGTACACCAAGAAGGAGCTGTACGACCTGCTCCACCGGGAGCCGACCAAGATCAAGGTCGAGGGAGTCAACCTGACGTACGCGGGGCTGATCCCTCAGATCCAGAAGTCGTTCCTGTCCAAGGACGTCGACGCCCTGCAGCCGCACGTCCGTGCTTTCGTGAACCGCGCCGTGACGTTCACGACCTGCCCCGAGTGCGACGGCACCCGGCTCAGCAAAGAGGCCCGGTCGTCGAAGATCGAGGGGAAGAACATCGCCGACGTCTGCTCGATGCAGATCAGCGACCTGGCCGGCTGGGTCCGAAGCCTCGACGAAGCGTCGGTGGCGCCGCTGCTGGCGGCACTGGGGGAGACCGTCGACTCGTTTGTGGAGATCGGGCTGGGTTACCTCTCGCTCGACCGGCCGTCGGGCACGTTGTCCGGTGGTGAGGCGCAGCGCACCAAGATGATCCGCCACCTCGGCTCGTCGCTGACCGACGTCACCTACGTCTTCGACGAGCCCACGATCGGCCTGCACCCGCACGACATCGAGCGGATGAACGACCTGCTGCTGCAGCTGCGGAACAAGGGCAACACGGTGCTCGTGGTGGAGCACAAGCCCGAGACCATCGCGATCGCCGACCACGTCGTCGACCTCGGCCCGAGCGCCGGCAGTGGGGGCGGCGAGGTGGTGTTCGAGGGCACCGTCGAGGGGCTGCGGGCCAGCGGAACGCTCACCGGGCGGCACCTGGACGACCGCGCTGCCCTGAAGCCGTCGGTACGGACGCCGTCGGGTGCGCTGGAGGTGCGCGGCGCCCGTACCCACAACCTCCGAGACGTGGACGTCGACATCCCGCTCGGGGTGCTCTGCGTGATCACCGGCGTCGCCGGCTCCGGCAAGAGCTCACTGATCCATGGCTCGGTCTCCGGCCGCGACGGCGTGGTGGTGATCGACCAGGGTGCGATCCGCGGTTCGCGACGGAGCAACCCGGCGACCTACACCGGACTGCTGGACCCGATCCGCAAGGCGTTCGCGAAGGCCAACGGCGCGAAGCCGGCGCTGTTCAGCGCCAACTCCGAGGGCGCCTGCCCCACCTGCAACGGCGCCGGCGTCATCTACACCGACCTGGGTGTCATGGCCACCGTCGAATCCACCTGCGAGGAGTGCGAGGGGAAGCGGTTCCAGGCGTCGGTGCTGGAGTACACGCTGGGCGGCCGGAACATCGCCGAAGTGCTCGCGATGTCGGTGACCGAGGCCGAGGAGTTCTTCGGCGCGGGCGAGGCGCGCATCCCGGCCGCGCACGCCATCCTCGACCGGCTGGCCGACGTCGGGCTCGGGTACCTCAGCCTCGGTCAGCCGCTCACTACGCTGTCCGGCGGCGAGCGGCAGCGGCTCAAGCTGGCTACCCGAATGGCGGAGAAGGGTGGCGTCTACGTCCTCGACGAACCGACCACCGGCCTGCACCTCGCCGACGTCGAGCAGCTGCTCGGCCTGCTCAACCGGCTCGTCGACGCCGGCAAGTCGGTCATCGTCATCGCGCACCACCAGGCGGTCATGGCGCACGCCGACTGGATCATCGACCTCGGCCCGGGCGCCGGCCACGACGGTGGCCGGATCGTCTTCGAAGGAACACCGAGGGCACTCGTCGATGCTCGCTCCACCCTCACCGGCGAGCACCTCGCGATCTACGTCGGCACCTCGGTGGCGGGCCGGTAGCGCAGGCAGACCACGCTGGACCGGTAAGGGGTGGCAGCGACCAGCTCCAACCGGACCGGGCCGACGCCGTCGAAAAGCCGGGGGCCGCTCGCCCAGATGTGCGGGTGGACCCAGATCCAGAACTCGTCTATGAGGCCGAGCCTGGTGAGGGCGTGCGCGAGCTCGCCGGTTCCGGATACGACGAGGTCACCCCGATGCTCGGCCTTGAGGGCGGGCACTGACCGGTCGAGCTCGCCGTCGATCAAGGTCGCGTTCCAGTCCAGGGCTCCGGTGAGCGTCCGCGATGCGACGTACTTCGGCATCGAGTTGAAGCGGTCGGCAAAGCGGCCAAGGGCGGGATCGTCGGCGAGATGGGGCCACACCGCCGCGAGCCCCTGGTAGGTCTTGCGCCCGAGCACCATCGCGTCGGCCAGCAAGAACAGGTTGAGCGAATCGTCGCCGCTGTCGTTGTCGAGCACCAACCAGTTCTCCGGGGTCGGTGCGTCGAAGGCCCCGTTCACGGTGACGGCGGTCGAAAGGATGAGTCGTGCCATGGCTACCTTCCTGCCTGCTGCGCCCTGTGCGGGCTCGGATGGTTACGCACCGCGGCGGTGGTTCCGGGCGATGGGTGAGCACGATGACCGGTAGCCGTGCCTCGCCGGTAGGTAGAAGACGACGTTGCCCATGCTCTCCGTTTCCGCTGCCCCGGTCGTGCTGCCGACGGCGACGCCCTCGGGACTAACCCGCCGTTGTCGCGGAGCGATCGTGCACGCTCCGTCGGCTGTTGACGACGTGTTCCTGCGCTGTGCGGGCGAGCAGGTCCATCAGATTCGAAAGACCGGGATCGGCGAACCGCGGCCGTCGGGCGGCGAGGAAGATCGACCGCCGCACTGGATCGGCCAGTTGGCGCAGCTCGACACCGGCGGGAACGGACTCGACAGCGAGGTCGGGGACCAACGCCACACCCGCACCGGCGGCGATGAACTCCAACTGGACCGAGAAGTCCAGGCTCTCGGCGACCACGTCCGGCCGAAAGCCCGCCAAGCCGCAGGCGCGTTCCACCATCGCCTGGCAGGTGACTTCCGGTGGGGCGGCCACCCATGGCCGGTCGGCGAAGTCGGCGAGCGTGGCGGTCGGGTTCCCGTCGTATGCGGGGTCGTCGACCCGGCAGGCGAGCCATACCGGCTCGTCGACCACATGGCGGGCGGCGATGCTTCGTCCGAAGTCGCGGGCGACGTTGGAGTAGCTGTGCACGACCGCGAGATCGGCCCGACCGGCAGCCACGGCCGCCAAGGCGGGCTCCGGTTCGAGCGTCGACATGCGGATCTCGGTTCCGGCCTGGTCGTCGATCAGCCGTCGCCAGGCCGTGGCGACGAACCCCCACGCACGGCGCACCGCGCGGGCGGAGCCGAGCCCAGCACCCATCGGGGAACGTTCGGGTGTGACGTGAGGTTCGCGGCGCCGCGGTGCCTAGGCGCGGGACTGGTCGAGGTACTGCAGCAGGTCGTGGGCGGCGAGCTCGATGTCCTTGTGACCCCACTCCGCGGCCCGGTAGTGGCAGGCGATCAGACCCATCCGGTGCAGCCGCCGGAAGTCGCCGTATACGAACCCGTACCTGGCCTTCGTGCCGTCGGACGCGCCCTCGGTGAGCCCGAGGTGCCACTCGGCGTACTCCTCCCAGGAGTGCGACGTCAGGAATTTGTTCTCGGCCTCGGCGTCCGGCTGGGCGTCGGTCCATCGGCTGCGCAGCACGTATCGACGCGCCTCGATCAGCTGTCGGGCGTGCGCCACCGCGGGCTCGTTGACCGTGTACTTGGCCATCGCGGCCATTGTGGACCAGCCCGCGCCGTGTCGCCGTACGTGGCGGCTCTCAGGCGGATTCCGGCGCCCGCGCGTCCGCGCGAGCTCGTCGCGGGATGCAGAGCCGCGTGCGCGCCAGGCGACCGCAGCCGCCAGCCGGGTTTCGGCGGCCGTTGACACCAAACTGTGACTCGGTCGAGGCTGCTGGCGGACGATGTCAAAGCAGGGTTGCTACCTGCGTCATTTGAAGCTGCCTACCCCGGGTGGCCCTCTGGCGGTTGCCCTATTCGCAGCTCTGTGGACGCGCTTGGCGGCTCTCCTGACGTCGAGGCAGTCGCTACGGTCCGAAGCTCGCAGCGGAGGTGACCCCATGAGCAACGCCACCCCGCGCAGGTGCCGGCCGTGCGGGCACTGCGCTGGCAACCGCCGCCGGTCGGCCGACCTGGCCGTTCGTGCGGCGTACGGGACGACTCCCGTAAAGCGCCGACAGATCCGCTCCCCGGAGAGGTAGCGATGACAGCCACCGAGCTACGCCCGCTGTTCGATCCCGAGCTACAGCCGATCGGGCACGCGCTCGCCACTGAGTTGTCCTCCGGCCAGCTCGCGTTCGAGCTACCCAACCTGCATGAAGAGGGCCAGCAGGCGGCGCGCCATGCACGTACATCAACGCCGCACATGAAGCCTGGCCGTCACAGCATCCCGGAAGCCGAGCCGGACAGAGTTCCGTCGAGTTCGGCTGACCAGCCAGGCTGGCGAACTGGTGCCAGACTGCGCCGGAAGCAAGATCACTCCGCGGACGCCGAGATCGGTCCTGCCCCGCAGCGCCTGACGTATACCAGCGAGCGGCGCCGCAGCGCGTGATCGGTACTTTGCGCCGGGTTTAATGAGTGGCCAGCAACTGTCAACGAGGAGTGATGAATGTCGGACGACCTGTACCGTCTCGATGAGCGGACAATTCCGTTGATCGATTTTCTCATCGAGCGAGTGCACGAAGCCGATACCGCGGCGAGCGCTAATTCTCATACCGGCATCCGCCGGAGTCTTGTACGAGCCAAATCAAGGAACGCCCGCGATTACTGGTCGTGCACGGAAAAAGCGGCTCGCGCCGCCGGATTGCGCCGCCGGTGTCGGGTGGTCATGGCGCGCTACTACGCCCTTCGCCTGCGCATTGCCGCTCGTCAGCACCAGCAACATCCCGATTTCGACCGATCGTGGCTGAGCCGTTAGGCGCGGCGGCCGACGACGGCGCGGGGCACCGAGCCGAGCCTTTGGAGCACCGACCAGGCGGCTGGCTCAGTCGGAGAGCAGCCCGAGTGGCGTCGGGGCCGGGAAGCTAACTCGGACGGGCTGTCCAGCCGATGCCTCGACCAGCGGGTCGTACGGCGCCGGCTGGCGCTCCAACCAGTGCTCGAGTGCCAGCGTGGTGCCAGGGTCCGAGGTGGCTACGCCGTCGTACGAGGTGATCACCGCTGTTCGCCGGGGTGCATCGGGTGGCTCGACGTCAACGGCAGGGAGGTCACCGACCGTGAGGCGATGAGTCGCGGCGAGACCGGCGAGCACCGTCATCAGTCGTGGATCGACCCGGCCGGCCCGCAACGAGGCAGCCGCCTCGGGCGCCCAGCTCACCCACGGGTTGGAGGCCAGCGCCGAGCCGAAACGCGCACGGTCAGCCTGTTCGGCCCGGAGCGCCTCGCCGAGCCCGACGCCGCCGGCAAGGCGCACCTCGGCGACCGCGTGACCGGGTCCGTCGACGAAGCGGGCGAGCAGCACCGAGCCTGTCCCGAGTTCCAGCGCCGGTGAGCTGGAGTGATCCGCGAGCACGATGACCGCGTCCGGTGGCGCCGAATCCGAGATCGACCGCAGCCGGCCCGCCGGGAATCCGTCCCGCACAAGCTGCGCGCCGGTCAGATCGTCGGTGTACACGACCCGGCCGGTATCGAGTTGGGTGGCGACCCAACCGCTGAGCGAACCTGCTGCTGTCGGGCTGCGCCAGCCGGATTGGAGCCCGACCGCCGGGGCAGCCGCGATCAGTCCGAGCAGGGTGACAACAGCCAGCACGGCCGGTCCCGGCAACTCGCCGCGGACCGTGTCCAGCGCTCCGAGGCCGAGAACGATGATCAACGGAACGACAAGCGTCGCGACGGCCGCTAGCCCGGTTCCGGGCACCAGGCCGCAGGCCAACAGCGCGGCCGCCGCGGTGCATACCGGGCGTAGCCAGTCCAACCGCCGCCAGGCCAGGCCGATGACAACCGCCGAGCACGCGATGATCGGAAGAGCCAGCTCCAGCCCGACCGCCGACGGAGACTGGGCGAGCTGACGGCCGCCGGTGGCCAGTACCGCGACGGTGAGCGCGCAAGCCAGCAGGCCCGCGACCGACCAGCGTCGAGCGCCTGCGGACAACCGGGGCGCCATTGCCGAGACCGCGACCAGGTGGCCGGCGAACACCAGCAGTCCGACCGCCGCTATCGGCATACTGATCACGCCAAGCGCGGCAGCCGCCAGGGCCGCCGCGCGCGCGTACCGGACAGCGGAGAGCGCGAACACAGCGGCGATAGCCAGCCAGAACAACGCGACGGGTCCGGTATTGAGACCGGCATAGAGCTGAATGAGGCCGCCCGCGATCGCACATCCCGCCGTTGCGGCCGCCGCCATGACACTCCGGAACTCGAGCCGCCGGACGATCAGAAAGATCAACAAGCTGGCTGCGAAAACCAGGAGCAGCGAGGCCCACCGGGCCGCATCGATCAGGGCCATCCCGCGGCCGGGGTCGAGAATCAGCTCGATCGCGCCCAGCTGGCGGGCGGCTACCGTGTCGGCCCAGCTGGCGCGCGGATCCGATAGGTCCACCCCCGCGGTGATGGCCGCGAGCTCAGGATCGAGGGCCATCGCCGGCTGCCGGAAAAGTGTCAGACCGACGAGCGCCAGATAGAGCCCGCCCACAGCCGCGCCGACCAGGAATGGCGCAGCGGGCCGGAATCGCTCTGACGCGTCAGACCGCGCGGCCGACGTCATGGCCGACGTCATGGTCGACGTCATCGCCGACCCGGAGGAAGCCTCCTCCCGGTCGATGATCGCCTGGCTTTCCCCCGACATCGTCGAGTAATCACCCGTCCGGTGCGACCGTCTGCGGTTCGGCCTCGTCCGAAGCCCATCCGAACTCGGCTGCCAAGATACTGTGCAGCCTGGCCAGCTCTGACCGGGTGTCCCCTCCGATCGACGCCAGTCGGCTCACCTCCCGCTGAACGGTCTGCTTCTGCTCCCTGGCGTACCGGAGGACGCAGCCAGAATCCGCGACGTCGCCAGGCGACCTACCAGGTAGGCCTAGTCGGCGTGGCGATCCCGAGTCCGACCACGAAAGGGCACTAACCTTCGCCCGTACGGGGAGCTCGGGCAGTTACGGATGCGACCCGGAGGGAATCGGTAGTGCGCTATAGCGGCGGCAGGGGTGACCGGTTCTGGGCCCGAGCGCTGGCGACGCTGTTGCTGGTGGTCACGGGCCTTCTCGTCGCGGCAGCGCCGGCCGCCGCGGCCAACCTGACGTACATCCGCATCGCGCAGCTCAGCGATGGGATGCCAGGTACCGAGATTGTCGTTGCCTCGATCAGCGAGCCACAGCGTCGCGTGACCATTCCCGGCGTGCCCTACGGTCGGTTGTCCAGCTATCAGTCCATCGACCCAGGCGAGTACGTAGTTAGCCTGCAGATGGCTGGATCGACCCAGCCACCACTGGTCAGCGCCACGCTGAACGCAGCCGCCGGTTCGGCCTACACGCTGGGCGTTGGCGCTGGGGAGGACCGCGGGCTGATGGTCTTCACCGACGACCTCACGCCGCCGATGGCGGGTCAGGCCAAGGCTCGGGTGATCCACGCCGCTACGTCGGCGCCGGTGCTCGATGTTCGCGGCCCAACGGGCGAAGCGGTCGTTCTCGGGCTCCCCCGCGGGCAGGCAAGCGATTTCCGATCGGGTCCCCCTGGCCGCACCGACTTGAAAGTCGGACCACCGGGCGGCATGTCGACGAGCCTTCCCGTCGAGGTTGGGACCAATCAGATCGCGACCGTCGTCCTGGTCGAGCGGAATGGAACGATCGGCGCAGAGGTGAACATCGACGCCGAAGGTCCAGCCGCTGTCCCACCTGGACAAATGAACGCCGGGTTCGGCGGCGCCACAGGTGGGCCGATCGGAGCGGTGGCATTCGGAGCGCTCGCCGTGGTGGCTGCCGGCGTGGCTGCGTATCTCGCACGACGATCCGCAAAGGTTGTACGGCGTACAGAATGCTGACCGGCTCGGACCTGGGGCTGCTGGGGCTTGCCGCGGCCATCGCGGCGGGGTTGCTCCTTTCCCTGCTCGCCGGCCGCCTTCAGCTGCGGCCAGCCTGGTGCGTGGGCGCCACCGCCGTCTATGCCTCGACCGCACTGCTTATCGAGCTGTGCGCGTCCGCTGGCGTGAACGGCCTGCCCGTCCTGTTGCTGGCTGTCGCGGGTTGTCTCGCTATCGGCGGGCCGGTCCGCAGCGCAGCGGCGATCGTTGCCTGTGTCGCTGCCGTTCTGCTGGCGCCGGTCGTCGCAGTCGGCGTGCTCGTGTTGATCGGCGTTATGGCGCTCAGAGCCGAGGTCGTGCGGCGATGTCCAACTTGGATTCGCTTCGGGCTTGCGTGTGTTGCGTTCCTGACCGCAGCCGTCGTCGTCGTCCTTCTCACACACCCCGATCGTGCACTCGTGCTGCCACCCGCCGCGCTGATCCTGCTGTCGGCCTGCGCATTGACGGTGGCGGGGCTGCTTCCGCGCACGATGCGATGGCTTCGCCCAGCCACTGCTGCGCTGATCGCGCTGCTGGGATGCATGTGGCTCCCGGGTCCGGATACGGACGCGGCCTTGCTCGTGGCGGCTGCGGTCGCCGTGCTCGTCGCCATCCATGCCGACGAGGTCCTACGACTGCTCGGCCGCAGACTGATCATCGCTGGCGTCGCGGCGACGACATTGCTTGCGGCGACAAGCGACGGGCTAGCCGGGTCGCCGATGATCCCGGTTGCTCTCACCGAGCACGCGATCGGTACTACCGAGACGTCGGTACGCGCCCGAGCCCTGTCGATCGAGATCCCTGCGTTGGGCGTGGCGCAGCGACTGGGCGAGCTATCCGAAGACGCCGACACCGGCGAGCTGAGTGCGCCGGCCGACCCGAGCGTTCCAGGGTGGTTCGCCGCTGGGGTCGTTCCGGGTGATATCGGACCTGCGGTCGTCGGAGGGCACGTCGACTCGCGCAACGGTCCTGGGGTGTTCTTCAACCTGGGCCGGCTGCGGCCGTCGGACCAGATCATGATCACCCGCTCGGACGGCCGAACGATCAGGTTCGCTGTCACCGCCGTGCGCCAGTATCCAAAGAGTCAGATTCCGACAGCGGCCGTGTACGGCGCAACGCCGGTGCCTCAGCTACGGGTCGTGACGTGCGGAGGTCGGTTCGACCGCATGGCACGCAGCTACACCGACAACGTGGTTGTGGAAGCGATCGTCACCTAGCGAAACGGCGTGCACGGGCACGGCCGAGCGCCGCAGCGCCCGCCGATCCTGCACGCCGGCGCCGCGACGCGCTTGCCGGGGCTGACCGGTCATCGCAGGAATGACACGTGGACGTGGTCCATGTGGTTGGCGGTCGCGTCCCCGCGATTCGGCATCGACTCCCAGCCGCTGCCGTAGTTGATCCGCTTCCGCCAGATTACGTAGCTGACCCCGAGCCGGCCCTTGTTCTGCAGGACGTACTGGGCGAGTGCGTCGCCGGTGGCCCGGTCGACCATGAAGTCGAGAGCACGGCCGCTGGGGTGGTCGGATGTCCCCGATCGGCCGGCCACGCCGGACACCCGCCCGACCTTGAACCTGCAGCGCAGCTCGTGTCCGGCCTTCGCCACCCCGGCTTTGACCGGGCCGAAGCCGGCGCTGTTGGCAGCGCAGGTCGGTTTCGTGGCGGGCGGCCGTGGCGTCGTCGGCTGCGATGTGCTTGGCGGGGCGGCAGACCGCGCGGTGGCAGGCGGCGCGCTGGCAGGCGGCGCGCTGGCAGGCGGCGCGGCCGACGGCTGGGTGGTTGGCGGCGCCGTCGGTGGGGCGCCGGGCTGCGTCGTGACGGCCGCAGCAGCAGCCGGCGGGTCGGTGACTGCCGGGTGAACGGACCGGGCGGCGGACGGCGGCGGTGGAAGCGTCCAAATGGCCGGCCCGAGCACCACGGCGGCGCTGGCCAGCGCCGCGAGAACGGCGGGTCCACGGTTAGGTCTTCGAGGTTTGGTCGGCACGGCCAGAACACCTTTCGCATTGCCTCGCGCAGTTGCGCGCGTCCCCGGTCTGGGGCCTCACGCCCAGGCCGGAAATAGAGAAGGACAAGACCGCGGCGGATCCACTTGGCAGCCCAATTGAGAGGCGAACGTGCTGAACGGAAAGCTACAAACGCGATCCGAGTAGCGCCACTTCCAGGAATGCCGCGAACAGAGCGAAAAATGCCCGAGACGACAGGTTCAAAGCAAATTTCAGAATTGCAATTCTGGGGGAGGAAATAGTTTCTTCGTGAAAGCACTCGGGGAGCGGCAGGGCCGAACGGTGGTATCGGTCTGGGTCAATCGGGGCAACACTGTGACTCTCTGGGACTGGCGAGTAGCGGTTCGTGTCCGCTGGCGCTCGTCGATAGCGGGCCGCTGACCTGACTGGATGCCGGGCTGCACCGCAGCTGGCCAGGCCAAATGCGGGTGCGAACTGCGTAATGGCGAGTCGGCGACCGGTCGCTTGCACGCGTCAGGCGGTCCCGAGGCTCGCACACCGGTACCGATCCACCGGCGCCGAAGCGTTTGCGCAGGTGCTCTCCGAAGCCACCCCTACTGCCGACCGCACCGCCACAGCAAGCCCCAGCACCCCGAGAGCCAATGACGGGACGATGCAGCAGATGCTTACCGCGAAGGGATTTACACCATCCGGGGACGTAGCCCGTCGGTTCGACCCGATCACCGGCTCCGGGTTTGACAGGTAAACGTCACCCACGATGCGCGGTCCACCTTTAGTCGCCAACACAGTTCGTGGTTCTCCTGGAGTTGTGCCGATGGTTACAGCGACCGCGGCCCTGCCTGGTTGCATGACCGTCGGACCCGATCAGAGCTGAGAGCATTCCCCCGAGCGGCCCTATCCGCGCGGCGTAGCAAACGCCGAAAGGCGCAATCCGGTTCGCGGGACGGTTTGACGGATAGAGTGGGAGGGAACCTGACCGGTTCGGACACGGTCGGGTGAAGGGCACAAGATGGGCTCGCACCGACGTGGTGGGCCAGGGACAAGCACCCCCGTCGCTGATCTGTTGCGCCGCGAAGGAGGAAGGTCGTCGCGGCCCAATCCAGTTGGCCGCGTAGTGCTTGCCGCGGCTGGGCTGCTCGCCGGAGCCTCGGTCGTCGTGGCGGCCGTGGTCGCCGGTGGGCAAGCACAGCGTTCCCCGCAGCAGACACCCGACACGACGCCGACACCGGATGGCCCGGGCGCACCAACGGCACCGAGCCAGCCGGCGGCACCGCCGAACTCGGTTGGACCGTCTAGCCCGTCAGCTGACACTGCGCGGCCTGCGGCGCCCAACCCACCGGCTACGCGCATCCGGGGACCCCAGGCGGCGCCCGTCGTACCTGAGGAGGCGGACGCGATTGCTCAGGTCCCGAGGGACGTCGAAGCCGGCGCGGCGACGCCGCCCGAGGCGGTCGACCCGTTGATCGCGCCGAGCACCGGCGAGCCAGGCCCGCAGGACTGGGACGGTGCTGCGGGCGGTGTGGAGTCGTGGACGGCTCCGGGCTGGCCCTCGGTCGACCGGCTGCCCTCCGCGCGGACCGAGCAGGCGGCCGAGCACGCCGAGAGTCCCGACCGGGCTCACCGGGGGCAACGGGAAGCTGGGCGACCGCAACGCGCGGATGGCTGCGGCCGGCCAGCCGAGGAATCGACCCGTACCCGTGAGCACCATGAGCACCGGCGGTAGACATCTGGTCTGCTACCTCGAGAACCTGAAGCACTCGAAGGATCACGCGGTGGCTGCCTCAGTGTTCCCCCGGGTTTGTCGGGCCCGCTTCGTAGCCTGTGTTGCATGACCGGCCGAGACGACACGGCAGAGCAATTCTTCGAGCGCTACGCCGCCGCACTGCTGGCCCGCGACGCAACGGCGATCGCGGGGCTGTACGCGGTCCCTTCGCTGATTCTGTTCCCGGGCAATTCGATTCCGGTCAGCGACGCCCGCCAAACCGAGGCGTTCTTCGAGTCCTCGTGGGACCAGTACGACGGTGTCGACGAGATCGAGAGGAAGATCGTCATCATGGGCGAGGCGCCAGGCTCGGTCTGGGCCGATGTCACCTGGTCATACGGTGGACGGCCGCGCGAACGCTTCTGCTACCAGCTCATCGAGGGAACCGACGGATTCCAGATCGCTGTGCTCACGCCGATGGCGCCGACCAGCACAGCATGACGTCACGGGTCGTTCCGGGACGCACCAGCACTCAGCCGAGGCTAGGTTGCCGAGGCACGTCCGGGCGGTCCCGTAACGGCTGATGGCGACAGCAGCCAATTCGCCCAGGCGGGCGCACGTCGGCACTACTACTATCTGTCGATCATGTCCAAGCAGCAGTCCATCCCCGACCTGCTCGGCCGTCGCGATCCCGTTGGCGGCGCCCTCCCCGAAATGGACGGCAAGTATCTGATGCTGGCCGGCGGGTTCACGCCGACCCCTGAGGTGGCTGCCGACGTGCGCTCGCACGTCCTCGCCGTCACGAACGCCCTCTCACCATGGCGTGCGGCCTACGACTACCTCAACGTCGTGGACAGTCCGAGGACGGCCGAGTCCCTGCTGCCGCGCGCCGCCTATCAGCGCCTTCGACAGATCAAGGCCGAATACGACCCCGACGGGCTGATCGTGTCCGCTCATCCTGTCGAGCCGGTCAGGACCTGATGCAAGCGCATTGAGCCTACTGCGTTGAATCTCGTCGACCGGTGAACGCGGCCGGGCCTGGGGCCGCCGGCCGCGCCGGGCCGGAGGCAGAGGCGGACCGTGCGGCGGCCCGTGGAGGGCCTTGACAAGTAGAGGTGTGCTCCGCAATTCGACTAAAGCCGGGACCGTCGCCCGGTGACCTCGCGGCGATCTGTGTCCGTTGGGCCTGTCGCTCGTCGACAGCGGCGCGGCGCCGGTCAAGGTCACATGCGGGCTGCCCGGAAGGAGCTGGGCTGCCTGGTCGTAGGGTGAGACAGATGAGTCAGGAGGGACGATCATCGTGTTCCGCCCTGCGCGGAGGACTGGAAGATGAGGGCTGCGTGGAACCTGGGCTTCGCACAGCAGTAGTCAAGAGTGCTCGAGAGTTCCTACTTCTCGAGGAGGAGTGGGGTGGTCTCTACAGCTCCGCCGTGGGTGTTACGCCTTTTCAGTCCTGGGCCTGGATGTACTCTTGGTGGGAGTCCTACGGCGCGGGGTACGAGCTGCGTCTCGTGACGTTGCGCGACGACGGAGGCCTCCTCGTAGGACTGATCCCTCTCATGCTTGAGCGCCGTTGGGGCTTCGGCAGGCTACTCTTCGTTGGAACGAGAAGCACCGACTACCAGGACATCCTGGTACGAGAGGGCTGGGAGGACCAGGTTTCGGAGGCGGCGCGAGCGGCCCTCCGCCAGCTCGGCGGTTGGCATGTCGCCGATTTCCAGCAATTGCGTCCGGACTCGGTCGGATGGAGTATTTTTCGAGGGTGGAGGGGCCCGCAAAGCTGGGTGCGGCATGAAGGTAGCCCGGTGGTCGAGGCAAAGCCGTGGGAGGAGCTTGTTGCCGCACTCAACAAGGAGCAACGCAAGACCATCCGTCGCACGCTCAATCGGCTCGAAGTTGATGAGGTCCGGACCGAGCTGGCCAGACCGGAGGACGCCGAGCGTACGGCCGAACGGCTCGTCGCATTGCACCGGGAGCTCTGGCGCGACCGGAATATGACGCGGGAGCACGCCACGCCCAGGTGGGAGTCGTTCATCAAATCCACGGTGAGCAGAATGATGGCTCGGGGCTTGGGGGAGGTTTATGAATTCCGCCGGGGCGACGCGGTTGTCATGGCGCTGTTCTGGATTGTTGGTCGTGACTTCGTCGGAATCTACCATTCAGGCGTCAGTCAGGAGGTCCTCAGGCGGTACCAATGGAACGTGCTGCGCGTGAAGGCCGGAGTTGATCTCGCGCATACTCGTGGCGTTGGGCACGTCGATATGCTACGGGGAGAGTACAAGCATAAACTGCAGTGGGCCAGCAAGGTGATTCCGAGTTGGCGGATCATCCTGGGGTGCAATACCCGTGCATGGTGGTTCTACGCAGGCTACGTCACCCTGCGCCGCAGGCTCGAACAATATGTATTCTCAGAGCGATGTCCACCGTACGTCAGGAGGGCTGCGCGTGGGCTCAAGAAGATCCTGAGCTCGGTTACGTGATCGTCATGCTGGCCGGCCGGCGAATTGATATGAACTACGTCCTTGCACGCCAGGCGATGTTGGCAACGCCTTACATTCCGGCAGCGACTTCGTGAAGCTGCTTAGACAGCTCCACTCCTATTACCCGACGAAAAGGGTACATCGCAGCCTGCAGAACGACCCGCCCTTTCCCGAGCCGCAATCGAGGAACACGTCCTCCTCAGTAACGTCTCGCTTCAACAGTGCCCGTCTGAGAGCCAACCACCCACTTGGCTCGTAGTCGATCCGGTCCCGGTCGTCCAGCTCCAGCTCGCGGAGAGTCACCGATCCGTCTGTTGAAACACCCAGCCGCCGCTCGAACAGCAGGTGTGTCACCAGCCAGCGAAGCCATCGGACGATTCTCTTCTTTACTGGGAGGACACGGCCCTAATTGACGGCGTACCCTCCACAAATAGTCGATGCTCACGACACGCAGTCCGAATGGGCAGCTGAGAACGGTCTTCCAGGCCCCGAGTAAATCCGCCATCGCAGCGTTTTCCGGCCGCATTACCGTCGAGTTCGATGCAAGGGAATTGCCGACGTCAGTGACAACGTCGTCGAAGTCAGTATCGCGCTCGGACTGTTGCGGAATCGGGGAGCGAGTCAGCACGTGGCCGGTCACCTGTGACTCGCACGGTTGGATCATGGCTTTCAGCGTATGAAGGCGCCGGCAAGGTGCATGCTAACCGTAGGTAAGCCAATGGTAAAATGGCTCGTCGCGCGAAGACGGAAAGCGTCGAGCGGGCTGAGCCGAACGCCCGAGCGGGGTGCACGGTTGCCAGGTCTGCGAGCAGCAGCCGGCACGACCTTCGCCGCAGCGCGTAGCCTGCCCTCGCCATGCATGTCCCGGTAACGGTTAGTTACCCCGACACGGCAGGGCGCGGCCGGTCACCTCCCGCCGAGTGCGAGGAAGGAAGCCAACGAGGTGCGAACTCGGATCATCACACTCGCGGTACTCTCGGCCGCGCTGGCGATCGGTCTGTTCGGTGTTCCGCTGGCGGTCGTCGTGCTGCAGCACGCGCTGGCGCAAGAGCGGGCCGCGCTCGAGCGAGTGGCCGACCTCGCCGCGGTTGCGGTGCAACCCGACGTCACGAGGGGGACAGTGCCCGAGCAGCTCCCAGATGCCAAGGGCGAGACCGATCTCGGGCTGTACGACCATGACGGGCATCGCCTCATCGGCGCCGGACCGGACACGGCCGATCCATCGGTCCGGCATGCCCTCACGGGTACCACAAGCGCCGGGGATTTCGGAGATGATCTTGTGGTCGCCGTGCCAGTGGCACACGACAGCATCGTGGAGGGTGCAGTTAGGGCATCCATCCCGGGGGCGCACTTCTACCGCGATCTTGTGCCCACCTGGCTCGCGATGTTGGGGTCGGCCGGCCTCGCGCTTGCGGTGGTCTGGCTGGTCGCTCGCCACCTGGCCCGGCGGCTGGCCGGCCCACTGGAGGACCTGGCGAGCAACGCGCACCGCCTCGGTGACGGCGACTTCAGCGTGCAGACCCCTCCGGTATCGATACCCGAGATCGACTCGGTTGGCGCTGCGCTGAACCGGACCGCGCGCCGCCTTGACGACCTCATCTCCCGCGAGCGTGCCTTCTCCGCCGATGCATCGCACCAGCTCCGGACGCCGCTGACCGGATGGCGCATGGGACTAGAGGCGGCGTTGGACAAGCCCGAGGCCGACCTCCGACGAGCCGTGGTCGACGGCCTGCAGGCCGCAGATCGCTTGGCGCAGACGATCGACGACCTGCTCGCGCTCGCTCGGCACAACGGCGCCTCGAACGAGCAACTCGACCTGGGCCGGCTGGTGTCCGAGCTCGAGCAGGAGTGGCGGCCGCGGCTTGCCGCCTGCGGCCGGACGTTCGCAGCGGTCGTCGATCACGATCTTCCGATGGTGCACGCATCCATCGCGGCGATCCGCCACGCGCTGATCGTTCTGCTGGACAACGCGACCATCCATGGTGCGGGAGCGGTCCAGTTGAACGTGCGGGACGCCGGAACGGCGCTCGCGATCGACGTCTCCGACCAGGGGCCTGGCATCGCACGCCCCGATGACGAGTTGTTCGCCCGGCGAGTCGAGGCGAGCTCGCCGAGTCACGGCATCGGACTCGCGCTCGCGAGGCGACTGGTCGAGGCGGAGGCTGGTCGCCTCGTTCTCACCCAGCCCATGCCGCCGGTGTTCACGCTGCTGCTGCCGGCTCGCGAGTCCGCCACTGCGCCGGGCCGCGGAGCGGCCGAGGTCGCGAGGCTCAATCCGGTGACCCGCTGACGCAGGCGAGTCGGGCGCCCCTGGTGGCCTCCCGGGCCACCGTTAGCATGGCCGGCATGTCGAGGCTGCTCGTCGTCGAGGACGACGAGACCATAGCTGGGCTGGTGGCAGACCATCTCACGGCGCATGGCTACGACATCATCCGAGCGCCTACCGGGCGCGCCGCGTTGGACCAGGCGGCAGACGGTGACTTCGATCTCGTCCTGCTGGATCTCGGCCTGCCCGACCTGGATGGCATCGCGGTGTGCCGGAAGCTCCGAGCCCGGTTGCCGGGCGCGGTCGTCGTGATGCTCACCGCCCGTAGCGCCGAAGTCGATGTCGTCCTGGGTTTGGAAGCTGGGGCGGATGACTATCTGACGAAGCCGGTGCGGTTGTCCGAACTCGTCGCGCGAGTCCGGGCTCACCTCCGGCGGGGCAGTCCGGCGACGGCTGTCCGACCGGTCGAGGCCATCGGCGACCTGGAGATCGACGCCGCCGCACGGCGCGTCACGGTCGCCGGGCGGGACCTGGCACTGCGCGCGAAGGAGTTCGACCTGCTGGCCCGCCTAGTCGCCGAGCCGGACGTGGCGATACCCAGGGAGACCCTCATGTCGGACGTCTGGGACGAACACTGGTTCGGGCCAACCAAGACCCTCGACGTGCACATCGCCGCGCTGCGGCGGCGACTCGCGACGCTGGATGCCGAGGTCACCCTCCCGCGAATCGTGACCGTCCGCGGGCACGGCTACCGCCTGGAGACGCCGCAGGCCAACGGCGAGCCCTCGACGGCCGGATCCGCCGGCCGCCGGCGGTAATGCACTGTCAGTCGTCCATCTGAAGCTCGTACACCCCGATGTCGGGACCACTCCCGCGCGGGCGGCGCGTGCCGGTGATGTCGACCGCCGGCGCTCCGTCAGCCGTGCCCGCGTTCACGTTCGGGCTGGACGGATCGAGCCGGTAATCGCCGGACCCGTCGGGCTGGAAGTTGACGAACTTCGGATCCTCCGAGATTGTCCCCTCTTCGGTTCCGGTCTGTAGCGCGATCCCCTGACCGTTGTTCTCGAACACGTTGTTGTTCAAGAATTTGTTGTTGTCGCCGGTCGCCCCATATTCTGTTATGCCTTTGCCGTCGTTGAAGACGACGATGTTGTTCGACACCACGAAGTTGTCGGCGTCGACCTCGCCGTCGTTGGGGGCGTCGCCCTGACCGAGAAGTATACCTCCGGCGCCGTTATCGAACACCAGGTTGTTGGATATCGTCAGCTCGTTGCAGTTGTGCCAGCAGTGAATACCGTATCCCGGGTTCCCGTAGGAGATGTTGTTGCTGATCGTTCCCCCCGTGTGACCTGGGTAAATGCCGTGGTTTAACTCATTGTCGCCGCCGCAGCTGTGGACCACGTTCCCGATGATGTCGACGTTTTGCAATGAGTAGTTCTCACTATAGGTAAAGAGGCACGCCCCACGGGAAGACTCGTGCAGGTAGTTCTCTGCGATGAGTACGTTGGATCCGCGTTCGATTATGTTGTCCGGGTTCTTCCCAGTGATGTCGAATCCGACGATGTCGACGAAGTCGCCGCTGTTGTCCCACGCGGCCTCGCCCTCGCCGTCACCGACGATCTTCGCCGCCCACTTGGTCTCCGCGACGAACGCGATCCGTGCGTCCTCCTCGCCGTCAACGCTGGATTCGATCGACTCCGGATAGGTGCCGGGGGCGACCCGCACTGTTGTTCCTGGTGTCGCCTCCGCAGCCGCCTTCGAGATCGTCTTGAACGGTGCGTCCCGGGTGCCCGGGTAGCTGTCGTCCCCCTGCGGGCCCACATAGAGATACCGCATAGTCGACAGCTGCGTCTGCGTGAAAGGCGACCCAGACGGTAGGACCACCGGAACGCTCGACGGCATCTGTGTACAGCCCGCCAGCACCAACAGGGCCGCGAGCGCCGCGAGCGCGGCGGGGAGCTTCCGACGTCGCATGATTTCCAACGTACGTCGGGCTTGGCAAGCGGCAGGTTAACGCCGCGGGTGCGGGGACGAGCCCGCGCGAGGTCGTCGCCGGCCGGCGTCATCCGTGGTCAGGCCGTTTCACCTACTGTGCGGCGACACCGGCCCAAGCAGCTGGATTCACCCCGTGCACGCCGTCGCCGACCATGGCGGTGGGTCGCTGCTCGCTCAGCCGGCCGATCAGTCGGGTGCGCTCGTACTCGCTGCGGTCAGCCGGTCAAACGGTGCGGCGGGAGCGAGCCAGAGCTAGCCCGCCGAGGACCATGGCGATCAGCCCGATCACCAGGGCCGCGAAGCCCCCGACTATTCCGTAGCCGGTGCCGGGACCACCATCGGCGGCGGCCACAACCAGCCCGCCGATGACCGCGCCGCTCAGCCCCGCCACTAGGGCCACGATGGCATGTCTTTTCCGGGCGGCGGGGCCGATACGACCGGCGGCGCGGGCCAGAGCCAGCCCGCCGATCACAACGCCGGCCAGCCCTAGAAACGCGGCCACAAGGGACCAAAGACGCCCAGCGGTCAAGGTGTAAGCATTGGCGGCGGTCGGCTGGACCAAGACGTTCGCGGCTGCCGGTGTGGCAAGCCCGAAAACTCCGAGCAGGGCGGCTGCGGCGGCGGCGATCAGGTGACGGACGGACATCGAGGATCCCTTCGGAGGCGAGGTTGTGGTGTTGCGGCGCGATGGGTTGGGGGTCTGGACCGGGTGAGTTGTGGCGTCACTGGGTAGCCGTGCACGGTGATCGCCGCATGCAGTGCCCATCGCGTCGGCCTGGCCACCAGATCAGTGGCCGACCGTGGTCGCTCCCCTTGCGGTGTGTCGGGGGCGCGTTGTGCCGGCACTTGAAGATCAGCCCCTGTCCTATCGACACGCGAGTGAGAGCGATCGTGCTTGCCGAGACGGGGCCGGCGCATCGGACGAGGGTGGTGTTTCCCGGCTGATGCCCTGGACGTACGGTCAGCCGCCGGTGGTATTCGCCCTCAACCGGTGCTGTAGCGGCGAGACACTGCTCCCGGTGGATGCGCACCGCCGGTGGCGCACGCACCATGGGGCCGGGCGGCGGGTTCCCGGAGCGAGGGCGGGAGAATGGTCAGCACCATGCGTGAGGCAGTGCGCCGTGGTGCGCACTCGCCGGTTGTGGCCGACGCGAGTCTCGGCGCGTGCGTGGCGATCGCGCTCCTCGCCGCTGCCTTCGTCGGCGTCGGCCCCGCGGCGGTTGCGAACCCGCGCCCGCTGGACGCCGGAGCGGTCGTGCTGGCCGCGACGGTCGCCGCCGCGATCGCGGTCCGCCGCCGCTACCCCATCGCGGCGCTGGTCTTGCTCAACGCGGTCCCCCTCGTGTGGTTCCTGGGCTCCTATCCGGGTCTGCTGATCACGCTTGCCCCGCTGATCGGCTGTTACACCCTGGCTGCGTACCGGGGCTGGCGGTGGGGTCTCGCGGGCGCCGTGCTCACGGCGCTGATCCAGATCATCGCGATCCGGGTGGTGCTCGGCGACACCGAGACCGTCGGGGTGGTGCCCACCATGGTGCTGTTGGCGGCCACCGCGGGCAGCGCGGGCGCGGCCGCGGGCTACTACCGGGCGTTGCTCGCGGCCACCCGTGCCCGGCTTGCTCGGGAAACCCAGACCCGCGAGGAGCGGGCGCGCCGGCTCGCGGTCGAGGAACGGCTGCGGATCGCGCGCGAGCTGCACGACGTCTTCGGGCACACCTTGGCCACCATCAGCGTGCAGGCCGGAGTAGGTCTGCACGTCGTCGAACAACGACCCGAGCAAGCCCGCGAGGCACTCACCACGATCAAAAAGATCAGCGACGACGGCCTCACCGACGTGAAGACCATCCTCGGCGTCCTGCGCTCCGACAGCCCGGCCGGGGAGGGCCCCGGGCAACCGCGTGCGCCCCGCGGCGGGCTCGACCGGCTCACCGAGTTGCTCGACACGGCCGAGGCCGCGGGCCTGCGGGTCGAGCTGAGCGTCGACGGCGAGCCGCGGCCGCTGCCCGCTCCGGTCGATCTGGCGGCCTACCGGATCATCCAAGAAGCACTGACCAACGTGCTCCGCCACGCCGAGGCCCACACCGTGCGGCTGGCGCTGAAGCACGATCCGTCGCGGCTGCTCATCCAGCTCCGCGACGACGGGCCCACTACCGCCGCGGACACCCACCACACCGCGGTGCAGGGGCATGGCATCGACGGGATGCGCGAGCGTGCCCACGCGTTGTCCGGACAGCTCACCGCAGCCCCACACCCGGAGGGCGGCTTTGAGGTTTGCGCCGAGCTGCCCATCCCGAGATCGCAATGATGTCGGTATGGATGTTGGCATGCGCTACCGGCGACGACACCAGGACGCCGAACGGTGACTGAACCGATCCGCGTGCTCATCGCCGACGACGAAGCCCTCGTGAGAGCCGGCTTCCGAGTACTCATCGACACCGAGCCCGGAATGATCGTGGTCGGCGAAGCCAGCGACGGAGCCACCGCGGTGGACCTGACCCGGCAAACCCAGCCTCACGTCGTGCTTATGGACATCAGAATGCCCGGCGTCGACGGGCTGCGCGCCACCCACCAGATCGCCGCCGACCCCGACCTCGCCGACGTCCACGTGCTCATCCTCACCACCTTCGACCACGACGAATACGTCATCGAGGCACTCGGCGCGGGCGCCGCCGGCTTCCTGATCAAGAACACCGAACCCCGTCAACTGCTGCACGGCATCCGTGTTGTCGCCGGCGGTGAAGCCCTGCTGTCTCCGGGGCTGACCCGCAGGTTGATCGCTCAGCTCACCGCCCGGACTAGAACCCCACGACTCGACACCCAGGCCCTCGCCCAGCTCACAATCCGCGAGAAGCAGATCGTCGGACTCGTCGCCCACGGCCTGAGCAACACCGAGATCGCCACCGCCCTCACCATCAGCCACGCCACCGCCAAAACCCACGTCAGCCGCGCCATGGCCAAACTCGGCGCCCGCGACCGCGCACAGCTGGTCGCCCTGGCCTACCAAAACCGCCTCGTCGAACCACCCGACCCCACCCCCTAACAATCGCCGCACCCCGACACCAGATCACGATCACTGGCCGCCCCGTCCGGCTGAGCGGAATTGAGCTGGACAACCCGCAAGGGTGCGGGCCGCGCGTCGGGCTGATCGGGACCGAGTACCGCGCAGGCGAGCGCGGTACGGGCTGTGGAAGAGTTGCGGCCTGTCGTGGGCGCGCAGTGTGTTGGCTGTTTCCCAGGCTTGGCTGGCAATGGGTAGAGAGCCCGCATTACAAGTGCGTCGCCCATCGGGTACACGATGCGAACCCGAGACAATCCGTGCACGTCGAACAGGACATGGTGCTCAGCCCGTCCATCGGTGGGACCTCATTTCGTGCCACGACCTGTGCCACGTTGAAGATCAATGGTGCCAGTGCCTTGGCGGGATCGGTCGCTGCGTGTAGACCGAGTGCCCTGGGCGGTCGGCCGAGGTGGCGCCGTTCCGCTCGGCGCGTATACCGCCACCAGGTCGCCCCGCCCGATCCCACGCTCGTCGAGCGCGCGCGCGTACCGGTGGACCGCGCCGAGCAGATTCGCGGCCGTGGTGTCGACACGGTCGCGCCGCACGACCACCCGGTCGCCCATCCGCTGCAGGCTCTCGATCAGGTCGACGATGTACGGGCGCGTAGGTTCGGGCATACCGCACGCTCCATCTCGAGATCGCCACCCACCACCACTGTTCGGGTGGTACCGGGCCGTCAGCGCCGCGGCTCCACGGCTTGCTCGGCTCCAGCCCGGTGGAGCCGCTACATGTCGGTCATGAGCGCGCTTTGCGGGTCTGAGCGGGCGACGCTCACCTACAACGCGTTCATCTGCACTGGGGGCTTCCGGTAGAATTCCTCGCCATGCGATGGAACAAGACCTCGGGCGATAGTCTATTTAAAGGTCGTCACAAGCTTCCAGGTCAGACGGCCAATTCCTTGCTTGCCAAGTAATACACGAGGCGCTGTGGAAAGAGTTAGCATGTTTCCATTGAGTTGAGCATTACGCTGCTGATCGGTGCCGACCCAGTTCTCGAAGGAACAGAGCTTCAGGTGGTGGATCACTTCGTTGTCCGACACAATCGAGAATGGACCACAATAGGAGAGAAATCCTTTGGCGTCTAACGCCAGGAGTTTCGGGTCTCCTTCGAAGGGATCATTCGTCGGGATGCGAACACGATTGGGTGCGGAAATGTTGACGGCCATAAAGCCACCAGGGTGGTAGACCAGGAAACCAGACGCCTTTTCTCCGAGCGGATAGCCGATAACCTTGTCGTCGACCACGGTCTCCCAGTTTTGCAGCTCCCAAACACCAATAATCTCCTCCGATAGCACCGAATGTTCTCCTTCTATTAGTACGAGCCTCAGACTTTACGCTCTCATGAGGGTGAAGCGATGTTTCATGGGCAACTAACGATGCGCCCCCAGCAAGTGCGGCGAAGCGGACGCCGGAACGCACCGGGCAGCAGGCGGTTGTTCGGCGTGGACACTGGCACTGGCGCCGGTTGCTGTGCCTGCTTCTATCGGCTCTGCCAGTAGCGACGCCCCTCCACGCGCACGAAGTGCCCGAAACCAGGCTCAGGGAAATGGCAGGCGACCAGAGTCGTGTGTTCCGCCTCGACCCGGTCGAGCACTTGCTTCCTGACTTTGGCGGCCAGTTCCTGATCCATGTCAAGCTTCATGGACCAGTCAGTCTCCGTGATCTGGGCCGGATGGCAGGCCACGTCACCCATGATCAGCGCCCGCTGCCCTCCAGACACGATGGCCAGACTCATATGGCCGGGCGTATGGCCTGGGCTCGGGATGGCCGTAATTTCGCTCGTCAACGCAACTTCACCTGGGAGAAGATCAAGGACACCGAGTGTCTCAAGCGGCGCTAGCGTTTCCTCCCAAAAGGGGAAGGACGTCTCGGCTTGGACCTCGGGCTGCTTGAAGGTCTCCCAGTCGGTCTGGGGCACGACATAGCGGGCGCCGGGGAACGTAGGGCGTGGGTTGGCCCCTCCCTGACTCAGGTTCCAGCCGACATGGTCGGGATGCAAATGCGTGAAGAAGACGGTGTCCACCTCCTCGGGACGGACACCGGCGGCGTGCAGTTCTGCCATCAGCCGTCCATCGGTGTCCCCTGCAAACTTGTGGACCGCGCCGGGGTTGGTGTTCTTGCTACCGAGGCCGGTATCAACGAGGATGGTACGTCCCTGCGAGCGCAGGAGATAACACCCGTAATGGTTGCGCCAGGTATCCGGGCCACTGAATAGCTCTGGGTAGCGCTGTCGGAACGGTGCCCAGGCGTCCGCCGGGACGGTGGGAAAGAGCTGACTCAAAGGCATGGGGAAATCGGCGACGTTGTCGGTGAGTGCCAACACCTCGACATCGCCAACGGACAATTTGGTTTCCGCCATGATCAGTGCCTCCGTGTACGAATTTGACGATCTCAGTGACGGTTGGCTTGCGGACTAGTGGGCCAATCTCCTCTCGGCCCGGCCGCGTCGCCCACCCCGGGCCACGCCTCCCTCCCTCGCCAAGATCGACCGACGGCCAGCAGTGTCCCACCGCCGGACTGAACGATCGCACATCTCTAAAGCCGTTCCCGTTTTGCACACGGCCGGAGCGACCCAGACCATGATCGGCGCGAGTTGTCGAGGGGTGCGTAGACGCATGATCGCTTGAGCGTCGTTTGATCAGCTTCGCCTGATCGAATGATCTTCAATGATCCTAATGTCAATCGATGCCCCCGCTTCAAATGCCGGACGACGATTCGGCCGATGGAAAAGTGCTTCGATCCAACGGATCGGAGGGGTTGGACCAACTGAGCAGCTGCCCGCCAATCGACCGGCTCGTGGTGTGCCACGGTGACGCCTGCGTGCCCAACACCCTTATCCGCGACGACGGTAGTGGTCCGGTCATGTCGATCTCAGCTAGCTGGGCGTCGCGGACCGCTGGGCTGACCTCGTGATCGCCCCGTCGAGCGCCAAATGGAACTACGACGGTGCCTCCCGGTGCGCTACCTCATCGGGGTGATGGGCCGGATATGGCACTGTCAGCGCGGCTTCCCGCACGACCTGGCCTCCGCCGCCATTGAGGAGGTTGACGACACGACAATCGATGCGCTGACCGGCTTTGAACTCGACCACGATCCGCTGCCCACACCGAACCGCCAAGCCCCTGGTCGCCGTTACCAACCAGAGGACCCCGGTCCGTATCGCTCAGCGGACTGGGGCATTCACCGCCGGCAGAGGGTGCCGACCGCGTGTGTACAAGACACTGCCAGCGCAAATCAGCAGCATGGTCCACAACCATAACGACAGTCCGTGCCGTCGCACCGCATGGGATCACTCGTGGTGCGAAGTGCAGTACATGCGAGTGGCCGATGTTGAAGATCACCGACTAGGCGACGCCGTTTCTGCACATCAGAGGTGGGCCCCCGGGGGATCGAACCCCGAACCCGCGGATTAAAAGGAGGCGGGTTTCCGCCCAATCTGGCTTCTACCAGCGACAACAGTTCGGTGTCGCCTTCACCAGTCGGCCTCCATTGCATGGCTAGCCAGGATTTCGCACCACGAATGATCCCATGAATGATCTTCGGTGGGGCGGACAGGATCCGGTCGGATGCCCTGACGACAACCGCCAGGTTGATTGCGAACGAGACCAGACCAGAGCACGGCCAGGAAGATCGATGACCCGAACAGTCATGGTGTAGTGGCGCCGAGGACTCTCGAACCCGCACCTGCGGCAGATCGTCCGCTCGGCCGTGGCCGACGGCCGCCCGCTGGTGCGTGTTCACGATCTAGGACGCCGCAGCGACGGACACAAGCTGCCTGGTGGGGTCCGCGAGCTGTAAGCCCTGACGATCAAGATCGAGCGGGCCAGGTTCGAGTTGCAGGTGCTCAACGCGTGCCGTACCAACCCTCACCAAGCTCACCGAGCTGGTGCGCCGGCTCGACCGGCTCAATGCCCACCCGGCGAAACCAGCCGCTGTCTCCGTGGACCCTCGTGGCCGCGACCGCCGACGCGATACTGACGGGAGTGTCACCCAGCCGAGCTCCTCGATCGTCGGCAGCTAGAACCCGTTCTCTGCGTACGACGGCACACCCCTCATACCAGGAAATACGTAGTGCGCCGACCCGGTCCGCATGAAATCCGCATCCTTCCGTGATCACGCCTCAATCGCCTGTGGTCGGCTGCTCGTGGAAAGAGGTGCCGAGGGTGCGGATGGGCATATTGGGATTGTTGTGATCAGGACAGGGTGTGGGCCGTCCCGTACGGGTTGATGGTGACTGGCGGCTGGAGGTTCGCGTTCCCCTCGTCGAGTAGGTCGCGGAGGGTGTGCACTCGGCCCACGGATGCCCGCCACACCTGGGTGGTATCTGGGTTGCCGGGTTGCTCCAGGACTTCCTGGCGAACGCTGAGGAAGCTGCGTAGCCATTCCGTCTCCTGCACTCCGGACGCTGGAGTGCCCCCGGCGAGGGTCGTGGCCGCCGCGACGAGGGCTGGAAGGCCGTCGGGATCGGTGCCCGTCCCGTGCTGTATCGCGGTGTCGTACACGATTGCGATGCCGAGCGGTGTCTGCACGCCAGTGTTCTGAGCGAGAGCGGCGGCCGGTCGATAGTAGAGCTCGTCGACGAGGGCGTCCTGGAGATTGCGGAATTGCGGGTCACCGGCGGTCTGCCGCCAGGCTTCCTCGATTCCGGCCAATCTGGATACGTCGGGGCTGCGCTGCTGGGCGAGCCGGGCAAGCTCGGGCAGGAACGGCGCCATCGGGTTGTGCGGCACCTGTTGGGTGTAGCGCTCGACGAGCTGTTTCAGGTCGCCGCACCCAGTGCAGAATCCGGCCCGGCCCGCGGTGTAACCCCGACCGTCGCCGAGATTCTCGATGTCGTCGTAGTGGATCGTGGGGTCGTTGTTCTCGAAGACGCTCACGATCTGATCGGCAATGCGCCGCTGAGCCTCGGGTCCCGCGGGAGCGTCACCCGACCGGATCCAGACGAGCAGCATCGCAATCGTCGCGATTGCCACGAGCAGGGCGCAGCTTACGATCAGTAGTGGCTTGCGTCGCTTCGTCCGCATGACGGTACCGGTCGACACGGGACTGTCTGGGTCTGCGCCGCGACGACTTGAAGCGGCGTGCTGCGCCGTGGAGACACCCCAAAACGGTTGATGATGACCGGAAGGCGGGTAGCGGCCAGGCGAAGCGGGAGCCGTCGCGGCTGCTGGCTGGAAACCATGCCATGGCGGTGCCGGTATTGGACCAGGGCAGCGGGCTGGGTGCCGTTGCGGCGGCAGCGGGGCGGTCATGGCTCTGCGTCCTATCTGGACGCTAGGGGTGTGGCGGCGTCATACGCACCCACCCAGCGGCATTGGTGTGGATCTGCATCGGTGCAGCCCACGGCGCCGTGTGACACGACCGGCCAAGGCGGCGGCGTGGTTACGGGCGGTGGTCCAGGCCAAATCGTGGTCATCGAATCCAGAGCGCGCTGCCGGCGCAGCGCCGGGCCGGGCATGCCAGGTTCGTCGCTTTGCGGCGCGTAGGCGGGCCCGCTCGGAATCGCCGGCTGCGGCATGTCCGGTGACCAGCTCGCTTGAGGCTGGACTGCTGGCTGCTGCGGGATGGAAGTCGGCGGGTGCCAGATCGGCGCGGGTACCTGCGATGACGCGTTCGGTGCGGGCACAGGGGCCGGACCGAAACCGGCGGGGATCGGGGCCGGAGCCGTCACCGGGCCCACGGCGGTCGGCATCGGCGGCAGGTCGGGCAGCGCGGGCGGTGTCGACAGGGCGCCGAACTCGCCGACTCGCTTGAGCTTCTGCCAGCGCAGCCGGACCCCGGCCAGCGCGGTGCCGATCGACTTGATCAGCACGGCGTACATCATCTGCCGGTAGGCGAGCTGCTGGAGCGGCATCCACAGCACCGGCCACGGCTTGTCGCGCTCCATGGCGAAGGCGAGCAGCGCGACCAGCATCTGCAGCACCAGCACCGCGCCCACAGGATCAGGGTCGTCACCGGGTCCAGCACGAGCAGCCCGTAGATCAGGAAGATGTCGATCAGCGGCGCGAGGCAGCGGCAGCAGCACCTGGAACAGCGCCAGGTTCGCCAGGCCGACCCGGCCCATCCGACCGGCCGCTCCGCTGGCGAAGATCGCCCGGCGGTGCTTCCACATCGACTGCATGGTGCCGTAGCTCCAGCGGTAGCGCTGCCGCCACAGCTGGCGGAACGACACCGGCGCCTCGGTCCAGGCCCGCGCGTTCTCCTCGTACACCACCCGCCAGCCGGCGGCGCAGATCGCCATGGTGAGGTCGGTGTCCTCGGCGAGGGTGTCCTCGCTGACGCCGCCGACCTGGGTCAGCGCGGAGCGGCGGAACGCGCCGACCGCGCCCGGGATCGTGGTGATGCAGCGCAGCAGGTCGGTGACCCGGCGGTCGATGTTGAAGCCGATGACGTACTCGATGTGCTGCCAGCGCCCGATCAGCTTGCTGCGGTTGGCGACCTTGGCGTTGCCGGACACCGCACCGACCTCGGGACGGGCGAACGGCTGCACCAGATGCGCGGACCGTCGACGGCTCGAAGACGGTGTCGCCGTCCATCATGACGATCAGGTTGTAGCGCGCGTGCCGGATGCCGTTGTTCAGCGCGGCGGGCTTGCCGGCGTTGGCCTGGCGCACCAGCCGCACGCCGGGCAGCCGCAGGGAGGTGACGATCGCGGCCGTCTCGTCGGTCGAGCCGTCGTCCACGACGATGATCTCGATCGGGTGATCGCTGGCCATCAGCGAGCGCAGGGTCGCCGCGATGCATTCCTTCTCGTTGTAGGCAGGCACGATCACCGAGACCGGCTCGGTCACCGGCGGCCCCCAGGACCAGCGCTTGGGCTTGCGACGCCAGCCGTGGTAGGTCGCGACGATCACCATGAGCAGCAGCCGCAGGAGCACCAGCCCACCGGCCACGATCAACAGCCACTTCAGGACGTCCATGATCACGGTGGACAAACCCACGGCCATCACGACAGCCTTGCCCGTGGCGGCATCGCGTTGGTCGGCCTTCATGTTCGCTGGGGGAAGCCCCGCGCCGGAGGTGACCGTGGTGAACGTGTAGCCCTCGGCCTTGAGCGCGGGGATCAGGCTCTCCAGTGCCTGAACGGTCTGTGACCGGTCGCCGCCGGCATCGTGCATCAGCACGATGGCGCCTTTGCCGCCCTCTGGCGTAGACGCCTTCACGATCGAGTCAACACCGCCACGTGTCCAGTCCTTGCTGTCCAGGTCGTTCAGTGCGGTCATGTAGCCATTGGCGCCCAGGCGCTGCAGGACGGCGTAGTGCTCGTTATGGATCGCCCCGGGCACCGAGGAGTACGGCGGACGAATGAGGTTGCTCGTCTCGCCGGTCGCGCCGGCCAGGGCGAGCTGCGTCTCGGACATCTCCCGCACTTGCCGCTCCGGATCCTGCGCGAGGAGGTCGGAATGGGTGAAGGTGTGCAAGCCGATCTCGGAGCCGGTCGCACGCATCTCCCGAAGCAGGTCGGGGTGCTGGCTGGCGACCGAGCCGACGATGAAGAACGTCGCCGGCACCTCGTGCCGACGCAGGACCTCGAGGATCTTTGGGGTCCAGATCGGGTCCGGGCCATCGTCGAACGTGAGCGCAATGCTTTTGGCCTTCATGGCGTAGCTACGCACCGGCTGTGACCTCGTATCGATGATCGGACCGCCCTCGACGACTGTGGACGGCACGCGGTCCTGCCGTCCCGACGAGGTCTCGCCCAGCGCGTCGACACCAAAATCCGCGGACACATAGCCATTGGTTAGGAGCACGCAGCAGAACACGGCCAGGGCCATCGCGCCGAACAGCCACGCCCGACCAGACCGACGCCGCCCCCCTTGGTCCACGCGGATCGAAGTTGTCATCGGACTGTCCTCACTACAGCGGGAGGATGGGGTCAGGCTCGGGACAAGGCACGGGCACCGGAGCAGGCTCAGGACAAGGCACGGGCACCGGAGCAGGCTCAGGACCCGGCACGGGCACCGGAGCAGGCTCAGGACCCGGCACGGGCACCGGAGCAGGCTCAGGACCCGGCACGGGCACCGGAGCAGGCACCGGAGCAGGCACCGGAGCAGGCACCGGACCTGGCACCGGACCTGGCACCGGACTCGGCACCGGCACCGGCACCGGACCTGGCACCGGACTCGGCACCGGCACCGACGCACCGGACTCGGCACCGGCACCGGAGCAGGCACGGGACCCGCCTCGGGACCAGGCCTGTCCGGCACCTCGTTCGACTGCAGGAGGCGGCGCGTACCAGCTGCCTGTGCATGGACGTCGACCGAGTCGACGGCGGCTCTGACCGCAGGGCCCGTAACCGCGGGAATGAGCAGCGGACCCGGTGCCGGGACCGGAAAGCTTCCGGGCTTGACGTTGTCACTGCTCAGGCCGACGCCCACGACCCCGAGGAATGCCGCAAAGAAGACCGCGCCCACGTAACCCAGGCGCCTGATGATGCGCTGCTTACGGCCGCTCTCATCCACAAAGATCGGGACTTGAGGATGGCCAGGTGCGGTCGGTAGGAAATTTGTCGGATTCACGGCGTCCCTCACACAGGTTCGAAGGAACTCGCACCACAATGAGGGCCGTGCAGCCCCCACCGGGTAGCGGATCGGGGGTTCCGGCCGTCACCCAGGGCGCACCACCCAAGTCCTGACGGTGGGCGGCTGTCGGGGCCCATGGTGGGCGGGACGGTGGTTGTTGGATCGGACATGTCGATCTTTCATCTTGGAGGGTTGCCCGGCTGGACCTGTTGCCGGCGAGGGGTGGGTGGTGGATGGGCAGGGCAGCGCGATTTCGCCGGCCGGGGTGACAGGCACGCCGAGCGCGGGATGCGCGTCAAGCAGCGGCACTCGTCCCCGAGGCGGGTGCGAGACGGTTGTCCTACGTGTGGTTCAGGACCACTGCGTAGTCGGGTTGGCGGAGTGCCGGCGCCCGGGCCTTGGTGGAGCGGTGACTGGGCGCGGCCTCGGATTAGCGCTGCCGGGGTTTGATCATCTCGTCCATCAGCGCCTCTCGAAGCCGCGCCATGTAGGCCGGCTCATCGCGGACCAGTCGCGCGGCGAGTTCCGGGTCGCCCTTCGCGAGGGCGATCCACAGCCGCGCCAACGCGCGCAGCACCGTGCTGCTGTCCACGCGCAACTCGCGGGCGTGGGTCTGCAGCTCGTTCCAGAGATCATCTGGAAAGCGCACGGAGCGGGCGGGTGTCTTGGCCATGCGAGGAGTGTAGCGCTGTGTACATACAGATGGAAGAGATGAACATACACATAGGGGTGAGGTGCCTCACTGAACAGGCACAACGGTACGTGATGTATAGCTGATCAGCGCCTGCGATCGGGTGCACCGGGGAGTGCGGACAAGGAACGGAGGCCGGTTCGGAGGGCGGGATCGTTCGGAAGCGTCGCGGGCGCTGGTGGATCAACGCGCCGTCCGGTCGGGCGGTCGAGACTATGTGTCACGGAAGGAGGATCATGGAGCCGCTGACGGAGCGCGACTCCAGGACGCGGTGCGCCTGCCCTGCTGCGCGCAGCGGGAACTCGGCGCCGATCTCCACTCGCAGCACGGCTGTGCGCAGCATCTCGAACAAACGCGCCGCCATTTCATCCCGCCCAGCGGGCGACTGATGTAATGGAACAGTAGGGGGCGCGAGAGCGAGTTCGATTTTCGGCCAGGCGGCTGACGGCGAAGGGCTCGATCGGTCCCGAGGACTGGCCGTAATTCGGCGAATCATCTCGGCGCGGTCGTGATCGGTACGGCCGGCAGCCAACAAAAGGCCGAGATCGCGTACGCAACGGTTGTGCGCACGTGGTGCTGTATGCGCGAGGATGACTTTGCCGCTCGCGTGCGCGAGCTGACCGACGGAGGTGGTGTGGACGTCGCTTACGACTCGGTGGGACGTGACACCTTGTCGGATCGCTGCATTCGCTGGCGGTGCGTGGCCACCTGGTCGCACTGGCAGAGGAGACGCCCGACCCGCCCGCTGCCGAATGCACGAGGCAGGTTTCGCCGCGCCGGAGGTCCGGACCTTGTTCAGAAGAATCCACACCGTCAAACCCTTGGTTAGTGCCGCCGCGGCCGTGTGATCGTCCAGTTCAGCGGGCAAGCGGATCACCCAGTCGGCGGCGATCACGCGTGCTTCCGCGTAAGCGCCATACTTGCGGGTGACGTACCCGACGCAATTACCGACGGAGATATCGCGCACTCGCGAGCCGATGGCTTCGACGACACCGACCGCTTCGACACCGGGAATCCCTGGTAGCGGCAGCGTCTGGTAGAGGCCCGAGCATACGTAGGTGTCGTGGAAGTTCACGCCGATAGCGGTCTGGCGAAGCAGGACCTCGTCGGCGCGGGCGTCCCCACAGGCACCGATTCGAACGCAGGACCTCCGGTCCGCCCGGGTCGCGCAGCATGACCGCGCTGACCATGACTGGCGCCACCTCTGCATCGATGTGGATTATCGCCGGATCGGTCATGTTCGTTGCGGCGGATACGTCGTCGGTTCGGCGGTTGACCTGACCAGGTGGGTGGACCGTTTGGCGCGGCAGCGGCGCGCGTCCGGGATGGGCAGTACAACGAGAGGATGTGCGCCTGCCTGCAGGCACGGCTAAAAGGAGCTCGGTCGCGGCCTCGTCATGCGGCCACCCCCTGACGAACCCCAAGCTGAGGCCGGCGCGCCAGCCGTCGGGTGGGACGAAACAGCTAGGGACACTGGCGCCCGGCTCAGCACCCAGCGGGTGCCTCTGCTGGCGATCCTCGGTCACGGTCATCTGTGTACTCCTCAGCTCAAGCTGATCTTGGTAAACAGACCATCTGACAGCCCGAAGGTGACGACGGCCCGTACCCGTCGCAGTCAGCGCCATCAGCAGCATGGCCCCACAACAATCAACTGCCAGTTCGTTGCTGTGGCGCGCATGGGATCAGTCGTGGGGCGAAATACCGTACATGCGAGTGGCTGCTGTTGAAGATCACATACCGGGCGACGCCGTCGCTACAGGTCAGCGGTGGGCCCCCGGGGGATCGAACCCCGAACCCGCGGATTAAAAGTCCGCTGCTCTGCCAATTGAGCTAGAGGCCCGTGCAGCTGCGATCACCTGAGCGTGCGCGGGGATCACCGCGCTGCAAGCGTACGGCCCTGGGCGGCCCCGACACACCGTCACCCGTTTGAGGCAGACCCCGCGCCGCCGCTGAACCGGCCACCCGAGATCGTTGTCCGATGCGCTCCCCCTGGACCCCGATGATCCTCCTCGCGGCGCTTGGCGCGCTGACCGCCTGCCAGCAGGCGCCGAGCACCAGTGCCCCGGCCGACGACACGCAGCGGCAGGTCAACGTCTCGGCCACGTTCGCGACCCCGGAGCAGAACGTCACGGCGCTCACCTACGACCCGACCTTGCTGCCGGCCGGCGCGCAGGCCACCGTCACCGCAGGTTCGCAGAGCGGCAAGACGACCGTGCAGCTCACGGTCGCGGGCCTGCTGCCGAACCGCGCGTACGGCGCGCATGCGCACGCCCGGCCGTGCGGGCCAATAGGCGACGCCGCGGGGCCGCACTTCCAGCATCAGCTCGACCCGAAGACTCCCAGCGTTGACCCAGCCTTCGCCAACCCCGGAAACGAGATCTGGCTCGACTTCACCACCGACGCCGAAGGCAAGGCCACCGCGAACTCGACGGTCGACTGGGTCTTCGATGCCCGCAAGGCGGACTCGGTGATCATCCATGCCCAGCCGACCGCGACCGAGCCCGGAAAGGCCGGCACAGCGGGCGCCCGAGTCGGCTGCATCAGCGTCGACTTCTGACCCGGCAGAATGGCGGTGTGTCCGCCGCGAACCCGCCGCTGCGGATCGGCCCGTACCCGGTCGATCCGCCGGTGGTGCTCGCACCGATGGCGGGCATCACCAACGTCGCGTTCCGCACGCTCTGCCGCGAGCACGGCGGCGGCCTCTACGTCTGCGAGATGATCACCTCACGGGCCCTCGTCGAGCGCCACCAGAGAACCATGCAGATGATCACCTTCGGCGCTGACGAGCACCCGAGGTCGCTGCAGCTCTACGGCGTCGACCCGGGCACCGTGGGCGAGGCGGTGCGGATGATCGCCGGCGAGGACCTCGCCGACCACGTCGACCTGAACTTCGGCTGCCCGGTGCCCAAGGTCACCCGTCGCGGCGGCGGGGCCGCACTGCCCTACAAGCGGCGGCTCTTCCGCGCCATCGTCCACGCGGCGGTCGCCGCAGCCGGAGCCATGCCGGTCACCGTGAAGATGCGCATCGGTATCGACACCGAGCATCACACTTACCTCGACGCGGGCCGTGCGGCCGCCGAGGAGGGCGTCGCTGCCGTGGCCCTGCATGCCAGGACCGCGGCGCAGCGGTACTCCGGCCAGGCCGATTGGGACGCCATCGCCCGGCTGCGGGACGCGCTGCCCGCTCGGCTGCCCGTGCTCGGCAACGGCGACATCTTCTCCGCCGCGGACGCGCTGGCCCTGACCGCCAAGACCGGCGCCGACGGCGTCGTCGTCGGGCGCGGCTGCCTCGGCCGTCCGTGGCTGTTCGCCGAGCTCGACGCAGCCTTCAACGCCACGCCCCTCCCGCCGCTACCTACCCTCGGCACCGTCACCGCCGTGCTGCGCCGACACGCCCAGCTGCTCGCTCGCCACCTCGGGGAGGACCGCGGAGTCCGAGACCTCCGCAAGCACATCGCGTGGTACCTCCGGGGTTACCCGGTCGGGTCGGCGCTCCGGCGCCGGCTCGCGATGGTGACGACCCTCACCGAGCTGGACGAGCTGGCCGACCAAGTCGGGCGGCTGGACCCCGCCGCGCTTCCGCTCGACGTCGACAGCCCGCGCGGCAGGCAGGGGTCGCCGGGCCGGGTTGTGCTCCCCGAACGGTGGTTGGATGATCCGGACGACATGTCCGTCCCGCAGGCTGCTGAGCTGGCCGATTCCGGCGGCTGACTCCCCACCGACTACCACGGTCGGGCGAATTGCATGATCAACAGGTGCGCTCGGCTCAAGATCAGCGATAACAACGACGACAGCACGGGCATCGGAGGTGATCGATGGCTGCCAACCCGTTGGCCAACGACCTCGCCGTCGCGCGCGCCGAGGCCCTCGCCGCCGCGGCCGAGCAGCTCGCCGCCCGCTCGCAGCACGAGCAGGCCTACGTGCGGCTGCGCGCCGCGATCGAGCTGCTCCGCTACCGCTGGGAGCCGACCCCGGTCCACGACGAGCTCGACCGACTCCGCCGCGAGCACGAAGAGGCACGAGAACACGCCCGCCGAGACTGCCTGACGGCCAGCTACAACCGTCGCTACCTGGACGAACGGCTGGCCACCCTGCTCGACGAGCCGAATGTGCACCGTGCCGGGCTGTCGATCGCGTTGGTGGACATCGACCACTTCAAGCAGGTCAACGACCGGCACGGCCATCCCCTCGGCGACCGGGTCCTCCAGCAGGTGGTGTCGCTGCTCGACGCCGACCTCCCGGCGGACGCGTTCGTGGCGCGATACGGCGGGGAGGAGTTCGCCCTCGTCATGCCCGGCTCCGACCTCGAATCCGCAGTCGACATCGGCGAGCGGGCCAGGCAGCGGGTCGACGGGTATCCCTGGGGCGACGTCGCCGAGGAACTGCGGGTCACCGTGAGCATCGGGATCAGCCACGACGTCGCCCGGCCACCGGACGTCACCCAGCTCATCGTGGACTCGGACCAACTGCTCTACGCCGCGAAGGACTCCGGCCGTAACGCCGTCGCGTTCCGGGACGCAGCCGGGTTGGTCCGATTGGCCGGTCCGGCTGCCGCCCGCCGGGCCATCCCGCAACCGGCCCCGCCCGCGGCCTGACTGCCTCGCTGCGTACGATTCACCCTCATTCCGGGGGCGTGCGGCCGGGCCAGGGTGGTCCGCTTGCTCGCCCCTTTTGTGTCCAGCATGTCGCCGGACGACGGGAGGCCGGGTGGCCGGGCTCGATCCCGATCGGCGTCGTGGTCGGCGCCCCGACGCGGGGCGCGGGCGGCGTAAGGCCGCGGACACCGAGCGGGCGGCCGGCACCGGCGGTGGACGCGCCGCCGACCAGGCGCCACGGCCGAAGCCGCTTCCCCCGATGCCGGCGCGCTTCGACCGGTCCGCCACCAGGGCACGCCCGGCAGGGCAGGCCGGGCGCAACGGCACCTCGGCCGGCATCCCGGCACCGAGCCCGAACGGACCGGCGCAGCGAGCCCCGGCGCAGCGAGCCCCGGTACCGAGCCCGAACGGCGCGCCTTCGCAGCGAGCGCCGAACCGGGCTCCCGTACCGCCTACGCCGAGTACGCGGAGCGCGCCGAACCAGCGAGGGCCGGACGGCATCCGTGGTCGACCCCCGGGCGAGGAGCACGTTGAGCAGCGACGGCGCCAGATCGACGCGAGCCTGACCCGACTCACCGCGGCGCACGCCGGAATGGCGCGACTGGGATCCATCGCGGCGGCGCCGGCGGATCCAGCCCCGGCTGACGCCAAGCAACCCAAGGTGAGCAAGCCCGGGTCGAACAAGCCCGAGCGCCGACCAGACACTCGCTGCGAGCCGGCAAGCGCCGGCTTGCCGACGATTCCGGTAATCAGGACGCCGAACCGACCGGCGCCCCCACCTGGCTCCGGGTCGGTCGGGTCGCCGCCGCGACCGTCGCGGTGATCGTCGTGCTGGTCGGCGCATCGGGCTGGGGGGCCAAGGCGTGGGTCGACGTCAGCATCCAGCCGGTGTCCGCCCTCGACCCCGGCTCGGACTCGATCATCAACCCCGCCGGCCAGGTCGGCGACGAGAACTTCCTGCTGATCGGCACCGACCCCACCGGCGGCGGGACCGCCAGCCCGGCCGACGGCGGGGCGAAGTCGGACGCGGTGTTGCTCGCCCACGTGCCTTCGGACCGCAGCCGGGCCCTGCTCGTCTCCTTCCCACCGGACCTCGAGGTGACGAGGCCGCCGTGCCAACGGTGGGACGCGGCGACGGCCAGCTACGCCGACGAGCTGGCACCCGCCGAGGCGCAGACCCGGCTCGGGCTGGCCTACGCCGTCGGCGGCCCGCGCTGCGTGACCAGGGTGATCCAGCAGATCACCGGTCTGTCCGTCACCCGCTTCGTCGGGCTGAACTTCGCCGGTATCCGGGACATGGTCGAGGCCGCCGGTGGGGTGGACGTCTGCCCTGGGGGAGCGGTCGCCGCCGCGTCGCCGCTCACCGGGGACAGTGCGTTGGCCTACGTCCGGGCGGAGAACGTGCCAGGTGGGGTCGCCGGGGTCTACGGGCGGATCCAGCGCCAGCAGCAGGTCGTGTCCGCGCTGGTCCGCAAATCGCTGTCCAGCGAGGTGCTGCTCGACCCGGCCCGGTCGCGGGCGTTCTTCGCCGCGTTCGCCGCGCACACCGTCACCGACGACACCGGCGCCGACGAGCTGCTGATGCTCGCCCAGTCGCTGCGCCAGGCGGACGACGCCGGGCTGAGCGTCCGCATCGTGCCTACCACCGGCGCACCCAACGCGCTGGGCAACGAGGTGCTCCGCGAGTCGGACACCAAGGCGCTGTTCGGCGCCGTTCGGGACGGCAAGCCGTTCCCGCCGCCGCCCGGCACCCTGCAAGAAGCGGCATCGGACGCGGCACCCGACGCACCGCAGGCGGCGCCGGACGGCGGGCCCGAGACCGGGTTGCAGGTGCTCAACGCGTCCGAGCGTCGCGGCCTGGCCGGTGAGGTGCAGGACACCCTGACGCGACTGGGCTTCACCGTGGCGGCCATCGGCAACGCCGAACCGACGCAGCGCACGACGATCCGGTTCTCGCCGCAGAGCGCCCAGCAGGCCGAGCGGCTGGCGACCGTGGTACCGGCGGCGGTCCTGACCCCCGACGCGACGGTGCCGTCCGGGTTGCAGCTCGTACTCGGCAAGGGATTCGACGGGATCATCAGGCCACCGACCGAGGCGAGCGCGCCGGTCGGTTACACCGCGTCCTGCGCTTGAGGTCGTGTGCCGGACTCTCAGCGTTCATACTGGGTTCACCGCTTCATGCCGATCGAGTGACGGCCCCGGCATAAGCTCGGTGGCATGCGGGAGGCCTATCGCGCTCAGCTGGACGCTCTTGCTAACTACCTCGCCGACATGTCCGAGCGAGTTGGCGAGGCGATGGAACTCGCCACGAAGGCCTTGCTTGAGCGCGATCTGGCCCTGGCCGAGAAGGTCATCAGCGACGACGACAAGATCGACGAACTCCGTGACCGCGCCGAAGAGCAGGCCGTCAGCCTCATGGCATTGCAGGCACCGGTCGCGACCGACCTACGCGCCCTGGTGAGCACCATCAAAGCCACCGGCGACCTCGAACGGATGGGTGACCTCGCACTGCACATCGCAGAGTCCGCCCGCCGCCGGCACCCCGAGAGTGTGTTGCCCGAGGAGATGAAGCCCTACTTCGCCGAGATGGGCCGGGTCGCGTGCGACCTGGCCGGCAAGGCCGCAGATGTGATCCGTTCGCGGGATCTGACGCTGGCGGCCGAGATGGAGAGCGACGACGACGCAATGGACGACCTGCATCGGCACATGTTCACGGTGCTGATGAATCGGCAGTGGTCGCACGGAATTGCCGCGGCGGTCGACATCACGCTGCTTGCCCGGTTCTACGAACGCTACGCCGATCATGCCGTCGCGGTTTCTCGCCGGATCGTCTATGTCGTCACCGGCGTCATGCCGGGATCCATTACGGTGTGACCGCCCACGTGTGCTGCATCGGCGAACGGCGGCCTACGGCGCTCTCTCTATCGTCGGACCCCGCCGGACCGAGCGCCTAGACTCCTGCGATGTCCCCAGGACCCCTCAACGTGCAGCTCGACACGCTCGCCGAGCAGTTGGGCCGAATGTCGACGGCGGTTGCCGGTGCGGTGCGGGACGCGACGGCAGCGCTACTTGACGGCCGGGTCCGGCTTGCGCAGCTAGTGATCGCCCGAGACGCCGAGATCGACGCCTTGGCCCAGCGGGTCGAGCAACTGGCGAGCGAGGTTATGGTGCTGCGTGCGCCGGTCGCTGGAGACCTCCGTACGGTGGTCGCGGCGCTACGGGCCGGGGACGACATCGAACGGATGGGTGATCTTGCGCGGCACATCGCCGAGACCGTGTGCCGCCGGGACCCGCGCCCGGCCCTGCCGGCGGAGGTGAAGGCGGAGTTCGCCAGCATGGGACGCGTCGCGGTCGAACTGGCGCTGAAGACCGACCAGGTCGTCCGTACCAGAAACGTACTGCTCGCAGTGGAGTTTGACGCCGAGGACGACGAGATGGACCGGCTGCACCGTCAGATGTTCGGCGTCCTGATGGACCACGCCTGGCCGCATGGCGTCGCGGCGGCCGTCGACACCGCCCTGCTGGGCAGGTTCTACGAGCGGTTCGCCGACCATGCCGTCGCCGTGGCGCGGCAGACCGTATATGCCGTCACCGGGCAGGAGCCGGAGGAGCTGGCCCTCTAACCGGACCGCCAACGGCGCCGTCGCCCCCACTGCTCACCCGAACCGGCCGGAGATGTAGTCCTCGGTCCGCTTGTCACCGGGATTGCTAAAGATCTTCGTGGTGTCGTCGAACTCGACAAGCTTCCCGGTACGGTTGCCTTCCTCGTCAGGCTCCGCCGTGAAGAACGCGGTCCGGTGGCTGACCCGGGCAGCCTGCTGCATGTTGTGGGTCACGATGATGATCGAGTAATCCTTGATCAGGTCGGTCATCAAGTCTTCGATCTTCGCCGTGGCGATCGGGTCGAGCGCCGAGCACGGCTCGTCCATCAGGATGACGTCCGGGTTGGTGGCGATCGCCCTGGCGATGCACAGCCGCTGCTGCTGGCCACCGGAAAGGCCGTAGGCGTTCTGCTTGAGCTTGTCCTTCACTTCGTCCCAGAGCGCCGCACCGCGCAGCGCTTCTTCGACGATCTCATCGTGCTTCCCCTTCATCCCGGTGACCTTGGGGCCGTACGCAACGTTGTCGTAGATCGACTTTGGGAACGGGTTCGGCTTCTGGAAGACCATCCCGACGCGGCGCCGCACCTCGATCACGTCCACGTCGGGTCCGTAGATGTCCGCGCCGTGGTAGGTGACCTTGCCCTCCACCCGGGCTCCCGCCACCAGGTCGTTCATTCGGTTCAGGCAGCGCAACACCGTCGACTTGCCACAGCCGGACGGCCCGATCATCGCGGTGATATCGCCGTCGCCGAAAGTCAGGTTGACGTCCCGCACGGCCAGGAAGTCACCGTAGAAGACCTTAAGATCATCGGCGGCCATGACCATCCCACCGGATCGTGGCCGCTTGGCTTGCTGGCCGGCAACCTCGACGTGTACGTCAAGGTGCTCGGGGCGTGCGTCGGTCCCTGTCTCGGCCGGAGGCTCGGTGCTCACGGGGGTTCGCTCCATGCTGCTCATCGGATCGACTCTTTCTCTCCAGCCGGTCGGGCACCCGTCACCATCGTTGTTGGAACCGGTTGCGCAAGTAAATGGCAATCGCGTTGAGTGCGAGCAGAATGATGATCAACACTAGGATCGCCGAGTAGGCCAACAGCTGCGATGCCTCATTGGGCTGCGGAATGAGACCGTAAATCTGCACCGGTAGGACGGTGAACTGGGACAGTGGGGTCGGGTTGAACGTGATGAACGTCGCGGCTCCGACCAGGATCACCGGTGCGGCCTCGCCCACCGCGCGGGAGACCGCCAAGATCGTCCCGGTGGCGATACCCGGAATGGAAGCAGGAAGTAGCTGCTTACTCACGGTCTGCCACCTGGTGGCGCCCAAGGCCAGTGATCCGTCCCGAATCTCGCGGGGTACGGCTCGCAGCGCCTCTCGCGTGGAGATGATGATGATGGGCAAGATGAGGAACGCCAGCGCGATTGATGCGGACAGCGCTACCGCACCGAGGTTGAGCGGGGGTCGCACCACGAAGGCCAAGGCCAGGATGCCGTAGATCACCGAAGGCACCGCAGCCAGGTTCTGGATGTTCAGCTCGATCATCCGGTTGTACCAGATGTTGGTATCGGCGTACTCCTCCAGGTAGACGGCGGCACCGATGCCGAGCGGCAGCACGATCAGCATCATCATGGCGATGACAAGCAGCGTGCCGTAGATCGCCGGTCGGACGCCGGCGGTCTCGGGACGGATGCGCGACGATCCCTCGGTGAACAGGTTCACGTCGATCCTGGCGATGCCCTCCACGATGATGTCGAGGAGAACGAACGCCAGGAACGCGCCCGAGATCCCCAAGCACGCCCAGAGCACGATGGCGAACACCAACGAGCGGATATCGGGCTTGCCGCTGGCCTCGATCTCGGTCTTCTCGACCGCCGGCGGCGGAGGCGGGGCTGTGACGGTTGCCATCAGTAGACCTGCCGATACTTCCGGACCAGCCGGATGGCGACCACGTTGATGAGCAGGGTGATGGCGAACAGCAGCGCACCGACCGCGAACAGCGAGTAGTACAGCGGGCTGCCCTGCGGCGCATCGCCACTCACGGCCTGCACGATGAACGCGGTCATCGTCTGCGCCTCCTCGCGCGGGTCGAGGGTCAGGTTGGGTCGAGCTCCCGCGGCGACGGCGAGGATCATCGTCTCGCCGACGGCACGGGACAGCGCGAGGACGATCGCTGCCACGATGCCGGAAAGCGCCGCGGGGACCACCACCCGCAACGTGGTGCGCATCCGGTTGGCACCGAGCGCGTACGACCCTGCCCGCAGCTGCTGCGGAACGGCCGACATCGCATCCTCGGACAGCGACGCCACCGTAGGGATGATCATGAAGCCCATCACCAGACCGGCGACGAGAACGTTGAAGATGCCGGGAATCTGGAAGATCGGCGTCAGCAGCGGGGTGAAGACGGTCAGCGCCAGGAACCCGTAAACAACGGTCGGGATCCCGGCCAGGATCTCCAGGATTGGCTTCACGATCTTCCGGAGGCGTTGGCCGGAGTACTCGGACAGAAACATCGCCACGCCCAGTCCGAGCGGGATCGCCACCAACAGCGCGATGAAGGTGGCCATGAAGGTCGCCGAGACGAGCGGCAGCACGCCCCATTCCTTGTCCCACGACGCCTTGTCGCCGAAGGTGGCGGTCCACGACGTGCCGAACAGGAACTCCAACGGGTTGACGTTGGCGAAGAACGTGAACAGCGGTAGGACCAAGGCCAGCACGATGCCGATCGTGACGACGACCGAGACCACCGCTGCCAGAACCAGCAGGATCTCGATCACGCGCTCGCCGAAGCGAGGCGAGCTCTTTCGCAGGTCGCGCCGCTGGCTACCCGGGCCGGTGCCCGGGGAGCCAGCGTCAACGATGATCGTCATCTACCGGCCATCGCAGAACAGGACCTATCTGAGGTCATGCAGCACCGACCTGGGACTTCAACCCGTTGTAGGCCTCCTGTGCCTTCTGCTTCTGCGCATCGTTCATCGGGATGAACTTGACCGCCTCGGCAATCTGGTTGGACTGGTCGAGGCTGAACTGGACGAACCCGGCGACCTGCGGCTTCGACTTGACGCTTGTACCGGACGGGTAGATGAACAACGGCCGGCCCAGCGGCTTGTAGGTGTCGTCCTGCACGGTCGCCGCGGACGGCGCCACGCAGCCACCGCCGCTGTTGACCTGCACGGCGTTGAGCTTGTCCATGTTCTCTTCGTAGTAGCTGTAGCCGAAGTAGCCCATCGCACCCTTACTGCCTTCAACGCCCTGAACGATGATGTTGTCGTCCTCCGACGGGCTGTAGTCGGTCCGGCTGTCGCCTTCCTTGCCGTTGATCGCCTCGGTGAAGTAGTCGAACGTGCCCGAGTCGGGACCAGGGCCGAACAGCGTGAGCGGCTCGGCGGGGAAGCTCGGGTCGACCTGGTTCCAGGTCTTGACGGTCGAACCCGGCGCCCAGATCGTCTTGAGCTGCTCGGTGGTCAGGCAGGTCGCCCAGGTGTTCTGCTTATTCACCACGATGGTCAGCGCGTCGTTGGCCACCTGCACCGCGGCGTAGCTGATGCCCTTGGCGGCGCACGCCTGCGCCTCCTTCGCGTCGTCCTTGATCGGCCGCGAAGCGTTGGAGATATCGGTCTCGCCGGCACAGAACTTCTGGAACCCGCCGCCCGTTCCCGACGCGCTGACGGTTACCTGGACTCCGGACTGTGTCTTCTGGAACTCTTCGGCTGCCGCTGCGGACAACGGCTCCACGGTGCTCGAACCGTCGATCACCACCGGGCCGGACAGCTGTGGCCCAGAAGGCGCGGTCGTCCCGCCGCCGCCACACGCCGCCAGCACCAGGGCGCCGATCGCTAGCATGCTCATCGCAGCGATACGCCGTCTGTGCCGCATCATGTTCACAGGGTTCCTCCGCGTTTCGGGGTTTCGGGGCCGCAGCCGGCAATGCCCCGGCCGCTCTCGGGGGACGCTAGGTCTCGGCAATGGACGACAACCCCTCATCCGGTAAACGGAGGGTGAACAGCTCACTCGGCGTGACGGATGTGCGGCACCCGACTTCAGATCGTTGCCGGGGTGAGTACAAACCGTTGGGGAACTGTGACCGGCGCAGCTAACGAAGGTAGGAGACGTCGGTGTCCCAGTGGGTGAAGCCGAGTCGCTGGTACAGCTTGACGGCGGCATCGTTGTCCGCCTCGACGTAGAGCATCACTTGGCGGAGCCCCAGCTCGCGCAAGTGGCGCAGCCCGGCCAGCGTGAGCGCCTTGCCGAGGCCGGTGCCCCGCGCTTCCGGGTCGACGCCGAGCACGTAGACCTCGCCGATCGGCTCGTGCGGGTGCCCGTGGTTCTGGTTCTCGCCACCGTGGACCTTCGTCCAGTGAAAGCCGAGCAGCCGATCGTCGTCGTCCACCGCGAGCAGGAACCCGCTCGGGTCGAACCACGGCTCGGCCTCCCGCACCTTGACCTGCGTGAGGTCCCAGCCACCCTGCTCGGGGTGCCAGGCGAAGGCCGCGTTGTTGACCCGCAGGAACTCCGCCTCGTCGGCCCCGACGACGAACGGGCGAAGGTGCACGCCATCCGGCAGGCTCGGGGCGTCCAGCGGCGCGAGCAGGCTGCGTCGCAGCTGCCACAGCACCCTGACCTTGGTGAACCCGAGGCTCTCGGCGAGCCGGGCCGCGCCCGGGTGGTCGCCGTGCGCCCAGAGCCGCAGCCGGCCGCCGACGGGTGATCCGGGCTCGGCGACCCGCTCCAGCAGCGCCTGGACCATCAGCCGCGCGATGCCCCGTCGCCGGTGCGCGGGATGCACGGCGAGCTCGCCCGCCGCGCCGGCCACCCGGTCGGTGATATCCAGATGGGCGAACCCGACCAGGGCGCCGTCTTGATCGCGGGCGAACAGGTGCACGGCCTGCTCGTCACCACCGAAGTGCAGGTGCATCAGCACGTGCTCGGACAGCGGGGCGGTGCCGTCGGCCTCGGTGACCTCGGCGACCAGGGCGCTGACCTCGGCCGTCTCGGAATCCGTGAGGCCGCGCCGCCAGGTGAGGCTCACCACCCCACGACTGTACGGGCGCCGACGGAGGCCGACCGGGTTCCCCGGGCGGCCCAGTCGCTTGATCAACGGAAGAACCGTGCGGCCCTATTGCACGAAAGTGCCGTTCGTAGGGAAAGAAATCAGCGGGGGGCGGGGTGCACGGTGGGGGAGATGCCCTGCTCCGGGGCGACCGCGAGCCCGGGACGGCCCGGGCGGACGAACTTGTAACCCACGTTGCGCACCGTGCCGATCAGCTGCTCGTGCTCCGGGCCGAGCTTGGCCCGCAGCCGCCGCACGTGAACGTCCACGGTGCGGGTACCACCGAAGAAGTCGTACCCCCAGACCTCCTGCAGCAGCTGGGCCCGGGTGAACACCCGCCCGGCGTGCTGGGCCAGGTACTTCAGCAGCTCGAACTCCTTGTAGGTCAGCTCGAGCGGACGCCCCCGCAGCCGCGCGGTGTAGGTGGCCTCGTCGATCACCAGATCGCCCAACACCAGCGCGCCGCCGCCGGCCATCGCGTCGGCGCCGGGGCGCTGCCGGAGCAGCCGCAGCCGGGCGTCCACCTCGGCCGGCCCGGTGCCGGGCAGCAGGATGTCGTCCACCCCCCACTCGCCGGACACCGCGACCAAGCCACCCTCGGTCACCACCGCGATCACCGGCACGTCCATCCCGGTGCTGCCCAGCAGCCGGCAGAGGCTGCGCGCCGCGGCCAGGTCGGTCCGGGCGTCCACCAGCACGGCGTCGTGCGGGCCCGCGTCGAGCAGCGCGGCGATCTCCGGGGGCGCCGCGCGCACGCCGAACGGCAGCAGGGCAAGCGCGGGGAGAACCGACTCCGGGTCGGCGTCGGCGGTCAGCAGCAACAGCTCCATGCGCACCTCCGCCCCGCCGCCCGTCCGGCCCGCGCTTGCATGCAGGATAGCTGGGTGCGGGCCCAGACCAGGACCGATGACGGTGTGATCCTGCGTGGGGTGCGGCTGCCGGGGCCGGACCGGGCGCTGGCCGTGGTGGTCGGGCACGGCTTCACCAACAGCGTGCGGACCCCGGACGCCCGCCGACTGATCGCCGCGTTCGGCCGGCGCGTTGGCGTGATAGCGCTCGACTTCCGCGGGCACGGCCGATCCGACGGAACCTGCAGCATCGGGGCGGCCGAGGTGTACGACCTGGCCGCCGGGGTGCGGCTGGCGCGCGACGCCGGTTACGCCGGGGTGGCGACGGTCGGGTTCTCGATGGGCGCCGCGGTCTCCCTGCGACTCGCCGGGCTGGGCCTGCCGGTGGACGGCCAGCCGGACGCCGTGGTCGCGGTGAGCGGGCCGGCCCGGTGGTGGTCCCGGGAGACCCGCCCGATGCGCACCCTGCACTGGTTGCTCGAGCAGCCGCACGGCCGGTTGGTGGCCAGGCTGATCGGGGTCCGGCTGGGCGGGCGGTGGGACACCGTGCCGAGCTCGCCGGTCGAGGTCGTCGACCGGATCGCGCCGACCCCGCTGCTGCTGGTGCACGGCGACCGGGACGAGTTCTTCTCGGTCGAGCACGCCCAGCAACTGCAGCGGGCCTCCGGCGGGCACGCCGAGCTGTGGATCGAGCCGGACATGGGGCACGGCGAGTCTGGCACCAGCGACGCGCTCGCCGAGCGAATCGTCGCCTGGCTGCGGGTGGCGGTCGCGGAGCGGGCGGTGGCGTGAAGAAGGCGATCATCGCGCTGCTGGTGCTGATCGGGCTGCTGGTGGCGGTCGACTTCGGGGTCGCCGCGGCTGCCGAACAGCAGGTCTCGCAGCGGATGCGCACCGAGCTCGGGCTCGCCACCGACCCGCAGGTGCGGATCAACGGCTTCCCGTTCCTCACCCAGGCCGCCCAGGGCGACTACCAGCAGGTCGTGGTGAACGCCGATCGGCTGACGGTCGGACCGCTGACCGAGGTCAGCGTGCGCGCCGACCTGCACCACGTCCGGATCGGGTTGGCCGAGCTGCTCGGCGGCGGCCAGCGCACGGTGCGCATCGACGAGGCCGAGGGCACCGTGCGGATCAACGCTGACGATCTGGAGCGCCAGCTGCCAGGGGTCACCGACCTGCGGATCGAGCCGGTCAACCCCGCGGACCCGGAGCGCCGCCCGCCGGGGGTGGCGGAGAGCTCCGCGGTCCGGCTGCTCGGCAAGGTCTCGCTGCTCGGCCAACAACTCGACGTTGCGGCGACTGCATCCATGCAGCTGGACGGGCGGACGGTCTTGATCGTGCCGAGCGACTTCGAGGTGACCGGGATCGGCAGCACCGCCGAGCTGCCCCGACCGCTGCAGCAGGCGCTCAGCGACCTGTTCACGGTCCGGCTGAACACGGGGAACCTGCCGTTCACGGTCACCCCGACTACCCTCAAGGCCGTGGACGGCGCGCTCGAGGTGTCCGGCACCGCGCAGGACCTGGTGATCAGCGGCGGCGCCGCCCCGACCGGGCAGTGAGCGGCGTCGGGGTCGCGGTCGTGGTGGGCACGCTGCTGCTCGCCTGCGCTCTCGGCGTCGTGCTTCGGCTGCGGGCCGGGCGGGTACGTGCCGCCGCGCATCGTGCGGGCTCCGACGCGGCGGATGGCTGGCGGCTGGCGGGAACGACAGCGGGGCCGTCCGGACGGGTGCTGCTGCTCCAGCTGTCCTCGCCGGTGTGCGCCCCCTGCCGGCAGGCGGCCGCGGTACTCGGTGAGCTGTCGGCCGACACGGCCGGCCTGCGGCACGTCGAGATCGACGTGACCGACCGACCGGAGGTCGCGCGTGAGCTCGGGGTGCTGCGCACCCCGACCGTGGTCGCCTTCGACCGGGCCGGCGCCGAGCTGCTCCGGGTCTCCGGGGTGCCGCGGGTGCCCCAGCTGCTGGACGCGCTCGCCCCTGCGCTGCGCTGACCCGTGCACCGGTCGGTCCAGCTGGTGGGAGAGCACTCCCGGCAGCCGGGACGATGGGTTAACCTCGGGGAGTGCACTGGCCGCTGACCAGACGACGCGTCGTCGATCTGTGTCTTGTCTTCAGCGCCAGCTGTCGTCTCTGCTGACTCCCGGCTGCGGCATGCGTGCCCGCCGGGGAGGCCGGACCATCCCACCCCGTCCGCAGAGAGGCATGCCGTCATGTCCGCACCCGCCCCGACCAAAGCCGGATCGCAGGTCGATCCGCGAGGGCCGCGCTTCGCGGCTCTGCTGACCACCATCGTGCTGGCCGCCGTGCTGATCACCGGCAGCGGCTGGCTGCTCGCCGCGCAGGCCGTCGTGTTCGCGCTCGGCGCGTTCCTGGGGCTGCGCTACGCGCCCTATCCGCTGATCTACCGGGCGCTGATCGCGCCGCGGCTGCCGCCGCCGACCGAGAAGGAGGACGCCGCGCCGGTGCGCTTCGCGCAGGGGCTCGGTTTCGCCTTCGCCGTCGTCGGCACGATCGGCTACCTGACCGGGCTCACCACGCTCGGCATGGTCGCAACCGCGCTAGCGTTGGCGGCCGCGTTCCTCAACGCGGCGTTCAACTTCTGCCTCGGCTGCGAGATCCACGGGCTGTTGATTCGATTCACCCAACCACGAGACACCGAACAGGGAGCTACCGCATGAGCCGCCAGGACGCCTTGGTCGACGCCGACTGGGCAGCACAGAACCTCGAGACCCCGGGCGTCGTCCTCGTCGAGGTCGACGAGGACACCACCGCCTACGACGGCGGGCACATCCCCGGCGCCGTCAAGCTCGACTGGAAGACCGAACTGCAGGACCAGGTGGTCCGCGACTTCGTGGACCGGGCCACGTTCGAGAAGCTGCTTTCGGAGAAGGGCATCTCCAACGACGACCAGGTCGTGCTCTACGGCGGCAACAACAACTGGTTCGCCGCCTACGCCTACTGGTACTTCAAGCTCTACGGGCACGACAACGTGCGGCTGCTCGACGGTGGGCGCAAGAAGTGGGAGCTCGACGGGCGCCCCCTGACAACCGACGTGCCGAGCCGGCAGCAGACCAGCTATCAGGCGAAGGACGCGGACAACGCGATCCGCGCCTACCGCGACGAGGTGCTGGACGCGATCGGCAACAAGAACCTGGTCGACGTGCGGAGCCCGGACGAGTTCGCCGGCAAGATCCTGGCGCCGGCACACCTGCCGCAGGAGCAGGCGCAGCGGCCAGGGCACATTCCGTCCGCGATCAACATTCCGTGGAGCAAGGCGGCGAACGAGGACGGCACCTTCAAGTCCGACGACGAGCTGCGGCAGCTGTACGGCGACGCCGGGCTGGACACCTCGAAGCCGACGATCGCGTACTGCCGCATCGGGGAGCGCTCCAGCCACACCTGGTTCGCACTGCACGAGCTGCTCGGCGAGCAGGACGTGAAGAACTACGACGGCAGCTGGACCGAATACGGCTCGCTGGTCGGCGTGCCGATCGAGCTCGGCGCCCGATCGTGAGGGGTGAGTCCTGATGTGCGGCGCGCCCACGCAGGGCACCGAGCTGCCGGCCGGCACCGACCTGTCCAAGGAGACGGTGCTCACCGGCCGGGTCGTGTCCGACGGTGAGCCGGTCGGCGGCGCCTTCGTGCGGCTGCTGGACGGCACCGGCGAGTTCACCGCCGAGGTGGTCTCCTCGGCGAGCGGCGATTTCCGGTTCTTCGCCCGCCCGGGCACCTGGACGGTGCGGGCGCTGTCCCGCGCCGGCAACGGTGAGACGGCAGTGACCGCCGACGGCCCCGGTCTGCACGAGGCCGAGGTCGCCGTCGGTTAGTTCTACTGCGCCCGGGTGGCCCCGCGCAGCGGCCAGTTGCGCGGGGCCATTCCCATGCCGCAAAACCGCCGCGAAACCTCCGCCGCATACCGCACGACATACCATGTCGGTAACCATGACGGTATGCTGGCTGCATGACCCAGGTGGCGGTTCGGCTGGACGACCAGGAGGTGGCCGAGCTCGACCGGATGGTGCGTGCCGGGGTCTTCCCGTCCCGGGCGGCGGCGATCCGGGCGGCCTTGGCAGATCAACGGCGCGCCGAGGAGAACCGGCGACTAGCCCAGGCCTACCACGCCGCGTACGGCGAACGCCCGCAGAGCGCGGCGGGGGCTGGAGTCGGGGCAGGGAGCGCCGCAATAGCGGAGTTCTACGCCGACGAGCCGCCGTGGGACGACCAGCCTGACGACCCGGCCCGGTGATCGGCGGGCTGCACCGCGGCAGCGTCTGGATCGCGGACTTCCCCGCGCCCGTCGGCCGGCGGCCGGTCGTCGTCCTGACCAGGGACGTGGCGATCCCGGTGCTCACCAACGTTACTGTCGCGCTGGTCACCCGCAGCGCGGTCGGCAGCCCTGCTGAGGTGCCGCTGGGCCGGGCCGAAGGCCTGACCAGCGACTGCGTGGCGAACTGCGACAACATCCACACGGTTCCCGTGCGTCAGCTCATCAGGCGGGTCGGCGAGCTCGGACCGGAACCCCTGCATCGGCTTGCCGAGGCAGTGCGGATCGCGCTTGACGTCTGACAGTCGGCCAGGACGAACGGCAATGAGGACGGCGTGAAGCACTGCGCTATGAACGTCCCCTACTCGTCGCGGCACCTCGTCTACCCGATCCCGCCGCGGGTCGACGCCGGCTGGATGGCGAACCCGGCCTTTCGCTGACGCGTCGGCTACCGGGACCAGAACGCGTCCTCGGCCGCCTGGTCGTCGGAGGTCTGGTCCAGCTCCAGCGCCTGCCCGTTCGCGATCGTGAACACGATCGTCTGAGCGCTGGAGATCGACTTGTCATTGCGCTGTGCCGTGCCCTGGTGCCTGGCGACGACCTTGTCGTCACCCTGCGCCTCCGCGCTCTGCAGCTCGACACGCAGCGTGCCGCCGGTCAGCTCCATCAGCCTTCCGTAGTACCCGAACACCGCGTCGCGACCCTTGTACTCGCCGGAGACCAGGTTGTTGCCGGCGACCTTCTGGACCACGTCGGGCGACATCACCTCGGCCAGCGTGGCCATGTCCCCGCTGGAGAACGCCTGGTAGCCCCGACGCACCAATGCTTCGTTCGGATGTTCGGCCATTGAACGTCCTTCCCCGCGCCTGTCGAGTGAGCGGGCGACAGTGTCGTCCTGCGCACGCCGCACGACTATCGGCCGGTCGGGCTACCCTGATCGGCCGTGGAATGGTTCCTGACCGCCGTCTTGATCGCCTGCAGTGCCGGCATCGTCTTCTTCACCGGGTACCTGGTGTACCGGCTGTTCGGACTGGACCGCTGAGATGACCTCAGCGGAGCGGAACCGCCCACGGTTCGACGACCTCCCGATCCCGGACGACACAGCCAACCTGCGCGAGGGCCCGGACCTGCACCCACAGTGCAGCCCGCTGCTACCGCTGATCGGGGTGTGGCGGGGCAGCGGCGAGGTGGTCTACCCGACCATCGAAGGGCCCTACCATTTCGGCCAGCAGATCGTCTTCAGCCACGACGGCCGGCCGTTCCTGACCTACGACTCCCGCGCGTGGCTCACCGACGGCCCGGACGGCCCGGTGATCCGCCCGGCGGCCCGGGAGACCGGGTTCTGGCGGCCGCAGCAGGACGGGTCGCTGGAGGTCCTGCTGGTGCACGCCACCGGGATCGCCGAGGTCTACTACGGCTCGGCCCGCACCACCACCTCGTGGGAGATCGCCACCGACACCGTGGTGCGTACCGCGACCGCCAAGGAGGTCAACGCCGCGCAGCGGCTGTACGGCCTCGTGGAGGGCGGCGACCTTGCCTATGTGGACGACCGCGCGATGGCCGGCCAGCCGCTGCAGCACCACCTCTCGGCCCGGTTGAGCCGGGTCGCCGGCTAGACCGCGGAACGGTGCGGCTCCGGCGCTACGGCAGGTCCGCGCTGCTGGTCGAGCTGGACTCCCTCTCGCGGGTGGCGGCGGTGCACGGGCAGCTACGCGCCGCCCGCGCGGACGGCCGGCTGCCGGACGTGATCGAGCTGGTGCCGGCCGCCCGCACCGTGCTGGTGGCGGTGCGCCCGGGCTCGCGCGGGCTGGACGCGGTCCGCGACGTGCTGGCCGAGCCGGCAGCGGCGGCCGTCCCCGCTGGGGCTGGGCGGGCGGTGACGATCCCGGTGCGCTACGACGGCGCGGACCTGGACCTGGTGGCCCGCACCGCCGGGATCGACCCGGCCGAGGTGGTGGCGCTGCACTCCGGCGCGGAGTTCGTCGTCGCCTTCCTCGGGTTCGCCCCCGGTTTCGGTTACCTCATCGGGCTGCCCGAGCCGCTGCGCCAGCCCCGGCTGGACGAGGCCCGTCCCTCGGTGCCCTCCGGGTCGGTGGCCGTCGCCGGTGAGTACAGCGCGGTGTATCCGCGGGCTTCCCCGGGCGGCTGGCGGCTGATCGGCAGCACCGAGCAGGTGATGTTCGACCCCGACGCCGAGCCGCCGGCACTGCTCGCGCCGGGCGACCGGGTGCGCTTCGAGCCGGTGAGATGACCCTGACGTGACCCCTGACGTGACCCTGCCGTGACTCTCGTCGTCGCCAAGCCCGGCCCGCTGGCCGTCGTGGTCGACGGCGGCCGTCCCGGCTACGCCGACATCGGGGTACCGCCCTCCGGCGCGCTGGACCTGCCGGCGCTGGCGCTGGCCAACCGACTGGTCGGAAACGCGGAGTCCGCGGCCGGCCTCGAGCTGCTGCTCGGCGGGATCGAGCTGGTCGCCGAGGCGCCCTGCGTGCTCGCCGTGACCGGGCCGCCGGTCGGGGTGACCGCGGTCCGCGCCGGGAATCCGGAGCCGGTCGGTTCGCACCGCCCGGTGTACCTCGCCACGGGCGACCGGCTCGCGGTGGCCGCGCCGGGCAGCGGGCTGCGTAACTATCTCGGCGTGCGCGGCGGGATAGCCGTGCGGCCGGTGCTCGGCAGCCGCAGCACCGACGTGCTCTCCGGCCTCGGTCCGCCACCGCTCCGCGCCGGGGACCGGCTTCCGGTCGGCTCCGAGCGGGGCGAACCGGCCGACGTCGACCAGGTGCCGGCGTCCGTGCCGCCCGCCGAACGCGCGGTCACCGCGGTGCTCGGTCCCCGGGAGGACTGGTTCGTGGAGCCGGCCGCGACGCTGAGTGCGGCGGCGTGGACGGTCAGCCCGACCAGCAACCGGATCGGGCTGCGGCTGCAGGGCACCGCGCTGGCCCGGCGGCCCGATCGGGAGGGTGCCGAGCTGCCCAGCGAGCCGCTGGTCACCGGCGCGGTACAGGTCCCGCCGAGCGGGCAGCCGGTGATCTTCCTCGCGGACCATCCGACCACCGGTGGGTACCCGGTGGTCGGCGTCGTGCTGCCCGCCGACCTGCCCGCGCTCGCCCAGGCCCGGCCGGGCTCGACGGTGCGGATCCGGGCGGTCGCCGAGTAGCCGGCCGTCAGGTCTGGGTCCGTTCGGTCTCCTCGGCCGCGGCGAGCAGCCGGAGCACCTCGGCGTTGTCGATCTCCCGGGGCACCGGCACGCCGTCCAGCTCGACCACCGGCGCGGCCAGCCGCACCGAGGAGACCAGCCACACCGCGGCGGCTTCCTGCAGGTCCGTGACGGTCATCGGCTCGACGGCGGTCTTCCAGCCGGCCTGCTCCGCGGCCCGGAACAGGGCCTGCTGGGTCGTCCCGGGCAGGATTCCCTCCGGCGGCGGGGTGCGCAGCGTCGGGGGCGTGGTGCCGGCCGCGGCGACAACGGTCGCGGTCGGGCCCTCCAGCACGTGGCCCCGCCAGTCCAGGAAGATCGCGTCGTCCGCGCCGCGGCGTTGGGCCTCCCGGATCGCCGCCATGTTCACCGCGTAGGACAGCGTCTTCGCGCCGAGCAGCAGCCACGGCGCCGCGTCGGCCAGCCCGCGATCGACCCCGCGCGGCAGCGCGACGACCCGGACGCCGTCCCGCCGGGCCCGCCGGATGGACTCCGGAACCGGGCCCGCGGTGACGTATCCGGTGGGGCGTCCGGTGCCTTCGACGCCCCGGGTGAGCACCAGCCGCACGACCAGCTCGTCGGCGGGCCCCTCGGTCGGCCCGGCCGCTGCCACCGCCGCGGCTACCGCCGTGCGCCATGCGTCGTCTGCCGGCGCCGGGAGGTCGAGCATCGCCGCCGACCGCCGCAGCCGTGCCAGGTGCGCACCGATCTTGCGCGGCCGGCCGTCGACGGCCAGCAGCGTCTCGAACACCCCGTCACCGCGGAGCACGCCGAGGTCGGTGCCGTGCAGGAGGGGTTGCGCTGGGTCGTGCAGGCTGCCGTCCAGCAGCGTGATGACCATGCCTGCGACCCTAGGGGCATAGCGCGGCCTACCATCGCGGTGTGGACTCGTCGCTCCGGCACACGCTGCATCAACGCGGGCTGCGGATGACCCCGCAGCGCCAGCTCGTGCTGGACGCGGTCCGCGAGCTCGGCCACGCCACTCCCGAGCAGATCTGCGCGGCCGTGCAGCGGGCCGCTCCGGCGGTGAACATCACGACCGTGTACCGCAACCTCGACCTGCTCGAACAACTCGGGATGGTGCAGCACACCCATCTCGGGCACGGGGCGCCGAGCTACTCGCCGGAGAAGCACGAGCACGTGCACCTGGTGTGCCACTCCTGCGGCGAGGTGACCGAGATCGACACCGAGCTGCTCGACGAGCTTGCGGGGCGGCTGCACGCCGAGTACGGCTTCCTGCTCGACGCCGCGCACGTGGGGCTCACCGGTACCTGCGCGAAATGTGCCGACGGCGCGGTGGGCGCCGCTGAGGCCTCCGACAACGCGACCCCTGGAGCGACGGCGTGACGGACCTGCCGCAGACCGACGAGGCGATCGCGCCGGACATCGACCACGGCGTGCCGGCGCACCGCGGCGACCCGCTCGCCGAGCAGCGTGCGATGGCCCGCGCGGCCGCCGTGGTGGACCGGTCCAACCGCGGCGTGCTCGCCGTCACCGGGACCGATCGGCTGTCCTGGCTGCACCTGCTGGTCAGCCAGCACGTCAGCGAGCTGGGTGTCGACGCCGGCACCGAGGCGTTGGTGTTGGACGCGCACGGCCGGGTCGAGCACCACGGCGTGATCTCGCACAGCTCGGACACCGTCTGGCTGGACACCGAGCCCGGCCGGGTCGAGGAGCTGATCGGCTACCTGGACGCGATGCGGTTCTGGTCGGACGTGCAGGTGGCGGCGGCCGATCTCGCCGTGCTCAGCGTGGTCGGGCCGGAGACGCCCCGGGTGCTTGCCGCGGCCGGGCTGCCGATGCCCGAAGGGCAATACGCCTCGGTGACGCTGGCCACTGCCGGTGCCGGATTGGTGCGCCGGATGCCGTGGCCGGGGTCCGATGCCGCCGACCTGCTCGTCCCGCGTGCCGAGCGGGAGGCCTGGCTGTCCCGGCTGGCCGACGCGGGCGCGCGCCCGGCCGGGATGCTCGCGTTCGAGGCGCTGCGCGTGGAGGCGAGGCGACCCCGGCTCGGTCTGGACACCGATGAGCGGACCATCCCGCACGAAGTGGGTTGGATCGGGTCGGCGGTGCACCTGGAGAAGGGCTGCTACCGGGGTCAGGAGACGGTCGCCCGGGTGGCCAACCTCGGCCGCCCGCCGCGCAGGCTCGTCCTGTTGCACTTCGACGCCGGCGACGAGGAGTTGCCGCAGCCGGGGGATCAGGTGTTCTCCGCCGAACGGGCCGTCGGGCGGGTCGGGACGGTGGTGCAGCACCACGAGCTCGGTCCGGTCGGGCTGGCGCTGATCAAGCGGTCGGTCGAGGTCGACGCCGAGCTGGTCGCGGGCACGGCCGAGCGGGCCGCGCCGGCCCGGATCGACAGGGACTCGATGCCGGCCGAACGGGCCACGCCGCCGCCGGGCCGGGCCGCCCAGCTGCGTACCGGGCGGCGCGGGCCGTCCTAGATAGCGAGACACACGTCCCGAATAGCGGGAGCGGGCATCTAGGCTTGCCCGGTGCCGAAGGGTGCTCACCGGCGGTGGGGCGTGCTCGCCGTCAGCACCGCGGCCCAGGCGGCCACCTCGGCGTACTTCCTCGGCCTCGCCGCTGTCGCACCGGAGCTGCGGGCCTACTACGACCTCAGCCTGCCGGCCGTCGGCGCGCTGATCGGGGTGACCTCGATCGGCATTCTGAGCACGCTGATCCTGTGGGGCAGTGCCACCGACCGGTTCGGCGAGCGGCCGGTGATGGTGGTCGGGTTGGCCGGCGCGGCGGCGTTTCTCTGGATCGCGGCGGGGCAGCGGGACCCGGTGGTGGTCGGCGCACTGCTCGCCGCCGCCGGTGCCGCGGGGGCCAGCGTGAACGCCGCCAGCGGGCGGGCCGTGCTGACCTGGTTCCCGGCGCGCCGGCGTGGCCTCGCGATGGCGGTGCGACAGACCTCGGTGCCGCTCGGCGCGGCGGCGGCCGCGGTGGCGCTTCCGCTGGTCGTCGGGCGCAGCGGGGTGCCGGCGGCGTTCGCGGTGCTGGCCGGCGCGGCCGCGGTCGTCGCGGTCGCGGTGGCGATCTGGGTCCGCGACCCGCCCGGCGTGCCGGCGCCGACCGTCTCCACCGCCGCCGCGGAGCCCGAGCAGCGTGGCCGAGTCCGCGAGACGTTCGCCGACCGCCGGCTGTGGCGGCTCAGCGTCGCGGCCGGACTGCTGGTCGTGCCGCAGTTCCTCGGCTCGGTGTTCCTGGTGGAGCTGTTGCACACCGGGCACGGGGTGGCGCTCGCCGCGGCCGGTGGGCTGCTGGCGCTGACCCAGGTGCTCGGGGTGCTCGGCCGGCTGGGTACCGGCGCCTGGTCGGACCTGGTCGGCAGCCGGCTGCGGCCACTGCGCGTGGTGGCACTGGTGATCGCCGCCGGGTTCGCGCTGGCCGCCGCGCTCGACGTCGCACCGGTGTGGGTGCTGGCCGCGGTGCTGGTGCCGGCCGCAGCGGTGGCGATCTCCTGGAACGGCCTCGCGTTCACCGCGACCGGCGAGATGGTGCCCCCCGAGCGGGTGGGAACCGCGCTGGCGTTCGAGAACAGCGCTAACTACCTCAGTGCGCGCCGCGACCCCGGTGCTCGGTGGTGCGGTGGCCCAGTTCGTGGGATGGCCGGCGATGCTGGCGACCGGCGCCGTTGCGGCGGTGCTGTCCTGGCTGCTGCTCGGTCCACTGGCACGCACCGAGCGCCCCTTGCCGCGGGGTGCCGGCCGCTCCACCTCCCCGCAATGAGCGGGCTTATTGCGGGTCGGGAGGGCGGCGCGGGGCCGAATAAGCCCGCTCATTGCGGGTTAGGGGTGCGGGTTGCGGGTGTTTGGGGTGCGGGGGAGCGGGGATGCGGTGCGCGGCGCAGGTGGGTGGCGAGTGCTCTACGAGGAGCGTTGGCGGCCGGCGACCGGGCTCCAGAACTCCTCCAGCCGTGCGTAGCAGGTACCGGCCCGCTCCTGGTCGCCGCTGGCCAGTGCCATCACGGCCTCCTGGACCTGCTCGGCCGACCGGTCCTCGCGCACGGTCTCGTCGTCCATCAGCTCGACGATGCCGCCGTAGTCCAGCTCCAGCACCGAATCCTGGTCGAACCGTTCCAGCCAGCGCCCGGTCTCGCGGAGCACCTCCGACGGTCCGTCCTCACCCAGGCTCGCGGTGACGATCCGGTACGCCTTGTCCACCCGGCGCTGCGCGTCGCGCACCTGAGCGTTCCACCACACCCGGCGCGGGGGATCGAACCGGAGTTGCCGAGCGGTCGGCTCGACCAGCACGAACCACGGCAGCGGGACGGTCCAGGTCGCCGAGACGACGTGCGCGACGCCACCGTTCAGCTCGGCCATGGCAGCCTCGGCCCGCCGCCTGGCCAGCTGCTCGTCGATCGGCAGCGCGCTGGCACAGAGCACGTCGGGCTCGCTGGCGATGAACGCGAGCAGCGCCGCGGCGGCACGCGGCCGAAGGTCGAGCGGGCAGACCAACGGTTGGCCGTCCGGTCCGGGCAGCGCGAGCACGTCGACGCGGTAGTTCGGCAGCGCAGAGCCGTCCGGTCCGTCACCCGGCAGCAGCCGGGGCCGGCTGGCCAGCTGAGCCCGCAGGCAGACCTCGCGATCCCGCCGACCGGCGTGCTCGGCAGGCACCGGGCCACGGTGCAGGGCCTCGCGCACGCGCTCTCCCGAGGGGCCGGCGAACACCCGCAGCGGCTGGTAAACCCGCAGATAGGACAGGAATGGCGCCGCCATGGGGATTGATCGTGCCAGCCGACCGCGGTCGAGCACATGCCCTGGCGTCGGCGCGGTGCGCGACGTCGTCAGCGGTGTCGTTCGGCCGGTGACGAACTGCAACGAGACACTGCCGGTGCAACGTCGCATCCGTCTGCGCCGCAAGGTACGGTGTTGGCAGGACATTAAAGGACATGAGCGGGGCCGCCGATTTCCCCCGGCCGCCCCGTCCCTGCTGTGAGGGGGTCGAGCCATGGGGCGCGGCCGTGCGAAGGCCAAGCAGACGAAGAAGGCCCGAGAGCTCAAATACAGCTCCCCCACGATGGACGTCGAGGCGCTGCAGCGCGAGCTCTCCGGCACGACGCTCGAGGACGACACCGAGCTGGATGACGACGACGTCGAGGACGACGACGAAGTCGAGGACTTCTACCGCTGACCGCGGCCGGACTTCTGCTGTCCGGACGAACGGACGCACGGACAGCGCCCGGCTATGCCGTCGCCTGGACCATTTCTTCCAGCTCGTCGAACGTCGGCATGGCGTCCGCGCACGCCAGCCGCGAAACCACGATCGCACCTGCAGCGTTCCCGTACTCGGCGCACCGTCGCGGTGACCAGCCGGCGAGCAGCCCGTGACAGAACGTCGCGCCGAAGGCGTCACCCGCTCCGAGCCCGTTGACCACCTCGACCCGCAACGGCGGCACGGTCTGCATGCCCTCGGCGGTCGCCACCAGCACCCCGTCGCCGCCCATCTTCACCACGGCGATCTCCAGCCCGCGGTCCAGTAGCCGCCGGGCAGCATCCTCGGGATCGGCGGTGCCGACCGCGACCTCGACCTCGGCCCGGTTGCCGATGGCCACCGTCACGTGCTCCAGCATTGCGCTGTACTCGCGGCGCGCCAGGTCGGGGCTGTCCCAGAACATCGGCCGCCAGTCCAGGTCGAGCACGGTGTGCCGCCCGGACCCAGCGGCGGGCCGCTCGCGGCCGGCCAACATCGCGTGCTGCGCGCTGCGCGCCGGCTCATGGGACACCCCACCTCCGGTGACCCACAGCAGCGTGGCCGAGCGCACCGCCTCCCACGGCACGTCCTCGGTGGTCAGCGTGAGGTCCGGGGCGGTCGGCAGCCGGTAGAACAGCAGCGGCGGGTCCTCGGGCGGGTCCAGCGCGCAGAACACCACCGGGGTGAGCAGCCCGGGCGCGGTGCCGACGTGACTCGGGTCGACGCCGAAGCCGGCCAGCGCCTCCCGCACGTAGTCGCCGAACGGGTCCGGCCCGACCTTGGTGAGCACCGCGCTGCGCCGGCCGAGCCGAGCGGCGCCCACCGCGACGTTGGTCGCCGTCCCGCCGAGGGACTTCGCGAACGTGCTGACCTTCGCCAGCGGTCCGACCTGCTCGGGATAGAGGTCGACGCTGACCCGCCCGACCGTGAGCACCTCCGGTGTCATTCCGATCCCTTCCCGACGAGCACCGTCCGCCCGGTCCGCCACGACTCGTCCGCGGCGCTCGCCAGGTCGAAGGCCGCGAGCGCATCGGCCCCGCCGACCTGTGGCGGGGAACCGCTTCGGACCGCATCGGCGAACGCGTCGAGCTCGGCGGCGTAGGCGAACGGGTAGCGCTGCTCGAAGTCGGCGACCAGCGGCACCGCTGCTTGGCCCGGCGTTCGCCACTCGTAGTGATGGCGGGCCGGCTGGTCGATCCGGACCGTCGCCGCGCTGCCCACCACCTCGGTCGAGCACTCGTAGCCGTACCCCGCGCTCCGGCAGTTGTCGATCAACCCGAGCGCACCGTTCGCGAAGCGCAGCACGGCGGCGGCGGTGTCCACGTCGCCGATCTCGGCGAAGCCGGGATCGGTGAGGGCCGCTCCGTGGGCGGTGATCTCGGCGACCTCCCCGACCATCCACCGCGCGGTGTCCAGGTCGTGGATCATCACATCGCGGAACAACCCGCCGGACCCGGCGAGAAACTGCGGAGCGGGTGCGCGCATGTCCCGTAGCGAGCTGCGGAACAGCAGGACCTCGCCCAGCTCGCCGGCCTGGATTCGCCTCATCGCGGCCACCCAGTCCGGGTCGAACCGGCGGTGGAAGCCGACCTGGAACACGACGCCGGCGCGGGCCGCGGTGTCGACCACGGCTACCGAGGCGGCCCTGTCCAGTGAGATCGGCTTCTCGCAGAAGACGTGCTTGCCGGCCTGCACCGCGCGGGTGATCAGCTCGGCGTGCGTCGCAGTCGGCGTGGCTATCGCCACCGCCTCGATCGTGCTGTCCGTAAGCAGGTCGTCGAACGTCGGCACCGACCGCACCTCGAGCCGGCGGCCGATCTCGCCGGCAACGGAGCTGTCGGCGTCGTAGACCGCGCCCAGCCGCGCGGCCGGGCAGCCGAACGCGAGGTTGCGCGCGTGGATGCGGCCCATCCGGCCGAGCCCGGCCAAGCCGATACGCACCCGGCGCTCGCTGATCGCGGGCATCAGCTCGTCAAAGCGAACTCGAAGGAGTAGCGGCTCGCGCGGTACAGGTGCGAGCCGTACTCCACGGCGCGCCCTTCCGCGTCCCACGCCGTGCGGGTCATGGTCAGCAGCGGTGCGCCTCGCGGCTCGCCGAGCAGTTTCGCCTCGGCGGCGGTGGCCGTCCGGGCGCCGACGGTCTGGTGCGCCGTCCGCGGCGCGTGCCCGGCGCCCCGCAGCAGCTCGTAGAGCCCGCGCTGCTCGAGCTGCTCGGGGTGCACCGACAGGATTTCGACCGGGATCGCGTTCTGCATGATCGCCAGGGGCTCGTCGTCGGCGAAGCGCAGCCGGCGGATCCAGGCGACGTCCGTGCCCTCCGGCAGGCCGAGCGCGTCGGCGACCGCTCCGGCGGCCGGTATCACCTCGAAGGACTGGATCTGGGTCCGTGGGCTGCGGCCGGACTTCACCAGGTCGTCGTGCAGGCTGGTCAGCTTGAGCGGGCGGCGGACCTTGGGGTTGACGATCTGGGTCCCCACCCCGCGCTTGCGCACCAGCATGCCCTGGTCCACCAGGTACTGCATGGCCCGCCGCATGGTCGGGCGGGACACGCCGAGGCGGTAGGCGAGCTCCACCTCGTTCTCCAGCCGGCTGCCGACCGGCAGCGTGCCGCCCTCGATGAGCAACTGCAGCTGGCTGGCGACCTGGAAGTAGAGCGGAACGGGGCTGCTGCGGTCGAGGGCCACGCTCGGAACAGCGGACAGCGTCGACGGCTGGTCCGACATCGCAGGGCCCTTCTTAGATTGTCCTAACAAAGTATTGACCTGACCAGAGCAGGAGTGTACATCTTACCCATCCCCGCGACGAGGAGTCAGCCACCCTTTCGGGGTGCGGCTCCGCCGGGTGGGCGCAGGACGACACCGAGGAGGAGCCCGATGCAGTTCGGGACCGCCGGCTTCCCGGGACGCCGCCGTGGCTGAGCCGCGGTTCGTGTCGGAAGATGCGGTCCGCGAGCTGGTCGAGTCCCGGGTACGCCGTCCGTCCGACTTCGCCGAGGCCGCGGCGCGGCGTCGCAGGCCCACCTCGATCCTCGGCGAGCACGGCAAGCTGATGATGATCGCTGCCGACCACCCGGCGCGCGGCGCGCTGCGCGCCGGAGCCCGGCCGCTCGCCATGGCGGACCGGTCGGACCTGCTCGACCGGCTGTGCCTGGCGCTGTCCCGGCCCGGGGTCAACGGGGTGCTCGGCACGCCGGACGTGCTGGAGGACCTGCTGCTGCTCGGGGCCCTGGAGGGCAAGGTCGTGGTCGGTTCGATGAACCGAGGCGGGCTCGCCGGCACCGTGTTCGAGATCGACGACCGGTTCACCGCCTATGACGCGGACGCCATCGCGGCGGCCGGGTTCGAGGGCGGGAAGATGCTCATGCGGATCGACCCGGACGATGCCGCCACCGCGCCCACGATGGAGAACTGCGGGCATGCGGTCAGCGGGCTCGCCGGCCGCGGGCTGCTCGCGATGATCGAGCCGTTCGTCTCGCACCGCGTCGAGAGTCGGGTGCGCAACGACCTGACCTCCGAGGCGATGATCCGCGCGATGACGGTCGCCGCCGGCCTCGGCTCGACATCGGCCTACACCTGGCTCAAGGTGCCGATCGTCGACGACATGGAGCGGGTGATGGCGGCGACGACACTGCCCGCGCTGATCCTGGGCGGCGAGGTGGCCGAGGACCAGGAGGGTGCGTTCGCCGGTTGGGCCAAGGCCCTCGCGCTCCCCACTGTGCAGGGTCTGGTGATCGGCCGCACGCTTCTCTACCCCCCGGACGACGACGTGGCTGCGGCGGTGGACATGGCGGTGACGCTGCTGTGAGCCGGTCGGCCCAGGTCTCGATGACGACGCTTGCGCCGGTGGTGCGCCGGGGTAGCACCACCGAAGGCGGGTTCTCCCTCGTGATCACACCGGAGACCGCGGGCTGGGGATTCAGCGGCCTGCGTGTGCTGGAGCTGGCCGCCGGCGGAAGCGCCACCTTCGAGACCGGACCGGACGAGATGCTCGTACTGCCGCTCGCCGGCTCCTGTGCGGTCGGCTGCGACGACCGGACCTTCGAAATCATCGGTCGGAGCGGCGTGTTCGACCGGGTCAGCGACTTCGCCTACGTGCCAAGGGACGCCGAGGTGACCGTGTCGTCCGCCGGCGGTGGGCGGTTCGCGTTGCCGTCGGCCCGCGCGCGGCGCCGGCTGCCGGCCCGCTACGGCCCCGCCGAGGGAGTCCAGGTCGAGCTGCGGGGTGCCGGCCAGGCCAGCCGCCAGGTCAACAACTTCTGCATGCCGGAGACGTTCGAGGCCGACAAGCTGATCGCGGTCGAGGTGCTCACCCCGGCCGGCAACTGGTCGTCCTACCCGCCGCACAAGCACGACGAGGACCGCGCCGGGGAGACCCGGCTCGAGGAGATCGACTACTTCGAGGTCGGTCGCGACGGGCCCGCCTACCAGCGGGTTTACGGCTCCGGACCGGGCCGCGAGATCGACGTCTGCGCGGAGGTCAGCACCGGCGACACGGTGCTCATCCCGCATGGCTGGCACGGCCCTTCGATGGCCGCACCCGGTTACGACCTCTATTACCTCAACGTGATGGCCGGCCCCGGTGCCGAACGTGCGTGGCTGATCTGCGACGACCCGGCCCACGCCTGGGTTCGCGACACCTGGCGGGACCAGCCGGTGGACCCGCGGCTGCCGCTGACCGCAGCGACCGAAACCGAGCAGCCGACGTGAGCACCGTGCGCCTCACCGTCGCCCAGGCACTGGTCCGGTTCCTGGCGAGCCAGTACAGCGAGCGGGACGGCCAGCGCCAGCGGTTCATCACCGGCTGCTTCGGAATCTTCGGGCACGGCAACGTCGCCGGTGTGGCGCAGGCGTTGCTGGAGGCACACACCACCGGGTCCGCCGAGCTGCCCTACCACCTGGCCCGCAACGAGCAAGGCATGGTGCACGCCGCGGTCGGCTACGCGCGGATGCGCAACCGGCTACAGGCGATGGCCTGCACGGCCTCGATCGGACCCGGCTCGACCAACATGCTCACCGGCGCCGCGCTGGCCACGACCAACCGGATCCCGGTCCTGCTGCTGCCCAGCGACGTCTTCGCCACCCGGGTCGCCAGCCCCGTTCTGCAGGAGCTGGAGGACCCGCGCGGCTACGACGTGTCGGTCAACGACGCGTTCCGGCCGCTGTCCCGGTTCTTCGACCGGGTGTGGCGCCCGGAGCAGCTGCCCGCGGCGCTGCTCGGCGCGATGCGGGTGCTCACCGATCCGGTGGAGACCGGCGCGGTGACGATCGCGCTGCCCCAGGACGTGCAGGCGGAGGCCTACGACTGGCCGGTCGAGCTGTTCGCCGATCGGGTGTGGCACATCCGGCGGCCGACCCCCGAGCCGGCCGCGTTGGAGCGCGCCGCGTCGGCGATCCGGGCCGCGCGCCGCCCGCTGCTGGTGGCCGGTGGCGGGGTGCACTACAGCGAGGCGGTCGAGGAGCTGCGTCGCTTCGCCGAGGCGACCGGCATTCCGGTCGCGGACACCCAGGCCGGCAAGGGTGCGTTGCGCTGGGACCACCCGCAGGCGGTCGGCGGGGTCGGGTCGACCGGCTCTCCGGTGGCGAACGCGCTGGCCGCGGACGCCGACGTGGTGATCGGCGTCGGGACCCGCTACAGCGACTTCACCACCGCGTCGCGGACCGCGTTCCAGGACCCCGACGTGCGGTTCGTCAACCTCAACGTCGCCGCGTTCGACGCCGCGAAGCACGCCGGTGTGATGCTGGTCGCCGATGCCAGGGCCGGCCTCGACGCGCTCACCGGGGCGCTCACCGGCTATCACGTCGACGCGGCCTACTCGGCCGGTTACCGGGAGCACCGCGAGCGTTGGGACCGGGTGGTCGACGACGCCTACCACCTCGGGCACCAACCACTGCCGGCGCAGACCGAGGTGATCGGCGCGCTGAACGAGACCATCGGGCCGAACGCGACGGTGGTGCAGGCCGCCGGCTCGATGCCCGGTGATCTGCAGATGCTGTGGCGGGCCGAGGACCCGAAGCAGTACCACGTCGAGTACGCCTACTCGTGCATGGGCTACGAGATCGCAGGTGCGCTCGGGGTCAAGATGGCCGCGCCCGAGCGCGAGGTGTACGCGCTGGTCGGCGACGGCTCCTACCTGATGATGTCCAGCGAGGTGGTCACCGCGGTCTCCGAGGGCATCAAGCTCGTGCTCGTCATCGTGCAGAACCATGGCTTTGCGTCAATCGGAGCACTCTCGGAGTCCGTTGGGACGCAGCGATTCGGCACTTCATATCGATTCCGCAACCCCGAGTCAGGACTGTTTACCGGCGGGAAACTACCCGTCAATCTTGCGACGAACGTCGAAAGCCTCGGAGCGGAGGTCGCTCGCGTGAAGACGATCGACGAGTTCCGAGCGGCCCTCGATCAGGCCCGGGCCGCTTCCGGCGTCTTCGCCGTGCACATCGAGACCGATCCGCTCGCCCCGGTGCCGTCCCCGGAGAGCTGGTGGGACGTGCCGGTCTCGGAGGTCGCCGCGCTCGAAAGCACCCAACAAGCCCGCAAGACCTACGAGGCGCACAAGGCGACCCAGCGGCCGCTGCTCGCGCCCGGTCCGCAGGAGGGACCTCGTTGAGGACGATCACGCACTGGATCGGCGGCAAGGCCGTCAACGGCTCGTCCCGCCGCACCAGCCCGGTCTGGAACCCGGCCACCGGTGCGCAGCAGGCCGAGGTCGTGCTGGCCAGCACCGAGGACGTCGACGCCGCGGTGCGCACCGCGGCCGAGGCGTTCGACGGCTGGTCGCAGTCGTCGCTGTCCCAGCGCAGCAAGGTGCTGTTCGCCTTCCGCGAGCTGGTGAACGCTCGCACCCAGGAGCTCGCGGAGCTCATCGCGGACGAGCACGGCAAGGTCGTCTCCGACGCCCGCGGCGAGGTGCAGCGCGGGCTGGAGGTCGTCGAGTTCGCCTGTGGCATCCCGACGCTGCTCAAGGGTGACTTCTCCGACCAGGTCTCCCGCGGGGTGGACGTCTACTCCTTCCGCGAGCCGCTCGGGGTCTGCGCCGGGATCACCCCGTTCAACTTCCCGATCATGGTGCCGATGTGGATGCACCCGGTCGCCATCGCCTGCGGCAACACCTTCGTGCTCAAGCCGAGCGAGCGCGACCCGAGCGTGTCGCTGCTGGTCGCCGAGCTGTGGGCAGAGGCCGGCCTGCCGGACGGCGTGTTCAACGTGGTGCACGGCGACAAGTCGGCGGTCGACGCGCTGCTCGACCACGACGCGGTCGCGGCGATCTCCTTCGTCGGCTCGACCCCGATCGCGCGCTACATCCACGCCGCGGCACCGCGGCCGGCAAGCGGGTACAGGCCCTCGGCGGCGCCAAGAACCACGCCGTCGTGCTGCCGGACGCCGACCTCGACTACGCCTCCGACCACCTCGTCGCCGCGGCGTTCGGGTCGGCCGGTGAGCGCTGCATGGCGATCTCCGCGGCGGTCGCCGTCGGCGACGCGGCCGACGAGCTGGTCGCGGCGGTCGAGCGAGAAGGCGCGCGCGGTCCGGGTCGGCCCCGGCCGCGAACCGAGCAGCGAGATGGGGCCGGTCGTCACCGCGGCGGCCAGGGACCGCATCGTCGGCTGATCGACAGCGGCGAGCGGCAGGGCGCCACCCTCGCGGTCGACGGGCGCGGGCTCTCGGTTCCCGGGCACGAGAACGGCTTCTTCGTCGGGCCGACGGTGATCGACGAGGTCCGACCGACATGGACGTGTACCGCGAGGAGATCTTCGGGCCGGTGCTCTCGGTGGTGCGGGCCGACACGGTGGACGAGGCGATCGCGCTGATCAACGCCAACCCGTACGGCAACGGCACCGCGATCTTCACCTCCAGCGGCGAGGCGGCGCGCCGGTTCCAGCGCGGGGTGACACGTCGGGATGATCGGGATCAACGTGCCGATCCCGGTGCCGATGGCCTACTACTCCTTCGGCGGCTGGAAGGACTCACTGTTCGGCGACAAGCACATCCACGGTCCCGAGGGCGTCTCCTTCTACACCCGCGCCAAGGTCGTCACCGCTCGCTGGCCGCACGTGCGAAGCCGTCAGCGGCGCCAGCTTCCACTTCCCGACCGCGCAACTGAGGGACGGCACCGATCGATGCCCGACCTCTCCCAGCTCCGGCTCGGCACCGCTCCCGACTCGTGGGGCGTGTGGTTCCCCGCCGACCCGCACCAGGTCGCCTGGGACGCAGTACCTGGACGAGATCGCCAAGGCGGGCTACCTCTGGACCGAGCTCGGGCCGCACGGGTACCTGCCGCAGGATCCCGGCCCAGCTGAGCGACGAGCTGGCCAAGCGTGGCCTGCAGGTGTCCGGCGGGACGGTGTTCGCGGGGCTGCACCGCGGGCCGGACGCACTCCGCGAGGCGATCGAGGCGTTCGGCAAGGAGGCCAGGCTGCTCACCGCGGTCGGGGCCAAGCACCTTGTGCACCTGCCGGAGCAGTACACCGACATGCACACCGGTACGGCCACCGAGCCCGGCCAGCTGGACCGCGAGCAGTGGAAGAACCTCGTCACCGGCACCAACGAGCTGGCCAGGGTGATCTACCGAGGAGTACGGCGTCGAGCTGGTCTTCCACCCGCACGTGGACACCCACGTCGACACCCAGGACCGGGTGGAGCGGTTCCTCGTCCGACACCGACCCGAGCTACGTCAACCTCTGCCTGGACACCGGGCACATCTCCTACTGCGCCGGTGACAACGTCGAGATCATCGAGCGCTTCCCGGAGCGAATCCGCTACGTGCACCTGAAGCAGGTGGATCCCGAGGTGCGCGAGCGGGTTCGCGCCGAGGGATTGCCGTTCTCCGACGCGGTCCGGCTCGGCGCGATGGTGGAGCCGCCGTACGGCGAGCCGGCGATGCCGCCGCTGCTCGACGCGCTCGGCCGACTCGACCGCGACCTGTTCGCGGTGATCGAACAGGACCTGTACCCGGTCGATCCCGATGTCCCGCTGCCGATCGGGGCGCGGACCGCCGGTTACTTCGTCGGCTGCGGGCTCGGCCCGGTCCGGCGGTGGCCGTACTAACCCATTGATCCTCCGGTCGATGTCGACCGGACGCCAGCCACCCCCGGTTGGCACGACCAAGGAGATATAGAGATGACGAGAGTAGGGAAAGCGATTCGCGGACTGGCCCTCGTCGCCGCGTTCGCGACGGTTCTGACGGCCTGTAGCAGCGGCGGTACCGACCCAGTCTGGGGGTGGCGGCGGTGGCGCAGCGACGGGCCAGCGCTACACGATCGCGATGGTCACCCACGAGCGGCTGGCGACACGTTCTGGGACAAGATCCGTGCCGGCGCGCAGGACGCCGCGAACCAGCTCAACGTCGACCTCAAGTACTCGAACAACGAGCACGGACCCGAAGCAGGCGACGCTGGTCCAGAACGCGATCGACAGCAAGGTGAACGGCATTGCCGTCACGCTGTCCAACGCGGACGCGGTCATTCCGGTCGCCAAGAAGGCCGCCGACGCCGGGACCCCGGTCGTCGTGTTCAACCAGGGCTTCGACCAGTTCAAGCAGGCCGGCTCGCAAGATGTACTTCGGCTCGGACGAGGACCTCGCCGGGCAGACCATCGGCACGAAGATCACCGAGGCCGGCGGCGGCAAGGCGCTCTGTGTCATCCAGGCGCAGGGCTCGGTGGCCCTGGAGACCCGCTGCGCGGGCGTGAAGAAGACCTTCAACAACACCGAGAACATCCAGGTGACGGGCGCCGACCTGCCGTCGGTGCAGGCGACCCTGAGCTCGAAGCTGCAGCAGGACCCGTCGATCACCCACGTCGTCACGCTCGGCGCGCCGATCGCCATGGCCGCACTGCAGTCCAAGGGCAGCCAGCACAGCGAAGATCATCACGTTCGACCTCAACCAGGACGCTGCCAAGGCGATCCAGGACGGTCAGATCGAGTTCTCGGTCGACCAGCAGCCCTATGTGCAGGGCTACATGGCGGTCACCGGGCTGTGGTTGAACCTGACCAACGGCAACGACATGGGCGGCGGCCAGCCGGTGCGTACCGGCCCGTCGATCGTCGACAAGACAAACATCGCACAGATCCTGCCGTACACGGCGAACAACAAGCGGTAGTCCGCTGCGGGGGGAGCCGGCGACACCGGCTCCCCCCGCCAGCCGCCGAACCCCTTGGAGCAGCAAATGACAACACCCACTGCGACCGAGCCTCCGAAGACCGCGGTGGAACCGGAGCGACCGAGGCGATCGCTGCTCGCGCGCCTGCTGACCCGCCCGGAGATCGGCGCATTCGCCGCCGCAATCGCGATCTTCATCTTCTTCTTCGCGACGCGCGCCGCCGTTCCGCTCGCTCGACGCGTTCTCGACGGTGCTGTACGCGAGCTCGACGATCGGAATCGTCGCCGTCGGTGTCGCCCTGCTCATGATCGGCGGGGAGTTCGACCTCTCGACCGGCGTCACGGTGGTCACCGCCGCGCTTGCCGCGGCGCTGATCTCGGTCGAGCTCGGGCTGAACATGTGGGTCGGCATCCTGATCAGCCTCTTGATCGCGCTGGGCATCGGGTTCATCAACGGGTATCTGGTGGTGAAGACCGGGATACCCAGCTTCCTGATCACGCTTGCGACGTTCTTCATGCTCCGAGGGCATCAACCTCGGCGTGACGAAGCTGGTGACGGGAACCGTGGCGACCAGCAACGCCTCTCAGATCGACGGCTTCGCCGCAGGCCAAGGCGATCTTCGCCGCGACCATCCCGCTCGGCTTCATGAACCTGAACATCACGGTGCTGTGGTGGATCTTCTTCGTCGCGGTCGGCACCTGGCTACTGATGCGTACCAGGGTCGGCAACTGGATCTTCGCGGTAGGAGGCAACGCGGCCAGCGCCCGCGCGGTCGGTGTGCCGGTGCGTCAGGTCAAGATCGGGCTGTTCATGGGCACGTCGTTCCTGTGCTGGTTCCTCGGCATGCACCTGCTGTTCAACTTCAGCAGCGTGCAGTCCGGTCTCGGCCCGGGCAACGAGTTCATCTACATCATCGCCGCGGTGGTCGGCGGCTGCCTGCTCACGGGCGGCTACGGCTCGGTCATCGGTGCCGCGATCGGCGCGTTCATCTTCGGCATGACCACCCAGGGCATCGTGTTCGCCGGCTACGACCCGAACTGGTTCTTCACCTTCCTCGGCGCGATGCTGCTGCTCGCGGTGCTGGTCAACCTGTACGTCAAGCGCTACGCCGAGACCAGGAGGTGACCGGCCATGACAGACACGATCAGCGAGCACGCGGACAGCACGCTGCACAAGGGTGAGGCCCTCGTCGAGATGGAGGAGGTGGGCAAGGCCTTCGGGCCGATCGTCGCCCTGGAGGGGATCAACCTGCGGGTGAGCGCCGGTGAGGTGGCCTGCGTGCTGGGCGACAACGGCGCCGGCAAGTCCACCCTGATCAAGATCATCTCTGGGTTGCATCCGCACTCCTCGGGCACCCTGAAGGTCGACGGCGAAGTGACCACGTTCAGCTCGCCGCGTGAGGCGCTGGAACGCGGGATCGCCACCGTGTACCAGGACCTCGCGGTGGTGTCCCTGATGGAGGTCTGGCGCAACTTCTTCCTCGGCTCCGAGATCCGCAACGGCAACTATCCGCTTGCCCCGATGGACATCAAGGGCATGCGGGAGATCGCCGACGCGGAGTTGAAGAAGATGGGCATCACGGTGAAGGACATCAACCAGCCGATCGGCACGCTGTCCGGTGGGCAGCGGCAGTGCGTGGCGATCGCCAGGGCGGTGTACTTCGGGGCGCGAGTGCTGATCCTCGACGAGCCGACCGCTGCGCTCGGGCGTGAAGCAGTCCGGGGTGGTGCTCAAATACACCGCCGCCGCCCGGGACGCCGGCCTCGGCGTGGTGTTCATCACGCACAACCCGCACCACGCGTTCATGGTCGGTAATCACTTCATCGTGCTGAAGCTGGGCCGCCGGGTGCTGGACAAGGAGCGCTCCGAGGTGACGCTCGAGGAGCTGACCACCGAGATGGCCGGCGGGCGGGAGCTCGCCGAGCTCAGCCACGAGCTGCAGCGCTGAGCGCGCGCGCCCCGGTTCGCCGGGGCGCTGCCAGCGGTCGAGGAAGGAAACGACGTGACACTCAACGTCGGCGTCATCGGCGTGGGCATGATCGGCCAGGACCACATCCGGCGATTGACCGATGTCGTGTCGGGAGCCAGGGTGGCGGCGCTCACCGATGCCGACCCGGAGCGGGCCGAAGGCCGTCGCCGAAGGGCTTCCCGAGGTGCGGCTGCACGACAGCGGTCAGGATCTGGTCACGGATCCCGACGTGGACGCCGTGCTGGTGACCTCGTGGGGACCCACCCACGAGGAGTACGTGCTGGCCTCGATCGCGGCCGGCAAGCCGGTGTTCGTGGAGAAGCCGCTGGCCACCACCGAGGACGCCTGCGGGCGGGTCGTCGACGCCGAGGTCGCGGCCGGGCGGCGGCTGGTCCAGGTCGGCTTCATGCGCCGCTACGACGGCCCGTACCGGGACATGCGGCGGGTCGTCACGAGCGGCGAGATCGGCCAGCCGCTGGTGATGCACGCGTCGCACCGCAACCCGTCGGTGCCCGGGTACTTCACCAGCGACTCGATCATCAACGACACGATGGTGCACGACATCGACCTGGCGCGGTGGATGTTCGACGACGAGGTGGCTTCGGTGCTGGTGCTGCGGCCGCGGCCCAGCCGCAACGCCCCGGAGGGCCTGAGCGACCCGCTGATCGCGGTACTGGAGATGCGGGACAGCGGGGTGATCGTCGACGTCGAGGCGTCGGTGAACATCGCCTACGGCTACGACATCCGGGGCGAGGTGGTGTGCGAGAACGGCACCGTCGAGCTGGCCGAGTCGGCCACGACCGTCATCAAGCGGGACGGCCGGTTCGGCGGCCGGATCCCGGCGGACTGGCGGGAGCGGTTCGTCCGCGCGTTCGACACCGAGTTCCAGGAGTGGATCAACTCGGTGCAGGCCGGCACCGGACCGACCGGGCCGAGCTCGTGGGACGGCTTCGCCGCGACGGTGGCCTGTCGACGCCGCGCTCGAGGCGTTGAACAACGGGCAACGAGTGCCGGTGGCGATGCGCGACAAGCCCGACCTCTACAAGCGCCCTGAGAGATATCCACGACAACGTTGGAGCCGGTGCGATGAAGCTCGCCGTCGACCCCTACATGCTGCGGAACGGCCCACTGCTCGAGCTGCCTGGCGCTGGTGGCCGAGCTGGGCTACCGGCACATCGAGCTGTCCCCGCGCGAGGACTTCATGCCGTTCTTCCTGCACCCGCGGGCGGACGCGGCCACGATCGCGGCGTTCCGGAAGGCGCTGGCCGCCGCCGACGTCGAGATCGCCTCGGTGCTGCCGCTGTACCGCTGGTCAGGTCCGGACTCCGACGAGCGGCAGGCGGCGGTGCGGTACTGGAAGCGGGCCATCCAGATCACCGTCGACCTCGGATGCCAGGTGATGAACTCGGAGTTCAACGGTCGCCCGGAGCGGGCCGCGGAGAGCGAGGCGCAGTTCTGGCGCTCGATGGAGGAGCTGCTGCCGATCTTCGAGCGAGAGGGCGTGCGGCTGGTCATCGAGCCGCACCCGGACGACTTCATCGAGGACGGCAAGGCCGCCGTCGACCTGATCAGGGGGATCGACTCGGAGCTGGTCAGCTTCCTGTACTGCTGCCCGCACACCTTCCACCAGGGCGGCAACATGGCCGAGATCATGCGCTACGCCGGGCCGTTGCTCACCCACCTGCACCTGGCCGACTCGTTCGACCACACCGGCTCGTCCGGGCTGCGGTACATCCTCAACCCGCCGGGCACGCCGGCCCGGGTGCACCAGCACCTGGACATCGGACAGGGCGAGGTCGACTGGGACGAGTTCTTCGCCACCCTGGCCGAGGTCGGGTTCGACGGCATCGCGACGGTCTGCGTGTTCGCCTGGGAGGAGCGCGCCCGGGAGTCGCTGGTGTTCAACCGGGAGCGGACCGAGGAGTACCTGGCCAAGTACGGCGGGCATCCTCCGGTTTCCCGGTGACGACCTCGTCGCAGGCCGAGCCGCTGCGGATCGGGATTCTCGGCGCGGCTCGGATCACCGAGCTCGCCATGATCACCCCAGCGCGGACGACCGGTGACCGGCTCGTCGCGGTCGCGGCCCGGGACCCGAAACGCGCCGCCGAGTTCGCCGAGCGGCACGCCGTGCAGCGGGTACACGCCTCGTACGCCGAGTTGGTGGCCGACCCCGAGGTCGAGCTCGTCTACAACCCGCTGGCCAACGCCCGGCACACACCGTGGAACCTGGCCGCCGTCGCTGCCGGCAAGCACGTGCTGTGTGAGAAGCCGTTCGCGGCCAACGCCGCGGAGGCCCGCGAGGTCCGGGACGCCGCGGTGGCGGCGGGGGTGACGGTCGTCGAGGGCTTCCACTACGTCCATCACCCGATCGCGACCCGGCTCTACGAGATCGTCGAGTCTGGTGAGCTCGGCGAGCTGCGCCGGATCGAGACGCACACCGAGATGCCGGCGCCGCCGGACGAGGACCCGCGTTGGTCCTTGGAGCTCGCCGGCGGCGCGTTGATGGACCTCGGCTGCTACGGGCTGCACGCCCATCGGATGCTCGGGCGCTGGGCCGGCGGACCGCCGAAGTTGGTGGGTGCGCGAGCCGGGGAGCGCGCGGGACGGCCCGGCGTGGACGAGTGGGTGGATGCCGTGCTCGAGTTCCCGAACGCCGCGACCGGATTCGCCCGCTGCGACATGGCGGCGGAGGACTGGCGGATCACCTGCCGGATCGTCGGCGAGCGCGGCGAGGTTTTCGCACACAACTACCTGCTACCGCACCGGGACGACCGGATCACGATCAGCACCAAGGCCGGCGGGTCCGCGACGAGCACGTCGGCACCCGGTCGACCTACCTCTACCAGCTGGAAGCGCTGCGGGCGCACCTGCGCGAGGGGGCCCCTTACCCGGTCGACGTCGAGGACGCCGTGCTCCAGGCCGAGCTCGTCGACCAGGTCTACCGGGCGGCCGGGTTCTCCCCGCGGCCGCGGTATGCCGCCGCGCAGGCGGGCTAGTGTCCTAGCTCGCCCGTGGCGGTCCGGTGCTGCCGCGGACGATCAGCTTCGGGGCCAGCACGACCTCCCGGTGCGCGCTGCGGCCGCCGTCGAGCCGCTCGACGAGTGCGGCGACGGCGTGCTCGGTCAGCTCCCGGGTGTCCTGGCGGACCGTGGTCAGGTCGACGTGTGCCAACCGGGCCAGCGGGCTGTCGTCGTAGCCGACCACCGAGAGCTGCTCAGGCGCGCTGATTCCCGCCCGGAGCATCGTGTCGAGCAGCCCCACGGCGAGGCTGTCGTTGAACGTGGCCACGGCGGTCGGCAGCGGCTCGTCGCTGTCCAGCAGGTTGCGTGCCGCCCGTACCCCGGCCTTCTCGGTATGGTCGCCGGGGAGCACTCGCAGCTGCGCGTGGAGCCCGCGCCGACGCATCGCCGTGGCATATCCCCGCCTGCGGTCGGCCGCAATCGTGCCGCGGCCGCCATCCACGTAGGCGATCGCGCGATGCCCGAGCAACGCGAGGTGCTCGACCGCCTCGGCGGCACCCAGATCGTCGGCCACCCGCACGATGTCCAGATTCGGCCGCCCGATCCGGCGCCCGACCGCAACGACCGGGAGCTGGCGGTCCAGCGCGGCCAGTCGCGCCGCCGGTGCGTCCGGACCGAGCAGCATGAGAGCCTCGCAGCGGGAGTCGAGCAGGGTTTCGGTGGCGCGCCGCTCGTCGCGGGTCCGGGTGACCGTGCTCAGCACCACGTCGTAGCCGTGCCGGTCCGCCGCCTCGTGCACGTCCTCGACCAACTCGGCATGGAAGCTGCTGCGGATGTCCAGCAGCACCCCGATCAGCCGGCTGCGCCGGCGGGCCAGCAGGCTGGCCGTGCGGTCCGGCCGGTAGCCCAGCCGGCTGGCCGCCTCCAGCACCCGTTGCCGGGTCTGCGCGCTGGGGCCCGGCACGTCGCGCAGCACCAGCGACACCGACGCGGGGGACAGGCCGACCTCCGCCGCGACATCGGCCAGCCGAGTTCGCCGCCCCGCGGCTGTTGCGCTCATCGAGGGAATCTCCGACTTTGTCTTGACATAAGCCTCAAGGTCTTCGACAGTACAGGGAGTTGAAGCGCTTTAAAAGACTCGACAGGATCACGATGAACACTTCGGTTACCGACCCAACCGCCTCCGTCGGAGTGGCGGTCATCGGCGCCGGCATGGCGGGACGCTCGCACGCCGCCGGCTATCGCACGGCGAGCACCGTCTTCGGCCCCGGCCTGCCCGACGTGCGGCTGGTCGCGGTCGCGGATTTGAACGAGGCGGCCGCGACCGACGCGGCGCGCCGCTACGGGTACGAGCGTGCCGAGGCGGACTGGAAAGCGGTGGCGAACGCGCCCGACGTCGACGTGGTGAGCGTGGTCGTCGCCAACCCGCTGCATCGCGAGATCGTCGAGGGGCTGCTCGAAGCGGGCAAGCACGTGCTCTGCGAGAAGCCGCTGGCCCCCACGATCGGCGACGCGGAGGCCATGATCGGCGCCGCCCGGGCGGCGAACCGGGAGGCGGCGGTCGGCTTCACATTCCGCCGGTCCCCGGCGATCACCGCGATCCGTGAGCAGCTCCAGCAAGGCAGCATCGGCAAGCCGGTGCACTTCAACGGGCACTACTGGTGCGACTACGCGTGCAGCCCAGACGGGCCGATGAGCTGGCGGTACAAGGGTCCGCCCGGAAGCGGAGCGCTCTCGGACATCGGCAGCCACCTGATCGACCTCGCCGAGTTCCTGTGTGGCCCGATCAGCTCGGTCGGTGGCGCGGTGCTGTCGACTGCGATCACCGAGCGCGCGCTCCCGGCCGGGGCCGTGGTCGGGCATGCCGCCGCCGAGCTGAGCGATGTTCGCGAGCCGGTGGAGAACGAGGACGTGGTCACGTTCACCGCGACCTTCGCTTCGGGCGCGTCCGGGACCTTTTCCGCCTCGCGGGCGGCCTACGGGCTGGCCAACTCGCTGGGGTTCGAGCTGTTCGCCGAGCGCGGCGCGGCCACGTTCGACCTGGCCAGGGCGGGGGAGTTCGGCTTCGTCGATCCCACGCCGCCCGGCGTCACCCAGGGCTACCGGCAGGTGCCGGTCGGCCCCGCGCACCCGTACCTGACGGGCGGCCTGCCGATGGACTTCCCCGGCGTGGGATACGGGCAGAACGACCTCTTCACGTTCCAGGCCCGCGCCTTCCTGGAGCAGGTCGCCGGGATACCCGGACTGCCTCGCTGCCCGGGCTTCGACGAGGGCCTGCACAACCTCAAGCTGCTCCGAGCCGTGGCCGACTCGGCCGCGGACGGCGGTCGAGAGGTGAACATCGAGCCGATCGAGAGGACGACTCCGGCATGAAGCTGGGTGCCTACACCGCCGTACTGCACGACAAGCCGATCTCCGAGACCCTGCAGATTCTGCGCGGACTCGGCCTGGACAGCGCCGAGATCAACTCAGGCGGGTTCCTGCCCGCGCCGCACCTGCCGATCGCCGACATCCGGGCCAGCCAGGACGCCCGGGACGACTACCTCGGGCTGTTCGCAACCGCCGGGGTCACGCTGACCGCGCTGAACTGCAACGGCAACCCGCTGCACGGCGACCCGGAGGTGCGCGACAAGCACGGCCAGGACGTGCGGGACGCGATCGAGCTCGCCGCGCTGCTCGGCGTCAAGCGGGTGGTCACGATGTCCGGGCTGCCCGGCTCGGAGCGCGGTGCGCGGCTGCCCGCCTGGTCGGTGCTGCCCTGGCACAGCGCGATCCTCGACGCCAGGGACTACCAGTGGGACGAGGTGGCGGTCCCGTACTGGCGGGACATCCAGGCTCGCGCCGCGGCCGCCGACGTCAAGGTGTGCATCGAGATGCACCCGCACAACGTCGTCTACAACCCGGCCACCATGATCCGGCTCGCCGAGCGGATCAACGCGACGCACGTCGGAGCCGAGATGGATCCGAGCCACCTGTTCTGGCAGGGCATCGACCCGGTCGCCGCAGTCGAGGCGCTCGGGGAACTGGTCTACAACGCCGCGGCCAAGGACACCCGGATCAACGAGGCGGCCAAGGTCAACGGCGTGCTGGACGACCGGCACGTGCGGGTGTCGCCGGACGAGCCCGGGGCGATCTCGGTCGGCGGGCGGTACACGTTGAGCGGCTGGCCGCAGGACGCCTCGTGGGACTTCGTGGCGGTCGGCCGCGGCCACGACGTCGCGTTCTGGGCCCGGTTCCTGCAGGCGCTGGAGAAGGTCGACCCGGAGATGGCGGTCAACATCGAGCACGAGGACGCCGAGCTCGACCAGATCGAGGGCCTGCGCTTCGCCGCCGCCACCCTGCTCGAAGCCTCCGGCCGCGGGTAGCGACGCCCGTCGTCCACATGCTGTTCGGGCGCACGCTGTTCGGGCGCCCGCTGTTCGAGCGCCCGCCCCACCCCCAAACCGCAATGAGCGGGCTTATTGCGGGTTGGGGACCCGCCGTCACGCCGAATAAGCCCGCTCATTGCGGTTGTGGGCGGCGGATGATCCAGCAACCTGGTGGACGGTCGGCGGCGCCTAGAAGCGGGCGTGGTCGCCGCGGAGCAGGACCCGGGCACCGGCCGGGTTGTCCGACACGGCGGTGGACTTGTGCACCTCGCCGAGCACCCAGGCCGGGACGTGCTGCGCGGTGAGCACGGCGAGCGCCCGGTCCACGTCGTCCGGCGGCAGCACCGCCAGCATCCCGACCCCCATGTTGAAGGTGTGCTCCAGCTCGTCTCGCTCCACCCGGCCGCGGGCCGCGATCAGCTTGAACACCGGAGCCGGGGTCCAGGTGCCGCGGTCGAGCACAGCGACCAGGCCGCGCGGCATCACCCGTTCCAGGTTGCGCACCAGCCCGCCGCCGGTGACATGTGCGAACGTGCGCACCGACGTCTCGGCCGCGACCGCAAGGCAGATCTTGGCGTAGATCCGGGTGGGCTCGAGCAGCTCCTCGCCCAGGGTGCGGCCGAACTCCTCGACCTGCCCCTCCAGCGGCATCCGGGCGATGTCCAGCAGCACCCGCCTGGCGAGCGAGTAGCCGTTGGCGTGCAGCCCCGACGAGCCCATCGCGACCACCACGTCACCGGGGCGCACCCGATCCGGGCCCAGCAGCTCGTCGGCCTCGACGACGCCGACCCCGAACGCGGACAGGTCGTAGCTGCCGGCCTCCAGCATCCCGGGATGTTCGGCCGTCTCGCCGCCGAGCAGCGCGCAGCCGGCCCGCTCGCAGCCGATGGCGATCCCCTGCACGATCGCCGCGACCTGGTCGGGCACCAGGGCGCCGACCGCTATGTAGTCCTGCAGGAACAGTGGCTCCGCCCCGCAGACAACGATGTCGTCGACCACCATCGCGACCAGGTCGAGGCCGATCGTGTCGTGCTTGTCCAACGCCTGCGCCACGGCGACCTTGGTCCCCACCCCGTCGGTCGAGGCGGCCAGCACGGGCTCGCGGTAGCGACCCACCTTCAGCGCGAACAGCCCGGCGAACCCACCGATACCGCCGATCACCTCCGGTCGGGTGGCCTTCTCGGCGAACGGCCGCAGCGCTTCGACGGCCCGCTCGCCGGCCTCGATGTCGACGCCCGCGTCGGCATAGGTCGCGCGCTGCGGGTCGGCGTTGCTCGTCGGCATGGTGTGGGGCTCCGGGTCGTGGCCAGGCAACCGGTCGGCCGCGCGGCCGGGATCGATGCTCGCGTCGTGGATGTCGAAGCTGGCGGGCGGTGCCGGTCGTCGTCGCCCGGCAGGCGCCGGACGGTCAGGACTGGCGCAGCGCGCCCGCGGCACGGTAGTCGACCGGGAGGTCGCCGTCACGTCCTGTGTCGTTCTTGGCAAGCGCCGCGGCGTCAAAGTCCTCGAGCAGATGCTTGCCGAGCAGCGCTTCGGCCGGCAGCTTGATCGGGTACTTGCCGTCGAAGCACGCCGAGCAGAGCCGGGTCCGGGGCTGCTCGGTCGCCGCGACCAGCCCGTCGAGGGAGACGTAGCCCAGCGAGTCGGCCCCGATCGAGCGGCGGATGCCGTCGGTGTCCACCCCGTTGGCGATCAGCTCCGCGCGGGTGGCGAAGTCGATGCCGTAGAAGCACGGCCAGCGCACCGGCGGTGAGGCGATCCGCACGTGCACCTCGATCGCGCCCGCCTCGCGCAGCATCCTGACCAGGGCGCGTTGGGTGTTGCCACGCACGATCGAGTCGTCCACGACCACCAGCCGCTTGCCGCGGATCACGTCGCGCAGCGGGTTGAGCTTGAGCCGGATGCCCAGCTCGCGAATGGTCTGCGACGGCTGGATGAAGGTGCGCCCGACGTAGCCGTTCTTCACCAGCCCCTGCCCGTACGGGACGCCGGACTCCTGGGCGAACCCGATCGCGGCCGGGGTGCCCGACTCGGGCACCGGGATCACCAGGTCCGCCTCGGCGGGCCGCTCGACGGCCAGCCGCCGGCCGATCTCGACCCGCGCGGCGTGCACCGATCGCCCGGCGATCGTGGTGTCCGGGCGGGCCAGGTAGACGTACTCGAAGATGCAGCCCTTGGGCTCGGGCGCGGCGAACCGCGAGCTCCGGATGCCCTCGGAGTCGATCGCCAGCAGCTCACCGGGCTCGACCTCGCGGACGACGGACGCGCCGACGATGTCCAGCGCCGCGGTCTCGCTGGCCACCACCCAGCCGCGCTCCAGCCGCCCGAGCACCAACGGTCGGACGCCGTGGCGATCGCGGGCGGTGTAGAGCGTTTGCTCGTCGGCGAACACCAGTGAGAACGCTCCGCGCAGCCGGGGCAGCAGCCGCATGGCCGCCTCCTCGACGCCGGTGTCGGCGGCGTCGGCGGCGATCAGCTCGCAGATCAGGTCCGAGTCGGTGGTTGCCGCGATGCGGTTGCCCCGCCGGCCGCCGGCGCCCGACCAGTCGCGCAGCTCGGCGGTGTTCACCAGGTTGCCGTTGTGCCCGAGCGCCAGCCCGCTGCCGGCATCGGTGGTGCGGAAAGTGGGCTGGGCGTTCTCCCAGGTCGTCGAGCCGGTGGTGGAGTAGCGCACGTGGCCGACCGCCAGGTGACCGCGAAGTGAGGACAGGGTCTGCTCGTCGAAGACCTGGCTGACCAGCCCGAGGTCCTTGAACACGACGACCTGCCGGCCGTCGGACACCGCCATGCCGGCGGCCTCCTGCCCACGGTGCTGCAGCGCGTAGAGGCCGAAATAGGTCAGTTTGGCGACTTCCTCGCCGGGGGCCCAGACGCCGAACACGCCGCACTCCTCGCGGGGCACGTCCTCGGCGGGGCTCGGCGGGACCTGCTGCGGACCGGACCCGGCCGTCTGCACCGATGGCTCCCAACGCAAGGGCTGACTGTCGATCTGGCGATCGAAGTCGGACCCCCCTCAGTGTAGGGCCGTGGCGCTGGCTTCCTCGGCGACCCGCCGGGCGGCGCGCACCGGCTCACCCGGATCGTTCGCGCAACAGCTGCTCGATCCGCGCGGCGGGCATCGCGTCGCCGAAGTACAGCCCCTGGCCGAGGTCGCAGCCCAGCTCGGCCAGCTGCCGCGCCTGCTCCGCGGTCTCCACCCATTCGGCGGTCACGACCAGCTCCAGGGCATGCGCCATCTTGATCAACGAGTCGACGATGGCGATGTCTGCCGGGTCGGCTCCGCACGGGCCGCGGAGTGCCTTGATGAACGACCCGTCGACCTTGAGCGCGTGCGCGAGTGGACGACGGCGCAGCCGGGCGAAGTTGGCGTACCCGGTGCCGAAGTCGTCGATGGCCAGCCGCACTCCCATCTCACGCAGCGCGGGCAGCGCGTTGGCCTGGTCGTCCAGTACCGCCTGCTCGGTGATCTCGAGCTGCAGCCGCTCTGCGGGCAGCCCGGTCTCGCTCAGCACCGTGGCGACGCCGTCGACCAGGTCGGGCTCGGCGACCTGGCGGGGAGCGAGGTTGACGCTGGCGTACGGAGCCCGGTCCCCGTACCGCTCGTGCCACTGCTTGGCCTGCCAGCACGCCTTCGCGAGCACCCAGCGACCGAGCGGCACGATCGCACCGCTGCGCTCGGCGAGCTCGATGAACTGCGCCGGGCTGAGCAGTCCGTGCACGGGATGGTGCCACCGCACCAGCGCTTCCACCCCGACCAGCGTCTCGTCGGCGATGGTGACCAGCGGCTGGTACAGCAGCCGGAACTCGTTGCGGTTCACCGCCGCCGGCATCGCGGACATCAGCGCGAACCGGGACGCCTCGCCGGCGTCACGCGCCGCGTCGAACTGCACCCACTGCCCCAGGCCTTGCGCCCGCGCCCAGGACACCGCGACGTCCGCGGCCCTCAGCAGCTCGGTCGGCGAGGTGTCCCGAACGGTCATCTCCACCAACCCGACGCTCACCGAGACGTGCAGCTGATGGTCCCCGATCGCGAACGGCTCCACGAAGCTGTCCAGCACCACGTCGGCGAGTTCGGTGAGGTCGGAGTCGGCCGGGTCGGTGATCAGGATGGCGAACTCGTCGCCGCCGGTCCTGGTGAGCAGGTAGCCCTGGCCCGCCCTGCTCAGGCGGGCCGCGGCGGCGGTCAGCACCAGGTCGCCGACCTCGCGGCCGAGCCCGTCGTTGATGGCGCGGAAGCCGTCCAGGTCGAGCGCGAGCATCCCCACCCGCCGCACCGGCGAATCCGGCGCGAACAGCTCCTTGCAGCCGTTCCAAGGTGAGCGCCCGGTTGGGCAGCCGGGTGAGCTGGTCGCGGTAGGTCTGGTCGGCGAGCCGCGACTTCAGCTTGTACCGCTCGGTGATGTCCTCGATCACCGCGATCATGTGATGGGGGCTGCCCTGCTGGTCGCGGACCAGGGTTGCGGTGAGGTTCGCGTTCAGCACCGAATGGTCCGGTCGGACGAAGCGGATCTCCATAAGCAACGTGTCACGGTCGCCACGGATCAGCTCGCGGTACTGCCAGGCGAAGGTCTCGGAGTCGTCCGGATGCACGAAGTCGGTGACCCGCGGTGGTCCGGTGAGCCGTGAGGTGAGGCCGAACATCCGGAGCATGGCCGGGTTCACGTCCAGCACCGCGCCGTCCATCCGGGCGACGCCCATCCCGACGGCGGCCGCCTTGAACACGGCCTTGAACTGGTCCTGGCTCACCGGCTTGCCCGGTTTCGGCGTGGGTGGGCCGACGTTGGACGGCCGGGGCAGGTCCGGCTCCGCGGCGTCCTGCTCGGTCGGGTCGTCGTCTTCGGCCGGAACCTTCAGCGCGCGGGCCGCCAGTTCCTCCGCGTAGCCGACGGTCAGCCCGACGATGCCGGTGCCCAGCCGGTCCCTTCCGTCCGGGTAGTCCAGGGCGAACGCCGCCGGGCCGTAGTCGCGCAGCACGCGCAGGGTCTGCTCCAGTGCGTCGCCGGCCGCACCCGCGATCGTCACCAGCTCGCGGCCGACCGCCCGGCTCGCCTGGTTCGCGCTGCCCTCGGCCGCCAGTGCCTCGCCGAACCGAAGCGCGAGCTGACGCATCGGGCAGCCGTCCACGTCGAGGGCGCTGGCCCACTCGCCGACCAGGACGTCGAACGGGCTATCACCATCGAGTCGGGAATGGGCGGCGGCGCCCACCGCACCACCTCCATCGCCCCGCAGGGCTGAGCACGCCGTTTGGACTAATGATCGTGCCCAGCACATGGTCCGGCTACCGCGAACCCGCGTTCACCCCCCGATTGGGGTAAGGCCGAGGTGACTGTGCGTCAGGAGACCCGGTCGCTGATGCTGGTGACCGTATCGAGTGGGAGGTACTCGGCGACGTCCGCCGCCCTCGTCCCGGACGCGCTGACCGCGCCGTCGGCGACCGCCGCGGCGAAGTCCCGGCGCCCGCCGGCCAGTTCGAGCCAGGTGCGCGGGTCGGTCTGCACCACGTTGGACGGCGTGCCCCGGGTGTGCCGCGGCCCGGCGATGCACTGCACGGCCGCGAAGGGCGGCACCCGCACCTCGACGCTGCGGCCCGGTGCGACCGCCGCGAGGGCGCGCAGGCTGGCGCGCACGGCGGCGGCCAGCGTCCGCCGATCCGGCTCCGGCCCACCGTCCAGCCAGGCCAGTACAGCTTCGTCGATCTCCGGACCCACCCGTCGACCGTAGCCGCCGTAGCCTCCGTAGCCGGAGGCACCAGCGGCGCTCCGTCGTTCCAGTTGTCGTGGGAATACCCCCACCCCGTCCGCACTTGTCGTTGGAAAACCCCACGACCAGTGCATGGGAATGGGTGCAACGCTGTAACTGTTGAACCCGACATGACTGAGAACATGCAGCTACCGGTCCTTCCGCTGGCCGATGTGGTCGTGCTCCCCGGCATGGTGCTGCCGATCCGGCTCGACGAGCCGGAGCGCCAGGCCGCAGTGGACGCCGCACAGTCCGCCGACCGCAAGCTGCTCGTCGTACCCCGCCTGGACGGTCGCTACGCCGCCGTCGGCACGATCGCCAGCCTCGAGCAGGTGGGCCGGCTGCCCACCGGCGAGCAGGCCGTCGTGGTGCGCGGTGAGAGCCGGGCCCGGATCGGCGCCGGCGTCACTGGCCCCGGTGCCGCGCTGTGGGTGGAGGCCACCCCGCTGGAGGACACCTCCGACGGCGCCGAGCGCACCGCCGAGCTGGCCAAGGAGTACAAGGCGCTGGTCGTGGCGATCCTGCAGCAGCGCAACGCCTGGCAGACGATCGACCAGGTGCAGCGGCTCAACGACCCGTCCGAGCTCGCCGATCTCGCCGGCTACGCGCCCTACCTCGACAACGAGCACAAGGCCGAGGTGCTGGCCGAGACCAACGTGACCAAGCGATTGGAGCTGCTCATCGGCTGGACCCGCGAGCAGCTCGCCGAGCAGGAGATCGCCGAGAAGATCGGCAACGACGTCCGCGAGGGCATGGAGAAGACGCAGCGCGAGTTCCTGCTGCGCCAGCAGCTCGCCGCGATCCGCAAGGAGCTCGGCGAGGGCGAGCCCGAGGGTGCCGACGACTACCGCACCCGCGTCGAGCAGGCCGACCTGCCCGAGAACGTGCTCAAGGCCGCGCTCGTCGAGGTCGACAAGCTGGAGCGCAGCTCCGACCAGAACCCGGAGGCGGGCTGGATCCGCACCTGGTTGGACACCGTGCTCGACCTGCCGTGGAACGTGCGTACCGGCGACCAGACCGACCTCACCGCGGCCCGGTCGATCCTGGACGCCGACCACGCCGGCCTTGACGACGTGAAGGAGCGGCTGATCGAGTTCCTCGCGGTGCGGGCCCGGCGGGCCCGCCGCGGCCTGGAGGTCGTCGGCGGCCGGGGATCCGGTGCGGTGCTGGCGCTGGTCGGCCCGCCCGGCGTGGGCAAGACCTCGCTGGGTGAGTCGGTGGCCCGTGCGCTCGGGCGCAAGTTCGTCCGGGTCTCGCTGGGCGGCGTGCGCGACGAGGCCGAGATCCGCGGCCACCGGCGGACCTACGTCGGTGCGCTGCCGGGCCGGATCGTCCGCGCGATCCGCGAGGCCGGTTCGATGAACCCGGTCGTGCTGCTTGACGAGGTCGACAAGATCGGCTCGGACTTCCGGGGAGACCCGGCGGCCGCGCTGCTCGAGGTGCTCGACCCGGCGCAGAACCACACGTTCCGCGACCACTACCTCGAGGTCGACCTCGACCTGTCCGACGTGCTCTTCCTGGGTACCGCGAACGTCGCCGACACCATCCCCGGCCCGCTGCTGGACCGGATGGAGCTGGTCACGCTCGACGGCTACACCGAGGCGGAGAAGGTCGCGATCGCTCGCGACCACCTGCTGCCGAGGCAGGTCGAGAAGGCCGGGCTGGAGCCGTCCGACGTGACGATCACCGACGACGCGCTGGCCGCGATCGCCGCCGAGCACACCCGGGAGGCCGGGGTGCGGCAGCTGGAGCGGGCGCTGGCGAAGATCCTGCGCAAGGCCACCGTCAAGCTCGACGCCGGTGACGGGTCGGCGATCAAGGTCGGCGTCGACGAGCTGAACGACTTCCTCGGACGGCCCCGGTTCACCCCGGAGTCGGCGGAGCGCACCGCGGTGCCTGGCGTGGCCACCGGCCTCGCCGTGACCGGCGCCGGTGGGGACGTGCTGTTCATCGAGGCAACGGCGATGGATGGAGAAGCCGGGCTCACGCTGACCGGTCAGCTCGGCGACGTGATGAAGGAGTCGGCCCAGATCGCGCTGTCCTACCTGCGGGCGCAGGGCAAGGCCGAGGCGCTGGACGGCAAGCGGATCCACCTGCACGTGCCGGCCGGCGCGGTGCCCAAGGACGGGCCGAGCGCCGGGGTCACGATGACGACCGCGCTGGCGTCGCTGGCGTCCGGGCGGCCGGTTCGGGCCGAGGTCGGCATGACCGGCGAGGTGACGCTGCAGGGTCGGGTGCTGCCGATCGGTGGGGTGAAGCAGAAGCTGCTCGCAGCGCACCGCGCGGGGCTGACCGACGTGATCATCCCGAAGCGCAACGAGCCGGACCTGGACGACCTGCCGGCGTCCGTGCTGGAGCAGCTGACCGTGCACCCGGTGGCCGACGTCGCCGACGTGCTCGCGCTGGCCCTCGAACCGGAGGCCGGCACGGCAGGCACGGCGCAGCAACCCGCTGCGGCTTGATCCACGACGGGGTGGCTTCTTCGGAGGCCACCCCGTTTCTCATCTCCCGCCGAGCGGCAGGATGGCCGCATGCTGACTGATCCGGACACCGAGTTCGGCGCCCGCGTAGCCCGACGGCTGCGCGCGGAAATCGTGGCCTGGCTGACGACCGTCGACGCCGCGGGCAGGCCGCAGCCGGCGCCGATCTGGTTCCTGTGGGACGAGGACGACGACTCCGTGCTGGTGTACAGCGACCGGAACGCCAAGCGTCTCCAGCACCTCGCGTCCAACCCGCGGGTGGCGCTGCACCTGGACGGCAACGGCCGCGGCGGCGACATCGTCGTGCTCACCGGACGGATGACGGTCGGCGACGACCCACCGGTCCCGGAGAACCCCGAGTACCTCGCCAAGTACGGCGACCAGATCGCCGGCGGTTGGCCGACCGCGGAGGACTTCGCGGCCACCTACTCCGTGCCGCTCCGGATGACGGTTGCCAAGGTGCGCGGCCACTGATCCCCCCACCCACGCACCGAGCACACGCGCAACAAGCAACCACGCAATGAGCGGGCTTATTCGGGCTGGAACCGACCCCTCAACCCGCAATAAGCCCGCTCATTGCGTCTGGGCGCCGGGGCTAGTGGGATGCGTCGTCGTCCCGGTCGGCGAGCCAGCGCTCGGTGTAGGCGGTCTCGGCGGCGAGCAGTGTGACCACCTGGTCCGCCACCACCTGCTCGATCATGCCGCCGATCAGCGGCACCGAGACCGTCACCGTTGCCTCGACGGACCACTGGCACGAGTCCGGGCCGGCGGCGGCTAGCGTCGCGCCGCCGCTCACCGTGCCGGGCACACCGGGGAGCTGGACGTGCACCTCGCCGGAGTACCGGTCGGGCGCGTCGACCCGCCACACCTCGGTGCGCTCGATCGACACATCATTCGGCAGGAACGTGCGCGCCACGGCCGGCAGATCGGCCGGGTCCAGACCCTGCAGCAGCCGGAACCGGGCGCCGGTGGCCGACTTCTCGTACTCCAGCAGCCTGGCCTCCCGCCCGCCGCTGAGGTCGGCGAGCCGGTCCAGCAACTGGCCCTCGTCGACCGTCGCGGCATAGACGTCCGAGGCCGGCCGGCCGAACCTGCGCCGGTAGCGGATCGGCCGCGACATGGACGGAGGTTACCGTTGCGGTCCGTGACGGACTCCCTCGCCGCGCACACCACGCTCCGGCTGGGCGGTCCGGCCACGCGCATCGTGCGGGCGTCCTCCGCCGCCGAGGTCGTCGAGGTCATCCGGGACGCCGACGCCGCCGGCGAGCCGGTGCTGGTGCTGGGCGGCGGCTCGAACGTGGTGATCGCCGACGCAGGGTGTTCCCGGGGTCGTGGTGCTGGTCGACAGCGCCGGTTGGCGGGCCGAGCGCCACCCGGACGACGTGCTGCTCACCATCGAGGCGGGCGCGGACTGGGACGAGCTGGTCGCGGCCTGCGTGGCCGACGGCCTCGGCGGGCTGGAGTGCCTGTCCGGCATCCCGGGACGAGTCGGCGCGGTGCCGGTGCAGAACGTCGGCGCGTACGGGGTGGAGATCGCCAGCCTGCTCTGCGACGTCGACCTCTACGACCGCCGGACCCGTGGCGTCCGCGAGCGCGTCCCGGCCGCGGACCTCGGGCTCGGCTACCGGACCAGTGCGCTGAAGGGGTCCGCCGACCTCGTGGTGCTCCGGGTGCGGGTGCGGCTGCCCGGCGACGCGCTGAGCGCCCCGATCCGGTACGCCGAGCTGGCCGCCGCCCTCGGCGTCGACGCGGGCCGGCGGGTGCCGACGTCGGCCGGCCGGGAGGCGGTGCTCGGGCTGCGCCGCCGCAAGGGCATGGTGCTCGACGTCGCCGACCACGACACCTGGAGCGTCGGGTCGTTCTTCACCAACCCGGTCCTCCAGACCGACCAGCTCGACGGCGCGATCCTGGACGGCGCGCCGCGCTGGCCGGCCGGTGCCGGCCGCACCAAGCTCTCCGCGGCCTGGTTGATCGAGCGGTCCGGGTTCCGGCGCGGTCATCCCGGCCCGGGTGGGCGGGTGGCGCTGTCCGGCAAGCACACCCTGGCGTTGACCAACCGTGGCGGCGCCAGCACGGCCGACCTGCTCGCCCTGGCGCGCGAGGTGCGCGACGGCGTGCGGGCGACGTTCGGCGTCGAGCTGCGCGCTGAGCCGATCTTCGTCGGCTGCACGCTCTAGCACCGGGGCGCTCCATCGCGGTGGCCGCCGCGAATGTCCAGTTTGTACGGCCCTATTGCACGAAAGTGCCGTTCGTTGCGTCAGTTGCCCTCGCGGCGGTATGCGCGCGTCGCGGAGGCCTGGTCGCGCGGCTTCATCACGATCAGGTCCAGGTTCACGTGTGACGGCCGGGTGGCCGCGAAGGTGATCACGTCGGCGACGTCGTCGGCGGTCAGCGGGGTCAGCCCGCGGTACACATCGGCCGCCTTGGCCTCGTCGCCGCCGAAGCGCACCACGGAGAACTCCGTCTCGACCATCCCGGGGGCGACCTCGGTCAGCCGCACCGGCTCGCCGAGCAGCTCACCGCGCAGCGTGCGGTGCAGGACCGCCTGGGCGTGCTTGGCACTGGTGTACCCGGCGCCGTTGTCGTAGGCCTCGAACGCGGCGACCGAGGTGATCGTGATGATGTGCCCGTCACCGGAGTCGATCAGCGCCGGCAGCAGGCCCTTGGTGACGCGCAACGTGCCGAGCACGTTGGCCTCCCACATCCACCGCCACTCCTGTTCGTCGGCCTCGGCCACCGGCTCCAGTCCCTTGGCGCCGCCGGCGTTGTTCACCAGCAGTCGGCAGGCCGGCACCGCGGCGACGAACTCGCGCACCGACGCCGGGTCGGTCACGTCCAGCGGCAGCGCGGTGCCACCGATCTCGGCGGCGACCTCGCGCAGCCGCTCCAGTCGCCGCGCGCCGAGCACGACGTGGAAGCCGGCCGCGGCCAGCCGGCGCGCGGTCGCGGCGCCGATGCCGGAGCTGGCGCCGGTGACCACCGCGACCGGTCGATCTGCAGGACTCGTCACGACAGCGCAGGTTACGTCGAGCGCGATTGGCCCGCCGCTCGGCCCAGCACCCGAAGGCGTGACGGCCGTGTTCTGTCAACCGCTGACAAAGGTGCTAGACAGGCGACGTGAGACGCGAACCGCTGAGCTTCCTCGGCACCCGCGGGTCGCGCCCGCGCCGGGTGTGCGTGATCTCCGTGCACACCTCCCCGCTCGAGCAGCCCGGAACCGGGGACGCCGGCGGGATGAACGTCTACATCGCCGAGACCGCGAGCCGGATGGCCCGCCGCGGTGTCGCGGTCGAGATCTTCACCCGAGCCACCAGCTCCGACCAGCCGCCGACCGTCGAGCTCGCACCCGGTGTGCTGGTGCGTCACGTCACCGCGGGCCCGTTCGAGGGCCTCGGCAAGGAGGACCTGCCGGGGCAGCTCTGCGCGTTCACCGCCGGCGTGCTGCGTACCGAGGCGCGCCACGATCCCGGGCACTACGACGTCGTGCACTCGCACTACTGGCTGTCCGGCCAGGTCGGCTACCTGGCCAGGGACCGCTGGGGGGTGCCGCTGGTGCACAACGCGCACACGCTGGCGAAGGTGAAGAACGCCGCGCTGGCCGCCGGCGACCGGCCCGAGCCGGCCGGTCGGGTGATCGGCGAGCAGCAGGTGGTGGCCGAGGCGGACCGACTGGTCGGCAACACCCACGCCGAGGTGCGGGATCTCATCGACCTCTACGACGCCGACCCGCGGCGGACCGTGACCATCTCCCCCGGAGTCGACCTCGGCCGGTTCCGGCCAGGCGACCGGCTGGCCGCCCGGCGCGCGCTCGGGCTACCCGCCGACGCGGTGGTGCTGAGCTTCGTCGGGCGGATCCAGCCGCTGAAGGCGCCCGACGTGCTGCTGCACGCGGCGTCCGAGCTGCTGCGCCGGGCCGAGTCGACGGGCGACGGGGAGCTGCGCGACCGGCTGGCCGTGGTGGTGGTCGGCGGCCCGTCGGGCAGCGGGCTGGACGAACCGACCGCGCTGCACCGACTGGCGGACACCCTCGGTATCGCCGACCGGGTGCGCTTCCTGCCGCCGCAACCCGCGGACCGGCTGGCCCAGGTGTACCGGGCCGCCGACGTCGTAGCGGTGCCGAGCCACAACGAGTCCTTCGGGCTGGTCGCACTGGAGGCGCAGGCCTGCGGCACCCCGGTGGTCGCTGCCGACGTCGGGGGTCTGCCGGTCGCGGTCGCCGACGGGCGCTCCGGGCTGCTGGTCGCCGGGCACGCCGCCGGCGACTGGGCCGATGCGCTGAGCGCCGTCGCGCTGTCGCCTGCCCGGCGCGCCGAGCTGGCGGCCGGTGCGGTGCGGCACGCACAGGGCTTCTCCTGGGATCGCACCACCGACACGCTGCTGGCGTCCTACTCGGCCGCGGCCGCCGAGTTCCAGCAGCGCTTCGGGCTGGCCGGGGTCGCCGTGTGAGCCAGCCGCCCGGTGCCGGTGCCACTGACGACGAGCTGGACGCGCTGATCGCGGCGGCGCTGACCGAACGCGAGCTCGAGTTCCACCGACACGGCCTCGGGCGGTTCCTGGTGAACCTGCCGGGCACCCGCCGGCTGCGCACCCCGACCTGGCTGATCCTCAGCACTCATGCGCTGCTGGTCGGCGCGTTCGTCTGCCGCCGGCCGGACCAGGACCACGAGCGCGTCTACCGGCACCTGCTGCGGCGCAACCAGCGGCTGTACGGGGTGTACTACGCGATCGACGCCGCCGGCGACATCCACCTCGTCGGGCGGCTCGGTCGGCACGCGGTCACCGCCGACGAGCTGGACCGGGTGCTCGGGCAGGTGCTCGAGGCGGCGGACGGCGACTTCAACACGCTGCTCGAGCTCGGCTTCGCCGACTCCATCCGCCGGGAGTGGGCCTGGCGGGTCGAGCGCGGGGAGTCGCTGGCGAACCTGGCCGCCTTCGAGCACCTGGTGAACCGCTAGCGCAGGCGGCTTGTCGGTCCGTCCCCGCCGACGAGGCGGGGTGGCCGGGCCGACGGGGAGTCACATGCTCCGGCCACCCCGCTCTTTCTCGTCGCTCCGACCGCGCATCTGCGGGGGCCGCGCGGCCGGGCGGTTCGCGCATCCGACGGGGAGCGGACCGCGACCCGGCTGCGGCCGGCCGCCGTGCGGCGGGTCGGAAACCGGGTGCGGACACAATTCCACTGCTGCGCGGTGGACGCAACAGGTCACGTGCACCGATTTGGGTGCTTGTCGGGCACTGTCGGGAGCGGCCGTCGGAAACCTTAGGATCGCCTGTCACCAGCCCGGCCCGCGAAGGAGCGCAGCGATGGCGATCGCCAGCCCGTACCCCGACGTGGAGATCCCCGACGTCTCCCTGCACGAGTTCCTGTTCGCCGACCTGGGAGACCGAGCAGACCGGGTGGCGTTCATCGACGGGGGCTCCGGCGCGCAGCTGACCTACCGCGAGCTGGACGGCATGGTCACCAAGGTCGCGGCCGCGCTCGCGGAGCGGGGGATCGGCAAGGGCGACGAGGTGGCGATGTTCGCGCCCAACACGCCCTACTACGCGGTCATGTTCCACGGCATCGTCCGCGCAGGCGCGGTCGTCACCACGATCAACTCGCTCTACACGCCGGACGAGATCGCCTACCAGCTGCGCGACTCGGGCGCCAAGATGATGATCACGATCTCACTGTTCCTTGACCGGGCGAAGGCAGCGGTCGCCCAGGACGGGGTCGGCGTCTCGGAGATCATCGTGCTGGACGGCGCGGACGGGCACGCTTCGCTGCGGGACCTGCTCGCGACCACCGCGGCGCCGCCTGAGGTGCACATCGACCCGGCGGTCGACCTGGCCACGCTGCCGTACTCCTCCGGTACCACCGGGCGTGCCAAGGGCGTCATGCTGACCCACCGCAACCTGGTCGCCAACCTGTGCCAGATCCGGCCGCTGTTCGAACGTCCACGAAGGCACCCGGATCCTCGCCGTGCTCCCGTTCTTCCACATCTACGGGCTGGTCGTGCTGATGAACAACGGCCTGTACCGCGGCGCGACGGTGGTGACGATGCCGAAGTTCGACCTCGCCGAGTTCCTGCGGGTGATCTCCGAGCACAAGTGCAACACGATCTACATCGCGCCACCGCTCGCGGTCGCACTGGCCAAGCATCCCATCGTCGACGAGTTCGACCTGTCCCATGTGGACATGGTGTTCTCCGGCGCGGCGCCGCTGGACGCCGAGCTCGGGCACGCCGTCGGCAAGCGGATCGGCTGCAAGGTGCGGCAGGGGTACGGGATGACCGAGATGAGCCCGGTCAGCCACGCGATCCCGGACGACGGTGACGACATCGACCTCAACACGGTCGGACCGTGCATCCCCAACATGGCGTGCCGGCTGGTCGACCCGGACACCGGCCAGGACGTCGGCGTCGGCGAGCGCGGCGAGCTGTGGTGCCGCGGGCCGAACATCATGGCCGGCTACCTGAACGACCGCGCGGCCACCGCGATGACGATCGACGCGGACGGCTGGCTGCACACCGGAGACCTGGCGACGGTCGACGGGGATGGCAACTTCACGATCGTCGACCGGGTCAAGGAGCTGATCAAGTACAAGGGCTACCAGGTGCCGCCCGCCGAGCTGGAGGCCTTGCTGCTCACCCACGACAAGATCGCCGACGCCGCGGTGATCGGGGTGAAGGACGACGAGGGCGAGGAGGTGCCCAAGGCGTTCGTCGTCAAGCAGGCCGCCGGCGCCGACCTCAGCGAGGACGACGTGATGTCCTTCGTGGCCGAGCGGATCGCGCCGCACAAGAAGGTGCGGGTGGTGGAGTTCATCGATTCGATCCCGAAGTCGGCGTCCGGGAAGATCCTGCGCAAGGACCTACGGGCCCGCGAGAAAGCCGCCACCTAAGCCCCGGCCACGCCTGCGCGCACGTTCCGGGAATCGACGCTGGATCACGCGATCGCGTTCGGGACACCGTGAGAACAGCAACCGGCTGAACGGCGACCGGGAGATTCACGGCGTCGACGCGCCGATCTGACCGAGCAGCCGCCGGGCCCGCGCGGCGGTGACGCCGTCGCCGGCCGGCTCGGCGGCGGCGAGACTGGCTCGCAGCATGCGGTCGGCTTCGTCCGGGTCGCCGCGGCGCAACGCCATCTCGCCGAGCATCTGCATGCCACGGCCGGCGCAGCGGTGGTCACCGATCCGCCGCAGCACCGGCACGCATTCCGCGAGCAGGCGCGCGGCGGTGTCGAGCTCGTCCTCCTGCCAGCCGACCCGGGCCAGTCCGAAGACCGCATGTGCCCGGTCATGCTGCGCGCCCGCTGCGTCCGCCACCCGCAGGCTCTCCTCCAGCCAGCCCTGCGCGTCGGCCAGCCGGGCGTCGGCGTTCAAGGCCCCGTCGGCCATCGTGTAGAGGGCGTTCGCCAGCCGGGTCAGGTCGCCGATCCGCCGGAACCCGGCGGCGGCGCGCTCGGCGTACCCGACGGCGGTGTCCAGGTCAGCGGTGGCCAGCGCCAGGCCCTGCAACGCGAGTGCTTCGTCGCGAGATGTCGCGGCCGACGCGAGGGCCGCATGCAGCTCCGCGGTCGCGGCATCCCGTCGGCCCCGGTAGGCCAGCGCCCACCCGAGCGCCAGCCGAGCCGGCCCCTGGTCGTCCTCGCCGAGCTGGCCGGCGAGCCGGGCCGCCTCACCGGCCAGCCGCTCGGCGCGTTCGACGTCCACCGCGAGCAGCAGAAACGCCGCGGCCGCGAGCCCCCAGGCGGTCGCCGCCAACACCGGTGGGTCGGCGGCACGTTGGAGCCGTTCGATCCAGTCCGCTGCCTCCCGTCGCTGCCCGGTGTCCGCCCAGTAGGTGGCCAGCGCGGCGACCAGTCGCCACCCGGTCGCCGCGTCGGCGTCGTCGACCGCGCTCTGCATCGCCGCCCAGAAATTCGGCGCCTCGGCCTGCAACGCGGCCCGCCGCTCCCGCTGCTCCGGCCCGACCAGCCCGGCAGCGGCGTCCTCGGCGACGGCCAGGTAATGCTCGCGGTGCCTGCGGCGCAACCCGCCCGCGGCATCGGCCGGCAGCTCGGCGGCGGCGTAGTCGCGGACGGACTCCAGCAACCGGTACCGGTCCGTGCCGACGCCGGTGACCAGCGAGCGGTCCCGCAGTCGAGGTAGCAGGTCGGTGACGGCCGCCGGTGCGAGCGGAGCGAAGCCGCACACCGCGTCCACCGCTGGGAAGTCGAACGGCCCGCGGAACACGGTCAGGCGTCCCAACAGCGTTTGCTCGTCATCGCCGAGCGCCGAGAAGCTCAGCTGCAGCGCGTCCCGCAGGCTGCGGTGCGCCGGCCGGGCGGTCCGCGCGCCGCCGATGAGCAGCTCGAAGCGCCGCGGCAGCTGTTCGAGCAGCTGATCGGCCCCGAACGTCCTGGTCCGGGCCGCGGCCAGCTCGATGGCCAGCGGCAGCCCGTCCAGCGCCTGGCACAGCTCCGCGACGGCCGCCGGGTCCTGCCCCGCCGCGCGATACCCCCCGGCGGCGGCCGCCCGGTCGACGAACAGTGCCGTCGCGTCCGCGGTGGCCAACGGGGCGAGCTCGTACACCACCTCGCCCGGAACCGCGATCGGCTGCCGGCTGGTGGCCAGCATCCGCAGGCCCCCGGACCCGGTGTCGGAGCTGCCCGACCCGGCGGCCATCAGCACGGCGTCGAGCAGCGGGGCGAGCTCCTCGAGCACGTGCTCGCAGTTGTCCGCGACCAGCAGGCAGTCCAGGTGCAGCGCCGTGTCGCGCAGTGTCTCCGCGGTCGAGCGGCTGGGCTGATCGACGAGGTTCAGCGTCCTGGCCACCGTCCCGGCGACCGCCGACCCGGGTGGCAGCCCGGCGAAGTCGGCCAGCCGGGCGCCCTCGGCGTAGCGCGGCGCCAGCGCAGCGGCGAGCCGGACGGCGAGCCTGGTCTTGCCGACCCCGGCCGGGCCGACCACGGTGACCAGCCGGGACTCGTCGAGCATGGCGGCGAGCTCGGCCAGCTCGACGTCCCGGGCGACGAACCGGGTCGCCGGCTCGGGCAGCGGGCGCGGCTGACCCTGCCTGGCGAGCTCGCCGGCCGCCGCCACCAGGCCGGCCCGGTCGGTGACGGCCAGCTTGCGCAGCAGCGCCGACACGTGGCTCTCCACGGTGCGGATCGAGATGAACATCCGGTCGGCGATCTCGCGGTTGGTCAGCCGCTGCCCGATCGCCGAGAGCACCTCGGTCTCCCGCGCGCTCAACCCGGCCCGGTCCGGGTCGGGCCCGCCCCCGCCAGCCGCCACCGGTCGATCATGCCAGTGTGCGGCACGGAATGGGTTTCCGTGCGCTGCACGGATGACCGGCGGCCGGGCCGCACGGATGCTGCTCACACCACCCGAGTGAGGAGCAGGAACATGACCACGATCCCCGATCAGGCAGCGAAGATCTTAAGGCCGCTCACCGGCACGGCCACGACCTGGAGCATCGACCTGGCCCTGCGGCTGGGCATCCTCGGCCGGCTGGCCGAGGCCCCGGCCGGCGCGGCCGAGGTCGCCGAGGAGCTGAGGCTCGACCCGCTCTACACCGAGGTGATCCTGCGCGCCTGCTACGCCGGCGAGATCATCGAGACCGACGAGGCCGGCCGGTTCCGGCTCGCCGAGCACATGGCCACCCTGCTGCTGGACGACGACGCCCCGGGCTACCTGGCCGGCGCGGTGCGCACCTTCGTGGCGCTGCGGGAGAGCTACCTCGACGTCCGTGAGCTGGCCCGTACCGGGGCCCGCGAGTGGTGGGACGACTTCGACCCGGAGTGGGTGGACGCGGTCGGCGAGAACGGCCAGACGTACTACCGGCGGCTGCTGAACGTCGTGCTGCCCGAGCTGCCCGCCGTCGCCGCGAAGCTGGCCGACGGCGCCCGCTACCTCGACCTCGCGTGCGGGCTGTGTCGCGGCCCGGCCAAGGTGGCCGAGGCCTACCCGAACATCAGGGTCACCGCCGTCGACTGCGACCCCTACACGGTGGCGACCGCCGAGCGGGAGATGAAGGCCCGCGGCCTCGGCGATCGATTCGAGTTCACCACCTCGATGGTCGAGGACCTCGACCTGCACGCCAGCCACGACCTGGCAGTGATCAACATATCGCTGCACGAGGCCCGGGACCTGGAGCGCGCGGTGCAGCGGGTGTACCAGGCCCTGGAGCCCGGCGGGGAGTTCCTGGTCTCGGAGTTCCCGTTCCCCGAGCGGCTGGCGGACCTCCGCAGCGTCCCCGGCATGCTGATGTCCGGGGTGCAGCTGTTCGAGGCACACATCGGCTGCCAACTGCTGCCGACCGCCCGGTTCGTCACACTGCTGCAGCGGGCCGGCTTCCGCGACGTCGGCGCGATCGACGTGACGCCCATGCAGGTCGTCGTGCACGGGACGAAGTGAGTGCGGGTGTCATGAAGGCCATGAAGTTGTAGCGGCAGCGGTGCAGGCGGCACCGGTCTTCCTGGACCGGGCCGCCACCGTGCACAAGGCGGTCCGGCTGGTCAAGCAGGCCGCCTCCGACGGGGCGGAGCTGGTGGCGTTCCCTCGACTGATCCCGGCGCTCTCCGCCGGCCGCACATACCGCGGGTCGGCGGCGCACACGTCACGACATCGGTGCGGCCGACCGACGGTGTGTGCGCCCCGGTCCGCCAGGCTGCGACGGGCCGGGCGCGGGGTGGCCTCAGAGGCCGACGTGCACCCGGATCGACGTGCCGTTCGGCTGCCGGTGCAGCTCGACGAGGTCGCACAGCAGGTTGACCAGGTACAGGCCGTAGCCGAAGCCGTCGTAGGCCGCCGGCGGCCGCCGTCCGACCAGCGGGTCGGAGATCTTGCCGCTGTCCGTGACGTCGCAGACGACCCCGCCGTCCGCACGCCAGATGGTCAGGATCCCGGACTGTCCGGTGTGGATGATCGTGTTCAGCGCCAGCTCGTGCACCGCCACCCGCAGGTCGGCCAACCGCCCGGGGCTCATGCCCGCCAGCTCGGCGCAGTCGTGCACGAACCGGCGGACGTTGCGCGGCCCGACCGATGCATCGAAGATCAGCACCTCGGCGTCGGGCGGCGGCTCGGAGAGCGGCTGGTTGTAGGCGTCGACGACGTCGACCGGGTCGGTGTAGCCAGGGCTGTGCCAGCGCCGGTTGCCGTCGAGCAGCACCGGGTGGGTGCGGGTGGCGTCGAGCAGCTGCACCGGGCTGAGCGCACGGGCGTCGTACGGGCAGAGGATCGCGACGTCCTCGTCGGCCAGTGCGAGGTTGATCAGAGCCTCGTGCTGGACGCACGGCGGGTACTCCGTGCCGGTGCGACCGGGCCAGATCGGCTCACCGATGATCCGGGTCGGCCGTCCGGCGTGCTCGTCGACGAACGCATGCAGCACCGCGGGGATGATCCGTCCCGGGTTCCGGCCGGCCACCGACATGTCGGCGTACCGCACGTCGCCGCCGAGCTCAGCGCGCAGCAGCTCCAGGTTCGGCTCCGGGACGGCGACCAGCGTCGGCTCGTCCGAGGCGAGACCCTCGCGCACGAAGGGGAGGCAGCCGGCGAGGAAGTCGGCTTCGCTGGTGTAGAAGAGTGCTTCGTGTACCAGACGTGGCCGTGAGGGCCCGTCCTTGGAGGGTCCCGCAACTGAGGGCACGGTCATGCCCGAGCGCTTCGCATTCGCCCGCGTACCCGCCTTCTTCCACAGGATGTCCCCACGCTGTCCCCAGCGCCGCAGACGGTACGCTGGGTCATCAACCGGCGATACCGGACCCTCCGCAATTGGGTCCGTTCGGCCGTACCGCGGTGGAACCGTTCGGCGGCTGGAGGCGGCAGTGGTCTACCGGCTGATCGCCGAGCTGACCATGCTCCTGCACTTCGCGTTCCTGGCCTACCTGGTGCTCGGCGGGTTCCTCGCCTGGTGGCGTCCCCGGCTGATCGTGCCGCACGCGGCGGTGGTGGCCTGGGGAGCACTGATCGTGACCGTCGGCGTGGAGTGCCCGCTGAGCCTCGTGGAGCACTGGGCGCGCGTACGGGCCGGCCAGGCCGGGCTGGATGCCGCCGGGTTCATCGAGACCTATCTGACCGGAGTCGTCTACCCGGCTGATCACCTTGGCCTGGTCCGGGCGCTCGCGGCCGCGATTGTCGGGCTGTCCTGGCTGGGGTTGGTGGTACTGCTGCTTCGCCACCGAGCACGCCGGGCGCCGATCGGCGTCCCTATCAGCGCAACGATGGCGTCTCAGCAGGTCGAGCGCGGTCCTGAGCGAGTCGGTACGGACGTGCTCTCGGCTAGCCGGGGACGATCTCGTGTGGGTCGGGTTCGGTGCGTCGGCGTAGCGTCCAGGTCGCCGCGGTGGGCAGCGCAACCACCGTGATGATCGCTGCAGTGATCAACGCCGAGGCGGTCGACGGCGTCACCTGCCCGCTCGCCGCGGCGACCTGAACGACGGCGACGACGAAGGTCAACTTGGTGGACAGCAGCAGCCCGGAGGCGAGGATCTCCCGTTTGGTCAGCATCCGGCCGAACAGCAGGGTGGGCAGCGCCCTTGTGACGATCATGGTGACGAGCAGGATCGGTACCAGGGCGAGGTCGGCCGCGCTGGTGGCCAGCGCGGCGAGGTCGAAGTTCAGCCCGGCGGTCACGAAGAAGATCGGTACCAGCAGGCCGAAGCCGATCACCTCGACCTTTGTTCGGGTGGCGCCGCTGCCGTCGGCCCGATCGCTGATCACGCCGACCGCGACGCCGGCCGCGAACGCGCCGAGGATCGCCGCCAGTCCCACCACCTGGGACAGCGCCGCAAACCCGATCATGGTGGCCACCGCCAGCCGGACCCCGAGCTGCGACGCGCCACCCTGACGACGCTCCACCGCCTTCCGCAGCCGCTCGAAGGCGCTGGCCCGGAGCAGGGCGAGCGCCAGGACGAGCCCGGCCACACAGAACACGGCCAGCCCGATCAAGGCGCCGGCCAGCGTGGTGCCCTCGGCCGGCGAGACGATCGAGATCAGCGCGACCGAGGTGAAGTCACCGAGCAGCGCACCCAGCAGGGTCATCTGCCCAACCGGTTTGTCCAGCATGCCGGTGTCCTTGAGCACCACCACCACGATGCCGATCGACGTGGTCAGCAGCGTCGCGACGATCACCCCGACGTTGACGATCAACCCGGCGGCGTACATCGCCAACGCCAGCCCGACGGCCAACGCCGCCGATGCCAGGAACGCCAGCAGCCCGATCGCGAGTGCCGAACCGCGCAGTAGCTCGATCCGCACCTCGAGCCCGGCCACGAACAGCAGGTATGCCAGGCCGAGCGCGGCGAGCAACTCGACTCCGGCATCGACCCGTAGCCAGCCCAGCCCGGAGCCGCCGACCGCGATGCCGATCAGGATCATGGCCACCGCGTCCGGGACCGGCACCCGCAACAGGTCCACGACCAGCGGCGCGACGACCGCCACCACGACCAGTCCGAGCAGGTTGACGTAGTCGATCGTCATGGGACCGTCCGAACGCGGAGGCCGCCGCGCTCGACGGCCGGAATTGGCTCACGATGCCACAGCACGCTACCGAACCATGGACAGACCTGTCTCTCTGCTGTAGGTGGGGACGCGCCTGGTGGTTCGCGCTGGACAGCGGGGGCCGTCCTGATCCACCGTTGCGTCCGTGACCACGAACGCCCGACTTCGCGCATTCGTCGGGGTCGCCGATTCCGGTTCGGTCCGGGCGGCCGCCCGGCTGCTCTACGTGACCGAGTCGTCGGTGTCCGCCGCGGTCGCGGCGCTGGTGCGGGACGTGGGCGTGCCGTTGCTGGAACGCGAGGGCCGTGGGGTGCGGCTGACCCCGGCCGGGGAGCGCTTCGCCGAGTACGCCCGCACCATTCTCGGGCTGCACGACGAGGCGGTCGCCGCGGCGCGGGCGGAGTCCTCGCCGGAACGTGGCCAGCTGCGGCTCGGCGCGGTGACGACGGCGGCCGAGCGCGTCCTGCCCGCTGACCTGGCTTCCTTCCGCCGCCAGCACCCCGAGATGCAGATCCGGCTCGAGGTGGCCACCCGCGACCAGGTATGGCCGCTGCTGGCCCACCACGAAGTGGATCTCGTGGTGGCCGGCCGCCCACCCGACGACCTGGAGGCCTCGGTACGGGCACTGCGCTCGAACACACTTGTCGTGGTCGGTGATCCGGGCACCGCCGAGGACTTCAACCCGCATCGCGCCACGTGGTTGCTCCGAGAGATCGGCTCCGGCACCCGCTCGGCGCTGCTGGCGGTGTTGGCCGGGTCGGACTGCGAGCCGCCGATGCTGACCCTGGGCTCCACGGGTGCGGTGGTCGCCGGTGTCGTCGCGGGTCTCGGTGTGAGCTTGGTCTCGCGGGACGCGGTCCGTCGGGAGCTGGCGGCCGGCCGACTCGTCGAGCTCCCGATGCCGGGCACCCCGCTGGAACGGCCGTGGCACGTGGTGGCGCTGCCCGAGCTGACGGCGAGCGCCGAGCTGTTCGTGGCGCACCTGCTCTCCGAGCTGTCCGACACCGGCGGCACCTGGCGACGGGCTGGGCCTCGGCTGGCAAGCTGACGCTGTGAGTCACACGCTGGTGCTGCTGCGGCACGGGCAGAGCGACTGGAACGCGGAGAACCTGTTCACCGGTTGGGTCGACGTGCCGCTGTCCGCGGATGGCGTAGCCGAGGCGGAACGCGGCGGCGTGCTGATGCGGGAGGCGCGCCTGCTCCCGGACATCGTGCACACGTCGGTGCTCCGCCGGGCGATCTCGACGGCGAACCTCGCGCTGGACGCGGCCGACCGGCACTGGATCCCGGTGCGCCGCGACTGGCGGCTCAACGAGCGGCACTACGGCGCGCTGCAGGGCAAGGACAAGCGGCAGGTCCGCGAGGAGTTCGGCGACGAGCAGTTCGCTGCCTGGCGACGCTCCTACGACACGCCGCCGCCGCCGATCGAGCCGGGCAGCAGGTACGACCAGGCCGGCGATCCGCGCTATGCGGGCGTGCCGGTACCCCGCACCGAGTGCCTCGCCGACGTCGTCGACCGGATGCTGCCGTACTGGGAGCGCGCCGTGGTGCCGGACCTGCGCGCCGGCCAGATCGTGCTGCTCGCCGCGCACGGCAACTCGCTGCGCGCCCTGGTCAAGTTGCTGGACGGGATGACCGACGAGGACGTCGTCGGGCTGAACATCCCGACCGGCATCCCACTGCGCTACGACCTCGACGAGGACCTGCGTCCGATCGAGACCGGCGGCACATACCTGGATCCGGCGGCCGCGCAGGCCGCGATCGAGGTGGTCGCAAGCCAGGGCCGGTAAACGCTGCGTTAACGGCTCCGGAAGACTTCTCGCACCGGTGTCATCCTCGGCACGCTCCCGGCCTTGGCTGGCTAGGAATCGCGTCTGGCTGCATACCATTCACCTGTGAGCGCGCTTGCCGTTGTCGCGCTGGCCATCGGGACGCTAGTGGTCGGCCTTGGGCTGGGCGCAGCCGTCGGCTGCTGGCTCGCCCGCCGCCGATCGGGCTGGCAGGGCGAGGGGGCGCGGACCCGTCGCAGCACCATGCGAGGCCCGCTCTCGCCGGCCGGCGATCTGCTGCAGCGCGTCATCCAGTCGGCCGGGAACGGGCTCGCCGTGCTGGACCGCGCCGGCCGGGTCGTGCTGCACAACCCGCAGGCCGACTCGTTCGGTGTGGTTCGCGGTGGTCGGCCCGATCCGCGCGCCTGGAAGGCCTGCCAGCAGGTGATCGAGACCGGCCGGCCGGTGGAGGTGGACCTCCGCCCGCTGGAACACCGGGGCCGCCAGCCGGCCGCGGTGCTGGCCGTGGTCCGCCCGCTGGGTGACGGGTTCACGGTCGTCGACGCGGTCGACACCTCGGACGCGGTGCGGCTGGAGGCGACCCGGCGGGACTTCGTGGCAAACGTGAGCCACGAGCTGAAGACACCGGTCGGGGCGATGGGGCTGCTCGCCGAGGCGGTGTTGGACGCGGTGGACGACCCCGAGGAGATCAGCCGGTTCGGCACCAAGATCCTCAACGAGGCGACCAGGCTCGGCGCCCTGGTCAACGAGTTGATCGCGTTGTCCCGGCTGGAGGGTGCCGAACCGCTGCCCGAGCTGGCCGTGGTCGAGGTGGACGAGGTGATCGACGACGCGGTAGCGCGCTGCCGGCTGGTCGCCGAGTCGCTCGGGATCCACATCGCGGTGGACGTGCCGACCGGGCTTCAGGTGGCCGGGGATCGAACGCTGCTGGTCACCGCGCTGGCCAACCTGGTCGAGAACGCGCTGGCCTACTCACCGCAGGACACCACGGTGTCGGTGAGCCGTCGACCGGTCGACGGCCACATCGAGATCTCGGTGACCGACCGTGGCATCGGGATCGCCCCCGAGCATCAGCAGCGGGTGTTCGAGCGGTTCTTCCGGGTCGACCCGGCGCGGTCCCGGGCGACCGGCGGCACCGGGTTGGGCCTGGCGATCGTCAAGCACGTCGCGGCCAACCACGGTGGCGAGGTCCGGCTCTGGAGCCGGCTGGGGACGGGCTCGACGTTCACCCTCCGGCTGCCCGAGCACGGTCTCGAGCGGGACGGGAGCCAGCCGATCAGCGAGTCCGACTCGGGAGTGCGGGCCGGACCGGAGCGAGCCGAGCTCGGGAGGGTGCCGTGACCAGGGTGCTGATCGTCGAGGACGAGGAGTCCTTCGCCGACCCGCTGGCATTCCTGCTCCGGAAGGAGGGCTTCACCACGGCGATCGCGGCCACCGGGCAAGACGCACTGGAGGAGTTCGACCGCAACGGTGCCGACATCGTGCTGCTCGACCTGATGCTGCCGGGAATGAGCGGCACCGACGTGTGCAAGGCGCTGCGGCTGCGCTCCGCGGTACCGGTGATCATGGTCACGGCGAGGGACAGCGAGATCGACAAGGTGGTCGGCCTTGAGCTCGGCGCCGACGACTACGTCACCAAGCCCTACTCGGCCCGCGAGCTGATCGCGCGGGTGCGGGCGGTGCTGCGGCGCGGCGACGGCAGCGCCGGACTCCGACGGGCAGAACCAGGTGCTCGAGGCAGGACCGGTCCGGATGGACGTGGAGCGGCACGTCGTCACGGTTCGCAGTGCCGAGGTCCCGCTGCCGCTCAAGGAGTTCGACCTGCTCGAGTACCTGCTGCGCAACGTCGGCCGAGTGCTCACCCGCGGTCAGCTCATCGACCGGGTCTGGGGCGCGGACTACGTCGGGCGACACCAAGACGCTGGACGTGCACGTCAAGCGGCTGCGCTCGAAGATCGAGGCCGATCCGTCGCGGCCGCAGCACCTGGTCACCGTGCGCGGGCTCGGCTACAAGTACGAGTCCTGACCGCTCGAGCGTCCTTCTCGTGCGCCTCGGTGTGCTCGACGTCGGCTCGAACACTGTTCACCTACTCGTCGTGGATGCCCACCGCGGTGGTCACCCGACGCCGATGAACTCTGAGAAGACGGTGCTGCGGCTGGCCGAGCACCTGGACTCCCAAGGGCGGATCACCCCGGCCGGCGCGGACGCCCTGGTGGACACGGTGCAGCGGCGCGCGGGTGTCGGCCGCCGACGCCGGGTGCGAGGATCTGCTCGCTTTTGCGACCTCGGCGCTACGGGATGCCACGAACGCGACAGAGGTGCTCACCCGGGTCCGGGTGGAAACCGGGGTGGCGCTGCAGGTGCTGCCGGGCGAGGACGAGGCGCGGTACACCTTTCTGGCGGTGCGCCGCTGGTACGGATGGTCTGTCGGCACCCTGCTCGTGCTCGACATCGGTGGCGGCTCTTTGGAGCTGGCTGCCGGGCGTAGACGAGCTCCCGTCCACCGCATTTTCCTTGCCGCTCGGCGCGGGCCGGCTGACACGCGAACGCTTTTCAAGCGATCCGCCGTCGCGCCGTGAGATAGCCGCGTCGCGCAGTTTTCTGGACGAGGCGCTCAAACCGGCGGCGCGCCGACTGCGCCGCGCCGACGATACGGATCTCGTCGTCGGTACTTCCAAGACGTTCCGTTCGCTCGCCCGACTGACCGGCGCGGCGCCGTCCGGCGCCGGGCTGCGGGTGCGCCGGACGCTCACCGACTCCGGATTGCGGCAGGTAGTCGCGTTCATCAGCCGGATGTCGGCCTCCGACATCGCGGAGCTGGAAGGAGTAAGCCCGAGCCGGGCCAACCAACTTCTGGCCGGCGCGCTGGTCGCCGAGGCGGCGATGCGGGCGCTCCGGATCAGTCAAATCGACATCTGCCCGTGGGCTCTGCGGGAGGGCGTGATCCTGCGCCGGCTCGATTGGTTGGACAGCTCTGGATCGACAGATCGCCCGTCCGAGGGCGTATCAGAGGCGACTGGACGGTTGACCTCTGAGCAGGCACGGTGTACCGGATGACGCCCGACGACGAGTCTGCCGAGCGCTCCCAGCGCACGGTCGCCGAGCTCCTCGCCCAATACGGCGATGGCGCCGCGACCGGTCGTCGGCGTTCGCGGCGGCGGTCCGAGGACACCGGCGGGCAGCCTGCTGCCGGCATACCGACCCAGCAGTCCCCGGATCACGGCGCGAACGACGAGCGGGCTTCATCAGGCACGCCGCCCCAGAACGATGGCGCGCCGGACAACGGCGCCTCGCCGTCCAGTGCTCCGACGGATCTGTTCCGCGCCGGTGCTCCCGTCGACGTTCAGCGGTCGTCGTCCGGGCCCGGCGCACCCCCTCCAGGTGGAGCACCAGGACCGCAGCCGCCACCAGCGCAGCAAGGGTTTGACGGCTATCCGTCGGCACCGCGCCAGGGATCCCCGATGCCGGCGTACGCGCCTGGCCAGGGAACGGTCGGGCCGGCGGACGAGTCGGAGACCGCTCGGTGGTACCAGCAGCCGGCGCACCCCGGCCGACACTTGGGAGCCGGTCCCGCACCGGCCCCGCCCGGCGCACCCTTCGGCGGATATCAGTCCGCACCGGGACTCGAACCTCCGACCGACCAGTTGCCGCGGCATGCACCCAACGGCGGACCCGTGCACACCAACGGACGGGCCGTAGCCGCTGGGTACGGCGCTCCACCCGGTACCGCGGGGTCCGACCAGCTGATCGACGAGTCCGGTGAGCCGACCGGGTACCTGTCGCCAGACGACCTCGACTCGGACGTCGCTGGGCTCGCGCCGGACGACCAGCTCGAGCACGGCGCGGGATCCGAGCCGGCCGACGCCCGGCGCGGCGAGCGTCCGGGCGCGGAGAACTCGCCGACGACCGCCTGGCTGGCGATGGTGGCGCAGTGGATCGGTGGCGCGATCGGCGGCGCGGCGCTGTGGATGGCCTTCCGCTACCTGTGGGCAGTCATGCCGGTGGTAGCGCTGGTCGCGGCCGTGCTGGTGATCGGCGGTTTGGTGCTGCTGGTGCGCACGATCAGGCGCAGCGACGACCTGCGAACGACGGTGTTCGCCGTGCTCGTCGGCCTGGTAGTGACGGTCTCGCCGGCGGTTCTGGTGCTGGTTCAGCGCTGACCCTGCTGCCCGCTCCCGGTGACGCCGCTGACGTCGACGCCGCTAACGTTGACGCAATGACAACAGCAGGCCGCCCCGGCGTGCCGGCGGTCGCGCTGTCCACCGCGTCGGTCTTCCCGCAGTCGGCGTCGGCGGCGTTCGAGTACGCCGCCGAGCTCGGCTACGACGGTGTCGAGCTGATGGTGTGGACCGATCCGGTCAGCCAGGACCAGACCCGGGTGGCGCAGCTGACGAGCCGGACCGGGGTGCCGGTCCTCGCCGTGCACGCGCCCTGCCTGCTGCTGACCCAGCGGGTCTGGGACCCCGACCCGATTGTGCGACTGCGCCGTGCCGGGGAGGTCGCCGAACACCTCGGCGCGCCGACCGTCGTGCTGCATCCGCCGTTCCGTTGGCAGCGCCGATACGCCGCCCGGTTCCGCGACGAGATCGACGACGCCGAGCAGCGCCACGGCGTGCGGCTGGCGGTGGAGAACATGTTCCCGTTGCAGCGCGGTCGGATTTTTGCCCGTCCCTACGCTCCGGGCCACGACCCGACCGAGGTCGGTCACCGGCACTACACCCTCGACCTCTCGCACACCGCGGCAGCCGGCGAGGACGCGCTCCAGCTGTTCGAGCGGATGCTGCCGGGCCTGGCGCACGTCCACCTCGCGGACGGCAGCGGCAAGCCACGGGACGAGCACCTGGTTCCCGGGCGCGGCGGGCAGCCGTGCGCGGAGGTCTGCCGGCGGCTCGGAGCGTCCGGGTTCACCGGCGCGGTGGTGTTGGAGGTCAGCACGCGGCGCTGCCGTAGCCGCGAGGAGCGGGCTGGGATGCTCGCCGAGGCGCTGGGGTTCGCCCGGCTGCATCTACGACCCCCGACGACCGACGCTCCCGAGGCGCCCCCGGAGCCCCTTCTCGCCCCGCGCTAAGCGATGCGGGTCGTGCGGGGCTAGCGTGTGGCGGCATGGAGACCGTGGCCGTCCTGGGCGCGGGCAAGATCGGTGAGGCGCTGCTGTCGGGGCTGCTGGCGGCCGGTCGTCCGCGCGAGCAGTTGATGTTCGCGGAGCGCTTTCCGGAGCGCGCCGCCCAGGTGAGCGCGACGCTCGGGATCGACGAGGTCGACCTCGCCACAGCCGCCGAGCGGGCCGACATTCTGGTGGTAGCCGTCAAGCCGCAGGACGTCGACTCCGTGCTGACCGAACTGACCCCGCATGTGCGCGCCGGCACCCTGGTGGTCTCGCTGTGCGCCGGGGTGCCCATCGCGCGGTTCGAGGCGCGGTTGCCGGACAAGACCGCCGTGATAAGGGTGATGCCCAACACGCCGCTGCTGGTCGGTGAGGCGATGTCCGCGGTGTCCGCCGGGCAGCATGCCAACGAGAAGCAGGTCGCCGCCGTGCGGGATCTGCTGTCCGCGGTCGGCCGAGTGGTGCTGGTCCCGGAGCACCAGCAGGACGCGGTGACCGCGCTGTCCGGATCCGGACCCGCCTACTTCTTCTACCTGGTCGAAGGGATGATCGACGCCGGCGTACTAGTGGGGCTGTCCCGTCCGGTGGCCACCGAGCTGGTCGGGCAGACCATGCTCGGCTCGGCGCGCATGCTGACCGAGTCCGGCGAGCACCCCGCGCTGCTTCGCGAGGCGGTCACGTCACCGGCCGGAACCACGGCGAGCGCCTTGCACGAGCTCGATCAGCACGCCGTCAAGGCGGCATTGGCGCGGGCAATCCAGGCGGCTAGAGACCGTTCGATACGACTCGGTACAGATTGACGCCCCTCGGTTCTCTCTTGATGTCACCCATGCGAACCAACTTGAGTACCGCCAATGGTGGCGCGTCACTCGCTTCGGTCACACGAATCACGTTAGACTCACCGGATTACACAGGCTGGATCGCCCGTCCGAACGAATTGGGGGTCGGATTGGGCTGACGAGGGGAGGCGTCAGCTATGCCATCCGAGTACCTAGACCAACCTGATCTCGCTGAGATGCAGTTCCTCACGGTGGCCGAGGTGGCCGCGATGATGAGGGTCTCGAAGATGACCGTATACCGACTGGTCCACGGCGGAGAGCTCCCTGCCGCCCGAGTCGGGCGGTCGTTCCGGGTACCGCGGCATGCGGTACAGGACTACCTGCGCAACTCCTACTTCGACGTCAGCTGAACGCAGCCGGGTAGGCTGGCCGTTCAACCAGGCCGGCTGCCGCTCCTGCGGTGCCTGCCGCTCGAGCAGTGTGGAAGGACTGGCGTCGCGTGGGTTCGGTGATCAAGAAGCGTCGTAAGCGCATGTCCAAGAAGAAGCACCGCAAGCTGTTGCGCAAGACGCGAGTCCAGCGGCGCAAGCTCGGCAAGTAGCTCGGCGACGTCGGAGCGTAGGTAATGGGCGCTGCCGTGCCCTGAGCCAGTCGGGTGCTATCGGGTGGCTGGCGGGGTGAGTTTGAGCGCACCGCCGGCCAGCTGCCCCGCCCGGGGGATGCCGGGGCTAGCATCGAGGGCTGCTCGCGGTACCGCTTGCCCGGGGAGTCTGTTCGTTGCCGCCTTCTGTCGTGCTGGTCACCGGCGTCAACGGTTTCCTCGGTGGGGAGACCGTCGCCCGGCTGGCCGCCGATCCGACCATCGACCGCGTGCTCGGCGTGGACACCATGCCGCCCGACCGGGACCTGCGGCGCCGAACGGGGCGGGCGGAGTTCGTCCGGGCCGACATTCGCAACCCGCTGATCGCCAAGGTGATCTCGGACGCCGGGGTCGACACCGTGGTGCACGTCGCGCTGTCGCCCAACCCGGCCCGGTCCGGTGGGCGCAGCGCGATGACGGAGATGAACGTCATCGGCACCATGCAGCTGCTCGCCGCCTGCCAGCGGTCGCCTGCGATCCGCCGCCTAGTGATCAAGTCGACCGCCGCGGTATACGGCCGGAGCTCGCGGGACCCCGCGCTGTTCACCGAGGTGTCCTCGTCCAAGGAGATCCCGCGAGGTGGCTTCGCCGGCGACGCCGCCGAGATCGAAGGCTACGTCCGGGGCTTCGGCCGGCGTCGCCCCGACGTCTCGGTGACCGTGCTGCGGTTCACCGACGTCATTGGGCCACGGATCGACACGGCGCTCACCAGGTACTTCTCGCTGCCCGTCGTGCCGACCGTGCTGGGCCACGACACCAGGATCCAGCTGCTGCACTCCGACGACGCGCTCGATGTGCTGGAACGATCCGCCCGGGAGGACCTGCCCGGCGTGTTCAACGTCGGCGGTGCCGGCGTGCTGCTGCTGTCGCAGGCGATCCGACGGGCCGGTCGCGTCCCGCTTCCGATGCCCGTTTCGGCTGCCTGGCCCGCCCTCGCGCTGCTGCGGGGCACCCGCCTGGTCGACTTCTCGCCCGCTCAGCTGCCGGCGCTCAACCTCGGCTGCGTGGTCGACACCACCAAGCTGCGCACCGAGTTCGGCTTCACCCCGGCGTGGAGCACCGCCGGTGCCTTCGACGACTTCGTCCGCGGCCGTCAGCTCCGCCCGGTGCTCGACCCCGATCGGGTCGAGTCCGCGGAGCAGCGGGTGCTGGCGGCGGCGCGCGCCGGGGTGCGCGCGGTGTCCGCGGCCGCCGGACGACTACAGCCATGAGGGAGGTCCCGTGCCGGACGCACGCGTGATCCCGCTACATCCCGACGAGACGGCCCCGGTGCCCCGGCCGCGCCGGGCCGGGCCGCAGCCCCGGCCGCAGCCCCGGCCGCCCCGAGGTCGCAGCCGGCCAACAGCGTCGCGCCGCACCGGATCCCGAGTGCACCCGGGACGGCTACCCAGCCGGATCCCGAACCGTTGCGACGCCCGGGAGAGTCCTTCGCCGGCCCGCCGACCTGGGATGACGACCTCGCCGAGGTGCTCGCCTTCCTGCGCAGGCGGCTGACCGGTGACTACGAGATCGACGACTTCGGATTCGATCGTGAGCTCACCTCGCAGCTGCTCATCCCCGCGCTGCGTCCGCTCTACCGGCGCTGGTTCCGGGTGGAGACCGTCGGCATCCACAATGTGCCGACCACCGGCGGCGCGCTGGTGGTGGCGAACCACTCCGGCACCTTGCCGCTGGACTCGCTGATGACCGCCGTCGCGCTGCACGACGACCACCCGGCGCAGCGCCACCTGCGGATGCTCGGCGCCGACCTGCTGTTCCAGCTGCCGATGGTCGGCTCGCTGGCTCGGAAGTCGGGGCAGACGCTGGCCTGCAACGCCGACGCGGAGCGGTTGCTGTCCGACGGTGAGCTTGTCGGGGTGTGGCCGGAGGGCTTCAAGGGGATCGGCAAGCACTTCCGAGACCGCTACAAGCTGCAGCGGTTCGGCCGCGGCGGGTTCGTGTCCGCCGCGCTGCGCACCGGGGTACCGATCGTCCCGTGCGGAATCGTGGGCGCCGAGGAGATCTACCCGAAGATCGGCGACATCAAGCCGCTGGCCAGGCTGTTCGGGCTGCCGTACTTCCCGGTGACCCCGCTGTTCCCGTGGCTCGGCCCGCTCGGAGCGGTCCCGCTGCCGTCAAAGTGGTACATCGAGTTCGGCGAGCCGATCCGCACCGATCATCTGTCGGCGGCCGACGCCGACGACCCGATGCTGGTGTTCAACCTGACCGACCAGGTGCGAGAGATCATCCAGCAGACCCTGTACCGGCTGCTCGGCAACCGCCGCAACGCCTTCCTGGGCTGACCTCCGCGACCCCCGCGGACCCGGTGGATCGGCCGCACATATCCGCGGTCGGCGGCGCACAGGTCCGGACATGTGTGCGGCCGATCTGCGGTATGTGCCGAGGTCAGAGGCCTCCGGGCGGGTGGTGATCAACGGCCGTTTTGTACGGCCCTATTACACGAAAGTGCCGTTCGTTCAGAGGGACGGGCGGAGCGCGGACAGAGCGCGGGGGTGGGCGGCGGGGTCAGCGGCGGCGGGGTCAGCGGCGGCGGCGGTAGGCCACCGCACCCGCGACGGCGCCCGCCAGTGCGCCTGCACCCAGTACGGACGGCACGCCGATCCGCGCGGCCTTCCGGCCGGTGCGGAAATCGCGGATCTCCCAGCCCCGCTCCCTTGCGATCTCCCTGAGCCGTGAGTCCGGGTTCACCGCGACGGCGGTGCCGACCACCGACAGCATCGGGACGTCGTTCACCGAGTCCGAGTACGCGGTGCACCGGCGGAGGTCGAGGCCCTCGGTGGCGGCGAGCGCGCGAACTGCGTGTGCCTTGGCCCGCCCGTGCAGCATCTCGCCGACCAGCCGACCGGTGTAGCGGCCGTCCCTGGTCTCGGAGACCGTCCCCAGCGCGCCCGTCAATCCGAGCCGGCTGGCGATGATCTGCGCGAGCTCCACCGGGGTCGCGGTGACCAGCCACACCCGCTGGCCGGCCTCCAGGTGCATCTGGGCCAGCGCCCTGGTGCCGGCCCAGATCCGGTCCGCCATCAGCTCGTCGTAGATCTCCTCGCCGAGCGCGACGATCTCGGCGACCGAGCGACCGGCGACGAAGGACAGCGCGGTGTCTCGGCTGGTGGAGATCCCGTATTTCGTCTCCTTGCCACCGAGCCGGAACTTCAGCTGCTGCCAGGTGAACCCGGCCAGGTCGGAGACGGTGAAGAACTTCCGGGCGGCGAGCCCGCGGGCGAAGTGGAAGATCGAGGCGCCGATCATCATCGTGTTGTCCACGTCGAAGAACGCGGCGGCGGTCAGATCGGCGGGGATGATGGTGCCCGGCTCGACCTCCTGGGCCCGCGGCGCGGCGGAGTGTGCCGCCGCGGCCGCGGCGGCCGCCTCGCCGGCGATCTCGGCCGAGCTGACGTCGCCTTCGGCGGGTTGGGTCGCCACCGAGTTGGGCAGGCTCACGGCAGCACTGGCGATCGGTTCGTGCTGATCTGCCACTGCACCGCCTCCGATGGCCGAGGGAAAGTGCCCGCGACCAGCCTAAGCGAGGATCCAGACGGTTACGGAGCCCCGCTTAACCGATGAGTTCAGCCGAGGGTGAGGCCCGGGAGCCCGGGTAGCAACGGCGGCAAGGAGATCTCCGGTAGCCGCTGCTGCGGGGCGCCCGGTGGGCTCGCCGGCACGCCGGCATTCGGATCTCCGGGGACCTGTAGCGGCGTTTCCTCGGGCAGCAGCGGCAGGTCGGGCACGGCCGGATCGGCCGGCAGCAGGTTCGGGTCGGACTCCACCGACGGCGTGCTCGAGGTGTCGGTCGGGAGCTGGCCGGGGGCCCCGCCAGGAGCGCTCGAACGAGCCGCCGCCGGGTCCTGCGTGTTCGGTACGCATCTGCCGGACGCGGGAAGCGGACCAAGATCGTCGGTGACGGTCGAGGTCACCTGCTGGCAGGCCAGCCGCACATTGAGCGCATCTGCGCGCCCCTGCATCCGGTTAAGCAGGGTCAGCGCGTCGCCGCCGTCGGCTTGGGCCGCGGTGGGCAGCATCGGGACCATCGTGCCCAACCGCGCGGCCTGGGTGTCGGCCCAGCGTCGCAGCGTGGCCAGCTGAGCCGCGTCGCCCTGGCCGGCGACGGACAGCAGCATGCTGGAGCCGGTGCGGGCCTGGGTGTCGAACTCGCGCAGGGTCTGGGACACCAGCGCGGGATCGGCGCCGCCGCTTCCCGACGCGTTGATCAAATGCTGGACCTCGTCCAACCGGATCGACGCGAACTCGAGGTGCTTGAGCGCCTTCTCCGTGGTGCCGAACGTCAGGTTGAGGCTGGCCGACTCGGCGCTGCGCTTCATCGCGTACAGCGCGTCGCCCGGCAGCGCGTCGCGGCTGAGCACCATTCCGGTGCTGCTCAACGCGACGATGAGGGCTGCGGCGGCGCTGCTGACGAGGACGAACCGACGAGCCAGCGAGCCGGTAGTGGCGGCGGGCGCCCCGTCCGGAATCCGGTGCTTGCCGCCGCCGATCGGGATGACCGGAGCGAGTCGATCACGCCTGCCACGCCGGGACCTGCCGGCCGGCTGCTTCGTCTGCGGGGCGTCCGCTTCCGCCGGTGGCTGCGACCCGAGGCGGGCCAGCCCGGCGATCTCGGCCCCGACCGACTCGACGGACTCCGCGGCGTCGGCCGTGATGGAGGCGAACAGCCGTTCCTTCATCCGGGCCGACTCGGCTGCCGTCGGGCCGGTGGCCTGCGCGGTCGACCGCAGCATGCCGACGATCTCGAGCTGGCGGCGCAGCGCGGCGTCCAGCGGCATACCGGGTGTACCGGTCTCCACCGCTGCGGCGAACCGCGCTTCCTCCGGGCCCTGATCGGCGGGCATGCCTGGTTCCCTCATTCCGTGTCCTGCGGCGGCGGGGCGGCTGCCCCGTCCTCCACCGGCTTGAACGACCGAGTGGCCTGCGGAGTTACGGACCTGACGCCGTTCACCGCAACGAGTACTCCATTCATCGCAGACCCTCCGGTAGCAGCTGGGCCAGCCGCCGAACGGCGCGGTGCTGCAGCGCCTTCACCGCTCCCTCGTTGCGGTTCATCAGGCGGGCGGTCTCCGCCACCGACAGCCCGTACAGGAACCGGTGCTTGATGCATTCCTGCTGGTCAGGATTGAGCTTGTGCACGCATCGCAGCAGTTCGTCGTGTGTCGCCCCGTCCAGCACCTGTTGCTCGGGGCCGCCCGTGGACGGTCCGACGTCGGACATCTCCGCGGTGCTCTGCTCCAGCCGGTACCGGCTGGACTTCACGTGGTCGAGCACCAGGTTGCGGGCGATCGTGATGAACCACGCACCGATGTCGCGCCCCTGGTAGCTCACCGACTCGATCCGGCGCAGGGCGCGCAGGAAGGTCTCGTTCGTGATGTCCTCGGCCAGCATTCGATCCGTTGTCCGGAACACCACGAAGCGGAAGACCTGCTCGTGATACCGGTCGTAGAGCTGACCGAAGGCGGCCATGTCGCCCGCCTGGGTGGCCTTGACGAGGTCCCAGACCCCGGTCTCGTCAGGGGTCTCCGCGGGGTTCTCTTCAGGGATCACGTCAGCGGACACGTCAGCGGGCACGTCAGCGGGCACGTCAGCGGGATCGTCGGGGCGCGCCGACTCCTCCGGATCGTCCCGGGTCGGCGGCGGCTGCTGCCGTACGTTGCGCGGCGGCGCGGCGTCACGATGCGGAGCGGGCGCCTGCGGTACCGGCGGGATGACGCCCGGCGGCAGCGAGCCACGCTGTTGGGCCGGCGGCCGCGCGGTGTGCGGTGGTACCTCCGGCGCCGGCGGTACGGCGCGGAGGGTGCGGGTGCCTCGGAACGGTCGAGTCACGATTCCAGGCGAGTAGCCGTTCGATCTCCGCGTGATCGCCGTGCCAGAGGACCTGACGACGTGCCGAACTGCATGCGTCACTCCCCCTCGAACTGCTGCCGTAGCGGGCGACCATACCGGCGCCGGATCGGCCCGCAGACCCGGCGTCCGCCTCTCCGTGACTCGAGCCGGTGAGCGGCGGCATCGACGCGGTCGACGGGGCGAGGGTGCGGGGCCGGACCTTCCGCGGCCAGTCCTACGGTCGTCGAACGGTGCTGCGGCGGTGGTGGATCCGACGCCGCCGACGGTGCAGTCTCGGTACCAGCGGACCAGGATGTGGGGGTAGCTGGTGGGCGGCAGTGGCGATTCGGCGGGGCATCGGGTGACGGTCCTGACCCGCGCGGGCTGCCCGGCCTGCCATGAGATGGAGGCCGAGGTGGCCAGGATCTGCGCGGAGGCCGGCGAGCGCTGGGGCACGGTCGACGTGGACACCGATCCCGAGCTGCGCGAGCGATACAGCGACCGGGTGCCGGTGCTGCTGGTTGACGGCGTCGAGCGCGGGTTCTGGGCCGTTGCCGAGGACGAGCTGCGGGCCGCGCTCGCCCACCGCTGAACCGGGCGTCGACGGCTGCCGAACGCCTGGTCATGAGCGAGCTGGGTACGTCACGCGCGAACCGCCCGGATCCACCGTCCGCCGAAGGTCCCGTGATCCGGCCCTGGTGGGCTGCGCTCATCGGGCTGCTGGCGGTGGTCGCCGCCCTCGCCGCCGGGCACCTGGTCGGCGCGTTCGTCTCGGCCCACTCGTCCCCGTTCGTCGCGGTCGGCGACGGGTTCATCCGGATCACGCCCGCGTTCCTGCTCGAGTTCGCCAAGACCACGTTCGGCACCGCGGACAAGATCGTGCTCAACGCCGGGATGGCGGTGGTGATCCTGCTGCTCGCCGTGGCGGGTGGGCTCGCCTCGCGGCGCAATCGCCGGCCCGGCGAGGCGGTGATCATCGGGCTCGGCGTGATCGGGATCGTCGCGGTGATGACGTCGCCGGTTTTCGCTCTGCTCGACCTGCTGGCGCCGCTGGCCGCGATCGCGGCCGGGGTCGCGGTGTTCCGCTGGCTGCACCGGCTGGCGCTGGCGGCGGCAGTGCCGTCAACTCGGCCGTCAACTCGGCCGTCAACTCGGCCGTCAACTCGGCCGTCGGCTGTGCCGGCAACCGGCACCGGCGCGGGTGCGTCCGGTGAGCTGTCCCGGCGGCGGCTGGTCCTCGCCTCGGCCGGGGTGGCCGTTGGTGCCGCGGCGGCCGGCCTGATCGGCCAGTGGCGCGGCGGCTCAGGGGGTGTCGAAAGCTCCCGGCAGGCGATCGGGCCACTCACCGCCGCCGTCCCCGCGCCGGCGATACCGGCCGGCTCGGACTTCGCCGCGCTCGGCACCCCGACATTCATCACGCCGAACACCGCGTTCTACCGGATCGACACCGCGAACCTTTCGATCCCGCAGGTGCCCGCGGAGGACTGGTCGATGCGGGTGCACGGCATGGTGGATCGCGAGCTCAACCTGGACTACGCCGCGCTCACCGCCCGCCCGCTCGTCGAGCAGACGATCACGTTGACCTGCGTCTCGAACGAGGTCGGCGGTGACTTGATCTCCACGGCGAACTTCATCGGGGTACCGCTGCGCGACCTGCTCCTCGAGGCCGGCGTGCGACCCGGCGCCGATCAGATCTTCACCACCAGTACAGACGGCTGGACCTGCGGCACCCCGACCGACGTGGTCATGCAGCCCGACCGCGGTGCGCTGCTGGCGATCGGGATGAACGGCGAGCCGCTGCCGTTGGAGCACGGCTTCCCGGTACGGATGGTGGTGCCGGGGCTGTACGGGTTCGTGTCCGCGACGAAGTGGTTGGCCGACATGGAACTGACAACCTTCGACGCCAAGCAGTCCTACTGGCTGAAACGCGACTGGGCGCAGCGGGCGCCGATCAAGACCCAGTCCAGGGTGGACAAGCCGAAGCCGTTCGAGCGGGTTCCGGCCGGGCGGGTGACGGCTGCCGGGATCGCGTGGGCCCAGCCGAACGGTATCCAGCGGGTGGAGGTGCGGGTCGACCAAGGGCCGTGGCGCCCCGCCGAGCTGGCCACCGAGGTCAGCGGTGACACCTGGCGGATGTGGCGGGCCGAGCTCGACCTCGGCCCCGGCAGCCACAGCGTGTCCAGCCGGGCCACCGACAAGACCGGATACACCCAGGTCGAGGAGCGTGTCGAACCGATCCCGGACGGCGCGACCGGCTGGCACTCGGTGACCTTCAACGTCGGCTGAGCACGCCTGTTCGCATCAGAGGGTCTCGTGGTTCGGTGAGATCCCCCACCTGGCCGGGCCGAACCGACTTCCGTCCAGCGCCGAACGCCCCCCGTCAAGCACCGAGGCCTCGATGCCCGAGGCGTCAAGGAGGAAAGTCCACGTGAGGAAGATGCAGCGAGTGGGCCTGGCCGCGATCACGGCTGCGCTCGCCGTCGGAATGGCGGCGTGCAGCTCGGGCCAGGCCCCGTCCGCTACCGCCCCAAGCGCGGCGGCACCGCCCTCGGCGGCGAGCGATGGCGTCACCACCGCGGCCGACACGTTCGGCCCGGCCTGTTCCCAGCTGCCGCAGGGCGACATGCCCGGCGGGCTGACCGCGATGGGGCCGCAGCCGGTCGCCACTGCGGCCAGCACGAACCCGCTGTTGACCAAGCTGGTCGCCGCGGTGAAGGCGACCAACCTGGTCGACACCCTGAACTCGGCGCCGGCCATCACCGTCTACGCCCCGGCCGACCCGGCGTTCAACGCGCTCGGCGACACGACCGTGAACGCGCTGCTGAAGGACCCGGCGAAGCTCAGCCCGATCCTGCAGTACCACGTGGTGGGCAAGCGCTACGACAAGGACGGGCTGGTCGCGGCCGGCACCACCACCCAACTGGCCGGCGGCACCGTGACCGTCAAGGCGGCCGGTGACGGGCTCACCCTGACCGACGGCACCAACCAGACCGCCACCGTGCTGTGCGGAAACATCCCGACCAAGAACGCCACCGTGTTCGTGATCGACAAGGTGCTGATGCCGGCTTCCTGAGGCCGACATGTTCGCCGAGGGGCGGCTCCGGGCACACCGGGCCGCCCCTCCGGCGTTTCCGACCATTGATCCGAGCGGGAAGCCTGCCGAGCAAGATCGCCGTTTTGGTTTCTGTGCCGCCGAGCGGCTACCGTGTGCGCCGGACCCGCCGAGCCGTCCCCGAACAGGGTGGCCGCGGCGCGCGTGCGGGATATCCGCAGCCAGACGTGTCGATCGAGGAGATTCTCAGCGTGACCGTTCACCCGCAGGCCGGGTCCGACCGTGCGGGGGAGATTCCCGACGCCACCGTCGCCCGGCTGCCGGTCTACCTCCGGGTACTCGGGGAGATCGCCGACACCGGCGCGGACACCATCTCCAGCGAGGCGTTGGCCGCGGTGACCGGGGTGAACTCGGCGAAGCTGCGCAAGGACCTCTCGTTCATCGGCTCGCAGGGCACCCGCGGGGTCGGCTACGAGATCGAGCCGCTGCGGTACCACATCGAACGCACCCTCGGGCTGACCCGAACGCACTCCGTTGCCGTGGTCGGCGTCGGCAACCTCGGTCACGCCCTGGTCGGCTACCCGGGTTTCGTGGCCCGCGGGTTCCCGATCTCCGCGCTGTTCGACGTGGACCCGGACGTGATCGGGATCCACATCGCCGGCATCAAGGTCGACCACGTGCGGGACATCCCCGCGGTCTGCGGCGAGCACGGCATCACGATCGGGGTGATCGCCACCCCGGCGCAGGCCGCGCAGGAGGTCTGCGACCTGCTGGTGGCCGGCGGCGTGGCCAGCATCCTCAACTTCGCGCCGGTGGTGCTGCAGGTGCCGGACAGTGTGGACGTGCGTAAGGTCGATCTGGCAGTCGAGATGCTGATCCTGGCCTTCCACGTCGCCCGACGGAAGGGCAGCCAACCGGTGGCCAGGGGGGTGGCCGCGCGGTGAGCGTGCTTGTCGTCGGGTTGAACCATCGCAGCGCACCGGTCGAGGTACTGGAGCGCGCTGCGGTGCTGCCCGCGGACCTGCCGAAGGTGCTGCACGAGCTGCTGCGGTCCGGCACCGCGTCCGAGGCGATGCTGCTGTCCACCTGCAACCGGGTGGAGATCTACGCGATGGTGGACACCTTCCACGGCGGGCTGACCGACGCGTCTGCCGTGCTCGGCCGGCACAGCGGGATGGAGCTCACCGCGCTCGCCGAGCATCTCTACGTGCACTACGCGGCGTCGGCCGTCGAGCACCTGTTCTCGGTGGCCGCCGGGCTGGACTCGATGGTGGTCGGCGAGGCGCAGATCCTCGGGCAGCTGCGCACCGCGTACGGCGTCGCCACCGAGGTCGGCGCGGCCGGACGGGCGCTGCACGAGCTGGCCCAGCGCGCGCTGCGGGTCGGCAAGCGGGTGCACACCGAGACCACCGTCGACGAGGTCGGCCCGACCGTCGTCTCCGCCGCGCTGGAGCTGGCCGCCGCCGAGCTGGGGGAGCCGGGACTCGCCGGGCGGCGGGCGCTCGTTGTCGGGGCCGGCTCGATGGGCGCGCTGACCACCGCCCACCTGCGCACGGCCGGCGTCGCCGAGCTGGTGATCGCCAACCGGACCCCGGACCGGGCCGACCGGCTCGCGGCGGCGGCTCGTGACGACGGCGTCGCAGCCCGCGCCGTTGCGCTGTCCGCCCTCGACGAGGAGCTCAGGGCGGCCGACCTGCTGGTGGCCTGCACCGGCGCGACCGACGCGGTGGTGCCGGCGCCGCTGGTCGCCGAAGCGGTCGTCGACCGCGATCCCGACGCGCCGCTGGTGATCTGCGACATCGGGCTGCCCCGGGACGTCGACCCGGCGGTCGGCGAGCTGCCCGGAGTCCGGCTGGTCGACCTCGGCGGCCTCGACCGGCACCTGCAGAGCCAACCCGTGCGCCCCGGCGGCGACTCCGGCGTGCCGCTGGCCCGCGAGCTGGTCACCGCGGCGGTCGCCGAGTACCTCGCCGAGCAGCGCTCCGCCGAGGTCACGCCCACCGTGATCGCGCTGCGCCAGCGGGCCTCCGACGTCGTGGACGCCGAGCTGCTGCGGCTGTCCGCGCGGCTGCCGGATCTCGACCCGGTGGTTCGCGACGAGGTGACCCGCACCGTCCGCCGGGTGGTGGACAAGCTGCTGCACACCCCGACCGTGCGGGTGAAGCGGCTGGCGCAGAGCCCGGGCGGGGACACCTACACCGAGGCGCTGCGCGAGCTGTTCGGCCTGGACCCGCAGGCACCGGCCGCGGTCGCGGCACCCCGAGAACGGTCGAGCGGGCCGCGATGACCCGGCTGCGGATCGGCACCAGGCGTAGCGCCTTGGCCACCGCGCAGGCCGAGCTGGTGGCCGGTGCACTGCGTGGCGCGGGCGCGGCGGTCGACCTGGTCGGCCTGTCCACCCTGGGTGATCGTTCGTCGGCGCCGGTCGCCGAGATCGGCGTCGGGGTGTTCACCTCCGCGCTGCGGGACGCGCTCGCGGCCGGCGAGGTGGACGTCGCGGTGCACTCGCACAAGGACCTGCCCACCGCGGCCGACCCACGGCTGGTGCTGGCGGCCGTCCCCAAGCGAGCCGATCCGCGGGACGCGCTGGTCGCCAGGGACGGCATGGTCCTCGGCGAGCTGCCACCGGGCGCGACGGTCGGCACCGGGGCCCCACGCCGGGTGGCGCAGCTGAACGCGCTCGGCCTCGGCCTCGAGCTGGTGCCGGTGCGCGGCAACGTCGACACCCGCGTTCGGATGGTCCGGTCCGGTCGGCTCGACGCCGTCGTGGTCGCCGTCGCCGGGCTGGACCGGTTGGGCCTGCTCGGCGAGGTGACCGAGGTGCTCGACCCGCTGCAGATGCTGCCGGCGCCGGCCCAGGGGGCGCTGGCCGTCGAGTGCCGCTCGGGTGAGCGGGCCACCGAGACCATGCTGCGGGAGCTGCTCGACGACGAGTCCAGCCGAGCGACCGTGGTCGCCGAGCGAGCGCTGCTCGCGGCCTTGGAGGCCGGCTGCAATGCGCCGGTCGGAGCGTTGGCCGACATCGTGTCCGACCTCGACGACGACGGGCGGCCGACGGAGATGATCTCTCTTCGGGCGGTGGTCGGCACCGCCTCCGGCGAGCTGGTGCGGGCCAGCCGAACCGGCGAAGTCAACGAACCAGACAAGCTCGGCCGGGACCTGGCCGCGGAGCTGCTCGAGCTGAGCGGCGCGCGGTTACCAGCCGGCATCCCCCCGGCTCGACTCGGAGCCGAACCCGATCGGGAGCATGGACGATGAGCCCAGCCCAACAACAGTCTTCTCAGGTCACCCCAGGCCGGATCGCCTTCGTCGGCAGCGGCCCAGGCGACCCCGACCTGCTGACAGTGCGGGCGCAGCGGACGCTGTCCGCGGCGCCGCTGGTCGTCACCGATTCGGACGTGCCGGCCGCGGTGCTGGCCGTGCTCGCGGCCGACGCCGAGGTGCGCACCGCGGTCGGCCAGCCCGCCGACGTCGCGGCCGACCTGGTCGCCGAAGCGCGCGGCGGGCGGCCGGTGGTCCGGTTGGTCAGCGGCGACCCGTTGACCGTAGACGCGGTGGTCGCCGAGGCGCTGGCGGTCGCCGAGAGCGGCCTGGCCTTCGACGTGGTGCCCGGGGTGCCCGCCGGCACCGCGGTACCCGCCTACGCCGGAGTCCCGCTCGGCGCCGCGCACACCGAGGCCGACGTGCGGGCCGGTGCGGACTTCGTGCGGCTGGCCTCGGTGCCCGGCACGCTCGTGCTGCATGCGACGCCGCCGCAGCTCGGCGACCTCGCGGCCGCGCTGACCGAGAACGGGCTGGGCCCGCAGACGCCGGTGGCGGTGACGGCCGCCGGCACCCAGCCGACCCAGCGGACCGTGCAAACCACCCTGGCCGGGCTGGACAACGTGTGGTCGGTGGGTGGCGTGGAGCCGTCTGACCGGCTGGTGGTTGCGGTCGGTGGCGCGGTGACCTGGCGGGACAAGCTGTCCTGGTGGGAGTCCCGCGCGTTGTACGGCTGGCGGGTGCTGGTGCCCCGCACCAAGGACCAGGCCGGTGCGATGAGCGAGCGGCTGCGGGTGCACGGCGCGATGCCCGAAGAGGTGCCGACGATCGCGGTGGAACCGCCGCGCTCGCCGGCCCAGATGGAGCGCGCGGTGAAGGGCCTGGTGGACGGCCGCTACCAGTGGGTCGTGTTCACCTCGGTGAACGCGGTGAAGGCGGTGTGGGAGAAGTTCGCCGAGTTCGGCCTGGACGCGCGGGCCTTCTCCGGGGTGAAGATCGCCTGCGTGGGCGAGGTCACCGCGGCGCGGGTCCGCGGGTTCGGCATCGAGCCCGAGCTGGTGCCGGGCCAGACCACCGAGGTGTCCTCCGAGGGGCTGCTGTCGATCTTCCCGCCGCACGACGACGTGCTGGACCCGGTCGACCGGGTGCTGCTGCCGCGGGCCGACATCGCCACCGAGACGCTGGCCGCCGGGCTGCGTGAGCGCGGCTGGGAGATCGACGACGTGACCGCGTACCGCACCGTGCGGGCGGCGCCGCCGCCGGCTGCGATCCGCGAGGCGATCAAGACCGGCGGGTTCGACGCGGTGTGCTTCACCTCCTCGTCCACGGTGCGCAACCTGGTGGGGATAGCCGGCAAGCCGCACTCCCGGACGATCGTCGCCTGCATCGGGCCGCAGACTGCGGACACCGCCCAGGAGTTCGGGCTACGGGTGGACGTGCAGCCCGACCTGGCAGAGGCCGGCGCGCTGGTGGACGCTCTCGCTGCGCACGCCGCGCGGCTGCGCGCCGAGGGCGCGCTCCCGCCGCCACGCAAGGCAAAAGCCCGCCGGGCCGCGCTCGCCCGCCCCGACGGGCCCGTGCGCGCCTGACATCAGCGGCGGCACACACCGTGGGTTCGCCGTACACAGGTCAGGACATGGGTGCGACCGTCCGGAGGTGTGTGCGGCCGAACGGGGCGGGTCCGGGAACTAGCCTGGGCGCATGTTCCCCACCCAGCGGCCGCGGCGGCTGCGGGCCACCCCTGCCCTGCGGCGGCTGGTCGCCGAGACAGAGCTGCGCCCGCGGCACCTCGTGCTGCCGATGTTCGTCAAGGAGGGTTTGACCGAGCCGCAGCCCGTTCGGTCGATGCCGGGCGTCGTGCAGCACAGCCGCGACTCGCTGCGTAAGGCCGCCGTGGAGGCGGTGTCCGCCGGTGTCGGCGGGATCATGCTGTTCGGGGTGCCGGCGCACCGGGACGCCCGCGGCTCGGCCGGGCTCGACCCGGACGGCGTGCTGAACGTCGCACTGGCCGACGTGCGCTCCGAGGTCGGCGACGGCACCGTGCTGATGTCCGACTGCTGCCTCGACGAGTTCACCGACCACGGCCACTGCGGCGTGCTGGATGCGGCCGGGAACGTGGACAACGACGCCACGCTGGAGGTGTACGCGGACATGGCGGTGGCCCAGGCGAGCGCGGGGGCGCAGCTGGTCGGCCCGAGCGGGATGATGGACGGCCAGGTCGGCGCGATCCGGGCCGCGCTGGACGACGCCGGGCACCGCGACGTCGGGATCCTCGCCTACACCGCCAAGTACGCCTCGGCGTTCTACGGTCCGTTCCGCGACGCCGTCGAGTCGCAGCTGCGCGGTGACCGGCGGACGTACCAGGCCGACCCGGCGAATGCCAGGGAGGCGCTGCGTGAGCTCCGGCTGGACCTCGACGAGGGCGCCGACGTGGTGATGGTCAAGCCGGCGATGGCCTACCTGGACATCCTGAGCGAGGTCGCAGCGGCGTCCGACGTGCCGGTCGCCGCCTACCAGGTGTCCGGCGAGTACGCCATGATCTCCGCCGCGGCGGCCAACGGCTGGCTGGACCGGGACCGCGCCGTGCTCGAGACGCTCACCGCGATCCGCCGCGCCGGCGCCGACATCGTGCTCACCTACTGGGCCGCGGAGGTCGCCGGCTGGCTGTAGGCCCAGCACCCGTCACTCTCGGTATCCGAGGGCGCTCGGACGCATCGGGCGTGCAGTGGACACTCGCCGTAGGTAGCTCTACCTTGACGCCGTGACGACTCCCCAGGACCCGTCGGGCCCTCAGCAGGGCGGCCAGCAGTGGCAATCTCCGCCACCGCCGCCCGGCTCCTACCCAGGGCCGGACAACGACCCGCCAGCCGGCGGTTACCCTCCGCCTCCACCGCAGCAAGGCGGGTACGGCCCGCCGCCGCCGGGGTACGGCCCGCCGCCGCCCGGGTACGGCCCGCCGCCGCCCGGGTACGGCCCGCCGCCGCCCGGCTACGGCCAGCCGCCGCCCGGCTACGGGCCGCCGCCCGGGTACGGGCCGCCGCCGCCCGGGTACGGGCCGCCGCCGCAGGGCGGGTACGGCCCTCCGCCGCCCGGGTACGGGCCGCCCGGAGGTTATGGGCCACCACCCGCGCGGTCGAGCACCGGCGACTTCACCGTGGCGGGTGTCAAGGCTGCGTACGCGAACGCCCGCCCTCCGAAGGAGGTGCACCAGGCGTTCGTGCTGATGCTGATCTACATGGGGATCAGCCTGGTGGGCGGGATTCTCCGCTTGATCCTGCCGATTGCGCTCGTCTCGGGGGCGACCGGCTACGCCGGGTTCGGGATCGGCTTCGGGATCGTGTTCCTGATCATCAGCCTGATCGTCTATGCCGCGATCACCTACGTGGGTGTGATGATGAGGGCCGGAAGGCAGTGGGCCCGGATCACCATTGCGGTACTGGCTGGGCTCGGTGCGCTCTCGGCCTTGTTCGGCGTTTTCGGCGCTCTGGGGTTCGGCGTCGACATCGTCTTCCTGATCGTTTCCCTGCTGCAGCTGGCCGCTGCGGCCGGCGTGCTGATCCTGATCTTCCGGCCGAACGTCAACAGCTACTTCACCTGATCGCTTGTCCGGAGCCCGGCATGGCGCACATGTCCATGGACAGTGCGCCGCGCCGGGTTCTAACGTGGCGCACGTGAGCCCCTCGGCGGAGTCGCAGCGCCCGCAACCCGCTCCCAACGCGGCGAACGACGGCCAGCCGTATCCGGGCCAACCGGGATATGCCCCGCAACCGGGATCGGGATACCCGCCGCAGCAGGGATACCCGCCGCAGCAGGGATACCCGCCGCAGCAGGGATATCCGCAGCAGGGGTATCCGCAGCAGGGGTATCCGGCCCCGCCCGGATATCCGCCGCCGCCCGCGGGATATCCACCCCAGCCTGGCCCCCCGCCGGGCTACCCACCCGCCCCACAACCACCTCCCCGACCGCCTCAGCGGCCCGGCCAACCGGCCACCGGCGGCGTACCGGCGCAGCAGTCCGCTCCGCCTGGGTACGAGCCGGTCGACCCGGCGTCGCAGTATCCGTACCCGTACACCGGCGGCTTCTCCGCAGTCACCCACGAGTCGGATGCGAAGCGGCCCGGGATGATGCACCTGGCGCTGGTGCTGCTCGTCTTCAGCGTGCTGCCGGGCATCGTGCTGGGCGCGCTCGGGTTGGTCGCCCTGCTCGTCGCGCCGAACGGGGCGTCGATCAAGGCCGCGGTGGACGGCCTGGCCAGCCAGTACGGCACGTCGGCCGAGCTGGCCCTGACGATCGCGCGGATCGCGGCTGGGACCGTGATCGTGCTCGGGCTGCTCTTCCTGCTGGTCTCGGTGCTGGCCTGGCGGGGCCGGAACTGGGCCAGGGTGCTCGTCACGGTGATGACCGGGTTGTTCGCCGCCGTGGTCGTGCTAGGCCTGGCCGGCGGCGGCAGCGCCCAGGGTGGGCTCGCTGTGGTGATCGTGGTCACGGTCCTCGCGGTCGGCGGTGTCGTGCTGCTCTACCTGCCGCGGTCGGCGGCGTACTACAAGGCCAAGGCCAAAGGCTGAGCCTGCAAGACTGGAGCCCGTGACGTCCGCAAGCACGGTGGGCACCCATTCCGTCGAGCGATCCCGGGCGCTGTTCGAGCGCGCGTCCACGGTGATCCCGGGTGGGGTCAACTCGCCGGTCCGGGCGTTCCGCGCGGTCGGTGGGACGCCGCGGTTCATCACGGCCGGCTCCGGCTGCTGGCTCACCGACGCGGACGGCGCGCGCTACGTCGATCTGGTCTGCTCGTGGGGTCCGATGATCCTCGGTCATGCGCACCCGGCCGTCGTGGACGCGGTGCGCCTGGCCGCCGGTTCCGGGCTGTCCTTCGGAGCCCCGACCGAGCGCGAGGTGGAGCTCGCCGAGGAACTGGTGCGCCGGGTGCCGCCGGTGCAGCAGGTGCGGCTGGTGAACTCGGGCACCGAGGCGACGATGAGCGCCGTGCGGCTCGCCCGCGGGTATACCGGCCGTCGCGTTGTGATCAAGTTCGCCGGCCACTACCACGGGCACGTCGACGCGCTGCTCGCCGAGGCCGGTTCCGGCGTGGCCACCCTCGGGCTGCCGACCAGTCCAGGGGTGACCGGCGCCCAGGCCGCGGACACGCTGGTGCTGCCCTACAACGACGTCGGCGCACTGCGGGCCGCGTTCGCCGCCCGCGGCCCGGAGATCGGGTGCGTGATCACCGAGGCGGCCGCGGGCAACATGGGCGCGGTCGCGCCGGGGTCCGGTTTCAACGCCACCATCCGCGAGCTGTGCACCGCGCACGGCGCGGTGCTGGTGATGGACGAGGTGATGACCGGGTTCCGGGTCGGGCCGACCGGCTGGTACGGGCTCGACGGCGTGCCGGGGGACCTCTACACGTTCGGCAAGGTCATGTCCGGCGGGCTACCGGCAGCGGCGTTCGGCGGCCGGTCCGAGGTGATGGCCGCGCTGGCCCCCGCGGGGCCGGTGTACCAGGCGGGCACGCTGTCCGGGAACCCGGTCGCGGTCGCCGCCGGGCTGGCCACCCTGCGGGCCGCCGACTCGGCGGTGTACGCCGCGCTCGACGTCGCCGCCGGTCGGCTGGGCGGGTTGATCACCGAGGCGCTGGCCGCCGAGGGGGTGGCGCACCACGTGGGCTTCGCCGGCAACCTGCTGTCGGTGTTCTTCACGCCGGATCCGGTCCGCGACTACGCCGCGGCCAAGGCGGCGCAGACCTGGCGCTTCCCGCCGTTCTTCCACGCCTTGCTGCAGGGCGGCGTGTACCCGCCACCCAGCGCCTTCGAGGCGTGGTTCGTCTCCGCCGCACTGGACGACGAGGCGTTCGAGGTCATCGCCGCCGCGCTCCCCGCCGCCGCCCGAGCCGCGGCGACGGCCGTTCCCCCGGCGGCCCCATGACCAGGACGGTCGTGCACCTGCTCCGGCACGGCGAGGTGGAGAACCCACGGGGCGTGCTCTACGGCCGGCTGCCCGGCTACCACCTCTCCGAGCGCGGCCGGGCGCAGGCGGCGGCCGTCGAAGTGGCCCTGCGCGAGGCGGACCTGGCCTGCGTGCTGGCCTCCCCGCTGGAGCGGGCCCAGCAGACCGCCGCTCCGATCGCCGCCGCACACGGGCTGGACGTGATCACCGACGACCGGCTGGTCGAGGCGGGCAACTCCTTCGAGGGCCTGCAGGTGGGGGTCGGCGACGGGGTGCTCCGGCGGCCGGACTACTGGTGGCGGCTGCGCAACCCGTTCCGCCCGTCCTGGGGGGAGCCGTACCGGATGCTGGCCGATCGCATGCTGGCGGCGGTGCGCGACGCCGTGCGGATGGCGTCCGGCCGCGAGGCCGTGCTGGTCTCCCACCAGCTGCCGATCTGGACGGTGCGCCGCAGCCTCGCCGGGCAGCGGCTCTGGCACGACCCGCGCCGCCGAGAGTGCGCGCTGGCGTCACTGACCAGCATCAGCTTCGACGGCGACGTGGTGCTCGGCGTCAGCTACCGCGAGCCGGCCGGTGCGAGCGACCCGACCGTGACCGGGGCATGACGGTGCGGCTAACGGCCGCGGCAGCCGCGCTCGCGATGCTGCTGGTGGCCGGCTGCAGCACCGGCAAGGACGCGGTGGCCACCGGTGGCGAGTTCCAGTTCGTCGCTCCCGGCGGTCAGACCAGCATCTTCTACGACCCGCCTGCGGCCCGGGGCGCGCTGCGTGGGCTGACCGGCGAATCGCTGTTGGAACCCGGCCGGATGATCGGCCCGGACGACGCCGCCGGCCAGGTCGTCGTGATCAACATCTGGGGCTCGTGGTGTGGACCGTGCCGCACCGAGATGCCCGAGCTACAGCAGCGTGTACGAGCAGACCGGCGCGTCCGGCGTGGCGTTCCTCGGCATCGACGTGCGGGACAACCGGGACGCCGCCGCCGACTTCCTCCGCGACCGCGGGATCAGCTTCCCGTCCATCTTCGACCCGCCGGGCCGGTCGCTGGTTGCGCTGCGCGGGTACCCGCGCAACACGGTGCCGTCCACGATCGTGCTGGACCGCTCGCACCGGGTGGCCGCGGTCTTCCTCACCACGGTGCGGGTGGCCGAGCTGCAACCGCTGCTCACCAGGCTGGCTGCGGAGCCGACCGAGCAGGCAGCGCCGTAGGGCAAAGCCCTAGTCTCGACGGTGATGGACGCCCCGACCGCACTGGCGATCTCCGGGCCGCTGCTGCTCGCGTCGGTGGTGGCGGTGCTGGCCGGCGCGGTCAGCTTCGCCTCGCCGTGCGTGGTGCCGCTGGTGCCCGGTTACCTCGCCTACCTGGCCGGGCTGGTCGGCGCTGACCCGCCGCCGGTGCGGGTCCAGGACGTCGCCGGGGTCACCGTTACGCAGCGGTCCGGGCGCTGGCGGGTGGCCGGGGCCGCCGCGTTGTTCGTGGCCGGGTTCACCGTCGTGTTCGGAGCGATCATGGTCGGCGTCGTCGGGTTGGCCGACGGCCTGGTCCGGAACGAGGCCGTGCTGCAGCAGATCGGCGGGGTGCTGGCGATCGTGATGGGGCTGGCCTTCGTCGGCCTGCTGCCGGTGCTCGGCCGCGAGCGGCGGGTGCACTGGGTGCCGCGGCTCGGGGTGGCCGGAGCGCCGGTGCTGGGCGCGGTGTTCGCGCTGGGTTGGGTGCCATGCGTGGGGCCGACCCTGGCCGGCGTGGTTGCCGTTGCCGCCGGCACCGGGGGCGGGTCGATGCGCGGTGTGGTGCTCACGCTGGCCTACTGCGCCGGGCTCGGGTTGCCGTTCGTGCTGCTCGCACTGGGTGCGTCGAGCGGGCTGGCCGCGCAGGCCTGGCTGAGCAAGCACCGCAGGGCGATCCAGGTGAGCGGCGGGGTGCTGCTGGTGGCGGTCGGCGTCGCGCTGGTCACCGGGCTGTGGGGGACGCTGATCGCCAGCCTGCAGACCTCGATCACGGGCTTCACGCCGCCGATCTGATGAGCGATGTGGTCGGCGAGCGACCGGTGGCGCCCCTGACCGGTGTGCCCGGCGGACTGCCGCCGCGCGGTAGCCGGCTCGTCGCGGTGCTGCGGGCCGCCTGGCGGGCGCTCACCAGCATGCGGGTGGCGCTCGTGCTGCTGTTCCTGCTGGCGTTGGCCGCGCTGCCCGGCGCCCTGCTGCCGCAACGGTCGCTCAACGCGGCGAACGTGGAGCGCTACCTGGTCGAGAACCCGGTACTCGGGCCATGGCTGGCCCGGCTCGGTTTCTTCGAGGTGTTCGCCAGCCCGTGGTTCGCCGCGATCTACCTGCTGCTGTTCGTCTCGCTGCTCGGGTGCCTGCTGCCCCGGACGTTCGACTACGCACGATCGCTCACGGCCACGCCGGTCGCCACCCCGCGCAACCTCGGTCGCCTCCCGCACGCCGCGTCCGGGACCCTCGACGCGAGCGTTGACGCCGTGCTGGACCGGGTGCGCGGGCTGCTGCGCGGCTGGCGGGCCGCCGTCCGCGAGGAGCCGGGCGGGGTGCGCACCGTGTCCGCCGAGCGCGGCTACCTGCGCGAGACCGGTAACCTGATCTTCCACCTCTCGCTGGTCGGGCTGCTGATCGGGTTCGCCGCCGGCAAGCTGTACGGCTACGAGGGCCAGGTGATCGTGCCGGCCGCCGGCGGGCAGTTCTGCAACACCGGCATCCTCGGCTACGACTCGTTCCGGGCCGGGCTGCTGGTCGACGGCACGCAGCTGGACCCGTTCTGCGTCCGGGTGGACGACTTCACCGCCCGGTACCAGACCAACGGTCAGCCGATCAGCTACCGGGCCGACCTCGGCTACCAGAGCGCCGAGGACCTGGCCGCCGGCGCGGCGGCGTGGCGCCGGTATCCGCTGGAGGTCAACCACCCGCTGCGGCTGGACGGCTCCCGGGTGTACCTGCTCGGCCACGGCTACGCGCCGGTGTTCACGGTCACCTACCCGGACGGCAAGCAGCGCACCGGGGACGTGCAGTGGCGCCCGGTCGACGGGGCGACCCTGCTGTCCGAGGGCGCCACCAAGTTCAGCCGTCCCGGCGCCCCGTCCGATCAGCTCGCGATCACCGGGCTGCTCGCCCCGACCTCGTCCGGTGGGCCGCTGGTGACCTCGGTGTTCCCGGATCTCCGTGCCCCCGAGGTCGCCGTCGACGTGCTCCGTGGCGACCTCGGCCTGGACGACGGCCGCGGGCAGTCGATCTTCGAGGTGCCCCAGCGGCAGGTGGAGTCCGGTGCGCTGGTGCGGGTCGCACGGGCGAACCTGGTGCCCGGCGCCGAGCTGCGGCTTGCCGACGGCACCACGATCCGGTTCGACGAGGTGCGGCGTTGGGTCTCGCTGCAGGTCAGCAACGATCCCGGGCAGCTGGCCACCGGCGTGTTCGCCGTGCTGGTGCTGCTCGGGCTGGGCCTTTCGCTGTTCGTCAAGCGCCGACGGTTCTGGGTGCGGCTCGTCCCGGAGGGTGGCGCTGATCAACCGGAACGTACGGTGGTCCACGTCGGTGGGCTCGCCCGCACCGACCGGGCCGGGTACGGGGAGGAATTCGCTCGGCTCTCGTCGGACCTGCTGGCGGCCGACCGGCCGAAGGAGAGGTAGATGCTCGCGCTGTATGGCGACTACGCCTTCCGTTCCGCGCTGGTGGTGTTCCTGCTGGCGATGGTCCTGTTCGGGTGGGAGCTTGCCGCTCGACGTCGACTGGCCGCGCAGGCGCCGGCCTTGGTCGACGCAGCGCCGGTCGGCGGCACGCTGGTGGCCGACCCTGACCTCACCGACCTGGGCACGGACCCGGACGTGGACCCGGGTGCGGTGTCGCGGGCCGATCGGGTCGGACGGATGGCGTTCGCGCTGACGATCCTCGGTGCGGCGCTGTTGGCCGGCTCGATCCTGGCCCGCGGCATCGCCGCGCAGCGCTGGCCGTGGGGCAACATGTACGAGTTCACCGCGGCGCTCTGCCTGACCGCGGTGGTCGGCTGGCTGGTCGTGGTGCGCCGCACTCCCGCGCTGCGCCGGACCGGTCTGTTCCTGCTGGTCCCGGTGGTCGTGCTGATGTTCCTCGGCGGCACCGTGCTGTACGCCCAGGCCGCGCCGCTGGTTCCGGCGCTGCAGTCGTTCTGGATCGCGATCCACGTCAGCACGATCGGGATATCCAGTGGGCTGCTGCTTGTCGCCGGGGTGGCGAGCGCACTTTTCCTTTACCGGCGGTCGGATCTGCTCGACCGGCTCGCCTACCGGATCACGATCGTCGCCTTCCCGCTGTACACCTTCGCGGTGATCACCGGGGCGATCTGGGCGGAGGCCGCCTGGGGCCGGTTCTGGGGCTGGGACCCGAAGGAGACAGTGGCCTTCGTCGCCTGGGTGGTGTACGCGGCCTATCTGCATGCCAGGGCGACCGCCGGGTGGCGGGCCAGGCGGGCGGCGTGGATCAACGTGGCCGGGCTCGCGGTGATCGTGTTCAACCTGTTCTTCATCAACCTGGTGACCGCCGGGCTGCACTCGTACGCGGGCGTCGGCTGAGACCGCTGGCCCGCACGGCTCGACCACCTGCGGCGCAGGCGACTACCGTCGCGGCAACGGGCGCAAGGGGAGAAGTGTGAACGTGCCGCAGCAAGATCAGTACCCGCCGGGCTCGGTGGGCCGGTACGCGGTCGAACGTGGCTGGATCAAGCCGCCGGAGCCACCGTCCGACTCCGACCAGCCCGACCGGCCCGACCAGCCCGAGCCGGAGCCCGAGCGTCAGCCGCAGCCGGAGCAACCCGGCGCTGCGGAGCGGAACGGACCGGCGACGGGCCCGGCGATGCCCGCCCCGGGCGGCAATTCGCCGATGTCGCCCGCGCGGACCAACGGTAAGCAGCGGGGCGCGGCCCGACCGGTCGAACCCGTGCCGAGCCGGCCTTCCACCGCGATGCCGTCGATTCCGGCAGATCCGCTGGATTCGGCCGGCCAAGCGCACCGATCGGTACCGATCGACGCTCCGCCCGCAACGCAGCCGTCGCGGGCCACCCCGCCCGACCCACCGGTCGCCGCGGCAGCCGAGCAGCGGCGTCCGCCGGCGCAACGACCCGGACCGCCGCCGGGCCGCGGTATGGCTCCGCCGCAGCCGTTCGGTCCGGCGGCGCAGGCGCACCTCGCGGAGCCGACTACACATCCCGAGCTCGACCTGTCCTCGGCACGGTTGCTGAAGCCGGTCAAGCGGGTGCCGCAGTCCGGGTGGCGGCGGCTGATCTACGTGGTCAGCGGACGCCTGATCAACCCCGGGGAGAGTCCGACCGACACCCGGCGCCGCGAGCTGACCCACCGGCTGCAGCGACCGCTGACCGGCTGCTACAAGATCGCGATGCTGAGCCTCAAGGGTGGGGTCGGGAAGACCACGGTCACCGCCACCCTCGGCGCGACGTTCGCCTCGCTGCGCGGCGACCGGGTGGTCGCGGTGGACGCCAACCCGGACCGTGGCACCCTCAGCCAGAAGATCCCGCTGGAGACCACCGCGACCGTCCGGCACCTGCTGCGCGACGCGGCCCGGGTCCGCCGATACACCGACGTGCGGGCCTACACGTCACAGGGGCTGTCCCGGCTCGAGGTGCTGGCCAGCGAGCAGGACCCGGCGGTGTCCGAGGCGTTCAGCGAGGACGACTACCGGCGAACCGTCAACCTGCTGGAGCACTTCTACAACATCGTGCTCACCGACTGCGGCACCGGGCTGATGCACTCGGCGATGTACGGCGTGCTCGGCGTCGCCGACCAGCTGGTGATCGTGTCCTCGGCCTCCATCGACGGGGCGCGCAGCGCGTCGGCAACGATGGACTGGCTGGACGCGCACGGGCACGGGGAGCTGGTCAAGTCGTCGGTGGCAGTGATCAACTCGGTGCGCCGCACGTCCGGCGGCGTCGACCTGGACCGGGTCGCCGAGCACTTCGCGGCCCGATGCCGCGCTGTGATCAGAGTGCCGTTCGACGGACACCTCGACGAGGGCGCGGAGATCGATCTCGACCGGCTGTCGCCGTCCACCCGGATTGCGCTGCTCGAACTCGCCGCCAACGTGGCGGACATCTTCTGACCCGCTGCCGCCGGCGGCGGCGTGCTCGGTCAGCGGGGCGGCGGCGGGTCTTCGTCCGCGCGGAAGCGCTGCTGCTCGAGCTGTCGGAGGAACTCGGGGTCGTCGTCTGGCCCGGTGACCTGGCGGCTGGGTGGCACCGGTCGACTGGGCATCCCCTGGCGCTGCAGGCTCAGGACCTTCCACACCAGCAGACCGATGAGCACTGCACCGACAAGAGCGATGAGGAACAGCATGGCCACGACCTCCGGATGCCCAGGCTAGTCTCCTGGGCGCGATACCGCCGTGAAGCTTTCAGAGCTCGTTCGCTGCTCCCGCACGGGTCGGTTCGGTGGTGAGTGCGGCGAGCAGGTCCTGCACCTCGGACTCGCGGAACCGCCGGTGCCCGCCCGGGGTGCGGATCGATCCGATGCGGCCGGCGGACGCCCACCTGGTCACGGTCTTCGGGTCTACTCGGAACATCGCCGCGACCTCGCCGGGAGTCAGCAGGCGGTCGCCGCTCGTAGTGGATGTCACGCACCGGGCCTTTCTGTCCAGACGTGCTCGGAAGATCTCGGGCCGCCCATCGTCGCATCGCGACCCCTGGGTACTCGAACGGTTGTCTGGAGGTAAAGGGACAGTAAGGGCGTTCGGGACGGACTGGTCAAGCCGCTCGGTAAGCCGCGAAGTGGATCCTCGTCGGGGTTGAGGAGGTGCCCGCATAGGCTCGCGGGCATGGCGGGCGAGAGCGCACCAAACCCGTTGGTCGCGGTGGCGCTGTACACCGCAGCCAGGGTCGGGTTGGTCGCGGTGATCACCGGCCTGCTCGTGCTGGCCGGGGTACCGCTGTTGGTGGCGCTGGTGGTGGCGATCGTGGTCGCCCTACCGCTGTCGCTGGTGGCGTTTCCTGGGCTGAACCGCAGGGTGAGCGCCGCGCTCGCCGACGTCCGTCGCCGGCGGGCCGAGCGACGCGTCGAGCTCCGGGCCCGGCTGCGCGGCGACGTCCCGCCCGCTGCGGAGTCAGGCGAACAGGCCGAGCGCGAGCCCGACGCCGGTGGCGAGGGACCAGGCGAGCAGCAGCAGCCCGGTGTCCCGCAGCACCCGAACCAGGCGCCTTCCGGCGGCTCCACCCCACACCCGCCGGACCGGTGAGATCGCCGCCGGGATGGCGAGCAGCCCGAGCAGCATCGGCAGGCTGCGCACCCCGGTCGCCGCGGAGATGACGAAAGGCACGGCGACCAGCAGCACGTAGAGCCGTCGCGTGTCGCGGTCCCCGAGTAGCACCGCCAGGGTGCGCTTGCCCGCGGCAGTGTCGGTGGGGATGTCGCGCAGGTTGTTGGCCACCAGCACGGCCGCGGACAGGGCACCCACCCCCACCGACGCCGCGATGGTCAGCGCGCTCGGCGGCCCGCTCTGCACGTACGCCGTGCCGAGCACCGCGACCGGCCCGAAGAAGAGGAACACGGCCAGCTCGCCGAGCGCCCGATACCCGTACGGTCGCTTGCCTCCGGTGTAGAACCAGGCCGCGAGCAGGCAGGCCGCGCCGACCGCCAGCAGCCACCACTGCTCGGTGAGCGACACCAGCGTGACCCCGGCCAGCGCGGCGATGGACAGGCTCACGCCCGCCGCGGTACGCACCGCCGCCGGCGCCGCGACCCCGGAACCGACCAGCCGCATCGGGCCGACCCGGTCGTCGTCGGTGCCGCGGATCCCGTCGGAGTAGTCGTTGGCGTAGTTGACCCCGACGACCAGCGCGACCGACACGACCAGCGCGAGTACGGCGAGGCCCGGGGTCACCACGCCGGCTCCGAGCGCGGCGCCGGTGCCGACCAGAACCGGTGCGACCGCGTTGGGCAGGGTCCGCGGGCGGGCGCCCTCGACCCACTGGGCCAGCGATGCCACGGCCGGAGGTTACGCGCCCGCCCCGCAGTGTCCGACGTCCGCCGGGACGGGCACGAACTCGGCCCGGATGAACTCGTCGAGCCCGATCCGCAGCCAGCCGCCGGCCGCGCCCCCGCCCTCAGCGGGCGGAGCCGGCACCACGCACTGCACCGGCACGGCGGCGTTGCCGGCCGCGAGGCCGACCTTCGGCGCGTCACTCCGCGGCGCGGAGAGCACCTCGACGGGCCCATCGTCAGCGCGCACCGGTAGCAGGCGATCGGAGCCCGTCCAGAGCAGCGTCACCTGCACCCAGCTGTTGTCGGTGAGTCCGAGCGCGCCCCAGAACAGTCCGTCGGCCAGGTCGATCCCGGCCGGGTTTTTCACCTTCCGGCCAAGACCGTCGAGGCCGCCGTTGAACCCGTCCGCGAACGCGGCCTGGGCCTGCGGCACGCCCTGCGTGAGCTCGGCCCAGTTCTCCCGCTCACCGGCCGGGTTCCAGTAGTCGTCGTGGGTGTTCCACGGCCCGACGTCCCACACCGGCGCCCAAGCGCAGCGGCCGTTGAGCGCGCAGACCTTCACCGAGTAGTCGTCCTTGCCGCGCTGGGCCAGCGCCCGGCGGGAGGGCAGCGCGACGAAGTGGTCGTTCTTCGCGACGGTGTGCCCGTTTGCAGTCGTCCCGCCGACCAGGCCCTCGCGGGTGGCGAAGATCCGGTATCGCAGCGCCGGCCCGGTCGCGCCGGCTGTCCGGAGCCCCTCGGTGGTCCGCGCGGCGATCGAGATGCCGCGGGCGGTCGGGGCAGTGCCGGCGGGTCCGGTCAGCACCAGGCGGACCTGGATCTCCCGGCTCGGCTCGATCGGCGGCGTCGGGTGCCCGGTGCGCAACGGGTGCCACTCGGTCCACGAGTGGTTCACCCGGCGTTCCCTGGCCTCGATGACCGCTGCGGTACCGGGCGCGGTCTGCGCGTCGAGCGTCGCGGTGATCCGGTCCGTCGGCGCCGGCAGCCGTTTCGGCGCGAAAGTGAGGAACCCGATCCGATCCGGCTCGCCGACCGAGGAGGCCAGCCGGGCCGTGCCGTCGGTGACCGCGACCCCGGCCGCCTCGGCGGTACCCAGCTCCGGGGCCCACGACTCGACCGGCGCCGGGTCGGCCAGCGCCGGGTCGGCCAGCGCCGCCGACGGTGCCAGGGCAAGGGTGAGCGAGACACCGACCGACAATCCGATCAAGGCGGTCAGGCGCGACCGTGCTCGCATCCGCCGCCCTCCCTTTTCGCCCACCGTGACGGATGTGTCCGACGGGTGGAAGAAGATCGGATGAGTCCGTAATGGTCAATCAACGCAGAGTGATCACTCCGTTTCGGTGATCACTCGTTCGGTGGCCGCCGCGGCTGGGGCAACTTCGGTGAATCCCCATCCGGCTCACCGCAACGCTCGGGTTCTCCCCCGATGTGCTCGGACGCGACCTCCGGCCATGCTGATGCCAATCGATCGAGCTGGACCCGGAGGGCCCCGCTCCCAGTGGAGGGTTGTCATGAGCGAGGAGATGTTCATCGAGGATCTGCCGAAGTCCCTCGTGGGCAACGCGGCTGCCGGACCGACCACGCAGGCGTTGGGTGAGGAGGGCGAGGCGCCGCCGGACGACGGCCCGGTGACCACGCAGGCGTTGGGTGAGGAGGGCGAGGCGCCGCCGGACGATGGCCCGGTGACCACGCAGGCGTTGGGTGAGGAGGGCGAGGCGCCGCCGGACGATGGCCCGGTGACCACGCAGGCGTTGGGTGAGGAGGGCGAGGCGCCGCCGGACGATGGCCCGGTGACCACGCAGGCGTTGGGTGAGGAGGGCGAGCAGCCTCCGGAGGACGGCCCGGTGACGACGTTGGCGCTGGGTGAGGAGGGTGAGGACTTCGAATGGAGCACGGACGAGCCGATTGTCGACGATCACCAGCCGCTCGACGGCTCGTTCCACCAGCTGGACGTCGACCTCACCGCCACCGCGCAGCACGCGGACGAGGACACCTTCCTCGAGTAGCCCATCGAGCACCGGGAGCTGAGTCGAGGTGAAGCGCGGGATCGTCGGGCCGGCACGCGACGCCCAGGTCGCAGCGGTGGCCCGCGATATTCGGGAGCGCGGGGACGAACCCGTTCTGCTGGATCTCTCCGAGTTTCCGGAGCGGGCACGCCTGAGCGTGCGGGACGGGGTGCCGTCGGCGGCCGGCGCCCGACTGGACGACGTCGGCGCGTGGTACCTGCGCTCGATGCCGCTCCCGCTGCCGTTCCTGGCCCGCGGTTCGGTCGACCCCGCCGAGACCGCCGACCGCGCCGCCGCCGCGGCGCGCGTCGAGTACGCCGCCGGTCGCGAGAAGCGCTCGTTCGTCGCCGGCTTCGTCGCCGCGATGCAGGCCTGCGGCGCGGTGTTCGTCAACCCACCGCAGGCGATGGCCCAGCACTTCCGGAAGCTCGAACAGCTCGACGCGCTGCGGTCCGCCGGGGTCCCGGTGCCGGCGACGCTGGCAACCAACGACCCGGAGGCGGTCCGGGAGTTCGTGGCGGTCGGGTCGGTTGTCTACAAGCCGCTCGCCGGTGGCGCGCTGTGCCGGCGGATCACCCACGAAGACCTGCACGACGATCGGCTTGCCCGGCTGTCGAAATCACCTGTGTTGTTCCAGGAGGAGATACCCGGCCGCAATATCCGGGTCTACGCGGTCGGCGGCCGGGTCGTCGCGGCATACGAGATCGTCTCCGACGAGCTGGACTACCGCGGCTCGGAGACCGCGGTGCACACCACCGAGCTCGGTCCCGGCGAAGCCGACGCCTGCCTGCGGGCGGCCAAGGCCTGCGAGATGACCTTCACCGGTACCGACCTCAGGCGACGGCCGGACGGCAGCTTCGCCGTACTCGAGTGCAACCCGTCGCCGATGTTCGCCAATATCCAGCGGCACACCGGCGGCCGGCCGGTATCCCAGGCCCTCGCCGCGGCGCTCTGCCGCGAGCGATGATCGGCGCCGGCACACACCTGCGGTCCGCGGCACAGATGTCCGGACATCGGCGCCGGCAAGCGCGGGTCTGTGCCAGGCCGTGTGGTCAGCGCCGTCGGCGGCTCGCTAGTGTCCCGTGAGCGAGGTTCCTTGCCCGGATCCGGCGATCCAGGTGGATGCACCGCAAGGCGGAGGAGAAGGCCGATACCTGGTCGTATCGGCCTCGACGACAACGCAGCGGGGCGCCAGCTGGGCCGCGGAGGCGGGTAAGACGACCTCGCTCACGGGACACTAGCTGGTCGTGACTGCCCAGTTAGTAGAACCAGGGGAACGGCGACCAGTCCGGCGGCCGCTTCGGCCAGGAACGCGTCCCGCCCCTCGACCGCCTCGTCGGTCATGTAGGCCAGCCGGGTCGCCTCGCCGGCGAACAGCTGCTGGCCGACCAACCCGTCGTCGAGCAGGTTGAACGCGTACTTCAGCATCCGCTGCGCGGTCGGCGACTTGCCGTTGATCTCGGTCGCCCAGTCCAGCGCCACTCGCTCGAGCGACTCATGCGGCACCACCGCGTTCACCATGCCCATCCGGTGGGCGTCCTGCGCGGTGTAGGCCCGGCCCAGGAAGAAGATCTCCCGGGCGAACTTCTGCCCGACCTGCCGGGCCAGGTAGGCCGAGCCGAACCCGCCGTCGAAGCTGCCCACGTCGGCGTCGGTCTGCTTGAACCGGGCGTGCTCCGCGGAGGCCAGGGTCAGGTCGCACACCACGTGCAGTGAGTGCCCGCCGCCGGCCGCCCAGCCCGGCACCACCGCGATGACGATCTTCGGCATGAACCGGATCAACCGCTGGCACTCCAGGATGTGCAGCCGCCCGGCCCGGCCGGCATCAACGGTGTCGGCCGTCTCGCCGCCGGCGTACTGGTAGCCGGTGCGGCCGCGGATGCGCTGGTCGCCGCCCGAGCAGAACGCCCAACCGCCGTCCCGCGGCGACGGGCCGTTGCCGGTGACCAGCACGCAGCCCACGTCGGAGGTGATCCGGGCGTCGTCCAGCGCCTGGTACAGCTCGTCGACGGTGTGCGGGCGGAACGCGTTGCGCACCTCGGGTCGGTCGAACGCGATCCGCACCGCCCCGGTGTCCACCGCACGGTGATAGGTGATGTCGGTGAACGTGAACCGCTCCACCGGAACCCAGGCGGACGCGTCGAACAGCTCGGAGACCACCGCCGGATGGTAAGTCCGCTCGGCGCTCCCGCTCCGGGCAGACCATCCTGGGTCGGGTGACCGTGCGCTGGGCCGACCCGAACGACGACCGGGACATCGACGAGCTCATCCGGCTGCGCGAGGTGATGTTCGACGGGATGGGACTGTCCATCCCGGACAACGGCTGGCAGGCCGAGGTCGCAGAGGTGCTGCGCACCGGCCTGGCCGACGGCAGCTTCTTCGCCGCGGTGGTCGACGCCCCGGACGGCGAGCCCGGCCTCGCGGCCTGCGGCGTCGGCATGATCTGGATCGGGCTGCCCTGGCCGGGCCAGACCGTGGGAAAGCGCGGCTACGTGCAGTCGATGGCCACCGACCCGCGCTGGCGGCGGCGCGGGTACGCGAACGCGGTGGTGCAGGCGCTGCTGGACCGGTTCACCGCGTCCGGCGTGCGGCAGGTTGCCCTGCACGCCAGCTCGGAAGGCGTGCCGGTGTACCGATCCTGCGGGTTCCGGGAGTCGCGTTACCCCGAGCTGGTGTGGCGCGCGCCCCGGGAGCAGATATGAGATCGCGGACGGTTGCGGGCCGCCGGACCCAGCGCAGTAAAACGTTCAAATTGCGGCCAGAAAATGACCTGAACGTCTGTCAGGGTTGAGCCATGGACATGAAGCTGGAGTTGGTGGGAGTGCCCGTCACGGACGTGGATCGGGCCATGGAGTTCTACCTGAGGGCGGGGTTCGTCGCCGACCACGATCACCGGGTCAGCGACGAGATTCGCTTCGTGCAGATGACCCCGCCGGGGTCGGCGTGCTCGATCACCTTCGGCAACGGGATTACCGAGATGAAGCCGGGCTCGCTGGACAACCTGCAGATGGTGGTCGCGGACGCCGACGCGATCCGTGCGGAGCTGCTGGGCCGCGGCGTCGAAGTCAGCGCGGTCGACGAGCAGCCGTGGGGCAGGTTCGTCTACTTCAGCGACCCGGACGGTAACCGCTGGGCGCTGCAGCAGCTGCCGGACTGGTCGGCCGGCGCCGGCGGCAGCGGGGTCAGCCCCAATGCCTGAACCGCGCCGCTACCCCCCGGGCGTCACGTCGTGGATAGATGTCGGGCTGCCCGATCTCGACGCTGCCACTGCGTTCTACGGCGGCCTGCTCGGCTGGACCTTCGAGGAGGCGGCCCCGGCCGGTGGCCCGGCCCGCTACCTCGTCGCCGGCCTGGACGGCCAGGACGTCGCTGGGCTCTCCGGCCCGGACGGTGATGATGACCCGGCCTGGAACACCTACGTCGCTGTCGACGACATCGACGCCACCGCCCAGCGGGTGCGGGCCGAGGGCGGTCGGGTGGTGCGGGAGCCGACCGCGGTCGGCGCCGCCGGCCGATACGCCAGCTGCACCGATCCGGCAGGCACCCCGTTCCGGCTCTGGCAGGCCGACGGCCGGCCGGGCGTCCAGCGGGTGAACGTTCCCGGTGCCTGGAACTTCAGCGATCTGCACGCGGCCGACCCGGCCGCCTCGGCGGCGTTCTACGCGGCCGTGTTCGGATGGATCTACGACGACCTCGGGTTCGCCACGATGATCCGCCGGCCCGGGTACGGCGACCACCTCGCCGCGACCGTCGACCCCGACATCCACCAGCGGCAGGCCGGCGGACCGCCGGGATTCGCCGACGCCATCGGCTGGCTGGTCGCCGCCCCGCCCGGTGAGCGCCCGCACTGGCACGTTTCCTTCACGGTCGCCGACCGGGACGCGACCGCCGCGGACGCCGAGCGGCTCGGCGGCGCAGTGCTCGAGCGTCGCGACACCGACTGGACCCGCGAAGCCCTGGTCCGCGACCCGCAGGGCGCGGTGTTCACCGCCAGCCAGTACACCCCGCCCGCATAGCGGGAGTTGCAGTTCCAAGGTGAGAGTCCCCACCGGGGCGACTACCGTCGCCCTGGTGGGAACCGAGGAGACGATCTTCACCTGGGGAGCGCCGCCGCTGAAGTTCGGCGCCGGCGCGTCCGACGAGATCGGGTTCGACCTGGCACAGCACGGCGTGCGCCGGGTGCTGGTGCTCACCGATCCCGGGGTGGCGGCGACCGGCATCCCGCACCGCATCGCGGACGCCCTGCGCCGATACGACCTGGTGCCGGAGGTGTTCGACGGGGTGCACGTCGAGCCGACCGACGAGTCGATGGCCAAGGCGGCCGGCTACGCCACCGAGCAGGGCCCGTGGGACGGCTTCGTCGCGGTCGGCGGCGGCTCGGCGATCGACACCGCGAAGGCGGTCAACCTGCTCACCAGTCAGCACGGCGAGCTCGCCGACTACCTCAACCCGCCGTTCGGCGCCGGCCGGGCGCCGGACGGGCCGTTGAAGCCGCTGGTGGCGGTGCCGACCACGGCCGGCACCGGGTCGGAGTCGACCGCGATGTGCGTCATGGACATCCTGGCCATGAAGGTCAAGACCGGGATCAGCCACTGGCGGCTGCGTCCCACGCTCGCCGTTGTCGACCCGCTGCTGACCATGACCCTGCCGCCCGAGGTGACCGCGGCGTCCGGGATGGACATCGTCTGCCACGCGGTGGAGTCCTACACCGCCAAGCCCTACACCGACTTCGAGCGCAAGCGCCCCGAGGACCGGGTGACCTACTGCGGCGCCAACCCGGTGTCCGACCTGTGGGCGGAGAGGTCCCTGCAGCTGATCGCGCAGTCGCTGCGCCGCGCGGTGCACGCCGGCTCCGACGACCTCGACGCCCGCTCGGACATGATGCTCGCCGCGACGCTGGCCGGGATGGGGTTCGGCAACGCCGGGGTGCACATCCCGCACGCCAACGCCTACCCGATCGCCGGCATGGTGCGCGACTACCGGCCGGCCGGCTACCCGCAGGACGAGCCGATGGTGCCGCACGGCCAGTCGGTATCGCTGACCGCACCGCAGGCGTGCCGGTTCTTCTTCGCCGCCGCCCCGCAGCGGCACCTGCGGGCGGCCGCCCTGCTCGGCCCGGACGCCGATCGGGTGTCCGACGAGGCGGAGCAGCTGCCGTCGGTACTGGTCGCGCTGATGCGCGACATCGGCATCCCGAACGGGATCGGCGCGGTCGGCTACACCGAGGCCGACGTGCCGGACCTGGTGCCCGGGACGATGAAGCAGCGACGCCTGCTGGCCACCGCGCCGCGCACGGTGGGTGAGGAGGAGATCGCCGGCATCCTGCTCGGCTCGATCGAGAACTGGTGAACCAGGACGCGTTGCAGGCCGCCCTTCGGGCCGCCGTCCGCGGACCTGTCCGGTTCGACCGTGGCACCCGGGCGATGTACGCGGCCGACGCGTCCAACTACCGGCACGTGCCGATCGGGGTGGTAGCGCCGGTCGACGCGGCGGACGCCGAGGCTGCGGTGGCGGTCTGCCGGGCGCACGACGTGCCGGTACTGCCCCGCGGCGCCGGCACGAGCATCGCGGGAAACGCGGTAAACGCCGCGGTGCTGCTGGACTTCACCCGGCACATGAACGCCGTCCTGGAGATCGACCCGGCGGCCCGCACCGCCCGGGTGCAGCCCGGCGTGGTGTTGGACGCGCTGCGCGCCGCGGCCGCGTCGCACGGCCTGACCTTCGGACCCGACCCGTCCACCCACGACCGCTGCACGCTCGGCGGAATGATCGGCAACAACTCCTGCGGCGCGCACTCGGTGGCCTGGGGCAAGACGGTCGACAACGTGCGGGCCCTGGACGTGCTCACCTACCGCGGCGAGCGGGTCACCGTCGGCGCCGGCACCCCGGGTGCCGGGGCGATCCCGGAGCGGCTGCGTGCGCTGCGGGACGAGCTCGCAGCGGACATCCGCGCCGGCGTGCCGAAGCTCACCCGCCGGGTGTCCGGCTACAACCTGGACGCACTGCTGCCGGAGAACGGCTTCGACCTGGCGAAGGCGCTGGTCGGCACCGAGGGCAGCTGCGTGACGGTGCTGGCGGCCACCGTTGATCTGGTGCCGTCGCCGGCGGCGCGGGCGCTCGCCGTGCTCGGCTTCCCCGACGTGTACGTCGCGGCGGAAGCCGCACCGGCGGTGCGCGAGCTCGGGCCGCTGGCCATCGAGGGGATGGACTACCGGCTGATCGACGCCCGGCGCGCCGCCGCCCGGCCCGGCGACAGCGCGATAGACGCGCTGCCCGACGGCCGGGCCTGGCTGTACGTGGAGACCGGCGGGGCCGACGCCGTCGAGGCGGAGGCAGCGGCCAAGGCGGTGACCCGGCTCGGCCCGTCGTCTGCGGTGTTCACCTCGCCGTCCGAGCAGCGGGCCCTGTGGCGGATCCGGGAGGACGGCTCCGGGCTGGTGACCCGCCGGCCGGACGGCGGCGAGGCCTGGCCGGGATGGGAGGACGCCGCGGTGCCGCCATCGCGGCTCGCGAGCTACCTGCGTGCGTTCGACGCGCTGCTCGCCGAGCACCGGCTCGGCGGGGCGTACTACGGGCACTTCGGCGACGGCTGCCTGCACGTGCGGATCGACTTCGACCTGCACACGCCTGCCGGCATCCGGGGGTTCCGCCGGTTCGTCACCGAGGCCGCCGACCTGGTCGTCGCACATGGCGGGTCGCTGTCCGGCGAGCACGGCGACGGGCAGGCCCGCGGCGAGCTGCTGTCCCGGATGTACCCGCCGCGGCTGATCGACGGCTTCCGGGCGTTCAAGGCCGCCTGGGACCCGGACGGCCGGATGAACCCGGGGTGTGTGGTGGACCCGGCGCCGCTGGACGCCGACCTGCGGGTGTTCGTCGCACCGTCCACATTGCGCACCCGGGAGCAGCTCGGGTTCGTCGACGATCACGGCAGCTTCCCGCTGGCGACCCGGCGCTGCGTGGGGGTGGCGCGCTGCGTGACGGACTCGGGTGGCGTGATGTGCCCGAGCTACCGGGCGACCGGCGAGGAGCGGCACTCCACCCGCGGCCGGGCCCGGCTGCTGTTCGAGATGGCCGCCGGCCAGGTGCTGCGCGACGGCTGGCGCTCGCCCGAGGTCGGCGAGGCGCTGGACCTGTGCCTGTCCTGCAAGGGTTGCAAGCGGGACTGCCCGGTCGGGGTGGACATGGCCGCCTACAAGACCGAGTACCTGGCGCAGCGCTACCACCGCCGTCCGCGGCCGGCGTCGCACTACTCGATGGGTGCGCTGCCGCGCTGGTTGCGGCTGGCATCGCGGGCGCCGCGGCTGGTGAACGGTCTGGCGTCTCGGCCGTGGGTGGCCGGGCTGGTCAAACGGCTGGGCGGGATCGCGCCGGAGCGCGACATCCCGCAGCTCGCGGAGCGGCCGTTCACCCGGTCGTTCACCGGCTCGCCCGGGGGCGGCGGTGATCGGGTCGTGCTCTGGCCGGACACCTTCACCAACCACTTCGACCCGCAGGTGGCGCACGCCGCCGTCGAGGTGCTGGAGCGGCTGGGGTACCGGGTGGAGGTGCCGGACCGCCCGGTGTGCTGCGGGCTGACCTGGTACTCCACCGGCCAGCTCGGCGCGGCGCGGCGATCGCTGCGGCGCAGCGTCGAGACCCTGCAGCCGTGGCTGCGGGACGGGGTGCCGATCGTCGGCCTGGAACCGAGCTGCACGGCGATGCTGCGGGCCGAGGCCGACCAGCTGCTGCCCGGAACCGGGCTGCCGGCGGCGGTGCACACGTTCGCCGAGGTGCTCGCCGGACGCCTCGACCGGCTGCCTGAGCTCGGCTCCGCGCCGCGCGCCCTGGTGCAGACGCACTGCCACCAGCACGCCGACCTGGGGTTCGCCGACGACTCGGCGGTGCTGGCTGCCCTCGGTGTGCGGGCCGAGGTGCTCGACTCCGGCTGCTGCGGGCTGGCCGGCAACTTCGGCTTCGAGCGCGGGCACTACGACGTCTCGATGGCCTGCGCGGAGCGGGTGCTGCTGCCCCGGGTGCGAGCCGCCGACCCGGAGGTCGCCGTGCTCGCCGACGGCTTCAGCTGCCGCACCCAGCTCCGCCAGGCCGGCCAGCGCGAACCCCTGCACCTCGCGCAGCTCGCTGCCAGGGCGGTCCGCAGGTCGGGCGTCCGCGAGCCCGGGCCGAGGTCATGATCGCCGTTTCGGCAGCGAAACAGTCGTTATTTGGACGGTTTCGCGGCCGAAACTCCGATCATGGAGGCTGTCCACGCCCGGCCGAACGAGTCGGTCAGATGACCAGCTCGATCCTCGCCCGGTGGCCTGGCGTCGTGGCGAGCCGAGCGTCGCAGGTGAGAAGGGGAGCATCGAGTGCCTCGGCGAGCGCGACATATGCGGCGTCGTAGGCGGTGAGGTTCGACCGCAGCCGCCAGATGGCCGGCAGCAGCGGCTCGTGCGGGTAGTGGATCACGTCGAGATCGGCCAGATCGTCGAAGGCTGCCGCACCGCGTTCGATCGATAGATCGCCCCTTGACGCGAATCGACGGACGACCTGGGCGACCTCGACAGTGATCAGATGTGGGGCGTGCAGCGTGGTGTCAGGATCGCCGATCAGACGCTCAACCGCGGCGGCCGCAGGCAGCCCGAGCAGCCACTCGGCGGCAGCGGACGCGTCGAGGACGATCAACGGGAGTCGCGTTCCGCCCGTATCGCGTCGGCCGCCGATTCCTCGGAGCTGACCGCCGTCCGCTGCCGGACCCTGGCGAGCAACTCGCGGCGGGTCGGACGGTCCATCGCACGGCGCAGCTCGCCCAGCGCGTACTCGGACAGTGACTGTCCCTCCAGCGCCGCGCGTGCCTTGAGCCTGCGGTGCAACTCGTCCGGCACGTTGCGAACCTGCAGCGTCTTCATGCGCCCAGCATAGAAGCATGCACTTTGCATGTCATCGCGCAAGAGCTTACGGCGCGGCGCAGGACGTCATCGACGGTGTGGGCGGGCAGGCCGGCCATCGGCGGGAGCAGCGCCCAGTCGAACCGGGACCCCAGCAGCGCCGCGGCCCGCAGCACCTCGACGCCAGCCACCCCGAGTCCGGACAGCCGGCGACGGACGGTGTCGGCGACCTGCTCCGGCGCCCTGCTGATCAGTGGGCCGGTGCGGTCCGAGGCGTCCGCGAGCAGCTCCTCCACGAAGAACGGCAGACCGTCGGCGTTCGCCAGCACGAACTCGGCGAGGTCGCCCGGCGGCTCGGCCTCGCCGAGGCAGGCTGCGGTCATCAGCCGCACGTCGGGGTCGGTGAGCCGGCCGAGCTCGGTCAGCCAGGCCGTCCACCGGGCGGCGAGGGAGCGGGCCACGACCAGCGCCTCGCTCGGCTCGCCGGCGCGGACGGTTGCCAGCACCCCGACGCGCTCGCCCACCAGGTGGTCGGCGAGGTACTCGACCACCCGGACCGTCTCGGCGTCCGCCCACTGCAGGTCCTCCAGCACGACCAGGACCGGCCGGCGGGACGACGCCACCGTGCCCAGCAGACGCAGCACACCCTCGGCCACCAGCAGCGACGCCGACCCGGCAGGCTCGGTCCCCACCTGCACATCGGGAGCGGCGACCAGCCGATCCAGGGCGCGTCGGAACATCGCCAGCTCGGGGGCGCTCAGGCCGGTGCTGGCTGCTCCGGACACCACCTCACGGACCAAGCGCGACTTGCCGACGCCGGCCTCACCGATGACCATCCACAACCCGCCCGCGCCGGCGCCGAGCCCCCGGACCGCGGCGACGAGCTCCTGGTACTCCGCCTCGCGGCCGATCAGCACCGGGCAGCGCACGCCGCCCACCAGGTGAACCTAAGGGCGTCGCCCACCGCGGACAACGCCGGACCGGCGAACCGGGGAAGATGGCGACATGACGACCCCGGAGAACGAGCTGGCCGCGATGCCTGAGGACTGGCAACGCGCGCTGGCCGTCGTCGCCCACCCGGACGACCTGGAGTACGGCGGGGCCGCGGCGGTCGCGCGATGGACGGACTCCGGCGCGACGGTGAGCTACCTGCTCGCCAGCCGCGGCGAGGCCGGGGTCGACAGCCTGCCGCCCGACCGGGCGGGCCCGCTCCGGGAGGCCGAACAGCGTGCCTCGGCGAAGATCGTCGGCGTGCACGAGGTCGAGTTCCTGGATCATCCGGATGGCGTGATCGAGTACGGGGTGCCGCTGCGCCGGGACATCGCCGCCGCCATCCGGCGACACCGCCCGCAGCTGGTGATCACTCTCAACCACCACGAGCACTGGCCCGGCGGGTACCGGAACACCCCTGACCACCGCAACGTCGGGGCCGCGGTGCTCGACGCGGTCGGCGACGCCGGGAACCGATGGATCTTCCCCGAGCAGCTGGCCGACGGCGCCGAGCCGTGGGGCGGGGTGCGCTGGGTGGCCATCGCGTCCTCACCGCTGGCCGACCACGCGGTCGACGTCACGGCGACGTTCGACCGCGGTGTCGCGTCGCTGCGGGCGCACGAGGCGTACCTCGCCGCGCTGGGCGGATCGATGGCCGACCCGGAGGCGTTCCTGCGCTCGTTCGCGGAGTCGGTCGGGCAGCGCCTCGGCGTGCCGCTGGCGGTGGGCTTCGAGCTGATCACCCTGCAGTGAGCGCCACCGCGCTGGCCAGGGTCGTCGTCGACGAGCTCGTCCGCTGCGGGGTGCGCGAGGCGGTGCTCTGCCCCGGGTCACGCAACGCGCCGCTGTCCTTCGCGCTGCACACCGCGGACGCGTCCGGGCGGCTGCGGCTGCACGTCCGGATCGACGAGCGCACCGCCGGCTTCCTCGCGCTCGGGCTGGCGCTGCGCTCCGGGCGTCCGGTGCCGGTGGCGTGCACCTCCGGTACCGCGGCGGCGAACCTGCACCCCGCCCTGCTGGAGGCGTCGTACTCCGGGGTCCCGCTACTCGCGGTCACCGCGGACCGTCCCACCGAGCTGGTCGGCACCGGCGCCAACCAGACCGTCGTGCAGGCCGGGCTCTACGGCGGGGCACCGCGGTACGCCGCGACCGTCGGGGGCGACCGACCGGAGCTGTGGCGGTCCACGGTCGACCGCGCCGTGGCGGCGGCGCTGGGCCGGTCCGGGCCGGGCGTCCCCGGTCCGGCGCACCTCAACGTGCCGTTCGCCGAGCCGCTGGTGCCACCGGCTGACGAGACGTGGCCGCGGGGCCGCCCGCACGGTGCGCCGTGGACGGCCGTCCCCGAGGCACCGCCCGCGGCGGTGATGCCGTTGCCGCTCGATCCGGCCGCGCCGACCCTGCTGGTCGGCGGGCACGGCGGACTGCCGGTCGAACCGAGCGCCGGAACCCCGGTGGTGGCCGAGCCGACCTCGCCGCTCTGGCCGCAGGCGATGCGCACCGGGCCGTGGCTGCTGCGCTCCCCCCGGTGGTACCGGCAGCTGCGCCCGCGCCAGGTGGTCGTCGTCGGCCGGCCGACGATGCAACGCGCCGTCCAGCGGATGCTCGCCGACCCGGACGTCGAGGTGTACGCGGTGCCCGGCCCGGGCGGGGCGCCGGGCTGGCCGGACACCGCCGGGACGGTCCGCGCCGTCGGGGGGCTGCCACCACTGCGACCGCCAGCCGGCTACGCCGCCGCCTGGAGTGCCGCGGACGCCGCCGCCGGCGCGGCGCTGGACCGCGCGCTGGACCGAGCGCTCGACGGCGACGAGCGGGGCGCGTCGGTCGGCCTGCGCGTCGCGCGTGCCCTGGTCGCCGCCCTACCGGCCGGAGCGCTGCTGGTGCTCGGCTCGTCGAACCCGGTCCGCGACGTCTCGCTGGCCGCCGCACCGAGGCCCGGGCTGACCGTGCTCGCCAACCGCGGCGCGTCCGGAATCGACGGCACGGTGTCCACCGCCGTCGGGGCGGCGCTCGCGCACGGCGGCCCGAGCTACGCGCTGCTCGGCGACCTGACCCTGTTGCACGACACCACCGGGCTGGTGATCGGCGCCGGCGAGCCGCGGCCGGATGTCACGATCGTCGTGCTGAACGACGACGGCGGCGGCATCTTCTCGCTGCTCGAGCAGGGTGCGCCGGAGTACGACACGGCGTTCGAGCGGATCTTCGGCACGCCGCACGGAACGCGGCTGGCCGACCTCGCCACCGCCGTCGGGATCCCGCACACCGTCGCGGAACACCCGGAGGCGCTGCCCGACCAACTCGCCCCGCAGCCCGGGCTGCGCGTGATCGAGGTGCCCGCCGGCCGGGCCACCCTGCGCGCCGCGCACCGAGCGATCCACCAGGCCGTGGAGGACGCCGCCACCGCCGCGCATGAGCAGCGGTAAACCCGGTCAGGTGCCGGGGCGGGTGGGCCCAAAACGCGAATGAGCGGGCTCCTTGCGGGTTCGAGTGCGTCGATCTGGCGGAATAAGCCCGCTCATTGCGAGGAGCGTTGGCGGCGAGGACGCGCTCGACGTGTGACCCGCGGTGATCGGCTCAGTTGCCGGCGAGTGCGTCGCGCACGGCTACCAGCTTCGCGGCAGCCTCGGCCACCTCGGTATCCGGGTCGGAGTCGGCGACCAGTCCGCAGCCGGCGAACAGCCGGGCCGACGAGCCGGACAGCTGCGCGCACCGCAGCGCCACGCCGAGCTCACCGTCGCCCGCGGCGTCCACCCACCCGACCGGGCCGGCGTACCGCCCACGGTCCATGGTCTCCAGCTCGGTGATCAGCTCCAGCGCCGGCGCGCGCGGGGTGCCGCCGACCGCGGCGGTCGGGTGCACGACCTCGGCCAGCAGCAGCAGCGACATCGCGGGGTGATCGGCGAGCCGGCCGCGGACGTCGGTCGCCAGGTGCGAGACGTTGGCCAGGTCCAGCACCGAAGGGGCGGGCGGCACGTCCAGCTCGTCGCACAGCGGGCGCAGCGCGGCACCCAGCGACTCCACCGCCAGCCGGTGCTCGGCCTGGTCCTTGGCCGAGGCGAGCAGCGTCGCGCCCAGCGCACCGGCGTCTGCCTGACCGGGCCAGATCGTGCCAGCCAGCACCCGCGAGCGCACCGCGTCACCACTGCGCCGGACCAGCAACTCCGGGGTGGCGCCCACCAGCCCATCCACCACGAACGACCAGCAGGTCGGGTAGCGCTCGGCGAGCCCACTCAGCAGGAACCGGGGGTCGAGCGGCTCGTCGGCCCCGGCCACCAGGTCGTGGGCCAGCGCGACCTTGTCCAGCCGGCCGGCCCGCAGCCGTTGCACCGCCTCGGCGACCGCCGAGCGCCACCGGTGCACCGGGAGCTCACCATCGGCGTAACGCAACGTTCCGGTGGGCCGGACCGGCGTCATCCGGAGCAGGCGATGCGGTCGGTCCGGCCGATGCGGCCGGTCCGCACCGTCGAACTCGGTGATCCAGCCCTGACCGTTCCGGCGGCCGACCAGCACCCGGGGCACCACGAGCACCGAGGGCGCGGGCCCATCGGCGAACGCGAAGCTGGCGAACGCCACCGGCCCGGTGCCGGGCAGCCCGACCTCGTCCGCGACGTGCAGCCGCTCGGAGAACAGCCGCCACCACTCGTCGGCGGCGGCGAACCGCTCCGGTCCGACCCAGCTGGACCGCGCGACCTCGCCCCAACCGACCAGCCCGTCGCCCTCCCGCAGCCAGCTCAGCGGGCCTCGGTCGTCGGGCAGCAACTCGATCAACCTGCCCGGATCGGGTATCGCTCGGGTGCGGACGTGCATCCGGCCGGGCGGCAGCGGACGGGCGGTCCGGGTGCCCGCGGCGGTCGACACCTGTCCGAGCGTAGGTGGTGATCGGGGGTGGTGAGCACCCGAGGGGCCTGAGCTTGCTCACAGCGCCCGCGAACGCCTCGCCCCGGCCATCGGCGTCAAGCCGCCACCGTAGACTCCGGCGGCGTGACCTCCGGCAGGGTGGCGACCTGGGCCGGCCGGCTCCGCTCAGTCGCCGCGGCTGGCGTGCGGCGGGTGCAGCGCAGGCTGCCGGGCGTGGTGCTCGGCGTGGCGGTCGGGCTCACCGCGCTGGGCCTGCTTGCGCTCGTCGTCGCCCGTTGGGACGACGCCACGATCGATGCGCATCGCGGGGTGGCTGTCGCCGACGTGCTCGACGGGTCGGGCGACACGCAGACGCTGGTGCGGTTCAGCACTGCCGAGGGTCGGGTCGTGACACCGGAGACCGGGGCGTTCTACCCCGGCGGGTTCGAGCCCGGCGACAAGGTCGTCGTCGAGTACGACCTACAGAAGCCGGAGCGGGCCCGGATCGCCGGCCGCAGCAGCGCGGTGGGACTCGGCTCGGTCGCCGTGGGCTTGCTGCTCGTCTGGCTGATCGCGCTTCCGCTCGCGGCCTGGCTGCGCCGCCAGCCGTTCACCGGCAGCCCACGAAAGGCCGCCACCGGCGCCACCACCGGCTAGCCGGGTCGCCGTCGCGGACCCGCCTCACGCGGTGCGGGCCGCCTCGTGCCACCAGCCAAACACGTCGTCCAGCACGCCAGGCACCGCCACCAGCAGACCGGCGCGCGGCAACGGCTCGGGCTTGCCGTCCCGGTTGACGACCTGCGCGCCGGCCTCGGTCGCCAGGCACAGCGCTCCGGCGACGGAGCAGTCGTCGTAGCTGTCCAGCACGGCGGCCACCGCATGCCCGAGCGCCACCTGGGCGATCGCCAGCGCGGGCGAGCCAAGTACCCGGACCCCGGTGTAGGCCCGCGCCGCGCACCGCAGGAAGCCGTCCATGCCCGGCCACGGTCCGGCGCCGACCAGTTCGGTGCAGACCAGCGCCCCTTGCGGCCCGGAGCGGTCCTGCACCCGGACCGGCACCCGGTTGGCCCGCATCCCGCGACCGCGGGCGGCGGCGTAGATCTGCGCCCGGCTCGGGTCCGCGACGACGCCGACCACCGGGCCGCCCGCGTCCAGCAGCGCGAGGCTGAACGCGCACCACGGCAAGCCGGCGACGTAGTTTGCGCTGCCGTCGACCGGCTCGACCACCCACCGGTAGCCGTTCGGGTCGTCCGAGCCGGCGGTGGCCGTTGCCGAGCACCGGGATCTCCGGGAACTCGGCGGCCAGCACCCGTCGGGTGTGCCGTTCCACGGTGCGGTCCGTGTCGGTGACCCAGTCAAACGGGCTGGCCTTGCCGGCGGCGTCGAGCCGGGTGCCACGACCGACCGTCGCGTTGATCACTTCCGCGGCGTCGTTCGCCAACCGGCCGGCGACCTCCAGCGCGCGGGAGACCAAGCCGTCCTCGACGGGACGGGCTGGCCGGGGGAGCACCGCCATCTGCCCAATATCGCGCCGGCCGGCGGTACTGCGCCCGCGCCCCGCGCAGAGTTAGGGCCGATTTCCTCGACGTGTCACGTGCGCTTTGGGTTTCGGGGCGTTGGTGGCGGCAACGTCGCAGGCGTGCGCGTCGCGATCGTTTCGGAGTGCTTCCTGCCCACGGTGAACGGCGTGACGAACTCCGTGCTTCGGGTGCTCGAGCACCTGTCGCGCCGCGGCCACGATGCGATGGTGGTCGCTCCCGGCCTCGACGAGTCCGACGAGCACGAGGGCGTCGAGGTCGTACGGGTACCCGCCTTGGGGCTACCACTTGTCAACTCGATGCCGGTCGGGGTGCCTACCGGGCGGGTGCTGCGCGCGATGCGCCGGTTCCGGCCGGACGTCGTGCACCTCGCGGCGCCGTTCGTGCTCGGCGCCCGCGGGCTGAACGCGGCGCGCCGGCTCCGGCTGCCCAGCGTGGCCGTGTACCAGACCGACGTCGCCGGCTTCGCCGCGTCCTACGGCCTCGGGCTCACCGCGCGGGCCGCCTGGCGGTGGACCTGCCGGCTGCACACGCTCGCGCACCGGACCCTCGCGCCGTCCAGCTGGGCGGTCGACGCGCTGCGCCAACGCGGCGTCCCGCGGGTGTTCAGCTGGGCCCGCGGGGTCGACTCGATCCGGTTCGCGCCCACCAAGCGGGACGAGCGGCTGCGCGCCGCGCTGGCCCCCGACGGCGAGCTGCTCGTCGGCTATGTCGGTCGGCTGGCGCCGGAGAAGCGGGTCGAGCGACTGGCCGCGCTGGGCGGGCTGCGCGGCGTCCGACTGGTCGTGGTCGGCGCCGGTCCCAGCGAACCGGCGCTGCGCAGCGCGCTGCCGGGCGCGGCGTTCCTCGGGTTCCGGGGCGGCGAGGAGCTGGCGCAGGTGTACGCCTCACTCGACGTCTTCGTCCACACCGGACCTTCCGAGACGTTCTGCCAGGCCGTGCAGGAGGCGCTGGCCTCGGGGGTACCGGTGGTGGCGCCGGACGCGGGCGGCCCGCGGGACCTGGTGCAGCCGGGACGCACCGGCTACCTCGTCTCGCCGACCGACGACCACGAGCTGCGCGCCGCGGTGCTGGCACTGACCGACTCGGCACGGCGTCGCCAGTTCGGCGCGGCCGCCCGCCGCTCGGTGGCCGGGCGCACCTGGGCGGTGGTGTGCGACGAGCTGATCGGCCACTACGCCGCGGTGCTCGCCGCGGACGGCCGGATCGGCCGGGATCGGGACAGCCGGGCGGCCTAGGGGCGACTGGTCAGTGCGCATCGTCCAGGTCGCGAACATGTACGGACCGCGGTCCGGCGGCCTGCGCACCGCGCTCAACTCGCTCGGCGCCGGCTACGTGGCGCGGGGCCACGAGGTCGTGCTGGTCGTGCCGGGGCCGCGCAGCGCGGTCCAGGACCTGCCAAGCGGGGTCCGTCGGGTGACGCTGCCCGCGCCGGTGATCCCGGCGACCGGCGGGTACCGGCTGGTCGACCCGTGGCGGGTCTGCCGGCTGCTGGAGCGGCTGGAGCCGGATGCGCTGGAAGTGTCTGACCGGCTGACGCTGCGCGGGCTCGGCCGATGGGCGCAGCAGCGTGGCATACCGAGCGTGGTGATCTCCCACGAGCGGCTGGACCGGCTGCTGAAGGAGTTCGGGATGCCGTCCGGTCCGGCGCGGCGGTTCGCCGACCGCTCGAACACCGCGCTGGCCGCCGGTTTCGACACGGTCGTGTGCACCACCGGCTTCGCCCGCGCCGAGTTCGAGCGGATCGGCGCGCCGAACGTCGTGCAGGTGCCGCTGGGGGTCGACCTCACGACGTTCACCCCGACCCGCCGCGACGGCGAGCTGCGCCGCACGCTGGCCTCGTCGTCGGAGCTGCTGGTGGTGCACTGCGGCCGGCTGTCCCCGGAGAAGCACCCGGAGCGCAGCGTGGACACGGCTGCCGCGCTGCTGGACGCCGGCGCGCGGGTGCGGCTGGTGGTCGCCGGCGACGGCCCGCGGCGGGCCGCCATGCGCCGCCGGGCCGCGGGGCTGCCGGTGACGTTCCTCGGGTTCCTGCCGCAGCGGCCGGAGGTGGCCCGGCTGCTCGCGACCGCCGACGTGTCGCTGGCACCCGGCCCGCACGAGACGTTCGGGCTGGCCGCGCTGGAGTCGCTGGCCAGTGGGACGCCGGTGGTGGTCTCCCGGTCCTCCGCGCTGCGGGAGATCGTGCACCCGGACTGCGGGGCCGCGGTCGCCGACGATCCCGCAGCCTTCGCCGACGGCGTGCTGCGGCTGCTCTCCGGCGGTGGGCCGGCGCGGCGGGCCGCCGCCCGGGCCAGGGCCGAGCAGTTCACCTGGCCGGCCGCGGTGGACGGCATGCTCGCCGCGCTGCGGGCCTGAGACCCGCCGGGAAGGCGCGGGCCGGCGTCGACCGATGCGGTGGATAACCTGCGGTTGTGCCGCGCGCCGGGTTGGACAAGCAGCCGCGGGAGGTCGCCGCGATGTTCGACGGCGTCGCCCGCAGGTACGACCTGACCAACACGGTGCTGTCCGCCGGCCAGGACCGGTGGTGGCGGCGGGCGACCCGACGCGCCCTGGCCGCCGGCGCTGGCGAGCGGGTGCTCGACCTCGCCGCCGGGACCGGGGTGTCGACCGTCGAGCTGGCCCGGGACGGCGCGTGGTGCGTGGCAGCGGACTTCTCGCTGGGGATGCTGCGTGCCGGCGTGCACCGCGGGGTGCCGATGGTCGCCGCCGACGCACTGGCGCTGCCGTTCGCCGACGAGGAGTTCGACGCGGTGACGATCTCCTTCGGGCTGCGCAACATCGTGCGCCCCGACGATGCGCTCCGCGAGATGGCCCGGGTCACCCGGCCCGGCGGGCGGCTGGTGGTCTGCGAGTTCTCCACGCCGACCTGGCGCCCGTTCGCCGCCGCGTACCACGACTACCTGATGGGTGCACTGCCGGCGATCGCCACCCGGGTGGCCAGCAACCCGGAGGCCTACGTGTACCTCGCCGAGTCCATCCGAGCCTGGCCGGACCAGCGGGCGCTCGCCGCCCGCATCGCGTCCAGCGGCTGGACGGGTGTCGAGTGGCGGGACCTGTCCGGCGGGATCGTCGCGCTGCACCGCGCCCACCGCCCACACTGACGCCCACCGCCCACACTGAGCCGACCGCCCACACTGAGACCCACCGCCCACACCGACGCCCACCGCACCCCAAAACCCGCAATGAGCGGGCTTATTGCGGGTCGAGCACCCCGTCAAAGGCCGAATAAGCCCGCTCATTGCGGGAGTGGGGCTACCCGAGGGGCAGGGACTCGACGGCGCCGCTGACCGCGAGCCCCGGCCGCGGCCCACCGGCCAGCACGTACGCGACGCCGTCGACGACGGCCGCCGCCAGCCCGTGCCGCGGTGCGCCGAGGTCGGGCAGCCGCACCACCGACCCGCCCTCCCCGACGCACTCAACGGTGGGCAGCGTGCCGGTCGGCTGTTCGCCGCCGACCAGGCACGCGCCGGCCGCCGGCGCGTAGAACCCGGCCACCCCGCCACGGGGCGTCGGCAGCGCCCCCACCGCCCGCACCGAGGAGCCGGACACCTCGTCGACGGTGCCGAGGTTGGTGTCCAGCCCACCCGTGCGCCCGCCGAGGAACCACACCCGGCCGGCACCGTCGGAGGCCGCCGCCAGGTGTTCCCGGGAAACGGAGAGCGCGCCGACCGGACGCCACTGCACGCCGGCGGTGGCGCCCCCACTGCCGGGCTCCAGCGCCACCACGTCGCCGGCCAGCCCCTGCGGTCCGACCCCGCCGCCGTAGACGATGCGCCCGCCGTCGAACGCGGCGGCACCAGCCGCCCGCGGCGCCGGCAGTGCAGGCGCGTCCACCCAGCGCTCGGCCGCCAGATCCAACCGGCGCACCGCGTCGGTCGGCTCGGCGAAGGTGGACCCGCGGTAGCCGCCGACCAGGTAGATCGCCTCGCCGGAGGCGACCAGCGCGGCGTGGTGCACCGGCTCCGGCAGGTCCGGCCCGCGGCTCCACGCGTCCGCAGCCGGGTCGTAGACCTGTACGGCCGTCACGGCGGCGCCGTCGCCGGAGAACCCGCCGGCCAGGAAGATCCGGCCGTCCAGCGCGGCACCGGCCACCTCGGTCACCGGCAGCGGCGCGGCGGCGCGAGGCGCCCACCCGGTGCCGACACCGGGCGGGGCCGGCGACACCGGCCCCAACGTCGGCGGCGCAGCCGGCCGGGAGCACCCGCTGAGCACCACGAACGCGACGACGACGACGGCGGGAAGAAGGCGAGCCAACCGTCGGACGGGCACGGCCGCCGACGCTACCGGCGTGATACAGCGCGCAGGCGAGTGCACCGACCCCGTGCCTAGACTCAGCACCGTGACCAGCGCACGCCGTACCGCGGACTCCGACGCCGACGTGATCGTGGTCGGCGCCGGGCCCGCCGGTTCAACCGCGGCGACCTATCTGGCCCGTGCCGGCCTGGACGTGCTGCTGCTGGAGAAGTCCACGTTCCCGCGGCCGAAGGTGTGCGGCGACGGCTTCACCCCGCGCGGTGTCAAGCAGTTGATCGACGTCGGGCTGGACACCCGAACCGAGGCCGGCTGGCTGCACAACCGAGGGCTGCGGGTGCTCGGCGGCGGGGTCGCGCTCGATCTGGACTGGCCGGACCTCGCCAGCTTCCCGAACTACGGCGTGGTGCGGCCGCGGCAGGACTTCGACGAGCTGCTGGTGCGGCACGCGGAGAAGTCGGGGGCGCGGCTGCGTGAGGACACCACGGTCACCGGGGCGCTCACCGACGAACGCAACGGGCGGGTCACCGGGGTGACCGGGCACACCGGCAAGGGAAAGGACAAGAAGCCCGCAACCTTCCGCGCTCCACTGACCCTGGCAGCCGACGGCGTATCCGCCCGGGTGGCGCTGTCGCTCGGCATGAGCAAGCGTGACGACCGTCCGATCGGGGTGGCGGTCCGGCGGTACTACACGAGCCCGCGCACCAACGACGACTACCTGGAGTCGCACCTGGAGCTCTGGGACCGCAGCGAGCCGGGCAGCCCGAAGCTGCTGCCCGGCTACGGGTGGATCTTCGGGATGGGCGACGGCTCGGTGAACGTCGGGCTCGGCATCCTGTCGACGTCGCGGGCGTTCGGCTCCACCGACTACCGGGCGCTGCTGCGGTCCTGGCTGGACGGCACGCCGGAGAGCTGGGGGTTCCGCGAGGAGAACGCCGACGGCGGGGTCGGTGGGGCGGCGCTGCCGATGGGCTTCAACCGGACGCCGCACTACCGGCCCGGGCTGTTGCTGGTGGGCGACGCCGGCGGCATGGTCAACCCGTTCAACGGCGAGGGCATCGCGTACGCGATGGAGTCGGCCACGCTGGCGGCGGATGCCGCGATCCAGTCGCTGGCCCGGTCCGGCCCGCCGCCGAGCACGCGCTGCGCGGCTACCCGGCTGCCCTGCGCACCGCGCTGGGCAGCTACTACCGGATCGGCAACACGTTCTCGAAATTGATCGGAAACCCGACCGTGATGCGGCTGGCCACCCGGCATGGGCTGCCCCGGCGGACGCTGATGGCCTTCCTGCTCAAACTCCTGGCCAACCTCTATGATCCGAGGGACGGCGATGCTGCCGACCGCGTGATCACGGCGATGACCAGATTGACGCCGGGACTTCGGTAATGCGGGTGGGTTCGACACCATCGATGAACGGTTAGGGTGGCGCGATGCTTGGGCCCTACTTGCCGATCGTCCTTCTCTTTGCGCTGGCCGGAGCATTCGCGCTGCTGTCGGCGATCATTGCCCCTTACGTCGGCCCGCGCCGGTACAACCGAGCGAAGATGTCCGCCTATGAGTGCGGGATCGAGCCGTCCCCGCAGCCGATCGTGGGCAGCGGCCGGATGCCGGTCGCCTACTACCTGACCGCGATGCTGTTCATCCTGTTCGACATCGAGATGGTCTTCCTCTACCCGTTCGCAGTCACCGCCGACGCGCTCGGGCTGTTCGGGCTGATCGAGATCGTGTTGTTCATCGGCACCGTGGGCTTCGCCTACATCTACGTGTGGCGGCGCGGCGGCCTGGACTGGAACTGAGCTAGGGGGCACATGGGACTCGAGGAGAAGCTACCGAGCGGCATACTGCTGGCCAGCGTGGAGAAGCTGGTCAACTGGACCAGGAAGTCATCGCTGTGGCCGGCGACGTTCGGGCTGGCCTGCTGCGCGATCGAGATGATGACCACCGGCGGGCCGCGCTACGACCTGGCGCGGTTCGGTATGGAGGTGTTCCGGGCGTCCCCGCGGCAGGCCGACCTGATGATCGTCGCCGGCCGGGTGAGCCAGAAGATGGCGCCGGTGCTGCGCCAGATCTATGACCAGATGGCCGAGCCGCGGTGGGTGCTCTCGATGGGCGTCTGCGCCTCATCGGGCGGGATGTTCAACAACTACGCGATCGTGCAGGGCGTCGACCACATCGTCCCGGTGGACATGTACCTGCCCGGCTGCCCGCCGCGGCCCGAGATGCTGATCGACGCGATCCTCAAGCTGCACGCCAAGATCATGGACGAGCCGCTCGGTCCGAAGCGCGCCGCGTTGGCGGCCGAGCGCGGCGAACGCACCGAGCTGATCCCGTCGTCGGTCAAGTACGCGAAGAAGTGACGAAATCACCATGAGCAAGCCAACGCCAGGACAGGAAGGGCCGGCCGAGGAGCCGAAGGGACCAGCGACCGGCCAGCCGCAGTCCTCCGCCGAGCGGCCCGGCAGCGCCGACGCCGGCGAGCTCACGCCGCGCGGCGACACCGCCGCCGACGGGCAGGTCGCCGGCCGGGCCCGGCACGGCATGTTCGGGGTGCAGGGCAGCGGTGACACGTCCGGGTTCGGCGGGCTGCGGCTGCCGGCGTACTCACCCGCGCCGGCCGAACGGCCGTTCGGCGGCTACTTCGACGAGGTGGCCGACGCGCTCGCGGCGGCGATGGCCGAGCACGGGATCCCCGGCGACGCGGTCGCCCAGATCACCGTCGACCGCGACGAGATCACTTTCTACGTGCGCCGGGAGCACATCGTCGAGATGTGCCGAACGCTGCGCGACGACCCGGCGCTGCGCTTCGAGATGCTCGCCTCGCTGTCCGGTGTGGACTACGGCCCGGACCTGCCGCAGCGGCTGCACGTGGTATACGACCTGCTGTCGATGACCTACCGCCGCCGGATCCGGCTCGAGGTCACGGTGGACGTCGAGGACGCCCTGGTGCCGAGCGTGGTGTCGGTGTACCCGACCGCGGACTGGCACGAGCGGGAGACCTGGGACATGTTCGGGGTGAACTTCGAAGGGCACCCGGCGCTGACCCGGATCCTCATGCCGGACGACTGGGAGGGGTTCCCGCAGCGCAAGGACTACCCGCTCGGCGGCATCCCGGTCGAGTACAAGGGCGCGGAAATCCCGCCTCCCGACGAGCGGAGGGCGTACTCGTGACCACGCCCCCCGACTCGCAGCTCCCCGGTCAGGCACCCGAGCAGGCAACCGAGCGGGAGACCACCGAGGGCACCGTCTACACGGTCACCGGCGGCGATTGGGACGAGCTGTTGTCCGAGGATCACGACGAGCGCATCGTGATCAACATGGGCCCGCAGCACCCGTCCACGCACGGCGTGCTCCGCCTAGTCCTTGAGCTGGAGGGCGAGACGGTCACGCAGGCCCGCGTCGTGATCGGCTACCTGCACACCGGGATCGAGAAGAACTGCGAGTACCGCACCTGGACCCAGGGCGTCACGTTCGTCACCAGGGCGGACTACCTGGCTCCGCTGTTCACCGAGTCCGCCTACTGCCTCGCGGTGGAGAAGCTGCTCGGCGTCACCGCACCGCAGCGCGCGCAGACCGCGCGCATCCTGCTGATGGAGATCAACCGGATCGGCTCGCACCTGGTGGCGATCGCCACCGGCGGCTTGGAGCTCGGCGCGCTGACCGGGATGACCGCCGGGTTCCGCGAGCGCGAGGAGGTGCTGCACCTGCTGGAGTACCTGACCGGGCTGCGGATGAACCACGCCTACATCCGCCCCGGCGGGCTGGCCCAGGACTTTCCGACCGACTTCGCCGAGAAGGTCCGGGACTTCGTCAAGCTCATGCGCAAGCGGCTGCCGGACTACGACAAGCTGCTCACCGGCCAGCCGATCTGGAAGCAGCGCACCGAGGGCGTCGGCTACCTGCCGATCGACGGCTGCATCGCGCTGGGTGTCACCGGTCCGATCCTGCGCAGCGCCGGGCTGGCCTGGGACCTGCGCAAGACCATGCCCTACCTGGGCTACGAGGACTACGACTTCGAGGTGCCCACCGCCACCGAGGCCGACTCCTACGCCCGCTACCGGCTGCGGGTCGCCGAGATGCACGAGTCGCTCAAGCTCATCGAGCAGGCGGTGGACCGGATGGAGCCCGGCCCGGTGATGGTGGCGGACCGCAAGATCGCTTGGCCGGCGCAGCTGTCGTTGGGTTCGGACGGCCTCGGCAACTCGCTGGAGTACGTCCGGAAGATCATGGGCCAGTCGATGGAGGCGTTGATCCACCACTTCAAGCTGGTGACCGAGGGGTTCGCGGTGCCGCCCGGCCAGGTCTACGTGCCGGTCGAGGGCCCGCGCGGCGAGCTGGGCGCGCACCTGGTCTCCGACGGCGGCACCCGTCCGCTGCGGGTACACCTCCGCGAGCCCAGCTTCGTCAACCTGCAGGCCATGCCGGCGATGAGCGAGGGCGGCATGATCGCCGACGTGATCGCCGCGGTGGCCTCGATCGACCCGGTGATGGGTGGCGTGGACCGATGAGCACGCCGGACGTCTTCGACGAGACCACCCGGCAGCGGGCCAAGGAGATCATCTCCCGGTACCCGGTGAAGCGCAGCGCGCTGCTGCCGATGCTGCACCTGATGCAGTCCGTGCAGGGCCACGTCAGCCAGGACGGCATCCGGTTCTGCGCCGAGCAGCTCGACCTGACCACCGCCGAGGTCACCGCGGTCGTCACCTTCTACACGATGTACAAGGAGCGGCCGGGCGGGGAACACCTGGTCAGCGTGTGCACGAACACGCTGTGTGCCGCGCTCGGCGGCGAGGACATCTACCAGCGGCTGTGCGCCACGCTCGACGTCGGGCACGAGGAGACCGCCGGCGCCCCCGGCGAGCCCGGCTCGATCACCCTCGAGCACGCCGAGTGCCTGGCAGCCTGCGACTTCGCCCCGGTGTTGCAGGTGAACTACGAGTACTACGACAACCAGACCGTCGAGTCGGCCGAGGCGCTGGTCGACGCGCTGCGCCGCGGCGAGCGTCCGCCGCCGACCCGCGGCGCCCCGCTCACCGACTGGCGCACGGTCTCCGCCGAGCTGGCCGGCTTCTTCGACGACCTGAGCGCACAGGTCGATGGCCCGAGCGCCGCCCCTGAGACGCTGCGGGGCACCACTATCGCCGACGAGCGCGGCTGGACCGCCGAGCCGATGCCCGCCGACCCGCCGCTCCCCCCGCCCCCGGACCAGCAGAAGTAGGACGCCGCGATGCCTGCACTGACCCCCGTGCTCACCCGCAGCTGGCCAGCTGAGCGGTCCTGGTCGCTGCGGACCTATGAGGAAGGCGGCGGGTACCGCGCGCTGCGCCGCGCGCTCGAGGCCCACCCCGACCAGCTCATCCAGCTCTGCAAGGACAGCGGGCTGCGCGGCCGCGGCGGCGCCGGCTTCCCGACCGGGTTGAAGTGGGGCTTCATCCCGCAGTCGCACACATCGGGCGACTCCGGACCGGCCGCCAAGCCGCACTACCTGGTGATCAACGCCGACGAGGGCGAGCCGGGGACCTGCAAGGACATCCCGCTGATGATGGCCGACCCGCACGCCCTGATCGAGGGCTGCGTGATCACGAGCTACGCGATCCGGGCCAACGAGTGCTACATCTACGTCCGCGGCGAGGCGCTGCACCCGTACCGCCGGGTGGTCAACGCGGTCCGCGAGGCGTACGCGAAGGGATACCTCGGCAAGGACATCCTGGGCTCCGGGTTCGACCTGGAGGTCGTGGTGCACGCGGGCGCGGGCGCCTACATCTGCGGCGAGGAGACCGCGCTGCTCGACTCGCTGGAGGGGCTGCGCGGCCAGCCTCGGCTCAAGCCGCCGTTCCCGGCGACCTCCGGGCTCTACGCCGCGCCGACAGTGGTGAACAACGTCGAGACGATCATGTCGGTGCCGCACATCGTGAACGGCGGCAGCGAGTGGTTCCGCAGCATGGGCACCGAGCGCTCGCCCGGCCCGAAGATTTACTCGGTCAGCGGGCACGTGGAGCTCCCCGGGCAGTACGAGGCTCCGATGGGCACCACGCTGCGCACCCTGCTCGATCTGGCCGGCGGCATGAAGGACGGCGTCCCGCTGAAGTTCTGGAGCCCCGGCGGTTCGTCCACCCCGCTGTTCACCGCCGAGCACCTGGACGTCCCGCTGGACTTCGAGGGCGCGGTGGAGGCCGGCTCGCTGCTCGGCACGGCGGCGGTGATGGTGTTCAACGAGACAGTCTCGGTGCCGTGGGCGGTGCTCAAGTGGACCCAGTTCTACGAGCACGAGTCCTGCGGAAAGTGCACCCCGTGCCGGGAGGGCTGCTACTGGCTGGCGCAGACGCTGGAACGGATGGTGCACGGCAACGGCACCGAGTCCGACATCGACACCATGCTCGACGTCTGCGACAACATCCTCGGGCGCTCGTTCTGCGCGCTGGGTGACGGCGCGGTTTCCCCGATCGTCAGCGGGATCAAGTACTTCCGCCAGGAGTTCCTCGACCTGTGTACCGCGCAGCCGGAGACCGCCAAGGGCGCACCCGGTCGCGAGCAGCCCGTCGGGATCACGGCATGACCGCCGACGTAGTCCTCAACGCGGAGGCGGCAGTATGACCGTCGCGGAGCAGACCACCGACGCCCGTCCGGTGCCCGAGGGGCACGTCCGGCTCACCGTCGACGGGATCGAGATCGACGCGCCCAAGGGCGAGTTGGTCATCCGGACCTGCGAGCGGCTGGGCATCGTGGTGCCCCGGTTCTGCGACCACCCGCTGCTCGACCCGGTCGCGGCCTGCCGGCAGTGCCTGGTCGAGGTGGAGCTCGGCGGGCGTCCGATGCAAAAGCCGCAGGCCTCCTGCTCGATCACCGTCGCCGACGGGATGGTCGTCAAGACCCAGCACACCTCCGCGATGGCCGACAAGGCCCAGCAGGGTGTCATGGAGATGCTGCTGATCAACCACCCGCTGGACTGCCCGATCTGCGACAAGGGCGGCGAGTGCCCGCTGCAGAACCAGGCGATGACCAACGGCCGGTCGGATTCCCGGTTCAGAGAGCCCAAGAGGACCTTCCCGAAGCCGATCCCGGTGTCCGTACAGGTGCTGCTGGACCGGGAGCGCTGCGTGCAGTGCGCGCGGTGCACCCGGTTCTCCGAGCAGATCGCCGGCGACCCGTTCATCGAGCTGCTCGAACGCGGCCCCAACCAGCAGGTCGGCACCGCGCGCGACACCCCGTTCCAGTCCTACTTCTCCGGCAACACCATCCAGATCTGCCCGGTCGGCGCGTTGACCAGCGCGGCGTACCGGTTCCGGTCCCGCCCGTTCGACCTGGTCTCCACCCCGGGTGCCTGCGAGCACTGCGCGTCCGGGTGCGCGCAGCGCACCGACACCCGGCGCGGGGTGATCATGCGGAGGATGGCCGGCAACGAGCCGGACGTGAACCAGGAGTGGAACTGCGACAAGGGCCGGTTCGCGTTCCGCTACCTGACCGCGGCGGATCGCATCCGACGCCCGATGGTGCGCGGCGCGGACGGCACCGCTCGCCGAGACGTCCTGGACCGATGCGCTTGCGGGCCGCCGCCGAAGGACTGCTCGCCGCCCGGGACCGCCGCTCGGGTGGTATCGGAGTGCTCACCGGCGGCCGGCTGACCGTCGAGGACGCCTACGCCTACGCGAAGTTCGCCCGGCTGGCGGCCCGGACCAACGACGTCGACTTCCGGGCCCGGCCGCACTCCGCCGAGGAGCTGGACTTCCTGGCCGCGCACGTCGTGGGGACCAGCGGGCCGACCTACGCCGACCTGTCCGCCGCGCCCGCGGTGGCCTGCGTGGCGTTCGAGCCCGAGGAGGAGTCGCCGATCGTCTTCCTGCGGCTGCGCCGGGCCGCCCGCACCGGCACCAAGGTGTTCCATCTCGGGCAGTGGAGCACGCCCGCGGTGCGCAAGACCCGGCGGCGTGCTGCTGCCCGCGGTTCCCGGCGGGAGGCGGCCGCGCTGTCCGAGCTTTCTGACGACGTGGTCGCCGCGCTGTCCGAGAAAGGTGCGGTGATCCTGGTCGGGGAGCGGGCCGCCGAGGTGCCGGGGCTGTACTCCGCCGCGGCCGCCCTCGCCGCGCGGACCGGGGCCGCGCTGGGCTGGGTACCGCGCCGGGCCGGTGAGCGCGGTGCGCTGGAGGCCGGGGCCGCGCCGAACCTGCTGCCGGGCGGGCGGCTGGTCAGCGACGAGGCGGCGCGCGCCGAGGTGGCGCGGGCCTGGGGTGTGCCGGAGGACAGCCTGCCGACCGATCCGGGACGGGACACCGAGGCGATCCTGGCCGCGGCCGGGCTCGGCGAGCTCGGTGCGCTGCTCGTCGCCGGGCTCGATCCCGGCGACCTGGCCGACCCGCAGGCAGCGATCACCGCGCTGCGCGAGGTCGGGTTCCTGGTCAGCCTCGAGATGCGGGCCAGCCCGGTCACCGAGCTGGCCGACGTGGTGCTGCCGGTCGCCCCGGACGCGCATCGCGCGGGTAGCTACCTGAACTGGGAGGGCCGCAGCCGGGCGTTCGGCGCGTCGCTGGACGCGGCCGGGATGCTGCCGGACTGCCGGGTGCTGGACACGCTGGCCATCGAGATGGACGTCGACCTGTTCACCCAGACCCCCGCCGCGGCGGCCGGCGAGCTGGCTCGGCTGGGGCGCGCGGAGGTCGACCGGACGGCCCGGACCTCGCCGACCGTCGCCGCGGTCAGCCCGGTGTACGGCCAGGCGATCCTGGCCACCTGGCGGCAGCTGCTCGACGCCGGGTCGCTGCAGGACAACGAGCCCGAGCTGGCCGGCACCGCCCGGGAGCCGCGGTTGCGGGTGAACGAGGCGACCGCCAAGCGGCTCGGCCTGGTCGAGGGCGAACCGGCGACCGCGCGCACCGAGCGCGGCGCGATCACCCTGCCGGTCGCGCTGGCCGACCTGCCCGACGGCGTTGTCTGGCTACCCGGCAACGCCCCGGACTCCCGGGTGCGCGGCACGCTCGGGGTCGGCCACGGTGCCGTGGTCGGAGTGACCGCCGGAGGTGCGCCATGACCGGTCCACTCCTTGCTCAGGTGCCGAACCGGACCGCCGAGCTGCTCGCCGACGACCCGCTGTGGCTGATTCTGCTCAAGGTCGTCGTGCTGTTCGTGCTGGGCGTGCTCCTGACGCTGTTCATGATCTGGCTGGAGCGGCGGGTGGTGGCCCGGATGCAGCACCGGGTCGGGCCGAACCGGGTCGGGCCGTTCGGGCTGCTGCAGTCGCTGGCCGACGGGCTCAAGCTGGCGTTCAAGGAGGAGATCCGGCCGGTCAGCGCCGACAAGCCGGTGTACTTCCTGGCCCCGGTCATCTCGACGATCTGCGCGTTCGTGGCGTTCGCGGTCATCCCGTTCGGCGGCGAGGTGACGATCTTCGGCGAGGAGACCGCGCTCCAGCTCGCCGACCCGCCGGTCGGCGTGCTGGTCGTGCTGGCGGCGAGCTCGCTCGGGGTGTACGGCATCGTGCTGTCCGGCTGGGCGTCCGGCTCGCCGTATCCGCTGCTCGGCGGGCTGCGCTCGGCCGCGCAGGTGATCTCCTACGAGATCGCGCTCGGGCTGTCGCTGGTGGCCGTGATCCTCTACGCCGGGTCGTTGGCCACCAGCGACATCGTGGCCGCGCAGGCGAACGGCTGGTACGCGGTGCTGCTGCTGCCCAGCTTCGTGATCTTCGTGGTCGCGATGGTCGGGGAGACCAACCGGGCCCCGTTCGACCTGCCCGAGGCGGAGTCCGAGCTGGTCGGCGGGTTCCACACCGAGTACTCCTCGCTCAAGTTCGCGCTGTTCTTCCTCGCCGAGTACGTGAACATGGTCACGGTCTCGGCGATGGCCACCACGCTGTTCCTCGGCGGCTGGATGGCGCCGTGGCCGCTGTCCGCGATCGCCGACGGCGCACTGAACACCGGCTGGTGGACGCTGCTGTGGTTCCTCGGCAAGACGTTCGCCTGCCTGTACGTGTTCATCTGGCTGCGCGGCACGCTGCCTCGATTGCGCTACGACCAGTTCATGCGGCTCGGCTGGAAGGGGCTGGTGCCGCTCAGCCTGCTGTGGATCGTGGCGATATTCGCGATCCGCACCTACCGCAACAGCGGCGGCGACAACGTCCCGGCGCTGATCGTGACGATCGGCATCGTGCTGACCTGCGTGCTGCTGGTGGCGTTCCTGGTGCCGGACCGACGCAAGCCGGCGACGCCGGAGCCCGAGCTCGCCTCGGACTACCCGGTGCCGCCGCTGGACCTCGCGGTGCCCGAGCCGCCGAAACCCAAACCGGTGCCGTCGGCGCAGGATGCTCGGCCGGGGCCGGTCGGCGCGCTGTCCGGTTCGGGATCCGGAGCGGCATCCGGAAAGGGTTCCGGAACGGGTCCCGGAACGGATTCCGGAAGGGGGAAGAGCGATGTTTGATGCGCTGAAGGGGTTCGGCGTCACCTTCTCGACGATGTTCAAGAAGGTGGTCACCGAGCAGTACCCGGAGGACTTCCGCCCGACCGCGCCGCGCTGGCATGGCCGCCATCAGCTCAACCGGCACCCGGACGGACTGGAGAAGTGCGTCGGCTGCGAGCTGTGCGCGTGGGCCTGCCCGGCGGACGCGATCTACGTCGAGGGCGCTGACAACACCGACGCGGCACGGTACAGCCCAGGTGAGCGATACGGCGACATCTACCAGATCAACTACCTGCGGTGCATCGGCTGCGGGCTGTGTGTCGAGGCCTGCCCGACCCGCGCCCTCACGATGATCAACTTCTACGAGCTGGCCGACGACGACCGGCAGAACCTGATCTTCACCAAGGAGCAGCTGCTGGCGCCGCTGCTGCCCGGGATGGAGGTGCCGCCGCACCCGATGCGGCTCGGCTCCGACGAGCAGGACTACTACGTGCAGGGTCCCGAGCTGGCCCGCGACCAGGGTACGTCGGACCAGGTCGGGGAGGAGGTCCGGTGACCACGACCTTGCTTGCCCAGGCCGCCGGCGGAGCCGGCGCCGTCGGTCTCGGCGAGGCGATCACGTTCTGGATCCTCGGGCCGCTCGCGCTGGCCGGCGGTCTCGGGATGATCTTCGCCCGGAACGCGGTGCACTCCGCGCTCTGGCTGGCGCTGACCATGCTGTCCCTCGGCGCGCTCTACATCGCCCAGCAGGCCCCGTTCCTCGGCTTCGTGCAGATCATCGTCTACACCGGCGCGGTGATGATGCTGTTCCTGTTCGTGCTGATGCTGGTCGGCCGGGACAGCTCGGACGCGGTGGTCGAGCTGCTGCGCGGGCAGCGGTTCGTCGGCGCGCTGCTCGGGATCGGGCTGGCCGGGCTGCTGGTCGCGGCGATCGCCCGCTCGCTGACCGCGGTGACCCCGGTCGGGCTGGACGCTGGCGGCGCGGGCAGCACCGACAACGTCCAGGGTCTCGGCGGGCTGATCTTCACCGACTACCTGCTGCCGTTCGAGCTCACCTCGGCGCTGCTGATCACCGCGGCGCTGGGCGCGATGCTGCTCGCGTACTCGCAGACCCGCGCGGCCGCCAAGCGCGGGCAACGCACGATGGTGATCGAGCGGCTGCGTGGCGATCTCGACCACGTCGCCCCACTGCCCGGGCCAGGGGTGTTCGCCACCGCCAACTCGGTGGCGGTCCCCGCGCTGCTGCCGGACGGCTCGGTGGCCCCGGGCTCACTCTCGGAGATCATCGAGTCCGCGCCTGCGGAGCCGCCGGAGGAGCGGCCTGAGCCGGATCCCCGGGCGCTGACCGCGGGCGGTCGGGGCGACCGGGTTGACCGTGGCGACCGGGGCGACCGGGGCGACCGGGGTGGAGAGGAGCAGGGCTCGTCATGACCCCGACGTACTACCTGCTGCTCTCCGCACTGCTCTTCACGATCGGCGCAGTAGGGGTGCTGACCAGGCGCAACGCGATCGTGGTGTTCATGTGCATCGAGCTGATGCTGAACGCGGTCAACCTCAGCCTGGTCACGTTCAGCCGGATCAACGGCACACTGGACGGCCAGGTGATCGCGTTCTTCGTGATGGTGGTGGCCGCCGCCGAGGTCGTGGTCGGACTCGCGATCATCATGTCGATCTTCCGTACCCGCCGCACCGCCTCGATCGACGACGCGAACCTGCTCAAGTACTGAGCCACGCACCCACAGGAGCTCCCCGTGCCCCGACCACACCTCCCCCCACCACACCGGCCACCACCACACCGGCCACCACCACCCGGCCAACCCCGACTTGTCGTGGGTTTTCAGAACGACGAGTGCCGCACAGGTGGGGGGTTTCCCACGACAAGTCGCGACTGGACCGCAGGTGTGAACGCGTGTACTCGCTGTGCGGCGGTGAACGCCGGACCCCGTCCACCCGCGAACGCGGCGGTGGTGAACGCCGGACCCCGTCCACCCGCGAACGTGGCGACGGTGAACGCCGTGACCCGTCCACCCGCGAACGCGGCGGTGGTGAACGCCGTGACCCGTCCACCCGTGCCCGGGACCGCCAAGCTCCCACTTGTCGTGGGAAACCACCCGTCCCAGCCCCACTTGTCGTTAGAAAAACCCACGACAAGTGGTGGGGTGCTGAGCGGCGGGGTGCTGAGCGGCGGGGTGCAGGCGTGCAGTCCCGGAGTGCGGCGTGACGACAGTGCCGCCGGAGATCGGGATCCCGGTGATCCCCGACGCGACCGGGATCGCCGGGCTCGCCTGGCTGCTGATCGCGCTGCCGGCGCTCGGGGCGCTGGTGCTGTTCGTCGGCGGCCGCCGCACCGACAAATGGGGCCACTGGCTGGGCTGTGGCACGGTGCTGACCGCGTTCGTCGTCGGCCTGCTGATCTTCTTCGACTTCCTCGGCAAAGCACCGGACGCCAGGATCAGCGAGCTCTCGCTGTACAACTGGATCGCGGTCGACGCGCTGCGGGTCGACTTCGGGCTGCGGATCGACCCGCTGTCGATCGCGTTCGTGCTGCTGATCACCGGGGTCGGCGGGCTGATCCACATCTACGCGGTCGGCTACATGGCCGACGACGCCGGCCGGCGCAGGTTCTTCGCCCAGTTCAACCTGTTCGTCACCGCGATGCTCATCCTGGTGCTAGGCAACAACTTCCTGATGCTCTACCTGGGCTGGGAGGGCGTCGGCCTGGCGTCCTACCTGCTGATCGGCTGGTACCACCAACGGCCGCAGGCGGCCGTGGCGGCGAAGAAGGCGTTCCTCTTCAACCGGGTCGGCGACGTCGGCCTGGCGATCGCGATCTTCATCATCTTCACCCAGCTCGAGACGCTGCAGTTCGCCGACGTGTTCGCCAGGGTCGGTGAGATCGACGGCGGCGCGCTGCTGGCGATCACCCTGCTTCTGCTGCTCGCGGCGACCGGCAAGTCCGGCCAGTTCCCGCTGCAGGCCTGGCTGCCGGATGCGATGGAGGGCCCAACCCCGGTGTCCGCGCTGATCCACGCGGCCACCATGGTCACCGCCGGTGTGTACCTGATAGCCCGGTGCAACCCGATCTACGACCTGAGCGTCGACGGACGGCTCGCGGTCGCCGCGATCGGGGCGTTCACGCTGTTGCTCGGGTCCATCATCGGCTGTGCCTACGACGACATCAAGAAAGTGCTCGCCTACTCCACGGTGAGCCAGATCGGGTACATGTTCCTCGCCGTCGGGCTCGGCCCGGAGGGCTACACCCTGGGCATATTCCTGCTGCTGGTGCACGGCTTCTTCAAGGCGACCCTGTTCCTCGGGGCCGGGTCGGTGATGCACGCTATGCACGACGAGACCGACATGCGTCGCATGGGCGGCCTGCGCAAGCACATGCCGATCACGTTCTGGACGTTCACGGCCGGCTATCTGGCGATCATCGGCTTCCCGTTCCTCGACGGGTATTTCGCGAAGGACCCGATCATCGAGGCGGCGTTCGGCCAGCCCGGTTGGCAGGGCTGGGTTCTCGGCGGTGCCGCATTGGTCGGCGCCGGGCTCACCGCCTTCTACATGACTCGGCTGTGGCTGATGACGTTCTTCGGCGAGGAGCGCTGGAAGTCGCTGTCGACCGAGGACGGTTCCGAGTATCACCCGCACGAGTCGCCCTCGGTGATGACCATCCCGATGATCGTGCTCGCCGTCGGGTCGGTTTTCGCCGGTGGACTGCTGGCCTGGAACAACGCGCTCGAGCTTTGGCTCGAACCGACGCTGGGCCCGCTGGTGCACAGCGAGCACCCGGTGCTCGAGCCGACGACGGTGCTGGTGCTCACCCTGGTATTCGCCGGGCTGGGCGTGCTCATCGCCTACCTCGTGATTGGCCGCCACCCGGTGCCCGTGACCCGCCCGGAGCCGGTCTCCTGGCCGGTGCGGGCCGCCCGCGCGGACCTGTACGGCAACGCGATCAACGAGGCGCTGGTGGCCCGCCCCGGCACCTGGTTGGCCCGGGCCCTGGTGTTCGTGGACAACAAGGGCATCGACGGGGTGGTGAACGGGGTCGCCGCATTGCTCGGCGGCAGCTCGGGCCGGCTCAGACGGCTGCAGACCGGTTTCGTGCGGTCCTACGCGCTGGCCATGCTCGGCGGCGGCGTGCTGGTGATCGCCGCGCTGTTGGCGGTGAGGTTCCTGTGAGCGGTCTCCTGCTGGTCCTGTTGCTGATCCCGCTGGTCGGCGCGCTGGCGGTCGCACCGCTGCGCCGCAACCCCACCGCGGCGCAGGCGGTCGCGCTCGGCTTCGCACTGGTCGAGCTCGCGGTCGTCGCCGTCACCTGGTTCTCCTACTCGACGGCCGCCGCCGCCGACGGCACCCGGTTCCAGCTGACGTTCGACGTCGCCTGGATCCCGGCCTTCGGCACCCGGTTCAGCCTCGGGGTGGACGGCATCGCGCTGGTGATGATCGCCCTGACGGCGATCCTCGTGCCGATCGTGATGGGCTTCTCCTGGGCCGAGCGGCTGCCCGAGGGGCGCACCGCGGCTGGCTTCTTCTCGCTGCTGCTGGCCACCCAGGCGCTGATCGTCGGCGTGTTCGCCGCGACCGACGTGCTGCTGTTCTACGTGTTCTTCGAGGCCATGCTGGTGCCGATGTACTTCCTCATCGGCCGGTTCGGCGGGCCGAAGCGGCAGTACGCCGCGGTCAAGTTCTTCCTCTACTCACTGCTCGGCGGGCTGATCATGCTTGCCGCGGTGATCGGACTGTTCGTGGTGTCCGCCGACCGGTTCGGCACCGGCACGTTCAGCTGGCAGGCCCTGCAGCAGATCGCCGCGCAGATCCCGGAGCCGGTGCAGATGTGGCTGTTCATCGGGTTCTTCATCGCGTTCGCGATCAAGGCCCCGCTGGTGCCGCTGCACACCTGGCTGCCCGACGCCGGTGCCGAGGCGCCGGTCGGTGCCGGCGTGATCCTGGTGGGCGTGCTGGACAAGGTCGGCACGTTCGGGTTGCTGCGGTACTGCCTGCCGCTGTTCCCGTTCGCCTCGAAGACGCTCGCACCGCTGGTGCTGGTGCTTGCCGTGATCGGCATTCTCTACGGTGCGCTGCTGGCCGTGATGCAGACCGACATGAAGCGCTTCGTCGCCTACACCTCGATCTCGCACTTCGGGTTCATCGCGCTCGGCATCTTCACGTTCACCGCGATCGCCCAGACCGGCTCGGTGTTCTACATGGTCAACCACGGGATCACCACCGGCATGCTGTTCCTGATCGTCGGCATGCTGATCGCCCGCGGCGGCTCGCGGCTGATCAGCGACTACGGCGGCGTCGCGACGCTGGCGCCGTTGCTGGCCGGCAGCTTCCTGGTGGCCGGCCTCGCGACGCTCTCGCTGCCGGGCACTAACTCGTTCGTCAGCGAGTTCCTGGTGCTGGTCGGGTCCTTCGGCCCGCAGCCGGTGTACACGGTGCTCGCCACGATCGGGATCATCTTCGCCGCGCTTTATGTGCTGTGGGTCTATCAGCGCATCATGACCGGTCCGGTCCGGGGCAGCGCGGTGCTCGCCGCGCTTGGTGGCCCGGGTGCCATGACCGACCCCGCGGTCGCCGCCGACAAGTCCGGCGGTGGCAGGTTCCCGGACCTCTCGATTCGTGAGCTCGCGGTGCTCACCCCGTTGATCGTGTTGATCGTGGTGCTGGGCTTCTTCCCCGGCCCGGTGCTCGACGTGATCGAACCCTCGATTGTGGCGACCCTGAACGAGGTGATGGCCCGATGAACGGCTTCCTCGCCCAGGCCCCCCCAGCGGCGATCCCGGTGGCGATCCCGTCGGTCGACTACGCCGCGATCGCACCCTTGCTGATCGTGCTCGGCGCGGCCTGCCTGAGCGTGCTGGCCGAGGCGTTCCTGCCCCGGCACCAGCGCTGGTCCGGACAGGTCGCGCTGACGGTCGCCGCGCTGGGCGGTGCCGGCATCGCGCTGGGTGCCTATGCGGGCGGCTCGCCGGTGGCGGCGACGACGCTGGCCGGCACGTTGGCGATCGACCGGCCGACCCTTTTCATGTGGGGCACGCTGCTCGCGCTGGGCCTCGGCGCAGCGCTGCTGATCGCGGACCGTTCGGTGGAGCCCGGTGGGGCGTTCGTGGTCGACGCCCCGGCCGCGCCGGGTGCGCCCGGCGAGCTCGGAGCCGTGCAGAGCCGGGTCGCGCTGGCCACCCCGGGGACCAGCACGGTCATGCAGACCGAGATCTTCCCGCTCGCCCTGTTCGCGCTCGGCGGGATGATGGCCTTCGTCGCGGCGAACGACCTGCTGACGATGTTCGTCGCGCTCGAGGTGCTCTCGCTGCCGCTGTACATCATGGCCGGGATGGCCCGGCGGCGCCGGCTGCTGTCGCAGGAGGCGGCGGTCAAGTACTTCCTGCTCGGCGCGTTCGCCTCGGCGTTCTTCCTGTACGGGCTCGCGCTGCTGTACGGGTTCGCCGGTTCGGTCAAGCTGTCCGCGATCGCCGAGGCGGCCGCCGGTTCGGTCCGCTCGGACACCTTGCTGTTCGGCGGGCTCGCGCTGCTGCTGGTCGGGCTGCTGTTCAAGGCCTCCGTCGGCCCGTTCCACACCTGGACGCCGGACGTCTACCAGGGCGCCCCGACGCCGGTCACCGCGTTCATGGCGTCCTGCACCAAGGTCGCCGCGTTCGGAGCGATGCTGCGGGTGCTGCACGTGGCCTTCGGTGGTAGCCGGTGGGAGTGGGAAGCGGTCCTTTCGGTGGTCGCGGTGGTCTCGATGGTGATCGGCGCGGTGATCGCGCTCACCCAGACCGACGTCAAGCGCATGATCGCCTACTCGTCGGTCGCACACGCCGGCTTCATCATGGTCGGTGTCATCACGATCACGCCCGACGGGCTCTCCAGCACGCTGTTCTACCTGCTGACCTACGGTTTCACCACGCTCGCGGTGTTCGGCGTGATCAGCCTGGTCCGCAACGCAGACGGCGAGGCGACCCACCTGTCCCAGTGGGCCGGGCTGGCCAAGCGTTCGCCGCTAGTCGCCGGGGTGATGGCCTTCCTGCTGCTCGCGCTTGCCGGGATCCCGCTGACCAGCGGGTTCACCGCCAAGTTCGCGGTGTTCGCAGCCGCTCTCGGGGACGGAAAGGCGGTGCTGGTGGTGATCGCGCTGGTGGCCAGCGCGGTGGCCGCGTTCTTCTACGTCCGGGTGATCGTGTTGATGTACTTCAGCGAGCCGGCGCCGGACGGTCCGACGGTGACCGTGCCCGGAGCGTTCGCCACGATCGCGATCACACTCGGCGTGCTGCTCACGCTCGTCCTCGGCATCCTGCCCTCGCTGGCCTTGGATTGGGCCAGTGGGGGTCCCTTCGTAAGCTGACCAGGTGAGCGGGGAGACGACCGATCGGATTGCAGGCGTAGACCTGGCCGACCCGGCGCTGGCCGAGGCGGTCGCCGCCGGGATGGCGCAGCTGGAGGAGATCCTGCGTCGTGAGGTGCACAGCGACGACCGGTTCGTCACCGAGACGTCCCTGCACCTGATCGACGCCGGTGGCAAGCGGTTCCGCCCGCTGTTCACCCTGCTCGCCGGTCAGCTGGGGCCACGCCCGAGCGACCCCGACGTGGTCACCGCCGCCGCCGTGGTCGAGCTGATCCACCTGGCGACTCTGTACCACGACGACGTGATGGACTCCGCGACCATGCGGCGGGGCGCGGAGAGCGCGAACGCGCGCTGGGACAACACCGTCGCGATCCTGACCGGCGACTACCTGTTCGCGCACGCGTCCCGGCTGGTCGCCGACCTGGGGCCGGAGGCGGTGCGGATCATCGCCCGGACCTTCGCCGAGCTGGTCACCGGGCAGCTGCGGGAGACCCGCGGGCACCGGCAGGGCGAGGACCCGGTCGAGCACTACCTGACGGTGGTTGCCGAGAAGACCGGATCGCTGATCGCTACCGCGGGGCGTTACGGCGGGATGTTCTCCGGCTGCCCGGCGGAGCAGGTGGACGCGCTGCGCCGGTTCGGCGCGGCGATCGGCACTGCATTCCAGATTTCCGACGACGTGATCGACATCGCTTCGGCCGAGGAGGTGTCCGGAAAGACCCCCGGCACCGACCTGCGGGAAGGCGTGCACACCCTGCCGATGCTGTACGCGCTCGCCGAGCGTGGAGCCCGCGGCGGGCGGCTGGCGGAGCTGCTCGCCGCCCCGCTGCAGGACGACGCGCTGGTCGACGAGGCGCTCGCGCTGCTGCGCGCCGGACCGGGGCTGGACCAGGCCCGGGACACGCTGCGTGGGCGCGCCGACGCGGCGCGTTCCGAGCTCGCGGTGCTGCCGACCGGTTCGGCACGGGACGCGCTGGCCGCGCTGACCCACTTCGTCGTCGAGCGCACCGGCTGACACCGCCCACGTTCCCCCCGGCATTGAGCGGGCTCACTGCCGGTCTGCCGTACGCGTGACCCCGCAATGAGCGGGCTTATTGCGGGTCGGGCGGGCCGTGAACCCGCAATGAGCGGGCTTATTGCGGGTCGGAGCACCGGGTATTCGACACCATCGAGGGACGCCGACACGGCGACCCGTAGCCTGCATCCCCAGATTCCGGTCCCCGAGGAGCAGAGGTGCGCACGAGCGCGGAGCTCATGTTTCAGTCAACGCTGGTCCGTCGCTGGCATCGTGGCGCCGCAGGTGCGCTCGCGGTGGCGCTGAGCGCGGCGCTGATCGGGGCGGTCGCGGTGCTGTGGGCGCAGACCGCGCGCGAGACGCCCGCCCCCGAGCGGGTGGCGGTTCCGGCGCTGGGCACATCCACTCCGACGGCAACCGCGCCCGCAGCGGCATCGGGCGCGGCCCCACCGGTCGCCCCGCCGCCCGTCGCCGCCGCGCCGACCCCACCACAGCCGCAGCCGCCGCCGGCGCCGGCGCAGGTGTCCCAGGCGGTGACCCAGGTGCAGGTCGAGGCCCCGATCACCTTCCAGCCGGCCGGAACCCGGCTCACCGCGGCCGGCCAGCAGAGTGTGAGCCGGGTGGCCGGGCTGCTGCGGGACGCGCCGGGTACCCGGGTGCGGGTAGTCGGACATTCCGCGGTGGTGCAGGGGAACCCCAGTATCGCGCTGCGTATGTCCCAGCAGCGTGCCGAGCTGGTCGCTTCGACGCTGCAAGCCGGTGGCATCGCCGCCGAGCGGCTCGAGGTCTCCGGTGCGGGGGACACCCAGCCGATGCCGGGCCCGGCAGCCAGCCGGCGCGTCGTGATCAGCGTGATCTAGCGGCCTGTGCCTGCGCCAGCCGCTGGGCGAACTCCGGCGACTCCATCGACGCGACCTGCGCTCGGAGCTCGATCTCGACCGCCTCCGCCTGGCCGGCCAGCCCGGCGGTGATCCGCATGGTGCGCTTCGCCGCGATCGCGAGCTCGCGTGGTGCGGCCGCGGCCCGGCCGGCCAGCTCGACCGCCGCGTCCACGACGTCCTCCGCGCGCCGCCAGACCAGCCCGCACCCTTCAGCCTCGGCGGCGTCCAGCGTGTCGCCGAACAGGGTCATCGCGGCGGTTGCCTGCGGGCCCAGAACGCGCTGCGCCATCCAGGTGTACCCGCCGCCGGGGTGCATGCCGAGCCGCAGGAAGCGCGCGTCGAACCTCGCCTGCGGGCCGGCGAGCCGCAGGTCACAGGCGAGTGCGAGGTTCAGCCCTGCGCCGACCGCCGCCCCGTTCACCGCGGCGACCGTCGGCAGCGGGCAGTCGGCGACCGCCAGGAACCCGGCGTAGATCTGCCGCAGGCCCGCCTCGGCGGACCGGCCCAGCTCGGACAACGCGCCGCCGGCGCAGAACGCGGGCGGCTCACCCGTGACCACGACGGCGCCGACCCGCTCGTCGTCGACACAGGCCTGCACCGCGTGCGCCAGCTTCGCCGCCAGGTCGAAGGTGAACGCGTTGCGACGGGCCGGGTCCGACAGGGTAAGCACCGCGACCGCGCCGACGCGTTCGGTGCGCAGCTCAACGCTCATGGCGTGATCATGCCCCATCGTCGGCCACCGGACAGGCCGGCGGCCGGCGAGTGGAACACTCCCGCAGCCCCACTCGTTATCTGTGCGTGCACAACATGAACGGGCTCAAGACGGCCCTGCTCCTCGGCCTGATGAGCGCGCTCGTGGTCGGGATCGGGTCGCTTTTCGGGCGTACCGGCCTGATCATCGCGGTGGTCGTCGCGGTGGCGATGAACGCCTACGCGTACTTCAACTCGGACAAGCTGGCGCTGCGCGCCATGCGCGCCCGCCCGGTGACCCAGGCCGAGCAGCCGGTGATGTACCGGATCGTCCGCGAGCTGGCTACCACCGCTCGGCAACCGATGCCGCGGCTCTACATCAGCCCGACGAACGCCCCGAACGCGTTCGCCACCGGACGCAGTCCGCGGCACGCCGCGGTGTGCGCCACCAACGGCCTGCTCGCGATGCTCGACGAGCGCGAGCTGCGGGCCGTGCTCGCGCACGAGCTGTCACACGTCTACAACCGCGACATCCTCATCTCCAGCGTGGCCGGTGCGCTCGCCTCCATGGTCAGCTTCCTGGCCAACATGGCGATGTTCGCGTCGCTGTTCGGTCTGGGCGGCGACGACGAGCGGCCGAACCCGCTGGCCATGCTGCTGATCGTGCTGCTCGGGCCGATCGCCGCCGGCCTGGTGCATATGGCGGTCAGCCGGTCCCGCGAGTACCAGGCCGACGCCAGCGGGGCGGCCCTGTCCCAGGATCCGCTTGCCCTGGCCTCGGCACTGCGCAAGCTGGAGCGCGGCACCCAGCTCGCCCCGCTGCCACCGGAGCCACAACTGGTGACCCAGTCGCACCTGATGATCGCAAACCCGTTCCGGGCAGGCGAGCAGCTGACCCGGCTGTTCTCCACCCACCCGCCGATGGCGGACCGGATCCGGCGACTGGAGCAGATGGCCGGATACCGGCGCTGACGGCCCAGGTCAGCCGAAAGCGCTCGGCCGAGGCGCTCAGCCGACGGGCTGGGCACTCGGGAACAGTCGGGTGAGCCAGGTCTGCCATGCGCTGGTGGCGGCGGCGGCGTCCAGCTCGACGCCGTAGAAGTAGTGGTAGGCGCTCACCCCGCAGCCGGCGCTGCCCTCCGCCCCGATCCGGTGCAGCCCGTGCTCCGACCGCACGCCGAGGAACTCGTCGCTGGACACGTCCACCACGCCTTCGATCGGCGCCGGCCCGTCCGGAGTCAGCCGCACCCGCTCGCCGACGGCGGGCCGCCCGGTCAGCCCGAGGCCGCGGTATAACACCGGCCAGGCCTCGGCCGGCGTCAGTGCCTCCGCCCAGCCCATCACGGTCACGCCGACCGCCGGTTGCCCGGCGAAGTGCTCCAGGTAGGCGGCGAGGTTGGCGAAGAACAGATCCCAGCCGGTGTCCAAGCTGTCGTACTCGGCCTCCCACCCCTCGGCGTCGCCGAACCCGCTCTGCACGAAGCGCAGCACGGTGCCGCCCCCGTCGCGGGCCTGGACCAGGAACTCGAAGGCGTAGCCACCGGCCTCGGCCGACTCCGTAAGCGCGCCGTAGCGGAAGGTGCCGCTCTGCTCGTCGGCGCTCACCTGACCGGTCGCGACGTTGCCCGAGCCGAAGTCCTGCCGGATCTCGTCGCCGACCACTTCGGTCGGCACGAACCAGGCCGAGATGCCCGGCCCGGTGGCGATCGCTGCCCATACCTGCTCCGGGCTGGCGGCCAGCTCCAGCGCCTTCTCCAGCTTCTTGTCGCTCATCGGGCTCCTTCCCCGTGCACGCCCCGGTGCACGCTCGGGTGCATGGCGACGACGAGGCGATGCCGCCGCCCGCGCGGTGCGCTGTCGTCGTGGTACTTGGCGGTGAGCGCGGTCACCGCGCTCACCATTTCCTCGGCGAAGGCCGCGCGGTCGGCCGCGGAGGCGAAGCGCACCTCGCCGTCGAGCGCGAACGTGGCGAGCTTGCGGCCAGCGCGGTTGGCGCCGGCCATCAGCTCGCCGACGTCACGCACCAGCCGGGCGGCCAAGGCCAGCAGCCAGCGCGCGGACAGCCGGTCGGGCGACTGCGCCGGGTCGGGCTCGACCCCGGCGAGCACGGCGGGCGAGATCACGTACCGCGCGGCGCTCGCCTGCAGTACCCGCTCGATGCAGTTTCCCTTGCGCCGTTCCTCGACAAGCTCCACCAGGCCGTGCTGCTCGAGCGCCTTGAGGTGGTAGTTGATCCGCTGCCTCGGCAGGCCGAGCCGAGCCGCGAGCGTGCTGGCCGACCCCGGCTGCGCCAGCTCGGCGAGCAGCCTGGCCCGCACCGGGTCTAGTGCGGACCCTGCGGCCGCCGGGTCGTCGATCACCGCGACGTCCTGCACGCCGAACAGCGTGCTACGGACAGGAAAATCTGTCAAGACAGGATGGATCAGCCGGTGAGGTTGGGGCTTGGGCCGCCGAGGCCGATCCGGAATGCTGGACCGGTGGACGAGAGCAGCACGAACTGGACCCGGTCCGGCGCCGCCCGGCGGCGGCCGAGGCCCCGTCGCGCCCGACGCGGTTCGCGGATCGACACCGTCCGAGCTGATCCGGTCGCGGTGCCCGAGCCTGCGGACGGGACCGCGGTGGCCGGCAGCGAGTCGACCGCGGCCAGTGTCGCGGTGGCCGGCAGCGTGTCGACCGGGGGCAGCGTCGCGGTCGTCGGCAGCGTGGCGACCGCGGGCAGCGTGGCGGTGGCCGGCAGCGTGGCGACGGCCGGCAGCGTCGCGGTGGCCGGCAGTGTGGCGACCTCGGGAAGCGTCGCGGTGGCGGGCAGCGTGGCGACGGCCGGCAGCGCCGGGGTCGCGGGCAGCGTGCTGACCTGGTTGAGCGCGGGCATCGCCGGCTGTGTCGCCTGCCTGGGCTGCCTCGGCTGCACCCGCTGCCTCGGCTGCATCGGATGTGTGAACTGCGTCGGGTGCGTGGGGTGCATCGGTTGCGTCGGGCTGCGCGGTGCCGTCGGGCAGCGCGGGGTGCGGGCGGCCTGACGGCAATCGGGCGGGCGCCGCTCGCGCACCCGGTCGGAGGTGTGCGTGCGTACCGGTCGGAGGTGTGCGTGCGTACCGGTCGGAGGTGTGCGTGCGTACCGGTCGGAGGTGTGCGCACATGCCCGAGGTGTGCGCGAATGGCGTTCTTGTGTCGCCCTATTGCACGAAAGTGCCGTTCGTTCAGTGGGGCGGCGCGGGGCGGTCGGCGTCAGCCCGCCTGCTCGGCGGTCCAGGACTCGGAGCGGCCGAACGCCGCGAGTAGCCGGGCCTGCGGGTCCGCGTCGTCCGGGATCGGCGGTCGCTCGGCGATCGCGCCCATCTCCCGGTACACCTTCTCCATCGGCTCGAACCAGCCCAGGCAGGCGTGTACCAGCTCCGGGTCCAGCGTGGTGTCGGCGCCGATGCCCTTGGCCAGGTCCCAGCCGTGCACCAGGTGGTCGGCGAACAACTGCATCAGGTACTCCGAGCCCGGGTGGTCACCGAAGGACAGGTGCACTGTCCGTTCAGCCGCACCAGGAGCCCCGGCGGCGTCGAGCGCCTCCTTGAGCGCGGCGTCCCACGTCGCCTTGGGGTCGGATCCCAGCAGGTCCCCGTCCAGCGCGTCACCGACGTCCGCCATCGTCTTCCCGGCCAACAGTGGCACCGCCCACCGCTCCTCGTTGACCAGGTGGTTCACCAGCACTCGCACGTCCCAGTCCGCGCACGGCGTCGGGTCGTGCCACTGGTCGTCCCGCACCGCGTGTACGTGCTCGCCGAAGAACAGGCAGGCCCGCCGGTACAGCTCGGCCGCATCACTTGGCATAGTTGCTCGCTCCCCACCAGTCGATCACGACGACCGGCTCGTCGCCGACGACCCACGCGTCGTGCCCGGATGGTAGCGCCGTCACCTGGCCGGGCTCCGCGTCGAACTCGGTGCCGTCGGTCATCTTGATGCGCAACGTGCCCGAGACGTGATACTGGAAGTGCGGCGCCTCGCACCATTCCGTGCCGGCGATCGGCTTGATGTGCTCCGACCAGCGCCAGCCGGGCTGCAGCGTCAGCCGGCCGATCTCGCTGCCGCCGATCTTGACGAGGTCGAGCTGACCGGCCTCGAAGGTACGGGTCTCGGCTGGGATGGCGAAGTCCTGCAGTTCTGCGTTGCTCATGGCTGCCTCTCCTTTGTCGGGTCCGGGTCGATCTCGTGAGCGGGACCGACGCTAGGTGTCGGACCTTGCAGTGAGTTAGCGGAACAGGGCGACAATGACCGGCGTGGCTCCGGAGCCGGTACAGATCCGCCTGCTCGGGCGCTTCGCGGTGTGCCGCGGCGGCCGGGAGCTGCCGGATTCGGTTTTCGGCGGACGCAAGACACGGACCCTGCTCGCCGTGCTCGCGACCCGCCGCGGCGAGCTCGTCACGCACGACGCGCTGGCCGAGGCGCTGTGGGGGGATCGGCAGCCTGCGGACCCCGCGGCCAACCTGGGCGTGCTGGTCAACCGCGCGCGCGGGGCGCTCGGTGATCCGGCGCTGATCACCACCGGAACGCGCGGGTACCGCCTTGCCGGCGGGGTGACCGTCGACGCCGACATGTTCCGCGACGGGGTGCGGGCCGCCCGCCAGGCCGCGTCCGACGGCCAGCATCGCAGGGCGCTCCGGCTGCTCACCGCTGCACTGGAGCTGTGGCGCGACGAGCCACTGGCCGGACAGGACGACGCCGAGTGGGTGCGCGAGTATCGGGACGCGCTGCGGCCGATGCTGCCCGAGGCCCGTGAGACGGCGGCCTCGGCCGCGTTGCGGGTCGGCGAGCCGGCCGTCGCGGTGGACCTGGCGGCGGCCGCGGTGCGGGCCGAACCGCTGCGCGAGGCCGCCGTCCTGGTGCTGGCCGACGCGCTGGCCGCGTCCGGCGACCGGGCCGCGGCACTCGAAGCGCTCGCCGGCTTCCGCCGGACGCTCGCCGACGAGCTCGGCCTCGACCCGTCGGAGCGTCTCGACGCGCTGCAGGCCCGGCTGCTTCGCGGTGAGGTCGCCGGGACCGCCGACGAGCTGGACTTCGTCGGGCGGGCCGCCGAGCTGGCTGCGGCGCAGGCAGCCGTCAGCGCCGACCCGCCGGGTGTCGCTGCGGTGATCGGGCCGGCCGGCGCCGGCAAGTCCCGGCTGCTCACCGAGCTGGCCGCCCGACTGTCGGGGCCGTTGGTCGCCGCACGGGCCGTGCTGCCGGAGCGCACCGAGGCGTGGGGGCTGGCCCGGTCGGTCCTACGGGCGGCACTGGCGCTCGACCCGGATGCCGCACTGGCCGTGCCCACACCCGCTCGCGCCGCGCTGGTCGGGCTGCTGCCCGAGCTGGCGGACGGCTGGCGCACCCCGGAGCCCGGGGTCGGACTCGACCCCCGGACCCGGCGCTCACTCGTACTCGAAGGCTCGATCCGGCTGCTCGGAGCGGCGGCGGGCGGCGGTGGGCTGCTGCTCGTCGACGACCTGCAGTGGGCAGACCCGAGCAGCCTCACGCTGCTCGGCACCACCGCCGAGCGGCTGCCTGCGCTCGGGATCGTGCTGGCCTACCGGCCGGAGGAGCTGCCCCGCTCGGTGGACGCGTTCCTGGCCGGGCTGGCAACGGCCCGCCCACTCGTCCGGGTTTCGATCGGCGGCCTGCCGCAGGCCGCGGTGGCGGAGCTGCTGGCCGATCCGCCGGTGGCCCTCGCGGTGCTGCGCGGTACCGACGGCACCCCGTTCGCGGTCGCCGAGGTGATCCGCGGGCTGGCGGACACCGGGGCGGTGGCGCGCGACGACCGCGGGCGATGGCGGGCCCAGGTCCCCTATGCCGCCGCGCTGGCCCGCGAGCTGGCGCTGGCCGGGCAGCGTCGCTCGATCCGCCGGCGAGCCGGCCGCACCTCCGGGCTGGCCCACGACGCGCTGGCGGCACTCGCCCTGCTGTGCCGGGCGACCTCGGCCCGGACGGTGGCCGGCGTGCTGGGCGCCGAGCTCGCGCAGGTCCTCGACGCGCTGGGCCGGCTCGCCGCCGACGGCCTGCTGCGGCTGACCGAGCGCGGTTGGGCCACCGCGCACGACCTCGTCGGGGAGACCGTCGCGGCGACGATCGAGGTCGCCGAAAGGGTCCGGCTGCACGGACTGATCGCCGCGGCGCTGCAGGTCGAGGGCGCGGAACCGGACGAGATCGCCCGGCATCACCGGGACGCCGGTGACGCCGTGGCCGCGTCATCGGCGTTCGCGGTGGCTGCCCGGCGGGCCCTGAGCAGCGCCGCCACCAGGGAGGCGAGCGAGCTCGCCGACGATGGCCTCGCACTGGATCCACCGGCGACCGTGCGGGCGGAGCTGCTGGATGCCAGGGCGCAGGCCCGCGCCCGGCGCGGTGAGCTCGCCGAGGCCAGGGCGGACATCCGGGCGGCGCTGGCGATCCAGACGTCACCCCCGATGCGTTCCGGACTGCTGTCCCGGCTGGCCCTGCTGTCCAGCGGTGCGGAGGACCTGCTTGCGGCCGCCGAGCTGGCCGAGCTGGCGCTGGTCGAGGCCGGAGCGGACTCGGCCGCGCGCGCGGCCGCGTTGGAGCAGGCCGCGATCCTGGACATGAACCTGGGACGACCGGAACGGCACCGCAGCCGGGCGGACGAGGCGCTGACGCTCTACCAGCGGGTCGGAGACGCGCAGGGGGTCGCGCGGATCGTGGACGGCCGGGCCATGGCTACTTTCCTGGCCGGGGACATCAACGGCGGCGCCGAGGCGTTCGGGCGGGCGGCTCGGCTGTTCGCCGACTCCGGCGACCTGATCCGGGTGATCACGCCGCGGTCGACCCGCGGGCACGCGCTGGTGTTCGCCGGCCGGCCGAGCGACGGTCTCGGCGAGGTCGACGCCGCGGTCGAGCTTTCCGGCGCACTCGGTTACCCGGAGGGGCAGAGCTACGCGCTGTGGCATCGGACCGAGGCGCTCGCCGGCTTGGGCGACGCAGCGGCGGCGCTGGCCGCGGCCGAGGAGGCACTGGCCATCGCGCGACGGATCGCGCACCGCGGCTGGACCGCGACGGCGTGGCGGGCATTGGGCATCGCACGGCACGCCGCCGGGGAGCCGGACGCTGCGGAGGCGGCCTTCGCCGAGTCGTTGGCGGCCGCGGAGCACCTCAGCCTGTTCTCCTCGTGGGCGGCCGCCCGGCTGGCGCTGGTCCGCATCGAGCAGCGGCGGCTCGACGCAGTCGAGCCACTCGTCGAGCAGGCGCTGGCCGAAGGGCCGCCGCTGGGGCACTACGAGGCGCGGCTGGCCCGGGTGGAGTTGGCCGCCGCGCGCGGTGACGACGCCACTCCGGCAATGGCCGCCGACTCGCTGGGCCTCGCCCTCGCCGGTGGCTACCAGGCGCACGTGCCACGGCTGCGGGTGCTCGCCGGCGCCCCCGCGCCCACCGGCTGAGCGGGAGGTTGTTGCGCACTGTCGCGCTCGCCAACCCCGAATGAGCGGGCTTATTGCGGATTGGCACGCTCGCCAACGCGGAATGAGCGGGCTTATTCGGTCTGCGACGTCCGGTCAGACGTCGCGGATCTGCTCGGCCTGGGCCTGCACCTCGGCCAGCCCGGCGCGCATCCCGTCCAGCGCCTCGGTCAGCTCGGTGACCAGCCGGTCCTCGGCGATCTGGGTCGCGCCGGCGGAGCTGGACAGCGCGACGAGCTCGGCGGCCTGAGCCCCCAGCCCCTCCAGGCGGAGTGCGGTCGACTGCATCTGGGCCAGCAGCGTGTCCCGGGACGACTCGAGCCGCTGGAAGACCTCCAGCTGATGGGTGACGCTGCCCAGTGCCTGTTCGCGCGCGGCCCGCAGCTCGTCGTTCCCGCCGCCGCGCAGCTCGCGGGTGAGCCGCTTGCGCTCGCCGATCAGCCGGGTGGCGTCGATCCGCGCCATCGCCTGGTCGAAGGTCGTCACCTGGCCGGCGAGCCGTCGCATCGCGCTCACCGTGCTCCCGGCGCCGTCCCGGACGCTGTGCAGCCGGTCGGCGGTGGCGCCCGTTCCGGCCGAGGTGGCCAGCTCGTCGAGGGCCCGCGCGGCGCGCTCGGCCCGGACCAGCCAGCCACGCGCCGGGCTGCCGCGCGGCGGCTCCGGCAGCGGCGCGGGGGAGTAGTCGGAATCGCCGGGCGCGGAGTCGCCGCGATCGAGGAGCACGCCGGCCGCCACCTTCCCGGCGTACACCGCTGCGGCCACCCCGAGGGCCAGCGGCACTGCCAGCGGCGCGGCCGGCAGCACCGCCCAGGTCAGACCGCCGGCCAGCGCGGCGATCACTCCACCCCACGGGTCGGCGAGGTGCTCGCGCAGGCGCATGGGCCCAGCCTAGAAGGGAGCGCTAGAAGTTCGAGATGACGTTGATCAGCACGCGCCTGATGCTGGCCGCGTCGCCCGCGTCGTAGGCCGCCGCAGTGGTGGCCTTGGCGACCTGGGTCAGCACCTCCAGGTCGGCCTTCTCCCCGTAGGCGATCGGGAACACCCGTACGACGTTGACGGCGTCCGCGGACTGCAGGTCGCGGACCAGTGACTCAAGGTTGTTGTCCTGCGGGTACTCGTTCTTCCCGTCGGTGAGCAGCACGACCGCGTTGATCCGGTTCGGGTCGAAGCTGGCGCGGACCTGCTGCACGGCCGCCCGGGTGGTCGCGTACAGCGCTGTTCCGCCTTCGGCGGCCAGCCCGTTGACCACCTGCCGGTACTGGTCGCCGATCGCCGAGACCGGGCCGGGCGGCACCACCACGCGGTACGGCTCGGCGGCCCCTCCCAGCGGAGTGCTGAACGTCCACAGGCTCATGGTGTCGTCCGGCGCGAGCAGCGGCAGCGCTTCGACGGCGGCGTCCTTGGCCAGCTGGAGTCGGGACTTCCCGGCCGACGGCACCTGCTCGGCCATCGACCCTGAGGTGTCGATGACGAACACCAGGTTCGCCCGCTTACGCAGGTCGGTCCAGGACTTCGCCACCTGGTCCAGCACGACCGGGTTGGGGGGGTCCAGCAGCGAGAGTTGCGCCTGCGGCAGCAAGCCGTTGTCCTGCGTGATCAGCGGGCCGGTCCTGCCCTCGAACGAACGGAACGCCGCCTTGGCGAACAGCTCCTGCATGTCGGGGGCGCGCACGAAGTCCAGGAAGTCGCGGGCTCCGGCCCGCTTGGCGTCGTCCACCCAGGGCGCATCGAGCACCACATAGGGGTTGTCGGACACCAGCGTGCCGTCCTTCGGGTAGATCGCGACCAGCGGGATCTCAGGTTTCGGCTGCTGGCCGAGGGTGGCGGGATTGCCGGACGGGTTGCCCTGGTTGTAGTCCCAGACCGACTTCTCCTCGACGGTGACCGCGCTGATGTAGGTCAGCCCGCGGCCGCGCTGCGCAGCGTCGTAGAGGTTCTGCAGGAACGTCAGGGTGGTGTCGCCGTAGTGCACGATGCCGCTCTCCACCCCGCGCACGAAGTCGATCACCTTCGGATCGGCGATGTCGGTGCTGGTCAGGTCGCTGGACCGGCCGGTCGCGGCGAAGTAGGTCGCGATCGTGGCGTGCAGCCCGGAGGTCGAGAGGTTCGGGTTGGTCTTGCCCAGCTTGAACGCGCCCCACTCCGGGTGGCCCTTCGCGCCCCAGCCGGCCGGGTCACGGGTCAGCGCGACGAGGTCGCTCCAACCGATCGGGGTGTCCGGCCAACCGAGTGCCTCGGCCATCGGCTTCGGCATGGCGATCACCAGTGGTGTCTGCGCGATCGACGGCACGTCCGCCGGCACCAGGTTCGGCCGGTCCACCGCGGCCAGCCGTTGCTGCAGGATCACCGTCCAGGACCGCGCGGCGGGCGACCACACATCCGGGCGGGGGCCGTACGCCGCCTCGTTCCAGTCCTGGGCCAGCGCTTCCGCACCCGCGCCGGAGGCCAGCGGGGCCACCCGGACGTCCACGCAGCGCCCGTCGACCTGGCGGTTCGCCTTGTTGTACCGGTCGGCGATCGTGCCGAGCAGGGCGGCCTTCTCCGGCGACGCCGTGACGTTCACCGGCGTGCAGCCGGGCCGGTCGGCGCGTGACGGCGCCGGGCTGCCGTCGTCACCGCTGCCGCCGAAACCGCCGGTCACACAGGCCCGCACCACGAGGATCAGCGCGATGCCGAGCGCCACGGCGATCGCCAATGGGATGATCCGCCGACGGCGCGCGATGCCGGGGCTGGTCACGGCCGCAGTCTTGCATGCGCCCAGAAGGGCGAATGGCGCACCGTCCGGCTGTCCGCACGCACCGGCGCGCATCCGCGGTGGCGCCGCTCGGCGACCTCCGCCGCACACATCCGCGGTGGCGGGTGCATAGGTCACGACATGTGGGCTGCGGTCCTCAGGTGTGTGCGACCGGATTTCGGCGGGAGGCCTGGCCGGGACGCTGCTGGGCTGTGTCGCCATCCGGCTCAAGTGCGGGGTGACGGCCGTTCGGTGCCGGGTGACCGCCGTTGGCAAACTGCGGCCACCCGTCGGGTGCGGCGCGGCGGCCATTGACGGCCGGGTGGTGCTGTGGCGGACGGACTGTCCCGGCGGTCCGTGCCGGCCGGGCCCCGTTGGGCTGACCGTTCGAGGTCGGCTGATGGTTCAGGTAGTAGAGCCGGGCGTAGCCGGAGTGGGTGGCGAGCATCTGCTGGTGGCTGCCTACCCCGGTGATCCGGCCGCCCTCGAGGTACAGGATCTGGTCGGCGTCGGCGACCGTCAGCAGGTTGTGCGAAATGATGATCGTGGTTCGACCGCGCATCAGCCGGCGCAGCGGCGCCATGATCCGCTGGGTCGACGCGGCGTCCAGCCCGGTCGTCGGCTCGTCCAGCAGCAGCGCGGGCGCGTCGCGGATCATCGCCCTGGCGATGGCCAGCCGCTGCAGCTGACCACCGGACAGCATCCGCCCGCGCTGCCCCACCCGGGTGTCGTAGCCCTCCGGGAGCGCGGTGATGAACTCGTCCGCGTCGGCGGCGACCGCGGCGCGCACGATCTCCCGGACGTCCGCGTCCGGCTTGCCCCAGCGGATGTTCTCCCGGATCGTGCCGTCGAAGACCAGCGTCTCCTGCAGCACCGCCGCCAGGTTGCCGCGCAGGTCGAGGAGCGTTAGGTCGCGGATGTCGATCCCGTCCAGGGTGATCCGGCCGCCGTCCGGGTCGTAGAACCGCAGCAGCAGCTTTGCCACCGTGGACTTGCCGGCGCCGCTGGCCCCGACGATCGCCACCTTCTGTCCGCGGGGCGACGTGGAACGAGACGTCGGTGAGCGCCGGCCGCTCGCTGCCGGGGTAGCTGAAGCTCACCTGCTCCATCGCCAGCGCACCGGTGGCCCGGCCGAGCGGGTGCGGGTTCTCCGGCTCGCGGACCGTCGGCCGCTCGTCGAGCACCTCGATGATGCGCTCGGCGCCGGCGCTGGCGGCGTGCGCGGTGTTGAACAGCCGGCCGAAGCCCTTCACCGGGCGGTAGAGCTGGGTGACGTAGGCGACGAACACCAGCAGACCGCCGAGCGTGATCCGCTGCTGGGCCAGCTCCCACACCGAGAGCCCGATGACCAGCAGCACCGCGACGACCTCGAAGACACTGATCACCGGCCGGAACATCGCCTGCAGCCGGGTGGCGCGCATCTGCGCCAGGAAGCTGCCCCGGTTCTCGTCGTGGAACCGGGTCGCCTCGGAGCCTTGGCGGCTGTAGGCGTGCACCAGGGCCACGTTGCTCAGGCTCTCCTCGGCGACCGCGCTGATCGCGCCGGTGCGGCGGCGCTTCTCCCTGGCGGCCTGCTTGATCCGGCGGGAGAAGTAGCGGGTCGCCAGCAGGAAACCGGGCAGGGCGACCAGCGCGGCCAGCGCCAGCAACCAGTCGAGGTAGAACAGCATCGCGGTGAACAGGATGATCTTGAGGGAGTAGGAGATCGTCTGGGCGACGCCGGAGAGCACCAGTGCCTCGATCGCCGCGATGTCGCCGGTCAGCCTGGACAGGATGTCGCCGAGCTGGCGGCGCTCGAAGAAGCCCAGCGAGAGGCCGTGCAGATGCTTGAACACCTTGGTGCGCATGTTGAGCAGGAAGCGCTCGCCGCACCAGGCCGAGAGGCAGTCGTTGGCGTAGGACACCAGTCCGGACGTGATCGTGATCACGATGTAGGCCGCGGCGATGATCGGGAAGAAGGTGAAGTCCGCCGGCGCGAGAACGTGGTCGATCAGCAGCTTGAAGAGCCAGATCGTCGCGGTGTCCAGCACCGGCCCGATGATCACCAGCACGCAGGCCGATGGCCAGCCGACCGCGGAAGGACGTCGTCTCGGGCCAGAACCGGCGGAAGATCGCCTTGATGCCGAGGGTGGGCGCCGCACCGACCAGGGTCGTGGTCGGAACGGCGGCGGCCGCCCGGCGCCGCTTCCGATGCGATCCACCGCTGGTCGACGGCGTGCGCTCGTCGATCACCAGCTAGCCGCCTGTCCGCTCGGTGAACGCTCGACGGCCCCACCCGCACATCGGATGGGGCCGTCGAGGCACGCGCGTGAAAGAAATCAGACTCGGGGGTCCGATCTCTACTCCTCTTCTTCCTCGTCCACTGCCTCGGCCTCGGCCTCGGGCGCGGGGGCGCCGAGCAAGGTCAACAGGTCTTCGAAGGGTGGCATCCTCTGCTCTCCTCGGTCTGTCGGGGCGCCCTGGGTGCGGGCGCTACAGGTACATGGAGCGAGAAGGGGTTTCGGTGCTCCCGACGCGGCGGCTTCACCCGATCGAGCGGCCCATACGGGCTAGCGGGGACACATTCGGACAAACCCGATAACCCGGCCGCGGCCGAGGTTCAGCGGTAGTTGACGAACTGCCACCTGCGCGAACGTGACCAGCCACGACTGGCTCGGATCACCCGCTGAGCTGCGGTAACGCCCCTCAGTGATTGTCAACGATTGGCGCCGACATACGGCGTCATCTGTGCCCGACGTGTGCCGCAATCTTGCTCGGAACATGGAGACGGCCCCGGCGCGACGAGGTGACGCCGGCCGGGCCTTGACCCACTAAACGAGGAGTGGACCCATGAGCGCGTTAGCAGACCGACTTTCCGAGGAAACCGCGAGCTTCTGTCCTGCCCGGCGTGGTGTACCGCCGAGCCTGGTGATCACACGTTCGAGGATCCGGTGGGCGGCGTGCTCGTGCGCACGAACTTCTTGATCGACCAGCCGGTGCGTTTGTCGACGAGCCGGCTGACCGCCAGCGCAGCGAACACGATCGTCAGGTGCGCCTCGATGGACTCGCGTTTGTGGTGGTAGATCGGGCGGGCGGCGAGGTCATGTTTGGACATCCGGAACGAGCGCTCGATCTCGAACAGGCGGTGGTAGACGCCGATGACGAACTCCGGGCTGGGGTCGGGCAGGTTGGTGATGTAGCCCTTGAGCCCGGCCAGCCCACGCGCCTTGGCCTCCAGCTCCCGGTTCACCGACTTGTCCGCGCCGGCCAGTTTGATGAACCGGTTGCGTTTGACCGGCACCTGCCCCGCGACGGCTTTCTCGGCCTTGGCGACCTGCTCATCGATTCCCCGCAGGGTGCGTCGGGCCCGGTCGGCCTTGTACTGGTAGTAGATGACCTGGTCGCGACGCTTATCGGTGGGCCCGGCCGGCCAGGGCTGGGTGAAGATCTGCCCGTCAGGGATCTGCTGGTCGGGATGGTCTTTGCGCCACTGCGCGACGAGGTAGGGGATCTCGGAGATCCGGGTGCCGAGGATGAACGACAGCCCGGCCGCTTCGATCGCCTTCCGGTTCTGCCTCGGAGATCATCCCCGCGTCGGCGACGACCGTGACACCGGCCAGCCGGTAAGCGGCCATGAACGCGGTGATGGTGGGCATCATGGTGGTGGTCTCGGCCTTGTTGCCCTCGAACGCCTCCACCATCAGCGGGAACCCGGACGCGTCGGTGAGCAACCCGACCGTGATCTGCGGCTCCAGCCGTCGCTCCTTGGAGAACCCAGGTTCCCGAAACCCGTCCCCGGCATCCGTCTCGAAGTACAGCGTCGAGACGTCGTAGAGCACCAGCGAGGCCGGGCCGAGCACGGCATTGACCGCGCACGCCGCAGCGATCTTCTGCCGCCACGGCTGCGTGGCGTAGACCCGCAGCCGACGGTTGAGCGTGCGATACGACATCGCCTCGACGCCGACCTCGGCCAGCACCCGCAAGCTGTCCTGCTTGCTGGTCGGTTCGATGATCCGCGCCAGCACCAGATCCCGGAACACCACGTCCCCGCCCGTGGCCACGGCGAACCCGAGCAGGTCATAAGCCCGGCGCAGCCCATCCCACAGATGCCCCATCCGCGAGGCCACGATCGGCAACGGACCCGGCCCGGACACGGCGTCGTCGCCAGCGTCCACGCCCAGCTCGAGCTCCTGCTGGCCACCAGCCAGTCGCTGCCGGGCCGCGGCCTTGAGCGCCTCCAACTCCTGCTCGTCGTGCGCGGACCCGACATGCTCCATCCGGCGAGCACCGCGCTGCTTGGAGTACACAACCTGCACCGCAGTCGCCCCCGACGCAGTCCTGACCGTGCGCACATACGCCACGGCCACCGACCCTACGAGCCTCGGTTAGTGCACCAATCCGAGCACACCCACCCACCAACCCGCAGGTCAGCCAGGCCCCGCGCTTCAAGACCACGAAACTTGGCAAGAGTCAGGTTCAGAAGGCGGCGGGCCTCCGCCTTTCGTGAGGTGTGCCAGCCAGCCCCGCGCGGAGCGAGGCGCCATCGTCGAGCTGCGTTGCGTGGTGGGTGATGGAACCGGCGCTACGGCTCGGGCGACACTATGCTGCCCGGGCCTTCGAGTGGGATCTTGACCAGCACCGTGGTGCCGTTGCCGGCGGGGCTGGTGACCTGCAGCGTGCCGCCGAGCGTTTCGATTCGATCGCTGAGCCCGAGCAGTCCGGACCCCTGGCCGAGGTCGGCTCCGCCGATGCCGTCGTCGCGGATCGCCAGTTGCAAGGTCGCGTCCTGGGTGTCGACTTCGACGTGCACGACGGATGCGTGCGCGTGTTTGGCGGCGTTGGTCAACGCTTCTGACACCACGTAGTACGCGGCGACCTCGACTGGCTCTGGCAGCCGTCGCTCGGTGTGCAGGTCGAGCTCGACCGGTACCGCCGAACGGCGCCGTAGCGCTTTGAGTGCCGGCTTCAGCCCGCCCTCGGACAGGATCGCGGGGTGAATGCCGTGGGAGATCTCGCGCAACTCGTCGAACACGCTGCTGAGCCTGTCGGCGACGCGCGCCAACGCACTTTCGAGCTCGCCGAGCTGCGGGGGCACCGTCGCCTGCGCCGCGCGCACCTCCAAACCGAGCGAGACGAGCTGCTGTTGGATGCCGTCGTGCAGATCGCGCTCGATCCGCCTACGCGTCTGATCGGCGGTGGCGACGATCCGCGCCCGCGAGGCCATCAGCTCGTCGCGGCTCTGCGCGTTCGCGATCGCGGTCGCCATCAGCTCGGTGAAGTTGGCCAGGCGCGCCTCGATGTCCGCCGGCAGCGGCTGCTCCGGCGTCCCGCCCGCGATCAGCAGACCCCAGAGGCGCCCCTCGACGATGACCGGCGCCCCGACGCCTGAGCCGATCCCCTCCGGCCGGACTGCACCAATCGGGCCGGAGACATCGGCAAGGCTGAGCCGGGCCGGACGGCCGGTCTCGAAAACGAGCGTGGCGAGGTTCTTCCCGCCAAGGGCCCACCGGCTGCCAGCGGGGAAGTGGTCGCCTGCCAGGCTCGAGCCGGCCACGATGGTCAACGTGCCGTCGGGCTCATAGCGACCCATGGCCACGTATTCGACCGAAAACAGCCTACCGGCCTCCTCGACAACGGCCGCGAACAACTCCTCCGGCGGCACCCCGCGCGCCACCAGCGTCGCGACCCGCCGCAACGCCGCCTGCTCCTCGGCCAGCACGCGCAACTGTTCACCGCCCAACCGCGCTCGCCATCCCCTCGCGACCGCGCGCCACACGCAAAAGCGCCGCCACCGCCGGCTCCCGCACGCGTCGCGGCGTCATCCGCGGCAAGTCGGCGGGAACCGGCAGAGTGCCGCCGTCGTGCCCGGCCCAACGCGGTTCGCCTGCTGTTCGCCGACCCGTCCCGGCCTCCACAAGCACAGTTCAGCAGGCATCACCGACTCCCACAAGCGCGCGCAAGAACGAGCGCTCATCGGCTATGGGCGTGAGATCGACGGCCACGGCGGCCACGGGCGAGCCGATCAAGTGTAGCTACTCACCGTAACCAACCTGGTGGGACGGTAACCCAGAAGACGTCGAGCGGGTCGCGGCATGTCCGGGCGACGCGTGGCGGCGGATGCGGTGGGCCATCGGTGCCGTGCCGGTCAGGAGTCCTCGGAGGCCAGTGCAGTGATCGCGGCGACCTCCTCGTGGGTGAGCTGGATGCGTGCGGCGGCCAGGTTCTCTCTCAAGTGCTGCACGCTCGTCGTGCCGGGTATCGGCAGCGCACTGGGCGTGCGGTGAAGCTGCCAGGCCAGAGCGATCTGCTGCGGGGTGGCGTCGTGCTTGACGGCGATCGGGTCTATGACCGCGTGGAACGGGATGCCCTCCTCCCCGCTCGGGACCTTGCCGGGGTGCCAGGGCGAGAACACGATGCCGTGCTCCTCCGCCACCGCGCGCACGGTGGCACCGAGGCGGACGGAGACGTTGTAGTGCACCGTGACCGCTGTGATGTCCGTGATGCTCATCGCGGTGCGGAGCTGGTCGGCGCTGAGATTGGACAGGCCGATGTGGCGGATGAGCCCGTCGGCCTGCATCCCAGCCAGGCTCTCGATGGCCTCCTCGAAGGGCACGTCGGTGAACGTGGACTGGTGGAGGTAGTAGAGGTCAATGTGCTCCAGTCCGAGACGGCGCATGCTCATGTAGGCGGCCTGACGCAGATACCACCTATTGCCGAGCGAGGTCATGTCGGTGTACTCGGGGCCACCGCGCAGGTTGCCGCCCTTGGTGGCGATCACCAGGTTCGCTGGATAGGGGTGCAGCGCCTCGCGGATCAGCTCCTCGTTGGAGTGAGGCCCGTACACGTCGGCGGTGTCGATGAACGTGACGCCTTCGGCGACGACCTCGCGCAGCAGGGCGATGCCCTTGTCGTGGTCGGGGTACTCACCCCAGACCTTCGGGCCGGTGAGTTGCATCGCGCCGTAGCCGACGTTCCCGACGGTGAGGTCGCCGCCGATGGTGACGGTGCCGGGGGTCGTGGTGTCTGTACTCATGATTCCTTCTTGGAGTTCGAGGTGGTAGGACCTCTCCGAGGACATGGCCATGACTGCGCCTACGACGCGGGCGCACCGTCCGTGATAGAGGAGCCGTTGGTCGCGACGAGCCACCAGAGCCCGCCGGACTGGTTGAGGCCCTGCCCGTTCGTGTCTCCCTTGGCGCTGTCGCCGACGTAGGTGTACATCGGCATACCATCGACGGGCAGCTGCGTCGTTCCGTCGTCGCGGGTCAGCTCACCGAGCTTGGCAGTCACTCCCTGGGGGTCCTTCGGGACGGATCCGGTCACCGGCACCGGCGGCCAGTAGCTCGCACATTGCCCCGAGCAGTTCGACACGCCCTTGGCGTCTGCGGCGAAGCTGTACATGGACTTACCGGCACCGTCGGTGAGGATCGTGCCACGGAGGTAGACGTCGTCGCCAGGCCGCCGCTCGGGCCGGCTCCGGGTGACGACGACCCGCGTTCCTGAGCTGCTTCCGCAGGCGGTCGCAAGGACCAGGACCGCGATCCCGACGGCTGCCTGGCCGAGCCAGCGCGATCGGGATGCGAACAGGACTGGTGGTGCATGGGTGCTTGAGGTTGGCATGGTTGCTCCTGCGCTGAACATGGTTCCCGGACGACCTCAAGCGTGCTGCTTCGCCCGCGCCTTTCCGTCACCGCCTCCGGGCATCCCCGGTACCGGGTAACGGGAACCCCTTCACCCGGGTCGGCCAGGGCGACTGGACCAACCAGGGCGATCAGCCGTGGATGCTCCTCGGCGGCTCGCTGACCGTGCAGTCCGGAGCGTCCAGCAGTACCCCCCGGCGAACAGCAATCGTCATCACGTCGATGAGACAACACGATCGGAGCCGAGGTTGCACCAACATCCTCACATCGGCATTATGCGCGTGATCCGTGTCAAGGTGATCATGATGCTGGTGCATGGTCGAGGTGGTTGAGCAGGTCGGCGAAGAGCTCCTGCCGGCCGGTCTGGCCGTGTGCGGTGGCGTGGTCGTGCAGGGCCTGCAGGGTGGGCCGGAACTCGATGCTGGTCTGGAAGAACGTGCAGGTCGTAACGTCGACTTCTTGCGCCGAGAGATTCGTGTTGTGCGGCAGCTGGTCGTGCAGTCCGGGCGGCGCCCGTACATCGGGCCGCCGAAGATCCGCGCGAGCCGGCGCACGGTCGAGCTGCCACAGGTCACCGCGGATGCGCTCGCGCGGCACATCGAGCGGTACCTGCCGCGGCCGGTTGAGATCGAGGACCACAGCGACCCGCGCGACGTCCGTACCCGGGCGGCCAGACTGCTGTTCACCACCGCGCAGGGGGCGCCGATCCATCGCGCAAGCTGGTCGCACATCTGGAAGCCCGGACGGGACGCGGCCAAGCTGCCCGAGGGCACCGGGTTCCACGCCCTGCGGCACTACTTCGCGACGCTACTGATCTTCTCCGGCGTGTCGGTGAAAACCGTGCAGACGGCGTTGGGTCACTCGACGCCGATGATCACCCTGAACACCTATGTAGGGCTCTGGCCGGACCAGGTCGACCGCACACGGGCGCTCGTCGACGCTGCTCTCGGCGCTGCTCCGAACGAGGGAGTTTCGTCGTGAGTTGTGCCCACGTTGTGCCGCACAGGGCCGATCTTCGCTGTGTGTCGCTGGTCTGAGGGTCAGGGGGTCGCCGGTTCACCTGTAGTTGACGAACTGCAGCGCTATCCCGAAGTCCTTGCCCTTGAGCAGCCCGATGACGCGCTGCAGGTCGTCCTTCTTCTTGCCGGAGACGCGCAGCTGGTCGCCCTGGATCTGGGCCTGCACACCCTTGAGCTTCTCGTCCCGGATGGTCTTGGCGATCTCTTTCGCCTTCTCCGAGCTGATGCCCTGCACCATCGTGCCGGTGACCTTGTGAACCTTCCCGCTCGGCGTCGGCTCGCCCACGTCGAAGGCCTTGAGCGAGATGCTGCGCCTGATCAGCTTCTCCTTGAACACCTCGACCGCCGCGCGGCAACGGTCCTCGGTCTCGGCCTCGATCGTCACGGCGGCGTCGCCGGACCACCCGATCCGGGCGCCGGTGCCGCGGAAGTCGAAGCGCTGGGAGAGCTCCTTCGCTGCCTGGTTCAGCGCGTTGTCCACTTCCTGACGGTCGACCTTGCTCACCACGTCAAAGGACGGGTCGGCCACGTTGTCTCCTTGTTGTCCGGCTGAGCCGTCCCAGTTGATCCCACTGCGGGCTGGGTGCCCCGCTGCCGTATCCTCGTCGGTGCGCTCGGCACACCCGACGCGCACCCGGCAGGTTGCCCGAGCGGCCAAAGGGAGCGGACTGTAAATCCGTCGGCTGTAGCCTACCCAGGTTCGAATCCTGGACCTGCCACCACCCCTTTGACCTGCATCTTCGGTACGAGGGGTGATCGTTTTAGCGGATCATCTCCGTGCGTTCGTCCATGGCTCTGTCCATGAACTTCTGCCTACCATATCCGTGTGACCAGCGTAGACAGCTCCCAGCGAGACCGCAGGCGGGGCAGCATCCGGGCGAGAGGCGGCTCCCTGCAAGTCCGGGCGTACGCCGGGGTCGACCCAGTGACCGGCCGGGATCGCTACCTGTCTGCGTCGGTTAAGGGCACCGATCGCGCTGCTCGCCGCGAGGCCGAAAAGGTGCTCGCGCGGCTGCAGACGCAGGTGGACGGCCAGCGCTCCACCCAGACGAGCGTGACGCTCGGCTACACGCTCGACGAATGGCTGCGAACCGTCGAGCTGGAGGACAGCACTCGCGATACCTACGTCGGCTACATCGAGCGGACAATCCGACCCACGCTCGGCGACGTCTCGATCTCGAAGCTGACTACGCGGACGCTTGAGACCTTCTACGCGGAGCTGCGCCGATGCCGGGCTCGATGCGCTGGCGGCCCGTCCGTCGAGCATCGCGTCGAGGGCGAGCACGATTGCGTTTCTGCGAAGTGCTGCCTTCACGAGTGCAGGCCGATGGCTGCCTCGACCGTCCGCCAGATTCACGCGGTCATCAGCGGCGCACTGAGCACCGCGGTGCGCTGGGACTGGATCACTACGAACCCTGCGCGGGGCGCGCAGCGGCCGAAGCAGAGGCCACCACAGCCCGACCCGCCATCGCCATCCGAGGCCGCGCGGCTCGTCGATGGCGCCTTCGCTGTTGACGACGACTGGGGCACCCTCGTATGGCTGGTGATGACGACCGGAATTCGGCGAGGAGAGGTCTGCGCGCTGCGGTGGTCCAGGGTCGACCTTGACGAGGGATCGGTCGATGTGCGCCGAAGTTATCGGCTACGGCGTGGCGTCGGCGTCGAGAAGGACACCAAGACGCATCAAGTACGCCGCATCGCTCTGGACACCGAAACTGTCGCGCTGCTCCGCGAGCACAAGGAGCGGTGCAGGGAGCGGCTCGCTGAGCTGGGTGTTGAGCTGACCGAGGACATGTACGTCTTCTCGGGCGTCCGCGAGTTCGACCCCGAGAACCCCTGCTCGCCGCACTCCGTGTCGAGCCGCTACCGCAACCTGGCCAGGCGGCTCGGCATCGACACTCACCTTCACGCCCTGCGGCACTACTCCGCGACGGAGCTGCTGACAGCCGGCGTAGACCTGCGAACCGTCGCCGGCCGCCTGGGGCACGGCGGCGGAGGAGCCACAACGCTCCGCGTCTACGCCGCGTGGGTCGCCGCGTCAGACCGTAAGGCCGCAGAGATCCCCGGCTCGCGCTTGCCCAGGCGCTCTGGTCGGTCCTGAGCCACGGTCGGCCGATTCATCGACGGCCAGGACGAACCCCGCAAGCCCTACACATGAACCAAGACCGCCATGACATACCTGGCAGTCAAGGGGTCAGGGGTTCGAATCCCCTCAGCTCCACCCACCAGTGAAGATCATTTTGATCTGAATATCTGCAGCTCAGTGGATGTGTTGGCGCCAAATCATGCTCTGCGATGACTACTTGCGCACTCCAATTTCAAGATCAAAATTACGAACATGGAGCGAACATGGAGCGACGTCGCCGACTGACCCCGGGTCAAGGGGTCGCGTTAGATCGCCGCCATCGATCGGGCCATGTCCTGGCCTGCCCGACCGTCCCCGACGCGCTGACGCGGCGCTGGCGGGCCGAACGGCGCCCAATAGGGCGCCAACGGGCCCCCAACCCGGCTCCTACGGCCGGGACGGACCGCATGGGCCGAGCCCGCGCCGGGCGGCCCCCGATGATCATGGTTGACGGGATGAGCGTGCAGGTTCGGATCCTGGCCACATCCTCCCCCGACAAGATCGACGAGATTTACAGCCACGTCGCCACCGAGATCGAGACCCGACTCCTGGCCGCCCTCGACACCCGATGGGCCGACGCCGTAGCCGCCGTCCGGGCCAGCCACCAGCCCAGCGCCGCCCAGTTCCCGCCGCCGCTCGCCCTACCCGCCGCGTAGCCTGGCCACCGCCCCAGCGCGACCCGTCGCGGCCCGACCGGCGAGCGCGCATTACCCACCACCGGCCGCCGTGCGGGACTGGTGTTCACGTTTCGGCGATGGGCGGCACGCCGTCCGCTCGTGGCTCGGGTTCAGACGGACAGGTCGCGGCGGGTGTAGCAGAGCACGCCGGCCGCGGCCAATGCGACGGCCATGCCGGTCAGCGTCGCGGTCGCCGCCCAGTCCGGCGGGCTGTAGGGCACCGGTGCCAGGTGTGCGTAGGGGGACAGCTGGCCGACCCAGGCGGGGGCGTCGAGGCTCGGCGCGAGCACCCGGAGCAGGAAGCCCCCAACCACCGGCAGCGATCCGACGGCCGCGACGTGCACGGGCCGCACCCCCCAGGCCAGCATCGCCGCGCCGACGCACAGCAGGGCGACGGGCAGCGCGTTGAACGCCCCGGCGACCGCGTCGCCCGACCGTGAGCGGGGCGCCGACCGTGGCGGTGCCGGCCCAGGTGGCCAGTGCGCCGGCGGTGAGCACGACGACGACGCCGGTGCCGGCGACGATGATCTCCGCCGCGGCGATCCGGGCCCGGGACACCGGCTGCGCGGCGAGCAGGACGACTCGCCCGCTGGTCTCGTCCGCCGCCGTGGCGGCGAGCCGGACCGCCGCGTAGCAGCCGGTCGGGATGCTGAGCAGGCCGAACATCGCGGCGGCGTAGCCGGCCACCGAGCCGAGGCCAGCGAGCCCGGCGGCAGCGGCGAGCTCGGTGAACCGCGGGTTCTCGCCGAGGAACTGGGTGACCGACCTGGCGAGCATCCCGACGAGCAGGCAGAAGGCGGCCACCCCGAGCGTCCACCCGACCAACGGGCCCACGGCCCGGCGCAGCGCGAAGCCGACCACCGAACCGAGCAGGAAGGTCCGCGGTCGGCGTGCTCCGTACCGGCAGCAGGCCCTCGCCCGCGTCGCGCGGCGGGCGGCGAGACGGCGGCGGCGCCGAACACGACCAGCGGCCGCGGCGAGCGGCAGCAATGGAGCCGGGTGATCGCCGGCGTACGGGCGGGTCTCGGCGAGCAGCCCGAACGGGGTCGCCCACCGCAGCCAGCCCAGCGCGTCGACGCCGTCGGCGACCATCCGCGCCAGCAGGCGGCCGCCGAGCACCGCGACCGAGGCCCCGGTGGCGGCCGCGCGGTCGGGCAGCACCTGCGCGGTGAGGCCGCCCAGCGCGGCGAAGCCCAGCCCCAGCCCGGCAACGCCGGCGGCGTGCAGCATCGACCCGGCTCGGGGTGGTGCCGGTGAGCACCAGCGCCGCCCCGACCGCGGCCCCGACGATCAGCACCGCGGCGGCCAGCACGAGCAGGATGCCGGGCCAGGATCGCGGGCGCGCCGGTCCGACCCGCCAGCAGCAGGTCCCAGCGGCCGGCCTCCTCCTCCCCGCGGGTGATCCGGGTGGCGGCCAGCAGCGCCCACACCGCGACCAGCACCGCGACCGGGGTGCCGGTGCGCCACACGGTGAAGCCGCCGGGATCGTCCAGCGCGACGGGCGGGCCGAACAGGACCCGGATGGCCGGGTCTGGCCGCCAGCGCCTGCACCGCGGGTGTGTCGAGCACGCCCGCGACGGTGCTCTGGTACTGGCCGGCCACCAGCGCGGTCATTCCGGCGGCCACGGCGAGGACGACCAGGATCCGCGGCGGGTCTGGCGGACCGTGAGGCGGGTCAGCGCCGGTCCGGAGCGCCCGGTATCGGCACGGCGACACCGGCGGACCCGTCGAGCGTGCCGGCGGTCACCGCGCGCGCCCGGCCCGGGCGGGCCACGGGATCGGTCCGCCGTCGGCCTCGCCGTAGTACTCCAGGAAGATCTCCTCCAGGGTCGGTTCCCGCACCTCCAGGCGCGGTCACGTCGGCCGCGGCGAGGGCGCGCAAGCGCCGCGTCGGCGACCCGGACAGGGAGAACCGCAGCCGGGACGGCGCCGAGCCGCTCGACCCCGGACACGCCCGGCACGCCGGCCAGTACCGGGGCGGCCCGGCCAACGACACCTCCACCTCGGTCCGGCGCAGCCGGCGCAGCTCCGCGATCCGGGCCACCTCCACCAGCCGGCCGGCGCGCAGGATCCCGACCCGGTCGCACACCGCCTCCACCTCGCCGAGCTGGTGCGAGCTCAGGAACACCGTCTGGCCCCGGTCGCGGGCCTCGGCGACGCAGCTCCGGAACTCCCGCTCCATCAACGGGTCCAGCCCGCTGGTCGGCTCGTCCAGCACCAGCAGCGGGGCCCGGGTCGCGAACGCCGCCACCAGCGCGACCTTCTGCCGGTTGCCCGTCGAGTAGGTCCGGGCCGGCTTGTCGAGGTCGAGCTCGAACCGCCGCACCAACTCGGTGCGGTAGGCCAGATCCGGCCCGGGCCCGATCCGGCCATCAGCTCCAGGATCTCCGCCCGGTCAGAACGGCCACAGCACCACATCGGCCGGCACGTAGGCGACGTGCCGGTGCGCGCGTCGACGTCGGCGCGCGTCGATGAGAGGACGGCCGCGATGCCGGAGTCGGCCGGATCAGACCGAGCAGCATCCGGATCGTCGTCGACTTCCCGGCGCCGTTCGGCCCCAGGAACCCGAACACCTCACCGGCTGCACCGACAACGACAGGTCCGACACCGCGACGGTTCTCCCGAACCGCTTGGTCAGTCCGACGCACTCCACCACGACGTCCGGCGGCGGAACGCGGCGGCCGCGCGAGGGGTACCAGGCGAGGGGGTAGCAGGCGAGGGGGATAGGGGTAGCAGGCATCGGGGTAGCGGACATTGCGCACCTCTCCTGGACGGCGACGTACGAATGCCGACCAGGCTTCCCGGCGCACCTAACGCAGCACGTTACAGCTCGGACAGTCCCGCACGCCAGGACGTTTCGGCACCCCGGGACGGGTGTACCTCGGTCGCGCCAGATCTGCGTTGACGGTGGCGCGGACCGGAGTACCGTCGCTTGCGGTGTGCCGGGAAGTCTGGTCGGCGTTCTGTCGGTCCGTCCCGATCGGAGCGCACCAGTGGCCCGCACCCCTGCTAATCCGCCCATGGACATGCGGCGTGCCGCGGTCGGCGTCGTCGGACTCGCTGAGGTGGACGACGGCTGGATCGGGTTGGTCGGCGGGAAGGCGGCCGGCCTGGCCCGGATGATCAGGGCCGGGGAGCGGGTACCGAGGGGTTCTGCGTCACGACCGCCGCCTACGACGCAGCGCTGGCGTCCGGCGGGCTCGGCGAGCGGAGCTGCGCGACGAGATCCTGCACGCCTACCAGCGGCTCGGGGCGGGTGCGGTCGCCGTGCGGTCCAGCGCGAGGGCGGAGGATTCGGCGAAAGCCAGCTTCGCGGGCCAGCACGACACGTTCCTGAACGTCCGCGGCGCCGAGGAGTTGATCGACGCGGTGCAGCGGTGCTGGGCCTCGAAAGCCGCGCGCGGTGGCCTACCGCAAGGCCACCGGCGCCGCCGACGGCCCGGTGCGAATGGGTGTGCTGGTCCAGCGGATGGTCGACCCGGCCGCCGCCGGGGTGTTGTTCACCGCGAACCCGATCACCGGTCGCCGGACCGAGATGGTCGTCGACGCCGTTCCCGGGCTCGGGGACGTGGTCGTCGACGGCAGCGTCACCGCCGATCACTACGTCTTGGCCGAGCAGCA